>NZ_JBBOOM010000001.1:2821172-4231759 GCF_038003085.1 Psychrobacillus sp. FSL K6-2836
AATAACCTCCTATATATTTATCAGAATATACTGTAATGTAAACCGTTACATTACTAACATATATAAAATATTCAAGTAAATCAATAGTTTTTTCTAATGAAAAATAAATATTGACGCATAATTCGGAATATAATAAGATGTAAATGTAAACGATTTCATTTTATATTAAAATGGAATCATAGAAAGCGAGACTACGAAGATGACAAACATCCAGCAGGTGGCTAAACAAGCAGGGGTATCTGTAGCTACAGTATCAAGGGTACTAAACGGACAAAATACAGTTTCGTCGAAAACACGAATTAAAGTAGAAGAGGCTATAAAGCATTTAAATTATGAGCCTAGTATGTTAGGAAGAAATCTAAGAAATTCAGAAAGTAGAATTTTTTTAATATTAATTCCGAGCATTTCCAACCCTTTCTATTTAGAAGTTATTAAAGGAATTGAACATGTTGCACTTAGTCAGAATTACAATATCCTGCTATGTGAAACCGATTCGAATCCGGAAAAAGAAAATATTTACTTTGACCTTGTTAGGAAAAAGATGGCTGATGGAATTATTTCAATGGATCCAGCGGTTAATATTGAAACATTAAAAGAGCTAGCAGAAAAGTATTCCATCATTCAATGTAGTGAGTATAACCTCGATAGTGGGATTCCTTACGTGTCGATAGATAATGAAGAAGCCTCTTATCGGGCGGTCAAGCATTTAATACAAATTGGTCATAAAAAAATAGCCCTAATGAATTCTGATGAGAAGTTTTTATATGCGAGACAGAGGGAAATGGGTTACCAACGAGCATTAGAAGAGCATGGTATACCTTTGAACGATGATTATATTATTTATACAAAGCATCTAGGATTTGAGTATGGACAGCAGGCTGTGAAAAAGATATTAGCAATACAGGATCGCCCGACAGCTATATTTGCGGTATCGGATCTTTTAGCAATCGGATCACTCAAAGAGATAAATGCATCTGGTTTGCATGTACCGAATGATGTAGCGGTAGTAGGTTTTGACAAAATTGATTTTTCTAGTATGACAAATCCAACGCTCACTACGATTGCGCAGCCAATGTATAAGATGGGTACTGTGGCGGCGGAAATGTTAATCGATAAGATCAAAGGAAATAATGTGGATAGTGTCATATTGAATCATGAACTAGTTCTTCGAGAGTCTACGTGAGGATATATAACTAAGGTTGGCGCTCTGTTATTAAAGGGGATTAATAATAGAGCGTTGCCCTTAGTTTCACATGTAATCGATTACAAAAGGGGAGCTTTTTATAAAAACAAAGGGGGAATGGTGTTGAAGAAGTTTCTAATCTTATGTTTATCTTTAGTAACAGTCTTTAGTTTGGTGGCATGTAGTGATGATACGAATTCTGCAAATGGAAAAGAAGACGATACTCTAAAAATCGGTATTTCTTTACCTTCAGCAACACATGGATGGATGGGCGCATTAATTGATAGTGCTGAAAAGCAAGCGAAAGCACTTAAAGAAAGTGATGGCATTGAATATGTGATGACAAATGCCGCTGACCCAAATAAGCAAGCAAACGATGTAGATGATTTAATCGCACAGGGTGTGGATGTTATTGTCATGCTTCCAATTGAATCGGCAGCACTTTCACCTGTAGGACAAAAGATTAAAGATGCAGGAATTCCTTTAATAATAGTGGACCGTGAGCTTGAAAATGATGCAGCTACGGTTGTTGTAAAAGGGGATAATGAAGGTATCGGAGTAAATGCTGGTAAATATTTTGTAGAAAAGTTAAATGGAAAAGGAAAAGTTGTGGAAATTTCCGGACCGCCGAGTTCAGTTACAGAGCAACGCGGATCAGGTTTTAAAGAAGCGATGGAAAGTGCAGAAGGAATGGAAATAATTGCTTCACAGAGTGGTGACTTTTCTACTGAAAAATCGCTAGAAGTGATGGAAAACATTTTACAAGCACATCCACAAATAGATGCAGTATTTACACAGGATGATGGAATGGCACTTGGTGTTATACAAGCCATTAAAGAAGCAAATCGTACAGATATTCAATTTGTAACAGGTGCTGGTGGTGGTAAAGCGATATTCGAAGATATCAAAGCAGATGGATTTATAACAGCTACATTCCTTTACTCACCAACGATGGTAGAAGATGCAGTGAAAATTGCGGCGGATATCGCAAAAGGAAATGAACCAGAAGAATCTATGGTCGTAAAAGAAGCTACTCAAGTAACAAAAGATAACGTAGATGAGTTCTATGATCCGGAATCTAAATTCTAAATGAATATTAGGAAATACAATGGTTGTGTAAACAGTTGTTGTATTTCCTCTTTTCCTATATTAGGAGGGATAAATACCATGACTAAAAATTCTTATATAACAATGAAGAACATTAAGAAGTCATTTAATGGTGTACCTGTATTAAAGAATGTGACTCTTCAGATTGAAAAAGGAGAGATTCATGCTTTGTTAGGTGAAAATGGTGCCGGTAAATCCACTTTAATGAATATTCTAGGGGGGGTTCATCAGCCTGATAATGGCTCTATTTACATAAACGATAAAGAAGTCAAAATGACCAATCCAAGAATATCGCAGGAGCAAGGGATTAGCTTTATCCATCAAGAACTAAACATGGTAACTGATCTCAAAGTGTATGAAAATATGTTTTTAGGTTCCGAACTTCGAAACAAAGTGGGCTTTTTAAAAGTAGAAGAGATGTGCCAGCAAACACATGAAATTTTAGCTAAGCTCGGTGTGGACATCGACCCAAAGGAATACGTAAGAAATCTAGCAACCTCCTACAAACAACTGATAGAAATATCCAAGGCACTGCTTCATAAATCGACCGTTATTATTATGGATGAACCTACAACCTCATTAGCTGAGCATGAAGTGAATCGATTATTTGAATTGATGAAGAACTTAAAGAAATCAGGCATCTCCATTATTTATATATCCCACAAACTGAAGGAAATTAAAGAAGTATGCGACCGTTATACCGTATTACGTGACGGAGAAATGATTAAAAGTGGAAATGTAGAGCAAGAAGATCTAGATACAATCACTAAGCTAATGGTTGGCAAATCAATATCTCAAACCCGTTTCGTACATGAGCATTCATTTGGACCAGTATTGTTAGAAGTGAATAATTTAACAAGCTTAGGATTGTTTAAGAACATTCATTTTAAAGTGAAAAAGGGGGAAATAGTAGGCTTTACTGGTCTAGCAGGGGACGGTAGAACAGAGCTTTTTGAAAGCTTATTTGGATACCGAAAAAAATACACTGGTGAAATAAAAATCAATGGTCAGCTCATAAAAATAGATCACCCTCGAAAAGCGGTGGAAGCAGGGATAGGTCTTGTTCCAAAGGATCGCAAGGAAAATGCGATTATTAAAGACTTAAGTGTAATCCATAATATGAGCTTGTCATCCATAGGAAATTTTGAGAAATCGGGATTTATACAAAATAATGTCGAGACAGAAAAGTTTCAGTATTATAAAGAACTATTGAACATCAAAGTACACAACCCACGTATTACGATCGATAAGCTAAGTGGTGGAAATCAGCAAAAAGTCATCATCGCCAAATGGCTTGAAGTCGGGGCGGATATACTTATCTTTGATAACCCCACACAGGGGATTGACGTTGGAGCTAAGCAGGAGATTTATCAACAAATTGTGGCATTAGCTGAACAAGGAAAATCAGTGATTATATTGTCCTCAGAGGCACCAGAGGTAATAAGGATTTGTCACACGATTAATGTGATGTACCAAGGAGAAATAACAGCACGATTTAACGGGGAAGAAGCAACGGAAGAAGAAATTATGAATTATGCAACCGGCTCGAAAAGGGAGGCCACAAAAATTGGCTAATACAAATGTAAAAGAATATAGTCCGCAAGTTTTAAATGCAAAAAGTCGTCTTGCATGGCTGTGGTCAGAATATAGCGTTATTATTGCTTTCATTATTATTTTTATCGCATCAACTATTATGAATCCAAGATTTTTAGATATTAATAACCAACTAAATATACTAATGCAAGTTTCTATTATCGGAATTGTTGCTTTAGGTATGACAGTCGTTATGCTGTCAGGTGGAATCGACTTATCGGTCGGATCAGTGCTAGCGCTAGTCGGTGTTATCACAGTTTTAGCGTTAAATGCGTCAGGGAGTATACTTGTTGGGATTTTTACTGCACTAGTCGTTGGCTCCTTTGCAGGATTCTTGAACGGATTAATGGTTGCAAAAGGAAGGATTGCCTCCTTTATCGCTACATTAGGAATGATGGCAGCAGCTCGCTCCATTGCGTTATATATTGCCGAAGGTGGAAGCGTTTCAGGAGAAGTGAAGGGTTTTACAGCTATCGCAAACAGTGATCTATGGATATTTGATTATCCTGTCATTATTTTCTTTGCTATGACTGCATTGGTTTATATTTTGATGCACAAGACACGTTTTGGAAGATACGTGTATGCACTTGGAAGTAATGAAAAAGCTGCCATGCTTTCTGCAATTCGGGTGGATCGTATTAAAATAGCTGTGTATAGTTTAGCAGGATTATTAGTAAGTATAGCAGCTATCATTGAAACATCACGCTTAAATTCTATTTCATCATCAAGCTCTGGAGTTCAATATGAATTAGATGCGATTGCTGCCGTTATTATAGGTGGTACAAGAATGACAGGTGGTCGTGGTAAGATTATTGGTACACTTTTCGGAGTGCTTATCTTAGGTATTTTGAATAATATGATGAACTTAATGAACGTCTCCCCGTATCTACAAGGCTTTGTAAAGGGTCTAATCATAATTATTGCTGTAGTATTCCAAAAGAGAGAGTAGGAGTGATTAAATGGGGATAAAAGTAGGAATTATCGGATGTGGTTCAATTACTAAATTGCGCCATGCACCAGAATATAAAACAAATCCATTCGTAGACGAAATCGTTTTTTATGACAGAAATCCTGAACGAGCAGAGGCGTTATCGGTCATGTTTGGTGGGACAGTAGTGCAAAATGTGGATGAATTATTAACAGATCCCACGATACAAGTAATAAGTGATTGTTCTTCAAATGAATATCATCATATATTTTCTACCAAAGCATTATTAAATGGGAAACATGTTCTGTGTGAAAAACCAATTTCTCTAACAATTGAACATGCAAAAGAAATCGTAGATGCCCAAAAGCAATCTGGGAAAAAATTAATGGTGGATCACAATCAGCGATTTACTCGCGCGCATCAAAAGGCAAAAGAAATTATTAAAAGTGAAGAACTTGGTAAAGTGCTGACTTTTAGAACAACGTTTGGTCACTCGGGGCCAGAACAATGGGGGATAAATAAATCAAACTCCACATGGTTCTTTCAAAAGGAGCGTTCTGGTCTAGGTGTTGCAGGGGATTTAGGAGTCCATAAAGTGGATTTACTGCATTACTTATTAGATGATGAAATTGAGCATGTAAGCGCCTTTAAGGGAGCACTTGACAAAGTCGATGAAAATAACGAACCGATAGAAGTTTGCGATAATATCGTATGTAGTTTAAAAACGAAAAAAGGACGTTTAGGTAATGCTGCGTTCTCTTGGACGTATTACGGTGAAGAAGATAATAGCACGATCATCTATTGCGAAAAAGGCATTTTGAAGATTTACCATAGTGATCAATATCAATTAGAAGTGATTACAAAAGATGGGGAAAAGGTACAATACAAGCTTGAGAATATCCAAACTAATAACAATCAAACAAATAGCGGTGTAATCGATGCCTTTATCGAATGTATTCGACTTGATGAACAGCCGCTTGTAACTGGAGAAGACGCACTCTCTTCGTTAAAAGTCATTTTAGGTATTATAGAAGCAGCTGAAACGAATAAGGTTGTGATGATATAAAGTCCAAGGGTTAAATTGAATTTAATAACAAAGCCGTTTTCTGACTGAACAGAAAACGGCTTTTATATTATAATGATGATGTTTTTTTGTGAACCTAACTATTTCGCAGTATAACCGCCATCAACGTGAATAGTGGTACCAGTTACGAAGTCGTTTTCTGCTAAGAAGACAACTGCGTGAGCAATTTCTTCAGGGTTACCAAGACGACCCACTGGATGTTTTGCTACTAAACCATCATAGAAATCACCTAATGATTCTTTGTTTACTAAACCTGATTCGATGAATCCCGGAGCAACAGCATTTACGCGAATGTTGCGATCAGCATATTCTAATGCAACTGATTTTGTGATTAAGTTAACTGCACCTTTACTAGCCGCGTATGGGATTGACGTTGGTTCCCCAACTGTACCTAAAATTGAGGACGTATTAATAATTGCACCGCCCCCAGTTTTTAGCATTTCACGAAGTGCATACTTAATACCATAAAATACACCATCTTGGTTTACGGCGATAACACGTTTGTATTCTTCATCTGTTAATTCGTGTGTAGGTTTCTGTATACCGATACCAGCATTGTTGAAAATAATATCTAGTTGACCAAATTGATCAACCGCTGTTTTTACAAGGTTTTCAACAGATTGCTCGTCTGCTACGTCTGTACGTACAAATAATACATTTTCAAACGTATCTTTTAATTGTTGTTCTACAGCTTTACCAGAATCCTCGTTGTAATCACCAATAACAACTTTTGCTCCTTTTGCTAAAAAAGCTTTTGCAGTAGCTAATCCTATACCAGAAGCTCCTCCTGTTACAACCGCTACTTTATCTTTTAAGTCAGTCATGATAAATCCCTCCATTTAGTTTATATAAAAATTAATAACAATCTAATTGTATTCCTCTTTTCAAGATATTTCAAATTAGAGAATCCTAATTATAAGGTAAATATTAAACGAACATTAGCACTTGGTGAAGATGTAGAAATACCGAGAACTTTTGCAAATTAATAATGTGAGTAAAGCGATGTTTGTGGTTTTGGGTTATTGACCTATCGACCTATCTCGAACTATCTTATAATACCCACCAACCTAGTCCTTCATCCTGTATTATAATTAAGGTTTTTCGTTTTAGAATTGCAGAGAAATTGAGACTACAGAATACTAAACAAGTTGATAGCACTATTTTTTAGAACTAGTATTGGTATCTAATTTAGTACAGCTTAATAATAATACTTGCAGTTTGTTTGGAAACAATATAATATTTAAATCGTAATCATTACTATTTATAATTCAATACAATTGTGTTGAATGGTTAGGAGAAAAATGGAGAATAGAATACCGGTAACGATATTAAGTGGATATTTGGGTTCAGGAAAGACAACTCTACTGAATCATATTTTACAAAATCGTAAAGGGCTTAAAGTAGCGGTCATCGTAAATGATATGAGCGAGGTGAACGTTGATGCCTCTTTGGTAAAACAGGGTGGTTTTTTACGTACGGAGGAAAAGTTGATTGAAATGCAGAATGGGTGTATTTGCTGCACACTTAGGGAGGACTTGATAGTAGAAGTGGAGAAGTTGGCTCAACTTGGAGAAATTGATTATATCGTAATTGAGTCCTCTGGGATTAGTGAGCCCGTTCCGGTAGCTCAGACATTCACTTACATTGATGATAGCCTGGGCATCGATTTATCAAAGTTTTGTAGACTAGACACTATGGTTACAGTCATAGATTCAAATAGGTTTTGGCAAGATTTTTCTTCTGGAGAAACGTTGCTAGATCGCAAGGAAGCAGCGACTCATGACGATGTACGGGAAATAGCCGATTTACTTATTGATCAGATTGAATTTGCGAATGTATTAATTTTGAACAAGGCTGATTTAGTTGACGAAGAGACAATCGGCGAGTTAAAAGCTGTCCTTAACAGCTTAAATCCAGATGCGAAAATCATAGTGACAGTAAACGCAAATCTTGCTTTAAACGAAGTATTGAATACAGGCTTATTCGATTTTGAAACATCCAGTCAAGGAGCGGGGTGGATTAAAGAGTTAAACGAAGAACATGTGCCTGAAACCGAGGAGTATGGTATTGCCTCTTTTGTCTATCGAAGTCAAAGACCTTTTCATCCAGAACGCTTAATGAATTGGATTATGGATTGGCCAGTTGAAGTGATACGGACTAAAGGATTTTTATGGCTAGCAACTCGGGATGATACTGCTGTACTGCTATCTCAAGCAGGGCCATCTCTAGGGATAGAGGGAGCTGGAAAATGGGATATGGAGTATGGCATCAAGATGACAGAACTAGTATTTATCGGAATAGATATGGACCAGCAACAAATCACTGCTGACTTGGACCAATGCCAGTTAACAGAACATGAGTATGCACAGGATTGGAATAGCTTTTCAGATCCACTACCCGCATTTGAAATACAGATTAAAGAGGAGGAAGTAAGATGAGAGTGAATATCACACTGGCCTGCACGGAGACAGGCGATCGCAATTACATAACGACCAAAAACAAACGAAACAATCCAGAGCGTATTGAATTGAAGAAATACTGTCCGAGACTTCAGAAGGTGACACTTCACCGAGAAACGAAATAAAAAATTTTACGTATTTTTAAAGCGTAATGATTACGGTATAAAGGAGGCGATAAAATGGCGAAAAAATCAAAAGTAGTTAAAGATAAAAAGCAACAGAAAATGGTAGCCCATTATGCAGAGCTTCGTAAAGAACTGAAAGATAAAGGGGATTACAGGGCATTAAGCAAGTTGCCAAGAGATTCTTCTCCTTCGCGGTTGAAAAATCGTTGTGAATTGACCGGCAGACCGCGAGGATATATGCGCAAATTTAATATGTCGCGTATTGCTTTCCGAGAGCTTGCACATAAAGGGCAAATCCCTGGAGTTAAAAAAGCGAGTTGGTAACCAAGTTATAGGGATTCTTTTATTAATACGAAGGTGAGGATCGGATAATAGAGTTTCTGTTGAGAAGCGAAGTACCAAATCCCTCCGGAAGAAAAGAAACGGCTTTAAAAGTTTATTGTTGATACAGAGGATAGTTTGGGCGATATAGCGGAAGCAACGGAGTTACATAATGGATGGAATTAAATTGGAGCTTAACAGTACCATCAGTAAACGATGTAAAAAAGTGGAATGGATTGATTATACGAAAACGAAGAAGAGGAACAAAAAATGAGATCTATACTGATCTCATTTTCACTAAACTATTTATTTATCCTTCGTTTAAATTATTGTTATTAAATGCAGCATCTTTATCATAAGAGAAGTTTAAATCATGGCCTATGGATAAAAAAGTTTTGTCTGAAGAATATCTATTGCACGCTCAATATCATCTAAATCTTCTTTTGAAGCATTCTCTATTCGCTTTAGAAAACGAGATTCTATAGTTGCAAAAGCTTCGTTCATCATGGTTTCTCCATCATTCGAAAGACGAATATATTGTTTTCGTCGATCTTCGGTATCATTTATTTTTTCGATTAAATTTTTCTTACTTAACTTACTTAGCTCGCGACTCGTGTTCGGCATAGACATATTTTGACAATCGTTAATTTCACTTGGAGTCACAGGTTGACTCACAGAAATATACTCAAGAATGTTATATTGAACCTGCGAAATTGAATCTGATTTCGCATTTTTTGTTAATTCATGTGTTACTTGATGAACAGAAGATGTAAATGATACTAATTTATAAAAAAGAGCATTTTTGTCCATTTCTCTCACCTCTTATAGATAAGGTAACAAAAATATTGTCAAAAAACAATTATCATTTGATAATTAAAAATTTCCGTGCTATTATTTAGTTATCAAATGATAATAAAGAGGTGCGTTATGAAGATGCTGCTAATTTACACATATCCAAACCACAACAGCTTAAACTATACATTTTTACAAAAAGTTATTAAGGGGAGTAATGAAAATCGCAAGATAGAGGACTTACAGGTTTTAGATTTATATGAAGAGAACTTTAATCCACTTCTAGTGTTTAACGAGCAAAAGCGAAGACGTGATATGCATACTGATCCTAGTATCGAAAAATATAGGAAACAAATTATGTGGGCTGACAAGATTGTTTTTGTATATCCGATTTGGTGGGGGAGACCACCCGCAATGCTATTGGGATATATAGATCAATTATTTTCTTCCAATTTTGCCTATAAAGATAAGAAGGGACTTTTCCCAGAAGGGCTTTTGAAAGGAAAGTCCGTTGTATGTGTGTCTACCATGAAGGGGCCAACTAACTATCCATTTCTCTGGTTGAACAATGCCCACAAAATTCTAATGAAAAGGGCTTTGTTTAATTTTGTTGGTATCAAGAAAGTAAAGTTCTTTGAGTTTGGGAATATGGAAAGTCCAAAGGGAAATCAAATGAAAAAGCTAGAGAAGGTCTATAATTATTTTAAAAAGATTGAGCACTAAGAAACCATAAACGTTTTGTTCCTATTTTAACCGAGAAAATCTAAAAAGATTAAAGGAGATTAGAGCCTTCTAATCTCCTTTAACATCCACCAGTTGTTCAGCAAATTCAGTACCTTTTATTCGTTGGAACATAACTCAACATCCGCAATTATCAGTTGCTCTAGCATCTTGGGCTAGTTCTTTAACAGGAAAGTTCATTTCTTGCCAAGCTGCAATACCCCCGGTCAACTCTTTAACTTTATAATCCTTATCTAATAACACCTTCGCTACTTTGGCAGCAGTATTGCACCAGACATCCCAGCAATACACAATAATCTCCTTGTCTTTTAGTATTTCACCTAGGCAATTTGTTATTCTTGTTCCGGTATAACATTCGCATCTTTAATAGTTAAACTTCTTACAAGGGCAGGACCATTTCTAACATCGATTAAAAAGTATTTTTTGGGATCTATTTGATTGGATTTCAGAAAATCCATAGGGCCTATAGTTGCTTCGAGACGTGCATTAAAATCATCAAGTGCGTTCATATTTGATATCCTCCTATTTTCTACAGTGAACTCCAAACTTTAACAAGGAATTCTTTAAGCAATTGTTTCTCTTGTTGATTTATTTTGGTTCTTTGCCCTCTCAACTAATCCTAGGGTTTCAAAGTGATCGATATGACTCACCATAGTTGTGCGATCGATTTGTAGATTTTCGGAGATATCTTTTTGTGAGGAGTAAGGGTTTTCCTCAATAAATAATAGTACTCCATACTGTCTGGCGTTAATGTTGAAGTCGACGAGTCCTACAGCAAACTTAATTTCCATTTGCTACAAAACCTTTCCAAGTAGAAAGCCATAAGATTTATTCCATTTATCCATGCTAAATTTCACTTCCCAGATTAATCAGTTAAAAATATAATCAGTTCAACTGATTAATTTATGAAAAACAAGTACCAAAACTTTATGATCTGCCACTGGACAATTAAATAATATTTTCTAAAGAAATAAGAGAAGTTTATGTGAGAGGAAACTAAGTTATACTGTAGGAAATTAGATTAAGTATTGAAATTCATAATTTCGGAATTATAATTTACGAACAGGAGTTATAAAAGTGAAAGAATTCAAAGTAACTTACTTTTTTGATGAAGAGCATTATATTAGAAGGTTTATCTATGTTGAGTCTCAAGAAAAGGCGGTAGAGTTAATTCAAAAAGAACGGGACGAATATATTTCATTTACAGATAGTAGAGGGATATACCATGAACTGAATACTAGGGGAGTTCGAGTGACTCAAATATCGGAATATCACAGAATAGATAAAACGAAGAAAGCATCAGGTATGAATAAAACCTGATGCTTTTACTTTTAAAATGAAATTTTCAACCACTTTTATGATTAACCTTATGACATAGCATCATCACTCTAAAGTTTGTTTCTGAAGGTTTAACGGCTTTCTTTTCATTATAAATAATCCATAACCAATTACAGTTCCTACAAGTGAAGGAATAATCCATCCTAGTCCCAACTCTGCAAATGGTAGATAGCTCATATAAGTATCAAAGATTCCGAATGTGAATCCAAATGCCTTTAGACCATCATATACAGCGACTATTCCAGTTAGCGTAATTGCCCCGATGTAAACATAAGAAGAACCACAAAATAGCGAATGAAAAAAAGATAATCCGATTAACACAATTGTTAAGGAGTAGGTTGCTACTAAAAATGGAACACTCAAAGATAAAATTGTGTTTAGTCCGAAGTTGGCAAAGCCGAAACTGATGAATGTAAAAAACAAAGCAATTTTTTTAAAGCTAGCTTTCGGCAATAACGTATGAAAATAATTCCCGCAGGCAGAAACCAAACCTACACATGTTGTGAAGCAAGCTAACACAAAAATAATTCCTAGCAGCAAATTTCCCCATTGACCGAATAACAATAAAGAAGCAGAAGAAAGTAGCACACTCCCATTTTCATATGACCCCAAATCCGCCATTTCTACTCCGATATACCCAAGAGAACAATACACAACTGCAAGCAATAATCCAGCTAGTAAACCTGCTTTAAGCATTTCTCTTCGCATCATTTTCCCTTCAGAAACACCCTGTTGCTTCAAGGTAGTCAAAATAACGATTCCAAACGCAAGCGCAGCAAGTGCATCCATCGTATTGTAACCTTCCAAAAATCCTTTCAAAAAAGGGGATTGTTCATAATCTAGTGTTGAAGGATCCGACGAACCATTTTTTAGTTGCATAAAACCTGTTACGACTAACACGACCATACTTAGCAATAAAAGGGGCGTAATGATTTTCCCCATAAGGTCTACCATTTTGCTTTGGTTTAAACTAACTAAAAATACAAGAAGAAAAAACACAGCTGTAAAACCAAATAAAGCAAAGGAAGAATCAGAGATAAAGGGTTTAAGACCCATTTCATAAGCAAGCGTTGCATTACGTGGGATACCTAGAAACGGTCCAATCGATAAATACACGATAACCGTAAATACTAATCCAAATACAGGATGAATGCGACCAGCTAGCGTACGAGCCCCGCCTTTAACAAAAGAAAGTGCAGTTAGTACAAGTAGTGGGAGACCAACTGCAGTAACGATAAAGCCTGCAATAGCAAGGGGAAAGTTTGTCCCAGCATTTGCACCTAAAAATGGGGGGAATATAAGATTTCCTGCCCCAAAAAACATAGAAAATAACATTAATCCTACAAATAGCGTTCTAGATTTACTCATTTCATTCACTCCCTCGAGATAATGATCCATATTCAGTGAAAAAAAGGCACAAAAAAACTCGCCCCTATAAAAAGGGACGAGACTACTCGCGATACCACCCTAATTCCGGAAATTTGTCTTTCACAAAAATTCCAGCACTCAGCCAACGTACTATCATACGTGATCCCAAGGTAACGGAGGATAAACCGGCAAAATTTACAAAAAGTTCAATTTTGCTTCTCAGAGATGATTTCAGAAAAGGACTTAAACATCGACTTTCAGCAAGCGTCGACTCTCTACAGATTAAGTGACCATTCGTACTTATTCTCTTCAACGAATTTGGATTTGATATATAGCTTACCAACAGAAAATTGAATTGTCAATATACGTGGGAAAGTGTTAAACACGTCAGTAACAATGAAGGAAACATAGCTTACTGAAGTAGTTCCACCAGGTAGAGCAAAAAAGTATTGTAGAATCTGGAGCACTTAAAGAGTGAGATGAAGTATACCGATTTTAACAACTCCCAGTGGGACCCAAGAATAATTTGAGAAAAACCGATTCCCACTTATGATGGAGAATTATTTTTTTGATATAAGAAAGTTATACCTAGTGGAGCAATATGTTTTTCGAAGCTTACCACTCGCTTTCCAAGTACTGGATAAATGATGACTTCCAAGTTATAATTAGATAGTTAAAAAGTAACTATGAACAAGTTTGAGGGTGGGTTAAAATACCTTTGTATTTTCTCTTTTTCACAATTTTAATATATACATAATCAGTTCTGTTTATAGAACTTGGTAATAATTGAATCTTGAATTGTTTTGAATGTAGAAGTCCGAGGAGAATGGAGCAAGATAATGGCGAAAGAATTGTTAAGTAGTTTGCAGACGGAAGTAACCCAGTTAAGAGCAGAAGGGAAATATCAAGAAACAATCGAAAAAGCAAGTGAGTTGTTAGAGATCGGGACATTATATAATGACCACAAATCGATACTTATTGCTCACATTAATCAGGCTGCTTCTTATTATTCCATTGGAGATATTGAAGAAGCTTTTGCAAGTATGGAGCATTATGAAGAAATTACACAAGCACATGGTGATGATGCTGACTATCTGCAATTATATAATATCTTGTTTTTGTTATATGAATATAACAAACAATATGAAAATGCGAAAGAAACCCTACATAAAAGTATGCAGCTTGCAGAGCAATTAAAGAAATATAATATTTTGAGAAATGCCTATAGTAATTATAGTCATGTGTGCATCAAACTGGAAGAATATGAAACTGCATTAGAGCAGTCCAAAAAAGGACTAGCTGCTGCAAAGCTACATGAGCCTAACACTCCTGTTTTAGAAGTACGGGTAATGTTTAATATAGCTCATGCGTATATTTGTTTGAATCTTTTAGAAGATGCGAAACTAGTGATGGATGAAATGGAAAAGAAGAATGTGTTTGGTACATTTATACGAGAACGCGCACAATTCCAAATGTTAAAAGGGGACTGGCTAAGTAAGAAGGAAGCGCATAAGGAATCTTTTCAAGCCTATTCAACTGCAAAGGAAATTGTAGATACGTACCAGGATGTATATTTATTAAAGACTATTCAAGAAAAGCGTTTAAAATTAAGTGAACTAATGGAGGACTTCCATTTATCTTATCAAGTTCAAAAAGAATATATCAACCTTCTGAATATCATTAATGAGAGAGAAATTGCATATAAGGCTATTAAATTGAATGTTAAACACCAATTATCTAAGATACAGAAAAAAGCTAATATGGATTATTTGACTGGTTTATTTAATCGGGGTTACTTAAGTGAACTTGCAAATAGTTGGCTCCTTGCTGCAGAAGAAACAAAATCAACAATTAGCTGTATTGCATTCGATTTGGACGGATTCAAGACGGTTAATGATATGTATGGGCATTTAATGGGTGACAAAGTTATTCGTGAAGTAGGAAGGGTGTGTAAAAGCACATTGAGACCTGGTTTTGTTGTTGGGCGTTATGGAGGGGATGAATTTGTGATAATTGGTAGAAATTCTTTAGAAGAGACAGTGATGCTTGCGAATGAAGTGAAAGAAACTATCGCGGACATGAAATTGGTGGGAAATGATCAGTCCATAAAAATAGCAGCTAGTTTTGGAATTTCTTCGACAGAAGATGATTCACCTAATTCCTTTGACGAGCTTTTCCATTTGGCCGATATGCGCCTCTATAATGCAAAACAAAATGGGAAGAATCAAGTGAATGCAGGTAACTTAGTATAGGTAATATAAGTACAAAAATTTAAGCTCATAAAACAAGCTTCTTTTTCTAAAAAAGGGGCTTGTTTTTTTTGTTTAGTATACTCTGATCTCTATTCATCTAAATTTAGGGTACCATGAAATGTGTTAGCTCAGGATAAAGTGAACTCGGAATGACCTTTAAATTATTAGGATTTTCATATAAATTACACAGTTGGCTTTATAAAATAATGTGAATTCAATAAATACTTTATTATTTATTGAGTTTTCCGAAAATCATTTATTAATTTAAATAAATTAATTATAATAGTTTAAAATATGATTTCGAAAGAAGAGTGGGATATGGATATTATTGATGCAAAAATTCTGGAGGCTTTAAAGCATAATGGAAGGTCTACAGCTTCTGAAATTAGCAAAAAAGTAAATCTGTCTATACCTGCAGTATCAGAACGGATTAAAAAATTAGAAGAAGCAAATGTCATTGAACAATATACAGTTAAGATAAACCGTGAAAAAATGGGATACAAATTGCTAGCAATTATTTTTGTAAATATCGATCATGCTGCCAATATTCAACACTTTAGAAAATCGATTATTCAGTTGTCCGAAGTGATTGAATGTCATCATCTGGCAGGTGCGTATGATTATATGTTAAAGGTATTGATAGAAGATACGGGCAAGTTAGAGATTTTTCTAAGTGAAAAGTTAAAATCCATTCAAGGGGTCCAGAAATCCAACACATTGATTGTTTTATCTACTTTAAAAGAAATATCAAACAGGTAGGAGAATAGCGGATGATTTGGAAAGGAATTAGATTTGGAATGTTTCTGCAGATTGCTGTAGGACCTATCTGCATTTTTATATTTCAAACTGCAGCTACATCTGGTTTTTTAGCAGCAGAAACGGGTGTGTTGGGGGTAGCTCTGATTGATGGCTTGTTTATACTTGCGGCAATTTTGGGAATAGGTAAGATGCTGAATAGGCATCGGAAATTGAAAGAAATTATTCGTTACTTTGGAGCAGCAGTCCTTGTTGTGTTTGGTTTAAGTAGTATAGCAGGAGGTTTTGGGTTATCGATCATCCCAAGCTTTAACTTTCTCTCTCAACAAAGTATAGAAACTGTATTTTGGAAAACACTTGTTTTAACTCTCTCCAATCCATTAACGATTCTTTTTTGGGCGGGTGTTTTTGCAACGAAGCTAGTGGAAGAAAATATTAAGCAGAAGGATATATATTTTTTTGGACTAGGTGCCGTGTTATCAACCCTCATTTTTCTTACGTTTATTTCAATATTAGGTAGCTATCTAACTATTTTTTTGGAGACAGTTGTTCTAAAAGTATTAAATGTAATTGTTGGAATAACGTTGGTGATCTTTGGGATACGTACAGTGTGGAGACAAAATTATGACCAATTGGATTCCCATGAAATAACAGGACAAGACAGGTGAATGATCTTCACTGCCTTGTCTTTTTTGTTATCTTTTCACTTCATAATGCAACTCTGCAAATTGATTAAAACGATTGATGCTCTTTAAGGTAAGCTCTAATTCAAAATCAACTTCTTTAAACAAAGGAATTCCTTTTCCGATTAAAACAGGAGACACTGTAATAATTAGTTCATCCACTAATTTTTCCTTGATAAATGAGTGGATTAAATCTCCACCGCCCATTACCCAAATATCTTTACCTTCTTTGTTTTTCAAATGATTTGTAAAGTCGACTACATCTCCACTGAAGAATTTGACGTTTTCATTATCCTCACTGACGGTTCTGGAGAAAACATAGCATTCCTTACCCTCATAGGGGAAGCTTTCCAATTCTTGTTCTAGAAGCCAGTCGTAAGTGCGTCTGCCCATAATTACCGTATCTACTGTTTCGTAGAAGTCAGAATAGCCATTATCTCCTTCACCATCTACCTTAAACAACCACTCCAAAGAGTCGTCTTTGGTCGCAATATACCCATCTAAGCTTGTCGCAATGAACAATACAATTTTTCTTTGATTCATCATAAGCCTCCTATTGTTAATTTAATATGTAAATTTCTAGAGAAACCAGCATTAAACAGGTCGTACATATGATAAGAGAATGTCTTTTAATACACGTCGCTGAATTAGTGGATCTATATCTTCCTCAAGAAAAGAAATAGGTGCTTTCAATACGACATTATTTACGAAAGTCCCAAAAGTGTTAATGATAGTTATGAGGGTTTCTTTGATGGATAGATCCGTTCGAATGGACCCATCAGTTTTACCATCTTCAATAATTGGAATAAGGCTATTACTAATTTGTTTTTGGATTTCTATATAGTCTTCAATGTCTGGTAATGGCTCTTTTGTAAAAGAAGCATAGCTTTCAAAAGCTTCCCTAAACTTGGAAGAGTTACTCTCGTCTTGATCTTCGAGCAAGTAATTTAACACATCCTCTAACCGTTCATATGCCGTCTTAGGTGAGGATGCAATCTTTGTGAATGCAGGAAGTATTCTTTCAAGGTTTTGAATAGCAACAGCAACGATAAGTTTATCTTTTTTAGGGAAATACCGAAAAACTGTAGCGATTCCGACTTCTGCTTCTTTAGCTACATCTTGCATTTGGACGCTATCTAATCCAAGTTCAAGAAATAAGCGCTCAGCTGCAGATACGATATGTTGATAACGTGTAGATTTATTTTGTTCCCGAACACTTAGTGGCATTGGATAACCTCCTTTATTTTTTTATTATACATCGTTTAAGTTTGCATCTGTCCATTTTGAGGAGTAAAATAAGTGATAGTTAGACTATCAAAATATAATCATGAGGTGAAAAAAATGAGATTAACAGGCAAAGTAGCGGTAATTACAGGAGCAGGAAGCGGAATGGGAGAAGCGGAAGCACTTATGTTTGCAAGAGAGGGTGCTAAAGTTGTCGTAACAGACATCAATTTCGAAGCAACAGAAGCTGTAGTCGCACAAATTAAAGAAGCTGGTGGAGAAGCGATTGCTATCAAACATAATGTTGCTTCAAAAGAAGATTGGGAAAACGTTTATAACAAAACAGTAGAAGCATTTGGCAAATTAGACATTTTGGTAAACAATGCAGGAATTTCATTGGCTAAGGATTTCATGGAACAGACAGAAGAAGACTGGGCGCGCACATATGCCATCAACATCAACGGTACGATGCTTGGTATGCAACTTGCGATTCCTTTGATGGAGAAAAATGAAGGTGGTTCAATCGTGAACATTTCTTCCATCTCTGCATTAACAGGTATGGCTGGAGCAGGAGCTTACACAGCTTCAAAAGGTGCTGTACGTTCAATCACAAAAGCAGCAGCAGTTGACTACGGTAAGAAAAATATCCGTGTTAACTCCGTACACCCAGGCTATATCGTGACACCAATGAGTGCACCACATATGGAACATCCGGATTACAAGAATTATTTCTTGTCTCAAATTGCCCTACCGAATCTTGGGAAAGCCGAAGAAGTGGCTTCAGCGGTATTGTTCTTAGCATCAGACGAAGCAAGCCATATCACTGGTATTGAGTTACCGGTGGATGGTGGTGTTACAGCGAAATAAGAGAAAAGAGCTTCTGAACGTAGAAGTTATATAGTTAATGAAGAGTTTGTAGAAGTGATGATGTCACTTTTGCAAACTCTTTTTTGTGAAGTAGAAAATGTGAAAATGGAATTTTTATTAAAAAGTTCGAATATGGTGTATATAACGAAGAGTGGACAAGAATTCTATTATTGCTGCTCTTATGATAAGGGGGCTAGTTGATGACAGTGTCGGAAAGAAAGTATGTAGAAGTAGATCCTGGTGTAGAATTATATGTTCAAGATGTAGGAAGTGGAGATCCTATTGTTTTCATCCCTGGCTTTACATTTACAACCGAGGTGTTTACCCATCAAGTCGAACATTTCGCCAAAACAAATCGAGTAATTGTTATCGATCCAAGAAGTCATGGTCGTTCATCGATTACGTTACAAGGAAATGATTATGTAACACACGGAACGGATTTGGCAAAAGTACTCAATTCATTACAAATAAAAAACGTTACACTAGCAGGATGGTCGTTCGGGTGCTTAACAATTTGGGAGTATCTTAAACAGAACGGCTATGACAATGTAAAATCACTTATTTTCATTGACATGTCACCAAAGGCATTGTCGACAAACGATGTAGAAGATTGGGTGGAAGGTCCCCTTAATGATATTGGGGCGATCTATAACACTTATTTGCGTAATCCGGCAGGTCAAAGGGAATTTATGAAGGCGTATACAACAAGCGTCATGGTGCAACGTGATGTAAGCGAGGACGAGTTGAATTGGCTAGTAGAGCAATCCCTAAAAACCCCCTATTATATTGCTGCGAATTTATTTGCTTCGGGCATGTTCTCTGATTATCGTGAAGAAGCGAGAACAGCTAGTGAAACAGTACCCACATTGACAATTGTTGCAGAACATTGGTCAGCTCCAGCAATTGAATTTACGCAAAATGTTTCTCCCAAATCCTCTATAGAAGTACTCGGCGGACACTTGATGTTCTGGGAACATAGTAAGCGATTTAACGAGCTTGTAAATCGATTTTTGTCCGAAAAAATATCCCTTTAATCGAAAAGATTTAGTTTATTTACTACAATTTAATATAGAAAATACAACTCTACCTTCTGCTCTCTGAGGGGGCTCGTATGGACACGCTTTTCTTGGTTGGAGTAGCCGCCTGAAACGAAGACCAAGTAAATGTGTACAAAACCTACAGATTACATCTAACATGCCTTTCGATTAAATATAGGGAGGTTGAATAGCCGTAATGTGTCTATTGTAGTAGAAACTCTAATAGAAATGCAGACTTAATATGTGATTCTGAGTCTGCTTTTACAACATCCTCTAAAGTGTTGATTATTAATACATTACTTCAAATATTAATGATTGTTTAGCAGATTTAGCTTGATATACTGAGATTACAGTAATAGCGAAAAAAACCTGGAAAGGGAGTGTGAACTGATGAAGAACCAGAAAGAAACTATTAGGAGAATGGTTGGTTATTTAAATAATGAAGAAAAGGATGGTGGCTTCTGGCTACCCAATATCCAAAGACCATTTGTTTGGAAAGAGGAGCAAACAGAGCGACTCTTCGATTCAATACTTAGAGAATATCCCATTAGTACATTGCTTGTGTGGAAGACTAAGAGCAGTATTAAACGTAGAAAATTCATCCAAAACTATAAAAAGAAACAGAAGTTGTCGGATTTTTACGTATTAGAGGATTCAAAAATAAAGATGTTAGTACTAGATGGGCAACAACGCTTACAAAGTTTGTTCATTGGCTTAAAAGGCAGTTACGAAGGAAAAGAATTATATTTGGATATTTTAAGTGGCGATTTAACACAACCTGATGATATTAGATACCAATTCAAGTTTATGGAAAAAGAAAAGGTTAAATTTCCTTGGATAAAGTTCAAAGATATCGTGTTTAGTAATGGTGAATATGATGAAATTAGCGAAAGACTAATTGATAAATCTGGTACTGATTTAACTAAGGAACAGCAAAGACGCGTAAGAAGAAATGTTTCTAAAATAATAAGGATTTTTACTTCAGATGAAACATTGATATATCAAGAATTAGATAGTGTCGATAATGAAGAAGCATATACTGAAGATGATGTTGTCGAAATTTTTATAAGAGCTAATTCTGGAGGAACCGTATTGGGGAAATCAGACTTATTGTTCTCTCTATTGTCTGCTAGCTGGTCAGAATCTGACGAGAAGATGGAAGAATTACTTGAAGATCTCAATAACACTGGTTATAAATTCAATCGGGATTTTGTGCTAAAAGCATGTTTATCACTGCTTGATAAAGGTGCAGCCTATAATGTTTCAAAATTTAGAGACGAAACGACAAGAGAAGCTATTTCAAATAAGTGGGATGATATTGCCAATGCTATCAAAGATGTAAAAGACTTTTTATATGGTAAAACGTTTTTAAGGTCAGATAAAGCATTAACATCTTATCTTGGGTTAATACCAGTAATTTATTTTAGATATCATTTTAAAAACCAGTGGAATAGCATTAAAAAGCTCGATGAATACATATTAAGAACATTATTAACTGGAGCTTTTAGCGGTAGTCCTGATACAGTAATAGATCGTTGTATTGATGCGATAAAAAAATCACGAGATTTTAATGTAGGTGATCTATTTGACACTATTCGAAGAAGCGGCCGAAACTTACAAATTGATGAAGAAACAATTCTTGAACTGGCTTATGGATCTAAAAACATTCATTTAATTTTTAACCTTTGGTATAAGGATTTTTCCTATCATCCTGCATTTGTAAATAATCAACCACAAGTTGATCATATCTTCCCACAGAGTGCGTTAAAAACAATAAAAAATATAGATCCGAATTCAGGAAGGAAGGTTTTAGCATATAGAGCAGAAGATCGAGATCAAATTGCTAATTGTATGTTATTAACGCAGCAAGAGAATGGATCAGGTGGTAAGAGTGCTACTCTTCCAGAAGAATGGTTTGAAGGTAAGTCAGATAATTATTTGAAAATGCATTTAATACCTAGAGATAAAAACCTTTGGAAGTTGGAAAACTATCCTGAATTTCTAGAGGAAAGAAAAAAGCTTATATTGAATAATTTTAAGGATTTAATCTACTAATTTATTGTAGAGGAATTATAGCAATGCAATATACATTTGTAGAAGAAATTTTCCCTCTCATGAAAGACGAATTTAACCGAAAGATGGCAGAAAAGATTTCTTACTTTATAGATGAAAAATAGCGACCCTGTGTCAGAAACATTCACGTTAATTCGAACAAACGTAAATGTTATGATTTTCATGTTTGTTTCTGACACAGGGAACAAAATTAACATTGACAATTGTTGCAGAACATTGGTCAGCTACAGCAATTGAATTTACGCAAAATGTTTCTCCCAAATCCTCTATAGAAGTACTCGGAGGACACTTGATGTTCTGGGAACATAGTAAGCGATTTAACGAGCTTGTAAATCGATTTTTGTCCGAAAAAATATCCCTCTGAGACATCCACGAAATAATAGTTTTCTCACGGGGGTGAAAATGATTTTGGCATTATAGACACATCACTTTCTTTTGAACTTATTGCTCAAAATCACAAGATAGATAAAGATAAACTAGACAGCCATCTGCTTATGCGGAAAGGCTGTATTTTTTGTGGAATTAATGCTCGAATCATTAAGTTTTTAAAGAATAATGTTAGAAGTGAATTTTTTAGGGAAAAGAAATATTGAAAAGAATATTAGGAAGGTGAATGTGATGAAAAAAGAGTCGAATCATGAAAAGGAATCCTCAAATCAAAAAGATCTAACTGTTGAGCAAGGAAAGCCAAATGAGTTAAGTGACCAACAGAAAGAAGAACTTCAAGTGAAAGATGGCCAAAATGATCATCATGTGGATGAACGCGGTGGAAGATAATAGGATTCAATAAAACACTTTTCGTTAAAGAAGGTATAGACAATACCTATAAACGGAAGGTGTTTTTTTCTATGGTGCAATACTCAGATATCCAGTCGAAGTGAAAATGAATGTAATAGAAAAATAGGAGAGTACTAGCACTCTCCTGTTTATAAAGGTAGTCCTATTTTTCACCAATCTTGAACGCAAAACGATTTTCTACTTGGAACTCTCCATTCTGAAAAGTTCGCTCCACAAATGTAACATGATTTTCTTTATCGATTAGTAAGACGGTGGATGAACGAGTGCCATAGTTAGAGATCTTAATAAACAAAGGAGACAACAATCTCTCCATCTCTAATCCGACTCCGGTTTCAGGTAGTTCCATATCATCCGCCATGGTTTGATCTGAGATGATATCAAATAGAGAATCTATAGCTGCTTCACCAGGATAGGATTGAACATACTCACCTAAATACTTTTTGCCCTTTGCAACCTTAGGCCAAGGTGTATTCAGTGTATGATTGCTCAAACTATGTGTGCCGGGAGTAATCTCATTCATTTCATTTAATACATTATTGTAGTGGAACAATTGATTTCCATCACCCACAATGACATTATAACCACCAAAATTTCCTTTATTGTTTGATAGTGTTTCAATAAAATCAACTGGAGCATCACCACTGGACAAAAAATCACGCACGATATCCCCACGAGAATAACTTCCCCGTGCTTCATTAGGATCCCGATAGTTCGTCAACGCGGCAAAACGCCCATCTCTCGTCACACCAAGCCAAGTCCCCATATGCACTAAATCACGCCCACCCAAAATATTCGGACAATCCTTCCAAAATCCAGCAGCCGCAGTAGGTCGCTCATAAAACTCATCCCGATTTGCCACCACAATCAGTTTATAAAACGGATGATCTCGAAAATGAAAATTTACTAAACACATTCCCATTACTCCTTTTACTAGTTTTTCACTAATATTATCCTAAAAAATAACGTAAAGCATTATTTTACTCTGAAGGATTAACTTTACTAATCATGAGACATTTGATATAAGGTAAAAATATTCTTTAATATAGATGATTGGAACTATAGGTATTTTGCATAATAAAGAAGCTTTGTAAAGGCTGCGTTAGGTATAATTCAAAAGCAATTCTGAGTGGTGATGAAATGGTGTATCATACAGGCATACTATTTATTTCTGCAAAAGTACCTAATATTGCTTCTCATTCCTCATGTTCCAGATAGAATTCAAATAACGCTCGTTCGCAAATTTTTTCAAAAACGCCAACAAAATATCCTGGAAGATTGCGAACTTTTTTCTTTTTCATGGCGTGTAAAGAAATCGTTAGTGCTTGGTAACCAGTGTTTTCATAAAACTTCTGCTCTTGTGGGAACAACTGAACGCTACGATAAGTGAGGCTTCGATATACCCCATACAAACGGCTTACCAGTTGCTGATCTTGTCCCGACGTAGCAAAAATAGCAGATTTGAATTGCTGATAGAATGTAGGCTCTTTTTTTTCGGAAAAGTTATCCACATAATTTTCTGAGCGGACTTTATCGTCAGAATACGTATTATGAAATAATTCTTTTTTAGAGATTAAAAAGATATCGGTTTCTTTTTGCGAAATGATAGGCTCATCCCTTTGTATTTCTAGCTTTGCATCCTCTCCCCGAGCTGTCAAACTCGAGTGGTCATCAAAAGGTAAAATAACTATAATATTGGCACCATACCCCTTGGAAACCTTGCGAATGGTCGGAACCTTTTTAATAATCGCTAGCTTTTCTAATTTACGTAAAGTTCTTCTAACAGTAGCCTCTGATTTATCTATCGCTTTACAAATGGATTCCACTTTCAAATGAGCTGCACCTGGAAACTTACATGCATATCGAGCTAACAAAGTGACCGCAACGCGATCTGTCTCATTCAACTCACCATTATGCTCCATTATGTGTTTTTGAACATGTATATCCATTTCTTGAACCGTCTTAAAAGATTGATAAGCCGTAAGATAATTAGTCATCTCTTCTTTCCTCCAATGCTGCTAATGATAAGTCGCTGTCATTAACTAGATAGGAGGGTTTTTGGGGAAAGGATACATCTATTGTTGGAAAATTTATCTGAAAACGCAATTTAGTTCACTAACCCATATTAAAAGAGCTCACTCTGAACATAAATTAATGAAAAACTAATTATAAATACCTTAATGAAGCTACCGAGGATACATTTTCGGCAGCTTTTTATTTTATCTCTTATAAAGAAAGTCTGATAAAATAGTTAAATATTGTGATAATATTAAGGTAATTGGAATGGCGGATACTAGTGTTCTTTCAAATTGAAGGAAACTAGACTAGAAATATAGTTATATTGAGGAGAGATTAAAGTGACAGGATTTGCTAAAAAGTCCTTTTTAGAAAGAATGAAATTAGCATTAAAGGATAAAGAAGAACTACGAGTACCTGTACTTATCAAAGAGGGTACTACTGCGCAAAAAAAAATAGATAAAATGCAGAGTGATTTAGAAAAAGAAAAGTTATCGGAAACTCAAAAAGACTTACTAAGTAAAATTAAAATTCATGAACTAGGATTATACGGTGAAAAAAGTGTTCAATTTGAGCTAGTAAACGCATTTATTCCTATTCATGTTTTGCATGATCTTCATTTGCGACATGATGAATGGAAAGCCCAAATTGATTTTGTTGTTATAACTCGAAAATTTATACTCGTTATCGAAGTGAAAAACTACTACGGAAATATTCATGTAACAGAGCAAGGGGATTTTATACGGAACGTCATGAAAGGTAAAAAAGTAGTTTTTCAAGAAGGATTCTACAGTCCAATACGCCAGATAGAAAGACAGACAGAAGTATTACGAAAGTTGTTGCAAGAGAACGGAATAGTAGGGAATAAAACACCTATTAAACAAGTAGTTGTTTTTACGAATAATAGAACGATACTAGACTTGAAAAAAGCAAAAGAAGATATACAAGATAGAATTGTACGTGTAGATGGATTAGTCGGATACATATCAAAGGAGTTAAAAAAATCTTCTCCTGTTCAAATTTTAGATAACCGTATGTTGGATATAAGTAGTTTTCTAATGGACTCTCATATAGAAGATGAAATAGAAAAAACAGAGGATACAGTAGAATTGAAACTATTAGGTGAAACAGTAGAGGCTATGGCAAATCCAAAAGAAGAACAGTCTGCAACTGTAGCAGCAGGATTGGAAGAGGCTTTAAGAAATTTTAGAAAAGATAGAGCAGCAGCTTTAGGTATGAAAGCATTTCATATTTTTTCTAATCAGACTCTAGACGAAATTGTTTCAAAACAACCTACAACTTTGATAGAACTATCAACAATAAGAGGTATTGGTGAGAAAAAGATAGAGGAGTTTGGACTTGAAATAATTGAAATTATTCAAAGACAAAGTTCAAAAGATTAAAAGGTAAATGAGTTCCAGGCGGTAGAAAATAATGAGGCAGATATTTAAAAAAGAATACACGAAAGGGTGTGAGCGTTTGTTTAAAAAAATAATCAATCGTGTAGAAGATTTACTTAGCTCTTCTGCAGCAAGGAAGACCGCAGACAAACCCAAGCAAAAGTCGGTCATTTCTACCTATAAGGAACAGACCGGAAATGGCCTGTTCTCCACCATGTTCAACAAAGGCAATTACGGTGAATTCTCATCCTACGGTAAATTGGCAAAATTGCCGGGGTACCATAAAGCATTGTTCAATATTTATATACCCAACGGCAAAGAACAAACGACTGAAATCGATTTGGTCTACCTTCATGAAACCGGCATCTACGTAATCGAGTCGAAAAACTACAGCGGCTGGATTTTTGGGGATGAAAAGTCACAAAAGTGGATGCAAACCTTTCAGAATGGGCAGAAGTTTTCCTTTTACAATCCCATCAAACAAAATCTAGGCCACATAAAGGCACTGAAAGCCCTGTTGCCATCTATTGAAACTGCGCAATTTACATTTCACTTGATGAGTTTATAATAATCTTTAATAGTGTCAAAAAATGATACTGTTTAGGAGGTCGAGATGAAAAAAGTTGAACGGATTAATATCATCATGCGGTATATCAACAACCGATCCCGCTTTACAATTTCTGAGATCATGCAAGAATTTAACATCTCTCGTTCAACCGCTATTAGAGATATCAGAGAAATTGAAGCAATGGGGATGCCACTTGTTGCTGAAGTTGGAAGGGATGGGGGCTATTTTGTCATGAACAATTCTGTCCTGCCCACTGTCCGCTTCACCGATAATGAGATTAAAGCTCTCTTTATTGCCTTTATGGCCACAAGAAATCAACAACTCCCTTATCTAAAGAGCCGTCAGTCTTTAGCTGAAAAATTACTAGGCCTCATTTCAGAAAACCAGCAAGATGACCTCGTTCTTTTAAATCAAATCTTGCTTTTTGAAGGAACTAACCCTAATAATCCCGACCTACTTGATCTGTCAGACCTCCCCCATCCTATTTTAGAAAAACTTATCCAAATCCTTCTTTTGGATCGCTATTTATGGATTACTATCGAAGAAGAGAAGATAGTAAAGACTTACCCAATTTATCTCTTGCACCTTTATCGTGAAAAAAGCCTTTGGCTGATTGAAGGATTTGACTTAAAGGAAGAGAATAGGGGGATTTTTCCTGTCGACAATCTCACCAATGTCGAACCATACCCTACGAAAAAAAGATTAAGTAAGAAAAATATTTTAGAAAAACTAAGTAAGCAGGAAGAAGTGATCAACCTTGTCCTTGAACTTGGTCCAAAGGCAATTGCCCAGTTCAAAAAATACCATCCTATAAAAGTTTCAATTTCCTATACAAATCCTTACCAAACTACAGCCATTCTAAAGACTTTTATCAATGTTTATAATTCAGGAGAATTGGCCGAAATAACAAATTGGCTGCTTTTCCTAGGTGAGGATATCAAGGTCAGGGAAGTGCCAGAAGAAGTCTTAGAAGGTTTACATGAGAGAGTATGTTTATTCTTCCCTTAAGCAATGCGGTTAAAAGCCAAATAATTTTGAGCTTGGCCAATTGCAGTGCATCTCTATTTTGCACACATAGGGTATATACTTCTGATTAGTGTAAATGCTTTGAGAAGTTAATAGCATTTTTTCAGTACTGTTCTTTATTGAATTTCTAGTAAATTCATTTTAACAAAAAAGGTAAAAACCTCATTTAGATGCGTTACGGTGAACCCTATCATAAGTAAGTGATATTTTTACTTTATATTTATTAAATTAGATATGCATACAAAACTAAAGCCGATTTTCTGAGCAAACAGAAAATCGGCTTTTACAAATCGCTTACGGATTTTTTCGCAGTACTTTAAATATTTTCTAAGATTTTATATTGAACTTGTGTAATTTAATCAGGAAAAACAGAATCGTCTATTCGGCATAATTTATGTACATAGTAAAACACTAAGAAAGTCTTAAGAATTGGTGTGTGTGTTTGTTAAGATTTAAATAGTATCATATTCTTATACGAATCCTCAGGGGTGATCACATAAGCCAAAAGAGATGGAGGAATGAATGTAGTTGAACATTTTGATTTGTGATGATGATAAAGAAATCGTTAGGGCGATTAGCGTTTATTTAGAAAATGAGGGATATCAAGTATTCAAAGCTTACGATGGGATAGAGGCAATCGATCTTATTCGAGATCATGTAATTCACCTAATTATTATGGATATAATGATGCCAAAAATGGATGGGATTACGGCAACGATGAAGATTCGACAAGATAATATGATTCCGTTAATTATACTTTCTGCCAAGTCTGAGGATCATGACAAAATACTCGGGTTAAATATCGGAGCAGATGATTATATGGGCAAGCCGTTTAATCCATTAGAACTTGTGGCTAGAGTGAAATCACAGCTAAGAAGGTATACGACATTTGGGAGTCTTGAGGTGAGTGGTTATGTACTTCAAACGGGCGGGCTCATGATTGATGATGAACAGAAGATCATTACTGTTGATAATCAAGAGGTTTATTTGACACCAGTGCAGTATAAAATTTTAAAGCTTCTCACAGCAAATGCTGGGAGAGTATTCACAATTGAAGAGATTTATGAAAAGGTATGGAATGAAAGGGCCATTAATCCAGAGAATACGGTTTCGGTTCATATTCGAAAGATTCGAGAAAAAATTGAAATAAATCCGAAAGAGCCGAAGTATTTAAAAGTTGTATGGGGAGTTGGGTATAAAGTTGAGAAATATTAGTCATGCAATCATTACGAAAGTGATTGTGTTTTTGATCGCCGTCGTTTGTTTAACTGGTACGACGAAGGCAATTATCAACATGGAATTTAATGAGGTTCATCTTAGTAGTATAAATCAAGATAATTATTTTGAAAGCCGAGCATTCGCTGATGAAAGTTACAGCATTATTGCCTCCTTAGCGCAATTAATCGGAAAATATAAAAGTGAAGAACATATTTTAAGTGGTAAGACACTAACTGAAGAAGATGATAGAGAAATTAATGAAAATTTATATAATGATTTCCGGTATTCATACAGATATAATCCGAATTTGAGTGAAGTGGAAAATGAGCGCATATATCAAGAAGAATATGCAGATAACATAAATCTTAAAAAAGCCGAAAGAATGAGTGAGCAGGTAAGAGAATTTTATCGGTTACTCGGAACACTAGAAGCACATGAAGGAATCACATATTATGCGAGTGATGGTGAACATGTATTCTCTAATAATGAACTAAATAAGAAAGAGCAATTTGAATCATATGATGCATATATGCTATTCGAGGATTATCAACAAAAGTTTTACCCAAATGAAGTGAAAGAAAGTCAATACCTTAATTACTTTACAAGCAATGTTGAACAGTTGAATCCACAAACAGACGTCATTTATATAGCGTTTCCAGAATCTTTCTTACAACAAAAAATAGAGGAATGGGAAAAAGACAAACAGATTGCCAAACGTTATTTTTATGAATTCATTGTATTTCTAGCAGGATTTATTTTATCTTTTGTTTATTTGATTATTGTTATTGGAAGAACCTCATTTAAAGATAAAGAGATTCATTTTCATGTCGTTGACAAACTATATAATGATCTCAAAATTGTGATAGCCGTTTGTTTACCAGCGGTGTGGATAGCGGTGATGCTTGAAGTGTTCTATGATATATACATGCTTCTCACGGCACCTTTTTTTATCATTGTTTTACTAATGATTTTATCGCTCGTAAAGCATATCAAAAATAGAACATTACTTCAGCATACACTCATCTATCAAATTCTCAAAAAGATTTTTATTTTGGTAAAAAGTGTATTTGATAGTGGCAGTATGGGTGTGAAAATCGTACTGCTTGTCATTGGCTATCCTTTAGTAGTTGTGGCAACGTTTTTCATGTTTCCCATTACCATGGGTCTAGCTGCTTGGTTTGCGATGAAAAAGGTGAAGTCGTTTAACCGCATTAAAGAGGGCGTAGAGCAAATTAAGAATGGAGATCTTCATCATCGAATTGAAGTAGACGGAAAAGGGGAGATTAGCCGGCTTGCAGTGAATATTAATAGTATTACTGAGGGGTTAAAAAAGTCGGTGGATAGTGAGATTAAGAGCGACCGTTTAAAAACAGAGCTCATTACGAATGTTTCGCATGATATTAGAACACCTTTAACGTCAATCATTACGTATGTCGATTTATTAAAAATAGAAAACGACCCTGAAATAATTGCTGAATATGTAGACGTGTTAGATCAAAAATCGAAAAGACTTAAGCTCTTAACGGATGATTTATTTGAAGCGGCTAAAGCGTCAAGTGGAAGTATGCCTGTTCAGTTAGAACGGATTGACATCGTATCATTACTAACGCAAGGAATAGGAGAAATGGGTGGAAAAATCGAAGCGTCGTCATTAGATTTTAAGTTAGCCTACCCAACAGAAAAGGTGTATGTAAAGGCTGATGGCAAACTCCTATGGCGCTCCATCGAAAACTTATTTTCAAATATTTTTAAATACGCACAGCCTGCATCAAGGGTATATATTGATGTTGAAGATTTAGGGAATGAAATACTCGTGACATTTAAAAATATCTCAGCATATGAATTAAATATTTCAGTCGATGAGCTAATGGAACGCTTTAAACGAGGCGATGAATCTAGATCAAGTCAAGGTAGCGGATTAGGGTTGTCGATTGCTGAAAGCCTTATTCATATCCAGCATGGAAAGTTTTTAATTCAAGTAGATGGTGATTTATTTAAGGCAATCATTTATTTACCGAAATTTCCAAATGAATAATGTAGCGAAGGAATAGGATATGTGAGTATCCTATTCTTTTTCTGTGTATAGAAAAAATTTCAACGTTTTTCAGGTTTAGAAAAACATGCTTATTCTAGAGAATTAGAGGATTGTGGAGCTTTTGTCTAACTGTAGACTTGAATAACATTTAACGTAATAAGCCGTAACTTACTCATCCTCAACCTCTATCAAATAAATTCCTTCCTCAAATCCACCGCGTTTTTCTTTCTTTGCAATGCGAATTTTCTCTAGATCTTCATAAGTTGCTTCGTGAATAGGAAGGGCAGCGTGAATCAACTCCAAAATGTCGGCTAGTTCCTCTAGGGCATCTTGGTGGTTCATAGTTTTTTGGAATTCCTGTACTTCTTCATATAGCTTTTTCTTTATTTCTGTTAAGTGTTCAGAAGGATCTAGTGTGCGTGTGGTGAATTTGCTACCTGAGTTTTCGATGACCTGTGGGATTAGATCGCGTACTAGTTTGTTGAAGAATGGCATTAGATGTCCCCCTTTTTTCTTTTATTATAGAGAAAATTATGATTATTTGAAAGGAGAGCACTTTATACCAGTCAGTTAATTTTCTGAAAACAAAGAAAAAACATAGCGTATTTTGTATAATGAAAAGTAATAATCTTAAGGGGTGTTTTCATGCAGATACAACGTGGACAGAAGGTTAAATTAGAAAATATAACCCAACTCGAATGTTTTGTTCGATGGTCGACACCAAAAAAACAAATGGAATTAGATATTTCTTCCTTTTTATTGCAAGCTAGCAATCGCTGTGTAAAAGATGAACATTTTATCTTTTATGGCCAACCGAATAGTCCAGATAAATCAGTTAGCTATGCAAAACAAACATCATTAGATGGTTCGATTACTATCCAATTGAATGCAGTGCCAGAAACAATTGAAAAAATAGCTATTGCCTTGACTATTCATGAAGGGGACGCACAAAATTTGCGCTTTCAAGAAGTAGATAACTTAGAGCTTATTATAAGAGATGCTATAACAGGAAATATTTTATACTCTTATTCGTTTGGTGATGACTTACAACAGGAGACAGCGATAGTTGTTGGTGAGCTGTATAGGCATCAAGGACAGTGGAAATTTAATGTGATAGGTAGTGGATTTAATGGAGGGTTGGAGGCACTATGCTTAAATTATGGTTTAGAGATTGAAGAAAGCGCAAGTGGTATACAGGATGATATTCCTCTTCCCCCTCCTGTTGAAGAACCTATTAAACAAAAGCCAAACCTCGAGAAGATGAATATTAATCTGAAGAAAAAGGAATCAATATCTATCGCTAAGTCCAATAAAATTGTAGCGACTTTGGAGTGGGCGAACCCTAAAAAAGATTTGGATTTATATTGCTTTTATGTATTGAAAAATGGCGATACCGGAAAGGTTTACTATCGTTCAATGGGGAATGCAAATCGTGAGCCTTTTATTACTCTCGATGGTGATAGTCGAGTGGCAGGGAAAGAAACCATTGTGATTCATGATCCTACCCAATTGAAATATGTATTGTTTGCATCTTATAGTGCAGTTAGCAATGGCTTTGGCAGTTTTAAAAGTATGAAGGCGCAAGCAGTCGTTGATAACCAACTGGGGCAACGGATAACTAGCCCATTATATGAGAAAAACCATTTTGCCTACTGGGTAGCTATTGCGCATATTGATTTTACAGATGCGGAGAATATTAATGTCAGTCATGTTGAAAGGTACTCAAAATCTGGTTCTGAACGTTCTCCTGAGCTATATGTTGATGGTTTATTTGAGATGGATCGTGGAGTAATAGAATTTAAAAAGTAAAAAGTGGAATATTGACCTTCTATTTCTTTGTCTCCATTAGCGAAGTTAGTATGATGAGGGAAAGAATAAATGTAAGCTGTGGGAGGATATAATGCCGAGAGTGTTCATGTTTATTGGAATAACTTTTATCCTTCAAGGTTGTATGGGATGAATGTAGGAGAGGATGAGACGATGCAGGAGCAATTATTCGAGGCCGTGGAAGGCAAAGAGTTTGATACAGTTAGAGAGTTACTGGCTAACGGAGTAGATATTGACGCGCAGGATGGTCAGGGTAGGACGGCGTTAATGATTGCTACTTACGCTTATGACGTAGACATGGTAAAGATATTAATCGACGAAGGTGCAAATGTGGATATTCAGGATGATATGCTTAATAATCCATTTTTATATGCGGGAGCAGAAGGGTATATGGACATCTTAAAGCTAATGATTGCAGCTGGGGCTGACCCAACTATTACGAATCGATATGGTGGAGTTGCACTTATCCCCGCTTCTGAGCACGGGTATGTAGAGATAGTGGAAGAGCTTTTAACGAAAACAAAAACTGACGTTAATCATGTGAATAATCTAGGGTGGACTGCTTTGCTAGAGGCAATAATTTTAAATGATGGATCTGAAAAACAGCAGCAAACGATTCGTTTATTAATCGAGCACGGAGCAGACGTAAATCTTGCGGATAAGGATGGAGTAACTCCGCTAGCGCATGATAGTGAAAAACAGTTTAAAGAGATTGAAGAGATTTTGTTGGAGTCTGGGGCTAAATAATACGTAAGGAAGTAACTGTTAAGGAGCAGTCGTTTTTATTATGCAGAGTTGAAGACAAAATTCGGTACTCCTTAATATGTCATGATAATATTGCGGCGTCATAGTTGATTGAGAAAAAGAGGCTAAAACTTATGGAGTGTAGAGTAATTGGTATGTGGGGTGGATTTCCTAAAAAAAATGGTCCTTGTTCGGGGTATTTAATTCAACATGAAGGATTTTCATTATTAATTGATTGCGGTAGCGGTGTCTTAACGGAATTACAAAATTATATAGATTTAAATGATATAAATCATGCCATTTTAACTCATTATCATTATGATCATTTCAGTGATATTGGAGCGTATTTATTCTCAAGACTGGTGAATACACAGTTAGGTAGAGCAGTGGAAGAATTATGTGTATATGGTCCAGAAGACGAGGGGATGCAAGAGCAGGTGGAGGCTGTTGCTTATTCCCGATTTACTTCATTTAACGAAAAGAGCCAGTTAGAAATCGGACCGTTCACCTGTAAATTTATGAGAAATATTCATCCAGTAGAAACGTATAGCATAAAAATTGTATGTGAGGGTAAAAGTATTGTTTTTACGTCAGATACTAGCTTTAATCAGGATTTAGTTTCACTTGCAGCCAATTGCGATCTGCTTATTACTGAATGTAGCTTGTATGAAGGAATGGACGGAGCATGCTCGGGACATATGACGTCCGAGCATGCAGGAATACTAGCATATCAATCCAAAGCAAAAAGGGTGTTATTAACACATCTTCCACACTACGGTGATTTAAACGATTTAGTAGTTAGTGCGAAAAAACAGGGTAATCCAAACATTGAATTAGCAGAATCAGGGATGTTAATAGAATTATAAAGTTGGTAGGATGAATGCTCATGGAGGCATTTATTCTACCAACTTTTTTACTAAATTGGGTTGGTTTTTTTATTTTGTTTCCTAACCATTTTAAGACACAAGATGTATATGGTTATTAATGGGTATAGGATTATCGTAAATGTCAAGGATACGAAGCTTAATGTGGAAACAATAGATATTGCGAACAAGAGTTTATCTTTCTTGGTCTTCCACTGAGTCAGTCCTTTAATACCTAGTATCGTCAAGGAAAGTAAGATACCTAAAAACGTCGGGAAAATTACGATGAATATGAAGCCAACGTAATGTGTAAATCCTGATGGAAATAGAAGCGTGAATAGAACACTAGTATTCTCTATTTCTCGTTCTGGAAACAGCTTATATAAAAGTGGTATAGCTATTAATAAGAAATTATATAAAAAGAATACGGGCAAGGATTGAAATAGCATCATGTTCTCGCTAGTCTTTGCTCTTAAACCGTAAATGGTTATTACTATAATTATTGTCAACGAGATGAGGAGCGTGACTATTAGGAAAACATTCATAGCTTCACCGACTTTCGTATTAATTATTGTGTCGCAGTTTCTATTTAGTCTAGCAGATGTTATTATCAGTTTCATTATCTAGTGTTGGATAAGACAATTGATGGACAGTCAATAACATACGTATATGTTGAATACAAAAAAGTTTCTGTATATAATGAACTTAGAATCATAAAATAAGAAAGACTGGATACGCTAATATCCAGTCCTACAACTGCTAACCGCAGAAAGAGCGGTTGGTCCTGGGTCAGAAAATAACCGTCAAACCTTTGCTGAGGGACGGTTATTTCTTTTTAGCAAAGAAAATAATCAATGTCACAACGATTGAAAAAGCTGCTAAAATTACAGCACTTAGCTGTATTAACAAGCTGATTGCTTCGTATGTGGTCACTGGCATCACCTCCTTTGAAAGGAAGTGACCAACCGCCCACTCTGCTATGCAATTGTGCCTTTATTATACCATTGAAACAGAATGAACATTCTATTTTAAAGAAGATAAGTTTTAAGTAATCCAGGAAAGAAACGGTTTGGTCCTGTTTCTTTCCTGGATTTTCTTTGTTTAAAATCTCATGCATTAGTGTCTTGAACAATCACCCCAGATTAAGTACATTTTCATAATTTCTCGCTTTTAAGACAAGCTATATGAAAAGAGAAAGGTGATCGAATGGATTATAATTATGGATTAGGTATTATGCAATATGAATAAACCCTTCGTACCGCAACTTGTTTATTTTGAACCGAATGCACTTGATTATCCGCTTGGAAAAGAACTGAAGGAAAAGTTCGAGAAAATGGGAATTGAAACGCGCTTTACAACCTCACATAATCAAATTCGGGATTTGCCGGGTGAAACGGACGCTCAAAAATACCGTATCGCAAAATCCACCTTAGTTGTTGGTATTCGAAAAACATTAAAATTCGATACCTCCAAACCTTCAGCCGAATATGCAATCCCCCTTGCGACAGGATGTATGGGGCATTGTCATTATTGTTATTTGCAAACGACGATGGGCAGCAAACCGTATATTCGAACTTACGTAAACGTGGAGGAGATTTTTGAAGCGGCTGATCGCTACATCGAAGAACGTGCACCTGAGATTACCCGGTTCGAAGCTGCGTGTACATCCGATATTGTGGGAATTGACCATTTGACGCATTCCTTAAAAAGAGCAATTGAACATATTGGTCAAACAGAACTAGGTAGGCTACGTTTTGTGACGAAGTTTCATTTTGTTGACCATTTACTGGATGCCAAGCATAATGGCAATACTCGATTCCGGTTTAGCATAAACGCTGACTATGTCATAAAAAATTTCGAGCCCGGCACTTCTCCTCTAGATAAAAGAATCGAGGCTGCAGGGAAAGTGGCAAGAGCTGGCTACCCACTAGGCTTTATCGTTGCTCCCATTTATCTTCATGATGGCTGGGAGGAAGGCTACCGCCACATGTTTGAAAGACTGGACGAGGAATTACCACAAGATGCAAGAGATGATATTACATTTGAATTCATTCAACATCGTTTTACGAAGCCCGCGAAAAAAGTGATTGAAAAGAACTATCCGAAGTCAAAATTAGAGTTAAATGAAGAAGAGAGACGCTACAAATGGGGCAAGTATGGCATTGGTAAGTATATTTATCAAAAGGATGAAGAGGATGAAATAAAATCTCATCTATACGGCTATATGGAAAAGTACTTTCCGAATGCGAAGTTAGAGTACTTTACTTGAGCAATAAAAAAAAGCGTAAGGTCCCGGGGGAACTGTGGGCTTTTACGCTTTTTTTCATGGACAGAATCGTGGATTGCTGTCCTTGGGTAGGAAACTTTTGTGTTAGTTTGCTGCACAGAGGCAAACTAAGAGAAGGGTATCCAGTTCAGCTAAAAAACAGCTTTGTCTTATTTATAAATGTATGGATGGCAGGTGATACATACCGGTTTTTTAAGTAGGTTAAATAGACAGTTCTATTCAGTGAAGGTGAATCGATAGATTTTTTTACAATTGCTTTATCTGGAAGAGCTTGTAGATAGTTTTCTGGAATTAGTGTGATTCCGATGCCTTCTCGCACTAAGCTTAATGCTGTTTCAAAACGCTCAATCTCATACTTTATAGTTGGAATTATATCTTCCACTTCAAAAGCATTCAACACATCTTCTCTTGTCTGAAACCCCTCACTGCTAATAATGAACGGCTCTCCAACTAGGTCTTTTAATGTTACTGATGAATAATTCGTCAACGGATTACTTTCATGAAGCACTAATACAAGTTTTTCATTATACAAAGGAATGGTTTCGATATCGTTCTCTTCTATAAATTGATTGGTTATGATGGCATGTGTCTTGTAATTTCGTAACGAATTTTTTACATCATCTCCACTTAGAACTTCGGTTAATTTTATGCGCATATTGGGAAAATCATCATTGTATTGAAGAATTACCTTTGGAATCCAATGCTTTACTGATTCAATCATTCCAAGCTGTATCTCCCCACTTCCTATATGCTTTACTTCATCCATTTCTTTTTTTACCTTATCCATCTCTAATAAAAGCTGAACTGCTTTACTATATAAAATAGCGCCTGTCTCAGTTAATTCAATATTTCTCGTATTACGATCAAGAATTTGAAAGCCTAAATCACTTTCTAAAATTTTTATGGCATTACTAAGTGATGGTTGAGATATATGTAGTTTTTGTGCGGCTTTAGAAAAGCTCTTTTGGTCGACAATTGTCACAAAATACGTAAGCTGCTTTAAATCCATATATGTCACTCCTATTATTTATAGTTAAAAACTATATATTTATAGTAATTATATATTAGAATTTATAAATGTGTTGTTTTATAATTGATAAAAATCTAAATTCATAAATTTCAGAAAGGATGAATGGCTTGCTAAAAAAAGTAAATGAGGGTATTTGGTCAGGTCGGACCGATCATCTTGAAAATAGAACAAGCTTCCGGTATCACCAAATTGTTGAGTTGGAAAAAATGGAAACGCTTAAATTATTAGAAAAAACTTGTGTAATTATCGGTTTTGAAAGTGAAGAGGGAGTCCGTAGAAATAAAGGTCAACTTGGAGCAGCAAAAGCACCTAACGCTTTACGTACAGAATTGGCAAAGCTACCATGGAAACTATCTAATGGAAAGCACCTTGCAGATATAGGGACAATTGAGTGTATTGGCAGTGACCTAGAAAAAGCCCAACAACAGCTTGGGGAAGTAGTAAGCAAAGTCTTACATAAAGAGATGACCCCGATTATTCTTGGCGGCGGGCATGAAACCGCTTACGGACATTATCTTGGTGTTCGAGATTATATTGGAGATAAAGCGAAGTTAGGGATTATCAATATTGACGCACACTTTGATTTGCGCCCATACGATGAACAGACTTCCTCAGGGACGATGTTCAGACAAATATTGGAACAAGATGAAAACAGTAGTTATTTCGTTCTTGGTATCCAACGATACGGTAATACGCAAGAGCTATTCGACAAGGCGGATGAACTAGAAGTTACCTATATTTATGAAGAGGATATGCATCATGGACAGTTGGACCAAGTGAATGCATCTATAGAGAAGTTTATCCAAAAACATGATCGGATCATGCTTACGCTATGTACGGATGTATTAAATGCTGCATTTGCACCAGGTGTAAGTGCTCCATCACCGTTTGGTTTGGAACCCACCATTGTTCGTGCAATTATCAAGACCGTAACTTCCCATGAAAAAGTGTTGTCTTTTGATATTTCGGAAGTAAATCCAATCTTGGATGAAAATAATCGAACCGTAAAACTTGGAGCTTATTTGACAAATGAAGCAATTACATCATTTTTAGGAGGAAGAAAGAATGACACTAGCACTTGACCAAATTACAACAATCTTCCTTTCCATAGCACTTTTGGTTCTAGGTACATACCTAGTAAAGAAGATTGGATTCTTAAATAAGTTCTGTATACCAGCCCCAGTAGTAGGGGGATTACTATTTGCACTCCTTGCTACAATAGCCAAATCATTTGATTTGTTTGAAATTACATTAGATACATCTTTACAAGGATTGTTCATGCTTACCTTTTTTACTACAGTTGGCTTAGGAGCAAGTTTTAAACTTGTGAAATTGGGTGGGAAGCTACTCGTTATATACTGGCTAGCTTGTGGATTCTTAGCGCTTGCACAAAACACAATCGGTGTGTCTATGGCGTATTTATTTGATCTTCATCCTTTAATTGGAATGATGGCTGGAGCAGTTTCAATGGAAGGTGGACACGGTGCAGCAACTGCATTCGGACAAACTGTTGAAGATTTGGGTATTAATTCGGCGCTTTCTATCGGAGTAGCAGCTGCTACGTTTGGTCTCGTTGCAGGGGGACTTATCGGAGGACCAATTGTTAAATATCTTGTTACGAAGTATGATTTGAAATCAACGGAAACGGATGAAGCTACACAGGTTGATCTTGAAGAAAATGATAAAGCAATCAAAACGAATACATTTTTCACACAACTACTACTAATCACTTTCTGTATGGCACTTGGAACTTATTTGGGAGGTTTGTTCTCCTCTGCAACAGGATTTGTTCTTCCTGGATACGTTGGGGCTATGTTTGTAGCGGTTATTGTGAGAAATATTGTAGATAAATTTAATCCTAAGACTGTAGATATGAATAGTATTGGCTTAGTAGGTGACATATCCTTAGGAATCTTCTTATCCATGGCACTTATGAGCATTAAACTGTGGGAAATAGCAGATTTGGCTCTTCCGTTAATCGCAATCGTTATTGTCCAAGTTATCTTCATTGTTCTTTTTGGCATCTTTGTTCTGTTCCGTCTTTTAGGAAAAGATTACGATGCTGCTGTAATGGTAGCTGGTTTCACAGGCCATGGCTTAGGTGCAACACCTAATGCAATGGCGAATATGGCTGCTGTAACAGAAAGATTCGGCCCATCGAAAAAAGCATATCTAGTCGTACCAATTGTTGGAGCATTCCTCATAGATGTGTTTGCAATGCCTATTATTATTACGACAATTAACTTATTCCAATAAACGATAAATAATCCCTTGTTCATGTTGTTGAACAAGGGATTAATTATCGTCCTTGAACATTCATGTTTGTTTGCTAAATCAAGAACAAACAACTACTTGCGATTCCTCGGAAGTATATTGCGATTCTCGGGGGCGACCTTGCGATTTCTCGAAAGTATATTGCGATTCTCGAGGTAGACCTTGCGATTAGAAGCACTTGACTTGCGGTACGCACAAAAACACGATTCAACTTGCGATTTCTCGAAAGTATATTGCGATTCTCGAGGTAGACCTTGCGATTAGAAGCACTTGACTTGCGATACGTTCAAAAACACGATTCAACTTGCGATTTGTGGTCCTGATCTTGCGATTTCTCGAAAGTATATTGCGATTCTCGTGATCGACCTTGCGATTAGAAGCACTTGACTTGCGATACCCAACACAAAGAGCGGATAATCACACTATCGCTTCATACAACTTCGTTAAAGCCTCATAACGCTCCGCATCAAAATCCTTCTGACCGCGCATAAACTTTTCTTTTAGATTAAAATAACATATCTCAAAATATTCCTCGTTATGATGATGAATGAAAGGATGCACCACCTTCTCGTTAGATCCGTCTGCGAAATAACGCTCCATTTTATCTATCGTACGTATATTAATGCCTCGTGCACGCATTTCATGCAGAACAAGCTGGGTATAGGCAAACAAATCGTCTTTTGAATAGTCATAAATATAGTTAATCAAAATATGCCGATCTTCCTTTGCGAAAATACTATTTAACTCACGCCACTGTGCCAATAGCTGTGATTTTGGCAAAATGCTTAGTAAATTTTGATGCCATAAACGCAAACAAATCACCTCCCGTTCAATCTGTTGTGGCAATGAACACAAAAAAATTCACTTTTTTGTTCGTAAAAGCAGTCGTCTTGATTTAAGTCAATGAACCATTTTAATCTTCCTATTACAATAAAATAAAAACAATAAAAGGAGGTTGTTTATTATTAGCTTACAAAAGAACGTTACAAATTTGAGGAAAGCTGCTATTACTTCCGGTATATCGCTTATCATTATGGCCATTGCTGCAGGCTTTTCTTATGGTTATATCCATGGTAGCCTTGTCGTACCTGGCGATATAAGCACGACTTATCATAATATCGCATCATCCATAATGCTTTTCAAGGCTGAAATAATAGGTTGGGTTGTTGTTTTACTCCTCGACGTAATTGTCGCCTGGTCATTTTATATCTTTCTAAAGCCGGTTAATCAGGAGTTAGCTATGCTTGCTTCATGGCTTCGTCTTACTTATGCAGCGATACTGGGAATTGCCATTTTAAATTTGGTATTTGTATTACTGGTCTCAAATAATGCATCAGTAACGGATCATCTTCAAGCAAATGTTACTTTATACTTGGAGGCATTTGAAATGATTTGGTCTATTGGCTTAATTGTTTTTGGTGTCCATCTACTAGTAGTAGGATGGATTGGCTTCCAATCAAATAGCATTCCTAAAATTATTTCTATCCTGTTAGTACTTGGTGCAATAGGCTATATTGGTATTCACCTGAGTAAAACCTTACTTATCGAACAAAATATAACTACAACACTTGAACTTGTTTTTTATATACCGATGATTGCAGGGGAGTTAGGTTTTGGATTATGGCTGCTATTCAAAGGAGGAAAAGTCACTATCAACCCATGACATGCGCTTTAAGTGTTATCTATTTTTAAACGTTTCTTTATCCTACTTAATGACTCTGGAGTAATTCCAAGATAGCTTGCCAATTGATGTTGCGGTACACGATCAACTAGTTGAGGTCGTTTCATTAATAATGTCTTAAAACGCTCTTCAGGTGTAGAGGAGATAAAGGTAGCAAATTCCTCTTGTACTTTCCCAAAGTTTTCCTCTATCATCTTTCGGGTCATTATTTCCAACTGAGTATATTTGGTATACATGTCCTGTTCAATAGCTAAGTCACCAACAACCAATACTGAATCCTCTAGACACACAAAAGTGTATTCAGATGATTTATCAAGTTTATGATTATTGAAAACCGCAATTGCCTGTTCTTCCGTGTAAAAATTGGACGTTACTTCTTTTCCCTTTTCATCTATTGAATATTGTCTTATGCATCCCTTTAACACAAAATAGCATTTAGTGGGAACATCTCCTTGTCTAAGAAGGATTGTTCCCTTTTTAAATTCCTCTATTTTTATTTCTTCAGCGATGGTTTGTTGTTGTTCTTTGGTAAGAGAAGTGAATTTAGACATGTACTTAAACAATATACTTTTCATTTTGCTCTCCTTTTATCCAAACGCTTTTTATCTATAATACTACAAATATGAATGGAGGTTTATGTTCGTTCTATTAGTTAAATTTATCCCCTAAATATGACTAATAAAATAACATCCGTGCAAACTAAGTAGTAGTTTTTAGCTTTTGTGAGAAAAGGATGTGTCATATGGATTTTTTTCAAAGCCAGGAAACACTCACTACAATTGAGTGGATTCTACGGGCTGTTGTTGCATTTTTCTTTTTAGTCGTTGTAGCTAAGGTTATGGGACAGCGTGCCATCTCCCAACTAAGACTTCTAGATTTTGTGATAGCTTTAGTCATTGGTAATATTATTGCACACCCATTGTCTGATGAGAGGCTGGGGCTAAAAGGGTCCGTTGTTACCACAATTGTATTGGTTTCCCTATATCTTTGCGGTATTTTTTTAATTCTAAAATGGCCATGGTTTAGAAAGTTGATAACCCCTCCACCCATTAACCTTGTGAAGGACGGAGAAATCATTTACAAAGGATTAAAAAAGGCAAGAATCTCCATTGATGTATTATTAGAAGAACTTCGGGAGGAAAAAGTAGAAGATGTGAAGAAAGTTGCTTTAGCAATTTGGGAGGCGGACGGAAAAATTTCTGTATTTCTGGACCCAAAATATAATCCAATTACACCTGCAAACTATCAGCTAGTAACAGAGCCCTTCGATTTGCCAAAGCTAATCATAAAAGATGGAAAACTTGAATCAAAGGAATTAAAGAAAATTAATAAGGACGAGGAATGGGTAGTTTCTAACTTAAAAATACAATATCAGACGGAAATTAAATACGTTCTGCTTGGTACTATTGATAATAAAGAAAACTTGAAGGTATTTTTATATAAGTGAATGTTAATCTGTGTTTTTTACACTAGAGCTTGTTAATTTTTACTGGAAGCTAAATAATCTTTACTATAGAAACGACTGTTCAAAGTGGCAGTCGTTTTTTTGTATTTTAATAAGTATCCGAAAATTAATTGTAGTTCTTTATTCTTAAGTATTTTTATCAATTCATAAATCAAATGAATGATTAAAATAAAATATCAAGAATATTTTAAAAATTCGAAAGGAATTATCGAAATTAGGTCGAATCTATATCCCTTGAAACAAAATTATAGAATGAGAGGGATGGGTTTGTTGAAAAATCTTTTTAAGTATGCAGTCGTTTTTGCAGTTATATTCGCTTTATTTGTTCAAGGAACGGTTCAAAATAAAGCATCTGCTGATATGGTGGCTGAACCGACGATTCGAATTGGGGTTGTACCAGGTGTAGAGTCATTGACTGTTGGAGCAGAGGGTGCATTTGATGTAGTAGATAAAGCTACTGGTGTAGTTTTGTTTTCAGGTCTAGATGAAGAAGTTTTTGTTGAGCTAGGGTCCACTTCTACCGTGCAAACCAATTATCGTTTGCAAGTTTCCTATACTACGAGTGAAGCATATGTGACTGATTGGGTAGCTCGCGCAGAAGCAGAGGGTTATCCAACATATGTGGAAGATTACAACGATGGGTACCGCCTGTACATTGGCGAATTTGCAGCTGATGCTTCCTTCACCGTACGAACTGCTTTTAAAAACGAAGTAGTTTCTAAAGGTCTTGCAGCGAGTGATTCTTTTTGGAAAATCATTACGATTGCAGATGGTGAAAACGAATTAAAGGTCATTCACAATGGGGAAGAAAAAATAACTACTAATGCGCTGCAAATAATTGCCCCATCAAAAAAAGTAACGATCAATGGGACAACTTATCGTGGACTTGCGGAAGTTGGATTTAATAGCAGTGGAACATTAGCAGGTATCAATGAATTATTAACGGAAGAATATCTATACGGAGTAGTACCACGCGAATTGCCACCTGTGCCATATGCTGAACTTGAAGCGCAAAAAGCTCAGGCAATTGCAGCCCGCACATATGCACTATCGAATCTAGGTAAACGCAGTGCAGACGGCTATGATTTGTTGCCGACAACCTCTGACCAAGTATATGGTGGATTCGAAGCTGAACATCAGGTTTCGAATGATGCAGTAGACGAAACAAGTGGAATAGTTGCAACCTATGAAGGTAAACTGATCACTGCAGTATTCCATTCTACAAGTGGTGGCTTTACTGCAAACAACGAAGATGTCTGGACATCGGGAGCGACACCTTATCTACGTGCTACCCATGTGGCACAAAAAGGGAATTCACTAAAATACGTTCCTGCATTGGATATATATAAATTGGAGGAAGACGGATCTGAATCACTAAGAAAAGTGAAAAAGGGAGATTTTGAAGCGGATTGGTCAAAATATTACCGATGGAATTTTGAATGGACCTCCGAGGAAATCAGTCAGGTTCTTAGTACGTACTACAATACAGAAGTCGGAAAAGTTCTTGAAATTAATGTAACGGAGCGTTCTAGCTCTGGTCGAGCAGCTGAAATTGAGTTTGTAACAGAAAATGGAACATTCTATGAATATAAAGACCGCATACGCTGGGCTCTTCAGTATATCAATGCAAATGGTAGCCCTGCTGTTTTGTTAAGTACATTATTTATTATTGAACCTGTAAAAGATAATGTAACAGGTGAAGTCACTGGCTTCAAGACAAATGGTGGTGGTTGGGGACATGGTGTCGGAATGTCTCAAGTCGGAGCAGTTGGTATGGCTGAAGCAGGCTATACGTATGACGTAATACTGAAGCATTTCTACAAAGGAATTGATTTGGAAACAAAATATTAATAAAGAAAAGGCTTCTGCAGATATGTAGAAGCCTTCTTTTTTAGTCTCTGTTATATCTTTTAGTTTAGCATGTAGAAATCCTTCAAATTTAAAATCTTTGTTATACCACGGAAAAATTCAAACCATAATTAGTATTTTTCCAAACTAAGCTGTCCCTTTTGTATATGAACTATTTATGCATATTTGTCGTGTTTAAAAGCAAATGATCAATCCTAATTAATGGTTAAGTACTACACGCTTTATTGATTGAAGTGAAAGGCGGCGACTCCAGCGGGAACAGCAGTCAAGCTGAGACCCCACAGACTTGCAATAGCAAGTCGAGGAGGCTTAGCGACTGCCCGCGGAAAGCGTCCGACTGTAACGGAAATCAACAGTATTTTATAACAAAGATTTTTTTAAAAATATGCTGCTATTTCTTGGAACACTGTCATTAGACTTCGTTCAAATACTCACAACTTAAAATAAATTAACGAAAATAAAAAGAAAAGTTGAAAAAATATTTCAAAAATTTATAATGTACATATATTAGTTAAAAAAAGGTGGGAGTAGGGGTGTATGTATTAGGGATTGATGGTGGAGGAACGAAAACAACAGCCATGGTTGCAGATATAAATGGAACCGTTTACATGAAAGCGATAACCAGGGGCAGTAATCTAAATACGATGACACCAAAAGAGTTCGAGATTGTGATGAGTGGTTTGCTGTTGCAGCTTAACGTACAAAATGACGAAATATACAATCAAATATCCATCTGCTTTGCTGGGATGGCGGGAGTTGGTGAAAGCGGAAGGGATGCTGAAGTTGCTGACTTGTTAAGGAAATATTTGCCGAAGGACATCCATATTATTATCAAAAATGACGCACTAAACGCTCTATATGCTGGGACATTAGGAGAGGTGGGGATAGTACAAATTGCCGGAACAGGATCGATTACATTTGGAGTAAATGATGAAACGAAAATGGTGCGCTCAGGTGGATGGGGTTATTTGTTTGATGATGAGGGCAGTGGTTTTCATTTGGGCAATGAAGCGCTTCGTGCTGTCTTTAAAGAATTTGACCAGCGTGGACCATCGACCTCATTGACAACTTCTTTTTTGGAATACTTTGAAGTGAATTTGGTCCCGGACATCATTGGAAAAGTCTATGGATTGGAGCATCCACGTTCAATCATTGCTCCGCTTTCCCAGCTAGTGGTAGATGCTGCAATTGCTAATGATGAAATTGCGAAAAGTATTATTGCTAAAGCGTGTTCAGAAATGATGTCTTCTATACATTCGTGTCACGATCAGCTATTTGAAAAGAATCATGCCACAAACATTGTGTTGTCTGGTGGTGTATTTACAAACGCCGACTTTTTTATAGATCATTTTCAACAATTGGCAAAAGAGAAGCTTCCTAATATTAGATTTAAACGAGCACTCGTATCCCCTGTTGGTGGGGCAGTTATTGCTGCTCTACTATCACAACAAGTCCCGATTAATGATCGAATTGTGAAGCATTTGAACGAAGAAATCTCAAGTTAAGAACTGAGTTCGTTATGCTTTAGTAAAGTCATTTCTATCAAAAAGGAGTGAGAGAATGAAAGATAAAGTGCGTGCGTTTTTACAACAGGAAATCGACAAACAGGTTACCCCAGGAGCGGTCATCCGGATTAAACATAAGGGGAAAGTCATTTTAGAAGAAGCTATCGGGACCAATAGTTTGGAAGATGACCGCGTAACAATGACCAATAGGCATGTGTTCGATATGGCGTCTTTAACAAAAGTGATGGTCACACTTCCTGTCATGCTGCAGCTCCTTGAATATGGAGATATTTACCTAAATGATAAAGTCACTAGATTTCTACCGGGCTTCGGCAAGAATGGGAAAGAAAGCATAACACTACGGCAGTTGCTGACGCATTCATCTGGACTAATTGCACACCGTCCTTATTTTGAACGGAAACTAACGACACCAGAAGTTCTCGCTGAAATTTTGGAGGAGCAACTTTCCTATGTATCTGACACGCAGGTCGTATATAGCGATCTTGGTTATATTTTGCTGATGGCGGTTATTGAAAAAGTGACTGGACAGCCACTCGAGAAATACTCCAAGCAGCATTTATTTCACCCACTCGGCATGATGAGCACAGGGTACCTGCCAAAATACGAGCGTACTCAGTATGCGCCGACTGAGTTTCTTGAACATCTAGGAAATCATAAATACGGGATTGTCCATGATGATAATACAGAATTTATGGGAGGCATTAGCGGTCATGCTGGATTGTTCTCTACGATGGAGGATGTCTCCAACTTTACAAACATGTTGGAAAATGATGGGATCTATGAGGGCAAGCAAATATTGCATCCAGAGTGGCTGAGGAAATCACGAGAAAACTTCACGCCGTTTTCAGATGAGAGCAGGGGTCTAGGCTGGCAACTAAAAGGACGGGGACTCAGTCCGGCGGGAGACTTGTTGTCACCCACCACCTATGGCCATACAGGCTATACCGGCACAAGCATATATATCGATCCAAGAAGAGAATTGACAGTTACATTATTAACTAATCGTGTGTACTTCGGTCGCCATGACCCAATCATTCGATTACGACCACGTCTACATAATCTCATTGTTACAAATTTAACGAATTAGGAGTGTTGGTATGCATTTAATGATCGTTGGGGCGCATTGCGGAGATGGAGAGATTCAGGCTGGTGCAATTGCACACAAATATGCACAAGCGGGTTATAAAGTCACGTTTCTTCATTTAACGGCGGGAGAAAAAGGAGCACCTGCCCACTTGGATGTCGAGACCTATCGCATGCAAAAGATAGAGGAAGCAAAAAAGGCAGCAGCCATCTTAGGAGGCACGAGCATTACGTTAAATCATCGGGATGCAGAGCTGACTTTCAATGAAGAGCTAGTAAAAGAAGTTGCAACTATTTTCCGAAAAGAAAAACCAGATTTCGTCATAACACATTGGGTGAATAGTATGCATCCGGATCATGCTCTATGTCAGAAAATTGTACAGGATGCATGGTTGAAGGCTTCCTTGCCCGGTTTTGATTTAGGGGGGCTGCCACCACATGGACTCCGACGCGTATTCCATAGTGAGAACTGGGAGGATATGGAAGGATATGAACCTGATATCTATGTGGATGTCACGGATTCATTTGATGCATATTTGGAAGCTTTATCTTGTTACTGGTTCATCATGAACTCTACTAGTTTCAGATACTATGACTATTACAAAGCACTTGGTACAACACGTGGATGTTTGGGTAGAACAAAATATGCCCAAACCTTACAAAATTCAAAAGGGCTGCATGTTCGCCGCGAAGGGCATATCCCAGGATTCCCTATTATGAAGGAGGTATAAAATGAGCTTGCATAAAAAAGTGGGCCGATTAATGATAGCTGGTTTTAAGGGTATTACAATGTCGGACGAGATAAAACACTTAATTCACGAATATCATATTGGTGGTGTCATACTATTTGGGCGAAACATTGGCACGCCACAGGAAATATTAGACCTGACCAAAAGCTTGCAAAAAGAAGCGAAGGCTGCCGGATATACTTCTCCATTATTAATTTGTATTGACCAAGAAAATGGAGTGGTCCGCAGACTTGGTGAAGGTACAACCATCATCCCAGGAGCCATGCTACTCGGGGCAACTCATAAGCCAAACCATGCGCGAAATGCTGGTTTTATGACCGGAAAAGAATTGAAAGCACTTGGCATCAACTGGAACTTGGCGCCAGTTGTTGATGTAAATAATAACCCGGAGAATCCAGTCATTGGCGTGCGTTCATTCGGTGAAAATGTGCAGGAAGTGACGACGATGGCGAAGAATTCCATGCTTGGGATGCAGGAAGCGGGAATTATGACGACTCTGAAACATTTTCCAGGTCATGGAGATACAAGTGTGGACTCCCATTTGGATCTACCCGTGATTGGACATGATTTGAAGAGGCTGCATGAGATTGAACTGGTGCCATTCAAGGACTGTATCGCAGCTGGAGCAGATGCCATTATGAGTGCTCATGTGTATTTCCCAGCGCTTGAAAAAGAGTCAAACACCCCTGCAACGTTATCTCGCTCGGTAATTTCGGGACTTCTTCGGAAAGAACTAGGTTTTGAAGGTGTCATCACTACGGATTGTATGGAAATGGATGCTATTGCAAAAGGTATTGGAACTGTCAATGGATGCGTCAAGGCGGTTGAAGCGGGTGTTGACTTAGTGATGGTATCTCATATCCATTCCTTGCAGGAAGAATCTATCTTAAAAATGGTGGAGGCAGTCCGAAATAATACGATAACAGAGCAACAAATCGATCAATCAATTAATCGAATTGAACGAATGATTTCCAACTACACATCCTGGGATGAGATTGAGAAAATACAAGAGGTTGCTAGCTTCGTGGGTTCACAGATACATCATGACCAAATGAAAACCATTTATAAGGATGGAATCACATTGGTTAGTAGGGAAGGTAAGTCGATTCAAGCGAATGACCGAGTTCTATTGATCTACCCGACAAACGTTTACGCAACTATGGTCGAGGATAAACGCTATGCAACACTAGAAATGGCCGAAAAACTAAAGAAAGTTCACTCACAAGTGGATGAAATTGAAGTGGATCCAACCCGTTATGAAGAAGTGTTGGAAAATGCTATTGACAAAGTGAATAACTACGACCATATCGTGGTGCTGACACTTAATGCAGTGCAGCATGGAAACCAGCAGAAGCTCGTTCATCAAATAATCGCTTCCGGGAAGCCAGTGGATGTGGTAGCGATTCGTTCGCCTTACGATGCCTCTTACTTTCCACAGGCGAATCGTATGATTTGTGCATTTGAGTTCACGCAAACGGCATTTGAAATAGTGGCAGAGTATCTCGTAGGAAGAACAGAAATTAATGGGAAATTGCCCGTTACATTATTCTAAATGATATTTTTTTTTAGAATATTAAAAAAGTATTGATATTTAATTTCGGAACAACTAAAATATGTGTAAGCGCTTTTATCGAAAGGAAGGATGCTCGTGAAGCCCATGCGTGTTTGTGGATTAATGTCAGGTACATCCCTTGATGGACTTGATATCGCCATTGCTGATTTCTCGTTTGTTTCTGACAAGCTAACGTATGAACTGAAGCATTTCGTGACAATGGACTACCCAGAAGAATTGACAGCTCAGCTATTCAAGCTGATGGATCCACTAGCTCCACTGAATCATGTATCTTCGATGAATATGTATTTAGGAGAACTGTATGCAAAGCTTATCAAAGATTCTTTAGTAGATTCAGAGATTGAATATGCGTCGATAGATTTGATCAGCTCGCATGGACAAACGATTTGGCACGAGCCAATCGCTGCAAGCAAGCGAGAATTTGCAAGGGCCAATACCATGCAAATTGGCGATATTTCAGCCTTGGCTGAATATGCGGGTAAGCCGGTCATTGGTGATTTCCGAACACGAGATATGGCAGCTGGAGGGCAAGGAGCTCCGCTCGTACCATTTGCAGACCAGCTTCTTTTTCAATCGAGTACAAATGGGCGAGTGCTCGTTAATATTGGAGGAATTGCCAATATTACAGTGTTAGCACCCACTCCAAATGGCAAAGAAGTACTTGCATATGATACCGGACCGGGAAACATGATAATCGATTCCTTTGTATCCAAGTTTACCGGTGGTAAGCAGAGCTACGATTCTAACGGAGAACTAGCTAAATCAGGTAATATCCATTTGGAATGGTTGAACCAACTTATGGAGAATGATTACTTTTCATTACCTGCACCAAAAAGTACAGGAAGAGAGTTGTTTGGTGCTGCATATGCTGAAAAGCTATGGAACCAAGGAGATGAATATGGTTGCTCAGCAGAAGATAAAATTGCTACGGTCACTATGTTAACCGCTAAATCATTAGGTCTTGAGATTGAGCAATACATTAAGTCTCATGATTTGAAGGAAGTAATCATCAGCGGTGGAGGTGTCCATAACAAGACGCTCTTATCCTATTTAACTGACATGCTTCCAGATCAGGTCAAAGTGAAAGCACTAGATGAAATTGGTTTCAACAGTGATGCGAAAGAGGCTTTTGTATTTGCATTACTTGGTTATTTAGGGTTTCAAAAAGTTCCAAATAATTTACCCTCCACAACAGGAGCAAAAAGACAAACAATTTTGGGGAAAATTGCTTGGTAAAATCGACGATTGGGGGAAATGGAAAATGAAGAAAGTGTTTAAAAAGTCAGCACTTGCACTTGCAACTCTAGGGTTGGCAGCATCAGTTTTGGCAGCATGTAATGGTGATTCTGAAGAGGTCGGCAATGCGGAAGAGTTCAAGGGGAAAATCACGATTTGGGATGGTCCAAGATGGCCAGACAAAGACGACAATAAATTCCACTGGCTAGAAGCGAAGATCAAGGAATACGAAGAGGCTAATGAAGGTGTTGAAGTGGACCTTGTTCAAGTTCCTTGGGCAGAAATGGGCGACAAACTAGGGGTAGCGATTGCTGGTAAATCATGGCCGGATATTGCTCCAGTTGATATTAGTGGTAGTGCAGTTAGTATAGATCATATCGAACAAGGGGTAGTGGAACCATTAGATGCGTTCTTGGATAAGGATGAAAAAGCAGATTTTTATGAAAATGCTTTGGATGCTTACACATATGATGATAAGTTATACGGAATTCCAAATAGTATCACGTTGCACTCGATGTTATTGAACTTAGACTTATTTGAAGAAGCAGGTGTGACACCTCCTGAAAATGGGAAGTGGACATATGATGAATTTTTAGAAGCTGCAAAAAAATTGACGTTTGACCGAGATGGTGACGGAAAGACAGACGTTTACGGTTTTTCTACGTATATCATGCCTGGTTATTATGAAGCTTGGCCATTCTTCTACAAAAATGGTGGATCACCACTGAACGAAGATATGACGGAGTTCACATTTGATTCACCAGAAGCTATTCAAGCAATCCAAGATTTGGCCGATTTAAAGCTGACTGAAAAAGTGGCACCTGAAACTCATGGTGGTGCAGATGTAGGTGGAACGTTCCAAGCATGGGCCAATGAAGAACAACGCACAGTAGCAATGCAACCATGGGCAACTTGGGCTATTGGAGCGGCACAGGGAGCATATCCTACTAACTTTGCTGTAGCAGAATATCCAACAGGAGAAAATGAAGCTTCATCTACAATCGGTGGTGTTGGTGGATGGATTATGTTCCACCAAGAAGAAGCGAATAAAAAAGCAGCAGTAGCTGACTTTATGAAATTTATATCAACGGCAGAAGAACAGTACAATATGGCGCAAAATTATGGTATTTTCCCTGCACGTATCAGTGCATCTGAAATGGATCCATTCAAAGATAATCCAGAAATGACACGTGCAATGGAAATGTCTGATCAAGTCGTTATGCTTCCTCGTCATCCAGAGTGGAAAAAAATTGATGAAGCAATTCAAGCACAACTTCAATTAGTATTCAATGGTGAAAAAACAGCTGAAGATGCAATGGCAGATGCGAAAAAAGCTGTGGACGAATTATTAAAATAACCAACATTAAGCAGGCTCTGCATTACGCAAGCCTGCTTCATTTTTAGGAGGTTTCCCAAAATGGCTCAAATTCCGATGGGTACTGTACCCAAAAAAGAAACGGAGAAATTAAAGGTTATAAAAAAACCGAATAAAGGCGTTTTTCAACAAATGAAGAAAAATTATAGCGCCTACCTCTTTTTATTGCCAAAACTAATTTTATTCACACTATTCATTGCGATTCCAGTGATTTGGGCATTTGTCCTTTCATTTCAGGATCACAAAGTGTTTGGTAGTGAGTTTGCAGGTCTAGATAACTACATAAAAGTTTTTGAGAGTGAAGCTTTCAGGATTGCTTTGAAAAATACGTTATTGTTCACGGTTGTAACAGTACCATTTGGTGTGATTAGTGCACTCGTAATTTCCTCTATGATTTTTGCACTAGGGAAATTTTCACAAAGTCTATTCAGGTCGGCATTTTATTTGCCGACTGTTACTTCCATGGTAATCATCGCGATGGTATGGCGTTGGATGTACAACTATGAATTTGGATTGTTCAACTATGTTCTTGGCTGGTTTGGTATTGAGCAGATCAATTGGCTTGGACAATCAGGAAGTGCACTTTGGGCATTAATCATCATGCAATGTCTAATCCCGTTCGGTGTAGGAATTATCATGTATCTTGCTTCCATGGGATCGATATCTCAATCACTTTACGAAGCAGCTCGCATTGATGGAGCAAGTACCTTCAAGCAATGGCTTCACATTACTATTCCATTATTAAAACCTACGACGCTATATCTTGTTTTGCTAAGTACGATTGGTTCATTTCAGGTTTTCACTCAGATCATTATGATGACTGGTGGTGGACCGGGAAGTGCAACGGAAACATTGGTTCATTTAATTTACAAGACAGGTTTCCGAGATTTCGAATTTGGACTTGCTGCGGCTCAATCTGTCGTACTATTTGTTATCATCCTCATCTTCTCGATTATCCAGTTCCGGGTACTTCGACATGATGAGTGATTGGAGGATCGATAATTATGATAAAACACAAAAGTAGATTGAACAAACTAATTATTTTTGTTTTACTTTCCGTATTTGCAGTGGTTTCTTTACTTCCACTGTATTGGGTTTTCTCCACTTCTCTCCAGCTAAGCAGTTATCAATCAGAGGATATGGAACGTCCTGTTTCATATGTGGATGCTAATCCACCCAAAATGTATCCAATGGGAATACCTCTCTATTTTGAGCATTGGGGAGAGGCAAGAGAAGCAGCGAAAGAGGGGGACTCTAAACAAGAGGCTTACCACCGTGGGATGATGAATCATATTGTTGATAATACATTTTCTAGCTACAAAAGCTTATTTCAAAAACATGATGTTGGAAAATGGTTTTTCAATAGTGTATATATTTCAGTCTTCGTTACACTCGGTATTTTACTGATCGATTCAATGGCGGGCTATGTACTGGCAAAGAAGAAATTCCCAGGACGAAATCTGATCTTCTGGATTATTATTTCAACGATGATGATCCCAGGGCAAGTAACACTTGTTCCTTTGTTCATTATGGTTGGGAACTTAGGTTTAATGGATACTCATTGGGCTTTGATTTTGCCTGATTTATCTATGGTATTTGGAGTGTTCTTGATGAGACAGTTCATGTTCTCCATTCCGGATGAGCTGCTAGAAGCAGCCAAAATGGACGGTGCAAGTGAATGGAAGACGTTTTGGACAGTGGTTCTACCCCTTGCCAAACCAGGACTTGCAGCACTTGGAATCTTTACATTCATGAGTGTATGGAACTCTTTCCTATGGCCAATCATCGTCTTAAATAGCGCAGAATTGTACACGTTACCGGTAGGATTAAAAACTTTGCAGGACGCAAATCTAGCAAGCTTCAAACTATTGATGAGTGGTGCTGCAGTTGCTGCTATTCCAATGATTATCGTATTTATCCTATTCCAACGTTACTTCATTAAAGGTTTGACTTTTGGTGGTGTGAAGGAATAATGATGCGCAAAGTGAAGCTTGGTATCGACGTTTTCATGGAACATCATGTGCAGGAACTTAAAGGTAAACGTATTGGACTACTGACCAATCAAACGGGAGCAAATGCAGATCTCGTCTCGACAATACGATTATTTCATGAGCATCCACAGATCCAACTTACAGCACTCTATGCACCGGAGCATGGCCTAAAGACAAACACTAAGGAAGGCGAAAGGTTTTCAGACACTGTTCATAGTATGACAGGGGTACCTGTGTTTAGCTTATATGGAAAATCGAAAAAACCAACCGATGCCATGCTAGAACCTGTTGACGCAATAGTCTTTGATATGCAAGATATTGGCTCACGTTATTATACGTATATTTACACGATGGCTTATATGATGGAAGCCTGTGCACGTACAGGTAAGAAAATGTATATTCTCGATCGTCCGAATCCAATCGGTGGACATATCGTGGAAGGGAACTTGGTCGATGCAAATTTCACTTCTTTTGTAGGAATGTACCCAATCCCAAATCGCCACGGCATGACAGTAGGGGAATTGTCACTTTATTTTAATGAAGTGTTTGCTATTCATTGTGATATGAAGGTTATACAGATGGTAGGTTGGAAAAGAGACTCATTTTTCCATGAGACAGGATTGCCTTGGATACCACCGTCTCCAAACACTACGAGTTTGGACATGATGCTGCTGTATCCAGGTACTTGTTTAATAGAAGGAACGAACTTATCGGAAGGACGTGGAACGACACAGCCCTTCGAAATAGTAGGTGCTCCGTTTATACAAGGAGAACAATTGCAGGAAGAAGTCAATTCGATGGATCTAGGAAACGTTCGAGCACGGGCAATTTCTTTCACACCTTCATACCAGAAATTCACAGGAGAACCTTGTGAAGGTATCCAGCTTCATATTACCGACCGACATTCATTCCAACCAGTCCAAACTTTTGTGCGGATTTTGGCAGTCATTGCAAAATTGTATCCCAAGGATTTGGAGTTTCTGGAATATGGCAGTTTAAAGCATCCTATGTTTGATCTGCTTGCTGGAAACAGCCAGCTTAGGAATGTATTGATGACAGGGGAGATAGAGGATTTTCTTCATCAATGTCATCTCGACGCAAGCAACTTTATAAAAATGAGGCAACCATACTTACTATATAGATAGGAAGGCTGAGCGATGGAAAAGTTATCAAGGTTAGCAACAGAAGAATCAAATCCAAAGTCAATAAGACTTGATGAAATGACCACAAATGAAGTGTTGAATATTATGAATGAGGAAGACCAAACCATTGCGCTGGCGGTTCAAAAAGTGATTCCACAAATTGAACAGACAGTAGAAAAAGTCGTAAATGCTTTTAAAAGTGGAGGGCGACTTATATATGTAGGGGCCGGGACGAGTGGACGCATCGGTGTTTTGGATGCAGTAGAATGTCCGCCAACGTTCAGTACTTCGCATGAGCAGGTGCAAGCGGTTTTAGCAGGTGGAAAAGGAGCTATGTTCAACGCAGTAGAAGGCGCTGAAGACGATGAGCAGCTTGGTGCAACTGATTTGGAGAAGCTAGTTATTAAAAAGAATGACGTCATTATCGGTATTGCAGCAAGTGGTCGTACGCCATATGTGAAAGGTGCACTCATCCATGCCAATTCTTGCGGTGCAACAACAGTCAGCCTTTCCAGTAATGAGCACTCCACCATAAGCAACTTTGCACATATTAAAATTGAGATTGTGACAGGTCCGGAGGTATTAACTGGTTCTACAAGATTGCGTGCAGCAACCGCCCATAAAATGATTCTTAACATGATTTCTACTACTGCGATGATTAAAATCGGAAAAGTATATAAAAACTTGATGGTAGATCTGAATGCTAGTAATTTTAAATTGCGAGAACGTGCGAAACAAATGGTATGTAATATTACGGATGTAACATACGAACAAGCTGAATCAGTGTTGGAAGAAACCGATTATGATGTAAAACTTGCTATCGTCATGATAATTGCCGAGGTCAAAAAAGAAAAAGCAGAGACACTGATTATAAATTCAAAAGGTTTTGTAAGAGAAGCAGTGAAACTAGCTTTTAATGAAGGGTGATGGACAATGTATCGCACATTTAAAAATGGGGATGAAGTAGGAATAATTGAGTTGTGGAATGCCGTACTAAAACATGATCCAATCAATCAAACACGATTCCGTAAACAAATTATGCTCGATGCCAACTTCGATCCGAAGGGGTTAGTTGTTGCAGTCCGTGACGAAAAGATAATAGGCGCCATCTTAGCCATTACTAGGAAGCTTCCTATGGAAGGAACGAATCTGGAATCCGATACAGGCTGGATCACCTTCTTTATGGTAGATTCAGGTTTAGAAAGAGAAGGCATAGGTCATGAGTTAATAGAACGGGCTTCCGCTTATATCCAAGAGCAAGGTGCTAAAAAAATATTCTTTTCTTCCTATGCACCAAACTATTTTTTACCGGGTATTGATGAATCACGTTATCCTTCGGGTTTTGCTTTTTTACAAAAGGAAGGCTTCCGACGAGTGTATTCACCTGTAGCAATGCATCGTGCATTAATCGATTATGTGTATCCTGACATTGTTCAAGCACTGAAACAAGAACGCGAAGTGGAAGGCTATACCTTTGGAAAAGTTCAGGATGGAGACTTTTATGAGTTAATCCAGTTTGCTAATACTCATTTCAATCCTGATTGGGGCAGGGCAATCCGTGAAGGAGTATTGCAGGGGCTTGATCCATCGCAAATTTTGGTAGCAAAGAAGTATGATCAAGTAGTAGGATTTGCACTTTTCGGAGGTTATGAAGGTATTCGTGAACGTTTTGGACCTTTCGGGGTGGCTAATACTGAACAAGGAAAAGGATTGGGGAAAATCCTGTTACATGAAACGCTCCATGCCATGAAGCAAAATAGCATACAAGGTGCTTGGTTTTTATGGACAAGTGAAACAAGTTCAGCTGGGCATTTATATTTGAAAAACGACTTTAAAACTTTTCGAACATTCCACGTAATGGTAAAAGAGTTGACAAATTAAGATGTGCTTTAGATGATAGGATAGATTAGTAAGCAAGTGAAGAAGGGTTGATGGACATGGCAGTATCAAATGGTGGTTTAGTATTGTTAAACGAAATGAGGCACATGCTTCCCCCGTCGGAGCAAAAGATTGCAGATTTTATATTGGCCGATCCCGAGCAAATTGTCACGATGACTATTTCGGAGCTAGGTGAAATGAGTCAAACTAGTGGAGCAGCAGTTACAAGACTATGCAAATCTTTAAAGCTCAAGGGATTCCAAGAATTGAAACTCCGTATCAATGGAGATATTGGACGTAAAACGGAACTTACGAACCGTGATATTCAGCCAAACGAACCCGTTTCGACAACCATTCAAAAAGTGACGGAGCACGCTGTGCAAACCTTGCTAGAAACGGGGGAATTATTGGATAGCGAGCAGCTTGAAAAGGCTGTTGAAGCCATTGTCAATGCAAAGAATATTCACTTTTTTGGTGTAGGGGCCTCTAGTATAGCCGCAATCGATGCACAACAAAAGTTCTTGCGTATTCATAAAGCATCCACTGCAAGCACGGATTTACATATGGGTGCAACTATTGTAGCGAATGCTGGCACCCACGATGTTGTTGTCGGAATTTCCTTTTCGGGTGCTACCTTTGAGGTCGAGAAAATCTTGGAGCTTGCAAATGAAAAAGGAGCTACAACAATCAGTCTGACGAAGTTTGGACAATCTCCCATTTCACAAATTTCGAAAATCCAGCTACATACTTCCCCAACACGTGAGGCAAACTTTCGAAGTGGTGCGACATCGTCAAGATTAGCACAGCTACACGTTATGGATATTCTGTTCATGTCGGTTGCTTCTAGACAATTTGAAGTAACAATCACCTATTTGGACGCTACACGAGAAGCAATTGAAGATATTCAAAATCAAACCTTTCGGAAAAAGAGGAAATAAGGCTGGACTTAAGATGAATTCTAGAATTACATAGTTATTTTCTTTATTGATAAAAAACAAACGTCCACAGGATTTTCTCTAGGAGCGTTTGTTTTTTTTGTGTTACTCACCCTTGATAAATAGCAAAAGTACACCAATAGTTGCTCAGAATTGAAGAGCTTTCAACTTAGGAAACTCTATTCAAAAGAAGGAATTCTATAATATTTTATAGAATTGTAAAGTAGTTATCTGCAAAAAAAAAGATACCGAAAAGATGGTAATGAATAATAGTCAATTGAAATTTGTATGTTAGTGAAAAGGAGCTGTTGAGGTTGGTAGATTATAAAGTAAAAACATATGAAGAAGCGATAAAAGTAATTGAGGAGCTGGGATTACTTCCTCTTGCTTCCTTAATACCTGATTATCCTTCGTTGAATAGCTTAACTTTACAAGAAAATTGGCATTCTGATACAGAATTTGACCCTTGGTTATGGAGGACTAAGTTTTCTTCTGACGGTGTCGCTGGATATGGGAAATTTATTAAGAAAAAATCAATACTAGTATCTCGGGAGCTGCTCCCATACGTAAAAAAGGTTTTGGGATCCAATGAATTAATAGAAGAACGTTATTTTAGTGGAAGTATTTCACGGGAAGCAAATAGTATATACAAGATTATTAGTCAAGAGGAAGGGATAGATACGAGGGCATTAAGGGCAAGAGCAGGGCTGAAGGAGAAAGAGAAAAAGAAGATATTTGAAAATGCATTACTAGATTTGCAGGGATCAATGGATATTGTCATTTCAGGTATACAGGAAAAAAAGAATATAGATGGAGAAAAGAATGGTTGGAGTAGTACTGCATTTGAGACGTATGATTCTTGGACAAGCAGAAATAAAATAGCAAATATTGACTCGAGTAGAGAAGATGCAAAAAAATATCTCATAGCTCACTTTTCGAATGTATGTAGTAAGGAATCTTTAACTAAATTCGAGAAAATCTTTGGATAGTAATAATGTAATTAGAGTACCCCTTCTAAAAAGAAAGAGTACTCTAAAAGTGATGTTATTTTATAAACGCCACAGCGCGAACAGGTGAAGCTGTGGCATTTTTTAGGTTGAGTGGCAATGCCATGAAAGTGAAGCGTTCATTTAAAGGTAGCTGATGTAAATTAACTAAGTTTTCTACTATATAAATAGGGACACTTAATAGTTTTAGATGTACTTCGCGCATCATATTGTCGTGAACATCGATATTTGCCAGATCTAATCCAATACATTTTACTTGTTTTTCTACGAGCCAGTCACCAGCACTAGGTGCGAAGGCATGTTCTTCATAAAACGATCCTTCTCCCCATGAAAGCTTACGAGTGCGAGTGAGGACAATATCATTAGGCTGAACAGTAATACCTTGGCGTTTTTCAGCTGCCTCCAACATTTCCCATGTTACAGCTTGAAAAGGATCTTTAAAATCGGATACATCTAATAGTACAGCATCCCCGTGTGTTTTAGATAGATCCATTTCAGAAGTAGATTCACCATCCCGCATAAAATGAAGTGGGGCATCGATATGTGTACCACTATGATCGGACATTTTTAGCATGCGAGACTCAAAACCTTCACAGGGAGCTACATAGCGTTGACCGGAATTTTCAAAAGTAGATTCCTCGGCAATAGCAATTGGTGGGTGTGATGTATATGAGCGAAGTCCATCATAAATTTCTAAAGATAAATCAATAAGTTTCATGTAAATTCCTCCTTACATTTTAATAACGACTTTACCTGTCGCTTTATTTAACGCACTTTCAAAGCCATCTAAACATTCCTTAAATGGCACTGTTTCTGCAATTAGTTTTTGGAAAGGGTAGCGGGCATCTGCTGCAAGCGATAATACGGCTTCATAATTTGATTGTGTAATGCCATAGCTTCCTTTTATACTAATTTCCCCACGAACGATTTGATCCATCGGAACAGAAAAACTGGCAGGATTAATGCCGACTAAGATGAGTTCGCCACCTCGTTTTAAAAGGCGAAGTGCTGTATTTGGAATAGTCGGATGACCAGAGCAGTCAATAATAGCGTCAAAACCTTTGAACTGTTCATGTGGTATATCCTCTGCATTTTCATAAACCTGCGAAATACCAATTTCTTTAGCAAGCTGAAGACGATCTTTATCAACAGCAGTGCCTAACATCATCACTTGTGAATTACCCGACCCGACTAAGATAGCTGCTGCACCTAAGCCAATCGGTCCTGGACCAACTACTAGGATCGACTTTTTCGGAAAGTTTTCTATTTTCAGCACAGCGGTATAACTAACGGCTAGCGCCTCTGAGATTGCAGCAACCTCATCGGTTACTTCATCCGGGATAGGGAGTAAATTTTTATTGTCCACAACCATGTATTCCGCCATTCCGCCTGGTTCGCGAAAGCCATAACGTAATGCTTCCGTTGGTGTTTTAAAATATTTATAATCATCGAAATCACAGCGATTACTTTCACCTGCAAGACAGAACTCACATACGCCACAGCTTTTATACGGGTTTATAACCATGCGCTGTGGAGGGATTTCACCTTCAGCCACTGCAATGACTTTACCAGTCACCTCATGTCCTAACACAAGAGGATAGTTTACCCAATCATAGCCTCCATGTCCATCATACATATGTAAATCACTGCCACATATGCCCACAGCGTTTACTTTCAATAAGCTTTGATGGGGTTCTAAAGCAGGCATTTCGTATGTTTCAAATTTTATATCCTTTTGAGCTGCTGTATTTTTCACTAGTGCTTTGTAATGCATTTATTTACCCACCTCTTCATCCTGAGCTGACACAGCTCTAATAATATTTAATAGAACATCATCTTTAACGGACAAATATTGCTGTGTGTCGGTTTTGGACCAATCATAAAAACCTTCATTAGTCTTCATGCCAAATCGATTGTCATCTATTAGTTGTTTATGAATTGATAATGGTTCAATACTATTTTCAAGAGTAGGATAAACGTATTCCACAATGGCCATATGCGTATCAAGCCCATTAATATCTCGCTGTTCTAGAGGACCCGTGTTGGCTAAGCGAATTCCCAAACTCCATTTAGCAATGAAATCAAGTTCTTCTGGTGAGACAATACCATTTTGAACTAGTGACATTGCCTCTCGCGAAAGTGCGCTTTGGAGACGGTTTGCCACAAACCCTTGAATTTCTTTTTTAAGTAGTACGGGTTTTTTATCAATGGATTGTAGAAAGGTCATTGTTTTTTGAATATGCTGAGCATCCGTGAAAGCACTTGGCACAACTTCTACTAATGGAGTGATATGTGCTGGTGAAAAGAAATGCGTGCCAATCACACGTTCCTTATTCTTAACCTTTTCTGCAATAGAACTAATTAGAAAGCTAGATGTATTTGTACAAAAGGTAGTAGAACTAGGAAAGTAATCTTCTATGCTTTCGAATAACTGTTGCTTTGCTTGTAAGTTTTCCGTAATTGCCTCGATAATAAAATCTACTTCTTTACATTCCTCTATTGTTTCTATAAAGTGTACTTCCTGAAAAGCTTCATCTGTCATTAATTCCTGACGACGGGCTATAAAACCTTCATATAGCGATACCTTGATATGAGCTTTCAAAAAGTATTGAGCTAGTGATGCTCCCATAAACCCGCCACCAATTATGCATACATGTCGCATGAGTTTACATCTCCTTAATCATTAAAAATTGCCTGGATACCTACCACGTAAATGCAGACAGTTCGAGTATCCTTGAGTACTTCATCTGTTGCACCCAATTGAATCGCGTTCGTTTTATGAATATCAATGCCTTTTGGATATTGATCGCAAATGTTAATTGCGTATAAAAGTAATTCCTTTAAGTAACGAGAGACAGCTCCATCACGAAGGGAGGTAGTACGTAAATTGCTATACTTTAATAGTGTATCTGGTGCATAATCTACTAAATACGCTATCCACTTTGGAAGCTGTTCAAATTCTGACTGATAGTAGCTTACACACTCTTCTTGAGTTGAAAAAGCAGATATATTCTGTGGTTCTTTTGTAGATTCAGCTTTCCCTGTTAGTTCAATTGCTTTGGAAATAGCCTCAATACCCGATAACCAAGTGGGGATTCCACGAGAAATGATGGCAGCAGAAATTAGTTCGGCAATTTCATTGACCGTATTACCAGCCTTAATAGCCACTTCTGTAAAGTGAAGCATTGCCTGTTCCTCGCGACGAGCAGCAAATAAACCTACTAATAGTAATGACTTGTCTTTTTTAGATAGATGAGAATCCTTAAGTAAAGAGTGCATAACGAAACCTCCATTTATATGAAAAGAGCCTATGTTATGAAAACAAAGGCTCGATTCTTTTTAGCCTAGGTAAGACCAAGCTAGTGTAGCAACGATATAAACAATTCCAACATAGAACATAATCATTACTAAGAAGCCCATAATGTCTTTTAGTTTTAAGCGAGATAGTGCTAGTGCTGGTAAAATCCAGAATGGTTGTACTAAATCATTCCAGGCATTCCCAAGCATAACAGACATTGAAGTCTCTCCAAGTGAAGTTCCCAATGCTTTTGCTGCATCAATCATGAAAGGACCTTGTACTGCCCAGTGACCACCTGCAGATGGTGCAAAGAAGTTAATGAAGAAAGAACTAACCAAGCCCCAGAACGGTAGTGAATGCTGAGTTGAGATATCAACGAATACTTGTGAAATTGTATCTACTAGTCCAGACGCTGCCATGATTGCCATAATACCAGCATAGAACGGGAATTGTAGAATAATACCGGATACGGTTTTGATACCATCTGATAAATGCTCTGTATATTTTGCAGGAGTACCAAGTAAAATAATTCCTAGGAATAAGACGATAAAGTTAAGAATATTTAGGTCAAGTGATTTACCGTTAGCAAAGTGAATTATTACATAAATAAGACCTAAGGCACCAATCAAATAAGAAAGGATGCGACTATTATTTAATTTGTTAGCAAATGTATTTTCTTCTAATACGTTTACTTTTAACTTTTTCGTATCTGAGTGTAAAGTAGGATCTATTTCTTTAACGTTTTTTGCGTCCTTAGGATGTAGCATAGCATTGAATAATGGTAATGTGATTAATAAGAAAATAGTTGTAAGAATCATTGGTAAGCTAAAAATAGTTTCAGATAAAGCGATAAGCCCCATATTCTCTTCTAAGAAATGTCCAGGTGTTGAGATTAAAATTGGAATAGAAGCAGAGAGACCTAATCCATAAAATGTGAAACCAGAGTATGCTGCAGCGATAATTAATGGATAATGTACACCTTTAACTTTTACAGCTAATTTTTTGGCGATAATTCCACCGATTACTAGTCCGAATCCCCAGTTCAAGTAACTCCCGATTCCACCAACTAAAGTAGCGACTATAATTGCTGTCTTAGGTGTATGTACCATGCTAGCAATTTTATTCAAAAAGCGATCTGTAATTGGTGCTGTTGCTAGTACATAACCCATTGCTAGAATTACAGCCATTTGTGTAGTGAAAGCTAAAAGGTCCCAAAAGCCGTCACCCCATGATGTTGTTAAATTGAGGAATGAAATATCCTCAATAATAAGCGCTAAAATAAATGTTAATATCGTTAAACCAATCGCAAATACGAATGGATCTGGCAAATACTTTCTCATAATAGATGTAAAGAAATTCGTTAATCTTTCCATATAAAATCCCCCTAAAATTGTTTAATAGGCAACAATTACTCCCATATAAATTTTTTGTAACTTGAAATATTAAATCTTATTTGTATAACAATGCCTATTTTTCAGAACAACTATGCTAAAATGTATCTAGTTTAAATTAACGGAGGTCCTATTTATGCAACAATTAAATACGTTATTAGTGACTGCATACGCAAAAGCACCACAAGGTACAGCCATGTACGAAACATATAAGCACGCTGGTATTGTGCTTGAAATCGATAAACTAACACATAAAATAGTAGATGCCGAATTTACGTTCATAACAGAGTTAGCACAAAATTTCTTTAAACGCATGTTAATAGATTTTGACTTTACGACGGATATCAATATTTTAATCGAGCGTATTGAAGAGCATTATATGGCCCCTTCGAGTGGTGCTGTAATAGTCGCTTTAAAATCCGCACAGAAAAGATATTTAGAAAAAATAGCTAAATAAGTTTACTAAAATTGTCCTTGATATTAAAGCGTTTACATTTGTCTGTAAAAGAAAATTCTCTCAGGAGAATTTTCTTTTTTTATTTTGCTTGGCAATTTTCAACAATTGTTGTTATGCCAAGTCCACCGGCGATACATAGTGTAACTAACCCATAACGCTTGCCTGTGCGCTCTAATTCATGGATAAGCTTTGTCATTAAAATAGCTCCAGTTGCACCAATGGGATGTCCCATTGCAATAGCGCCACCGTTAGGATTTACTTTGCTTTGATCTAAGCCTAGTTCTTCGATAACGGCCAGTGATTGGGAAGCGAAGGCTTCATTTAGTTCAATCACATCGATGTCTTCAATAGAAAGTCCAGCTTGTTTTAATGCTTTTCGTGTTGCTGGAACAGGTCCGATACCCATAATAGATGGATCTACACCAGCCGCCGACTGGGCGATGATTTTAACCTTTGGCTGAAGACCTAGCTCTTCGGCTTTTTCTTTGGACATTACTAGAAGGGCAGCAGCTCCGTCATTACGACCACTAGCGTTAGCGGCAGTTACAGATCCACCCTCGCGGAAAACAGGTTTTAAAGTAGCCAGCTTTTCTACAGGTGTTAATCGTGGATGCTCATCAACCTTAAATATTTCAGTTGTTTTACGTGTTTTAATCTCATACGGGACAATTTGCTTTTCAAAGAAGCCTTTTTTTATAGCATTAGCAGTACGTTCTTGGCTTTGATAGGCAAATGCATCCTGCGCTTCACGGGAAATGGAGTACTTCTCAGCTAAATTTTCAGCTGTTTCGCCCATTGTTTTTAGCCCGTAGGATTCTGGTTGAGAGCCGGGCTGACTTTCGGTATTTGGATCTAATATTTGGCTATTTCCTACATTTAACCCGTACCTGGCATTACGGATATAGTAAGGTGCTGTACTCATAGATTCTGTACCACCGGCAATAATAACGTCGCTTAATCCAAGCGCAATCTGTTGTGCAGCATTATTAATGGATTGTAAGCCAGAACCACATTGACGATGCACCGTGTATCCGGGCACTTCAAGCGGGATATCCGCACGTAATGAAGCAAGGCGAGCAACATTAGACTGATCAGCACTTTGTTTGGCTTGACCTAAAATAACTTCATCGACTTCTTTAGGGTCAATTTGCGTGCGAGCGAGTAATTCTTTTATAACAGCAGCACCCAAGTAGTCAGCTGTCTGAGTCATTAGTGAGCCGCCAAGCTTTCCAATTGCAGTACGAACGCCTTCTACAATTACTACTTCCTTCATGGTTATTCCTCCTTATTTCAAGCTATTTACAAATGTAGCTTCCGTATTGGCTTCTACAGTTTCTAAATCAGCACCAGGCATTAATTCAACTAAATGTAATTGACCATCGATGTATTTAAAAACTGCTAACTCCGTAATAATGACGTCCACACTACGGGTAGAGGTAATAGGATAAATACATTCCTTCAAAATTTTACTTTTTCCATCTTTAGATGTATGAGTGGTTGTTACAATAACTTTGCGAGCACCAACAAGTAAGTCCATTGCACCGCCGACACCGATAATGTTTTTTCCAGGAACAGCCCAGTTGGCAATACGAGCATGTTCATCTACTTGTAGAACTCCTAGAATTGCTACATCCACGTGGCCGCCACGAATCATTGCAAAGGATGCAGCGCTATCAAAGTAAGAGGCACCAATAGCTTCCCCAACTGCAAACTTGCCTGCATTGACGATATTTGGATCAATATCTTCCTCGGTAACATCCTCGACACCAAGCATCCCATTTTCCGTGTGTAAGTACACATGGTTTTGTTCTACATAGTTAGCCACAAGTGTTGGAATTCCAATACCTAAGTTAACGATTTGTCCTTGCTCTAATTCCCTGGCAGCACGCAGGGCAATAGCCTCTTGAATTGGATTAGCCATGTTCGATGACACCTTCCTTTGTCAAAATCTTTTTCGCTAGGATAACGCGGTCAACGAACAGGTGGGGGGTAGCGATTTCATCACTTTTTAGTTCACCAGCTTCTACTATTTCTTCCACTTCAACAATCACTGTTTTAGCAGCTGTTGCCATGAGAGGGTTAAAGTTGCGCGCCGTTTTGTAATACACAAGATTGCCTAACGTATCTGCTTTATAAGCACGAATAATCGCTACATCTGCCTGTAATGCTTCTTCAAGAACGTATTCCTCGCCTTTAAACATTTTGGTTTCTTTACCTTTAGCTAAATTAGTCCCAAAAGAAGTTTTTGTATAATACCCAGCAATTCCAGAGCCGCCAGCTCGAATAGATTCTGCCAATGTGCCCTGTGGCAATAACTCAATCTCGATTTCTCCACGCTGGAAGGCATCGCCTACGTCCCGATTTCCTGTGAAGTAAGAGCCTATCGCTTTTTTTACTTTCTTTTGTTCTAGTAATTTTCCTAAGCCTTTACCTTGCTCACCAAGGTTATTACTAATAATCGTTAAGTCTTTAACATCAAGTTCTACTAACGTATCAATTAGTGTGAGCGGCCCGCCTACTAGACCAAAGCCACCAACCATGATTGTCTGCCCACTTTGAACACATTCTAATGCCTCTTCGGCTGAGTCATACATTTTCAATTTTTTCACTCCATTATTTTTGAATAAGTGCGTCACTGATTTCGAACCAAGAGGGGATACCCGCTGTTAATAGACAAATGTATCCAAGCTCTGCTAGTCGAGGCTCATCTACGCCTTTTTCACGAGCTTTTTTTGCCCAGTAATCTGTTTCTGTATTTTTTAACACAGTCGTGTAAATGCCAGCCATTAAAATATATTTCATTTGTTCATCCACTACGTTTGATGCTAGTAATTTATTTTTTAAAGCGTTTTCATCTCCGGATACCAAAAGAGAAAGAATCTGCTCGTAGTAAACTTTACTAGCATCAGTTGAAGCAAATTTTGCGTAATACCGAACAATATCAGTAGCTGTTGCATCATGTGAAATCTTCTCTGCTTGTGTACTAGTTAACTCAAGTGCATATTCAAAGGATTGAAGCCCAATTTGTAATGCTTTCTCTCCACCGTAGTTATAAGATACAAGCAAATACTCAGCCAATTCTTCAAGTGTAGCACCACCATCTATTGCACCTTTTGTGTGATAAACCATACTTCTCGCATAAGTTCGAGCGGAGTTAATACCAACTAGTAAAATATCCTTTTCTTTTACCGAAAGTACCCCTTCTGCCATTGCTGCTCCACGTAATGCAGTATAATGATCTAGCATAGATGGGTTATAATCATGCATTTTTTGAACCCATCCTGGTACGACATCGTAAACCTTTTTAAAGTAATCTAATCCAGTTGACATATTATTTACGCTCCTTTTTAAATAAATAAAAAGGCCACATTACACTCATGAACACGGTTAGTGGTGTCCTTTGAGAGTAATGAGGCCAACAGACAAGTGGGGAAAACAAAGAAAGGTCATTTCTCTGTAGCCACCTGATAGGCTTATATTTTTGATTATCTAATTATTCACATAAGATCCGAAAAATTTCAACCCTTTTTTATAATTTTTTTACAAAATCCTTTATTGTCGGGTTTATATCGCTACGTTCCTCGAAAACAAGTGTATAGTGATTACTATCTGTTGTGATTTTATGAATATTTTTTGCGTATTGCTGTGTTTCAATATACGATTCGGCTAAAAACAACGCTGGCATAGCACCTATTCCACCAGTTGAATGAACTAGTAATACTGGACATTCTACCCCAGCAAACACTTCGGCTGGCTTGTAATCATAGAAACTTTGGAAATCTTGACGAATTTTTGTTTCATCCGATTTATTCTCCCAATGACCATCTACTTCAGCTATTTCGTAGCGACCAACGCTTTCCATATGCTCATCCCAGACTACTCCAAGATTACTATAGATTCTCTTGATTTCCTCCAAATAGGACTCTGCAGTTTCATAACGTTTGCTAATACGACCAAGAGAAGGCTCCACTATTTGTCGTTGATGATCCGTACAAGTTGCAGCACCATCAAGTAAAATAACACCTTTCACGTCACCCCGTTTGCTAGCAACATTTGCCATAATGAACCCACCCATTGAGTAGCCCATTAATATTGGATTTTGTATATTTAATGCATCGATTAAGCTGATAATATCCTTTGTATGCTGCTCAATACCTGTATTTTCAGTAGCCGCGGAGCTATTTCCACGCCCTCTTAAATCGACCGATATAAATCGATAATCACCCTTGAGTAACTCGGCGTAGTAATGTAGCTGTTTATTATTTCCTGTTAAGCCGTGAACACCTATGATTACACCCTTTGTTCCTTCATAGTCAGCGTAAGCTAAAGTACCACCATTAACTTCAATTGAACGATATTCCATATGTATCCTCCTTTATGTACAAAGTATAGAGTAATTTGTACACCTTCTTTTTAGAAATGTCAAAATAATTATTTTAAATATGAAATTAATTTCGTGCTCCAAATTAGCAAATTCATCGCTTTTCTTAGTTGTTTGAACTATAAATAATTTCCATCGTTTCACTAATTTTATTAGCGTTTTCTTGTAATAGTGAGAGGAATTTCTTTATAGTACTTTTATGATGTTTTATTCAGATGTTCGTATATATATTTAGGTATATAGATATATGGTTTGTAGAAGTGGGACATTCATAAAAATAAGTTGAAATTATTATATGAAAAAAGCAATTCTTAACCATATTATTTGGCCAAGTTTGGTCCAGAACGTATTTCAAACTGCGAAGCACTGTACTGGAAATTGTATCGCATTGAAGACTTGTAAAGCCGGTGGAGTGGAAGCAGCAGGATTTTTGGGGGATGATGTTATGATGATCGAGTCTAGTTAAAAAAAGCTATTTGTGCGCAGCTATAGGCAACTATTTCAGAATAGAATTTGGTGCAGAGTTTACGGGCCTTTATTATTCAAGGATGATATTACGATGAATGAAATGAAATATAAAAAGTTAGAAGTGATGATTCCTTTTTGCGAAAAAGAAATTCCATTATGCGAGAATGTGAAGGTATGGTCAGTTAGTATTTAACTTGAACAAATAATATTATCCTTTAAATTAGAAGTGGCTGGGACAGAAGTAGAAATTTTATTGGATAAGGAGAAATCTTTGCTAAATAATGGATATTTAATGAAATTGATTGAAATGGAGGGGCGTCACGCCCGTGGAAAGCGTCACTGGAATGGAAATCAATTTTGTGCACAGCAAAAAAACAGCATTTTTCTCACAGAGAAAAATGCTGTTTTTGGGTTCTGTCCCAGCCTCTTAGCATTATTATAAGTAATTTTTCATCCATTCTTGGAAATTAGCGATAACTGTATCTAAAAATTCAATTGTCGCTTGGTCCGTTAATTCGCCATTATCATTAAATTTTGTATGTGCAGCTCCAACGTATACTTCATTCATTGGTAGTAATGGTGAGTTTAAACCACTTGCAAATAGAATATCACGTAAGTGCATTTGTGCTTTTACAGTTCCCATAGCACCCATAGAAGCTCCCATAATCATAGATGGTTTTCCGTTCATTACTTTATCTACACGGCTCATCCAGTCAATAGCGTTACCTAATACACCCGGAATTGTAGAATTATACTCTGGTGTTACCCAAAGAACAGCGTCTGCTGCTTTCACTTTTGCTTTGAAGTCTAATACTTCCTGTGGTGCATCTAACTCGATATCTTGGTTATACATTGGAATTGATTTTAAGTCTAAAATTTCTAGTTCAAACTTATCGGTATAGCGTGTTTGTATATGTTTTGCTAGTTGTAAATTTAATGATTCTTTACGGATACTTCCTACGATTGCTACTACTTTCATGATGTGTTCCCTCCAAAGTTCTATTAAATAGAAATTTTTTTTGATTTCCACTGTAAGTGTGACTCCAGGTTTTTAACGATGACACGATACATTTCTTACACTGCGCGTAATTTGAGAAGCTGATTATCATATTGTGCCATGTCTTTACCTCAGTCCTTTGTTAGTATAGAAGGTTACTAAAAGTAAGTCAAAGTATTTGGCTCGAGCTTTTCTATTTAAGTACTAAAGAAAATAAAAAAAGAATCGGTAGCGGCTATTTTGAACAGAATCTTATACCTTTCGTTTTATGAAAGTGCTGGAATACGAACAGTTACAGTGATGCTTTTTCCTATTCCTAATATTACCGGTATGGAGACAACTCTTTTTGGTAGCTTCTTTTTATGAGACAAAAAATTATTTTCTATATCGAAAAAAGATATTTCCATATAAACCCTCGTATATAAAATTTTTTTAGATACACATTAGAACAGTCAATAAAATTAGATTTAGAAAATATAGTAGACAGTTTACTATGCTAATGATAGCTATATATTGCCCACGTATAAACAAAAAAGGTTTGCATCGCTCATTTTTAGGGCAATACATATAGGGGATTATTGAAAAGTATATTGGAGGTAGAACATTGAAGACTAGAATTACGATTTTTACATTATTTTTTATAGGTATGACTTTTTCTACAGCAAGTGCTGAAGAACTATTATTGGACCAATTGAATTTACCAAATAAACATATAGAAGACAAGCTTGTCTTTGAGGAAAATTCTAAAATTCTTCCGGATCCAGCTATACATAATGTAATAGAAGGGGACAACTTATATGATATTGCGGCTGCTTATAATATTTCGGTTGATCTACTAATTGAGTGGAATGGATTGACTGATCATGTGATTTATCCAAAAGACCAGCTTGTGTTAAGTAAAGATGCTGAATTGGTTAAGCACCCGGATTCTATACCACCAGATGGACCAGGAATAGAGATGATAGTGGAGGCAACTGCCTATACGGCCTATTGCTATGGCTGTATTGGCATAACCGCTTACGGTATAGATTTAAGAAATAATCCAGAGGAAAAAGTGATTGCAGTGGATCCGACAGTTATTCCACTTGGTACTAAAGTGTGGGTGGAAGGCTACGGTGAGGCGATTGCTGGAGATACTGGCGGTGCGATAAAGGGTAATAGAATTGATGTTTTCATTCCTACTTATGATGGGGCGATTGAGTGGGGCAGACAGGAGATAGTACTGAAAATTATGGAATGATTTCTGTGGGCAATTTTGTATTTCTGATGGATAAGAATCACAGTATCTTTCTATTACCTACGCATAGCTACCTGAGTAGCTTTATATTTGCGTGACGGAACGATGTGGGATAGTCGTTGCTAAATTTGGCAACGACCTTTGCTAAGGAGAACCAAATTGTTGTGAACTTAGAATGAGGTACTTGTACTATTTTTAAAGCCATTTTTCCAAACAGATTTTAGTTGTTTGGGAGGATGGTTTCTTTTTATTTTGTACGAATGTTTGTTTTTGAAAGTTTTTGGGCAATACTTAGTCAAATTTAAAAGTGATTGAAAGATTGCTTGTAAGGAGGATTTAGTATTGAAAGCAAAAACGATATTAATGATTATAGTCGTTACTTTTTCGATGAGTTCGGTAACGTATGCTGCTGACCCATTTCTAGTCGCCACGAGTGACGGAGATGGATATGATATATATATGTCAGATAGCGAGACGGATTTTATTCTTTTTGATGATGCTTTAAATCTTGAACTAGCCTATGATTTTCTTTTTGAGCCTTTGACATACACAGTGGAAAAGGGGGATAATCTATTTCGGATTGCCCTTGAGCACAGTATTTCATTGGAATCCCTGATGGAATGGAATAATATTGAGGGGGAATTAATCTTCCCGGGTGACGTGTTGAATGTAAGTGAGGACAGAATCCCTGAAACTGTTAATAATGTAGCAGTTGCATCAACTTTAGCTAGAAGTTCCCCACCTACTAACGTGTCCGAGGAACCAAAAGTACCCGCGTCGTCTTCTATAATAGAACCAGTAAGTTCCGGAGAAGAGATGATTGTTACCGCTACTGCCTATACAGCCTATTGTGAGGGGTGTTCAGGAACGACGGCATATGGAATTGATTTGCGAGCAAACCCTGATCAAAAAGTAATAGCCGTAGATCCACGTATAATCCCACTAGGCACAAAAGTGTGGGTAGAAGGCTATGGTGAAGCTATAGCTGGTGACACTGGAGGAGCTATTAAAGGAAATAAAATTGATGTATTCATCCCTTCATATGATAATGCAATTGCTTGGGGAGTCAAAGAAGTAAAAATTAAAGTAATCAACTAAACTAAAATCCAGACCAGCTATTATTTGCTGATCTGGACTTTTTTTGTAGAAAGTGTATTTTTATTAGTTAGTTTTTATGAGTAAGTAAATAAAATAAGGAGCACCAAGAACAGAGATAACGATTCCAACTGGTAATTCCATCGGTGCTAGAATGACTCGGCCAAGTGTATCTGCAAGTAATAATAACAGTGCTCCTAGCAAAGCTGATAGCGGTAATAACTTGGCATGTGAAGCACCTACTAAACGTCGGGCCATATGCGGAGCGATTAAACCGAGAAAAGTAATTCCTCCTCCAACTGAAACACAAACACCAGCTATCGCAACCGAAATGAAAAGCAGGAATCGTCTCTCTTTTTCAGTATTGGCACCGACACCTATGGCGATAGAATCTCCTAGCTTTAATACATCCAATACTCGAGATTTATAAAGAACAATTGGAATTAAAACAACTAACCAAAGAGCAATTGTCCATACGAATGTCCAATTCGTTCCCCAAATACTACCAGAAAGCCAAACGATAGCTTTCATAAAGTTAATCGGTTCCATTTTCATTTGGAAGATAGTGAGACCGGCTCCAAATGCAGCATTAATCCCAATACCAACGAGTATAAGCCGAACTGGTGTTACTCGACCATTCTTCCAGGAAAGAATGTAAATAAGGAATGCAGCAGTAAACCCACCGATTAGTGCAGTGAAGGGCATGATGAAAATAGATAGCCATCCTGTTATAAATACAGTCCCTTGGAAAAAGAACATATAAAGGACAACTGTAAAGCCTGCACCGGCATTGATCCCTAGAATACCTGGATCGGCAAGTGGGTTCCCAGAAATTCCTTGCAAAATAGCACCCGATATAGAAATGCCCAAACCAACGAGTAATGCCATAAATATTCGAGGTAAACGGAACTCGAATATAGTTAGTTCATTCTGAGGAGTACCATTTCCAAATAATGTAGCAACAACATCAGTTATCGGTATTTTCATATATCCTGCATTAATACTTATAAGAACGGCAACAATGATTAATACAAAGGTAGTGACCATAAGAAATTTATACTTTGCCTCGATTTTAGATAAAGTGTTTGGCATTATAATCCTCTCCCCTCTTTACGTGCTAGATAGAGGAAGAACGGTACACCAATAAGCGCAGTAATTGCACTGACGGGTGTTTCAAACGGGGGATTTACCATACGTCCAATGATATCAGCAGTTATCAATAATATTCCGCCTAAAATAGCTGAGCAGGGAATGATCCAACGATAATCGACCCCTACTAAAAATCTAGTGATGTGAGGGATTACAAGACCTACAAATCCAATCATACCGGCAATGGATACTGCAGCTCCAGTTAAAAGAAGGACGGCAATTGTCCCTAAAAGTTGTATGGAACCAGTCCGTTGACCAAGTCCTTTTGCGACATCCTCTCCTAAACTTAACACGGAGATAGAACGGGAGAGGATTAACGCTAATATAAGTCCTACAACGATAAATGGAGTAGCAAATAAAATATGCTGCGGTTGAATACTAGAAACACCTCCAGCATACCAGTAGCTGATATCCTTCGATACATTGAACTTAATACCGATAGCTGTAGATAGGGAACTTAGTAGTGAAGTGATGGCTGAACCAACCAGCGCTAATTTCACAGGAGTAACTCCACCCTTTGCCATAGCAGAAATTCCAAATACTAAAGCAGCACCGAGCCCAGCCCCAACGAATGAGAACATCATTAATCCCAAATAGCTTATACCTGGTAGGATAGCCAGTGCAATGGCTATTAAAAAAGATGAACCAGAGGTCACTCCCATTATGGAGGGAGAGGCTAAAGGATTTCGTGTCATTCCTTGCATAATTGCACCAGAAACGGCCAATGCCGCTCCAACACAAATAGCAGCAACAGCACGAGGTAGACGTAGTTCACGAATAATAACATGGGATGAATTGTCTGGATCAAAATGTAAAATAGCGTTCCATACATCCTGATAATTTAAGTTAGATGCTCCAAAATTTATAGACACTATCACACTAAGGCCTAGTAATACAATACCGATGATAATTACTAAAGAGCTCGTGAATGGGTTTTTAAAATCGCTCGTCGTAGTTTTAAGATGCTTTAATTTTTTATTCATATGTATATTATCTCCATCATTTATAAAAATTAAATATTGACAAATAACAAATTCTGTATTCTAATTGAAATCGAGAATCATTATCAATAAAGTTAGTATACCATATGAAAAGGGAGATTAACATGAAAAATTTACTAGATAAAAATAAGTGGATGCAATTAGTCGGAGCAGGTGCCTTGGCTTTAACATTAGCTGCTTGTGGTGATGAAGAAACGACAGAAGATCAGACTACAACAGACCAAACAGAAGAACAAGCAACTGATACACAGGAAAGTGATACTCGTACATTGACAGATGCGATGGGCAATGAAGTAGTAATACCAGCCAACCCAGAACGTGTACTAGCTTCGTACTTAGAAGATAATTTAGTAGCATTAGGGATAACACCTGTTGCGCAATGGAGTGTAAAAGACGGAGCTAGCATTCAAGGATACCTGCAAGGCGACTTAAAAGACGTTCCTATGATTCCTCATGACCTTCCATTCGAGGCAGTTCAAGAATATGCACCAGATTTGATCATTATGGACTCAGCAAGCATGGTGGAAGGCGGTAAATACGAGCAGTATAGTAAAATCGCTCCAACATATGTAATTGGAACAGAAGTAAACAACGATTGGCGCGATGAGTTAAAACGTGTGGGAGAAGTATTTGGTAAAGAAGACGAAGCTCAAAAGGCATTGGATGCTTATGATACAAAAGCTGCTGAAGCAAAAGCAACGATTGAAGCTGAAGTAGGGAACCCTTCGGTAGCAGCAGTATGGCTAGTAGGTGGGAAATTCTTCGTCGTAGGAGAAAATCTATCTAGTGGTGCTGTAATGTATGGTGATTTAGGGTTGAAGAAACCTGCAGTAGTGAAGGAAATCTCTGCAAGCGCAACTGGTAACTGGAGTGAAATCTCTTTAGAAAAATTGGTTGAGTTAGATGCTGAGCATTTGTTCCTGATTAACAGTGATACAACAAGCGGTTCTGCAGCTTTAAGTGATGCATTATGGAATAGTGTACCTGCAGTAAAAGCAGGAAATGTATATGAATTCTCACCAGACGAAAGCTGGTTATATACCGGAACAATTGCAAACACACAAATTATCGATAATATTTTGAAAAGCCTTATAAAATAATTAAAGTAGAAGCTATCTCTGAGTTGTTGGGAGATAGCTTTTATTTATTCTAGCTCTTCAGCCAATTTAGATCTTCGAAACCTTCTATGACGCTTAAATTCCTTCATCTCTCCCATCGTTTGATAGGACAATCGAACATGATAGTAATTGATATACTCTGCTAGAGCAAAAAGATATAGAAAGAGAAACCAATACAATTCTTTTGGATAACTTATCAATTCATATATAACGAGAACAAAGCCAACTCCTAGAAGAAATAAATTCACTCTCTTCAGACCACGGAATAATTTTAGTTGATACTCGGGCAGATTAGAGAAATCCCTCCGCCTAGCTTGTCTCCATTTCAAATACCAATAATAACTTCCCTGTAATAAAAGAAATTCTAGTAATAGAAAGGCAAACAAAGGAGTGAAAGAGGTTAAGTATGGTTTTGTCCATTCATGACTAGTTAAAAACATTAGCCATACCGTTGCAAACATTATTGTTGCAGCCAATTCCCCTGAAAATAAATTAAATAGTTTTTTTGTAAGTTTGTGATACATTCAACCACCTCATTTGAGTTAAAATAAAAAAATAGAATCGCTTTAGTCATTTAATTTACTAAAGGGTTGAGAAGAAGTGCAGAATGTTGCATAATAAGAAAATTAATATGGATATAATAGGAGCTGTTTACATGTCAATCAAGACGCAAGCAAAAGGTAATTTGCAGCAACAAAACGCCGTTTTACAAAACCGCGGACGCCTACTAGTAAAATGTCCCGATAAACCAGGAATTGTTTCCGTATTATCGACATTTCTACATGCACATAATTCAAACATAATCGAATCCAGCCAGTACTCCAGTAATCCAGAGAACGGTACATTTTTTATACGGATTGCTTATCATTGTGATGGGTTACTCGAAAAGGCGTCGCAAATGGAAAAGGATTTCGAACAAATTGCTGCGGCGCATAATATGGAATATAGCTTTAACTATTTGCATGAGCGTACACGTTCAGCAATCTTTGTTTCTAAGGAACCGCATTGTTTAATGGAGCTTCTATGGGAATGGCAAAACGGGGATTTGGATACCGATATTGTCGTAGTCATTAGTAATCACGAAGAAGCGCGTCCATTTGTTGAAGCTTTAGGCATTCCATATCATTATATCCCAGCAAACAAAGAAATACGAAAACAAGTGGAAGCTGAACAAATTCGCTTAATGGAACAATACAATGTTGACTTATTAATTCTGGCTCGTTATATGCAAATATTAACACCAGAGTTTGTGGATCATTTTGAAAATCGCATTATCAATATCCACCATTCGTTCTTACCAGCATTCATCGGAGCCGGTCCATACGAGCGAGCCTACGAACGTGGAGTAAAACTGATTGGAGCTACTTCTCACTATGTAACAAATAATTTAGATGAAGGTCCTATTATCGAACAAGACGTAGAGCGGGTTGATCATCGTGATGACGTTGTAGAGCTAAAGAAAATTGGTCGCACGATTGAACGTCGAGTATTAGCAAAAGCAGTTAAGTGGCATTTAGAGAACCGTATTATCGTCGAAGGTAATAAGACGATTGTGTTCCACTAAGCCAAAAGTTGTAAAGACCTATATAGGTTGAATGTGCTAGTAATTCTGTATATAATGAACATAGCAACATAGACTATAAAGACTGGATACGCGAATATCCAGTCAGCAATTACAGACCGCAGAAAGAGCGGTTGGTCCAGGCTCAGAATAACCGTCAAACCTTTAGCTCAGGGGACGGTTATTTCTTTTTTACAAAGAAAATGATAATGGTCACTACTATGGAAAAGGTTGCTATTAGTACAGCGCTAAGCTGGATCAACAAACTCATCATCTGGTATGTTGTCATGGCAACACCTCCTAACGAAAAAAGTGACCAGCCGCCCACCCTACTATGTAATTGCCAACTTATTATAACACAAAAGAGAACTTATGTTCTATTTTTGTTCATTCTATTGCGATTCGATGCAGCAGACTTGCGATTTGTTGTCAGGCTGGATGCTTCTCGCAAATGCTTACCCAATGTAAACGAGGCTGGGACAGAACCCAAAAACAGCATTTTTCTCTGTGAGAAAAATGCTGTTTTTTTGCTGTGTACAAAATTGATTTCCATTCCAGGGACGCTTTCCACGGGCGTGGCCTGAGCCTGTAGTCTCAGGCGTCACGCTATTCCCGTAGGAGTCGCCCCTCCATTCCAATCAATTTCATTAAGTATCCATTATTTAGTAAAGGTTTCTCCTTATCCAATAAAATTTCTACTTCTGTCCCAGCCTCTTTTACTAAATTTGAATCGGTTTCTTCGCTCGGATATCTCCTAAGAAGAACTTTCCATAAGGAATCATTTTTTGGATAGCGATGGACGCTATAATTGGTATCATTAACCCTAGAGTAGTAAAACCAATAATACCGTATTGGAAATAATCGTTCAGGATAATATCGGTGAAAATATGCAAATACATAATAGTAATCGAGTGCTTTTCAATTTTTGCCAACCAGTCTAGAGATAGAATGGTAGTAATTCTTTGGAACAGACCAAGAATAGCGATAATAAACGCAATAGGAATGACTAAGTCGAGCAGTAAATGATCATACCGCAGGAACTTCATACTAAGGTGATAATCAATAAAACCTAGTTTATCTGTTATTATTGCGGTGATTGCAACGATTAGAGCACCTAGTAACCATGGTCTCGTAATGTTCATCCAAATCGTTTTACCGTAATAACCAAGAGCGAAATAGACGATTGCCATTAGAACTACATCTAGGTTCCAAAGCATAGGAATTGTTTGGGAGGCTTTGTCTGGAGCCCCGCTAATATATTGCATAGCGAAAATACTTTCTAAATGAGCAACAATATAAAAGACGATAAGTAATCCAATTTGTTTGACACGACTTAAATACTTTGTCATCATCATGAATAATAAATACGTAAAGAATAATGTCGTTACGAACCAGAAAACTCCATAAGCACCACGTGCAAACCGACCTGCAATTACTAGTTTCCATAAATCTTGCAAGTACCAGGATACATCAAAGTTACCTCCCGCAAGCTCCATTCCGTATCGAACAGTTGTAATAGCTACTAGGAAAAACAAATAAGGAACTATTAGTTGTAAGAATCTTTTTTTAATAGGAATTTTTGTGTCTTGTTCTTCTTTTAATTCTTTAAAAAATAATCCACTCAATAAGAAAAAAGCTGGCATATGAAACCAGTATATATAAGTGATGAATGGGAAATTCAATTCACCTGGATAATGTCCGATAACAACTAATATCATTAAAAATCCTTTTGTTACATCGACCCATGTTAAACGCTTGTTAGCCATAAAACTTCCTCCATAACATAATATCTATGTTTGTTTATCCGTTTTTGGGTAATTATAAACGTATATTGTGTTTCAATTATATTACATATTTTTAAAAGGAGTTTTGTTATATGTTGGAAATAATTTGTTTTGGTGATAGTATTACTGCTAGAAAAGAGGGGCATCCATCGCCCATATTAACTCATAAATTGTCGTCAAAAATGACTGATTATGAATTTATCAATGCGGGCGTATCTGGAAATACAACGGAGCAAGCGATGTTCCGCTTCAATAAAGATGTACTATCTAAAAGACCAGATGCGGTTACGGTATTGTTTGGAGCAAATGATTCGGCAACTCATAAATTTGTAGATTTAGATACATTTAAGCGGAATATTTCTTTATTCGCCAAGCAGATTGGTTCTGAGAAGACGATATTGATAAGCCCTGCTCCTGTGGATGAATCTCTTCAGCCGAATAGAACGAATGAGCGTATGAAGCAATATGCCTTGGCTGTTCAGGAGGTTGCCGAAGAAACAGGGAGCTATTTTATCGATTTCTTTCATATTTTTTATTCTCAGCCAAACTACAAGGAGCTTTTAGTCGGCGAGAAGAATGATGGACTGCATTTTGGTGAGGCGGGCTATGAACTGCTTTCTGATTTAATAGTTCAAAAATTAGAGGAGATGGAGATTGAGGATGGTTTCTTCAAAAAACTAGTAGACCGATTAATGAGAGGCTAGTATTTTTCTGTCGATTATTGGAAATGATAGTAGGAAGATTCGGACGAGGAGTGAATTTTCTTGCTACAATTACAAACAGAGTTGGAAGGAAAAGAAATTGGGTTTGGTGATTTAAGAAGTAGAATAGATAGCCTTGGCTACACAATAGGTGGAAATTGGGATTACCATAAAGGCAGTTTTGACAATGTATTGTGGCGAGATGAAGGGGAAACAATCTACTTGCGACTTCCATTTGAAGTGGTGGAAGGAGAGCTAGACAATTACGATGCGCAAATTAAGTTTCAAACGCCTTATGTCATCAAGCATGTAGTCAATGTAGGCTTAGACGAGGATGAGAATTCACTGCTCACATCAACTGGCTTCAATCAATTCCAAGATCCAGTTGATAAGGACGGGCATATTGCCAACAAAAATAAATGGACAGTAGCTGGAGAGCAAGCAGTTGAGAAAATCGTAAGGTTAGTCCAATAAAAAAGAGATCATTTCGTAGTGGATGCGAAGTGATCTTTTTTAATAGATAGCGTATATAAAAGTGTCCTGTGAACACTGGGTTTGTGGCATTTTTAAAAATGAATATTACGACTGATTTCCGTTTCAGGAAGTGAAATAGCGAACGAAATTGCATCTTCGAGAGCCTCCTTTATCAATAGGAAAGTAGCTTTTCTCTAGTTATCCAAAAACGTACTTACCTGTTTCTAAAAGTTGTAGGAGGGTGTGAACACTGGGCTCATGAGTTTTTAAAGAATGAATAATCCTATGATTTTTGTTACATGTGGACGCTTTCCGCGGGCGTTGCCTCAGCCTCCTCACTGGAAAACATATGCTCCTGCGCTTACTCGTCGCAAAGACATTGGTCAAGGCCGATGTCTTCGCTGCGGGGTCTTCGCCTAACGCTGTTCCCGCTGGAGTCGCCGCATTCCACTACAATCAATTATAGTGTAGTACTACAATATAAATTGTAACAAAGTATATCGCTTAGATGATAAAAGAAGTCAAAGTTAAAAGAGGGATAAAACCGTAATTTAAGTGGTTTTATATCGAGATACCTTATTAGATAAAGCGGACCTAATTGATTGGAGCGTAGAGTGGCGACTCCAGCCGGGAATAGCATGAGCTGAAGACCCTGGACAGAGCGTAGCGAAGGAAGCGGCTGAAGCCATGCCGGCGGAAAGCGTCCGCTCGTAGCGGAAATCATTGGCATATCTAAGTGTTTGTTTTTAGAGGACCGGGCGTCTTTTTATCCGGTTTTTCTTAGCCCCCTAAGTTACCCTAAAGCCCCCACACTTACAATATTCTCTGTATTTCATTATAATAGAAGCATTAGAGATGTAACTGGAAAGGAAAGCGACCGATGAAATATGAACGAATGATTAATTCGGAGCAAGAAACAAGGACTCTTGCTGAGCAACTGGCAACTCGCTTACATGCCGGAGATGTATTGACGCTAGAAGGCGATTTAGGAGCAGGTAAAACGACATTCACAAAAAGTGTGGCGAAGGGGCTAGGAATTACACGAAACGTAAATAGCCCAACGTTTACTATATTAAAGCAATATGAGGGCAGACTGCCGTTAAATCATTTAGATGTCTACCGACTTGCGGACAGTGATGAGGATTTAGGATGGGACGAGCTGTTTTATGGGAATGCGGTTAGTATTATTGAATGGGCTCATTTAATAGAAGAGGATTTGCCAGCGGAACGATTGGCGGTTCAGATTATTCGGCTGGATGAGGATGCTCGAAAATTTACGTTTATGCCACTTGGCAAACGATATGAACAATTATGTGAGGAGCTTTTTGGATGATTTGGTTAGGAATAGATACGTCACAAACACCGCTTGCGGTAGCTATTGTAAAGGATGAACAAGTACTTGCTGAGTACAAGTCTTCCGTGAAAATTACTCACTCGATCGGTGCTATGCCAGCGATTGAAGAATTAATGGAAAAGGCGAATATCAAGCCGGGTGAAATAGAGGCAATTGCTGTAGCGAAAGGACCCGGTTCTTATACAGGAGTTCGTATTGGAGTAACGATTGGAAAAACACTCGCTTGGACACTAAATATACCGATATATTCGGTGTCGAGCTTACATGTACTTGCCGAGAACGTCCCGTATTTCCAAGGGGTTGTTTGTTCCATTATGGATGCACGTCGCGGCAATGTATTTGCTGGAATTTATATGAACGGTGAAGTAGTAAAGGAAGCGCATATGTCATTAGTAGATTTACTGACAACTCTGGATAATTTGGAACAGCCGGTTTTATTTGTCGGTATGGACGTTACAATTCACTGGGATTCAATAAAAGAAGTTCTTGGAGAAAAGGTTCAACGGGTTAATGCCGCTTTCGATTTACCAAATGCAGCTGTATTAATAGAAATGGCGAAAAAAATGGAGCCTTCCGAAGTACATACAGTTGTGCCAGAGTATTTGCGTATTACCGAAGCAGAGGCAAACTGGATGAAAGAGCAGAAGAAAAATGGAAACTAATATAACGTATCGAAAAATGACTTTAGATGATATAGATCAAGTACTGTTGATCGAACAGGAGGCATTCGACACACCGTGGACGAGGGAAGCCTTTGTGCACGAAATGACGACAAATTTGTATTCACATTATCTTGTTGCTGAAACAGAAGCAAAAGATATAATCGGGTACTGTGGCATGTGGGTAGTGATGGATGAAAGTCATATTACTAATGTGGCAGTAGCCGAGCGAATGCGTGGAAACAAAATTGGCGAAGGATTGATGCGTGAAGCTATCCGTGCTGTAACGGAGCAGAATGTAGTGCTCATGACGCTAGAAGTTAGAGTATCAAATGATGTGGCGAAGAACTTGTATCATAAACTTAACTTCCAAGATGGAGGCATACGGAAAAACTATTATTCAGACACCGGAGAGGATGCACTTGTGATGTGGGTGGAATTCAAATGATAAAAGACCAATATATATTAGGAATAGAAACGAGCTGTGATGAAACAGCAGCATCGATTGTGAAAAATGGACAAGAGATTATTTCCAATGTAGTCGCTTCACAAATCGAAAGCCATAAACGATTTGGTGGAGTAGTGCCGGAAATTGCATCGAGACATCATGTGGAGCAAATTACGATTGTCATCGAAGAAGCATTAAAACAGGCGGGAATGACGCCTAAGGAAATAGATGCAGTAGCAGTAACTGAAGGTCCAGGTTTAGTAGGCGCGCTTTTAATAGGTATAAATGCAGCGAAAGCGTTCGCTTTTGCACATGGACTTCCACTTGTTGGTGTCCATCATATCGCGGGGCATATTTACGCAAATGCATTAGTGCAAAAGATGGAATTTCCACTTCTTGCGTTAGTCGTTTCCGGTGGACATACGGAGCTTGTATTAATGAAGGAAGATGGTCTGTTCGAATTAATCGGTGAGACTAGAGATGATGCTGCTGGGGAAGCGTACGACAAAGTAGCCCGAGTATTGAATCTTCCGTATCCAGGAGGTCCACATATTGATAAGCTTGCTAACGAAAGTGACAAAGCATTGCAATTTCCAAGGGCATGGCTAGAAGAAGGGTCATATGATTTTAGCTTCAGTGGATTAAAATCAGCAGTTATCAATTATCAACATAATGCCGAGCAACGTGGAGAAGAGATTAATCCGAACCATCTAGCTGCAGGATTCCAACAAAGTGTAGTAGAAGTGTTAACGACAAAAACTATTCGTGCAGCACGTGAGTTTAAAGTGAAGCAGGTCATAGCTGCAGGTGGAGTTGCTGCCAATAAAGGACTTCGTACTTCACTAGAGGATGCTTTTACAAAAGAAAATATACCTTTTTATGTACCACCTATCAAACTATGTACAGATAATGCTGCCATGATTGCAGCCGCAGGAAATTCTAAATTTTCGGCAGGACATACAAGTAATATGTCGATGAATGGTAGACCAGGTTTAGAATTAAATAGTTGGAACTAAGTGAAATCCTCTTTTCTTCGACAAGAAAAGAGGATTTTTTAACACGGATTTTAGGAGTTGTCAATAGAGAACATTCGTACTTATGCACAATTTGTGGACAACATGTGCATAAGTCGTCAAAAAACTATATATAGTATGATTATTATACACATCTATGTGGATAATGTAGTTTTTTGATTGTGGACAATGTGGATAAAGCTGTTGATAGATTGATATAACTAGTTTTTTGGTGTGAATAAATATGTGGAGAAAAATTATTACAAAATAGTACTTGACCAACATATATGTATACGATTCGACATAATATCAAACAAGCCATAGAACATGAGAAGGATTAATGTTGAACTTGTAGAACTTATAGAAATAAGTGAGAAAATAACTGGAGATGCAAAAAACAATGTTAGGATTTCACCAATACTCAATTATAAAATTGGTTCTGGTCCAATCTATTATTTCATAAATAATGATTGAATAAAAAATCTCTATACGATAATAAATATTTTTTAATTCTTAGGAGGAGACTTAGTGAAAATGTTTTTTCAGTATAATTGGGTGGTTAGGGAAGAATGGTATCAATGGTGTAAGAGATTAAGTGAAGAAGATCTGTTATGCAAACGTACAGGTGGAATAGGCAGTATTTTAGAAACCTTATTTCATATAGCTGATGTGGAATGGAGTTGGATTCGCATTTTGCAAGGCAAGCCAGACTTTCAAGAGAGGTTTGAAGATTATAATACGCTTGAAAAAGTACGGCAATTAGACGCTGAATTTCGATTGGAAGTCGAAGCCTTTGTAAACGACTGGAATGATAGCATGGAAAGTCGCATACTTTACGATACGTTGCCAGATGGAAGGATTGAACAGGATACTTGGGGTGAAGTTATTCGACATGTAATTGCTCATGAGATACACCATATCGGACAATTATCAATCTGGGCAAGAGAATTAGGAAAAAAACCGATATCTGCTAATGTAATTGGACGTGGACTTGCTGATTCAGCAAAAGAATAAATGATTCACAAGACAAACGGAGTTGTAATTTACCGCACATATTCGATGAAGTTTTATCTTTATCGGGGGCATCTGATTACCTTAAAAATAAGTGAAAAATCTATTGAGGCAATTATAAGTCAGGATAAAATACAATTGAATAATTATAGTTCATTTTTAGGTATGATGTTCCCTTATTCAAAAGTATATGAGGAGTTTATCTTTTCAAAAAAGTCCTTAGATACTTGGGTAAATGAGAAAACAAAAAATAGGAACGAGTTTTCTAAAGATAATTAGGAAGAATCAGTTATGTTCTATACACATATTTTGGGATTCAAAGGATTAGGTCATTTTTAGAAAAGGTAAAAGAGTGCAACTGCTAAAATATTTTTCTAACAGCTTTTTTCAAATGTTGTAAAACGATGGGGGACATAATGTTGAATACGACAAGTATAGAGGCCGTAAAGAGGCATTTGGATAAATACTTTAATAAAATTCATCAAAAGAATACTCAATCAAGCATCCAAATTCTGATTGATAGTAAAAAGTTAGATTTTCAGTATAACTATTCATCAGAAGATTCAAACCAACCTTTCCATATTGCAAGTATTGGTAAAATGTTTACTGCTACTCTAATAATGATTTTAATAGAAAGAAATAGTTTATCCTTACACGATCCAATATCAAATTATTTTACAAATATAGAACTTGAAAATCTCTTTATATTTAAGGATAAAGATTATATGAAAGAAGTTACCGTAGAACAATTATTAGCGCATACTTCAGGAATCGGTGATTATTTCGAAGATCCAGTAAATTCAGGTAGTCCGATGTCTAAATTGATCGTTTCCGAATCTGAAAAGAAATGGACTCCTTATGAATTAGTTGAATTCACACGGAAAAGGCAAAAAGCTGCAGGGATACCTGGGAAGGTCTTTCATTACTCAGATACTGGTTATATTTTACTTGGTTTAATCATTGAAAAAGTTTCAGGAAAACCATTTCATGAGAATCTACATGATGAAATCTTTACCCCACTTGGAATGCAGGACTCTTATATGCTATTCTATTCGGAACCTAAAAATCCCCTACAAAAATTTCAAAAGATTTGGCTTAACGGCACAGATGTAACAGACTTTCAAAGTCTAAGTGTGGACTGGTCGGGAGGTGGAATAATATCTACTCCAAATGATCTTCTTTCTTTTAATAGAGCTTTTAGAGAAGGAAGATTATTTAATGAAGAAAAAATACAGTTTATGGAAAAATTCGAACATAAATTCAGAACTGGTATTCACTATGGAACAGGGCTAATGGAAATCCGATTTGAAGAGTTCTTTTTTCTATTGAAAGGGTTACCAAGAGTAAGAGGGCATATTGGAGTTCTTTCAACTCATTTGTTTTATGACCCATCTACTGAGACCCATATTATTATGAGTTTTGGATCGAGTAAACTAATGGTTCAAAGTTTCAAGGCATTAATTGAAATTATTAGACAACTAAAAAGAGTAAAATCATAAGCAATTAGAAAAGGTAATGAAGCCAAAAAAACAAATTGGTTTCACTACCTTTTTTCTTTATGGGGCTATTTCCTCTAGTTGCTCCTGCAATTCCAACCATTCATTAGACAAGTCATCTTGTTTTTCTTTCAAGTCATCAAGTTCACGCTGTAATTGTTGAACAGCTTCGTGGTCTTGGAAGATTTCAGGGTCACATAACTTTTCTTCAATTGTAGCAATTTCCCCATCAACAATTGGAATCTGACTTTCTAGTTCTTCTAGCTGACGTCGAAGCTGGCGTTCTTTTTTCTTTGATTCTTTATCAATTGTGGATGTGTTCACTTTCGTAACTACCGTATTTTCAACAACGGCATTTTCTAATGCTAGTTCTTCCATTTCTTCTTTTTTTTCTAAGTAATAGTCGTAGTCTCCAAGGAATAGGGTTGCATCCTCGCTTGCTAACTCAATAACCTTTGTTGCAATTCGGTTTATAAAATATCGGTCATGGGATACGAATATGATAGTCCCAGGAAAGTCGAGCAATGCATTTTCGAGAACTTCTTTACTGTCTAAGTCTAGATGGTTAGTAGGCTCATCGAGTACAAGGGTGTTCGCTTTTAAAAGCATTAGCTTTGCAAGAGCGAGTCTTGCTTTTTCACCACCGGAAAGTGTTGATATCGTTTTTTGTACATCGTCTCCTGTAAACAAGAAACGACCTAATACGGTGCGGACATCTCTTTCATTCATCAACGGCCATTCATCCCATAGTTCCTGCAATGCAGTTTTGTTGCCAGTTAGTACTGCTTGTTCTTGGTCATAGTATCCAAATTGGACATTTGTACCATACTGGATTTTCCCTCCAGCAGCCTCCAATTGTTTCATAATTGTTTTTAATAGAGTCGATTTTCCGACTCCATTTGGTCCGACGAGTGCAATTCGATCCTGCTTGTATACAGAAAAAGATATATTAGACGAAACGGTCTTGTTTGGATAACCGACTGCGATTTCCTCAAGGCGCAGAACGTCATTGCCACTAGGTCGATCGATAGTAAAGCCGAATGATGCAGATTTTTCATCGCCATCCGGGGAGTCCATCCAATCGGTTTTTTCGATAACCTTACGTCTAGACTGGGCCATTTTAGTAGTAGAGGCACGAGCCAGATTTTTACTAACAAAATCCTCTAGCTTTGCTTTCTCCTCCTGCTGTTTTTCGTATTTTTTTCTATCTAACTCATAGTTTTTTGCTTTTTGCGTTAAGTAGGAGCTGTAGTTGCCAACATATCTTGCTACATTATGTCGAGATACTTCGTAAACAAAGTTGACGACTTGGTCTAAAAAGTATCGGTCATGTGAGACAATAAGAACTGCACCATTATAATTTTTCAAATAGTTTTCTAAAAAGCTTAACGTTTGAATGTCCAAATGGTTGGTAGGCTCATCGAGGATAAGTAAGTCTGGCTTGCTCAATAGCATTTTAGCTAGTGCCAGCCTCGTTTTTTGTCCTCCGGATAATGCTTGGACAGGTTTATCATAATCATCTGGGAAAAACTGCATGCCATGTAAGATGGAGCGGATATCTGATTCGAAACGATAGCCACCAGCTTCATCAAAGGCTAACTGTAATTCATCATATGTTGCTGCCACTCTTGCATAAGCTTCGGAATCTTCATATATAGAAGGGTCTGCCATTTGTGATTCTAAGGAACGAAGCTCTTTTTCGGAGTTAATGAGATGACTAAAGATTGTCTTCATTTCCTCCCAGATGGTCAGCTTGGATTCGAGACCTGCATGCTGTTCTAAATAGCCAAGACGAATATTTTTTGGCATAATTATTTCGCCTGAATCATACGACATTTCACCTGCTATTATTTTAAGTAGTGTAGATTTTCCGGCACCGTTTCTACCAACAAGGGCAACCCGGTCTCGATCCTGAACCTCTAGCTTTACGTTAGTTAATATATCTTCACCGTTAAAGGATTTTGTTATTTGATTGACTTGTAAAACAATCACAATTCTTTGCACCTCAATTCTATCCTTAGTGTAATAGATAGGGCTTGTCGTTGCAACGCTCTAGGTTTACAATGATAGAAATGTCTAGTAAGATAATAACGATTTGTTTGACTAAACTAGGAGGATTTTTTATGAAACCAGAAACACCGAGAATTCCTCAAGCAACTACGAAAAGACTTCCATTATATTATAGATTTTTACAAAGTTTTCATAATGCTGGGCATAAACGAGTTTCCTCGCAGGAATTGAGTGAAGCGATGAAAATCGATTCAGCTACAATTAGAAGAGATTTCTCTCATTTTGGTGCGCTTGGGAAAAAGGGATACGGCTATGATGTTCCAACGTTACTTGAGTTTTTCCGTAAAACACTTGACCAGGATGAGGCTGCAAATGTGGCTCTTATTGGTGTTGGTAGTTTAGGAACTGCTTTTCTAAAATATAACTTCCAAAAAAACCACAACACTAAGATTGTCGTGGCATTTGATACAAAGGCCCCAGTTGAGGGAACGACAATTAGCGATATTCCAGTATATCACTCGAGTGTTATGCTAAAAAAACTAGAGGAATATGGAATCGAATTAGTAATTTTTACTTTGCCGAGTCGAGCAGCACAGCAGGTAGCCGATCAATTAGAGGCATCCTCTATTAAAGGGATATTAAACTTTACACCAATCCGTATCCAAACAACTGATGCAATCCGTGTGCACACAATCGATCTTTCTGTCGAATTGCAGACCCTTATTTATTTAATAAGAAATGAACATACTGAATAACAAAAAAAGCCTTTGACCATAATGCTAACAGGTCAAAGGCTTTTATTAATGGAAAAATAGGAACTGCATATTTGAATATTGTTTAAGAAACTGTTGAATGTCGTCACCGTAAAATTGAACTAACACAACAAATCCATTTAATAACATATGGGAAATAATTGATGCGATAATTCGCTTCGTCTTGTAATAGATAAATGCGAATATAAATCCAGAAACGGCATATAGTAGTATGTGCGTAAAGTCAAAGTGAATAATTCCGAACACAATTGCACTTACAGAAGCGGCTACAAAGAAATTCGTTTTTGGCAACAGAGTTCCGAAGATGATTCTTCGGAATATCAGCTCCTCTAATATAGGGGCAAAAATGACAATTGAAAAAATAGCTAATGGTACGGTATGGGCAATTTCTATAAACTGAGTTGTATTTTCTGATCCAGGATCCACACCAAATTTGAGCTCGATGCTTGCTGCAATACCCTGTCCCACAAATACTAGAAAGAAACCAGCAATTCCCCAACCAATCGTTTGGAGGGTTGGGCTTGGCTTACCATTTAGCGGCTTCAAGTAAGTCTTGTCTTTACGGATGATTAGTAGGGTGATCAATGTAGCGATTCCCATGCTAAGAAATACCCACCAACCAGAAATGAAAAGTGCTGGATTTTCCACTCCTTTAGTTTCTAATAGGCTATAAAGCTCTGGTAGGAACGGGACGAGTATACCTGAAGATAATTGCATTACACAGTAAACTATTAATATGTATATACCAGTTTTTTGTTGTTTCATGAACAGTTTTATTCCTCTCTATATGTACCTTCTTTTCTTATTGTATCGGAAATAGAAAATAAAAGAAAAAGATAGCTTCTCACTTGCAAAATGTTCTGTGATTAATTATTATTATAAGTGTGTTAGCACTCAAAGAGTAAGAGTGCTAATAATAATAAATTTTACTATTTTAGGGAGGTAGTTTCACTTGTTAAGACCATTAGGTGATCGTATCGTAATCGAATTAATCGAAGCTGAGGAAAAAACAGCATCTGGCATCGTACTTCCAGACTCTGCTAAAGAAAAACCGCAAGAAGGAAATGTTGTTGCTACAGGAACTGGACGAGTACTTGAAAACGGCACTCGCGTTGAACTTGACGTAAAAGAGGGAGACCGCATCATCTTCTCTAAATATTCAGGTACAGAAGTAAAATATGACAACAATGATTATTTAATTTTACGCGAAAGCGATGTTCTAGCTGTAATTGGCTAATTAAATCTTTGGAAAATATATTCAGGAGGTAACTAACACATGGCTAAAGAAATTAAATTTAGTGAAGACGCTCGTAGCGCAATGCTACGTGGGGTAGATAAACTTGCAGATGCTGTTAAAGTAACGCTTGGACCAAAAGGACGTAATGTAGTTCTGGAGAAAAAATTTGGTTCACCACTTATTACTAATGATGGTGTAACTATTGCAAAAGATATCGAATTGGAAGATGCATTTGAAAATATGGGTGCTAAATTAGTGGCAGAGGTTGCTTCTAAAACAAATGATATCGCTGGTGACGGTACAACAACTGCTACTGTATTAGCGCAATCGATGATCCGTGAAGGATTGAAAAACGTAACAGCTGGTGCTAACCCAGTAGGAATTCGTAAAGGTATTGACCTTGCAGTTGCTGCTGCAGTTACAGAGTTAAAAGCAATTTCTAAACAAATCGAAGGCAAAGAGTCTATTGCTCAGGTTGCAGCTATTTCTTCAGGAGATTCTGAAGTAGGTGAACTAATTGCTGAAGCAATGGAGCGCGTTGGTAACGACGGTGTCATTACAATTGAAGAATCTAAAGGGTTCACTACTGAACTTGACGTCGTAGAAGGTATGCAGTTCGATCGTGGATATGCATCTCCTTATATGGTAACAGATTCAGATAAAATGGAAGCTATTTTAGACAATCCATATATTTTAATAACAGATAAAAAAATCACAAGCATACAAGAAATTCTTCCTGTGCTTGAGCAAGTAGTACAACAAGGCAAACCACTTTTACTAATCTCTGAGGACGTAGAAGGGGAAGCTCTAGCTACTCTAGTATTAAACAAATTACGTGGAACTTTCAATGCCGTAGCTGTTAAAGCGCCAGGATTTGGTGACCGTCGTAAAGCGATGTTAGAAGATATCGCAGTTCTTACTGGAGCTGAAGTAATCACAGAAGATTTAGGTTTAGACTTAAAATCTGCTAACATTACTCAATTAGGTCGCGCATCTAAAGTTGTTGTATCTAAAGATAATACGACAATCGTAGAGGGTAACGGAGAGTCTGATCGCATCGCAGGTCGTGTAACACAAATCCGTTCTCAATTAGAAGACACTACATCTGAATTCGACAAAGAAAAACTACAAGAACGCCTAGCTAAATTAGCTGGTGGTGTAGCTGTAGTTAAAGTCGGAGCAGCAACAGAAACAGAACTAAAAGAACGCAAGCTACGTATTGAAGATGCTCTTAATGCTACTCGCGCAGCAGTTGAAGAAGGTATCGTAGCTGGTGGTGGTACTGCACTAGTAAACGTATATAACAAAGTTGCCGAATTAGCAGAAACAAAAGAAGGCGACGTAGCTACGGGTCTGAAAATTGTACTTCGTGCATTAGAAGAACCAGTTCGTCAAATCGCTAACAATGCAGGTCTTGAAGGATCTATCGTTGTAGATCGTTTAAAACGTGAAGAAGTCGGTATCGGATTCAATGCTGCAACTGGCGAATGGGTGAATATGATCGAAGCAGGTATCGTTGATCCAACTAAAGTAACTCGTTCAGCACTTCAAAACGCTGCATCTGTAGCAGCATTATTCTTAACTACAGAAGCAGTAGTAGCAGACATTCCAGAACCAGCAGGAGCAGGCGGCATGGGTATGCCTGATATGGGTGGAATGGGCGGCATGATGTAAGGCTTTTGAGCTGTACATCTGAAAAATAACTTAAGTTATTTTTCACCCAATTCACTTAAATTGTGAAGTAGTTACGTAAAAACATATATCAATAACAAAAAGCCATTCCCTACAAAAAAATTAGGGAATGGTTTTTTGTGTTGTTATAATTTGAGTACCAAGACTTTCAGATGACAGGCATTTTTAAGAGTACGACTAAGACAATTATCAATAATTATGAAATGCTCTTTGGAAAGTTTGTGGCTTTATATTTTTCATTTTGACAAAAAAATGTCCAAATTTTCAGATGTCTAAATGTACTTATGTTTGTTATAAGTTATTAAGCATGATATAAAGTATAAAAGAAACGGGAATTATATTTTTGACGGAGCGTATTTATAAGATATAACTGAAAAAATAATTGTGTATAAAAAAACGATTATGTATCCACAAAGTACAAAGGGAGTGAATCTATGTCAAAAATAATTATTATAGAAGACGCGGAAACTATAAGAGAGGAACTTAAAACCTTCTTGAATAGATATGGTTATGAAGTGGTTGCTCCAACAAACTTCGAAAATATTATTAATGATATTTTAAGAGAAAAATCTGATTTAATACTTTTAGACATAAACCTACCTGTAACTGATGGATACTATATATGCAGAGAAATAAGGAAAAAATCCGATGTGCCGATAATAGTAGTTACGAGCAGGGATAACGAGATGGACGAACTTATGAGTATGAATTTAGGTGCGGATGATTTTATTACAAAACCATACAATACTCAAATTCTTTTGGCAAGAATCGAATCTATATTAAGAAGAGTTCATGGATCTAGTAATCGAGATACCATTGCTTATAATGATCTAAAGCTTAATTTATCCAATGGCACTGTTACTTATAAAGGCAATACAGCAGAGTTAACGAAAAATGAACTCAAAATACTCTCCTGCCTGATTAAAAATAAAGGAAAAATCGTTTCAAGGGACGATTTAATGGACTTTATGTGGAACTCGGATATTTTTGTGGATGATAATAACTTATCTGTTAATGTTACAAGGTTAAGAAAAAAACTTGAAGGAGTAGGGATGAAGGAAAATATTGAAACAAGACGTGGATTAGGTTATATACTACCATGAATTTAAAGGACTATTTAAAAGACAGAACACTATTCCTGCTCATTAACTTTATATTACTAATCATCATATGTGGCATTATGTTCCTAGTTAGCATAAGCAATAATATAATTATCTTTATGTTTAGCTTATGGGTTTTACCCCTTCTTTCTTATTTCATCGTAGAATTTATTAAACAAAAGAATTTCTACAACGAGCTAAACGCCATAATGGATAGTTTAGATCAAAAATATTTGCTTTCTGAAATTATGAAAGAACCTGAATCTATCGAAGGTAAAATGTTATACGAATTATTAAAACAGGCAAATAAGGATATGCACGAGCACGTAAAGAAACATCGAGAAATGCAAAGTGACTATAGAGAGTATATAGAGACTTGGGTACATGAGATTAAGACCCCTATTGCATCCGCAAGATTAATGATTGAAAATAATCAAAATGAAATAACTAGGAATATTAACTATGAAATGAAGAAAATTGAGGAATATATTGAACAAGTACTTTACTATTCAAGAAGTAATGATGTAAGTAAAGATTATATTATAAAAGAAATCTCTTTAGAGACCCTTGTTAGAAGTGTTATAAAGAAAAATTCCAGAGACTTTATTAGCAGAAGTATTTCCATTGATATTGAAGCGGTAGAAGGAAATGTATACAGCGATGCGAAATGGCTAGAATTTATTTTAAATCAACTAATTGGAAATGCTATTAAATATACCAAGGGCAGTAAGGGAAAAGTTAAAATTTCTACTATTAGAAACGAAAACAATATTGTACTTACAATAGAGGATAATGGCATAGGGATTCTAGATAAAGACATAGGAAGAGTTTTTGAAAAAGGATTTACAGGTGAAAATGGAAGGAAGTTTGGAAGGTCTACCGGTATTGGTTTATACTTGTGTCAAAAGCTTGCTGCACAGCTTGGCTTAGGGCTAACTTTAACTTCAAAATCAGGAGAAGGCACAATGGTTAGCATTATTTTTCCCTTAGGAAGCGTAAATTTAATGAATTGATTTTTTGGTGTGACGGATTTATGGCAATAGCTATAAATCCGTTTTTTTATGCCTAACCTAACCTTGCAAAAATGTAACTTTAATAAAACAAAAACGAATATGTCCTCCTAGTGACTATTGATAAGATGTGTATAAGAAATCAAATTAGGAGGAATTGAAATGAAAAAAATAGTAATCACAATATTGGCAGCCTTATTTTTATTCGCTGGAGTTTTCTTTACGTACGAATACATCACGGATCAAAAGATTGTAGATGGTGTTGTGTCAAAAAGTATCGATGGCAAGGGAAAACCTGTAGATATAACAACTGAGTTCTCACCAGATGATACGATTTATTTTGGTGCGAAAGCTAACAGATTTTGGATAAAAAAAGCAGAAGTCGTATGGTATAAAGGTGAAATTGCAACAGCAAACAGATTGTTAGTTGAGGAAGGAATTGAGCTTAACAAAGCGGGATACTTTACTACCGAGCTATCTGTTCCGGAAGGCCTTGATGAAGGTCATTATAGTGTTACGATTTATGTAGATGGTAAGAAGATTCGAGAAACAGACACCGAATTTGATATTAAAAAATAGAGAAATATGCGTAAACGACTATTTAAAAAGCTCATAAAACATATGGAGGAAAAGTAATGCAAACTATACTAAACGTTGAAAAAATTGAAAAGTATTATGGCAATAAAGGCAATATAACAAAGGCTATTAATAATATAAGCTTCCGTGTTGAAAAGGGAGAGTTTGTAGGAATAATGGGTCCATCTGGAAGTGGCAAAACGACACTCCTAAATTGTGTATCAACTATTGATACTGTGACGACTGGTCACATAATTATAAATAATAAAGATATTACAGCTCTTAAGAAAAAAGCATTGGAAGACTTCAGACGTGATGAATTAGGTTTTATCTTCCAAGATTTTAACCTTCTAGATACACTGACTGCTTACGAAAATATAGCTTTGGCCTTAACTATTCAAAACAGGAATATTAAAGAAATAGATCGACTGATAAAAAAAGTTGCGGATAAACTTGAAATTACTGAAATACTTAGCAAATATCCCTTTCAAATCTCTGGAGGGCAAAAGCAAAGAGTAGCATCCGCAAGAGCTTTGGTTACAGAGCCTTCTCTAATTTTAGCCGACGAGCCTACTGGTGCCTTGGATTCGAAATCTGCAAGATTACTTTTAGATTCATTTGAAAAGCTGAACAAAGAACTTCATTCGACAATACTAATGGTTACCCATGATGCGTTTACAGCAAGTTATGCTAATAGAATTTTGTTTATAAAAGATGGACGGATTTTCAATGAATTAATACGTGGGGATGACTCAAGAAAGGAATTCTTCAATAAAATCATTGAAGTGGTAACTTTGCTTGGAGGAGATATTGGCCATGTTCTCTAAAATAGCAATTAATAACGTAAAAAGAAGCTTTAAAGATTATTCAATCTATTTTCTTACGCTAACCTTTGCAGTTTGTATATTTTACAGTTTCAATTCGATTGATGATCAAACTGCCATGCTTGAAATGAGTAAAAGTACTGCAAACTTTATGGCAACACTAAATAACCTCATCGCAGGGACATCCATATTTGTATCTTTTGTTCTCGGTGGGTTAATCATTTATGCGAATAATTTTTTAATAAAAAAGCGAAAAAAAGAACTAGGCATATATATGACTTTAGGAATGTCAAAGAGAAAAATTTCAAAAATATTTATCTTTGAAACGCTGTTGATAGGCTTCATCTCCCTAGCGGTTGGAATAATATTCGGAATTTTAGTATCACAGGGTATGTCCGTTATTACAGCGCAACTTTTGGCGGTAGACATAGACCAGTATAAATTTATGATTTCAATTAGTGCTATGGTTAAATCTATTGTATATTTTGGAATCATATTCCTCCTTGTGATGATCTTCAATCAAGTAACAATTTCTAAATACAAATTGATTGATATGCTAAATGCTTCAAAGAAAAATGAAGAAGTGAAGCTGAGCAACACTTTAGTCTCAATGGTTATATTTATTTTATCAGTGATCCTTTTGGTAAATTCGTATATCCTCATACAAAAGAATGGGTTAAATTCGGAAGGTGCTTTACTGATCGTTATTGTTTTGATGGGAGTAATAGGTACGCTGTTATTCTTTTTGAGTCTTTCCAATTTCTTTATCCATATTGTACAAAAGAGAAAAAGAATCTATCTAAAAGGGTTAAATGTTTTTATCTTAAGGCAGATCAATAACAAAATTAATACGAACTTCCTATCGATGTCTGCAATATGTCTTATGCTTTTTTTAACCATTACACTTTTGTTTACAATGTTTGGTTATAAAGGTATTTACGATAAAATGTTAGAGGGAAATACTTCTTTTGATGCTTCTTCTTGGCTTATGACGGACGAAGAGCAAAAGGTAAATGATATTGAAGAATATTTAGAGATAGTGAACTTTGAGTTTGAAGACTATGAAAAACATTCATTTTATAGTGTATATGAACTTAACCTTACTTTAGAGAACTTGTTATTTGATTATTTGAGTGAGCAGGAGATAATCGATTTTAGGGAAAACTATATGGATGGTCCTTTATCTGCAATGAAAATATCAGACTATAATTCAAACCTAAAGCTTAAAGGACAAGAGCCTATTGATTTAAAGGATAATGAGGTTTTAGTTGTATCGAACTATGCGCAGATTAATGGTGCATTGGATGCCTTTATGGAAAATGAAAACCAAATAACAATTGAAAATAAAATTTATACTATAAAAAATGATGCTCCAATTGAAGAGAATATATTGACTACCGGAACAATCATAGACTTCTTTTTCCTTATTATCCCGGATAGCTTTACAGCTGACTTACACCTAGCTTCAACAGGTTTTAACGTGATCTATGATGAAAGCCATGCTGAAAAATCAGAAGAGAAATTTTCAAACCTATTTGAAACTATTTCAGGAAACACTTATATAGAAGACAAATTTATTTTAGTTTTTGGAAATACAATAGACCAAGTACATACAAGAGTGCATGGTTCAACTGCAACGATTGTATTCTTTGGAGTATATTTAGGTATCATTTTTCTTATATCTAGCGCAGCTGTTTTAGCATTACAACAGCTATCGGATGCAAGTGAAAGTTTAGAACGATATAAATCACTAAAGAAGATCGGAGTCACAGAAAAGCAGATAAACAAAGCAATATTAATACAAACTTTTATTTATTTTATGGTGCCATTAGGTTTGGCTATCATTCATTCTATAGTTGGGATAGTTGTAGTCAATGAAATTTTCAGAACCTACAGTCAGAGTATCATTGGCAGTTCTTTATTTATGATAGCCTTTGCCCTTGTAATAATCTATGGCGGATACTTTTATGCAACATATGTTAGCTTTAAGAATATCGTTAGAAATAGCAATTAATATAGAGGCTTCTCATTAGTTGTGAAAACTATTGGGAAGCTTCTTTTTCATTTTCTTTTGTAATAATTATAAACAATTAGCCTGTATCTACGATTACTTGGTAATCTAAGATACAGGTTTTGTATTTCAGTTATAATTGTCCCTATATATTTAATCTTATAGATACTTTTTTATATGAGTCAATTTCATAATTACTTGTTTCTTTTAAAAATACGAATGTTTACTTAATATCGCAATATTATTCGTTTTTTAAAAGCGATTCCGTTGATTGGAGTGGCAGGCGGCGACTCCAGCGGGAACAGCGCGAGCTGAAAGCCCGCAGGAAAGACATTGGTCGAACTTTGTTTGACAAATGTCTTTGCGACGAGTAACCGCAGGAGCATATGTTTTCGTAGTGACGAGGAGATTAAAGCCGTGCCCGCGGAAAGCGTCCGCCTAGAGCGGAAATCAACGTTGAAATTGATTCATATGAAATATTTATAAAAATCAATTAAAGATTAAACGCAGATAAAAGAAGAGAATCTTTGTTAAATAAATACTTTTAAAATTGAACCTATTATGCTTTGATAATCGTCTAATAGCAGAATTTGAAGTAGGTTGAAAGGGAGGGTAGTAGAATGGACAGCGAAGAAAAAGATTTCATATTAGAAAAAGTGATGATTGAATATGGTAATGAGTTGGTACGATTGGCATTTTCTTATGTGAAAGATACAGAGATTGCAAAGGATATGGTTCAAAATACGTTTATCAAATGCTACAAAAACGTAGACTCATTTCGATATGATGCACAAATAAAAACATGGCTCTATCGTATAACCATTAACGAATGTAAAGATTATTTAAAAAGTTGGAATTACAAAATGGTACAAGTAAAAAGTTTTATTAATGAGACAGCGAGGTCAATATTACCTTCAGTAGAGAAAACAGTTATTGATAAATATAATAATGAAAATATGAAAGATACTATCTCTACTCTTCCAAAAGAGTATCGAGAAGTCGTTTATCTATTCTACTATGATTCATTAAAAACAGAGGAAATTGCTAAAGTTTTAGATATTCCAGTTAACACAGTGAAGACTCGATTAAGAAGAGCAAAACAAAGATTACTCTCGATGGTAAAGGAGGCTGAATTTAATGAAAGATAAACGATTAATTGATGCATTAAAAAATATGTCTGAACAAGACCTAAGATTTACGAAAGAAGATCGTGGTAAAGTGTTTGAACAAATTCATAAAATGGAAAAAGAGATTAAACCCCAAAAGAAATCGTTTGCTTTTATTTCAAAACAATTCTCCATTCTTACAGCTTCTTTATTAGTGGTCGGTTTGTGTATATTTTTGTTTATTCCATCGATTCTTCCTGGAAACCTTACTAACGAAAATAACGGAAGTAATACTAGTGGAGTTGTATCGCAAGAAGACGAGTATTTTACCGCTTTATTTATGGTGAAAGATGAAAATGATAGAATACCTATTAATCTTTTATTTACTTATAGTAAAGATAAAAAGATGATGAAAGTTGTTTCGATCCCTCGTGATGCTTATACTCCGATATTGGATGATAAATTGACACATGCTTATGTTTACGGCTCGGGAGGAGCTGAGAATGTAAGAACTGCAGTTTCAAAACTATTTGATTTACCAATTGATTATTATGCTGTTATGGATTTAGAAACCTTTTCAACGGTGATTGATTCAGTGAATGGGATAGAATACGACTTGAAAGAAGATATTCGAGTAAGAGCTATATCTCAAGTTGCATTTGAATTCAAAAAGGGGAAGCATCGTTTGAATGGCGAAGAGGTTGTGGCATTAATGATGGATGCTACAGTGGGAGAAAGTTTGGGTGAAGAAGACCAATACAATCTCATTAATGCAGTGATAAATCAAACAATAAATGGTTTACCAAAAACACAATTAAAACATTTTACCTCTAAAATAGAAGGCAATCTTTCAATTGAAAAATTGTTCGAGAATGAAATGGAACTCAATTCAATTCAATTGGTCTCATTAATCGATGGAATAATAAGCTCATCGAAAATAATCTCAGCGACAGAGGGCATTTACTTTATTAAATTCGAAAAAGATTTTTTAAATTCAATTACAGAAAAATTAACCAAATAAAAGATAAATTTTGGAAAAACATTTATATCTATATAAAGGCGGATTAAACAATCAAGTTAAAAGTGAGGAGACTTTATTGAATGAATTAAGAATGGAAAGAAGAGAAACAAATAAAAAGAAATGGACAAAAAGAATAATATTCTTTATTTTGTTTTTATTATTTATTACAAGTGTCTACGGTGTATTTGTTTTTTATAAAACCAAAAGCGCTTTAGATAACGCACAAGTTGACTTAAATCGTGAGGGTGATAAGTCAGAACTTAGAGAGGAAGCAGTAAATATTGGGAGTAACCCAATTTCAATTTTACTAATGGGTGTAGAAAGGTACTCGACTGGTGATAAAGACGGACGAGCGGATACACAAATTGTTATGACGTTGAATCCAAATACAAACGAAATGGCTATGGTGACTATTCCAAGGGATACAAGAGTCAATATTGAAAATGCAGGAGAATATTCTGGTATTCATAAAATAAATTCAGCATATACCTATGGATCAATCACCGGATATGGAGCTGAAAAACTTCAAGTAGAAACGATTGAAAAACTGCTTAATATACCTATAGATAAATTTGTTGCAATAGATTTTGATGGTTTTCGAGATATTATTGATGCCATTGGCGGTGTTAACATTGATATAAAAGAAGGATTTTGGGAAAAAAACATTTACAACAATGACGAGAAAATTTATTTCACCCCTGGTCAAGATAAATTAAATGGAGAAGAGGCTCTTGCTTTCGTTCGTATGAGGTTGAGAGATGTCAATTTAACCTATTCACGAGATGAAAGACAAAGGCAACTTATAGAGGCGCTAATTAAGCAATTTATTTCAGCAGGAACAATATTTAAAGTCGATAAAATTACCAGTATACTTGGAGAAAATATAGATACTGATTTAAGTGCTGAAGAAATCTATATTCTACAACAACAGTATTCTAAAATAAATAAATCTACTATAAAAACAATTCTAATTGGTGGCCAAGATCAGTATGTAAATGGAAGTTCTTATTTTATTCCTGAAGAGTCAGGCATAGAGGAAGTAAGTCAACAATTACGTGAATCACTGGAATTAAAATAGATTAGTCATTTTATAACAAATGTAAATATAATTGATGGATTTAATAAATTTAGTCACCAGTTTTCATTTCATTAAATCCAGAGTTAGTACAAACTACATAAAATTTACATTTTCATAAATAAAAGTAGAAGGATTATTGGAGAGCGGGTGAGTCTTCAAAACTACAATAGAAGAGAGGTGTTTAAAATGAGAAATAATGGGGATTCCTTAAAGGTATTATTAACATTAGTAATAGTTATATTGGCTGCATGTGGAAACTCGTCTGAAGAGTCTAGTGCTACGTTAGACAATAAGTCACAAAATAATAACTTAACTCAAAATACAAATAACGATTCAACAGAAAATACTGCTAAGACCGACAACAATGATACAGACACTATTAATAAAGACAATAATGATTCAAAAGAAAATGTGGATACATCAAACAATGTAATTGTAAAAGAAGAAAAACCGCCTACAAATAATACTGAGGGAAGTTTACAGGAAGAGTATCTCAAGAAAATAAATTATACTAAAAAAGAAGCGGAAGAATTGGTGGCAACAGATTCTTCGACATACGCTTTGAAAAAAGTGGAAAACGATAGATGGGATATTTGGGATGAATTGTTGAATGAAATTTATGGAGTTCTAAAGGAGCAACTGTCGGACAAAGAGATGAACCAATTAAGAGAAGAACAACGAAATTGGATAAAATATAGAGATGATTGTGCGCTGGAAGCATCACTAAAATATAAAGGCGGTACACAGGAACACTTAGAATATGTGGCTGTGCTAACAAATCTTACAGAAGAAAGATGCTATGAGTTAGTTTCAAATTATATGAAGTAATATTTTAACAATGATGAGTAATTGGTTATCCATATTCAGGTTTATAAAGTTAATTTAATCAAACTTTATTCCAAAGCTACAAATGTAACTGAATAATAACGATATTTAGTTAATGAAACAGACACACAAAATAATGTGTCTGTTTTTTCTATTTATTGTACAAAAGGGAAAGAATGACAATATTTTTGAAAACTACTGGTACGCTATCACTTGATTGAATATAAACGTTAATTAAATAGTTGTTATATTGTTTTGATAATTTTTACTTTCTAGTTTTATTTGTAATGTAAGATTGGACAATTTTATTCAAATTATACGGGGTGGGAAAACACTTGAAATATCAGTGAGAACAATTATAAAAGCATAATTATTTTTTTAGAATAGAGTTGTTTAAGATATATATATTATTTCATATATTGCAAAATTCTAAAAAGACGTAATGGAAGCGTCATTTTTTTTAATCAGAGTAACACTAATTGGTAACAAAGCTTTGTTATATTAAAGTAGGCAGATGATGGTGCTGCCGGAAAATTTGAGTAATGTTTTTACTCGGACTGGGAGATGAAACGATAAGTAACGGAGTTTATGAAAAATCCATCCTATCAGTAGAAAAAAATACGAATTAGGAGAGATCAAGTAATGAATAAAAAACAAATGGATTCTAAGAGAGTAAATAAAAAATTATCGAAGAAAGTAGCGCCACTAGTAATGTCAACATCAATGATAGCTGCAACCTTTTTAGCGGCTGGTGCACCTATTTCTGCGGCAGAGCTTGATACAAAGAGCGTTAACCCGGAAGTTATTGAACAATTGAATAATCATGGTCAGGAAGTATCTGCATTAGCAAAAAGTCTACCAGGATCTCCGGAAAAAGGTAAACTAGTTAGCGAACAAGCTCGAGCTAATTCTGACACAACTAATGATGATCCAGATAATATAGATGAAATAAATAATAATGTGCCACAAGAAGGTGAAATAAGTGACGATACAGCAGTTGAAGAAGACGCAGCAACTGAAGAACCAGAAACCCCAACAACTGAAGATAGCCAAGTAGAAGATGGAACAGAAACAGTTGAAGAAGACGTAGTTGCTGAAGAACCAGAGACTCCAACTGCTGAAGATGGCCAAGTAGAAGATGGAACAGAAACAGTTGAAGAAGAAGGAACAGCTGAAGAACCAGAAGTACCAACAGCTGAAGATGGTCAAGTAGAAGATGGAACAGAAACAGTTGAAGAAGACGTAGTTGTTGAAGAACCAGAAACCCCAACAACTGATGATGGTCAAGTAGAAGATGGAACAGAAACAGTTGAAGAAGACGTAGTTGTTGAAGAACCAGAAACCCCAACAACTGAAGATAGCCAAGTAGAAGATGGAACAGAAACAGTTGAAGAAGAAGAAGAAGTTATTGAAGAACCAGAAACCCCAACAACTGATGATGGTCAAGTAGAAGATGGAACAGAAACAGTTGAAGAAGAAGGAACAGCTGAAGAACCAGAAGTACCAACAACTGAAGATGGTCAAGTAGATGGTTCACAAAATCAAGAAGATGACTCTAGTACATGGGTAGATGAAACTTATCAATTTATCGGTGATGGCTATCAAAGTGTTATAGGATACTATCAAACACTTATTGAACAAAAGTTAGCTCAAACAAGTGAAGAACCAGAAAACGTTGAAGCTATTGATGTAGTATCCGATGTATCTGCTGATTCTGGTGAAAAAGATACAACAACTTTAGAAGCAGACTCGTCTCAAGACATCTCTGTTGATAACGAAAATACAGATTTAACAAATGATATTAACGTTAATCTAGAAAGCCCAGTGGTCGTAGAAAATGAAGAGCAACCTTCTGATGTAGAAACACCAGAGGAAATCGTAGAATTAGTAGGAAATACAGTATCAGATCTTGAGGAACCAGTACAAAAAGTAGAAGATACAGTATCGGATCTTGAGGTACCAGTACAAACAGTAAATGAAGAAGAAAGTTTGGCAACTGAAACAGAACAAGTAAGTCAAAATGAGGTAGAAAAAGAATCAGAACAAATCTCTTTAAAGGATAAAGTAGTTGGATACTATCAAGACCTAGTAGCTTCATTCGCTAACTTTATGAACTTCTTAAAATAAGAGTGACCGGAAACGAGTAATATGAAAATAAGAGGCTGGGCCAGAACCCCAAAACAGCATTTTTCTCTGTGAGAAAAATGCTGTTTTTTTGCTGGGCACAAAATTGATTTCCATTCCAGGGACGCTTTCCACGGGCGCGGCCTGCGCCTGTAGTCTCAGGCGTCACGCTATTCCCGTAGGAGTCGCCCCTCCATTCCAATCAATTTCATTAAATATCCATTATTTAGTAAAGGTTTCTCCTTATCCAATAAAATTTCTACTTCTGTCCTAGCCTCCTTTTTGTGGTAGGGATGATTAGTATTGTTGAGATACGCTCGATATATCTTTTTATCATATTGTTGTTTTATGCCGAATGTCCATTTAACTTATATTATTGTTTCATCAGTCTGGTTATTTTATTCGCTCACTATTATCGATACATGAGAAATTCAAGTCACACTTAACCTTGTGTTTAGTGTGATTGATGTCGTGGTTATTGTATTATGGATAATAGAACAACTGCCTTAACAAATACTTAAATATAAAAATTAAGGAGAATTATATGGCCTGGAGCAAATTGAAGCAAAATCTAGAGAGTTTTCTCTGTCCTGCATTATATGGAAGGGTTGAATACCGTTCAACCAGCTACCGTTATTTACCTGATAAAGCAGGAACTTGTTATATTGCGGTTGATAAAAAGAATGTATTCAATATGAGTGATAAAACTACCTTAATCAGATGGTATCAGACAGAGCTCGAAATTAAGAATGATTCAGGTATCCAAATTCCTATCAACGATGAGGAAATTGAAGTGGTAAGAAAAGAAACCAAGGGGAAAGTTCCGGAAGATCGGCTACTAGTAATTGCAAGGGGTAAAAAAATATCAGAATATGCAAAGGAGCTTTTTTCAGCGCAGTCATCATTAACTAAATCAAATTTTACCGTTGTAGCTAATAAGTTCTTATCCTCTTCTGTAGAGGAAAGCTTAAAGAGCAATGATATCCTATTAAATATTCTAGCTTTGGTGGACAGACGGGTTGGCAAAAAACGAATTCTAAAAATGGCTGAGGAAATGAAGTTAAAGCATCCAATTGTGCAGTATTTTTATGAACTACGACTTAGGACGTTTTGATAATAAATAACTCATCATCTTAACATCACTTATTGCGAAAAATTTATCGAGAAGTAGATTTTTGTTTTATCCATGGGTTGATTAACAGAAGAATGGAACCCTTACATCTCCTGAAAACCTTACATTACTTATTGATTTCCTTCATTTTCAATCCAAGAGAAACTTTACCGAGCTAGCAATGATTAATAAATTCGGGAAAATCAAGGAATTGAGGCTACCCATTAGTTGTGCAAACTTTTGGGAAGCTTCTTTTTTCATTTCTTTTCTAATGTGGAGATAGACATTCTTGGTGATTTGATCAATTTCAGTGTCAGATTTAGAAAAACCAGTACAAACAGTTGATGAAGAAGTAAGTTTGGCTACTGAAACAGAACAAATAAGTCAAAACGAGGTAGAAAATGAATCCGACCAAATCTCTTTAAAAGATAAAATAGTAGGATACTATCAAGATTTAGTAGCTTCATTCGCTAACTTTATGAACTTCTTAAAATAAGAGGGACTCTCTAGAATAATCGAACGTAGTATAAGAGTTTAATGGCTTTGAATAAAAAGAGGAGGGGGAATGAAAAAGAAGAATATTCATCCCCCCCTTTTTTTGAGTAAAGTGTAAAAAAGACTACCTAAATGGATGCTAATATTTTGCTAACACAATCAAGTGAAAAATAGTAAATTCCAGTTCTTTTCCGTAAGTTTGTTTGCCAACAATGTACTTACATTTTCGATTATATTCGCATCCAACGAAGGGCTAACAGGTACGATATTAATTGAATTTGGTATTAAGTTTGCAATAGAAAAAGCCCACGAATTGTGAGCTTTTTCTATTGCAAAATGATTTTTAATTATGCCTTGTTTTGTTGAGCGGCTACCCAAATATTTGTATCTGCGATTGTTGGGTTAGCAAGGTAATGACCGCGGTTAAGATATAAAACATAAAATTATTCCTCTTTCTAGTTAAAATAAGTAATATGAAATTGACTCAGTTAAATAAAGTATAAGATGGTTTACAAAAAAATTAAAATATTTGAACGAAACAAAGAATCGTCGCGTCTAATGGGGGAAGGAGGCGAAAGGATGGATTTTGAAATCGTGCAGCGTGCTATTCGTGGTGATCAACAAGCGATACTTTTACTAATTGAAAAGGATGAAGAAATTTTATATCGCATTGCTTTTACATATATGAAAAATGAGCAAGATGCTTTAGACGTTATGCAGGAGCTTTTTTACAAGGCGCTTAAAAAAATGCATACCGTCAAGCAGCATGAATACGCCAGAACATGGCTCGTGCGTGTCTTGATCAATTGTTGTAAAGATCATTTACGAAAACGACAACTAACCGTTCCAATTGAGGAAAATCACCTGTTTGAATGGGTCATCTATTCAGATATGGAGAGGTTATTGGAACATTTATCCTTATCTGAGCAGCAACTCGTTTATATGAAATATTTTCAGCAACTAAAAAACAAAGAAATTGCGGAGCTAAATCGAATTCCTGAGGGCACTGTAAAGTCTAAGCTTCATCACATACTAAAGAAGCTTAGAAACTTCGCTGGAGAAAAGGAGGACTGGCTATGAGTAAATTACAGATTGACGTCCCGAAGGAGAAACTACAACATGTTCGAATGGAAACGTTTCGTAAAGTTCAGCAAGAAGAAAGAACAAAGAAGCGCATTGTTTCGGTTGCAATAGTTGCTTTGTTTTGCGTAAGTATTTTATATTCAATTCGCGTTTCTCCTACTATTGCTAGTTATGTTGAAAAAATACCTGGTTTTGAAGCAATTGTTACGGCGGTTAGAATGGATAAAGGGATACAAGATGTTGTAGATAATCATTACTATGAGGAGATCAATGAGATGCGTTCCGAAAGTGGCTTATCACTTACATTGCAAGGCGTGATTGCAGATTATTCGGGATTTGTACTTTTCTATGACGCGGATGCCTCATTTGATATTTCCAAATTAAATTTGGAAGAAGTTCAATTATTCCAAGGAGACGATGAAGTACAAGGTAACAATACATTTATCAAGAATGTAAGTGATCAAACACATATCTCTTCAACAGTAGAATATAACTTTTCAGAGCCCATTTCTTATATATCAAAGGATTTTAAAGCTGTTTTTCATTTTAATGATAAAGTGAAGGGGAAAATTGAAATTACGGTACCGTTTACACTACAAAATGAAATCGCAGAAGAAAAAATAATTGCTGCGAATCGTATTGTAGATGTCGATGGTCAGAATCTTACGATTACACAAATCCGCCGATCTCCATTAAAAGTGGCTCTCGATATTGAAATAGACGAAGCGAATACAATGCAAATATTAGCGCTCGATGATATTGCAGTCGTGACGGAGAGCGGTGAGAGAAGAGATAGCATTAGACAAGGCATTACAACACACGGTAATATTCGTGAAGGTAAATATACGGTCTATTTGCAAAGTAATTATTTCGATGATCCAGAGTCACTCAAGGTTATAATTGGAGCTGTTCATGCCGTTCCAAAGGGAGAGGATTTTATCGAAGTGGATTTTGGCACAAAAGAAGTACTTTCGAAGCCTGATTATTTCCCTTGGGATGTCTCCGTTGCGCAGCAAGATGTATCAGTTGCTATAAATAAAGGGGAACAGGGTAGGTTTTTGATACTAGCTGATGCTGTAAAAGAAGATGGTACGAAGTTAGGAGTTATGGGTGGCAATGTTTCACGAGATGAGCAGTATGTAACTGAGACGACGCAATTTGAAGAGTATGATGGCAAAGCAAAAATATATATCAACTATTATTCCAATCCTATTGGAAAAAATATCGAACTGAATATTCCATTGCAATAAGGTGCAGATGTTCAAAAAGGAGAACCTTTTTGAACATCTTTTTTTATATTGCAGACTACTTGTACCAGCTCCGTATAAAATCTACCAAATAACATGTTTCAGTTCGTAGGAAACTCTGTTATTCTACTGCCACTTAATATAGTATTAAAATAGAAAATATAAAATAAAGGCAGGATTTAAATGGAGAATAAATGGAAGTTTGGTATACGTTCTAAGATTACCATCGGATACATCATTATTATTATTTGTTTATTTGCTTCCGTTATTATATTGAACAATCAAATTCGTTCACTTCAGCAAGAAAGAAATTATCTCCTTCAATATAATAACGAAGTAGAAACATTGACAAATAACGTAGAAAAATTCGTGATGGACATGCAGGCAGGTCAGCGAGGATTTATTATTACAGGGAATGAAATCTACTTAGAGCCTTACTATAAAGCAGCGGGTGAGTGGCAGATTGAATTCGAGGAACTGTATCAGTTAATGGCTGACAAACCAGATCAGCAACAAAAACTCCAAGTGGTAAGAGAAACAATTGACCTATGGATAGCTGAGGCTGGGGAAAATGCGATAAGACTTAAAAGGGATAATAATGATGCTGCTATTCAAGAATTCTATGCAAATGATCGTGGTCGCGAATATATGCAGTCTATAAGAATCCAGTTTAATGACTTTCGAGAATCTGAAAGAGAAATTGCACAAGTTAGAGCTGAGGAGTTAGATAGGCAAAATAATACATTAACTGTAGGATTATTTGGACTACTCCTTGCTGTTTCTATAATTGCGATAACAATATCAAACCAGGTTTCCAAATCGATTGTGAGAACAATTAATGAAGTAGCGCAAACCATAAAAAAAATTGCTTCTGAAAATGGTGATCTCAAAGAAAGAATAAATGTAAACACTAATGATGAAATAAACGAGCTTGCAAATGCAACAAATGAGCTATTGGATAACTTGGATGACCGAGAATGGTTACAAACAAATCTAGCTGAAATTGTGACAAAATATCAGGGCGTTGCTTCTATAGACGCACTTGCAAAAGTATTTATGTCTGAAATAGCTATAATGACCAACTCTTCATTTGGTGCATTTTATGTAAGAGAAACAAACGATCACGAGAATTATTTCATCAAGAAAGCATCCTTTGCCGATACTTCTCCTCCTCAGAAGGAAATAGGAAGAGAAAGTTTTCGTTTAGGGCAAGGCTTGATTGGACAGTGTGCACAAGAGAAACATAGCTTTGTATTTAATGAAATACCAAAAGATTATCGCTATATATCTACAGGTTTAGGGGAGGTACCCCCTCGTAGTATATTTATTGTTCCTATATTGTTTGAAGAGGACGTCATTGCAGTGATGGAACTTGCTACCATGTATGAATATAGTAAGCTACAGCAGGACTTAGTAAAACAAATTGTGGAAACCTTTGGATTGTCCATTAATAGTGTAATGGGACGTATGGAAATTGTTCGACTATTAAACGAATCCAGAGCAATGACAGAGGAATTACAAGTACAGTCTGAAGAATTACAAACTCAATCCGAAGAGCTTCAAATGCAAACGGAAGAATTAACACAAATTAATGAACAATTAGAAGAAAAAACAAAGGATGCGGAAACAAAAACCGAAGAGCTAGAGAAAATTAGACAAGAATTAGAAGAAAAGGCAGAGCAACTTACACTACATTCAAACTATAAATCAGAGTTTCTTGCGAATATGTCTCATGAACTCCGAACACCTTTGAACAGTATCCTCATACTTTCGGAAATGCTAGCAGAAAACGCTCAAGGGCGTTTAGCAGATGAGGATGCGGAGTTTGCAAATGTTATACATTCTTCAGGGGAAGATTTACTCTCATTAATAAATGATATATTAGATCTTTCTAAGGTAGAGGCAGGTAAATTCGAAGTTCTATTTGAAGAAGTGAATTTAAGTGAATTACCTGTACATATGGAGCATGTATTCTCACCTGTTGCACAGAAGAAAGATTTAGAATTTCATATTTTCAAAGCGGAGGATGTAAAAGACCTTTTCTTTACAGATGAAAAAAGGTTTCAGCAAATTTTAAAAAATCTTCTATCAAATGCTTTTAAATTCACTAAACAAGGTTCCGTTGCTTTAACGATTAAACAAATTGATAGCCAATTGCAAACAGAGGAAATGAGAGCAATAAGTAAAGATTGGTTGGAAGTATCGATAGCCGACACTGGCATCGGTATTCCGATAGACAAGCATGAGCTTATCTTTGAAACATTCCAGCAAGCAGATGGCGCAACTGTTCGTAAGTATGGCGGAACAGGTCTTGGTTTATCTATTTGTAAAGAGTTTGCTAAGCTCCTTGGTGGCTGGATTACTCTTCAAAGTGAAGAGGGTGTAGGTAGCATATTTAAACTGATTGTTCCCAGTTTACCAAACGGCCTTATTTTAGATAAACATCTAAATATAGGTTATTCAGAAGTAGCTGCCACACATGTATCATTGGAGCCGCTCACAGATTTTGTGCCAGACTTCGCTAGTCTAGATATGCAAGAGCACAAAATAAAAGAAAAAAATGAAATGTTAGCTTCTTTGCATGATCATTCGAATGTCTTCCAAGACAAAAACATCTTAATCGTTGATGATGATTACCGTAATATATATGCTCTTAAAACAGCCCTTGAAAGAAGGGGTATGAATACTCTTATAGCTAAAGACGGTATCGAATGTTTGGATATACTACAGGGTGAAGCCGAAATTGATATTGTATTAATGGACATCATGATGCCGAATATGGATGGATATGAAACGATGTCTAGAATTAGAAATGATCTACAATTTAAAGAATTGCCTGTTATAGCTTTAACAGCCAAAGCAATGAAAAATGATCGAGATAAGTGTCTGGAAGCTGGTGCTTCTGACTACATCAGTAAACCGCTAAATCTAGATCAACTATTCTCTGTACTTCGAGTATGGTTAGTATCTTAAGGGAGTTATAAGATGGACAAGCAATGTGAAAATATGGAACTTGAAGCCGTAGATATACAATACGAAGGCATGGAAATCGATTTCTTGCTAGAAGCAATCTATCGCTTATCAGGATTCGATTTTCGGAAATACAATCGATCTTCCATTTCTCGTCGTATTCACAATCGCATGAATATTAATGGCCTTGAGACGATCACAGGTTTACTCGATAAGGTGATACATGAAGAGGATTTTTTAGAACAAATGCTAAATGATTTTTCTATCAACGTAACAGAAATGTTTCGTAACCCCAGCTTCTTCAAAGCTTTTAGAAAAGAAGTAGTACCTATTCTTCGTGAGTATCCAGAGATTCGTATTTGGCATGCTGGATGTGCGACGGGTGAAGAGGTATACTCCATGGCAATTTTGTTAGAAGAAGAGGGACTCAAGGACAAAACAGTCATATATGCGACAGATATGAATGAACAAGTATTAGAAAAGGCTAGCAAAGGAGCTTTTCCTATCCAGAAAATGCAAGCATATACAAAAAACTATATGCTTGCTGGGGGAAATTACGCATTTTCTGAGTACTATAAAGCAGATCATCAATATGCTTATTTCCACCCGTCGATACTAGAAAACATTATCTTTGCACAGCATAACCTAGTGACAGATCAATCGTTCAATGAGTTTCATGTTATTATATGCCGAAATGTCCTTATTTACTTTACTTCAGAGCTTCAGGAGCAGGTACAACATCTGTTCTATGAGAGTTTAAGTCCTAAGGGCTTCCTCGGGTTGGGGGACAAAGAAACGCTCCGATTCTCTCAAACCATGGAAAATTATCAAGAAATAGCAGGCAACGAACGTATTTATCAAAGGGTTAGATAATGGGCTTAAGAAGTAGGAAACTTCTACTCATAGGAAACTATTTACCAATAAATTATAAAATAAAAAGCGCAAGAATGTTGTTCTTTCAACATTCTTGCGTTTTATATTATTTCTTAGATTTAATCATTAACAAACACATATCGTCTGGTTGAGCCGTTTGTTTATCTTTTGTTAATAGGTTATCAATCAGTGACTGTGATTGGTTCCACTTTTTAGAAGCTAAATGTTCAAGCTGCTTTTCTGATTCTATTTCACATGGTCCCATTGCTTCTAAAACGCCATCTGTATACAATATAATTTGTATATCTTTCTCGTACGTAATGACCTCTTTTTTTACCTCTATCTCATCAAAGAATCCGACGGCACAGCTTCCTTTATCTATTGGAATCATTTTGTTATCGTCGACAAGTGCAAATCCCGGTGGATGACCAGCATTCACGTACTCTATTGTTTTCAGTTCTGTGTCTACTACCATATATATGGCTGTAAAATAATAAGGAATTCCAATCTTCTCGTTATGTAAAACAAGCATATAGCGATTTAACTCCTTTATAACAAGTTCGGGATCTACTAATTGCTTAATAGATTCTCTTAATACAGAGGATATAAACATACATACTAGGGAAGCAGAAATACCATGTCCCATCATGTCCAACAAAACGATTGCATATCGATGTTCACTTATTTTATGCCAATAGTACATGTCCCCCGCAAGATTAAAGGAGGGGAGGTATGATACTTCTATTTGAATCTTTTCTTCTTTAAAGGGAGGAGTTAAAAGACTTCTTTGGACATGTGTAGCTAAGTCTAGTTCGTATTGAATTTTGTTTTCATGCTGTGTATGCCAATCAAGTTCTGCCTTTAAACGAAGGGCTACACGAATTCGTGCTAATAGCTCTACTTTATTTATTGGCTTAGTTATGTAATCGATTCCACCAATATCAAGAGCTTCAGCTAATTTGTTTTTATCCTCTAGTGCTGTTACAAAAATAATTTGGATATCCTTAAATCGCTCATTTTGTTTGATGCGTTTACAAGCCTCAATGCCATCAATTTCGGGCATCATAATGTCTAGTAAGATTAAATCCACCGAATTAAAGGTTGGATTTGGGTTGTCCAGCTGTAAATAATCAAATAACATTTGAGCCGATGTTAGTGGTACAGTATCTTTATAACCAGCGCTATCTAATATTTTTTCTATTACAAATAGATTGACTGTATTGTCATCTACCAGTAGAATCGTCATTGGTTATTTCCCCCTGTATTTAAAAAGATAGTTTTGTATTTTATTATTTAAAAATAATAGCTAAACTCATTATCTCTTTATTATACAAAAGAATACACAGATACGGTATGTTTTAAAGATGATTAAATACTTCAATTTAAAATCTTGTTCAATATACTTGTATCAAGGTGTCCAATTTAACGCTAATAGGAACTCGCTACCTAACACAAAATTGGTGATATGGACGTACCATTTCTATTTTAGTCTCCTATCATTCGTTACTGAATTTTTTATTGGAAATCCAATAGTTTGTTACAAATACTGCCAAGATCACACAAAGAAAGGTTAGCGCTAGATTGCCTATTGCGTTTGAATTTACAGAACCTGTTATGAGTACTTCCATAGCATACATACTCATACTAGCAGGGTTTACTAAATCTATGACTGAACTTAAGCCCACAATAACTCTGCAAGCTATTAAACACGCAATGGAAATTAATGCGATAAGGCCGGGACTATTTATAAGAGTGCTAATCATAGTTGTAAACGAGACTATAAAAAGAACCCAGACAAGATAAAATAATAGGCCTATGAGCATATCGGAAACAGCAACATTTGTGAATAGAAAATTCACGTATAGATAGGATGCAAGGTACCCAACAGTAATACTAAATGCAGTAAAAATATAGTTAGAAGCAATTTTGCCTCCTACGTATGAACGAACCGCTACAGGTCTGGTTAATATAAAGGCTAGCATTCCGTTCGCTTTATCGGTTTGTATAATCCCCATCAAAGAGATTGCGATAATCATAATTCCTAGTTGGTCAAATTGTGAAGCTAACGTTCCAGCTAAAATCTCTCCACCTTGCTGAGCAGTCATACTAGGGTCAATCGTAATGCCTTGACCGCTCCCTAAAGCTTCTAATATGGTAGGTAAGTAATATGTCATTACAGGTTGTGTAATGCCTAATAAGATAAATACTAGCGGCAGCCAAATGATTTTAAAATCTCGTATCATCTGGGTAAATTCTTTGTTTACGAGGACTATAAAGCTATTCATTTTTCCACCACCAATTTCAAAAAGATTTCTTCTAATGTATCGTTTCCGATTTCAAACTTTAGGATATTTACATTATGCTTCAGTGCATGACTTAGTAATAAGTTTTTGTTAGTTTCAAGGTTTTCAACTTTCACCTTTAGCTTATTCCCAATTACTTCTATGCCTTTCACGTAAGGTAATTCTTCTACAATGCCAATCCATTTTTGATCCTTCTCTGTAATCTCTATATTTAATTTATTGTCACCATTTCTTTGAAGTAGTTCAGTAATTGATGTATCCTCAATTTTCAATCCATCTTTAATAACTATAAATCTCTCACAGATTTCTTGTGCATCACCTAAAATATGTGTTGATAGTAGAATCGTTGTTTCCTTTTTTATTTCTTGAATAAGGTTTAATACTTCTCTTCGACCAATAGGGTCTAAGGCAGAAACTGGCTCATCCATAATAATGAGGGAAGGCTTATGTAGTAAAGTTTGAGCAATTCCAAGTCGTTGTTTCATGCCTCCTGAAAATGTACCTACTTTCGTGTCTTCCTCTTTGCTTAATCCAACTTTTTTTAAAATGATTGGAATAGAGCTCGTTAATACATTTTTACTTAGTCCCGAAAGTTTTCCCATGAACATAAGTGTCTCTCTAGCTGTCATCCAATGAAAGAAGTTTGGATATTGTGGTAAGTATCCAATTTCTTTTTTCATCGAAGAAATTTTTTTTCCGTTTAAGAGTATTTCACCAGTGTCTGGATTAATAATATCTGCGATCATTTTAATGAGCGTCGATTTCCCAGCTCCATTCGGTCCGATTAGTCCGACACAATCTCCTGATTGTAGCTCCATCGAGAAGCTGTCGACTGCAGTTTTGTTTTTAAAAGTTTTCTTTACATTTCTGATTTCCAATTTCAAAATCGCTCACTATCCTTTCTTCCTATAACAAAATACAGAATAGGTCCAATTGTATTGCCAAAAATTATTATTAGCGTCCATATGAGTACATTATTCCTTCTGCTTTTATTTCTGTACAAATCTATTAATGCCACCATTGCAAGTATGAATCCTACTAAAATAACTGGAAGTACAATAGGTAGAAACGACATTAAATCAAAGTCCTTTAAATCATCTATTCCATAATGTAATTGCATAATCCCAACTCCTTCAATAATTTCATTTTCATTATTGATAATGATAACATGATAAGTTATTTTTTGCACTAGTTATTCTTATTCTTTATAATGAGAATAAGAATAACTAAGTGAGGGGATAGAATGTTAAATAAAGTTGAAGTTCTAATGCATCCAGTACGAATGAAAATTTCTCAAGCATTATTAAGGAATAAAGAAGATGGACTAACACCATTAGAAATGGTCAAAATCATTAAAGATGTGCCACAAGCAACACTCTACAGACATATACAAGTGTTATTGGACTCCGAAATAATTCGTGTAATAAAGGAAAAAAAGGTGAAGTCGGTATCTGAGAAATATTATGTATTAAATGAAGAGAAGCTGAAACTTGACCAAGATGAATGGAATCAAGCGTCACAACAAGAAAAACTGGATTTTGTATCCTTTTATCAATTATCACTAATGACTCAATATCAAAATTATTTAAAGAAAATAGAAGAAACGAACGATTCTCCTGATGGAGCGACATTTTCTTTAGTGGAATTAAAAATGAATGATGGAGACTTCCTAAATTTTCAAAATGAGCTAAAAGAAATCTTAACTAAATACTACCATTCTACGAAGGACCAAAATGAAAAAGATACCCCTGTGCGAACAATAGCGGTTACAATTATTCCAGATACATGAAGTAGTAATTGCGAGGGAGGTAATAATTATGGAACAACTTCAACAAGCTATAGAAATGCGACGAGACGGAAAGATTGAAGAGTCTATAAAAATATTAGAAAGTATCCCTGATAAAGATGGGCGTATATATTTTGAATGTGGATGGAATTATAGTGTTCTAGACAATGCAAATAAGGCCATCAAGTATTATGAGTTAGCCATTGAACTAGAGTTACCAAAGGAATTAAAGCAAAAAGCTTATATGGATCTTGGTTTTAATTATTTTTCACTTCATCGGTATGAAGAGGCAGAACAAATACTCTATAATGGCATAGGGAAATTTCATGATTCGGAAGCATTTCGTGCAATGCTTGCTGTAGTACGTTATAAGCTAGGGCATTCAAGGGAGGGCATGATTGATTTAATGCAGCTATTACTTGAATTATATCCGAATCCGAGTAAGGAAATTGCCAAGTACAGAACAGAACTAATGCATTATGTCCAACAAAGGTAGAGGTGAATTATGACGATAATAGAAAAGGTAAAAGCGGCTTTAACTGGAGTTGGTGTAGGTGGTTTTCATACTGGTATGGTACCTCCATATGACCGCTATGATTTATATTTAAATGATCTGGACATGGAAGTAAGAAGAAGTGCAACTACAGCTTTTACGATGCAACTTGGTACTTGGCATGCTGGTAGTAGTTTTTCGTTTACCCCTCAGCATAAACGTAAGTTTGTCGGTGGTTTTGGAGATGTAAAATGGCATGAATTTCATCACTATATAAAAGCATTTGTCACATATCATCAGGAAATTCAACGAGATTTTCCGATTATGTATGCATTTATTGTATGGTTTTTTATTCATTTGGAGGACGAGAAACTAATATCGTTTGAAGAAAGGTTTCCAGAATTAGACCCTATTTGGTGTAATCGACTTAGGAAAGAAGTTTTACAGCCGAATGCGGACATTAACATACCTCATATGAAACATTTTTTTAGAGAAACAAAGCTAGAGCCATTTTTTAAAGATGATTTTTGGAATGACGAAAACTAAAATAAGACTCCAATCAATTTACTGAACTGATCGGGGGCTTTTTTACATAATACTTGGAAACTCCATTAAAGCTAATTCTTCATTATTAAATTGGAGAGAGGTCTTTCTTTATATGAAGACTTATAGAAGGAACTTCCCAGCACTTAGATAGCCCAACTCTATTAGACGGTGAAAATAGATTAAAGAATTTGATTGAAATGTTCGGCAGTCAAATGTTTGAAGGTATTGATGGAGATAAAAAAGACTACATAATAACAAAGGTTCAGAATAATTTAGAAAACTTGTAAAGACAGTAATTGGATAGCTGATTACAAAAGGATTCGTGTAATCGAGATAAAAGAATAAAGAATTGCCTGTCCAAAAGTTGAACTAGGGCAGATTTTTCATCATCATATAACTGAAGCTTCTCATGAGTTTAAAACTCTGGAAGGCTTCTTTTTTTTGGATGTCAATAATTTCTACATCTAGTCAACTTACTAAAATAGGGCTGTCGCCTTAGTGGATAATTAGGCTCTAGAGCGTTAATTTCATAATTTAGTATCGTATGATTATTATGAAAGTTAGAAAAATTGTATTTATAAAAAAACAGAAAAATTCTATAGGAGAAAGGAGCGGGAATTTTGTTTTTAAGAATTGTGAAAAACGATTTCATTAAGAATAAGTTTTTAACTGTGTCCATATTTGTGTTTATCACTATGTCCGTTATTATGGCGGCCAGTGCCATTAATAATATTGCTAATCTGATTCAGGGGGTGTCAGACTTTCAGGAGAGTGCAGTACCAGCTGACATTACTGTGATGCATGCCGGAGAATATGACCAGGCAGACATCGACCATTTCACAGAAGAATACCGAGATCATATATTTATGCAGGAGACGATGGTTCTTCAAAATATAGATGGAAGTGATATTCATTTTGCTCAAAATCAAACGATGGCTGGAACTATACAGGATATTTCATTTGTTATACAGAATAAGAATATTGATTTTATTTTGGACCTGGATAATGAAAAGTTGGATGTAAGGGAAGGTTTCGTTGCGGTTCCCATCTATTTCATGGAACGATGTGATTTAAAAATAGGTGATACGATTACGGTGAAAAGTGGCGGGTATGAGAAAGAGCTTATCATTTCAGATTATGCAAGAGATTTTGAGATGAACTCTTCCATTACTTCCTCTAAACGGTTTGTGATAAATCAAAATGACTATAATGAAATGCTTAAAATGCAGGCAGGCGAACTAGAATATCTAATCGAATTCAAGCTGAATGAAAAAGGGGATTCTGCGGTTGTTCAGACTGCCTATAACGAAGCAGGTCTTCCGGCAAACGGGCCTATAATGGAAGGTAAGATATTTACGATGTTTAATGCCATGTCAGATTTGGCAGTTGCACTTGTTATTATATTTATTAGTATTCTGCTTATTGTGATTGCTACACTCTGTATCAGACTTACATTTCTGGCAACGTTTGATGAGGATATTAAAGAAATTGGTGTTATGAAAGCAATTGGGATATCCAAAAGAGATATAAAAAAGGTCTATCTTAACAAATATAGAGTTATCTCAATAGCTGCTGGTATTATCGGTTATTTACTTTCCTTTGTAGCGGTAAATCTGTTGAACGGTAATATGAGACTTTATATCTCTTCGGATTTATCTGGAAACTTGAAATATGTACTAACTCTTATAGCACCTTTATTTGTATATTTCATGATTGTGATGTACAGCAAACAAGTACTGAAACGAATTGATAAGATTTCTGCGGTGGAAGCATTGCGGAAAGATTCTATGGAACATGGAAAGAATCGAAAGTACAGTTTTCCGCTGCTGAAAAACAAAATTTTCAGCACTAATATTTATATGGGACTAAGGGATGTATGGAAACGATTCAAACTATACAGGCTGCTGTTTGTTATTTTTATCGTATGTACGTTTATTGCCATACTTCCTGTAAATATCTATAACACGATGAATTCACCGGAATTTTCCACTTACATGGGAATAGGGAAATCCGATATGCGAATAGATCTTAGAAGGACTGATCGTATTACAGAAGATTTTAAAAAGCTGCAGGAAGAGCTGAAAAATGATTCGGATATAGAAAAGTATGCTGCTTATATCACAAGTTCCTACCAGGTTAAAAATAGGGAAGGTTCTTGGGACTACAATAATATTGAAACTGGAGATTTTTCCGTATTTCCATTAAATTATCTGGAAGGAAGAGCACCGGAGGGTAAAGCAGAGATCTCACTTTCCTTTGCCAATGCCGCAAAAGACGGATTAAACAAGAAAGTAGGAGATGATATAACAGTCAAGATTGGCGAGGAAGAACAGACTTTAACGGTTACGGGTATTTATCAGGATATTACAAATGGTGGAAAAACAGCAAAGGCCCATACGAGTCTTGGAGTAAATGAAGAGGCCGTTCTTTGGTATATTGTGAGTTTGGATTTGGCTGATGGTGCTGAAAATCGGGTGAAAATGGACTACTACCAGAATGCTTATAGCACAGCTCAGGTCAATAATATCAAAGAATATACGCATCAGACACTTGGAAATATCATAGAGCAGATGGGTACCGTAGTGATAGGCGGATTCGCCATCGCGATTATTATAGCTGTATTAATTACGGCATTATTCCTTCGAATGTTATTATCCAAGGATATGTCTCAGATTGCAATCATGCGAAGTACGGGTCTAACTTCAAAAAATATTAGTCATCAATATATGGCAGGAACTTTGATGGTCCTGATATTAGGAATCATACTTGGCGTGCTGTTTTCGAATTATTTAGGGGAGTTTCTTGTTAGTATGGCTATGTCCTTTATGGGAGCTGCAAAAATTGAATTTGTTCATGTTGTATGGCAGACTTGGCTGCTATGTCCGCTAGCGCTGATTGTAGTAGTTGGCTTTACAATATTTGTGTCCTGTAGGGTAGCCGTAAAAGATGATTTATCTGTCGTTTTAAGAAGTTAGAAGTGCTGAAAAGACATGGAGGGATATAGATGAGCAATATAATAGAAGCAAGAAGTATGAACAAAAAAGTAGAATTAGGAAAAGATAATGAGCTTCATATATTGAAGTATGTAAACCTGGATATAGAAGAAGGTGAATTCGTGTCAGTTATGGGGCCATCTGGTAGTGGAAAATCAACGCTTTTGTATAATATAAGCGGAATGGATAGAGTTACTTCCGGCAGTGTGAAATTTAAAGACCGTGAAATCAGCACACTAAAAGAAGAAGAACTTGCAAAGGTTAGACTGGATCACATGGGATTTATCTTTCAGGATATTCATCTATTAAAAAATCTTTCATTGATTGACAATGTTATGTTTCCCGCTCTTGTACCAAAGGATGTGGATAAAAATGCAGTGTATCAAAAAGCAAAAAATCTGATGAAGATGACAGGAATTGACAAGCTTGCAGATCGTACTATCATCCAAGGCTCTGGTGGTCAGTTACAGAGAGTAGCTATCTGCAGATCATTGATAAATAATCCAGATATTATTTTTGGAGACGAACCGACCGGAGCATTAGATTCCAAATCGACAAGAGAGATAATGTCTATACTGGCAGAGATTAACAAGGAAGGGACAACTGTCATGCTCGTTACACATGATGTGAAGGTGGCAGCAAAAACTGAAAGAATACTATTTATGGTAGATGGAAATCTTGTTGCACAGAAGAAAATGCTAAAATACGATGAGCAGCAAGACGATATTAAGCAAAGAGAAGAAAGTATTATGAAATGGTTAGTGGAAAATGGGTTCTAAATTTTATTAAAATGAGTTAAAAGAAATCCTGACTAAATACTACCGTTCTATAATTAGCTACGAGGAAAAGATATCCCCGTACGAATAATTGCGGCACATGAAGCAACATCAATGAAACTTATAGGGGCAAGTTGGTTAAATTCAATTTAGAGATTTCTCCTCATACTAAATGATAAATGAGAGGTCTCTTTTTTACATTGAAATAGTATATAACCTTGTAAGATCTCCGAAAAGGGAAAAAGTACAAGAGATAGTTTTTTATAGAAGGAACTTTCTATCTTTATGTTGAACTACTAATTAAATGAAAAGAATGTAGGTGCGTAGATGAATAACATTATTAAATACTACAACAAGTTTGATGAATGGGGGCGACTGGATAGAGAGCCTATCGAGTTTAAAGTGAATTGGCATTATATAAAAAAGTATCTTCCTCTGAATGGGAATATTCTAGATAATGGTGCAGGACCAGGGAAATATTCTATGCAACTTGCTAATGAGGGGTATAAGGTTACGCTCACTGATTTAACCCCAAAGCTAGTTGAACTTGCGAAAACCAAAGCGCATGAACTTAAGATAGAACAAAACTTTAATGGTTTCCATGCGGCTGATGCAAGAGATCTTACTTTACTGAAGGATGAGCAGTTTGATGCTTCATTAATGCTTGGCCCTTTGTATCACTTACAGGAAGAATCAGATCGGATTAAAGCAGTAGAAGAGTTATATCGAGTTACGAAAAAGGATGGTATTGTTTTTGTGGCATTTATGCCGAGAATTAGACATATCTTAACTTCTCTTTTACATCCTGAAAATTGGAAGCCAAATAACGAAATGGATAACATTGAGCAATTTGCTCGAACAGGATGCTTTAATCATGGAGATGAAGGGCGATTTACAGGTGCTTATTACTTTAATATAGAAGAAATAAAACCATTCATGGAGTCACAGGGATTTGAAAGTCTAGCATTAATAGGTTCCAATATAGGTGCCCTCCTGAGCAGTGATGATTGGAGTTACTGGAGAGATAAAGGAGAAAATGAGTTTGCAAAAGTCATAAAATTACTAACTGAAAAAGCTAGTGATCCTAATGTTTTAGGAATCTCCTCACACTTACTTTATATTGGAAGAAAGATAGATGCTTAATAGAATTACAAATATACGATTCCAATTATAAACTTATTTAGTCGGTCGAAATAACTATTCTCTTAGTATAGGTACATTCTAGTCATTATCTGATAATTTACATAATATTTATGAAGTGGGGTAAATATTAGTAGATTGCTTATTAAATAATGGTAAGAAAGGGGACTATACTTTGCAAATCAAGGGAGAGGTATTGCGTACAGTACGAAAAGAACAGAACATGTCACAGGAAGAACTAGCTTTAGAGTTAAAGGTTACAGTCAGCACCATTTCTAACTGGGAACGAAAGGAATACGTCCCAGATGAACGGTATAATAGACCGATTGCACGAGCCTTAGATGTGAGTGTTTATAAGCTTACTGGAGTTCCATCGAATGTTTCATCAGTAGACGTGAAACCAATAGACACTTACGAGGAAGAAAATATTTTACTTGAACGCTTGATGGAATCATTTGAACAATTTGTACAAGATAAAGAGAAGAATATAGGGAATGCAAAACAGGAACTTTGGGAAGATGATTGGCGAAATGGCTAAAGATATCCAGATAACAATTCGAAAAAACAGAAAATTAATATAGAATTGAAGAGTTGATGATTATTATTTGATCATCAACTTTTTTACAGGTTAATTATATAAAAATGTCCTGTGAACACTGGGCTCATTGGACTTTAAAGAAGGATTAAAACAGCTGATTTCCGTTTCAGGCAAAGAAACAAAGGCTAAGAGCGCACCTCGCGATCGCAACGCCTTCGTGACCAACATCCTGTTGGCCTCCGCAGGGTGAGCGATAATCCATCACCGCCGCTTGCGCGTTCGCCTAAGATGGCTTATCTGTCTCACTCATCCTGCTAGAGTCGCCACCTTTTACTACAATCAATTCAGTGTGTAGTACCCAACTAGAAGAATTAGCATAGCTTATCGCTTAGATGATAAGATTGGTCAAATTTTAAATAGGGACAAAATCATTTGTAATCGCTTATAAATTAGAAATGCTATTATTTGATAAGAGATGAAGGAAGTAGAATTTCTATTATACAAGTGGAAGTATAGAGAAATAGTAAGTGTTTACCTTATAAAGAAGCGAAATAGCGAACGAAATTGCATTTTCGAGAGCTTTCTCTATGAATAGGAAAGTAGCTTTTCTCTAGTTATCCAAAAATGCACTTACCTGTTTCTAAGAGTTATAAAAGGGCGCGGGACAGACTAACGCCATAAGATTACCGAACAAAAGAGATGCTAGTTGGTTGTGACGTCCGTCACAACCAACTAGCATCCCTAAAATTTCACTCGGTAATCATATAGCAAAAGGTCTGTCCGAAGCCCTTCGAAAACGATAGAAACAGGTTTTGAACTTTAAGGATCTGGGATTTTCTTGTTCGATTTCTTATTACTTATAAAATAATTGGAACTACTCTTTAGTTATTTTGTAGATGTAAAAAAAAGGGTGGAAAGATGGATTTCTTAATTAACTTCATCGTAATAACTTTATTAATTTTTCCTTTTATAGCTCTTGTTCACGAATCCGGGCACTAAATACAATTGTTGGTCCAACAGACGGTAAGCAGCTAGTAAATCTTTATAGTAAATGACTTTTAAATGGAGGTAAAATTATGAGACAAATAATTGCACTCGGTGGTGGGGGATTCTCTATGGAACCAGATAACCCTTTGTTGGATTTATATATTCTGCAGTCGGCTAGTAAAGCCACACCAAAAGTCTGTTTTATCCCTACGGCAAGTGGAGATTCAGAGGGGTATATCTCCAGATATTATGACTTTTTTGATAAACAAGATTGTGTGCCTTCTCATCTTTCATTGTTTAAACCACCAGCTAGAGATTTAGAAAGCTTCCTATTAGATAAAGATATTATTTATGTTGGTGGCGGAAATACGAAAAACTTATTAGTGTTATGGAAGGCATGGGGAATTGATACTATGCTAAAAAAAGCATGGGAGCAAGGCGTGGTATTGGCTGGAATTAGTGCAGGCTCTATTTGTTGGTTTGAAGAAGGAGTTACTGATTCTTATGGGGATAGCCTTGAACCAATTTCGTGTCTAGGCTTATTAAGGGGAAGTAACTGTCCTCATTATGATGGAGAATCTGATAGGAGACCTGCTTATCAGAATCTAATCGCTACTAATAGTATTAAACCAGGAATCGCAACTGATGACGGTGTTGCCATTCACTATATTGATCAGAAAATAAATAAAATAGTTAGTTCAAGACCAGCCGCAAAAGCATATAAGATTTCATACGATAATCACTTAGTGGAAACAGAACTAGAAACGGAATACTTAGGTTCATATTATTAAACAGGGGAAGACTTGTGCTTAGAATTGCAAGCTCACCAGGACCTGATTACATAGTAAAATAGAACTTTCAAAGAAGCCAGTAGCATTTGATGCTTAAGGTTTCTTTTTTATTGACATATATAATACGCAATCCACCTTGAATTCTAGCCCAAAACCCTCTTCATCATTCCAAAAGCTAAAAAAGTATAGGTAATGATAAAAGAATACAGTTGATAGCGCTTTCACAAAAGTATTCGGAATTTATAATTAAAGAGTAATTACTTTTTAGAAAAAGGGAGAGGGATAAAAGAATGAAGAAGTTCAAGGGGTTAACTTTTTTAGTTATTTTAATGGTTTTCGCATTAGTAGCCGCGGGATGTAACAATGGCGGAGGCAGTTCGGTAGATGTTGGTATCGTCTTGCCAACAAAGGATGAGCCGCGTTGGGTTCAAGATGAACAACGCTTTAAAGATGCTTTAGCAGATTCGGATTATTCTACGGAAATCCTGTTCAGCCAAGGATCTTCAGCGAAAGAAAAAGAAAATGTAGAAGCATTATTAAATAAAGGGATAAAAGTATTAATCATCACTCCTCATGATGGAGCGGCAGCAGCTGCAGCGGTAGAAGCAGCGAAAAAAGAGGATGTAACAGTTATAGCATATGACCGTTTAATCACGGATACTGACGCGGTAGATTACTATGTAACTTTTGATAGCTTAGCAGTTGGGGCTGCACAAGCTCAGTATTTAGTAGATAATGCAGATGGTTCAGACGTTCCACTTTATTTGTATGCGGGTGCGGCGTCTGATAACAATGCATTCTTGTTCTTCGAGGGCGCATGGAAAGTGCTTCAACCGAAAATTGCTGATGGAACTTTCAAAATTGCAAACTCAAGTGAAGCAGAAGCTTTAAAGGATTCAGCGGATCTATCGCGTGACCAATTAGGTAAAATCATCGGTCAGATTACAACGAACTGGGATGCCAATGATGCTAAAAATAAAGCACAGACACATTTAACTGCAGCTAGTGACGATTTAAAAGGAAATGTTTCAATTCTTGCACCAAATGATGGAACTGCGCGTTCTATCGCAGATGTATTTGCTTCTGACAGCGCAATTACTAAATACTTTGTAACTGGGCAAGATGCAGAAAAAGCATCGATTCAATATATTATAGATGAACAACAATCGATGACTGTTTTCAAGGATGTTCGTACATTAGTAAAAGATGCTATGGGTATGGCAGTAGAAGTGTTAGATGGTAATACACCAGAAACAACAGGTTCTTACGACAATGGGTCAGTTGAAGTAAAAGCAAAACAAACAGATGTAATCGTAGTTGATAAAGAAAATGTTAAAGCAGAGCTTATCGACTCTGAGTATTACGAGGCAAGCGAATTCACTGGTTTAGAGTAAACATCTGAAAAGGAAGAATAGTGATAGATTCATCTATCACTATTTCTCCATTTTTATTTGTTTTAGTAAGGGGAGGCAATAGTATGAGTGATTATATTTTAGAGATGAATAAAATTTCTAAAGAATTCCCAGGAGTCAAGGCCCTCTCAAATGTGAATTTCAAAGTGAGAAAAGGTGAGATTCATTGTTTGGTTGGAGAAAACGGTGCAGGAAAATCGACTCTGATGAAAGTGCTGAGTGGAGTGTACCCATATGGAACTTACGATGGGGATATTGTATTTGAAGGAAAAGTTCAACAGTTCAATGAAATAACAGATAGTGTCAAAGTTGGTATTGGAATTATTTATCAAGAGCTAGCACTATTTCCAGATTTGACTGTGTATGAAAATATATTTGCTGGAAACGAACTTAAAAAAGGTCCCTTCGTAGATTGGAACAAAACGATAGTTCAAGCAACCGGTTTGTTGGAAAAAGTAAAGTTAAAAGTGACTCCAGAAACATTGATCAAGGAATTAGGTGTAGGGAAACAACAGCTAGTTGAAATTGCCAAAGCTCTAAGTAAGGATGTTAACTTGCTTATATTAGATGAACCAACTGCCGCACTTAATGAGGATGACAGTGAAAATTTATTGGTACTTTTAAAGGAACTGAAAAACCAAGGAATTAGCTGCATTATGATTTCTCATAAGCTAAAGGAAGTCATCTCCATTGCAGATAAAGTAACAGTATTACGTGATGGACAGACGATTTGTACTCTAGACGCGAGTAGCGGTGAAGTATCTGAAAATGTCATTATAAAAAATATGGTAGGCCGCGACATAGAAGATATTTATCCAAAGCGTCTGGACAAGAAAATCGGTGAAACGATTCTAGAATTATCTGATTGGACTGCTTATGATTCCCAACTCGGTCGGAATGTCGTAAAAAACGTTCAGCTTGAGGTGAAAAAAGGCGAGATCATTGGAATTGCAGGACTTATGGGATCAGGTCGTACAGAACTTGCACTCAGCATTTTTGGTAACCCTAAAAACTATAAGCTACAGGGCAACATGAAAATGTTTGGGGAAACAAAAGAACTAAAGCATACAAGTGAAGCTATTAAAGCTGGTATTGCCTATGTGACCGAGGATCGTAAGGGAGACGGCTTATTCCTATTACAGGATATTAAGAGTAATGTTTCTGCAGCGCATCTAAAAGGAATCTCCACAAAGGGAATACTAAATTTAAACGAAGAAGTGAAGATAGGAACTGAATATAAGGATTCGCTTTATATTAAAGCAAGCTCACTTGAACAGATTGTTGGGAAACTCAGTGGTGGAAACCAACAAAAAGTATCACTTGGTAAATGGTTGTTTACTGGACCTAAGATTTTGATATTGGATGAACCGACAAGAGGAATCGATGTAGGAGCGAAGTTTGAGATTTATACAATAATGAACGAACTGATCAGCGAAGGAATGAGTATTATTATGATTTCCTCAGAACTAGGTGAAGTACTAGGGATGAGTGATCGAATATATGTCATGGCAGAAGGCTCCGTTAAAGGCGAGCTAACGATGGAAGAAGCGACACAAGAAACGATAATGGAACTTGCGACGCAATAAAAGGGGGATAACGATGAACTTTTTTAAGGAAGCTAAAGCGCTCGTCAAAGCCAACATTCGAGATTATGGAATGTATATTGCGTTAATAGTGATTATGTTAACGTTTACGATTATGACGAACGGATTATTTATGTCTTCACGAAACATTAGTAATTTATTGGATTCAGCTGGCTATATCGCTGTATTGGCAGTAGGGATGACGCTAGTGATTGTCATTCGTCACATAGATTTGTCAGTTGGGTTTTTAGCAGGATTTTTAGGTGCCATTGCTGCGATATTTTTAACACAAATGGGAGTATCAGTATGGATTACTATCCCAGTTATTTTAATCCTTGGAGCACTGATTGGATTGGTTAATGGTGTATTAGTAGCGAAAATTGGAATACCATCCTTTGTAGCAACACTTGCAGGAATGCTGATTTTCCGTGGGGCTTTGCTTCAGGTTACGGAAAAGACAGGAACTATTATTATTAAAGACGATCAGTTTAATGCGATTGGGAACGGATTTATCCCATCTATTATGCAAATAAATGGCTTACATCTTTTAACATTATTAGTAGGTTTAATAGGGATTCTTTTGTTTGTTTACAATGAAATTTCAAATAGACGTAACAAAATGACCTATGGTTTCGAGGTTATGTCTAGTGGATTATTCAGTGCAAAGCTTGTATTAATATCCGCAATTATTGGATATATTACATGGATTTTAGCAGGGTATAACGGTTTGTCTTGGACAGTAATCATTATGATTATAGTAGTAATTATCTATCACTTCTTATCGTCGAAAACTGTACTTGGTCGCCATATTTATGCAGTCGGGAGTAATCCAGAAGCTGCTCATTTAAGCGGTATCAATGTACAAAAGATTACATATATCGTATTTGGGTCGATGGGAATGCTCGCTGCATTATCTGGGATTCTATTTACTTCTAGGCTTCAATCAGCAACGACTACAGCAGGAACACTATTCGAGCTAGATGCAATCGCTGCAGCATATGTTGGAGGGGTATCTTCTGCTGGTGGTGTCGGTAAAGTAACAGGTGCTATTATTGGTGCCATTGTTATGGCTTCCTTATCGAGTGGGATGAACTTACTTGGTGTTGGTATTTCGTATCAGTACATGATTCGTGGAGGCGTTTTAGCTGGAGCGGTAATCTTTGATGTGATGACACGTAAGCAACGAGCTTAATACAATAAGTGATGATTTGTGGCACCCTTTCTGTTATAGGGGTGCCTCGTGTTATTCATATGATAATGTTTTTCTAAAAAGATAATAGGGCGATTACTTGCTCATTAGTATAGCATACATGCATACAACCTCTATTTACTTGCGCCACAGGTGAAAATACTTGCGGAATGGACAATTTTTTACCAAAAATAAACAGGGCATCTAATAATAAGAGGATATTCACCGTTAAAACATGCCGAAAAAATAGGATTGTCAATTTAATTCCGGGTGTTAATATGGAAGAAACAAGTATATGGAAAGGGGAAGGTAAATGCGGAAAAAAATTGTTCTTCTACTTGGTGCACTCATCATTGTTTTCAGTTATTTCACGATTATATCTGCAACAAAGGCTTTTCGATCCACAAGTGAATTACCTGCACCCCTTTCCAAGTTGGAGGATTCTGTTCGTATCGTACTAATCACGCAAGAGTTAGATACACCCTTTTGGAATAAGGTCGGACAAGGGGCCAAGGAGCAGGCTAAGAAAGAAAACGTTGAGCTGGAAGTGTGGGGAAGCTATGGAAATGACCAGGACGATTTTTTAAAAAAGATGGAGATTGCCATTCATTCCAAAGTGGATGGGATCATCGTTCAGGGGCTAGATACCGAGGAATTTAAAGAGCTGTCAAAAATTAAAGCAGCCTTTTATGGAATTCCTGTCATCACAGTTGCTAATGACGTTCCAGTGGAAGAAAGTTTGCGTAAAACATACGTCGGTTCGGATCAGTTCTGGGCAGGAAAGATGGTTGCCCATCAGCTCATTAAAGAAATGGGAACATCTGGGGAAGTCATAATTCTTGGGGATGAAGTGCAAGCATATTATCAAAAAGAACGTTTAGCAGGAATACAGGATGCTCTCGAAGGATATCCAGAGATTAACATAATCATTCGAGGAACAGAGGATACAAATGAACGAGTGATTTCGACAACCCAACAACTGATGAACGAAGCACCTAGAGCTACTGCGTTTATCGCGATCAATGCGAAATATGCAGGACCTATGATTCAGGAAATAGGAAGACGAACACAGGTGGAGCCATACCATATTTATACGTTTGATGATGGAGTTGAATCGACTACCCTTTTAGAGCAGGGAAAGCTAGATGGTATTTTAGAGCAAAAGCCTAAAGAAATGGGCAAGGAAAGTGTAAAGTGGCTCATGGAATGGATTACAGGTAAGACGGTTCCGCTCGATTCCGATGGGTATTTGACGGAAACACATATGCTCGTACCGGATGGTGATACCCCATGACAACCATTCAACGAAAGATTTGGCTGCTCGTTTCCGTTATGCTACTCTCCATGGGAATTATTTGGATGATGCTAACATATTACAATCAGCAAACCCAGGAACAAACGAATACCATTCTACAGCGCTATTTACGCATGAATGAAGTAACTATTGCTAGTCAAAAAATAATAACCGACTTAAATAACTACTTGCTGGACCCTTCAGAAGTGCATAAAACACAAATAAAAAAAAGCATTAAAACTATAGAGGAAGTTCAACATGATGTAGCAAAGCTTCGCAATGAAGAGAATGCATTTTCTGTTACGAATTATATACATTTAATCGATAGTTTAGTGGAGACGGCAAATCGTTCTATACTATTTTCAGAGGAGCAGGAGTTAGAAGGTTCTACGAATGAATTCAATGAAGCGAATCGCATTTCACTGTACATATCTGAAATGACATTAACTATTTTAGATCGGGATTTAAAGACTTATAATCTTTTCTACCGAGAAATCATCGATCAGTCAGAGGAATTAAAAAAGCTAGGAATTTGGATACTTCTACTAGTAACAGTTGTATTACTTTTGGCTACCTATTGGTTCTCGCTAAGTATTACAAAACCTGTTCATCAGCTAACGAAGGCAGCAAATGAGTTAGCACGGGGACGTTTCAATCAAAAAATAATAGTGGAATCTAACGATGAAATTGCATTCTTAGCTCAAACGTTTGATGAAATGCGTATTAATATTAATGACTTGATATTGGAGATTCAGCAAAAGGCACAGCTTGAGCATGAGTTGCAGCAGAGTAAGTTGCTGCTGAAGGAGAGTCAGTTAAGAAGTCTACAGAGTCAGATTAATCCTCATTTTCTATTTAACACATTGAATACTTTGTCCAAGAAGGCATATTTGGACGGGGCAGAAGAAACGAGCGACCTGTTAGTTAGTGTAGCCGGGTTATTGCGGTATAACCTAAAGCGAATAGATCGATCAGTTACTTTATATGAGGAAGTACTTGTGCTCAATCAATATATGGAAATACAAAAAGCACGTTTTACGGACCGATTACATTTCCAGGCAACTATCGATGAATCATGCTTGCATGTCAATATCCCTGGTCTTACACTTCAGCCTATTATTGAAAACGCTGTCATCCATGCGATCGAACCAGAAGAGAATGGTGGTTCTATTTCTTTTAGAATTTTAAGAGATGGCTCATGGATTATTATTGAAATAGAGGATAGCGGAAAAGGAATATCGAAGGAAAAAATAGATCAGCTACTTGAAGGACAAATCGATGCAAATGAAGGGCATTCCACTGGCATTGGTTTTCAAAATGTAGTAAAAAGGCTCCATCTATTTTACGGTGTGGAAAATTTAGTATCCATTGAAAGTAAAAAAGGCATTGGAACAAAGGTAATCATACAAATCCCAGAAACTAGGGAGGAGGTAAGTGATGAAACTTTTAATCGTGGATGACGAACCAATTGAGCGAGCAGGAATGGAAGCCATCCTACAAAAGGCATTTCCAGACCTTTTAATTGCACAGGCTAAAAATGGAAAGGTGGCAATCGAACTAACTGACAGTTTTCAGCCTGATTTGGTTTTAATGGACATCATGATGCCAGGCATGACTGGGCTAGAAGCCATTGAAACAATTCAGGTTTCTCATCCTACTATCAAATTTGTGATGGTAACTGCTTTTGATATGTTTGATTATGCAAGACAGGCTATCAAGCTTGGTGTGAAGGATTACGTATTGAAGCCAAGTAAAGCTAGCGAAATAGTTTTAACTGTTGGAAAAGTACTGGATGAGTGTCAGAAGGAGCAGATGGCAACTAGTAATACCAATAGGCAAATCGAGAAGTGGGAGCAGGCATTTACCTTGGTGGAAACAGATATTGTCACCCAATTATTATTTGACCACGTACATGAGGTTCATATTGATATGCTCGTAGAAATGCTTGATACTCGCTCTACACTTGAAAAGTTTGTTGTAGTAGTTGTATTACCAGAAGGAGCACTCAATTATTATTTGCCAATAAAAAAAAGGGTTCGGGAAACTGGGGACGCTTGGGTAGGAGCTTTAAGCGGGAGGCAGCTCCCTCTAATTATTTTCCGAGATTCCAAGAGGAGCTTTCGTTCCCAAGCGATAGCTTTAGCTAAAGCCATTTTGTCTTTAGATAAGGAACGGCACGGAAAAGATTGGTTTTTGGGAATCGGTCAGGTGTGTCAAACACTGGATGACATTCGACAGTCTTACCAAGAGGCACTTATTGCAACTATGGATACAACTCTAGCGGTTAAATACCGGTTTTATGTGGATGTTCCAGCGCTTACTTTAGAAACAGATAATCAGATTATTAAGCAACAACAGAAAGATTTCTTTGACCATATTCGACTTGGAGACTGGATGGCTATTCGTACCAATTTGTTGGATATAATTCAGCAGTACGAAAATGTTGGGAATTCATTAATCTATACGCAGCAGCGAATACTGGAGCTACTTTGGGTGACAAATCGTGTGATGGATGAAATGGGAATGAAAGCAAGTACATTATTTTTCTCCTTCCAAGCAAATGATTATCGACAGCTACGGACAGAGACATTATTATTGTTGGAACAGTTGAATTTTGAATATAATGCACATTATGATCAAATAGAAGCAGATAAAATCCACCAAATCCAACAGTATATTCTAGAACATTCGCATGAAGATATTTCTCTAGATACGCTAGCACATCGAGTGAAATTAAGCCCGATTTATATTAGTAAAATGTTCAAAGAAAAGCTGGGGGTTAACTATATAGATTATCTAACGGAGTGTCGTATAGATAAAGCAAAGAAATTATTGAATGACTCAGAAAAAAGCTTAAAGGAAATTACCTTTGAGATTGGCTACCATGAACCAAATTATTTTAGTAAGGTATTTAAGAAAATGTGTGGGGTGTCTCCGAAGGAATATAGAAAAACATTATGGAGCAAAAAAGCTGAAGTGTAGAGGGGGAGTCAGATGAAAAATAAAATATTTTCTGTAAGCCTTTTAGGAGTAATTATGCTTCTTTTTGGCTGTACGGATACCTCTATACCTAAAACGCTTGAACCCGAAGTTAGCCCAGTCATGAAAGACGATGCCCCAGTAAGGATTGGTTTTTCGATGGATACATTACTAGAAGAACGGTGGTTAAAAGACCGTGATTTGTTTAAAGAAGCTATAGAAGACCTTGGAGCAGAGGTAGAAATTGTTGCTGCAAATGGGGACGATGCGTTACAAATATCGCAAGCAGAGACACTCATCCAAAGCGGCATTGATCTTTTGGTAATCGTTCCTCATAATGCTGCGGCTACAGCGGCAATTGTCCATAAAGCACATCTAGCAGGAATTCAAGTAATTGCCTATGATCGTCTCGTCAAAAATGCAGAGCTGGATATGTACGTATCCTTTGATAATGAGCAAGTTGGCAAAATGCAGGCAGAGGCTATGACAGCACTTGTCCCAAAGGGGAACTATGTCTTTATAGGAGGAGCCATTACAGACAACAACGCCCATCTATTGAAAGAGGGCGTATTCAAGGTGTTACAACCGTATATTGAGCGAGGAGATATCCATGTTGTCTATGACCAGTGGACGAAAGATTGGACTCCTGTAAATGCACAGACCAATATGGAGCAAGCTATTCGTACCACGAATGGAGAGATTGACGCAGTAATTGCCGCGAATGATGCCACAGCAGGTGGTGCCATTCAAGCACTGGAAGACCATGGCTTAGCTAGTCAGATACCAGTAGCAGGACAAGACGCCGACCTAGCGGGTGTCCAACGAATTGTAGCAGGAACACAAACAATGACTGTCTATAAGCCTATTCATATGCTTACCCAAAAGGTAGCTGAAATAGCAGTCGCTATGGCAAAGGGGGAAACCGTAACAGCCAACCAACAAGTCAATAATGGTAAGAAGGAAGTGCCATCGGTGTTGCTACCTCCAATTGCCGTAAATACAGACAATCTAGAAAGCACCGTTATTGAGGATGGGTTTCATGCAGCAGAAGAGGTTTATGGAAAAGGTAAAGAATAAAAGATCGGGGTACGAGTTCCACGCACACAACGTTTTCAAGCACAATAACTGATTGACTCTCATTTTAAATGATGCTATAGTGTAAATATTCTAATAAAAGGTGTGGTGAAGTATGTCTGAAGTAGGTATGAGCTAATTTTCATTAGTTTAATAAGGTGTTTAAAAACCTGGTGATAAACCAGCTTGTTTAGTACGCCTTGTTCTACATTGTTTTTCAATGTGGATACCTACCTGAAGACTGCTTCCGCATCCCTTGTTCGTTTAACATGATGTATGTTAGAACGAAGAGCGTGGTGGGATTTGTCCTGCTGCGCTCATTTTTCTTGGCCTCTTTTTGTGAACGATTTGTATGCTTTGTCTAATATACTTGGCAGATGCCCGCAGGAGCTTTCTATCCATTTTTTGAAATGGAGTGGTAGGAGGATTTTTTGCGGGCATTTTTTTATTATTTTAAGTGGAGGTAAGAAAATGAATAAGATGACATATGAAAAATTACAATATAACGAACTTAAAGAAATGGTGAAATCCTACTGCGTTAGCAGCTTAGGAAAGGAATTATTGGATAATCTTTTCCCAAGTCCAAACAGTAAAGTGGTGAAAAATAGACTTAACGAGACAACCGAGGCAAGAAAGTTATTAGATGCAGAAAATCATCTTCCGTTAAAGGGTATCTCCAATATTAGTCACCTCATGGAGAAACTTGAGAAAGGGATTATTTTAGGACCGTCTGAATTAGTAGCAATATCAGATTTCTTAAGAGGGTGTAGGGTGATTAAGAAATTTATGTTAGGAAAAGAATTTTTTGCGCCTATTCTTCACTCTTATGCTTATTCCATGATGGAGTTTACGACTATTGAGGAAACGATTAATGCTTCTATTAGAGGGAATATGGTGGATTCTGAAGCGAGCAGAGAGTTAAAGCGTATAAGAAATCAAATAGCAAAAACCGAAGAAAAGATAGAGGAGAGGCTGAATAAATTTCTCAAAAGTAGTGCCAACAAAGAATATATACAGGAATTTTTTATTAGTAAAAAAGATGATAGATTTACTATCCCGATTAAAGCTTCCTATAAAAACCAAGTGCAGGGTACGATAATTGAGTCATCTTCTAAAGGATCTACAGTGTTTATCGAACCAGTAACGATCACTAAACTTAACGGAGAGCTTGCAATTCTTAAATCGGAGGAATCGATAGAAGAGTATCAAATTTTAGCGACTATTTCAGGAATGATTCAAGAGGAAGTTAGACAAATTCATATTAATATTGAATTGATTGCTCAGTATGACATGATTTTTGCAAAAGCAAAATTTAGTAAAAGCATCGATGGCATTGAACCGAAGTTAAACAATTATGGATATATCCATTTAAAAAATTGTAAGCATCCACTTTTACCTGGCAACATCGTACCTCTAGATTTTGAAATTGGAAAGGACTATCGCAGCTTGATAATAACTGGACCAAATGCAGGAGGAAAAACGGTTGTGCTGAAGACAATTGGTATTTTAACTCTTGCTGTCATGTCGGGATTTCATATAGCCGCTGATGTTGAGACGGAAATATCGGTGTTTGATAACCTATTTGTCGATATCGGAGACAATCAAAGCATTGAAAATTCCCTTAGCACTTTTTCGTCGCATATGAAAAATATTTCGGAAATTATGAGTGCATCGACGAATAATACATTGCTTCTTTTTGATGAAATAGGAAGTGGAACCGAACCAAATGAAGGGGCAGCACTAGCTATTGCAATCCTGGAAGAATTTTATCAAATGGGCTGTATTACCGTCGCAACGACTCACTATGGAGAGATAAAGCGTTACTCAGAAATCCATAGTGACTTTATGAATGCGGCGATGCAGTTTGACAGTGAAGCATTAGAGCCGATGTATAAGCTTCTCATTGGTAAATCAGGGGAAAGTAATGCTCTATGGATTTCTAAAAAAATGAATATACAAGAAAAAGTTCTCAAAAAAGCGCAAAATTATATGGAAAACAAAACGTATGATTTAGAACGGGTGAGAGAAAATAAAATAAAAAAACCAACTACTATAATGGCGCCAAATGAAGAAACGTACAACTTCGAAAGAGGAGACAGAGTAAAGTTACTTGAACATGACGATTTTGGTATCGTGTATGAGAAAAAGGATCAACAGAATAATGTGTCTGTTTTCTATAAAAACGAAGTAATAAAGCAAAATGTGAAAAGAATCGTGTTGGAGGGAAAAGCAGCCGACTTATACCCAGAAGGATACGATCTATCAACATTATTTATAAGCTATGCAGAAAGGAAATTCACGCATGACATGGAAAGAGGGTCCAAAAAAGCTTTAAGAAAAATAGCTAAGGAAATAAAAAAGAGAACGGATGATTAGCAGGAGAGTAATTAATCCTGAATATACACTTACACAATAAGCATAAATCCCTCTAGCTAGAGCAAATTAGACTCTAGGAGGTGAATATTCATGAGTAAAAATAACAATAAGACGGTAAATGTAAGAACGCACAATAGTTATGAATTGTACAAGAATCCTACGAATAATCCGGACGAGGAATTTTCAGAAGAGTTTGTGGAGATTTCCAAAAATAAGATAACGAATGAAATTAATAAAAACCCATCTAACAAAAGAAAAAATAATTAGTAAATGACATGAAAGGTGAGATCATTAAGAGCTCACCTTTTTCTTATGAAAGTATATAAAAGCGTCCTATGAAAACTGGAATCATAGTACTTTAAAGAAGGAATAATACTAGCGATTTCCGTTTCAGGTGGACGCGTTCCACAGGGGGAGCGAGAAGCCATCACCGCCGCTACGCGTTCGTTGTGATGGTTTCTCTGTCTCACTCCTCCTGTTGGAGTCGCCACCTTTCACTACAATCAATATAGAGTGTAGAGTTCAACAATAAGATTTAACAAACAAATTGCTGAGGTAATAGAATGAATGTAGTATGAGCGCTTATTCTATTAATAAGAAAGTATCTTTTCTCTAGTTATCCAAAAAAATACTAACCTGTTTCTAAAAGTTGTAGAAGGCGACGGATAGACAAACGCCATAAAATTACCGAGAAAAGGGAGGCAGGTCGTGACGTCAGTCACGACCTGCCTCAAAGAAAATAAAAAGGTAATATAGCAAACAAGTCTGTCCAAAGCCTATCAAAAACGATAGAAATAGGTTTTATGGTTAGTGTCACTTTATCTAAAGTGTACCTCGATTAACTTGTTCCTTTAATATTTGTAGATTGCTCAATACATTCTTGGATACTTCTAGTGTTGCTTCAATAGCATTTGCTTTTTCATCGGATAATTGAAAGATAATATCATTAAATAGCAGTTCCATTTCGTCTAGAATAGCTAAGGTTGAAATGTTATAGAGTCGAACATCATCAAACTTACCAGGCTCGAAAATGGCTGTATCAATATAAGGCTTAAAGTTCTGAAGCATTTCAGGAAGATTGGCTGACATACTACCAGCTCCAAGACGCACAGTTTCTGCTATTGTTTTAATCTCCTCTAAAGGCACTAATGCATTATTAACTGCTGCTTTTATCTTTTGTTCATAATCTGTAAATAAACTGATTAATAAACCAACTGGATTACCATAGAGTCCTACATTTAAAGCAGCTTTAACGGAAATAGTAATCGCGATTACTGCTGATTCAATTAGCAGAGCCAACCGATAAATACTGTCAACAATTGGATATAATATAGTAGTGACTAATGAAGTAAATTGTTGGTGGGCTAGATTAACTTGAAGTTCTTTTATTTTCATCCCTATTGTTAGATATGGAGAATTATCAATATGCATGATCTCCGTCTTTTGTATAGCATCTACACCGTCTGCAAGTGAGGTCCCAGATTGGATAGAGCTTCCCAGATTTTGGTCCTTGTTAAACATGGACGTAGCTATATCTTTGACCTGTGTTTCATAGTTTGTTAATTGGTTATAAACCGCCTCTTTGTTTTTGTGAACGATTGAATAATGCGCATTTAATTCACCGACTACTGCATCTACGAACATATCCTTGCCACCTTTAAAAAGTTCGGGTATGTAAGTTTGGATAATGTTTTGCGCACCATTCACTAAGTTATCCACATCATCTTTTAACTGATTTAAATATTCTCTTGCAGGAGCAAAGAGACTTTCTACATCAATATTTATGGAAGCGATAAATTCTATAATTTCTGCAGGCTTAGAGTTCAGTATAGAATTTAGAATTCTGCATTTCGCTTCAGCAGCGTCAAGTAGAGCAATTAAATGGTCAATACACCCTTTGATAAGCGTACCCGTGTTGGATATCCCGTTGAATAAAGGTTCTCCCGCAGTTTCATCAAACATCATTTGAAAGGTTTGCTGTAAGACTGTTACACGAGTAGCAAAATGCATACTTTCATCTAATACAATATCTACGGAATTGTTTAGGTAGTTTTGAACGTTGGTAATTCTGCCTTTTACCTGATCTTGAATCCCGTTTGATAGCAGTAGCAAATTTTCTTTGTTTAAAACAATTTTTTCTGTTTGACCACCATATAAAGGGGAACCAGTCCAAAGGCTCGTAACAATATGATCATCTGCACCAATATAGATAAATCCATGCCCGGGTTGACCTTTTACCCCTACTTCAATTTTGAACTCGCCATTCTCATCCGCTTCTACATAGCCAGTGTGATTTGAACCAAGCATTGAAAAGAGAGGAACGCCATTATTTATCCCATATTTGTTTCCAGGAATCCGATCACCTAAACTAAGAGATTCCTCTGTTCCTGTGAGGAAATCATATTTACTATAGTAATTTGTAATATTGGGATATTCTTTGCTAGAATCGACCATACCAAGAGGAAGAATAGCAGGATTAAGCGTCACTGCTTTTACCCCAGGATTCTCAATCGCAACTGCGTTTGTTAATGCACCAGCAAGTGAATTTCCAGAGACAGACGAAATTTCTCCGTATTTATTATTCATTTGCTGGAAATATGCTTTAGCCTCTTCAATCTGAGGTGGTTGAACTTTACCAATAAGCTTAGTATTCGTATCGATCCAATCTTTATCCAATTGTTCGCTACCTACGAAAACAACAGTCAGCTCCTTAGAGTCCACATTTTTAACTGTTATAGCATCAAGTCCATATTTAGAGTCATTCACAACATTAATCACATCAAAATGTTTTCCATTAACTTCAATTCTTTTCTTTTCTTCATAGTGTTGGTAAGCATGATAGCCTGCCAGTTCAACTAAATCCTTGTCGTTAGTATCAGGACTGGTTAAGTTATTTAATGTTGTCATAGGTATTCAACTCCTATTCCTTCATAATTTCGTTTATGGAGTGTTTATCTATAGTGTTTCCTTTTGAGCCGCTTCCATATTTACTGTTGATTAAGTTATCATGCATTAGGAGAGAGTAAGAACCTCTAGGAAATCCTTCAGCTGTCTCAATCATTTTGGAAATTTCATCGTAAGCTTTTTCATCTGGCTCTGTACTGCCGTTTTTCATAAAAACGTTAAAAACGATATTCACATCATCCGGATTGAATTTACTTTCATCCAAAATACTTCTGATCTCTGTTTTATCTATATTTTGATCCTCTAAGTACATAGAGTTAATCTTATCGAAGGTCTCACCTATAGAACTTATGAAATAATAAGGAGTTAAAAACCCTGTTCCGCCTACATTTTGAACAGCTTCTTCATTTTTTCCTACTAAAGAATAATCTTTTGATATTTGCTCTATAAAGTTATTTAAACTTTCTATTTCTTCTTCATATGCCATTGCGTATAACCCGCTGGCTAGCGCATCTTCTACTTGACCGGCTTGGGTAAACACTTTGTCTGTTTCAATTGTTTTATTATCTACATCAATCGGGACAATCGCGACAGCGTGAAAATGAGGTTCCCTTACTGATTCCACAAATACCGAAACACCATCCGTATTTCCTACTAGATTGTGTACAAGTACTTCTGTTTTGTACTTTTCAATAAAGAACTTTTTCACAGCAACCTCGATATCTTCCCGGTTATCTTCTGCAATTTTATCTGTTTTTTCACCATTCCTTAATGCATAACCTTCCCCGGTATATTCTTGTACACTTACTAAATTTTCTGTGTTTAACGTAACTCCATCTTTTTGATTAGCTTTAACTGAAGTTTCTACGTCAGTGTTTTTAGTAGTATCTTTCTCCATGTTACATCCTCCTAACAAAACTGTTATGCCTAAACCAAATGCCAAAAATTTATAATTCTTACGCATATGAAAATCCTCCTAACGTGGATGTTAAAACTTAATCATTTGAAATATCCTATATTTACTAATTGTATTAAAACGAGAAGAGATATGAAAATGTAATCCTAAGTTTTTGTTTGAATTTTAAAAAAACAGGTGAAAGGGAATGGATTTAAAAAAAATATATAGGTCTTTTAAAATAGAATTGAAGGGATAAAAAGACTAGATGATACTTTAAAATGATAATTTACGAGACTAAAAGCTAAAAGATTGGTTATTGTCCAGAACTGAAAAGGTTTTTTTATCCTTTCATAAAATGAAGGTATTTCCTCATTACTACAGAAATTAATAAGAGAGGGGATGATAGATATGAACAAAGATAATCCTATGGAGGCAGCCCAAAAATTTATACAAAAATATTTTCCGAGTTGTAATGGTGCTTTGTTAGCAGGGAGCGTCGTTCGGGGAGAGGGAACGGATACATCTGACTTAGATATTATTATTTTTGATGAAACAGTTCCTTCTTCGTATCGAGAGTCGTTTATAGAATTTGATTGGCCAATTGAAGTGTTTGTACATAATGCAAGCTCCTATAAGCCATTTTTTGAGACTGATCGAGAACGTGCCCAACCATCGATGCCTAGAATGGTGTCGGAGGGAATTATTTTAAGTGACGATGGAGTAATAGAAGCTATAAAAAAAGAAGCTTCGGAACTGTTAAATGAAGGACCAGAAAAATGGTCCGAAGAAACTGTACAAATAAAACGGTATTTTCTTACAGATACACTAGATGATTTTGTAGGTTGTTCAAATAGAGCTGAAGAAATATTCATCGCAAACACTTTAGCAGAACTATTAAGTGAATTTGTTTTAAGAACCAATTGTCATTGGATAGGTACTTCTAAATGGATTGTCCGCTCTTTAAAGGCTTTTGACGAAGGGTTTACCAATCAATTTGTTGAAGCATTTGATACGTATTACAAAACTGGCGATAAAAGAGAGGTAATTCATTTAGTTGGGATAGTGATGGAGCCTTTTGGAGGACGATTGTTAGAAGGTTTCTCGCTAGGGAAATAAGGAATATGGAGGGCGTATGAAAACTTTTATTGCAATAATATCCATATTATTTGGAGCACTATTTATTAGTATAACAATTAATCAGTTCGGAAAAGTAGGGAATATTCTGTTAACTATATATGGAGTAGCGTTATGTGTACTTGGAGCTATAGTACTTAGTAATCGAGGAATAGCAAAAGGTAGAATTTATACGAGAGTTATAGGTATAGGTATTGCGATGATTTTATTTGGAATTGCGTTCGTATTGAAACCTGGCGATGCGGGAAGCAGTTTTGGGATTCTTATAATTGTTATAGGATCGTTATTTTCAATGGTAGATTACTTATGGACTAAAGGATAGAGAGTGGGAATGGAATTGCTAACTAAAATAGATGCTATGCCAACTGATAAAAAAATTGCAGGAGTACATTGTGTTCCATTTACGGAAAATGGCAATATTCTTATGGCGTGGGATAGAGATGAGCAACTATTAACTACAATAGGAGGAAGGATAGAGGCAAATGAAGACATTGACCAGGCGCTAGAACGTGAGGCGATGGAAGAAGTAGGAATTATATTGGGGGAAGAGAAAGTTCCTTTTGCTTTATGGTATTGGGATTCTACAGATTCTTATACGATATGGTTTTTAGCCAAAATAATAGAGATAAAGCCATATTCCTATGATTTTGAAAAAACGGGCTATGTATCATTTAACTTTGAAACAGCATTACAATTAATCGAAAAGATCGAACCAAGTAACCCAAAAAGAACTAATCTCATAAAGTTAGCGGAAGAATCTGCTAAGGAACATAATTGGCTTTAAAAAATAGGGGGTGAGTACTTGCCTAAAATTGTGTATAAACAAATCATAAATGCTCCTAAAGAAATATGCTTTGACTTGGCAAGGAACGTGGAAGTACATACAAAAACAACCTCTCATACAAACGAAAAAGCAGTAGGAGGCGTAACGGAAGGTTTATTAGAGGAAGGAGACATAGTTACTTGGGAAGCTACACATTTCCGTATTAGGCAGAGGCTTACTGCTAAAATAATCTGGATGGAAAGGCCAAATCAATTTAAAGATACTATGGTAAAAGGCGCTTTTCATTCGTTTATGCACACACATGATTTTCTAGAAGTACCAGAAGGCACATTAATGATTGATACATTTGACTATAAGTCTCCTTTTGGCATTCTGGGAAAACTGGCAGATAAATTATTTTTAGAAAGATATATGAAAAAGTTCATTATTTCCCGATCGATGGAACTAAAGAAAATAGCGGAAAAAGATAGATAAATTTCCAAACTTTTAACCTCGTAGAACGTCTAATAGATAACTACTTTAAAGAACATACATCAGGAGGAGAAAATGAAGAATTTACTATTTGTTTTAATACCAATGGTTTTATTGATTGGGTGCAATAATGAGGAGACAGAACAGGCTCCAGAAACGGATCAGCTAGGAAGCGAAACGGTAACAGAAAAGCCAAATGAAGAGGCTGAAGAAAATGAGTTAGAAGAAACTACAATTGTTAAAGAAGATAAAAGCAATGATATAGTAGAGGAAAAACCTGTAACTAAAGAAAAAACAGAAACTGTAAATCTCCATAGCACAAAAGAGAAATATTTAAAGCAGCTAAATGACATTGAAAATAGCCTAGGTGATTTGAACGATCAATACAATAGTGGTACACAATCCGAGATGCACGAAGCGAAGTCTGAAATTCTAAAAAAATGGGATAATGCTCTAAATGAAATCTATGGTGTATTGAAAAAACAGTTATCTGCAGATGAAATGAGTAGTCTGCAAGAGGAACAGCGGAATTGGATTAAGCAAAGAGATCAAAAGGCAAAAGAGGAGTCTTATGTTTTTAAGGGTGGAACGATGGAGTCTACTATATACGTAGCTACACTGGCACAGCTGACGAAAGAACGCAGTTATGAATTAGTAGAAAAATATATGAAGTAAAAATGGAGTTGAAAATCAGCGAATGTTGGTTTTCAGCTTTTTTGTTAAATAGATGTAACATTATTTGATATTAATAGTCTAACTTTTATAAAGGGGGCTATCTTATGAAAAGAATTTTAGCAGTTATTTTGTTAGGGCTATCGCTAGCAATGACAGCCTGTTCGTCTGAGTCAAGTAAAACAGAAAACGAAAATAATTTTCCGCCTACAATGAAAGGAACTATAGAAGTTAATGGGCAACAATATGATATAGCAACTGGGAATTACAGATGGGAAAGAAAACAAGGAATGGAGACACAAGTTATAGTAACCGATGCAGCTTCACCCTATCAAATTGCGGAAAACTTTGAGGCAATTCCAATCAGTCAGAGAGAGCCCATTCATATTAATATAGAAGATAAACCAACAATAACTGTGTATCTTTGGGATGAAAAAGGAAGACAAAAAGAGGTTTCAGTAAATAATAACCAAATGGAAGCACCAGAAAGTGCTGGAAAGTATGTATACGAAGTGCTTGCAGAATGGTCAAATGGGGAAGTATCTTATACATTTGTTGTAGAAATGGAATAAGAACTTGCAGGGATAGTTGGAGATTTGTAGAAGTAAGCAATAGGCTGATATATGAGGTGAAAATACTTTGGTAATTATTAGAAATTTAGAGAAAAAGGAACTGGAATTTCTGAAGGATATGTTATATGAATCTATTTATATTCCAGAGAATATAAAGAATAAAGAGGAGCTATTAAATTCCCCTTCTATTAAAAAGTATTATAAAGACTGGGGAAAAGAAGGGGATACAGCATTAATAGCGATAGATAAGAATAACCAGGCTGTAGGAGCAGTTTGGTATAGATTGTTTGATGAATCAAATAAGGGATATGGCTTTGTAAATAATAGAACTCCTGAATTAGGAATAGCAGTTACTAAAGAAGCCAGAGGATTAGGAATAGGGACATTGCTTATGAAAAAGATCATTCAGCAGGCTAAGGAGGATGGTTATAAATCATTATCTTTAAGTGTGGACCCTAAGAACACAAGTGCAGTTCATATTTATAGGAAGTTAGATTTTGTAGACTATTGTATAGCAGGGACATCCATTACGATGATTTATCTTGGCTCTAAAAGTGAAAAAACAAAATAAGTTGTTAATTTTGGGGAACAACTAAGGAGTAAACGAATCTTAAGCAAAGGTGTTGTCTTACATGAAGAATGCAGTATTCTTAGACCGCGATGGTGTTATTAATGAGGTGTTATCAGAACGGGTTAAATTTGTGAACAAGCCAGAGGAACTTTACTTTTTACAAGGTGTCCCCGAAGCTATTAAGAAATTGAATGCCTTCTTCGATTATATATTTGTCGTAACCAACCAAGGAGGAGTAGGATTGGGATTTATGAAGGAATCTCAACTGCAAAAAATTCATGAATATATGATTGAACAATTAAAAAAAGAAGGTGCCACCATTCATGAAGCAGTCTATTGTCCTCATAAGCCGAAATCTGGTTGTGCATGTCGCAAGCCACACAACAAATTAATCGTAGATCTTGGTAAAAAGTATAATATCGACTTATCCAAATCCTATATGGTAGGTGATACTGACACAGATATTATTGCAGGGAAGAAAGCAGGTACAAAGGGAGTTTTCTTAGGCAAAAGCGACCCTATTGCGGATGCTGTTTTTCCAGATTTAATAACTGCAGTAGATTGGATTTTACAAGATGCAAAAACAAGATAAGAGAATTTAGTTCCAATGTTTGGACAGGCGGAATAGCTACAGTTATTGATCCAGATGATAATATTGGGGACAATGTAGTAGTATAGTATCTTCAGTATCCTACTTAATTGCATGGACAATGTAAAGGTTGGAGTAAACCCTGTTAAAATAACAAAGTATTTATTGGGTCTTATTTATTTTATCTTTTATAAAAATTGTTAGGCTGAGAAATAAGGGGAGAACTACCCAAAAAGGTAAAATAAATGGTATTCCAACTACTTGGGGAAACTCGATAGATATATCAACAACATTCCTTGGTAGTAGGGATAGAAGAAATGCTATACCAGCTATATAAAACACCATTTTTTGTCTATTTTTTTTTGCTGTATACATTGAAAAACCGTAACTAGTTACAAATAAATATAAACAAATTTTCAAGAAGATACTTAATATCCAAACCGTTATCACAATTGCATCTAAATTTTCGATCATCCCGAAGATTGAAATGTATCTTTCTAAAATTAGAAATGGATATAGATGAGTAGAAGCGATCTTAACTCCGAACGTAGCGATAATCGATGTAACAGATAATAAATATAGTAAACCACTTGTAATAATACCCCACACCAAATACTTTATTTTATTTGGATGAAATTCACTAAGATTAAAAATCCATAATATTAATACACAATCTGTTAAAAAAGCAGCAGGTCCTAAGGAACCGGTTATAATAGCTAAAATACCACTGTCATACCAAAAGGGTAGTAGATGTTTTACATCCATATTTACTATGCCGAGAAGTATAGGAGATATAATTCCCAACAAAAGAATGGGTCCAAAAATCTCTGCTAGACGACCTATAACACCTAATCCATGAAAGGTTGGATATATGGCAGTGACTAAGATACAAAATATTATTACACTAATAGGAGTCTTTGGTAAAACTGTGCCCGATACAAATTCCCCGTATTGTCTAAGCATTACTGCTAATACAATAGTAAAAGAAATTAATAAAAATATGGATAATATTCTACCGATCCATTTCCCAGCAATAGTTTCAATAATTACATGAAAATCCATACTTGGATATCTAGTGCACACTTTAATAGAAGTCCACAAAGTAAGTAAGGAAATTAATATTGCTATTAAAGCGGACAACCAAGCATCTTGTTGGGCTATCATTATTGAACCTGAGGGTGTAAGCAGCATATTCATAATTACCTGCATACTTAAAAATAACCAAAATAATTGTTTGTATGTCAATACATTATCATTCAAAGCAATAACACCTGCTCTACTTATTCTCGATATTTAGGTTTGTAACTCCTGGATTTTTAATTTTTACTTCCACTTGGATGGAAACCTTTATATTTTCAAATTGTTCTTCCCAGTTTTCTTTTACATCATCAGTTTCTTTAGGATAGCTTCGATGAAATGCTTCATAAAATTGAATGACATCAGCTTTTAAATCTTTTTGTATATGATTTATGAATTCTTCTATATCGGCTTTTATTTTCTTAGAAAACTCTTTCTTCAATTGATTCATCACAGTAGGATTATATATGTCAAGAGAAGTGGAATTTTGTAGAATCAATAAATCTGTCTTTACTTTAATTTTTATACTCCATGTTTTATCTTCTAATAATGGGGTTACTTTAGTAGATTTTTTAATCGTTTCTGCAGACACTTTACCATTTTTCCCATCCGGATTAATGTTAATGGGAGTATTTGTCCTCGGAAATAATAGCCATTGACTGCCAATATCTTTTTCCCCGGAGATACTTGAAATCATTTTTCCTTGGTAGATTATAGCGGACCCTTTGACCGCAAAAGAGTCAATTGTATCTGCTGAAGTTTTAATACTGTTAGTATCACTAATAGGAACGAGGCCAGCTTGAGAATTATTTACAAGCATTTCCTCTATGTCTTTTAATGTAATCGATTTTAAATAACGAGACTTCGGAAGTTTACTAAACAATTCGGCGGTGTTTATACTTACAAACTTATTTACTTCTATTTTAGCTTTGTCTTGGCTAATATAAATTTGAGATTGTTCTCTTGGTTCCGCTGTTCTAACAAGAAAATCTATCTGCTTACCAAGTTCTTTTTTTGCAAGCTCACTTCCAAAGATAAAAATATTTGAGTGACCCCAAAAGATTTCTCTAGGTACTTCTGATTCAAGCTTCATAACAGCATCTGAAAATGTATCTCCAGTCATTGAAATTGAATATGAGTTTTTACTAGAGCCACTTACTTCTCCACTCGCAGCCCCTGAAGGATTAGGTACATATAATAAAAAAGTTACTTCTATTTGTTCATCCTCTATTTGATCAATACCTGTAGCAATTACTATTGCTAAATCGTTGACTTCCATAACGTCCCAACAACCGGAGAGAATAATTGAAGTTAATATAAGAGTAATATATATTTTTAAAGAATTAAGATGTTTTCTGCGCATTTATTTCCCTTCATTTCGTCGATTAGGATTAATGGATGAATAGATACTCGGTCTTTTTTTCATAAATTTAAGAGGTACTCTTATTAATACATCCTTTAACAAAGAAGAATCATTTGGAGCCAAGGGTGCTAAATAAGAAAGACCGAATGATTTTAGTGAACAAAGATGGCTAGCAATTATTAAAACTCCTAGCATTAGCCCCACTAGCCCCAACATTCCAGAAAGAAACATTACCGGAAACGGAATCCATCTAAGTACAATACTTAGTGTATACTGAGGTAACAAAAATGAAGAAATACCAGTGATAGCAACAATCATAACCATCGGCGCTGAAACTAGTCCTGCTTGTATCGCTGCTTGTCCAATGACCAAAGTGCCTACTATACTTACCGTGGAACCCATTTGTTTTGGTAAACGTATTCCAGCCTCTCGAAGTACTTCAAATATCACTTGCATGATTAAAGCTTCTAAAAATGCAGGAAAAGGGATTTCCTCTCTACTCTGCGCTATGCGTAGTAAAAGTGTAGTAGGAATCATTTCTTGATGAAAAGTCAAAATAGCTATATAAGCTGATGGTGCCAGTAGTGCAACCATTAGAAAAAAGTATCTAAGCCACCTACTAAGTGTTCCGTTTATGAACCTTTCTGTGTAATCTTCAGGGGTTTGCAAAAGGGTAAAGAGAGTGACTGGGACCATTAAAACAAATGGAACACCATCGATAAAAATAGCTACCCTTCCCTCTAAAAGGGCAGCGGCTACCACTTCCGGCCGTTCGCTGTATTGAACTTGTGGAAATGGAGAAGACCAATTATCTTCTAATGCTTCTTCAATAGAAGCATTAGAAAGAACGGCATCAACATTAAGCTTCTTTAACTTTTCTTTTACATCCTCTACAATTTGTAAACTGGCGATACCTTCGATATAAGATATATAAATAGAAGTATGAGAATATGTTCCGATTACCATAGAACTCATTTTTAAAGAAGGAGTTTTTATTTTTCTTCTAACAAGAGACAAGTTTGTACTGACAGACTCGATAAATCCTTCTCTTGACCCAATAATAACAGATTCTGCTTGGGGCTCTTCTATTGATCTTTTTTCATAACTCGTAATACGATAGGAAACTGCCTTATTTTCTATATCATTAAAGAGAATGGCATTTCCATCTGCAATCTCGTCAATAATTTCAAGTGTATTAGACAGAATCTTTGTATTTGTTATATTTGTTACATGAGATATAATCAACGGTAATTCTGGTGACACTATGCTTGTATGTTGTATTGGTCTAACAATATGTTCATGTATCTTTTCTTCGTCACATAATCCACTTACAAAAATAAGAAGATAAGCAGATTGTTTAGAGAAAAAAGGATGAAAAACTATATCATCACAATTTTTATAGATTTTTTTCAATATTTTTGTTTTCTCTTCAAGTGATGATGGTAGAAATTCATAGGATTTAATAAATTCTTTTAGATGAAGATCTGCTGTTTTCATCAAAACTCCTCTTCCTAAATGTTTATTTAATTATTTCCAAGTTAGCTTGTTATCATTCAAGTTTAATGATATTAGAGCTAAAGAAAACGTTCATACTGGGAGAATTAATAAAAAGATGAAGAATCCGAAGTATAAGAGACAACTTTTTCAAATTTTCAATAAACACAAAAGTCATACAGAATGATCCTATCTAAAAGAAGGTATTGTTCTGGCAGAATTATATCGTATGTCATTAGCATATAATTCGAAAAGAAATAGGATTTTGCTAAAGGCTAGCGAATGTGAGATGATTTGAATATGCATGGAGTCACGAATAAAACCATAGGTACGTGAAATACTAAATGGGTAAACAAATCAAATAGATTTTGTGTAAATGCAAGCTGTTTCGGGTAAGTGAATGGTTAGAAAGAATAACGCTACAATAATAGGAGGAATTTTGAATGGAAGAAAAAATGGGTAGCATCGAAGTTGGAGAAATCCTAACAGTATTAGATGAAGATGATCGTGAGCAAGAAATTGAAGTAATCGGGCTATTAACAATTGAAGATAAAGAGTATGCAGCTGTTGCATTTGCAGAGGATACGCAAGAAGAAACAGACGAAGATATGGACGTATTCTTTTTCCAAGTGGTTGAAGGAGAAGACTTAGCAGAAATTGAAACGGATGAAGAATTTGAAAAAGTATCCGCAGCCTTTCTTGAGGCTGAAGAAGCAGAAGACGAAGAATAGGAATATTAAATAAGAGAGGATTATTTCCTCTTTTTTTATTTCGCAAGTAGAAAAGGTTTTGTAGGAGGTAAATGGAATGTTACAAAATGAAGGTAAACTGGAAGTTGGCGGTACGTTTAAAGTCTTAGATGAAAATGATCAAGAGCAGGAACTAAAGGTTTTAGGTTATTTAAGTGTAGATGACACAGAATACGTAGCAGTTAGCTTTATAGAAGATATACAAGAAGATTCAGAAGATGAAATAGGTATTTTCTTCTTCCGTGTAGAGAATGATAATGATTTTGTTATGATGGAGAGCGAAGAAGAGTTTGAGAGCGTAACAGCAGCATATATCAAGCTAGAGAAAAATAACTTTACTAAACAGAGAAAAAGATAATAACTTAGAAAATTAGAGCATGGTACCTGATAGACAAAAGGTATCATGTTTTTTTAAAAGAAAGTATATAAAAATGTGCTGTGAACACGGAGGTTGCGGCAATTTAAAAAAATGAATACAACGGCTGATTTCCGTCACAACAAACCAGCCCCACTAAAAGTTCACTCGGTAATCATATAGCAAAACGTCTGTCCAAAGTCCTTCGAAAAAGATAGAAACAGGTTTTGAACTTTAGGACCGGGCATCTTTTCGCCTGGTTTTTTACTACATCTTTAGGCGGAGATATAGCCGATCTCAAGGCTCATTCGAATGTAGCTGTAATAAGATATAATGGACGATAATAGTAATAGATAAGGGGTAAAAAAAGATGGATGCATATAGATGGAAAGTAGAAGAGGAACTTTTTCTTTGGAAAAGGAAAATGACGAAACGAACTGGGTTAATAGGTCGTACGTCTAAAAATGTACAAACTAAGATTAACGGGCTCATCCCTGAAAAGGTACATAAAGTGATGACGGAAAGCATTAAAAATATGGTGAAGGCAACGCTTGTTGGGTCGAATATAAAGATGAAAAAAAGACTACCAATAAAACGTAGCCTTCAGGAGCAAGATGAACTTTTAAAGGAAAAGCTCACTACGTTTAGGAAAACAGCTGTGGTAGAAGGGGCAGGAACGGGAGCGGGAGGTATACTCCTTGGCCTAGCAGACTTCCCACTGCTATTATCTATTAAAATGAAGTTTCTATTTGAAGCAGCTGCGGTTTATGGATTTGATACGGATGAATACGAGGAAAGACTTTATATTTTGCATATATTCCTTCTAGCTTTTTCGAGTGAGGAAAAACGAAAAGAAACGCTGGAAATTATGGAGAACTGGGAACAACAAAAGGACTTAATTGGTGAGATGGATTGGCGAGACTTTCAACAGGAATATCGGGATTATATTGATCTAGTGAAAATGTTCCAATTACTACCGGGAATAGGAGCGATGGTAGGTGCTGTTGCTAATTATAATTTGCTCGATCAACTTGGTGAAACAGCGATGAATTCATATCGTTTACGTTTATTATCCAAAGATGAGGAACAAGAAAGTAGCCAATTTTTAAAATAGCATAAAGGTAAATTTAGTGAGCTAATTAGCTAGCTATGTTAGAGTAAATATAAATAGGAAAAGAGGGTTTTATGTTTAAAAAAATAATGAAACAAATCAAAGATGCAACCAGAGGAAGTAGTGAACGTAGGCATGGTCATTATCGAAAAGGAAGCAGTAGCGATCGTCACAAAAGTTATTATAAACGAGGAAGTAGCAGCAGTAGCCGCCATAAACGTAATCCATTAGGTGGAAGTAGCTACTACAAACGTAAAGGACGCAGTAGTAGCTAAATTATTTTTTAGTGATAGCTAAAAGTGCCACTTCTACATCTTTTGTAATGTTCTCTAAGGTGGAGTATGCTTCATTGATTTGTAATAATCTCTTCAGTAAATGAACAGTTTCCTTTTCTAAAGAAAGTTCTTCTGTCCAAGGAAGAGCTTTTTTACTTTCGGAGGAAAAGGTCGTGTAAAGTAAATATAGAAGTATGTCCCCTAAATCATAATAGTCCTCTTGCTTCATCTCTAAGAATTTGAAGTCATTTTGTTCTATCTTTGACAAACCAAAATCTATAAGGAATAGCTTGCCTTTGTTCATTAAAATATTCGAAATACGTATATCTCCATGGAAAATATTCCTTTTGTGTAAGTGATCTATTAAAGGAAGTAAATCTAATATAAAGGCCAGTGCCTCCTGTTCATTGAATGTTTTATTCGTTGAAAAGATCAGGTCCTCCATGTTTATACCTTCTATGTAATTCATTGAGTAAAAAAGAGAGCCATTTACTGAAAAAGCTTCATAAAACTGTGGCATGTGAGCGTGCTGTAACCTACTAATAATCGAAATTTCGTTTTCAAATAAAGCTACTTCGCTTTTCGTTCGGTGCTTACTCGTTCGCAGTTGTTTAAGGACCCTTATTTCATTTGTTTGTATATCATTACTATAATAAATAATTCCATAACTACCCGAGCCAATAACATGTGATACCTTATAAAGGTTATTTATAATAGTCCCGTTATCGACCGGTTTATCTACAAAAAACTGGTACATTTTTCGAATTGAACGTAAGAAAGAAAATTTACTCGCCCCCTATTTACTTCATTATAAAGTAATTTTACCTTAATCGGATGAAATAGATTCAATATCAAATAATTGGTATTTTCTCTCTTCTGCAATCATAGAATTCAAAGACTGCAAAAGAAGGAGAGATTTTTTTATGGATTTTAAACACGTTGGTATCATACTAGGAGCTTCTGCATTATCACTTGGACTTTTTTCAGCGAACGTAAGTGCAACTACAACTTTGAATGAACAACCACCTGTACAAATTCAAGCGGCATCAACAGAGAATGTTTTCACAAAAGAAGATTTGATAAAGAAGTTTCGTGCATTGTTTCCGAAGCAATTTGATTTCTTAACGAATGCTGATTTTCAAATGAACGGTGGTTATTATTATCCTGGTGAGGAGACGATGCGTTACGATCTATTCTTTACAAAAACCATTAGTGGAAAACAATTGTATGGAAATGTTTCGTTTGTAGGTAAGGATTTACAAATAGAGAATTTTTCTTATCAGCCGGCAACTGTAACAGAAGCGCTTTTTCCAGCTAAAGTTTCCAAAGATGAAGCACAGAAAATTGCTGGAGATTTTATGAAAAAATATCTAGAGGGAGGGGAATACCAATTAGAAACGGATTCTTATGGATATTACCCAACTCAACTACTAACGGAACCTATCCGATACTCATTTTCCTATACCCGCTTGAAAAACAAAGTTTCCATCAATGACCAACGAATAGAAGTTTCTGTTTTAGGAAACGGTGAGATAGTTGGCTTCTATAGAAATCTGAATGCTAACAAAGCTTCCACCTTTGATGACACGAAACAAGTAAAAGCGAAAGATGCCATATTAAAAAAGGTAAAAGAAAATCTATATTTGGAAAAGCAATATCAAATAGAAACAGATTACCAAACTGGTGAACGCCACGTTCGACTCGTTTATCAGCCGATACCAAGCTTACTTGGCGTTCATGCTTCATCTGGAAAATACCTAACTTTAAACGGATACTCAGCAGATTTTCCTAAGAAATCCACCATATCTATGCTCGCTTCAAAACCTCTCCCTACAAAGAACGAGGGAGGGATAACTATTGAAGAGGCTAAGAAAATAGCAGAACAATTACTGAAAATCGATTTGAAAGATGTTAAATCAAACATTGAGTCTATTAGAGAAACAAAAAATTATAATGGGCAGGAAGTTTATAGTATTCAATATATGTACAGTTTTCCAAATGGTGGTTCAGGAGCAAATCTAGAAATAAATAAACAAACAGGCGAAGTTACCCAGTACTATAATGTGAAGAGCGAAATTTTAGAGCAACTAGGAGAGAAACCAAGCGAAGCGAAACCTCTGTCAGAAAAACAGGCTCTAGAAAAAGCAATTGAACATATTAAAAAATGGGTTCCATCCTACCTTCATAACTATGCAAAACCTATGGAGGTCGCGTATTTGGATGAAATGCAAGGAAGCTATATGTTTAACTTCCCGAGAGTTGTAAACGGAGTAATTGTTTCGGGTGACTCTATAAACGTAGGAGTTGCAAAAGATGGCTCTTTAAATAATCTATATGTAAATTATCAAGAGGTGGAAAACTGGCCATCAGTAGATAAAGCTATATCAGAAAAACAAGCCAAGGAAATTTTAACGAAAGCTTTAAGCTTAAGGCTCAATTATATGAAGGCCAATCAAAAACAAGAAAATAACCATTATGACCTTGTCTACTCCCCTTTATTTAATGAGAGATCTTTTAGTACTTTAGATGCTTTAACAGGAGAGTGGCAATCACTAAATGGTGAAAATAATTCAACTGTTGTGACACATCCTTGGGCGGAGGAGGAGCTAAATTATTTTATAAATGCAAAAATCCTCGATGTAAAAGATCCAAAACAGTTTAATGGAGATGCAGCTATTTCCAAGGGAGAAGCTCTCCAAGTCCTTATGAAATCCCTTACGTATATGTATGGCGGCTACTATTATCCTGAACAGGAAAATAGGAACCAAACATTCGATAACATCGATCCTGACCATCCTTTATACCAATCCGTTGAGCGTGCTGTTGAAATGGGTGTGATAAAACCTGATACGAAGAGCTTTGCGATAGATACTGCAATTAGTAAAGAACAGCTAGCGGTTTGGTATATTCGTGCATTAGGACTTGATCAGGCAGCCAAAAATTCTGCTATTTATAAGCTTTCATTTACAGATACAGATAAGGTACAAAAAGAATTATTAGGTTATGTTGCATTAGCTAACTCATTAGAATTATTAGAGGCGGATCAAGGTGCGTTTAATCCTAAAAAAGAAGTAACTTATGCAGAGCTAGCGGTTTCAACAATTCAACTTGCTCATAAAATTTCAGAAAAAGGAAGAGCTTTCCCTTATTAATAAATAAGCACTCAAATATTTTTCAAACATATAAATTTACGTTGCTTTTTTGAACCTTTGATGATATTATCGGATTATAAATACACATATTGGTCACATGTTACTGAATTTTCAGGCATGGTGGTAAAATGAGAGAGAATATTATTATTCTTTTCCTTTGCCCCATGCCTTTTTATGTTCTTATCGGTTTCATGAATCAATATATTTTAATAAGACGATTTTACAACTAGAAAAAACATCTACACAAAGGAGTTTTACTAATGTTTTCTAAATTTATGAAAAAAAACAAAGTACAAGTATTCTCACCATTAAATGGTCAAGTGATTGCCTTAGAACAGGTTCCAGATCCAGTATTTAGCCAAAAGATGATGGGTGAGGGAGTAGCTATTATGCCAACAGGAGGAGATGTAGTCTCGCCAATCGATGGTACAGTTGTGTTAATCTCCAAAACAAAACATGCTATAGGTATTCGTACAAAAGATGATACTGAGGTGCTAATTCATGTTGGATTGGAAACGGTTACATTAAAGGGTGAAGGATTTTCTGTATTTGTAAACGAAGGCGACGTGGTTTCTATCGGGCAAAAACTTTTGGCAGTGGATTGGGATCTTATAAAAGATAAAGTTCCAAGCATTATTACTCCAATAGTAATTACCAATAGTGCAGAGAGATCTGTAGAATATGCTGAAGCGACAGCTAGTGTTGCAGGTGAAACGTTAGTAATGACTGTTTCTTCGAAGCAAGTGTGAAAGGGGAAGTATGTGAAAGGAGCTGACTTTCCATTAAGATCACAAAGATACTTAATAATAACGCGGTGATTGTTTTACAAGATGGACGCGAGAAAATAGCAATTGGCTCGGGCATAGCTTTTCAAAAGAAACGAAATGACATTATCATTAGTTCTAAGATTGAAAAGATTTTTGTCATGCAAGAAAATGACAAGCTGGTGCAGCTATTAAGTCGAATTCCAGAAGAGCATTTTACTATCTCGGAAGAAATAATTACCTACGCGGAAGCGTATTTAAATACAAGACTAAATGAGCATATTCATATAGCTTTGACAGACCATATCTCTTTTGCTATTGAACGAGCTAAGGATGGCATTAATCTAAATAATAGGCTGCTCCATGAGATTCGCGTTCTCTATAGAGCAGAGTTTGAAATCGGCCTTTGGGCAATACAGCATATAAAAAATTCGTGTCAGGTAGAAATGCCTGTTGATGAAGCGGCTTACATAGCGCTTCACATACATACGATGAAAATTCAAGGGGGGGATTTACATCAGACAATAAGACAAACGAATTTAATAAAAGGTATGGTTTTATCGATTAAACGATACTTGAACATCGAGATTGAGGAGAATGATATTTCTTATCATCGTTTAATAACCCATTTGCGTTTTGCATTAACAAGGTTAAATCAGTCTGAGCTTCATATGATGGATGAAGAGATGCTAGTAATGATTCAAAAGAAATTCCCGGTTGGCTATAGTTGTGCAACTCAAATAGCAAAAGAACTAAAGGATGAACATGCTATTGAATTTCCCGAAGAAGAGTTAGGCTATATTGCACTGCATATTGAACGTTTAAGAAAGCAAGTTTAGTAATTCGGCATTATTTTATATTATTATATTTTATTTATGAACAGTAAAAAGGGGGATAAAAGATTATGATGAAATATTTACAAAGGCTGGGACGTTCTTTAATGCTTCCAGTAGCTGTATTACCTGCAGCTGCTATATTAATGGGTATTGGATACTGGATTGACCCTGAAGGTTGGGGATCTGGAAATGTCTTGGCTGCCTTTTTGATAAAAGCTGGGGGCTCAATCCTCGACAATATTCCTATTCTATTTGCAGTAGGAGTAGCTATAGGGATGTCCAAGGCGAAGGATGGAGCAGCTGCATTAAGTGGATTAGTTGCTTTCCTAGTTGTCACAACGATGCTTTCAAGTGGAACAGTTTCATTATTACAAGGAATCGATGTGGAGAACGTTGATCCTGCATTCGGAAAGATTAATAACGCATTTATAGGTATTCTCTCTGGAGTTGTCGCTGCAGTGATGTATAATCGCTTCAGTCACGTAAAATTACCTGATTTCTTAGCATTCTTCAGTGGAAAACGTTTAGTTCCTATCATGTCAGCTGTTGCAATGTTAATTGCTTCTGCAGCACTATTTTATATTTGGCCAATCGTTTTTGGTGGGTTAGTTAACTTTGGTGAAGCAATTAGTAATCTAGGAGCAGTAGGTGCTGGGCTTTATGGATTCTTTAACAGACTATTAATACCTACAGGGTTGCATCATGCACTAAACTCAGTATTTTGGTTTGATACTATTGGTATTAATGATATCGGTAAGTTCTGGGCAAGTGAAGGTGTTAAGGGAGTAACTGGTATGTACCAGGCTGGATTCTTCCCGATTATGATGTTCGGTTTACCGGCAGCAGCTCTTGCTATGTATCATACAGCTAAAACGAAAAGAAAAAAACAAGCAGCTTCTCTAATGCTTGCAGCTGGTTTTGCAGCGTTCTTTACAGGTGTAACTGAGCCTCTTGAATTTGCTTTTATGTTTTTAGCTCCAGCTCTTTATGTTGTTCATGCAGCATTAACAGGTTTATCTTTATTCATCGCGGCATCCTTTAACTGGACAGCAGGTTTTGCGTTTAGTGCAGGATTTGTCGATTACTTTTTAAGTCTTCGTATTCCTATAGCAAATCAACCACTTATGCTAGTGCTTCAAGGATTAGTATTTGCAGTTATCTATTATTTCTTATTCCGTTTCTTAATCGTGAAGTTTAACTTAAAAACTCCTGGTAGAGAAGATGATACAGATGAGACGGATGATACTGTAGAAGTTTCAACTGATGATAAGTTTTCAAATATGGCAGCTAGAATTTATGATGGTCTAGGTGGAGATGCGAATGTTGCTTCTGTAGATCACTGTACAACCCGTTTACGCGTAGAAGTATTAGACATGGATAAGGTCGATCAAAAGAAAATTAAAGATACTGGTGTTCCAGGTATTAATGTAGTGGGACCGAAAAGTATTCAAGTTATTGTAGGAACAAGCGTACAATTTGTTGCAGATGAAATTGAGAAGATTCGTAAATAGTCAATAATAGAAAAAGCCGTTTAATATGGGATTCCACATTAAACGGCTTTTATTTATATTTATAGTTTATATTAATATATACTGTAAATAAGTAAACTACAGAGGGGTGTAGCAAATGAACAAAAGTATACTCATATCGAATGTAATTATTGTGAATCATGACCAAGAGAGTATGGGAAATATATTTATTCGAAACGGTAAGATTGAAAAAATGGGACAAGCTCTACAAGTAGAGGCTGATGTCTATATAGACGGCACTTCAAAGAACTGGATAGTTATGCCAGGGTTTATCGATATGCATATTCATGGATCAGCTGGTTTTGACATGATGGATGCAACGGAAGAAGCCCTTAGAGGAATGTCACGTTCATTAGTAAAAGAAGGAACTACTGGCTATTTGCCGACGACAATCACTCAGGCAGTGGATGCTATTGAAGCAGCACTCCAAAATGTAAAAGACTTTGTAAATAATGAAGATGAAGCAGAGGTTCTAGGCGTTCATGTAGAAGGTCCATATATATCTACTAAATGGGCTGGGGCACAGCCAGTCGAGCATATTACCGAGCCATCTATTGAACAGTTTTTTAAGTGGCAGAAGCTAAGTGGTAATCGTATTAAACAAGTTACAGTTGCTCCTGAAATAGCGGGTGGTTTTGAATTTGTACAAGCAATGAGTAAAGAAAATATTGTAGTTTCAATAGGTCATTCAGATGCCGATTCAGAAGAAGTAGAAAAAGCAGTCCAACTAGGAGCTAGACAGGCTACACATTTATATAACCAAATGCGTCCGTTCCATCATCGTGAACCAGGTATAGTCGGGTCTGTTTTAATGGAAGACCGTATGCAAGTGGAAATTATCGTCGATTATATACATAGTCATACGAAGGCAGTAAATTTTGCATATCGTTTGAAAGGTGCAGAAGGAATTATTTTAATAACAGATGCGATGCGTGCCAAAGGATTAGAGTACGGGGAGTATGACCTTGGTGGACAAACTGTTCATGTTACAGAAAAAGGTGCTCATCTTTCTAGTGGCGCATTAGCGGGGAGTATACTGACAATGGATCAGGCCGTTCGTAATATGAAACAGTCGACGGGTTGTTCATTGAAGGAACTCGTTACGATGTCTTCTACAAATGCAGCGAAGCAATTGAATTTATCTCATAAAGGATATATTGGAGAGGGCTTTGATGCAGATTTGGTTATATTGGATATGGAATTGAATGTACAAAAAACGATCTGCCGAGGAAATATTGTATTTGAAAATTAAAAGAAAATGGAGGTGATCAAATGCAGTCCTATTGGAAAGAAATAAGCATTCTACTGGAGCAGGTTGCTGAACAAGAAATTAAGAATATAGAGAATGCTTCTAAATTAATCGCAGATCGTATTAAAAAGGGTGGAATAATACAATTGTTTGGATGTGGACATTCTCACCTTTTGGCACAGGAAGCATATTACCGTGCGGGTGGGTTAGTGCCAGTTGCTCCTATTACGTTAGAGCCTTTAATGCTTCATAAAGGAGCATTGACTTCTTCGCAGAACGAGAAAAATCCTGCATTCATCGAGCAAAATAAGGATCAAATTAGCTTTGAACCGAATGACATTCTAGTCGTTATTTCTACATCTGGTCGTAATCCAGCACCAATAGATATGGCTTTCTTGGGAAAGGAAGCTGGAATCTTGGTCATTTCACTTCAGTCATTATTGTACAGGGACCAGGAAGGGCGTCATGCGAGTGGAAAACGACTTGAGGAAGTTGTGGATATTGTTTTAAATACACATGTCCCTGTTGGTGATGGTCTATTAAGTAATAAGGGACTACAATATGGACCGGCATCTACAGTTGTTGGTGCTGCACTTCTCAATGCACTCATAAGCCAAGTAATCGTGGAGATAAGTAAGGGCGCTGAAGAATTGCCTGTTTTTAAAAGCGCAAATCTATCAGATAGCCATCTTCATAATGAAGCTATGATGGAGAAATATAAGAATCGAATTGATTTTAATTAGAGTCATTATTGTGAGAGGGGCTTCTCCATTTGCATCAAATGACCAAATTGAATATAATGATAATTTCATTAACTAATAATCTATTTAAGTGAAGCGTGTTAGTAATTAGCAAATGATTGCAATTTAGGAAAAAAGGTGGGTTTAATAATGACATTAAATTTAGAAGTATGGGAAGATAAGGATGCTTTATATAGTCGTGCACAAGAAATCTTTTCAACAGAATTAGAGAATGGTGCAAGTACATTTGGATTGGCAACAGGCGGGACTATGATACCGCTATATGAAAAACTACGAAATAGTTCGTTGGATTTTTCTCATTGTAAGAGTGTGAATTTAGACGAGTATGTGGGAATTCCACAAGGGCATCCCGAAAGTTATTATACGTTTATGCAACAGCAACTCTTTGAAGCAAAACCATTTAAAGATACATATATTCCAAATGGAGTAGCAGAAGATGTACATGCCGAAGCGTTAAAATATGAAAACTTGTTGAAATCACTAACCGTCGATATGCAATTGTTAGGAGTTGGCGTGAACGGACATATAGGATTCAATGAACCAGGTACGTCCTTCCAAAGTGAAACAGATGTGGTCGAATTAACAGTTTCTACAAGATCTGCAAATGCAAGATTTTTTGATACGATGGATGAGGTTCCCAAGCAAGCCATTACGATGGGGATTGCTTCTATAATGAGAGCAAAATGCATTCTTTTAATAGCGGTTGGAGAAGAAAAAAGAGCTGCCATTGAAGCATTGTTAAAAGGAGATGTAACGGAGGATATTCCAGTTACCAGACTTTGCAATCATCCAAATGTTATCGTGTTAACCGATTTGACGATCTAATAAGAAAAAGAAAATAGCTTACTTATATAAAAGCGTCCGAAGAGTATCTTTTCGGATGTTTTTTTGTGCATATAGAGATAATGTAGGGATATTTTTGATCCTCCCCATAATCACATTCAATGAACAGAAAGCAGGATTTCTCAGATAATTGCAGAAGTAGGTAAAGGAAGTTTTATTTGCGAGTGGGTGAGGTTTATGAAGGAGAGGATAAATTATGGAACGAAGTACTTCATTAGATTATGCAAAAAAGTTAGATGAGCAAGATGTTTTGAGGATGTATCGAGATGAATTTTATGTGAAACCAGATGTCATTTATATGGATGGAAATTCCCTCGGATTACTATCCAAGCGAGCGGAAAGGTCGGTATTGAAGCTACTAGATTCATGGAAGCGTTATGGAATAGACGGATGGACACAAGGGGAGCATCCATGGTTTTATTTTGCAGAAACTTTAAGTGAGATGAGTGCTCCTCTGGTGGGTGCATTAAAGGATGAAATTATCATAACAGGCTCTACAACGGCAAACTTACATCAATTAGTTGCTAGTTTTTATCGACCAGATGGAATGCGCACGAAAATAGTAGCGGATGAACTAAACTTTCCATCCGATTTATATGCAATTAGTAGTCAGCTAGCATTGCATGGTTTCGATGCGGAAGAACATATGAAACTGGTGAAAAGTCATGACGGCTTTACATTACTGGAAGAAGATATAATAACCGCGATGACGGATGATGTGGCTTTAATAGTACTGCCTAGTGTGTTATATCGAAGCGGTCAGGTATTAGACATTGGGAAACTCACTGAGGCGGCGCATGAGCGAAATGTTTTGATTGGCTTTGATTTATGTCATTCGATTGGTTCTGTACCACATGAGCTGGATAAGTGGAATGTGGACTTCGCATTTTGGTGCAACTACAAGCATGTGAATGGTGGTCCTGGAGCAACGGGGGGTATATATATAAACCGTAAGCATTTTGGGGAAAAGCCTGGACTTGCAGGGTGGTTCGGCTCAGATAAGGAGAAGCAGTTTGATTTGTCGACTCAAATGATTCCCGCAGCAAATGCGGGTGCCTATCAAATTGGGACTCCGCATATATTAAGTAGTGCGCCGCTATATGGATCGCTAGAAATGTTCGCGGAGGTTGGAATCGATGCTATTCGGGAAAAGTCGCTAAAGCTGACTGATTATATGATGATGTTAATCGATGTGGAGTTAGGTGAATATAGTTTTGTAATTGCCAATCCACGTGAATCGGAAAAGCGAGGTGGTCATATCTTTTTAGTACATGATGAGGCGGCTCGTATATGCAAAGCGTTAAAAGAACATCAAGTTATTCCCGATTTTCGTTCACCAAATGGCATTCGTCTGGCACCGGTTGCATTGTATAACTCGTTTGAGGATGTGTGGAAGACTGTGCAGATTTTAAAGATGATTATGGAGGAAAATCTTTATAAAAAGTATGAAAACAAACGTGATGTAATTGCTTGAAAAGGAGAGGTAGCGTGTCGAAAGAGAGCGGAATTCATACAGACTTTAGTGAGGATATGACATATGGAGAATACCTTAATTTAGATAATTTATTATCCAGTCAAAAAAGGTTATCAGGACATCATGATGAAATGCTATTCATAATTATCCATCAGGTTAGTGAACTTTGGATGAAGCTTATACTACATGAATTGACTAGTGCAATTCAAGCAATTCAAGCGAATAAAATGCAAGCAGCCTTTAAAATGCTTGCACGAGTTACGAAAATTCAAACACAAATTATTCAGGCTTGGGATGTTCTTTCAACATTAACTCCTGCCGAGTATTTAGAATTTCGAGATAAGCTTGGTAAGGCGTCTGGCTTTCAATCCTTTCAATACCGACAAATCGAATTCGCACTTGGCTATAAGACAAAGCATATACTCAAGATTTATGAACAGGAGAAAGAATTGTATGAGGACTTAAAAGTTGCTTTTCATGCACCTAGTATTTATGATGTTTCGATTCAAGCTTTGGCGAAAGCTGGGTTTTCGATAAATCCGGATTTATTGAATCGAGATTATTCTATTACGTATGTTGGGGATGAATCGGTGGCAAGTGCGTGGAAGGAAGTTTACCAAAATGTCGATCAACACTGGAATTTGTATCAACTAGCAGAAAAGCTAGTAGATGTGGAGGATTGGCTCCAGCAGTGGCGCTTCCGTCATATGAAAACAGTAGAAAGAATAATAGGATTTAAACAGGGCACTGGAGGATCATCTGGTGTGAATTATTTACGACATGTATTAGACCATCGTTTCTTTCCAGAGCTTTGGGAATTACGTACAAATTTATAGGAGGAATGAATATGAAAAATGAATGGATTGATATTACACAAACTATCTCGACTAGAATAGCGACATGGCCAGGGGATACTCTGTTTGAATTTGAACTAACCGCTACAAAAGAAGAGGGTGGTGCTGCAAATGTCGGGACAATAAAAGCAAGTTTGCATACTGGAACTCATGCAGACGCACCATTTCATTATGCCAGTGAAGGGAAAACATTAGATAAGCTTGATGTGAATATGTATATTGGACATGCAAAAGTGGTGAGTGTTGTTGGGGCTTCCGAAATTGGCAGGGAAGAATTAGAAGGATTTGACCTAAGAGGTGTGGAGCGTTTGCTTTTAAAAACGGTGAATACTGCTTCTCCCGAAAAGTTTCCTACACAGATAAATATATTGAAAGAAAATATCGGACCTTTTTTAAAGGAGAATGGTATTTTTCTAATTGGAACGGACCAACCATCAGTTGATAGTATAGAAAGTAAGGAACTATTAGCACATCATTCACTGTTTAAAAATGATGTGCATATTATAGAAAATCTCTTGCTAGAAAATGTGGAACCTGGTGATTATGATTTAATAGCTTTACCTCTGAAAATTGAAGGGGCAGATGGGAGTCCCATACGAGCAGTGCTGAGAAAAATTTAATAACAAGGATAGATAGCACTTTAATATGCTAGTCTATCCTTTTCTATTTTAAAAGGAGGAGTTAGAATGAAAAGGTTTTTATTTATTTTCTGTTCCACAGTAGTTATTGGAATTATCTTTTATATTGGAATGGAATATCAAGTGAGATTAAGAGAAAAATCAGCAATCGTATTTGATATGAAACCTTATTATATATTTATAAGTATTTACCCCGTTTTTATAGGGTTATTATTACGATTACCTAAATTGATAATAGAAATAAGAGACAAAAAGAAATGGTCCTTTGATTGGATGAAGATCATAGTAATTGGAATTCCGTCTTTCTATATAGCAACAATTCCACTTCTTATTATTTCTTTCGGAACAAATTTATTATTTTCAAAATCATTTCTCATGTTAGGGGATACAATATTCACGTCTATAGCTGGGGTAATATTTGGCTACGTTCTGTTAGATAGCTTAAAAAGTAACACCTCCTCTACGGAAAGTGTGAGTTAGTATAATGCAAGTTGTTGACTGATATAAAGCTATACAATATGAAGTAAGAAAATTGGATTTTGATTTCTTCATTGCCTCTTAAGAAAAGGACCTTATAAAAGGTCCTTTCAGACTGTATACAACTCAATTTTTGGTGCATAGAGTTGTATACTAAAATCGGCAAGGACCACCACTTCGCTTTCCGTGGGCTTGGCTTTTGCCTCCTCGTCACTGCGTTCCTGCGGGTCTTCTGCTCAAGCTGTTCCCACAGGATTCTTCGTGGTGGTCCTTGCCTTATAAACAACTCCTTAAAGGTTTCCACTATATATACTTTTATTTAGATAAAGCAACCTCTTTAAAGATATTTATTATTACTCATAGCAGTTTATAAAAATACTTTTGTCGTCAAGCTGAAAGGACCTTATAAAAGGTCCTTTTTTAGTCCTCTGCGTACCTACTTCAATTTAGTGCTAACTTCTCTATTTCTTCACAATTCCTTTTAACAGTGAGGTAAATCATATCCGATATTTTAAAAAACACTTATACTAGTTGTATGAATTGAAATAAGGAGTGGTTACGTTGAAAAAAATAGTGGTTATTGGTGGGGGAATTACAGGGCTTTCTACAATGCATTATTTGCAAAAACTTAAAAACGAAAAGTCTTTAGATATAGAGTTAGTATTAGTTGAAGCGAATGAGTATTTAGGTGGTAAGATTCATACCGTGAAGCAGAACGACTTCATAATTGAGGTTGGTGCGGATTCAATCGTTGCAAGAAACGAAGCCATCTCAGAGTTGATTGAAGAGCTTAAGCTTGAAGATGAAAAAGTGTATAACTCTACGGGCATTTCATACATTTACACAAACAATGAATTACATGCGATTCCCGCAGACACTGTATTCGGTATTCCCACAAGCATCGAGTCGTTAAATAGCAGTACGTTAGTATCAGAAGCGGGGAAAAAAGAAGCATTAAAGGATTTGGAATTGCGAAATGAAACCTTTACGAAAGAAAGCTCCGTGGGGTCATTTTTAGAATATTTCTTAGGGAAAGAATTAGTTGAAAAACAAATTGTACCTGTGTTATCTGGTGTGTATTCTGGCGATTTAAATAAGCTAACTATCGCTACAACACTGCCTTATTTGATTGATTATAAAAATAAATACGGAAGTATTATTAAAGGTTTTGAAGAAAATAAAGCCAAATTCCTTGCAGCAGCAAATAAGAAGTTTATCTCTTTCCGACATGGGCTTTCTACACTTATCGATCGTTTAGAGGAAGTGCTGAGTGAAACAACGATTATTAAAGGTGTGGCAACGAAGAAAGTGGAAAAGAAGGATAACCGCTATCTGGTTTTATTGGCTAATGGAGAAACGATTGAAGCAGATAGTGTAGTGCTCGCTACTCCTCATCATGTAGCTCAGGTAATTCTTCAGGACGAAGAGTTAGATACTGATTTCAACAGCCTTAAAAATTCATCTCTTATTAGCGTATATCTTGGTTTTGATATACCTGACGAGCAACTCCCTGCAGAGGGTACTGGTTTTATCGTATCCGAAAATAGTGATGTGAAATGTAATGCATGCACGTGGACAAGCCGCAAATGGACACATACATCAAAGGACAATCAATTACTTGTTCGAATGTTCTATAAGAGCTCAAGTCCAGTCTTCGAGAGCATGAAGGATATGACGGAGGATGAGCTAGTAAAAGTTGCGCTCCAAGACATTGAAATGAGCTTGAAATTAACGGGCAAGCCTGAGGTGATTGAAGTAACAAAATGGAACGACCAAATGCCAAACTATCATTTAGCACACGGTGAGGCGATTCAGTCATTAACAGCTAAAATGACTGACGCAATGCCAAACGTAGTGCTGGCTGGCTGTTCTTATTATGGGGTTGGAATTGTCGCTTGTATTAAGAACGGTAAAGAAACTGCGGAAAATATTATAAATTCAATAGTTGAGTAAGTTTTTGGACCAAAATTCAATTTTGGTCCTTTTTTATGGGGAAAGTGGAATAGTTGCATATTTGGTGAAATTTACAATTTCTTTTGTTGTGCTACGATGCAGATGGAGGTGATTGTATGCTTAAAAATATGGATTCTTGCGAATATAATTTAATTGGTTTACAAGTGTTAGGGGAACGATGAAATGATACACATGCACAAAAGGAAATAATTATTGCAAAAGCAAAGGGGGCAAAAGCTGGTTTGCAAGGAGAACGAAGAATAAGTGAGGTGTTTGCAAAATATACATTTCCTTTTGAGTACTTATTCGTTGAAAATGTAGGGTTGAATTCAAACGGTAAATTTCAAATGGATGCAATCTTTCTTACTCCCTTTTTTTTAGTAATTCTTGAAAGTAAAAATATAAGTGGTAAGTTATTTTTCAAACAAAACCCTGCATTGTTAGAGCGTGAAACAAATGATGGGAAAATAGATGTATTTGAAAGCCCAGAAATTCAATTATCCCGGAATATTTATTTACTGGAAGAATGGCTAGGAGATCAAGCATTGACTATCCCCATACACGGAGTGATCGTTCTTAGCAATCCGAAAGTAAGAGTGATTGAACCCCCGAAAAAACATAGTGCTATTCTTCCACAAACCATTCCTGTCTATTTGCGCAATCTTCCTCGTGAAAATGTATATTTTAATTCGAATGAGATGCAAAAATTTAGTGAAAAAATAAAAGTCGACCAACAAACCTATATTCCCTTTCCAATGTGTGCACGCTGGGGAATTAAACCTGAAGACCTGAAAAGCGGAGTCCGCTGTGAAAACTGTAATTTTCATGGAATGGTAAAAAGAAAAAGTGGTTGGACTTGCGCTCGCTGTGGTCATTTCGATAAATTCGCACATGAAAAAGCTATTAGGGATTGGTTTATGCTGATTAGTGATACTATTACGAATAAACAATGCAGAACATTTCTTCATCTAGAGTCAAATTATATTGCGCACAGAATCCTGCATTCAATGAATCTAACCAAGATTGGAACATCCAGGAACACCAAGTATAAATGGATATGGTAAAGCAACTGTGCATATACTGAGAAAGATAGAAAAAGAGTGAATCGCTAGAATGTAGAGAAGAATCACTAGAATGTAGCAAAGAATCGCTAGAATGTGGCGAAGAATCGCTAGAATGTAGAGAAGAATCACTAGAATGTAGCGAAGAATCACTAGAATCCAGAACAGAATCACTAGAATATACAGGAAAATCACTTGAATGCGATAAACATAAGTCAAAAAGTATAGAAAATTCAAAACATGTCTTGACGCTTTAGTTGAATAAAGGTACGATATGTCTAATTAGAAAATTGAATAAATGAAATTCTTATCAAGAGAAGCTAAGGGACTGGCCCTATGATGCTTCAGCAACCAGCCAATTAATTGGTCAGGTGCTAAATCCAGCAGACTTTGCAAAGTCTGAAAGATGAGAAGGTGGTATCTTGCATACTCGTAAAGCCTTCTTTTCATGGAAGGCTTTTTTATATGGAGAGGATGGATACAATATGGGTTTATTAGAGGGGTTACAGACATCTATACTGACAGCGGATGGGGCAATGGGTACGTTACTTTATTCGTATGGAATCGATTATTGCAATGAGGAATTGAATATTCAAAAGCCGGAAATTATTGAGAAGATACATCAGGATTATATTGCAGCTGGAGCAGATATTATTCAAACGAATACGTATGGAGCGAATGCCATCAAGCTTGCTCGCTATGGCTTAGAAAACCAAGTGAAAGAAATAAATGAAGCGGCTATCCAAATTGCTAAAAGAGCTGCTGCACCGGGCAACCAATTTGTCCTCGGTACGATTGGGGGCATTCGAGGAATTCGGAAAAGTGATGCCTCGCTTCAGGAGATTATCCAATCACTCGATCAGCAGGCAATCCAGCTGTTAGCAGGAGATCCAGATGGATTATTACTCGAAACGTATTATGACTTGGAAGAATTAAAGACTACTATAACGCATCTTCGCTCACATACAGATATTCCAATCATTGCCCAAGTATCCATGCATGAGCCCGGTATTTTGCAAAATGGTTTACCACTTAATGATGCTCTGCTTCAGCTTGAAGCAATTGGGGCGAACATAGTTGGAGTCAACTGTCGACTAGGTCCCCATCATACGATTCAAGCATTAGAAGGAGTAAAGCTTCCGGAAAAAGCGTTCCTATCTGCTTATCCGAATGCGAGTCTGCTTGATATAGATGAAGGACGGATTGTCTATGAGTCCGATGCTGAATATTTTGGTAAAGCTGCGTTATACCTGAGGGATGCAGGAGTCCGACTAATAGGGGGCTGCTGCGGGACGACGCCAAAGCATATAGAAGCAGTAAAAAAACATATTGGGCATTTAGCACCAATTACGAGTAAAGTTGTAGAGTTGAAAAAGCCAATTATTATTCAAGACGCCAAACCGACTAACACACAGCCCCTTCATGAAAAAGTTAAAACCGAACGGACGATTATTGTGGAATTAGATACTCCTCGTCACCTAGATACAGCTACTTTCATGGAAGGTGCGGAACAGCTATATGCCGCTGGAATTGATGCAGTGACGATGGCGGACAATTCATTGGCCTCCCCACGTATTAGCAATATGGCAATGGGTTCTATGTTAAAGTATGAAAAAAAAATTCGTCCCCTCGCTCATATTACATGCCGTGACCGTAACTTAATCGGTCTTCAATCTCATTTGATGGGGCTGGATGCGCTAGGCATTCATGATATTCTTGCGGTAACTGGGGACCCAACGAAAATTGGGGATTTCCCTGGAGCAACAAGTGTTTATGATGTTTCGAGCTTAGAGTTGCTGCAGCTAATCAAACAATTAAACGAAGGTATTTCTTTCTCTGGAAAATCACTTCGTAAAAAAGCTAATTTCTCAGTAGCAGCTGCGTTTAACCCAAATGTTCGTGTGCTTGAGCGTGCAGTGAAGCGACTTGAGAAGAAAATCGAATGTGGGGCTGATTATTTCATCACGCAGCCTGTATATTCAAAAGAAAAAATGCATGAAATATATGAAGCAACGAAGCATTTATCGACGCCTATTTTCATCGGCATTATGCCATTGACCAATAGTCGTAATTCTGAGTTCCTCCACAATGAAGTGCCTGGCATTAAATTGTCCGAAGAAGTGCTGGAACGGATGCGTTTATGTGGAGAAGATAGAGAGCGTGCTACTGCAGAAGGTATTCAAATATCGAAGGAATTAATCGATACAGCAGCAGAACTATTTAACGGCATTTATATTATTACACCATTTTTCCGATATGATATGTCCCTCGAGTTAATTCATTATATTCAAGAAATTGATCGTAAGAAAGAGAGAGAATTCAGCTATGTCCAAACATCTAATTGAGCAGCAACTCCAAAAGAGAATACTAATTATCGATGGTGCGATGGGAACGATGATACAAAATGCAGATCTTAGTCCAGAAGACTTTGGAGGCGAAGATTACGACGGCTGTAATGAGTATTTAAATGTCTTCAAGCCAAGTGTAATTGAACAAGTCCATCGTGAATATTTAGAGGCTGGCGCTGATATTATTTGTACGAATACATTTGGTGGGACGCCAGTCGTGTTAAATGAATATGATCTTGGTGATCAAGCCCATGATATCAACTTTCGTGCAGCCGAGCTTGCTAAAAACTGTGCAGAGGAATTTTCTACATCTGATTGGCCTCGGTTTGTAGCGGGGGCAATTGGACCGACGACAAAAACATTGTCAGTCACTGGTGGAATCACATTTGATGAACTTACGCACGATTTTTATGCACAAGCAAAGGCTTTAATAGAAGGCGGCGTAGATGTTATCCTTTTGGAAACAAGCCAGGATATGCTGAATGTAAAAGCCGCAACAATCGGTATAAAACAGGCATTTGAGGAATTGAAAAAAGATCTTCCAATTATGATTTCAGGAACCATCGAACCAATGGGGACGACACTTGCAGGCCAAAGTATTGAAGCATTTTATATTTCGATTGAACATATAAAACCACTTTCTGTTGGCTTGAATTGTGCGACAGGACCTGAATTTATGACGGATCACATCCGCACATTATCTGAGCTATCGGACGGCTATGTTAGCTGTTATCCAAATGCCGGCTTACCAGATGAAGAAGGGCATTACCATGAATCTCCAGAATCGCTCTCCAAAAAGCTCCGTGGCTTTGCTGAAAAAGGTTGGTTGAATGTTGTTGGTGGATGCTGTGGAACGACCCCTGCTCATATTCGAGCAGTCCGAGAAGCAGTACAAGACCTTGCTCCACGAAAACCGGCAGAGTCGGGTCGACAAGGGCATGTAGTATCCGGAATAGAACCCCTTCAATACGATGAATCGATGCGTCCGTTATTCATAGGGGAGCGTACAAATGTAATAGGATCTCGAAAGTTTAAACGTTTAATCATAGATGAAAAGTTTGAAGAAGCATCTGAAATTGCGCGAGCACAGGTTAAAGGTGGGGCTCATGTAATTGATATTTGCCTAGCGAATCCTGACCGTGATGAGCTAGAGGACATGACTAACTTCATGAAAGAAGTAGTAAAAAAAGTTAAAGTTCCTCTTGTTATTGATTCGACCGATGAAAAGGTAATCGAAGCAGCACTTAAATATTCCCAAGGAAAAACAATTATCAATTCTATTAATTTAGAGGATGGTGAAGAGCGATTTGAAGCGGTAATGCCTCTAGTGAAAAAGTACGGTGCGGCAGTAGTAGTTGGAACAATCGATGAGATAGGTATGGCGGTTACAAGGCAGCGGAAGCTTGAAATCGCAGAGCGTTCATATGATTTATTAGTAAATAAATGGGGACTTGCGCCAGAGGATATAATTTTTGACCCACTTGTATTCCCGGTTGGAACAGGAGACCAACAATATATCGGATCGGCAGTAGAGACAATTGAAGGTATCCGGCTAATAAAAGAAAAATTACCACGAGCATTGACTGTTTTAGGTGTCAGTAATGTATCATTTGGTCTTCCGCCAGTTGGTCGTGAAGTATTGAATGCTGTCTATTTATACAACTGTACGCAGGCTGGTCTGGATTACGCAATTGTAAATACAGAAAAGCTTGAAAGGTATGCTTCTATTCCTAAACAGGAAATTGACATGGCAAATGAGCTATTATTTACAACGACTGATCAAACACTGGCTGATTTCACCGATTTTTACCGTGACAAAAAGAAAGAAAAGACGGAAGATGATATTCCGAAAACTGTACCAGAACGTCTTGCCTATTATGTTATTGAAGGAACGAAGGAAGGGCTTATCCCGGATCTAGAAGCTGCTCTTCAAATGTATGATGCACCACTAGATGTCATTAATGGTCCATTGATGAAGGGCATGGCCGAGGTAGGGAGACTGTTTAATGACAATCAGCTAATAGTTGCAGAGGTGCTTCAAAGTGCTGGTGTGATGAAAGCTTCTGTTGCATACTTGGAGCAGTTCATGGAGAAAAAAGAGGATGATTCAGGTAAAGGTAAAATTGTCCTTGCGACTGTTAAAGGCGATGTGCATGATATTGGAAAAAACCTAGTAGATATAATATTAAGTAACAATGGATATAAAGTAATCGATGTCGGCATTAAAGTAACTCCAGCCACTTTAATAGAAGTTATTCGGAAGGAAAAGCCCGATATGATTGGACTTTCGGGACTGCTTGTAAAATCAGCACAGCAAATGGTAATTACTGCGCAGGATTTTAAAGAAGCGGGTATTGATGTACCTATACTTGTAGGTGGAGCAGCGCTTTCTCGTCGTTTTACAGAAACAAAAATTTCTGCTGAATATGATGGTCCCGTTCTATACGCGAAAGATGCGATGCAGGGACTCGACCTAGCTAATCGTTTGCAAAATGAAGCGGATAAAGAGATTTTATTAGTAGAACTTGATGTTCAACAGGAAAAACGAAAAATTGCAGAAGCTAATCGCTCAGCCAAGCAGGCGGTTGCTGTTTTAGAAAAACCGGTTAAAACCGTACGTGAGGATGTTCAAGTATACGTACCAAAGGATGTTCGAAGACATATTTTAAAAGATTACTCGGTTTCCCATTTGCATCCATATGTGAATATGCGAACGCTAATAGGTCATCATTTAGGACTAAAGGGATATAGCGATAAATTATTAGCAGAAGGTGACGAGCGTGCAACCGGGTTACATGAATTAGTTACAGGATACTTACAATCGGATATTTTGAAGCCACAAGGGGTATATCAATTTTTCCCTGCGCAATCGGATGGAGATGATGTAATTATCTATGACCCAACCGACGCAAAAACAGAAATCGAGCGATTCACATTCCCACGCCAATCTGCCCTGCCATTTCTTTGTTTAGCAGATTATTTAAAGTCTGTGGACAGTGGGGAAATGGACTATGTTGCGTTGATGCTAGTAACTGCTGGACATGGAGTTCGTGCTGAATCGGCTAAACTAAAAGACCAAGGCAAATTTTTAGAAAGCCACGCACTGCAGGCGACTGCGCTAGAATTAGCTGAGGGATTTGCCGAACGTATTCATCAAGAAATTAGAGACCAATGGGGATTCCCAGATGCGACGGATTTCACAATGCGCGACCGTTTTGCTGCAAAATACCAAGGTCAACGCTTTTCATTCGGCTATCCAGCATGCCCGAATTTAGATGACCAAGCAAAACTGTTTGGTCTTATAAAACCTGAAGATATCGGAGTCCAGCTTACCGAAGAATTCATGATGGAACCAGAAGCCTCTGTGTCTGCAATCGTATTTGCGCACCCAGACGCAAGATATTTTGTCGTAGACTAAAATGAAACACTGCCATATCGGCAGTGTTTTTTTGATGAAATAAAATGGCGAATTGGTTGAATAATACTCAACATCGGTCAAATAGTTTAATCGGGTAGAATAATCGATTAGTCACTTGATAACAAAAGATGCACGAACTTAAAAGAGTTTGGTTCAAGGGTGACTAATCATGTATAATTTTCACTATGTATAAAAAAACAAGGGGGATTGCTCATGAATTTAGAAAATCATTCGATGGGAGATCGAAGAATTCGGAGAACAAAAAATCTCCTGAAGGGGCATTTTATCCAACTAGTGAAAGAAAAAGGATATAAAAATGTAACGGTCACGGATATCGTGGAGAAGGCTGACTATAATAGAAGCACATTCTATTTACATTTTAAAGATAAGGAAGACATAGCCGAAGAATTAGTTGCCGAAACTTTGGCAGAGTTAGAAACGGCATTTCATCAACCTTTTATAAACACGAAGGTTGTTGAATATGACCTCATCTTACCTTCATCTAATGCTTTTTTTAGGCATTTTTATGTTAATAGAGAATTTTATAGTTTATTAAGCTTGGAAGATACCATTCCTAGATTTAAAGAAAAATTCTTTTTGAAGTTTAAAGAAGTTTTCGAAGGAATCACATATTTAAATGAAGCAAATGAGGGTATTGTGCTAGAGCACTTTAATACGTATAAAATGTACGGTTCTTACGGCGTTATTCTGGAATGGATAAACGGTGGTTGTATACAAACACCAGAGGAAATCGCAGATAATCTGTTAGAAATATTTAAAACCAATTCCATTTCATTTCGATTCAATAAGAAAAGCTAGCTATTGTGAAAATAGCTGGCTTTAGCTTGACGACAAAAGTATTTTTATAAACTGCTATGAGTAATAATAAATATCTTTAATGAGGTTGCTTTATCTAAATAAAAGTATATATAGTGGAAACCTTTAAGGAGTTGTTTATAAGGCAAGGACCACCACGAAGACTCCTGTGGGAACAGCTTGAGCAGAAGACCCCGCAGGAACGCAGTGACGAGGAGGCTGAAGCCAAGCCCACGGAAAGCGAAGTGGTGGTCCTTGCCGATTTTAGTATACAACTCTATGCACCAAAAATTGAGTTTGTCTACAGTCTGAAGCTAGCTATTGTGAAAATACTAGCTTTTTTAAAATGGAATTATATTAATTTTTCCTCAGCAGTGGTTTATTTCTTGTCTAAATCTACTTCAGATGCTTCGACTTTCTTAGCATCTTTTTCTTAGTCATTTATAATATCTCGAGTTGAGGTAGTCTGCTTGGATATGATGTTTAGAAACGTATAATGTGGGTAGTTATAATATAAAATACCTATACCTAAAACAGAACCTTAAGTCCTGTTTGGGAATATTGAAAAGGACTTATTAGTTACTTTTGAATGCTATATTTCAATTGCAAAGAAGAAGGAAATTAAACTAGACAATGATATAAATAAATGATTAAATATTCCGGCAGGGTTGTTATATTTTCAGCTTAATTAAAACAAGAGGGCTATTTCCCACCGTAAAGTAATAATTTCATCCTCCCTCAACCGGAAGAGGTTAAAACTGGAAATCCTCAACGTAATCCTCATTTACAAAAACCACACACTACCTTTTTAGGTAAATTAATCTTCTTTTTTTTAGTAACAATATTAATCTTAGGTGGATCAAAAGATAAATTAATTTATCTATTAATCTTCTTGAAAGGAAAAAAATATGAAAAGATTGTTTAATAATATTTCTAATGATGTCTATCGATCTATAATCAGTAATAATCCAGATGCTATTTTCTTGTTAGATGAAAATGGAAAAGTCTTAGATAGTAATAGCGCAACTGCTAATATATATGGTTATTCGGCTGAAGAAATGTTGAATTTATATTATCCAAATATAATAATACCAAGTACAGACTATAGTTTAAAAACATTAATGGATAAATCATGGAACGGCGAAACTTGTGCCTATCAGGCAAGTGCATATCATAAAAACGGAAGTGTTCTTTATTTACAGGTTAAAAATGTTCCAATGTTGGAAGAGGGCAAAACTGTTGGTGTCATGGTTGTAGCAAAAGATGAAACAGAACTTACTCAAACGAGATTGACATTACAAGAGACATCCGAAAAATTTATTTCAATCTTTAATTCCTCAGCGGATGCTATTGACATTATCGATATAAATGGAAATGTCATGTTAGTTAATCCTGCCTTCGAGGTAATGTATGGATGGAATAAGAAAGAGCTTATCGGAAAAAAGCTGCCAACGATACCAAAGAGTCGCTTGGATGCAGTAAAAGAAAGACGTGAAAAGGCAATACTAGGAGAATATACTCGAGGTTTGGAAGTAGATTGTATAAAAAAAGACGGCACTTCAATTGATATGAGCATAACCATATCTCCTCTCTTGAATGGAGAAGAAAAAGTAGTTGGATTTTTAGATATTTCTCGTGACATAACAGAAAGAAAAAAAATGGAGTCCGATCTAAGAGATAGTAAAAATCGATATAAGTCTTTATTAAACGTATCTCCAGAAGCAATTTGCGTACACAGTCAAGGCGTGATTCGTTATATAAATGAAGCCGGGACTAAATTGTTTGGATACTATCATCCTAGCGAGTTACTGAATCGCCATATACTGGATTTTACTCATATTAACTCCCAGGAAACCGTCAGAGAGAGTATTCGAATGTCTAAAATAGATAAATACTTTCCTAAAAAAACTATAGTACAGACAATGTTGCGGGCAGATAGTTCAACCATTTTAGTAGAAGCGACAATTTTAGGAATAGAATATGAAGATGAGCCGGCCATACAAGTAATATATAGGGATATTACGGAAAGAAAAAGGCTATTAGATTCTTTAATACGTAGTGAAGAAAAATACCGATTAATAGCAGAAAATATGACCGATTTAGTTTCTCTCATTGATGAGAATGGAATATTAAAGTATATTTCCCCTTCTTTTCAACCTGTTTTAGGATTTCCAATAGAAGAATTACAAGGCACAAAAGCAAGGGAGCAAGTACATTCTGAAGACTTTGCTCAAATTATTCCCCGTTTTAAGTCATTATTAAACAGAACAGAATCTGTTGCAGCAGAGTTTAGGGTAAAACATAAAACAAAAGGATGGCTATGGGTGGAAGCGAAAGCAACCTATTGTATTGATGAAGAACATGGCAAACCATTCCTGCTAGTTGTTTCTCGTGATATTGAAGAAAGAAAAAAATTACAAGAAAAACTAAAATCTATGGCTTTCCATGATGGTTTAACAGGTTTACCGAATAGAAGGCTGTTCGGGCAGAAGATGCAGCAAGTCATCAAGGAAGCGAACAGAAAAAATCAGAAATTCGCATTATTGTATATGGACATAGATAAATTTAAAAGGGTTAATGACAATCTTGGACATTCAATTGGTGATGAATTATTAAAATTATTTGGTGAGAGAGTGAGTGCCTGCTTACGTGATAGTGATATGCTCGCTCGACAAGGAGGGGATGAATTCACGGCCCTGTTACTTGATATTGAGAGTGGGGAAAAAGCTAAAATCTGCGCGAAAGAAATATTGGAGAGTTTACAGCGCGAATGGATAATTGATGGACATTCTTTTAAGACGACTTCAAGTATCGGTATTGCTCTTTATCCAAGTGACGGTACAGATATGGATACATTGATGGTAAATGCGGATAAAGCATTGTACACTGCAAAGGAAAATGGGAGGAATAGATTCGTTCTATACAAAGAAGTTTGAATAGAATATATATTCAAAAAATATAAAATAAAATATCGAAATAAAATGAATGATGTGTTATTGTGTAATTACATAGTCTTTAGACTCACTAGTGAATGTGTAAGTAGGTATATTGTAACTGCGTTTTTATTCCTATTTTATTAGGTGGAAGGGAGGTTTAATTGATATGTTACAAAATTCTATTACTATAAAAGCAGAAACTATCGAGGAAGCTGTTCAAACGGCTCTTAATATTTTGCAATGTACGACCGAGGATATTAATGTTCAAGTTGTAAAATCACCTTCGAAAAGTTTATTTGGTTTAAGGAAACGTTTAGCGGAAGTTAGTATTACAAAGGTAAATTCCAATGTTATTTTAACTAAAGCAAAAAGAGAGGAAGAAAATTCTGTTTTTGCTATCAACGATAGGGAATTGGATAAACTAATTGATAAAGTTATAGACTACGATATGCCAGAGCAGGAACGAGAGGAAGCAATTGTTCCAACTCTTCCAAAAAAAGATTCGGGAGCCTTACACAGCGAGATTACATTTGGTGCCTGGATACAAAACAATAAAGTGTATATACAGGAAAATGATCAAAGACTACCAATCATCGAAGCGGACGGAAAAGTGAAAGTGTTAGTAAATGGTGAACGTTTGGTAAAACCACAAATTGTTACAAGCACAGATAAAGTTCAGGTTGTTTTAGAGAATGAAGTTATTCCAAGTAGTTTTTGGATTGATATAAAAGATAATAACATGATGGCCACTCTTTCGATCAAGCCAGGAAAGAAGATAGTACGGGAGTTGGAAGAGACAGGTCCTCAAGAACATCTTGTTATTAGCGCAAAAGAAACAGAGTCTTCCTTTATAGATATTAGATTAGATGAGGTATTGCAAAAGTTGAAATCCCTTAAAATTGAAAGAGGTATTATATATCCTTCTATCCGTGATATGTTAATTGATGGAGTAGGAGAGGCAATTATAGCAAAAGGTATTTCTCCAATAGAAGGATTGGATGGAGATATAGAAATACTAATTGATGGATGGGAAGATAATAAGGTGGATGATAAGGATATACTTCATTCAGAGAAAATTGATTATAGAGAAGGTCAATCTATTCTAGCGGTAGAAGTTGGTCAAATTATTGCCAAAAAGATACTGGCTATTGCCGGAAAACATGGCTCTGATTTATTTGGAACTATAGTACCTTCAAAGCCCGTACACGAAGTGGTTCTGAAGATAGGAAAACATGTGGAACAAAAAGATAACCAAATAGTAGCTCTTACGGCAGGCAGACCTTCTATTGAAACAAGGGGAAAATTAGTAAAAATTGATGTTATTAAAGAGTATGTTCATACGGGAGACGTAAGTTTAGAAAGCGGGAATATTCGGTTCCAAGGAGATATACGCATAAATGGCAATGTACTGGATTCTATGTTTGTTGAAGCAGAAGGAAGAGTTTATATAAAAGGTACCGTCAATAGAGCAGTTATACAATCAGGGCATTTCATGAGAGTAGAACAAAATGTGTTTTCCTCTGAATTATCAGTGGGTAAGGTTAACCATATTATCGCTTCATTGACTCAAGTTTTGTCGGAGTTATTGACGTATTTAGATCATATTCTAGGGGCAATCAATCAAATACTAATGATTCGTCAACAAAACAAGCCAGAAGAAGAAACTATGAAAATTTCATATTTAATACGCTTATTATTAGAAAAAAAGTACGGGGATTTTCGTGACTTAGTAATAAGATTTTGTGACATAATCGAGCAAAATGAACAGAATTTGGATAGAGATTGGAAATCGTTATCCGTTAAGTTGAAAGAATATTTTATAACCGTATCAAGAGATCAAAATATTCAGTTGAAAGCTTTGGAGTCGCTTATAGAGAGTGCAAGGGAAATATATGAAATATACTTTTTACCTCCAGAACCAAATGCGACAATAGAATTACCGTATGGTATTAATTCTACTTTATATTCAAGTGGGAACATTCATATATTTGGCCAGGGTGTGTATCATTGTTCGCTGCATGCAGATCATAATGTGATTATTAAAGGTGTTTGCCGTGGAGGGATGATTTCAGCAGGAAATGATATTGTTCTTAATGAAGTTGGTTCCGAAAATGGTGGTAAAACGACTATTTCCGTCCCTATAAACGGGAAAATATACATTAATTATGCACATGTGGATACTGTAATCCAAATAGGTAGACGTATGCATACCTTTAGTCAAGGTACAGCGAAGATTGCAGCCTTTATAGATGCTGAGGGAAATCTACAGTTATATTAGTAGTTCGCATAATAGAGTTGAGCTAAAAAGAAATGAGGTGAGAAGTATGTATAAAGAAATAATCGATTCGTTGCAAGACTCTATAGCAGTTATAAATGCGGACGGTGAAATTATTGTTACAAATAAATCCTGGAAAAAGTTTTGCCAGGAGACTAATGGATGTCTCAAAAATGCGGACGTCGTTGGCATAAATTACTTGGAAATTTTATCTAATTCTATTTACCTAGAGGAATACAATGGAATATTAGCAGTATTAAAAGGAGAGATTCCTTTTTTTAACACAACTTATCCATGCTTATCGGAGAATTGGTATACCAAGTTAGTGAGTCCTCTTATGGATCAAGGTAAAATTATAGGTGCAACGATTACCCATAAAGACATAAGTGAATATGAAAAAGAACGCATAGAAATGTATAACGATTTAGAAAATATGACAGATGCATTTTTAACGGTTGATAAAGACTGGCAAATTACCTTTCTTAATAAAGAGGCAGAAAAGCTATTGTTTGCTTCTAAAGAAGATTTACTAGGGGTAGACTTATGGGAAATTTACCCTGATGCAGTCGATTCGATATTTAATGAAAACTATTCAAAAACGATGTATGAACGTGTGGAGACTCGTTTCGAAGCATATTATGATCCCTTAGAAACATGGTTTGAAATCCATGCTTACCCGAAAGGAAAAAGTGGGGTATCTATTTTTTTTAATAATATTAACGATAAAAAGTCAAAAGAAGATAAACTATGGAATACGGCTCATCATGACCATCTTACGGAAATGCCTAATCGTTTACTTTTATATAAAAAGATAGATAAGAAAATAGCAAAACAGGAACCATTTGTATTGTTCTTTTTAGATCTGAACAATTTTAAACTAGTAAATGATGCATATGGTCATGAAACGGGAGATATTCTATTACTAGAAATAGCTAATAGGTTAAAACGGGATCTACCTGAAAAGTTCATTATTTCTCGATATGGGGGAGACGAGTTTGTTCTTTGCACTACATTTGTAGATGATTTTCAAGTTCAAAGTGATGCCTACCATATTTTGTCTGCTATTGAAAAACCGTTTAATAATCCCGCATTACCTCCTTTAAATATAACAGCGAGTATAGGGATAAGTTTGTTCCCTGAAAATGGTAACTCTGTGGATTCTTTAATCACTGCTGCCGATATTGCGATGTACGAAGCGAAAAAAGCAAAGGGTGACCAATGGAGACGTTATGAAAGTGTTATGTCGAAGTCTTTAAATAGACGTCTTATTATTGAAAAAAGCTTGAAAGAAGCAATTCTAACAAATGCATATTATACTGTTTTTCAGCCTCAAGTAAATATTTTAAAGGACGAAATTATAGGGATTGAAGTATTATCTAGATGGAAACATCCTGAGTTAGGATATATTTCACCTGATGAGTTTATAGCTATCGCAGAGGAAACTGGTCAGATTCGAATGCTTACAGAGCATATAATAGATACTTCGCTTTTAACATACAATAAATGGAAAAAAATAAGCGGGTTCGCTGGTGGAATTTCAATAAATGTGTCATCCTCTTTATTGAATGAGCCGTCGTTTGTTTCATTTCTTATGTATCAATTAGAGAAGTATTCAATTCCAAGAGGGATATTAGAAATCGAGATTACAGAAAATGTGCAAATTTTTTCATCCTCTATTATTAATAATCATATGCATGATATCCAACAAGCAGGTATTCGTATAGCTATTGATGATTTTGGAGTAGGTTATTCGAACTTATCCTATATAAGTAATTTACCAATATCCAAAATAAAAATAGATAAGTTTTTTACAAATTGTATTGGAAAAAATACAAAAGGTGAAGCTATTCTCCAAGCGATTATTGTACTTGCTAATAATTTAAAGATAGACGTTCTTGCAGAGGGAGTAGAGACCGAGAAACAGAGGGACTTTCTTATAGCTAATAATTGTGCTTTAATACAAGGATTTTTTTATGATATGCCACTAAATGAAGATCAATTTATTTATCGCTTACAGCAATTCGGCATTAGATATCCTGCAAAACAAAAGGAAAATTTGTGAGAATCAATAGTAATATTAAAACAACCCCATTTCTTTTCGATTAAATAAGAAAAGAGGCTGGGAATGGATATCTAATAAAATTGATTGAAATGGAGGGGCGACTCCTACGGGAATAGCGTGACGCCTGAGACTACAGGCTCAGGACACGCCCGTGGAAAGCGTCCCTGGAATGGAAATCAATTTTGTGCACAGCAAAAAAACAGCATTTTTCTCACAGAGAAAAATGCTGTTTTGGGGTTCTGTCCCTAATTTTCACTCAGGAATGGTTTATTTCTTATCTAAATCTACTTCAGATGCTTCGACTTTCTTAGCATCTTTTTCTTCATCATTTATAATATCTCGAGTTGAGGTTTTGAATTCTTTTAACGTTTGTCCAACAGCTTTGCCTAGTTGAGGTAATTTAGATGGACCAAAGATGATCAAAGCAATAATTAGTACAAGTATTAAACCGGGTATCCCTATGTTTGGCATAGAATCTCCTCCTTCTATAAAGAATCGTTATTAATATAACACATTCTGGGCAAAAATGATGGTTTGACACTTGCGACTGTATTATTTTTTAGATACTAATGGTCCGCCGCCGTTTTTCAAGTACTCGATCATGCCTTCAGCTGCTCGGTAAGCTAACGCGCCAACAGTTGGGGTTGGGTTCGTTGGACCGAAGTGAGGGAATGCTGAAGCTCCACAAACGAATAAGTTATCTACATCCCACATTTGCATGTAATTATTGACAGCAGAGTTATCTGGGCTATCTCCCATAATTACACCGCCACCATCGTGTTGGAATGTGAACCTTCCACCGAAATGCTCAGCCATTGGGATTGTATCGATAATGTCTGCTCCCATTTCTTTTACTACTTCATTACATTTTTCTACTAAAAACTCATTACGTTTATGGTCCATCTCGGTATAATCGAATGTTACGCGAATCAACGGATCACCATAATCATCTGTATACGTTGGATCTAGGTCTAGATAATGATCTTTATGCGGCAAAATAGCTCTTTGGGATACAACAGTTACATTTCTATAGAAATAGTGTAAAGAGTTTTTCTTAAATTCTTTACCCCAGGTCGGTGTTCCAAAAGGAGCGGGGTTATTAGCAATTGGTTCATTGCCCATTAAATGCATTTCAATCTGACCGCCATGGATGAAATCGAGATTAGCATGGTCAAAGTTATCGGCATTAAAGTCATTGAAAGCAGAACCTAAAGAACCTGTTCCAATGTAACTATTGAATTTCTTCTCTTCAAAATAACCGATTGCTCCAGTAATAGTATGGTGATCTGTATAGTTTTTACCGATAATTCCTTCGCCAGTTTTTGGATTATAAGGCTTACCAATACCGGATAACAATAATAAGCGAACATTGTTAAAGATATAGCTAGTTAAAACAACAAGGTCTGCAGGCTGTTCGAATTCCTCACCAGTTCTCGTATCTTTATATAAAACCCCAGTAGCTTTTGTTCCATCATATAATACACGCGTAACTATAGAATTTGTACGCAGTTCAAAGTTTCCGGTTTTTTTCGCAGTTGGGATAACAGTTACGATTGGATCTGCTTTTGCACCGTACTCACAGCCATAGTTACCACAAAATGCACAGTATTGGCATGCATTTAACGTTTCTCCATCTGGATTTGTATAGCTTTCCGAAACGTTTGCTGTTGGAACTACGAATGGATGATACCCAAGTTTCTCAGCTGCCTCATGGAACATTTTCATTTGAGGTAATTTTTTTAATGGAGGTGTTGGGTAATCGATTGAACGATGTCCTGCTAACGGATCGGGTTCCCCAGAAATACCAGCCATTTGTTCAAACTTAGCGTAATACGGTTCAATTTCATCGTACGAAATACCCCAGTCTTGAATAGTAACTCCTGCAGGTATTTTACTCTCTCCGTATTTTTCAATCGTTTTACTGCGAATTTGAAAATCGTATGGGAAATAGCGATATGTTTGACCACCCCAGTGAGCTCCGCCGCCGCCAGTACCAGTTCCTACTACAAATGCACCTTCATCACGTACTGGTTTTGCTGCATCGTTTAATGTATTACGGAATGTAATCGTATCCTTTGTTAACTTTTGCATTAATTCTTTATGAATATTATATTTTAGTTCATCATGACCGTGTAAATAGTCTTCGATTGATCTTTCTACTCCACGTTCTAATCCAACAACATGGTAGCCTGCTTTCGTTAGTTCTGCAGCAACAATACCGCCTGTCCAGCCCATACCTGTTGTTACTATATCAACCTTAGGTAATTTTGTAACCATTGTAATCCTCCTCGTGTTGTTTCAACTTATGAATGTTTGTGTCCGCCTAAACTGATTGGCTCTATTAATACAAATTCCTCTTCTTCTAAATAGGATGTATAAGACATTTGAGCTCCTGGGAATTCTTTCATTTTCCAACCGGCCATGTTTTTATTTCCCCCGTAAAGTGGATCTGAGAAGCAACCTTGCAAAGTAAGGGTTCTAAGTAATGCAAAGAATGCTGCTGAATTTACTAAATCCATTTCGACTTCTCCTGCTTGGAAAGAAGTAAGGATGGCAATTTGTTGCTCTTCGGTTAAATCTTTAAAGACCGTGCCTTCATGCTCTTTTTCCGAAACCTCATTTAGCTTGCGAACCCCCTGTAGCATAATTTCGGCTTTGTCGAGTGGGACTTCCCCTGGTTGGAAAGGACCTTTTCTATAATCATCCGTACTGATACCCCAAGGGCTAGCTAGTTGTTTATCAATAAAATAAGGTGCTCCTAGAGTTATAGCCCCTGGTCCATGCTCATCCTCTGGATAAATAAGTTCAGCTGCTGTGCTAAGTGCATCAAAATCTTTTTGACGTACAAAAAACTGACGTGTATCACTATAATCGATTGCAGTATGAGTAGCTCCACTTGTTTTCGTATGACTAGTTGTTTCTGTTTTTCCACCAACTAAAGTACCGAGGGCTCCTCCTAAAACAAGACCACCAACAGTTAACCCAGAATTTTTGATAAATGTACGTCTAGATGAACGATTATCTAAAATAGGATTATTTTTTTCCTGCTTTGACATATTCAAATCCTCCAATTATGTAAAAAGTATTAATGTACAATTGCTTGCCAATTATAAACGATTGAAAATAATGCCGTGCTTACTAATAAAGCTACGATAAAACTTGTATATTTTTTTCCTGTCCAACAAGCAACAATAATGGACAAGCCAATTGCTGCACCAATTAATGCGAACCAAGGAAAAATGGTATTATTAAAATGAAGAAAAAGTGCAAAATCGGCTACGATAAATAGAGCAAATAAAAACTGATTCAATATTTTTAATTCTTCTAAATTATATTGGGTCACATTATCTCTCCTTTTAAATATTATTTCTGTGGAATAATAATTATTTTGTAATTATTACAAACAATGACAGTGTAACAATTTTGTAATATGTCCACAATCATTAATGCAAGGCTAAACGACTACTTACTCAACACTCAGAGTATAAGTGTTTGATAGAAAAGTTTATTTTGAATCTTCCATTAACTGGACTAGTTATATAAACTAATTGGGTAGTATTGCATAAAAAGATGATTATTTTCCGACCTACCTAGCTAAGAATCGTATTATATCAATCATCTACGCCTTAGGTCTTAGTCATTTTCCATCTTAAGTACGTATGGAATAATCAGCAAATAGAGCATGATTAAAATAATAGAATTGAGGCAAAAATGTCTCTTATGAACGAGGTGGCAAAATGGGGAAAAAGATTTATATAATTCTTAGTAATACGGGTACATTATTTTCGAAGGCTATTGGCATGTATACAAAAAAAGATTTAAACCATGCCTCCATTGCTTTTGATGAAGAGTTAAATGAGATGTATAGCTTCGGTCGGAAAAGTAGTCATAATCCATTCAATGGAGGGTTCATTAAGGAGAATCCTACTGAAGGACTGTTTCAAAGAGCGACCTGTGCTATATATGAGTGCGAGGTGACAGATTCCGAATATTTGGGGATGAAAAATAAAATTAGCCAGATGGAAAAGCAGAAACAACTATACAAATATAATTTAATAGGTTTGGTGTTTGTTGCTATAAATATTGAAATGGAGCGTGAGAATGCTTTCTTTTGCTCTCAATTTGTCGCAACAATTATGAAAGAATGTCCATCTTCGCGACTACAGGTTGCACCACCTTTGGCTCAACCACATCACTTTGAACAACTTTCAGCCTTAACCTTAAAATTTAAGGGGAATCTGCAAACATATGTGAGTAGTAAAAGGAATGTAGAGCAACCGATTCATGTATCAGTTTGGAGAAAATATGCCTTATCGATAGCAAGCTTTATGTAATATTGGAATATTTACTCATTGTTCTGGACAGTATATAGGAGAATGTAAATTCTATCTAAATGTCTAGGAGGATGAAGAGTGGCAGAAGAACAAACAAACTACGATACAAATGTGGAAAATGAGGATACGCTCACGAATAGACAGGGACATCCCGTAACGAATAATCAGCATATGAGAACGGTTGGAAACAGAGGGCCGGCTACTTTAGAAAACTATGATTTCATTGAAAAAATTAGTCACTTTGACAGAGAACGAGTACCAGAGCGCGTCGTACATGCACGTGGTGCAGGTGCGCATGGTTATTTCGAAGCGTATGGTGCTGTTGGGGATGAGAAAGTATCTAAATATACTCGAGCTAAATTATTTCAGGAGAAGGGGAAGAAAACGCCTGTATTTGTTCGCTTTTCTTCCGTTATTCACGGAGGACATTCTCCCGAAACATTGCGTGATCCACGTGGATTTGCAGTGAAGTTTTATACAGAGGATGGAAACTGGGATTTAGTAGGGAATAATTTGAAGATATTCTTTATTCGTGATGCGATAAAGTTCCCAGATATGATTCATGCCTTTAAGCCAGATCCCGTAACGAATATTCAGGATTCTGAGCGCTTTTTTGATTTTTGTGCTAGTTCTCCTGAGTCCTTCCATATGGTGACTTTCGTATATTCTCCATGGGGGATTCCAGCAAACTATCGAATGATGCAAGGTTCTGGTGTGAATACGTACAAATGGGTAAATAGCGAAGGGAAAGCAGTTCTCGTGAAGTATCACTGGGAGCCGAAGCAAGGTATTCGTAACTTAACTCAAAAGGAAGCAGAGGAAATACAAGCGAAAAACTTTAATCATGCCACGCAAGATTTATATGATGCGATTGAAAAGGGAGATTTCCCCGAATGGGAGCTGCTAGTTCAAACGATGAGTGATGATGATCATCCAGAGCTCGATTTTGACCCATTAGATGATACGAAGCTTTGGCCAGAAGATTTATTCCCATGGAAGGCCGTGGGAAAAATGGTGTTAGATCGAAACCCTGAAGATTACTTTACAGAAGTGGAGCAGGCAGCATTTGGAACGGGCGTGCTCGTAGATGGATTGGACTTTTCAGACGATAAAATGCTGCAAGGTCGTACATTTTCGTATTCTGATACACAGCGACATCGTGTTGGAGCGAACTATTTACAGCTACCGATCAATGCGCCGAAAAAAAGAGTAGCAACCAATCAAAGTGGCGGACAAATGGCATACCGATTAGATAGAGGACCTTTCCAAAATCCACATATAAATTACGAACCGTCTATATTAGACGGCTTAAAGGAAGCAACTCAGACAGGTAAAGAGTACACTCCATTGATAAAAGGAAACTTAGTTCGAGAGTCTATCGAGCGTCAAAGTAATACAAAGCAAGCAGGAGAAACCTATCGGCAATTTGAGCAATGGGAAAAAACAGAGCTTATCGCTAATCTTGTTAATGACCTCTCTGCATGTGATCCACGAATTCAAGAAAGGATGATCGCTCTAGCGGAGGAAGCAGATGAAGACTATGGTCGACATTTAAGAGAAGGACTTGCTCATGCTAAAAATAATGGCTCCTCTCAAAAACCGTTGGGGAACAAAGACGGAGATAAAGCACCAGAAAAGGCAGTCAATAAAGGCCATGAAGCAGAACCATATTAATAATAATCGCCCTGCTCTCACTGGAGCAGGGTTTTCTATTGTGAACTCGGGCGGCTAGAGGAGAATGGTTGGCGTAAAGGTGTAGATTACGAGCTTATAAAGTGAGTCGTCGGGCGTACTGGGTACTTGCGGGCGGATATAGTAGAAGAGATGAATGAAGATAGGCATATTGCGGACAAGGTACGCTTGGGCGTATAGTCAAGGATTACGGGTGGATAGAGCAAGCCGGCAGGCGTTTTAGCATACTCATCCGTTGCACTTGCCTTTTGGCCATTGACCCGTGATTTCCCTCCTTGTGTAATTCCTATAAAGAAATATAATAAAGGAATAGAAGCAACTAAGGGGGTCTACATATGAGCTTACTTGCATTTGGAGCTATTTCATTGGTTATTTTGTTTGGTTTTTTTGCGCTTGCTATCGCTATATTTGTATTATTGAGGATGTCCAAAAAATAAAAGAGGCTGGGACAGAAGTAGAAATTTTATTGGATAAGGAGAAATCTTTACTAAATAATGGATATTTAATAAAAATGATTGAAATGGAGGGGCGACTCCTACGGGAATAGCATGACGCCTGAGACTACAGGCTCAGCCCACGCCCGTGGAAAGCGTCCCTGGAATGGAAATCAATTTTGTGCACAGCAAAAAAACAGCATTTTTCTAATTCAGAAAAATGCTGTTTTGGGGTTCTGTCCCAGTCTCTTTTATTAATAAGGATGTTTAATCCCTCTTTAGCAATCTGCAACGCTTTGGTTATCTCTGGTTTTTCATTAAACTAAGATTTTGTTATGATTAACATAAAACTAATTACATAGAATACAATTTTGGAGGAAATAAAATGAAGTTGGTTTCATGGAATGTGAACGGCTTAAGAGCTTGCGTGAAAAAAGGATTTCTGGAATATTTTAATGAAGTAAACGCAGATATTTTTTGTTTGCAGGAAACGAAGCTGCAGGCAGGTCAAATAGAGCTTCCATTGGATGGATATGAACAGTACTGGAATTATGCTTTGAAAAAAGGGTATTCTGGAACAGCAGTGTTTACAAAGATAAAACCAATTTCTGTGAAGTATGGTGTAGGAGATCGTGATTCAGAGGATGAAGGTAGAGTTATTACCCTTGAATTTGATCAATTTTATGTAGTGAACGTATATACGCCGAATGCAAAACGAGATTTAACTAGACTTCCATATCGACTGGAATGGGAAGATGAGATGCGCACTTATTTGAAGACGCTAGATGCTATAAAACCAGTAATTATGTGTGGGGATTTAAATGTTGCTCACGGGGATTTAGATTTGAAAAACGCTAAATCCAATAGAGGAAACTCTGGGTTTACGGATGAGGAACGTGGCAAAATGACGGATTTACTTGGGAAAGGCTTTGTTGATACATTTCGTTATTTTTATCCGGAAACAGAAGGTGCCTATAGTTGGTGGTCTTATATGAATAAGGTAAGAGAGCGCAATATTGGGTGGAGAATTGATTATTTTGTTGCCTCCCAAAAGCTTGTACCATTATTAAAGGATGCTTCTATAGATTCTCATGTACTTGGAAGTGATCATTGTCCGGTTATTTTAAAACTAAAGTAGTGGGTAAATTATGAAATATTCAATATATTTCATGAAAGGGTATAATACTTTAGCCAAATAGAGTACAATACTTTTAAATCAAATATTATGGAGGTACCAATAGATGAATGCTTTAGCAACGCAATTAAACGAGAAAATACAACAAGAAAATCCTGCAATTTATAATATGTTATCGGACTTAGGTAAAAACTTGTATTACCCAAAAGGGATTTTAAGCCAAAGTGCGGAAGCAGGGAAAAAAGCACATCGCTTTAATGCTACTATTGGAATCGCGACGGAAAATGGCGAACCGATGCATTTTCGTCATATACAAAAGAAATTAGATTATAAACCAAATGATATATATCCATATGCAGCTCCTCAAGGTAAGGAAGCTTTACGATCACTATGGAAGGAAAAGCTTTTAGTGGACAACCCATCTATGAAAGGCAAATCGATTGGCACACCGATTGTAACTAGTGCATTAACACATGGCTTAAGTATAGCTGCAGATTTGTTCATGGACGTTGGAGACGTGCTAGTAACACCACAGCAATACTGGGGTAATTACAATACGGTATTCCAAGTAAGAAGAGGCGGCCGTGTTGAAACCTTCCCTCTATTCAATGAAGTTGGTGGTTTCCATGTGGAAGCTTTCCGTGAAACACTTGCTAAACAAACGGAAAAAGCAATTGTTTTGTTAAACTTCCCTAACAATCCTACCGGTTTTACTCCTTCTGTAGAAGAAGCAGAAGCAATCGTCCAAGTGTTGAAGGATGTTGCAGAAGATGGCTTGAAATTAGTTGTTTTACTAGATGATGCTTATTTCGGCTTATTTTATGAGGATTCTATTAAAGAATCATTGTTCGGTTTACTAGCAGACAGCCATGAAAATATTTTGCCAGTAAAAATTGATGGTGCGACGAAAGAAAACTACGTTTGGGGATTACGTGTTGGATTCATCACGTACGCAGCAGCTCCAGAAACTCTAGATGCTTTAGAACAAAAAACGAAGGGCATCATTCGTGGAACTGTTTCAAGTGGATCTCATATTTCTCAGACGATTCTTTTGGAGTCACTTCAATCTGAAGACTTTTTACAAGAAAAAGAAGAGAAGTTCCAAATCATGCAAGGAAGAGCAGTAAAAACGAAGCAAGTCTTAGCGGATGAAAAATACGCAAAGCATTGGACTTATTATCCATTTAACTCAGGATACTTCATGTGCTTGAAGCTAAATACAGTCGATGCTGAAACGTTACGACTGCATCTACTCGACAGGTATGGTGTAGGTGTAATCGCAAGCAATAAAACAGACATTCGTGTAGCATTCTCCTGTGTAGAAGAAAACGATATTCAAGAGCTTTTTGATTTAATCTATGAGGGCTGCAAAGATTTAACAAAATAAAAATTTGATAAAAACTGTTTAAGAGTCTAAAACTCTTGAACAGTTTTTTATTTTGTTTCGAAGTTATATCTGACGGCATTTCTTTCAAATTCGAAACATAAACTATTTAATCAGGACAATTCAAGAGTTTGGAGGGAGAGTCAGATGCGAAACAAAGGGTTATCGGTATCCGCACTATTTTTTATAGGTTTATTAGCTATTTTGGTAGCCTTGTTTATGATATTTTTAGTGGTAAATTTTGAAAGTTCAGATGAAGGGAACGAAGAAGTTCCATATGCCACCATAACAGTAAAAGATGAACCAGAAAAAGAAGCCCAAGTTGAAACTAGTCCATCAACTAATGAAGGAGAAGTAAAGTATGCGCAGGCAGAATGGACAACACATGGTGGAGATTACTACAACAGGCGATATTCTATGCTAAACCAAATTACTACTGAAAATATTGGGGGTTTAAAACCAACTTGGGTTTCAAGTTTAGGATCTGGAGCAGAAGGTAAATATTCTGGTGAAGCTACTCCAATTGTAGTTGATGGTATTATGTATATCGCTACTGGCGCTAATGACGTTTTCGCAATTGATGCTAAAACTGGAGAACAGATATGGGCGTACAATCCTGATATTCCACAAGAGATGGATACAGTCTGCTGCGGGTGGACGACTCGTGGGGTTGCAATTGGTGATGGGAAAGTATTTGTAGGATTACTCGATGCTCGTTTAATCGCACTTGATCAAAAAACTGGAGAAGTCTTATGGGAAACTAAAGTAGCTGAATGGGAAGAAGGCTACACGATTACTAGTGCACCATTATTCTATAACGGGAAAGTATATACCGGGGTAGCAGGAGGAGAATATGGTATTCGTGGTCGGGTAATGGCTTATGATGCAGATTTAGGTTTTGAAGTTTGGCGTTTCTACACAATTCCAAATCCAGCTGATATTAATGGGGATACATGGCCAGCAGATAACGATGCCTGGTTAACGGGTGGTGGTCCAGTATGGAATACACCATCAGTAGATCCTGAACTGGGGTACATTTACTTTGCAACTGGAAATACTGCACCAGATTTAGATGGCAGTAATCGTGAAGGGGATAATTTATATGCCAATTCCGTCGTTGCGGTGAATGCCGAAAACGGTCAATATGTATGGCATTTCCAACAAGTACATCATGATATTTGGGATATGGATCCTGCAAACCCTGTCATTCTTTATGATGTAAAAATGGATGGTGAATTGCGAAAAGGGCTTGGGCAGGCTGGTAAAACTGGTTGGGTTTATCTCTTAGACCGTGTAGATGGAACTCCACTTGTTGGCATAGAAGAAAAACCTGTACCACAGGATGAACGTCAAAAAACTGCAGCAACACAACCGTTTCCTATTGGAGATGCATTTGTTCCGCAGGCTGTAACAGAGGAAGATGTGAAGAATGATCTATCAGCTGATTTTACAGGAGAAATTGGAAGTATTTTCACGCCGTTTTGGGATGTTCCAATAACACTTAAGCCAGGGCCAACTGGTGGGGCAAACTGGCCACCTTCAGCTTATAACCCTGATACCGAATACTTTTATGTATTAGGTAATGACACATATATGTCGTTTGAGAGAAGTGAATTGGAGGAATTCAAAGAAGGAGATCAATATTTTGGAAGTATTTTTGGACCAATTTTAGATGCTCCTGTTCGTGGGACTGTCACTGCGATAGATGTAAAAACAAACAAAATTGCATGGCAGCAAAAGTGGGATGCTCAAGCGTATAGTGGTGTTTTAACTACTAAAGGAAATCTTGTTTTTGTTGGACATAATGATGGACGTCTAATAGCATACGATGCAAAAACTGGCGATCAAGTTTGGGAATACATGATGGACGCAGGAGCAAATGCACCATCCATTACGTATGAAATTGATGGTGAGCAATATATCAGTATTTACGCTGCAGGGAATGCGCTTGCAGGTAGTAAACATGGGGATAAAATATACACATTTAAATTAGATGGAAATCTACCAGAAGGTCAAGTAATTAAATTTCCAGCTAAAAGCACAAAACCTGCAGAAGATTCAACTGCAGGAGAAACAGTGAGCGCAAAACCTGATAAAGGTATTTCTGTATATGATGCAAACTGTTTAGCTTGCCATGGGAACCAGGGGGCAAACGGTCATAATGGACCAAACTTACAAAATAGCGAAGTAGCTGAAAGTAAAGAGGAAGTTATAGCACGTATAGAAGAGGGAGGTTCTTCGATGCCTTCGTTTAAAGATACGCTGACGCCAGAAGAAATTGAAGCAGTGGCGGCTTATGTTGCAGATGTAATTTCTTCACAGGGAGAATAGTGCAAGAAAAAGCTATTAGCTACTCATTAAGTTGTCCTTCAAACTTAGTGGGTAGCTTTTTCTTTTTCTTATGAATTACTAGCGTTCCTGAGTGGCGCATCTAATTCAAAAAAATAACACTTATAATAATTATAGTTATAAGCAACGTTTCTCCGATTACCCGCAACATTCTATCCTGTATGCGCAACGTTTATCGTATACGCAATTTACACCAGGCTAAACGCAACATTGGGTCGTCTATGCGCAACAATCGAACGCATATGCGCAATATTACTGCTAGTAATTGCAACGTGACCGGAAATCTGTACAGCGCCTTTTCCTGACCACTTCTAAATAGGATTACTTGCCAAGAAAAAGGGTAAATAGTGTATACTTAGTTCAATAGTTATGGAGAAGGGGATTTTTATGAAAAAAAATTATCCAGATGACGGTTTAGCATTACATACTGACTTATATCAAATAAATATGGTGGAAGCCTATTGGGCAGATAATATGCATGAACGAAAAGCGGTGTTTGAATTGTTCTTCCGTAAACTTCCATTTGGCAATGGCTATGGAATTTTTGCAGGATTGGAAAGATGTCTTGATTATTTACGGAACTTTCATTTTACTGATAGTGATTTAGCTTACTTACAAGATGAGCTTGGATATAGAGAAGATTTTATAGCGTATTTGCGTACTGTTCGTTTCACTGGAAATGTGTATTCGATGATAGAAGGGGAGCTTGTCTTCCCGAATGAACCGATTATTCGAATTGAATCTACGCTTGCGGAAGCGCAACTAGTGGAAACAGCCTTACTTAATATCGTCAATTATCAAACGTTAATAGCAACTAAAGGATCGCGTATCAAACAAGTGATAAAAGATGAGGTCGCAATGGAATTTGGTTCTAGACGTGCGCAAGAGATGGATGCTGCTATTTGGGGAACAAGAGCTGCATACATAGGTGGAATAGATGGAACTAGTAATGTTCGTGCAGGGAAAATGTTTGGAATTCCCGTTACGGGGACGCATGCTCATTCGTTAGTACAAGCATATAAGGATGAGTATGATGCTTTTCATTCGTATGCGAAGCGCCATAAAGATTGCGTATTTTTAGTGGATACATATAATACATTGAAAACAGGAGTGCCTACAGCTATCAAAGTAGCAAAAGAGCTTGGCGATAAGATTAACTTTATCGGTATCCGTTTAGATTCAGGTGATATTTCGTTTTTATCGAAGGAAGCAAGAAAAATGTTAGATCAAGCTGGTTTCCATGATGCTAAAATTGTTGTGTCCAATGATTTGGATGAATATACGATTCTTAACTTAAAAGCTCAGGGAGCCAAGGTTGATAGCTGGGGTATCGGGACGAAACTAATCACGGCATATGATCAGCCGGCACTTGGTGCTGTTTATAAAATTGTTTCAATTGAAAATGAAGCTGGGGTTATGGAAGATACGATTAAGATTTCTTCTACTACTGAAAAAGTTACGACTCCTGGTCAGAAAAAACTATATCGAATTATCGATAAAGAAAATGGTAAAGCAGAAGGCGACTATATCACGATGTATGATGAAGACCCTACGCATGAGGAACGCTTAAAAATGTTCCATCCAGTGCATACATTTGTCTCTAAATTTGTGACAAATTTTGAAGCAAGGGATTTACATAAAAAAGTGATAGAAAACGGTCAAGTAATCTACGAAATCCCTGAGTTATCTAAGGTTCGTGAGTATGCGCATGAAAATCTTGAATTATTGTGGGAAGAGTATAAACGCTCTTTAAATCCAGAGGAGTATCCAGTGGATTTAAGCCAAAAATGTTGGGATAATAAAATGCGTAATATTCAAGAGATCAAGGAGATGGAACATAATTTTATTGATCAAAATGGAGGTAGATATTAATGTCAGCTAAACAACAAGAAATTATAGCAGCGTTAAAAGTGAAGCCAGCCATTGATGTACAAAATGAAATACGTATTAGTATTGATTTTATGAAGGACTATTTAAAAAAACACCCATTTTTGACAAGTTTGGTTTTAGGGATTTCTGGTGGTCAGGATTCTACATTAGTTGGTAAACTTGCACAGCTTACAATAGACGAATTAAATAAAGAGCTTGGTGAGGATAAATATTCATTTATAGCAGTAAGTTTGCCGTATGGTGTTCAATTTGATGAAACAGATCGTCAAGATGCACTGGATTTTATAAACCCAAGTAAACGTGTGACGATCAACATAAAAGAAGCGGTAGATGCTAGCGATAAAGCTTTAGAAGAAGCTGGTATTATACTATCAGATTTTGCTAAAGGGAATGAAAAAGCTCGAGAGCGAATGAAAGCACAATACTCTATTGCAGCTATGAATAATGGGATTGTTCTTGGGACGGATCATGCAGCAGAAGCAGTAACTGGTTTCTACACTAAATACGGAGATGGCGGGGTAGATATTACCCCCATCTTCCGCTTAAACAAGCGTCAGGGTAAACAATTATTGAAGGAATTAGGATGTCCTGAGCATCTTTATACGAAAATTCCTACTGCAGATTTGGAAGAAAATAGACCTGCACTTCCAGATGAAGTAGCGCTTGGTGTAACGTATGAAGTAATTGATGATTATTTAGAAGGTAAAACGGTGTCGAAGGAATCTCAAGAAAAAATTGAAGGCTTTTATAACAGATCCATGCATAAGCGTCATTTACCAATCACCATTTTTGACGACTTTTGGAAATAATATCAAAGCCGGAATAATAGAACGAAAAGTCGAACTGTCGGTTAAAATGACAGCTCGACTTTTTAATTTGTATTTGTACTTAAGGCAAATTTTGGGTATGCTTATACTGCATTGTATAAATTTTCACGCTAATCTATTTATAAGGTACCTAAGGGGGAAGAATGGATGAGAGAACAAGCGCAGATAGAATCAATTATTGAGAACATAGAAAAAGTAATGATTGGTAAAAAAAATATTGCCCAGCTCGCTGTAGTTGCATTATTGGCACAAGGGCATGTGTTATTAGAGGATGTACCAGGTGTAGGGAAAACGATGATGGTACGCGCCCTTGCTAAATCTATCGGAGCAGACTTTAAAAGAATCCAATTCACACCGGATTTATTGCCTTCGGATGTATTAGGTGTATCTATTTACAATCCAAAGGAAATGGAATTTGAATTTAGACCAGGTCCGATTTTAGGGAATATTGTTCTTGCTGATGAAATCAATCGTACATCTCCTAAAACGCAATCTGCGCTTTTAGAAGGGATGGAGGAAGCTTCCGTTACGATTGATGGAGTGACGATACCAATTCCAAAGCCATTTTTTGTTATGGCAACGCAAAATCCGATTGAACATGAAGGGACATACCCGTTACCAGAGGCGCAGTTAGACCGTTTCTTATTAAAATTAAAGATGGGCTATCCGCATCCGAGGGAAGAGATTGAAGTATTAAATAGATTAGAGCATGCGTCACCGATTGATACTTTAGTGCCCGTCATTTCCTTAGAGGAATTAATCCATCTACAAAGACGAGTGAAAGAAGTAAAAGTAGATGAAACGATGAAGGGCTATATTGTTGACCTCTCTAATCGTACAAGACAGGATACATATATTTATCTAGGGGTTAGCCCTCGTGCATCTATTGCTTTGATGCGCGCATCACAGGGGCTAGCCATGCTTCATGGTAGAGATTATGTTACTCCAGATGATATTCAGTATTTGATGCCTTATGTATTTGGACATCGTGTCATTTTACGCCCAGAAGCACGATATGATGGGATTTCTTCTGAAGAAGTGCTAGCACGAATTGTGAAGCGAACTCCGGTCCCTATTAAGAGGAAAGTAAGTCAATGAAGCGATTGCTTAACCGATGGAGGAAGATTCGAGGAGTAGTAGGCGTGCTGTTTCTGTTAGTTGTAGCATTCGTGTATGCAATGTTTCAAGGGGGATTTGTTAGCTGGTTTTTATTTTATTTGATCGTCCCTATTTCTTTATATTCGTTGCTATTATTTATGAATTCGTTAGCTGATATAGTCGTTGAGCGAATAATTGAGACGCGTAAAGTTCAAAGTGGTGGTAGGTTCTCAGCGACAATTCGTGTGACTAGGAAAAGTCGTTTTCCGCTTATGTACGTTCAGATGGAGGAGAAGGTAAGTCCTTCCCTTACTACAGAAGCTTCTTGGAAACAGCTTACCTTTTGGGGTATGAAAAAAGAATTTACATGGACCTATGAAATAGAGCATATTCCACGTGGTGAGCATGTTTTAGAGGGGATGAGCATTCGAGTTAGTGATTTGTTTGGGTGGGTGAAAAAGGAATTATTTATAGCCAATCCTAAAACAATACTAGTATTCCCTAATTTGACGGAGATGGTCTACATACCAATTGAAACGAGATATGACCAAGGAGCAGCTGCCTCAAGAATCCAAGCAATGAAAGATACATCGATGGCGACTGGAGTTAGATCATACCAACCTGGTGACCGAGTATCGTGGATTCACTGGAAGTCTTTTGCGAGAACGCAAACATTAAAAACAAAGGAATTTGAAGATCGGCAATCTCAGGATATGTTCGTTATGATCGATCGAACTCCTTCGCCTTTGTTTGAGGAAGTGGTCGATTTAACGGCTTCCATTATGCAAGCAATCGTAAGGCACCAAGCTTCCTCAGCATTTCTGTCAGTCGGAGAGGATCGGATGTTTTTACCTGAAGTTCAGACTGATCAACATCTACAGCGAGTACTATACCATTTAACCAAAGTGAGAGATGACTTAACGAAACCACTAGAACAGGTAATTTTGCATGATCCATCGTTGTCTAATGCAACAACTCTTTTATATGTAACTAGTAACTTAACTTATGAATGGATGGATAGTGTACAAAAAAATGCAACGAACCTCCGAGCTTGTACTTGTTTTGTCATAAAAACGAAAACTGAAAAAACTACCCGGGAAGAGAATGCCATGTACAAGTATGCAGCAAGCAGAGGTTTTCAAGTACAGTCTATTACGAAAGATCGCTTTGCCCAAGCCTTTTTGGAGGTGAAACGTTCATGAGTAAAAAAACACAGCAAACCGTACTATCTGTATTTATTTATTCATTTGTTTTTATACTAATGTTGGAGTGGTTAAAACCGGTAATTGAACTCACAGATACGGGTTACTTAGACTTATTTGGTTGGTATTTAGCTATTTCCTTCGCATTTTATCTATTAAAATTGAAATGGGTATATGTATTTCCCGTTAAGTTAGTATATATTTGTTGGGTAATTGTACATATCTATACAGATTTATCTTTCTTATCATTAGATACTTTTAAGTTAATTTGGGGGATGTTCGTAGAAAATATTGTCTCTCTTTTAAGCCAAGACTGGGTAGGAGTTACGAATCCCTTTCGAACATTTTTGTTTTTTATTTTACTATGGATGACTACTTATTTACTAAACTATTGGATACGGCTACGTAAAAACTTGATGTTGTTCTTTTTATTTACGGTTTTATTTATAACGATTTTAGATACGTTTAGTCCATATAGTGGCGAGAAAAGTATCGTTATCGTATTAACTTCTGGGTTCATCATTTTAGGCTTGTTATATGCACAAAAAATGATGCATGAGCAAGATGGTAAGCTACATGGGGCGTTTTTAGTAGCAGGTATTGGATGTTTGTGCGGTGTCATACTTCTTAGTAGTACTCTTGCTTATGTGTTGCCAAAAGCAGGTCCAAGCTGGCCAGATCCAGTACCTTTTCTATTGTCTACTAGTCCAAACGCTTCAAATGGTGAAGATGGAAGAGGTGTGGGTGGAGCTACCCAAAGAGTTGGATACGGGGAAAATGATGAGCGCTTAGGTGGGGCTTTCGCAAGCGATGCTACCCCAGTATTTTATGCAACCGCTCCAACGAAGCAATATTGGAAGATTGAAACGAAGGATACTTATACTTCGAAGGGCTGGGTTAATTCTGCAACAGAACCTCCAATTCTAACGAATTACAAGCTAGGAGAGCCAATTGAATCTGATATAGCACCTGGAACAGAAGATGACTCGTTAGTGGCAAATATTTTCATGTCTCAGTCTTATCCTTTTATCATGCAGCCCTATGGAATTGAGCAGGTTGATTCAGAGCAGCCAGTTACTTTATCGTTAAATGTTAGAAATCAAAAGCTGAATACATTTAACGGGACCGAAGAAACACCTGTTGGGGCCTACAATGTAATGTACAATGAGCCGATTTATAGCTTAAAAGCACTTAGGGAAACGGTGCCTGCAAACTTAGAAGGATTGCCTAGTGAATTCGATCGCTACTTGCAGCTTCCCGAAACATTACCAACGAGGGTAAGAGATTTGGCAACTTCTATTACAACAAATAGTGATAGTTTATATGATAAAGCAAAAGCAATTGAACGGTATTTCAGTCTAAGTGGCTTCAGTTATAATCAGGATATGGCTGCGATTCCGGAGGGCGATACCGACTATGTTGATCAGTTTTTATTTGATACAAAGATAGGCTATTGTGATAACTTCTCGACTTCGATGGTTGTGTTATTGCGTTCTGAAGGAATTCCCGCACGTTGGGTAAAAGGTTTTGCACCAGGAGAGGTAGTCGAACGCCAAAATGGACTTCCGGTTTATGAGGTGACAAATAATAATGCCCACTCATGGGTAGAAGCTTATTTCCCAGGTGTAGGATGGATGACGTTTGAGCCAACTATTGGATTTTCGAATGCTGTCAATTTAAATTATGATATAGATACTGAAAAAGATGAATTGGAAACACCTGAAAATACCCCAGTGGAAACTCCAGAAAAAACTCAAGCGGATAAAGATGAGAAGGAAGTTTCTAAAGGTTTTACAGAAATCATGAGCAATATTGCTAAATGGGTATCTGATCATAAAGCGCTAATTTTTTGGACGATATTCGGTTTAGCTTTATTATCTATATTTGCATATCGCCATCGGAGAAAGTGGTTATCAAAAGTATTGATACCGGTTAACCGAATGCGGAAAAACGATTGGGATACGTTTGAAAAAATGTATCACCAGCTATTAAAACAATTAAATGCATATGGAATGACAAGAGAGCAAGGACAGACGTTATCTGCATATGCAAAATATGTAGATGCAAGCCTTGGAGAAACGCATATGCGCAAATTAACGGCTGCATACGAAAAAGGTTTATATGGTAATAATCGAGAAGGCATAGATTATATATCAATGAGAGAAAGTTGGGAAAATTTAATCAATCAGCTTAGTGGTTGATTTTAAGGGCAACAACCTGTAAACTGAAGTCAAATAAAATGACCAATGTTGCCCTCGTATATGTCCGATGATATGGTTCGGATGTTTCTACCAAGTTGCCATTAACAACTTGACTATGAAGGTGAATGCAGTCATGTCTTTTTCAGGCATATGCATTCACCTTTTTGATGTAGAAAACATAAACGCGTAGAAAGAGGTATGCTTTCTAACGCGTTTTTTTATCATTCAATGAGACAGAGGGTATAATTGGATTACTTATAAGAAGAGGTGGAGCTAATGTCTTTAACACCATTGTTAAAAGAACAAGAAAAAATTGTCGTTCTAGATTTCGGAAGTCAATATAACCAATTAATTACGCGTCGTATCCGTGAATTTGGAGTATATAGCGAACTACTTCCACATACAGTTACAGCAGAAGAATTGAAAAAAATAAATGCAACGGGAATTATCTTCTCAGGTGGTCCTAATTCAGTTTACGATGAAAATGCATTCCATATCGACTCAGCAATTTATGACTTAGGTGTGCCAATTTTAGGTATTTGTTACGGGATGCAGTTAATGTCTCAGCATTTCGGTGGGAAAGTAGAAAAAGCTTCTCATAGAGAATATGGTAAAGCAGAGATTAATGTGAAAAATGCAACGCCTTTATTTGGACAACTTCCAGAAAACCAAGTTGTTTGGATGAGCCATGGAGACCATGTAACAGTTGCACCTGAAGGCTTTGAAGTTATTGCAACTAGTCCATCTTGTGAAGTGGCTGCAATGGCAAATGAAGCGAAGAATTTTTATGCTGTACAATTCCATCCTGAGGTTAGACATTCCATTTACGGGATTGAGTTAATTCGTCAATTCGTATTTGATGTTTGTCATGCTAAAGGTGACTGGTCAATGGAGAGCTTTGTTGAAATGCAGCTTCAAAACATTCGTCAAGAAGTCGGGGATAAAAAAGTTCTTTGTGCATTAAGTGGTGGAGTGGATTCCTCTGTAGTTGCGGTATTAATCCATAAAGCAATTGGTGACCAATTAACTTGTATGTTCGTAGATCATAACTTAAACCGTAAAGGTGAAGTGGAGCAAGTTATGAAGACTTTTACAGAAGGCTTTAACATGAACGTCATCAAAATTGATGCTCGTGAGCGCTTCATGAATAAATTAGCCGGTGTTTCAGATCCAGAGAAAAAACGCAAAATTATCGGTAACGAATTTATTTACGTATTCGATGAAGAAGCTTCTAAGTTAGATGGTATGGACTTCTTAGCACAAGGTACTCTTTACACGGATATTATTGAGTCTGGAACTGCAACAGCTCAAACGATCAAATCTCACCATAATGTTGGTGGACTTCCTGAAGATATGCAGTTTAAACTAATTGAGCCATTAAAAACGTTATTTAAAGATGAAGTACGCGCTTTAGGACTAGAACTTGGTTTAGACGAAAAAATCGTTTGGCGCCAACCTTTCCCAGGCCCAGGTCTAGGAATTCGTGTATTAGGTGAAATTACAGAAGAAAAATTAGAAATCGTTCGTGAATCTGATTTCATCCTTCGTGAGGAAATTGCAAAAGCTGGACTTGACCGTGATATTTGGCAGTACTTCACAGTACTTCCTGACATCCGCAGCGTTGGAGTAATGGGCGATGCACGTACGTATGATTACGCAATCGGTATCCGTGCAGTAACCTCTATCGACGGAATGACATCTGACTGGGCACGTATCCCATGGGATGTTCTAGAAAAAGTAAGTGTTCGTTTGGTAAATGAAGTACCTCACATTAACCGCGTAGTGTATGACATTACGAGTAAACCACCAGCTACTATTGAGTGGGAATAACCATTTTTAGATACTTTAAATGTCTGCTATATCCTTATAAATCAAAATGAATTGTGGTTTTGACATAAGGTACTATTCGTCTACCTGCATTTGATTTCATAAAAAACTCCCTTTTATTTGTGTTATTTCACAAGTAGAAGGGAGTTTTTTCATGACAGAAGGGAGGAAATTCCATTGAATTTTACACATATAAATTTAATTGATTCTCAAGTTCAAAGCTTCCCTACTGATGCTCGATGCCTTGCAGAGCCAATCAGCATGGGAATGGCTATCAGAAGACTGATCATAACCGGCACAATAGAGCCCTCGAGTCCAAAATCCCCCCCCGTGAGAAGTTCAGCACCGTTTACTTTCACAGTAAACAGACCGACTGAAGAGTGTCCAGAAACCGGAATACCAAGTAAACCCTCACATGCATTCCAGGCAAAATGCAGTCCCATGGCAAACCACAAATTCCGTCGCCACATGAATGCTGCTCCGAGCAGAAGACCTGCTTCTATAGAAATGGCGAACGAGCTCCATAGTGTTGCCCCTGTATTTCCAAGATGGGCAACTCCAAAGAATAGTGAGGTCACAGCGAGTGCGAGCCAGTTTCCTGCTAATTTACTGATGGCTTGGAACATAAGCCCACGAAAGATGAGTTCCTCAATAATGGCTGCGCCTAAAGCTGCTTCAATGGAGGATATAAGAACAGAACCCATATCCGCACTCGCCCATTGAAAGGAGTAACCTCCCATAGCAACTATTATAAAAGTGGATACTATGATAAAGATTGCCCCAGTTAGTAATCCCATGCCAGCTTCAATTCCTATGCGGTGTGTTGATATCTCTGGAGTTGACCGACTTGCCAGGTATTTCATCGTAAGCTTGTAGACCATAATGGCAACAAAACCCGCTGTTAATGTCAAAAGAAGGGAAAAAATTCCCTCTACTTGTTCTGCTAGAGCACGGAATAGTGAATCCACGAGAATAATACCGATTGACCCTGCAATCATCCAGATGATTGGAAAGCGCCAAAATCGACTCCATGTACTTAATTTTCCACCAACCTGCTGCTTCACTTTGTGTGCAGACGTTTTCTTCATTCTTGCTTCAGCTCCTCTATTGCTTGATAGTTATGAGTATAGGTTGAAAAAGTCATAAAGAGAAAGTGAGCTTTTGTCATTATTTAAACATGACCAAAAAAGCCAGCAACAATAATAAGTTGCTAGCTTCTTAAATATCGGTTTCTTAATGATCCATGATTCCGGAATCTCGGGCTTTACGGGCGGCCTCACGCCTTCCACTCACATTAAGTTTCGAATAAATGGTTGAGATGTAATTTTTAATAGTTCCTTCACTAAGAAATAGTGCCTCAGCAATGTCTTGATTGCGCAAGCCCAAAGCCAGCTTATGCAGCACTTCAATTTCACGGGTACTGAGTCCGTATTCATTACTTTTTGTGGAGGAGTTATTGTTCATACTTTTAATCATTTTACTCGCCATCTCCTGAGTGATTAAAGTCCCTCCCGCATGAACTACCCGTATGCCTGCAGCCAGATCCCTAGGATGAATAGCTTTGAGCAGATAACCTTCTGCTCCATGGCTTAATGCTGTCAATACATACTCTACTTCTCGATAGGAGGTCAGCATAATAACTTTGATTGCAGGTATCTGTTCTTTTATCAGGGCAGTTGCGGCAACGCCGTCCATGACGGGCATATTGATATCCATCAGCACAATATCTGGCCTAAACTGCTCACAGCCTTTAATTGCTTCTTCGCCATTCTTGGCTAACCCGACAATTTCTAAATCTTCTTCCATGGAGAGTACTATGTGCAGACTTTCCAGAATTAATTCCTGATCATCGGCAAGCAACACTTTAATTTTCGCCATGCAGCATCAATCCTTTCAGCGGAATTTCACAACTGACTTCGGTGATTGCTTCATTTCCCACTTTAGGTGACACAAACAGTCTACCTCCCAATCGCTCAACTCGATGTTTCATAGTAGTCAAGCCAAAGCCATATTCCAAATTGTTTTCAATCGGTTTTCCATTATTCTGAATTAACAATTGCAAATTGGACTCGGAAAATCGAAGCTCCAAATGCAGTTGAGACGCTTTTCCATGTTTTAGTGCGTTTGTAAAAGACTCCTGAATGACTCGAAGGATAGTTTGTCGAACTTCAAAACGCATCGGCTGCTCTATTCCAAACAGATTCAAAGTGAGGACTGTTCCAGTGTACTCCCGGAAACTGACCGCAAGCGCCTCAACTTGTCGTGTAAGATTCGACTCCTCTTCTTCTCCCATCTCGTGGACAATGTTTCTCATTTCGTCCAGGTTTTGTTCAGCTAATGCTCTTAAACGAATTAACCGACCTTTTACCTCGGCAGGTTTACGATCCAAAAGGGCAATGGAAGCATCAAGACTCATAATGAGTGAGATAAAAGAGTGCCCCAGTGTATCATGAAGTTCCTTGGACATGCGGTTGCGCTCTTCAAGTAAAGTCATCTTCTCAATCTCATCTGCATAGTGGGTTAACAGCTTATTTTGTTGCTCCACTTCAGCTACCAGTTCATTTTTCTGATAATACGCTTTGGCTATTAAGCTTACCCATAAGCCGATGAAGCAGAATAACAGATTGTCTGCTCCGATACTCAGGGTTTGTTCCCAAGGTAATCTTAAGAAAGACTGAAAGGTAAAAGGAATCAAAGTAACCGCAGGAATGATCCAAAACGTCTGCTTAGTCAATAAGTATCCCATTGTAAGACTCGGTAACAAGTAGTCTGCTTTTGATGTCAAATCCGGATCGAAGACGGAATTCACATAATAAGAACCGCCTAGCAATAGCTCCAGTATGCAGAACCAGACTTTGTTCATCCTTCGTTGAGGAAACCAAAATATCATAGGGATGATAAGTGCTATCATCAACCAGATGAAGTTTAACAATGTTCTGTTCGAAAGCTCACTTTCTGTGAAAAACTGCGACAATAGCAAAATATAATGGTATAAACGCAGGGCAAATATGCCCCAATCCATGAAAGATAATATTTTTTTTATATCGCCATCCCCACTTTTCCAATAAATCACACCAGTGAATCAAGTGTATCATTAAAGTTTACTTCCAACAATTTACTTTTTATTATAAGGTTAAATCTTTTTACAACTACTCCATACTCGATTGGTTGCTTCGTTCATGACTTAGGGAGTAATAGGATCTACCGGCAATATATGTAACCTGAAACTCCGCAAGGTCTGCAAGTATTGTCTCGATTTATTGTAGTATCACCTCACACTAACTTCGTAGTGTATGACATTTAGTGTAAGCCGCCAGCTACTATTAAGTGGTAATAGTTAGTTAATAATAGCCTTGTATCCTTATTGAAAAAAGGATGCAAGGCTATTTTTTACGACTTAGATAAAATGGATAAATAAATGGCTATACTTCCGTTTGTTTTATAAACTTCAAAATCTGTTTTATAAGCTCTCGGCAAATCACTTTCCCAAATTTCTCTCCATGCTTGACCAACACCACTTGGATCTTTTGACTTGACTTCCCAAATATAATATTCTCCATTTGCGATAGTAAAGCTATCTTCTCCGGTATTTTCCTCCGTGCCAATCATGAAGTCAAAGTCACCAGTAAAATCACTTTCATAGTTACCATATATGGCATAAATATCACCATTAACTTTGTTCTGTAAGAACTCCTCCCATTTTTTAGAAAATATACTACTATCATGATTGTTTGTTCTCACTTTATTTCCGTAAATCACTTTAGTTTTCACTTTAAATCTCCACCCTTCTAAAGGGAATATATCATGGTATATATGACAACTGATTGTCATCATTTATTTTTTTGTGGATTTTATTTAATTCATTGTAATATTCTTGTTTCAATGTCTGTGGTTTTATCACATCAACAGTACTACCGAACATTAATAAAAAAGGTATCAGATTTCTATTACTGTCATATTTGAAAGTGACTTTTATATAATTGCTTCTAATTTCAATTTCTTCTTCCAAGAAAAAATCATATAACTTGCCTAACTGATTTCTATGGAAAGTTAGTTCAGCTTGCTCATAAATAGTTGTTATGTTAAATTCTTTTCCTTCTATTGAGGTAGATTCTTCATCTATTAAGAGCTGCTCTCTAATTCGGGTAAGCTTGAACATTCTTCTATCTTTTCTTTTTTCACAATATGCTTCCAGATACCAGCTACCATTTGTTAAAACTATGTTACTGGGAGAAATAACACGGCTAGTAATATCTCCATTTAAAGAAATGTATTTTATTTTCAGCTTTTTTTTCTGTAATATTGCTCCTCTTAAAGTTGCTAGCTTTTCCTTGGTTTCCTGTTCGATTTCTATTCTATGCATAGTGGGAGAATAATAGGAAAGGTGATTAAAAGATTCATCATTTCCTTTTAGATTCTCCAACTTTTCTATGAGAACTTGGTTATCCTCTTGCAATATATTATGCTGTATTTTTAAAGATTCTATAATTTTTTGTTTCTCCTCATCAGAAAACAAGTATTTGTCCATTTTGTAGGAAGGCATCAATCCAACGCCTCCATTTCGACCGTGAATAGTTACGACTGGAAGCCCTGATAATCCTAATGATTCGATATCTCTATAAATCGTTCTTTTACTAACTTCTAGCTTTTTGGCTAGTTCATCTGCTGATACTACTTCCCTATTTAATAAAGTGACTAGTATAGATAATAGTCGTTCAACTTTTGTCATTATGCACACTCCTTCTATATAAGACGTAAGTTAGTAATTCCTTTTAATTATACTAGTGAGAAATGCTTCCGTGCTTTGATTTTCTAGTAATGTTGGAAATGCCACATTGCCGAACTATTTCAACTTATTATTTAAAAATGTTCGGATTTAGTGTTGATTTCCTAAAATAATGATGTTATATTACTAGTATAATTTAATTATGTCGTCGTATAACGTTGGGAATAAGGCCCAAAAGTCTCTACCGAATCACCGTAAATGATTCGACTACGATTAAGTGGAAGAAGGATAATTCTTCCCTTACTTGAGATACTAAAGCATACGACTGATTCACTAGTCGTGTGCTTTTTTCTGTTATACAGACAATAAATGGAGGAAATTATGAAAAAGTATTTTCGATTTGAAGAACTAGGTACAAATTATCGGAATGAGATTATCGGTGGTCTAACTACTTTCTTGGCGATGGCTTATATTCTAGTTGTTAACCCAATGACATTATCTCTGGAAACGGTAGAAGGGTTACCAGAATTTATGTATATGGATAAAGGATCAGTATTTACAGCAACAGCAATCGCCGCTGCAATTGGTTCTATTCTTATGGGGGCAATAGCAAGATATCCAATTGCGCTAGCTCCAGGTATGGGACTCAATGCATTCTTTGCATATACAGTAGTATTAACTTATGAAATTCCGTGGCAGATTGCTTTAACTGGGGTTCTATTCTCAGGTATTATCTTTATTATTCTTTCATTATCCGGTATTCGTGAAACAATTATCAATGCAATCCCTGCAGAGTTAAAGTATGCAGTGGGTGCAGGTATCGGTTTATTTATCACATTTGTAGGTTTACAAAATTCTAAAATCATTGTTTCAAATCCAGATACAGTAGTTTCCTTAGGAGATCTATCTGATCCTAACATTTTATTAACAATCTTCGGACTTGTTATAACTGTTATTATGATGGTAAAAGGTGTTAAAGGTGGGATTTTCTACGGCATGCTGATTACAGCTATTGTCGGAATGATCTTCAGCTTAGTGGCTTTACCTGATGCAATAGTAGGAAGCGTTCCAGATATGGGACCAACATTCGGTGCTGCATTTGATGTATTCTTCGATAATCCAACAGCACTACTTACGACTCAGTTTTTAGTGATAGTACTAACATTCTTATTCGTAGATTTCTTTGATACCGCAGGAACACTAATTTCTGTTGCTAACCAAGCAGGTTTAATGAAAAATGATAAACTTCCGCGCGCTGGTAAAGCGTTATTGGCAGATTCAATTGCAACAGTAGCAGGTGCAGTTTCAGGTACTTCAACTACTACTTCATATGTAGAGTCTACAGCGGGTGTTGCAGCAGGTGCTCGTACTGGATTTGCAGCTATCGTCACTGGTGTATTGTTCTTGTTATCGTTATTCTTCTATCCGGTATTAAGTGTTGTTACTTCATATGTAACTGCACCAGCATTAATCATCGTAGGTGTATTGATGGTATCGGCTTTAGGGCAAATTGATTGGAAGAGATTTGAGATTGCTGTTCCGGCATTTTTCGTTATCCTAGCAATGCCACTTACGTACTCAATCGCAACTGGTATCGCAATCGGATTTTTATTCTATCCAATTACTATGATCGTTGCTGGTAGAATAAAAGAAATTCACCCAATCATGTATGGTCTCTGGGTAGTATTCCTTTGTTACTTTATCTTCTTATAAACGTTTTAGCAGAGAGGGGTATCTTGCCTCTCTTTTTTTGTTTCTTCTATAATAAAAAAGAGTTATTAATTATTAGTATTAAGTAGTCATGTATAAGAATGGGATATTAAAAACTTATAATCTTATCCACTTAGACTTTTAATACAAAACTTGATGATGAAATATGAAATAGAAGATATATACTGATTTAAATTAGATTTTAAAACTATGATTAATAAAAGAAGTAGCCTAATTTAAGTTTACTAATAGTGCTATAAAGTTAGTGTTTTAAAGGGTTTAAATCGAATCTAGTTAATTGTTGAATTTTTTAGAATAAAGTGTTATCATATTTTACACAACATCTTTACTAAAAGGTGTTGACGAAGTTATTAAAAGGGTGTTAAGATACAAAGGTCGCTGAAACAAGACGACAACTTAAACAACATGAACATTGAAAACTGAACATGCAAAACGTTAAGACATACAGCTTATCAGCTAACTTGTTAGAATGATAAGCAAAACAATTTTGACATCATTTAATGATGATGCCAGCAAAACAAATGAGCTTTTAAACTAGTTCTATTCGCTGGATGACGAGACGTAGTGCAGTGCGAGGAAGCAATCGAGAGAGGGAAGGAACGTACTAGCGTACGTGACTGACCGAACGAGTGAAGCTGACAAAGCAATGTGCTGCGTAACGTCATCCAGATCTTATGGAGAGTTTGATCCTGGCTCAGGACGAACGCTGGCGGCATGCCTAATACATGCAAGTCGAGCGAATGACGAAGAAGCTTGCTTCTTCTGATTTAGCGGCGGACGGGTGAGTAACACGTGGGCAACCTGCCCTGTAGATTGGGATAACTCCGGGAAACCGGGGCTAATACCGAATAATCCATTTCCTCACATGGGGAAATGTTAAAAGACGGTCTCGGCTGTCACTACAGGATGGGCCCGCGGCGCATTAGCTAGTTGGTGAGGTAACGGCTCACCAAGGCGACGATGCGTAGCCGACCTGAGAGGGTGATCGGCCACACTGGGACTGAGACACGGCCCAGACTCCTACGGGAGGCAGCAGTAGGGAATCTTCCACAATGGACGAAAGTCTGATGGAGCAATGCCGCGTGAGTGAAGAAGGTTTTCGGATCGTAAAACTCTGTTGTGAGGGAAGAACAAGTACGAGAGTAACTGCTCGTACCTTGACGGTACCTCATTAGAAAGCCACGGCTAACTACGTGCCAGCAGCCGCGGTAATACGTAGGTGGCAAGCGTTGTCCGGAATTATTGGGCGTAAAGCGCGCGCAGGCGGTCCTTTAAGTCTGATGTGAAATCCCACGGCTCAACCGTGGAAGGTCATTGGAAACTGGGGGACTTGAGTACAGAAGAGGAAAGCGGAATTCCAAGTGTAGCGGTGAAATGCGTAGAGATTTGGAGGAACACCAGTGGCGAAGGCGGCTTTCTGGTCTGTAACTGACGCTGAGGCGCGAAAGCGTGGGGAGCAAACAGGATTAGATACCCTGGTAGTCCACGCCGTAAACGATGAGTGCTAAGTGTTAGGGGGTTTCCGCCCCTTAGTGCTGCAGCTAACGCATTAAGCACTCCGCCTGGGGAGTACGGTCGCAAGACTGAAACTCAAAGGAATTGACGGGGGCCCGCACAAGCGGTGGAGCATGTGGTTTAATTCGAAGCAACGCGAAGAACCTTACCAGGTCTTGACATCCCGCTGACCGCTCTAGAGATAGAGTTTTCCCTTCGGGGACAGCGGTGACAGGTGGTGCATGGTTGTCGTCAGCTCGTGTCGTGAGATGTTGGGTTAAGTCCCGCAACGAGCGCAACCCTTGATCTTAGTTGCCAGCATTTAGTTGGGCACTCTAAGGTGACTGCCGGTGATAAACCGGAGGAAGGTGGGGATGACGTCAAATCATCATGCCCCTTATGACCTGGGCTACACACGTGCTACAATGGACGGTACAGAGGGTCGCAACCCCGCGAGGGTGAGCAAATCCCATAAAACCGTTCTCAGTTCGGATTGTAGGCTGCAACTCGCCTACATGAAGCCGGAATCGCTAGTAATCGTGGATCAGCATGCCACGGTGAATACGTTCCCGGGCCTTGTACACACCGCCCGTCACACCACGAGAGTTTGTAACACCCGAAGTCGGTGGGGTAACCCTTACGGGAGCCAGCCGCCGAAGGTGGGACAGATGATTGGGGTGAAGTCGTAACAAGGTAGCCGTATCGGAAGGTGCGGCTGGATCACCTCCTTTCTAAGGATAATATCGGAATACAGATCTTTATCTGTATCTTAACGTTTTGCAGTTCAGTTTTGAATGTTCATTTTATATGAAGATTCGAAATTTGTTCTTTGAAAACTGGATAAAACGACATTGAAACAATAAACAACAAGAAATTCTGTTGTGATTATTTACGTAATCATGACGTGTAAGACTTTTTAACTTTTAGGTTAAGTTAATAAGGGCGCACGGTGAATGCCTTGGCACTAGGAGTCGACGAAGGACGGCACTAACACCGATATGCTTCGGGGAGCTGTAAGTGAGCTTTGATCCGGAGATTTCCGAATGGGGAAACCCACTGTTCGTAATGGAGCAGTACATTTGCGTGAATACATAGCGCATCTGAGACACACCCAGGGAACTGAAACATCTAAGTACCTGGAGGAAGAGAAAGAAAAATCGATTCCCTGAGTAGCGGCGAGCGAAACGGGAATAGCCCAAACCAAGAGGCTTGCCTCTTGGGGTTGTAGGACACTCTACATAGAGTTACAAAGGAATGAGTTAGACGAAGCGATCTGGAAAGGTCCGCAGGATAGGGTAAAAGCCCCGTAGTCCAAAATTCATTCTCTCTTGAGTGTATCCTGAGTACGGCGGAACACGTGAAATTCCGTCGGAATCCGGGAGGACCATCTCCCAAGGCTAAATACTACCTAGTGACCGATAGTGAACCAGTACCGTGAGGGAAAGGTGAAAAGCACCCCGGAAGGGGAGTGAAATAGATCCTGAAACCGTGTGCCTACAAGTAGTTAGAGCCCGTTAATGGGTGATAGCGTGCCTTTTGTAGAATGAACCGGCGAGTTACGATTACATGCAAGGTTAAGTTGAGAAGACGGAGCCGCAGCGAAAGCGAGTCTGAATAGGGCGAATGAGTATGTGGTCGTAGACCCGAAACCAGGTGATCTACCCATGTCCAGGATGAAGGTAAGGTAACACTTACTGGAGGTCCGAACCCACGCACGTTGAAAAGTGCGGGGATGAGGTGTGGGTAGCGGAGAAATTCCAATCGAACCTGGAGATAGCTGGTTCTCTCCGAAATAGCTTTAGGGCTAGCCTCAAACGTTAGAATCTTGGAGGTAGAGCACTGTTTGGACTAGGGGCCCATCCCGGGTTACCGAATTCAGACAAACTCCGAATGCCAATGATTTATGTTTGGGAGTCAGACTGCGAGTGATAAGATCCGTAGTCAAGAGGGAAACAGCCCAGACCACCAGCTAAGGTCCCAAAGTATTTGTTAAGTGGAAAAGGATGTGGCGTTGCTTAGACAACCAGGATGTTGGCTTAGAAGCAGCCATCATTTAAAGAGTGCGTAATAGCTCACTGGTCGAGTGACGCTGCGCCGAAAATGTATCGGGGCTAAACAAATCACCGAAGCTGTGGATTGATACCTTTGGTATCAGTGGTAGGAGAGCGTTCTAAGGGCGTTGAAGTCAGACCGGAAGGACTGGTGGAGCGCTTAGAAGTGAGAATGCCGGTATGAGTAGCGAAAGACGGGTGAGAATCCCGTCCACCGTATGACTAAGGTTTCCTGAGGAAGGCTCGTCCGCTCAGGGTTAGTCGGGACCTAAGCCGAGGCCGATAGGCGTAGGCGATGGATAACAGGTTGATATTCCTGTACCACCAAACCACCGTTTGAGTAATGGGGGGACGCAGAAGGATAGGGTAAGCATGCTGTTGGTTATGCATGTCCAAGCAGTAAGGTGTGAATGTAGGCAAATCCGCATTCTATAACATTGAGCTGTGATGGCGAGGACGTATGTCCGGAGTTCCTGATTTCACACTGCCAAGAAAAGCCTCTAGCGAGGTGATAGGTGCCCGTACCGCAAACCGACACAGGTAGTCGAGGAGAGAATCCTAAGGTGAGCGAGAGAACTCTCGTTAAGGAACTCGGCAAAATGACCCCGTAACTTCGGGAGAAGGGGTGCTCTTTAGGGTGAATAGCCTTGAAGAGCCGCAGTGAATAGGCCCAGGCGACTGTTTAGCAAAAACACAGGTCTCTGCAAAACCGTAAGGTGAAGTATAGGGGCTGACGCCTGCCCGGTGCTGGAAGGTTAAGAGGAGTGCTTAGCGCAAGCGAAGGTGCGAATTGAAGCCCCAGTAAACGGCGGCCGTAACTATAACGGTCCTAAGGTAGCGAAATTCCTTGTCGGGTAAGTTCCGACCCGCACGAAAGGCGTAACGATCTGGGCACTGTCTCAACGAGAGACTCGGTGAAATTATAGTACCTGTGAAGATGCAGGTTACCCGCGACAGGACGGAAAGACCCCGTGGAGCTTTACTATAGCTTGATATTGAATTTTGGTGCAACTTGTACAGGATAGGCAGGAGCCATAGAGCCCGGAGCGCCAGCTTCGGAGGAGGCGTCGGTGGGATACTGCCCTGGTTGTATTGAAATTCTAACCCATACCCGTAACCCGGGTAGGAGACAGTGTCAGGCGGGTAGTTTGACTGGGGCGGTCGCCTCCTAAAGTGTAACGGAGGCGCCCAAAGGTTCCCTCAGAATGGTTGGAAATCATTCGAAGAGTGTAAAGGCAGAAGGGAGCTTGACTGCGAGACCTACAAGTCGAGCAGGGTCGAAAGACGGGCTTAGTGATCCGGTGGTTCCGCATGGAAGGGCCATCGCTCAACGGATAAAAGCTACCCCGGGGATAACAGGCTTATCTCCCCCAAGAGTCCACATCGACGGGGAGGTTTGGCACCTCGATGTCGGCTCATCGCATCCTGGGGCTGTAGTCGGTCCCAAGGGTTGGGCTGTTCGCCCATTAAAGCGGTACGCGAGCTGGGTTCAGAACGTCGTGAGACAGTTCGGTCCCTATCCGTCGTGGGCGTAGGAAATTTGAGAGGAGCTGTCCTTAGTACGAGAGGACCGGGATGGACACACCGCTGGTGTACCAGTTGTTCTGCCAAGAGCATCGCTGGGTAGCTATGTGTGGACGGGATAAGTGCTGAAAGCATCTAAGCACGAAGCCCCCCTCAAGATGAGATTTCCCATTACGCAAGTAAGTAAGATCCCTCAAAGACGATGAGGTAGATAGGTTCGGGGTGGAAGCGTGGCGACACGTGCAGCTGACGAATACTAATCGATCGAGGACTTAACCAAATTTGTTTATCGTAACAATGTCGTTTATCCAGTTTTGAGTGAACAAACACTCTATTTATACGAGGGTTTCAAGACACGAGTAATTCGAGGAAACAATTGAGAGAGGAAAGGAACATACTAACGTATGTGACTGACCGAACGAATGCAGTTGACGAAGAAGTACGATGTGTATTGAAAGCCGAAGAGTCTAGTGATGATGGCGAAGAGGTCACACCCGTTCCCATACCGAACACGGAAGTTAAGCTCTTCAGCGCCGATGGTAGTTGGGGGTCTCCCCCTGTGAGAGTAGGACGTCGCTGGGCACCAAAGAAAAGTCGTTACCGAGTAATTGGTAGCGGCTTTTTTGTGTTAAAAAATAAGCCGTAGGTAGTCTATCTCTATAAGAAAGTATGCGAGAAAGTAGAGGGGCAAAGAGTTCAAGGAAGCAAGTGAGAGAGACTCGGAGCGTATAACATACGCGAGAATTGGACGAGTGGGGCTGACGAAGAAATATCTGCCGCCCATCTGCTTTCGCAGTCCCGGACACGGAAGTAAAGCTCTTGCGCCGATGGTAGTTGGGGGTCTCCCCCTGTGAGAGTAGGACGTGCTGGGCACCAAAGAAAAAGTCGTTACCGAGTTATCTCGGTAACGACTTTTTTTATGAATTGTTGGAAAGAGAGTAGAAAATTTCGATGCTCAGTCTCGGTTAAGAGCAGTATTAGCACGCTCGTAGGGAGAAAACTTCATTCATTTCTAACTTGTCTACTCTGTTTAAGATAAACAAAGGACTTTTATGTAAAGATAAATTAAGAAATATTCATAGCTTCTTTACCTTTTTGGGATACGGTAGTTTTTTCACGTGTATATAAATGGGGAGTTTTTTTAGTGACTCCATTTCTTTCTGTTCATTGTACTTTTTTTCAATCTCTTTAAGACGCATTATTTCGTCTTGTGAATAGGAGGTGATACCATTTTTCCCAGTTTCTTTAAACTTTCTTATCCATGTCGTGATTGAATTGACACTCACATTCAATTCTTCTGCTAGCTCTTTGCGTCCTCGTCCATTTTTAAGTACTTCTTGTACTGCATACATCTTTTGTTCTTGTGTTGTTTGCGTATATCTTTTCCTAAATTGTCCATGCATTGACTGATCCCCCTATTTAGAAATTGATGATATTTTCTACAAATATTCATGAAATAAGAGTATAACTATTCTTACACTTTAACGCTTCACTCAATTAGTGTATTGTACTATATTTTATGCTATTTGTCATCAAGATAATAGGAAACTTTAATTTAATAGATATTTAAAAATTGCCAAGTAATATAAAGAAGGATTTTGCTTTTCTAAAAAGATTAGAATGTTTAAGTTTTTTACTCATTATCTGTCTAGCTTTCAGGATAAGCAAAGCAAAAGACACTTTTAAGTAAAATTATTCCAGTGTGTGCTCTTGCGCAGAAGAGTGTTGTTGGAGGGGTGCATAGGCGTTTATGCTATTCTTATAATGTAAAGCTCTAGTTATAAGCTTGAATTCCTTGAAATTGTGTCACTATATGCGATAATGAAGAACAATATAAAACATATATATTAGGAGTTGATTGGATGGATTCATCTGCGATCTTAATGGTTGTCATTATCTTTTCTATAAATATTGTCTATGTCACTTTCTTTACTTTGCGAATGATTCTTACATTAAAGGGATACCGCTATGTCGCTGCACTAATAAGCATGGTAGAAGTGGTAATTTATATAGTAGGATTAGGTCTAGTTTTAGATAACTTAAATGAGATTCAAAATTTGGTTGCTTATGCAGTAGGGTATGGCACTGGGGTTATTATCGGAACGAAGATTGAAGAAAAAATGGCGCTTGGGTATATTATGGTTAATGCAATTTCTACCGAAATGGATTTAAATTTACCGGAAATTTTAAGAGTAGAAGGATATGGCGTGACTGATTGGCAAGCAAATGGTCGTGAAGGGAATAGACAAGCTCTTCAAATCTTAACTCCACGTAGATATGAGTTAAAGTTATATTTGAGACTAAAAGAACTTGATCCGAAAATTTTTATTATCTCATACGAAGCTAAAACGATTCACGGCGGATTTTGGGTAAAATCAGTGAAGAAAGGGAAATTATTTAAATGAAGAAAGAAACAAAATGGTTTGAAGTAGAAGAGAATGAAACTATTACTGAGTGTATAGAAAGAATGACTAAAGATGGCTTCCAGATTGCAGGGCGGAGAGAGGAGCCGCTTTTTGCAGAGGTTGACGGTCAACCTGTTCCTGTTAGACAATTAATAATGTTAAAGGGAATTAAAGAATTAAAGTAGTGAAAAAACGACCTAAAACCGAACATTAAAGTTTTCTGAAAATTAATCGTTCGTATTTAAGCATTGACGTTCTCCATTTAAGTTGTTAAAATATGAATAGAAATAGACGATTATATCCCCATATATGCTAAAGGATTGGCTTTAGCGTCTCTACCAAGTCACCGTAATGACTGGACTATGAGGGAAAGCGACTTATGGATACTGCAAAAGGATGTGTTTGTTTATGTTATTTCCGACACAAACTGGGCAATTATGTTCCCTAAGTAAACTGCTTTTCTTTCATAGAGAGAGTAGTTTATTTGGGGAATTTTTTATGCTTACAACATTTATGCCTTAGGTTAATCCATTAAGCTCGATGTAATCGCCTGAGTTTTAGTTTCGATGCCAAGGTGAATTTGACAGAAGGGACGATAAATTTTGAATACAAAAATTGGTGTGATAATGGGTAGCTCTAGTGACTGGGAGACAATGAAATATAGCTGCGAGATTCTTGAGGAGCTTCATATACCTTATGAAAAACGAGTAGTATCTGCACATCGAACACCAGACTTAATGTTTGAATATGCAGAGGAAGCAAGATCACGTGGAATACAGGTGATTATTGCAGGAGCTGGAGGTGCAGCACATTTACCAGGTATGGTTGCAGCCAAGACAATACTTCCAGTTATCGGGGTGCCAGTTCAATCTAAAGCACTAAACGGATTAGATTCATTATTATCGATTGTTCAAATGCCAGGTGGGGTACCGGTGGCAACTGTTGCAATAGGAAAGGCTGGAGCTACAAATGCAGGATTACTTGCCGCTCAAATCCTTTCTATCCTAGATCATGAGTTAGCAGAACGTCTTGAAAAGCGAAGAGAAGATACGAAAAACAAAGTATTTGAAAGCAATGGTGAACTTCAATGACAAAAGTAATTTATCCAGGACAGACGATAGGAATTATTGGTGGCGGGCAGCTTGGTAGAATGATGGCACTAGCTGCAAAGGAAGCTGGATTTAAGGTAGCGGTTTTAGATCCTACGATAGATTCACCTTGTGGACAAGTTTCCGATATACAAATTGTTGCCCCGTACAATGATGAGACTGCGTTAGAGGAGTTAGCAGAGGTCAGCGATGTCATAACTTATGAGTTTGAAAATATTGATTATGCTGGATTAAAGAGACTATCAGAAATTGCGTATGTTCCTCAAGGAGCGGAATTAGTGAGAATCACTCAAGATCGTATTCTTGAAAAAAAAGAAATCCAGTCAGCTGGTGTTCCTATTGCGAAATTTGTCGAAGCTATTACGTATGAAGAGTTAGAGCAAAGAATTGATAAAGTAGGCTTTCCATGTGTAGTTAAGACCTCTCGTGGAGGATATGACGGCAAAGGGCAGCAAATAATTCAAACAAAAGATCAACTACCTTTAGCAAAATCTTTGTTTGCTCATTCGGCTTGTATCGCAGAAGCGTTTGTTCCATTTACGAAGGAAATATCTGTCATTGTACAGCGTAATGGAAGTGGTGACACATATTGCTTACCGATTGGTGAAAATATTCATGTAAATCATATTTTGCATGAAACAATTGTGCCAGCTCGTATTGATGAATCACTTTCTACAAAAGCTATAGAGTCCGCTGAAAAAATTGCCAACCGTCTAAATTTAATAGGTACACTTGCGGTTGAAATGTTTGTTTTAGAGAATAATGAACTATTAATAAACGAATTAGCACCGAGACCACATAATTCAGGTCACTACTCAATCGAAACTTGTAATATCTCTCAATTCCATCAGCATGTTAGAGCTATCTGCGGATGGCCACTAAGAAAGCCAAAGCTTTGGACAGAAACAGTAATGGTGAATATATTAGGCCAGCATGTGATACCTCTAACAAATAATCTTGCCAAATATCCAAATTGGTCGGTTCATCTATACGGCAAAAGCGAAGCGAAAGAGAATAGAAAGATGGGGCATGTAACAATCCTATCAACAGATGTAGAGCAGACATTAAAGGAAATAGAACAATCTAAAATTTGGTTATAAACTAGGAGGAAATTAAATGATAGAACGTTATACCCGCCCAGAAATGGGAGCAATTTGGACAGAACAAAATAAATACAATGCATGGTTAGAAGTAGAAATCCTAGCTTGTGAGGCTTGGGCTGAAATTGGAGATATTCCAAAAGAAGATACAGTTCTTCTTCGTAAAAATGCTTCCTTTGATGTAGAACGCATTTTAGAAATTGAAAAAGAAACAAGACATGATGTAGTGGCTTTCACTCGTGCAGTATCAGAAACATTAGGAGAAGAGCGCAAATGGGTACATTATGGTCTTACTTCTACTGACGTAGTAGATACAGCTCTTTCTTATATCATCAAACAAGCAAACGTTGTTTTACGTAAAGATATTGAAAACTTTATCGAAATTTTAGAGAACAAAGCAAAAGAACATAAATACACAGTAATGATGGGGCGTACGCATGGAGTTCATGCAGAACCAACCACTTTCGGATTAAAGCTAGCTCTATGGACAGAGGAAATGAAACGTAACCTAGAACGTTTTGAAGCTGCAGCAAAGGTAATTGAAACAGGTAAAATGTCAGGTGCTGTTGGAACATATGCCAATATTGATCCATTTGTAGAGCAATATGTTTGTGAAAAATTAGGTTTAGCCGCATCACCAATTTCTACTCAAACATTACAACGTGATCGTCATGCACAATACTTAAGTGTTATAGCATTAGTTGCTACTTCTATTGAAAAATTTGCTACTGAAATTCGTGGTCTGCAAAAATCAGAAACGCGTGAAGTAGAGGAGTTCTTCTCAAAAGGTCAAAAAGGTTCATCTGCTATGCCGCATAAACGTAATCCAATTGGATCGGAAAATATGGTTGGACTATCAAGACTTATCCGTGGTTACATGATGACAGCATATGAAAACGTAGCATTATGGCATGAAAGAGATATTTCCCATTCATCTGCAGAACGTGTTATTTTACCAGATGCAACGATTGCTCTTAACTATATGTTAAACCGCTTTGGGAATATCGTGAAAAACTTAACTGTCTTCCCAGAGAATATGAAACGCAATATGGATTCTACTCTTGGATTAATCTACTCACAACGTGTGTTACTTGCATTAATCGACAAAGGCTTAGCTCGTGAAACAGCATACGACACTGTACAACCTCTTGCAATGCAAGCATGGGAATCTCAAACTGCTTTCCGCACTTTTGTGGATGCAAATGAGCAAGTTACTTCTTTATTAACAAAAGAAGAGTTAGATGATTGCTTTGACTACAACTATCACATTCAGCATGTAGACATGATTTTTGAACGTTTAGGACTTAACTAAGCTTTAGATTGATTAGGGGGAATTGACAGTGGAAAAAGGTCGCCTATTATACGAAGGTAAAGCAAAACAATTATTCGAAACAGAAGATGAAAATATTTTGTTTGTATCCTATAAGGACAGTGCTACTGCATTTAACGGTGAGAAAAAGGAAAACATCGATGGAAAAGGTATTTTAAACAATAAAATTACAACGATCCTTTTCGAGCAACTAAAAAGCAAAGGAATTGAATCCCACTTTGTTGAGAAGATCTCAGACAATGAGCAACTTGTTCGCAAAGTGGATATCATTCCACTTGAAGTAGTAGTCCGTAATATTGCAGCTGGTAGTCTATCAAAGAGATTAGGAATGGAAGAAGGAACACCGTTAAAGTACACCATCGTTGAATTTTATTATAAGGATGATGAGCTTGGAGATCCACTACTTACAAATGCTCATATAGAATTACTAGCACTTGCTACACCAGAGGAAATAGAAACACTTCAATCACAGGCACTGGAAATCAATCAAGTGCTTCAGCCCATCTTCAAAGAAATAGGTGTTACCCTAGTCGATTTTAAATTAGAGTTCGGAAAAACAGCAAATGGTGAAATTCTACTTGCTGATGAAATTTCTCCCGACACTTGTAGATTGTGGGACGACAAAACAAATAACAAACTAGACAAAGATGTGTTTAGACGTAATTTAGGAAGCTTAACAGAAGTTTATGAAATAATACTTTCCCGCCTAGGAGGATTATCCAAATGAAAAAAGTTAAAGTGTATGTGACGTTACGTGAAAGTGTTTTAGATCCACAAGGTTCTGCAGTTATGGGGGCTCTTCACTCAATGGAATATAACGAAGTGAAGGATGTTCGTATCGGAAAATTTTTAGAGCTTCAAATAGAAGAAGGAACTCGTGATATAGATACAGTAGTTAAAGAAATGTGTGAAAAACTTCTAACGAATACAGTAATCGAAGACTATCGCTATGAAGTTGAGGAGGCTGTAAGCAAATGAAGTTTGCAGTAATCGTATTTCCAGGATCGAACTGTGATTTAGATATGTATCACGCGATCAAAGACGAGCTTGGGGAAGAAGTAGAATACGTTTGGCATGATGAGAAGGATTTAAGCGGATTTGATGGAATTTTATTGCCAGGAGGATTCTCTTATGGGGATTACCTACGTTGTGGAGCTATGGCTAACCAATCTAACGTAATGTCAGAGGTAGTTAAAGCAGCAGAAGCAGGCAAGCCAGTTCTTGGTATTTGTAACGGATTCCAGGTGTTGACCGAAGCTGGGTTACTACCCGGAGCCCTTCTACGTAATAAAAACTTAAAATTCATGTGTCGTTCCGTTGAGTTGAAAGTAGTAAACAATGCAACACAGTTTACTGCTGGATATGAAAAAGACGAAGTAATTCAAATTCCAATCGCACATGGTGAGGGGAATTATTATTGCGACGATGAAACACTTGCTAGACTAAAAGATAATAACCAAATCGTTTTCACATACGCTACAGACAATCCAAACGGAAGCATTGAGGATATTGCAGGTATTATCAATGAAAAAGGAAACGTGCTTGGCATGATGCCTCATCCAGAGCGCGCTGTACATGAACTTGTGGGTGGCTCGGATGGACTAGCATTATTCAAATCAATAGTAAAACAGTGGAGGGAAACTCATGTCAGTCATGCTTGAACCAAATCCAACGCAAATTAAGGAACAAAAAATATATGCTCAAATGGGAATGTCCGATTCAGAATTTGAAATGGTTGAGAAAATTCTAGGACGTCTACCTAACTATACTGAAACTGGTTTATTTTCAGTTATGTGGTCGGAGCATTGTTCGTATAAAAACTCTAAACCTGTTTTAAGTAAGTTCCCTACAAAAGGGGAACATGTTTTACAAGGGCCGGGTGAAGGTGCTGGAATCGTTGATATTGGCGATGGTCAAGCAGTCGTATTCAAAATGGAGTCTCATAATCATCCATCTGCGATTGAACCTTATCAAGGAGCAGCAACAGGCGTTGGCGGTATTATCCGTGATGTTTTCTCGATGGGAGCACGTCCAATTGCAATGCTTAATTCACTTCGTTTTGGAGAGTTAAAGACTCCGCGTGTGAAATACTTGTTTGAAGAGGTAGTAGCTGGTATCGCTGGCTATGGTAACTGTATCGGAATTCCAACAGTAGGCGGAGAAATTCAATTTGACGACTGTTACGAAGGAAATCCACTTGTTAATGCCATGTGTGTAGGACTGATCAATCATGAGGATATTCAAAAAGGGATTGCAGCTGGTGAAGGTAACACAGTAATGTACGCTGGTGCAAAAACTGGACGTGACGGTATTCATGGAGCGACATTCGCATCGGAAGAGTTAACTGAAGCTTCTGAAGAAAAGCGTCCTGCTGTTCAAGTAGGAGATCCATTCATGGAGAAACTTCTATTAGAAGCCTGTTTAGAAGTGATAAAATCAGATGCTTTAATCGGTATTCAAGATATGGGAGCAGCTGGGTTAACCTCATCATCTGCTGAGATGGCATCCAAAGCTGGCTTCGGTGTAGAAATGAACTTAGATTTCGTACCACAGCGTGAAACTGGGATGACAGCTTATGAAATGATGCTTTCTGAATCACAGGAACGTATGCTAATCGTTGTGAAAAAAGGCCGTGAAGATGAGATTGTTAAAATCTTTGAAAAATATGACCTAGATTGTGTAGCTGTTGGTAAAGTTACAAATGATAAAATGCTTCGTTTAATTCATAACGGAGAAATAGTAGCAAATGTACCTGCAGATGCACTTGCAGAAGAAGCACCAGTTTACTATAAACCCTCATCAGTGCCTGCTTACTATACAGAATTCCAAGAGATGGAAAATGTAGAGCCTGCAGTTTCAGATTATAAAGAGACTTTATTAAGCCTACTTCAACAACCAACAATAGCTTCTAAAGAATGGGTTTATGATCAATACGATTATCAGGTACGCACAAGTACAGTTGTAACACCTGGTTCGGATGCTGCGGTAGTTCGAGTTCGTGGGACTAATAAAGGACTAGCTATGACAACAGATTGTAATTCTCGTTATATCTATCTTGACCCAGTAGTCGGCGGTAAGATTGCAGTAGCTGAAGCTGCTCGAAATGTTGTTTGTTCAGGTGCAAGACCACTTGCTATTACGGACTGCTTAAACTTTGGTAACCCAGAGAACCCAGAAATCTTCTGGCAAATTGAGAAATCTGCAGACGGTATTTCTGAGGCATGTATCGCATTAGAATCACCAGTAATCGGTGGGAATGTATCTTTATATAACGAACGTAGTGGAACTGCGGTTTATCCAACACCAACAATTGGCATGGTTGGACTTGTAGAAGACCTTGCACATGTAACGACCCAATCAGTGAAACAAACTGGAGATATTGTATATGTAATTGGGGATACAAAAACAGAATTTGGTGGATCTGAGCTTCAAAAATTAATAGAAAAACGTATTTTTGGACAAGCACCATCAATTGATTTAGAAGTAGAAGTAGCACGTCAAAAAGCTATTTTAAAAGCAATCAAATCTGGGATTGTGCAGTCTGCACATGATATCTCGGAGGGTGGATTTGCAGTAGCTTTAGCTGAAAAAGCTTTCGGTGCTACTGGTCTTGGAGTAGAAGTAACAATTACTGGATCGGCTACAAGTGCGTTATTCAGTGAATCTCAATCACGCTTTATCGTAACGGTAAAACCTGAACATGCTAAGAAGTTTGAAGAAATCGTAGCAGACGCAGCACAAATTGGTAAAGTAACTGATTCTAATAATGTAGTAATCTCACATGAAGACGGAACTACTTGGATTAGCGGTTCTGTTGATGAATTCCGTTCCGCTTGGAAAGGAGCAATACCATGCTTGCTGAACTCAGAGGCTTAAACGAAGAATGTGGTGTATTCGGGATATGGGGACATCCAAATCCTGCAGCCATGACTTATTACGGATTACACGCACTTCAACACAGAGGTCAAGAAGGTGCTGGAATTATCGTGACGGATGGCAAGTACCTACGTGCAGTAAAAGGCGAAGGTCTAGTAAACGATGTATTTAATAACGGCAAACTAGAGAAATTAGAGGGACACGCTGCAATAGGGCATGTCCGCTATGCTACCTCTGGTGGCTCTGGCATTGAAAATGTTCAACCTTTGTTATTTAATTCGACAACTGGAGGCCTTGCGATTGCGCACAACGGGAATATCGTAAATGCAACACGTTTGAAACGTAACTTAGAGCAGCAGGGTAGTATTTTCCAAACTACATCTGATACAGAAGTTCTTGCGCATTTATTGAAGAAAAGTAATCTTGCTTCATTTGAAGATCGTGCAAAACAAGCATTACGCTTATTAGATGGAGCTTTTGCTGTTATTATCATGACCGAGCATGCGATGTATGTAGCGCAGGATCCACAGGGCATGCGTCCTCTTTCTTTAGGGATGCTAGACGGTGCATGGGTAGTTGCATCTGAAACAAGTGCATTCGATTTAATTGGTGCAGAGCTGGTCCGTTCGATTGACCCTGGTGAATTATTAGTAATAAATGAAGAAGGTTGTCGTTCAGAGCGTTATGTAGAAAAAAAAGACCGTGCTATTTGTACGATGGAGTATGTCTACTTTTCCCGTCCTGATTCAGATATTGATGGTATTAATATTCATATGGCTAGAAAACGTCTTGGTAAGCAACTTGCAAAAGAATTATCTATTGATGCAGACGTTGTAACAGGTGTACCAGATTCAAGTATTTCTGCTGCCATTGGTTTTTCTGAGGCAACAGGTATTCCTTATGAGCTTGGTCTTATTAAAAACCGTTATGTTGGCAGAACATTTATCCAACCATCACAAGACCTGCGTGAGCGTGGTGTCAAGATGAAGCTTTCACCAGTACGTCAGGTTGTGAATGGCAAACGGGTAGTTATGGTAGATGATTCAATTGTTCGTGGAACTACTTCTCGTCGCATTGTGAAAATGTTGAAGGAAGCAGGAGCGACGGAAGTTCATGTTGTTATTAGCTCTCCACCTTTAAAGAATCCATGTTTTTATGGCATTGATATAAGTTCGGATTCTGAACTGATCGCAGCTAACAATACAATTGACGAAATGCGTGAACTGATCGGAGCAGACTCGTTAACATTCTTATCGGTTGAAGGAATGGTAGAGGCAATTGGAAGATCAGATGCTGAAAAAAATTGCGGGCATTGTTTAGCATGCTTTACTGGAGAATATCCGACAAGTATTTACGCGGATACGAAATTACCACATGAAAAAGAGCTTGTTCGATAGGAGGATTTTACATGTCAAAGGCATATGAAAAAGCAGGCGTGAATATTGAAGCAGGGTATGAAGCCGTGCAAAGAATGAAATCACATGTCGAGCGTACAGCTAGAAAAGGAATCATGGGTACTTTCGGTGGTTTCGGTGGGATGTTCGATTTATCTTCATTGAATTATAAAGAACCTGTTTTAATCTCTGGAACAGATGGTGTTGGAACAAAATTGAAGCTTGCATTTATGACAGACTCGCACGATACCATCGGTGTAGACTGTGTGGCGATGTGTGTCAATGATATCGTTGCACAGGGCGCAGAGCCTTTATTTTTCTTAGATTATGTAGCGGTAGGTAAGGCGTTCCCTGAACGAATTGAACAAATTGTTAAAGGTGTGGCTGACGGTTGTGTGCAATCCGGAGCAGCATTAATCGGTGGAGAAACAGCAGAAATGCCAGGTTTATACGAGGAAGATGAGTATGATCTTGCTGGATTTGCGGTAGGTGCTTGCGAAAAATCAAAAATCGTAACAGGTGAAAATATTGCTGATGGAGATGTGCTAGTTGGTATTGCTTCTAGCGGTGTTCACTCGAATGGGTATTCACTTGTACGTAAAATTGTATTTGAAGAGCAGGGCTACTCTCCAAGTGATGTCGTAGAAGGTTATGAAGCTTTAGGTGAGATTGGGAAAGCCCTTTTAACACCTACGAAAATTTATGCGAAGCCAGTAATGGAAATGCATCAAGAGCTTTTTATTCACGGGATGGCTCATGTAACGGGTGGAGGCTTTTATGAAAATTTACCCCGTATGATGCCAGATGGTTTAGCTGTTGAAGTTGAACTTGGTTCATGGAAAGTGCTGCCTATATTTGATTTGTTAAAGGAAAAAGGCGAGCTAGCGGACCGTGATTTATATAATGTCTTTAATATGGGAGTAGGCTTTGTACTTGCACTTTCTGCAGAGGAAGCAGAAAAAGCGATTGCAATTGCCGAAGCTCATGGAGAAAAAGCATATACAATTGGACGTGTTGTGAAAGGTGAAGGTGTTATCTTCAACGGAACACATGACGGGAGTTTAGTGTAATGACTGAAGTGACGAAATTTGCTGTGTTTGCGTCGGGTAGTGGTACGAACTTTCAAGCTATTTATGATGCAATACAGGAGGGGGATCTTGCTGGCGAGACAGTGTTAGTAGTTACCGATAAGCCGGGTGCTTTTGTAGTAAAGCGTGCAGAGGATGCAGGCATCGAAACACTCGTTATTAAGCCAGCCAGTTTTCCCTCAAAAGCAGCTTATGAAGATGCCATTTTAGAAAAGCTTAATGAGCTAAATGTGGAGTGGATTGTCCTAGCTGGATATATGCGGCTAATCGGGGATGTTTTACTAGAAGCATTTCCCACTCGAATTATCAATATCCACCCTTCGTTACTACCCGCATTTCCGGGGAAAGATGCCATTGGACAAGCAATGGAGCACGGAGTGAAGGTAACCGGAGTAACGGTTCACTATGTGGACGCGGGAATGGATACTGGACCAATCATAGCTCAGCAAGCAGTAGAAGTAGTAAAAGGAAACAGAGAACAAACGGAGGAACATATCCATGCGGTAGAGCATGCGTTGTATCCGAAGGCTTTACAACAGTTGTTTAGTAATAATCATTTAGATAAGTAAACATACTGAGGACTCATGAGTAGATTAGGGCAGCACACAACGGTATAGGTAAAGAGTAATCATCTATCGTCAATTAGCTCATTTTCATCCCTACTTAATTGCTTTGACATGTCAGTTACTTGCGTTGTATACAATTTTACTTGCTTAACTCCATAAGTTATTTGCGCTTCAAATTCGGTTACTTGCTCTTAGCTAGGATTTACTTGCGTAATGGGGAATATATCCATTTTTTGTTATGTTGTAGCCTTGAATAGCGAGGGCTGCAGCATACATCAGACTAATATGGATGCGACTAAGTTCGAATCTCAGTACTAATCTCTCAACAGCGATGAACACAACTAGATCTACCAATTTAAGGAGGAATTATGGTGTCAAAACGTGCGTTAATTAGTCTTTCAGATAAATCAGGAATTCTCGAGTTTGCAAAAGAGTTGGAACTACTTGGCTATGAAATTTTATCGACTGGTGGAACAAAAGCATTTTTGGAACAAAATGGCGTGGCTATTACCTCGGTAGACCAAGTAACAAACTTTCCAGAAATTTTGGATGGTCGAGTAAAAACATTAAATCCAATGATACATGGTGGTTTATTGGCAAAGCATGACGACCCTTCACACAAAGCACAGCTAAAAGAACATCAAATAACTCCTATTCAAGTAGTATGTGTAAACCTGTATCCATTCCGTGAAACAATTTCTAAGCAAGATGTAGCATTTGAAGATGCAATAGAAAATATTGATATCGGCGGTCCATCAATGCTTCGTTCTGCTGCAAAAAATCATCAGTACGTAACAGTTGTAACAGATGCTTCTGATTATGATGAAGTGCTTGCTCAGTTAAAAGAGACTGGTGAAACGACACTTGAAACACGCCGCAAGCTTGCTGCAAAAGTATTCCGTCACACAGCTGCGTACGATGCGTTAATCGCTAGCTATATGACTGATTTAACTGGAGAAGAGTTCCCAGAATTATTGACACTTACATACGAACGTAAGCAATCTTTACGTTATGGTGAAAACCCACATCAACAAGCAGCATTTTACAAACGACCACTTGGATCTGATTTCTCTATTGCTTCTGCCACTCAATTGCATGGTAAAGAGCTTTCTTATAACAATATCCAAGATGCCAATGCTGCTATTCAAATCGTAAAAGAATTCAAGCTACCTGCTGCAGTGGCGGTAAAACATATGAACCCTTGTGGTGTTGGGACAGGTGAAACAATCTCGGCTGCTTTCAACAAAGCCTATGAAGCAGATTCGACGTCTATTTTCGGTGGGATTGTTGCTTTAAATCGTGAAGTAGATGCAGCAACTGCAAAAGTATTAGCTGGTATTTTCTTAGAAATTATTATTGCTCCTTCGTTCTCAGATGAGGCAATTGCTATGCTGACAGCGAAAAAGAACATTCGCCTTTTGACTATTTCTTATGAGCAAACGAAAAAGGATGCGTGGAATACAGTATCTGTGGAAGGTGGGTTACTTGTTCAATCCCCTGATACATTCGGGTTAAAGGATGCAGATGTAAAAGTCGTTACGGACCGTGAGCCGACTGCCGATGAATGGAAAGCATTAGAGCTAGGCTGGAGTGTTGTTAAACACGTAAAATCAAATGCAATTGTAGTAGCAACTGAAGATATGACCATTGGCGTTGGTGCAGGCCAGATGAACCGTGTAGGCTCAGCTAAAATTGCTTTAGAGCAAGCGGGACAACGTGCATTAGGAGCAGGTCTTGCTTCAGATGCATTTTTCCCAATGAACGATACAGTGGAGATAGCTGCTAAAGCAGGTATTACAGCTATTATTCAAACAGGTGGGTCAGTGAAAGACCAAGATTCTATCGACAAAGCGAATGAATACGGCATTGCGATGGTATTCACTGGCGTACGTCATTTCAAACACTAAGGAGGAATTTCTATATGAATATACTCGTAATTGGTAGTGGCGGTCGTGAGCATGCGATCGCCAAGCAATTCATTGATTCTCCATCAGTTGAAAACGTATTTGTAGCTCCTGGTAATGACGGCATAGCAAGGGATGTTCAGATTGTTCCCATTGATGTGCTGGCTTTTGAAGAACTGGCAACCTTCGCAAAGGATAATAACATTGACTTAACATTTGTAGGACCAGAGCAACCACTGGCAGCCGGCATCGTAGATTATTTTGAAGCAGAAGGTTTACGAATATTTGGTCCCACAAAAGCAGCAGCTCAAATTGAAGGAAGTAAGGCGTTCGCAAAAGAAATTATGGATAAATACAATATTCCTACAGCTGCGTATGAAACTTTCACAGAGGTAGCTAGTGCGAAAGCATATATTGAAAAGCTAGGAGCTCCAATCGTTGTAAAAGCAGATGGACTTGCAGCTGGTAAAGGTGTCGTAGTTGCCATGACGGTGGAAGAGGCAAACCAAGCTGTGGAAGACATGATTGGTAATCAGTTATACGGAGAGTCCTCATCACGAGTAGTTATTGAAGAGTTTTTAGCCGGAGAAGAATTCTCTTTTATGTCATTCGTCCATAAAGGACAAATTTATCCAATGGTCATCGCACAGGATCATAAGCGTGCCTATGATGGCGATAAAGGACCAAATACAGGGGGAATGGGTGCTTATTCACCAGTTCCACAAATCTCATCGGACATAGTTGACAGAGCGTACGAAACAGTCGTAGTTCCAACTGTGAAAGCAATGACAGCAGAAGGAATCACTTTTACAGGTATTCTTTACGCAGGATTGATTTTGACGAATGAAGGACCAAAAGTGATCGAGTTCAACGCGCGCTTCGGAGACCCGGAGACGCAAGTAGTATTGCCCCGAATGACGAGTGATTTTGGAAAGTTCATGATAGCCTTAATGAATGAAACACCATTTGAATTAACATGGTCAAATGAAGCAATGCTTGGTGTTGTAATCGCATCCGAGGGTTACCCGACTGATGTGAAAAAAGGAGCTAAGCTTCCAGATTTAACTACATTAACTAGCGCAGGATTATATGTTTTCCACGCAGGGACAAAAGTAGAAGACAAAGACTTTATAGCTAATGGAGGGCGTGTCATCCTAGTGGCAGCAAGCGAGTCTACTTTAAAGGAAGCACAACAAAAAGTATATGAAGGCTTAGCTGATTTTGAATGGGATGGTCTATTCTATCGTAAAGATATTGGCTGGCGTACATTTCAATAATGGATGAACAGGCAAAGAAAAACGACATGTTTTTCTTTGCCTATTTTTGTGGTGGGTTCAAGATCCAATTTCCTAATTTTTCTATAAGATTTCCTTGAAATTAAAATTCAATACTTTGCTTTACTAAAGCACTATGCTAATATTATTTTTATGAGAGTCAATTTCATAATTACTGATATCATTAAATAACCCAGACGTTAAGTTGATTTTATATACGATTATTTACTGAAACAAAGTGGGTTTCGTTGATTGGATTGGATATCAACTTTGTTCGGATTTCACTACTAAATACTCTATTATGAAATCGATTTATGAGTAAACAAATGAAAGGAGAATGGATGGTATGCAATATCCCATTTGGAAGATTGAAGAAATAAGGCATCAGCTCGATGTGGTCAATGGAACGCAGTCACCAGATATTGTTATTACTAATGCAACGTTTCTGCATAGTCATTTAAAGAAATGGATTACAGGAAACATCTGGATTGTAAAAGATCGAATTGTTTATACAGGTTCTGAGATGCCATTAATTTCTGAACAAACAGAGGTATATGATGCAACAGGTCAAAAAATAGTACCTGGTTATATTGAGCCTCATGTACATCCATTCCAGCTTTATAATCCACAAACATTCGCAGACTATGCTGCTCAATTAGGAACGACAACATTTATCGCAGATAACTTAACATTTTTCTTGATGCTTGAAAATAAGAAAGCGTTTTCATTAATAGATGAACTACAAAAAAGGCCATTTTCTTTTTATTGGTGGGCACGTTTTGATTCTCAAACGGAGTTAGAGAATGAAGAAGAATTGTTTACTTCAAAAACGGTTGGAGAATGGATAAAGCGTCATGATGTCATAATGGGCGGTGAGTTGACAGGTTGGCCACGCTTACTTTCAGGTGATGATCAAATGCTTTATTGGCTGCAGCAAGCTAAGACAAATGGTATGAAAATTGAAGGGCATTTTCCTGGAGCCTCTGAGCGCACGCTTGCAAGGATGCGTTTATTAGGAGCAGATGGAGATCATGAGGCGATGACCATTGAAGAAGTGGAGCGGCGTATTCTTCATGGGTATGCGGTAACACTCCGTCATTCGTCGATACGTCCAGATTTACCACAACTATTAAAGGATATTTTAGAAAAAGATCTTCATATTTTTGATCATTTAATGATGACGACAGATGGAGCAACTCCTTCGTTTCATGTGGATGGAGTTATGGATAAATGCATTCAAGTCGCACTAGATGCAGGAGTGAAACCGATAGATGCATATTTGATGGCATCCTTTAATGTGGCGAAATACTATAATTTGTCCAATTTACATGGCGTAATTGCAACGGGACGTTTTGCAAATCTCAATTTCTTAAAGGATGAGCAAAGTCCTGTCCCATTAAGTGTGTTATCCAAAGGAGTATGGTTGAAGAAAGAGCAACAAAAGACTAGAGCATTAGAGCCAATTGACTGGTCTCCTATGCCAGACTTAAACTTGTCGTTTGATGTATCAGAAGCAGACTTTCAGTTCTCGATACCGTTTGGAATAGAAATGGTAAATGATGTAATTACTAAACCCTATTCCATCTCATTTGATACAACCGACATCGAGCTATCAAAAGATCACGACGAAAGTTTTCTATTGTTAATAGACCGTAAAGGGAAATGGAAGGTATCCACACTTATTAAAGGTTTTGCAACTTCTTTAATGGGCTTCGCCTCCTCGTACTCTAATACAGGAGATATTATTTTAATCGGTAAGAACAAGAAAAGCATGCAACAAGCCTTTCGCGAAGTAAAAAAAATGAACGGTGGAATTGTCGTTGTAGAGGATGAACAAGTCATTTGTTCTATTGAGCTCCCAATAGGTGGGGTACTTTCTAATAAGTCAGTAGAAGAATTGATAGAAGAGGAGCTAGTGTTAAAAAAAGAACTAGCTAATAGAGGATTTAAGCATGGGGATGCGATTTACACATTGTTATTTCTTCAAGCAACACACTTACCATATGTAAGGGTTACGCAAAGAGGAATTTTTGATGTGATGAAAAAACAAGTATTATTTCCAGCATTAATGAGGTAGGGGGACGTAGGTTGTGTTCAAACAATGGGGAATTTTATTGGCCGCTAGTGTACTTCTTGTAGCTTGTTCCGATAAAGAGGAAGGACAAGAAGAAGTAAATCCAGTAGAAGAGATAATAGAAGAAGTTGTGGAAGAAGTAGAAGTGCCAGAAGTGGAAGCTGTGGTGCCGTTTATAGCACCTTTTACTGGTGTTGGTTCAGAAACAGAATTGACACAAAGACCAGTACTAGTCACTATAAACAATCATCCGCTCGCACGTCCACAGTCGGGAATTGCAAAAGCGGATATCATTTACGAAATGTTAGCAGAAGGCAATGTAACAAGATTTTTAGCAGTGTATCAAAGTGAAATTCCAGAAAAACTTGGTCCTGTTAGAAGTGCTAGAGATTACTTCGTTGACATCGCCAAAGGGCTGGATGCATTTTATATTGCACATGGATATAGTCCAGATGCTCAAAAAATGCTGAAAGCGGGAGTAGTTGATAACATAAATGGGATGCAATACGACGGTATATTATTTAACCGATCAAGTGAGCGAAAAGCTCCGCATAATTCGTATATTTCAAAGGATAATGTTTTAGCAGGTGCAGAAAAAGTAGGGGCTTCGATGGAAATTAATAAAATACCAAAATTCTCTTTCTTTGAATCCTTTGAAGGGATAAAAATTGGTAATCCGGTATCTAGTTTTTCTATCCATTATGGCTCGGGCTCCTCTTTTGAAAATAAATATACGTATATTTCCGATGAAGGTATATATATAAGAGAGACTGCTGGAGTTCTAACAATAGACAAAGAGACAGAAGAACCTATTAAAATTGCAAATATAATTTGTATGGAAATGCCTCATAAAGTTATTGATAGTTCTGGTCGACTTCAGTTATCTTTAAGTGATGGGGGAAGAGCTTATATTTTTCAAGCGGGTATTATGAGAGAAATCGAATGGGAAAATATCGATGGAATTCTCATGCCGATGGAAAATGGAGTTCCTGCTAAACTAGTACCTGGACAGACTTGGATCAGTTTTATACCAACAAGTCCTGGATTAGAGGAAATGGTAACTTATTTGCCTTAATACTTAGATGTTTATATGAGACAAGTGAAAATGCAGAGACGAAATAACATAGCCGATTTAAAGAAAGAGGAGGATGACCGTAATGCAAATTGAGAAAATAAAAGGAAATCAAACAGAGCAACTATTTAAAGCGGTATTAGAATTAAAAAATATGGAAGAATGCTATCGATTTTTTGATGATCTATGTACGATAAGTGAAATTCAATCCTTGGCGCAGCGTTTCGAGGTAGCTCATTTATTGCGCTTGAAAAAAACATATGAATCTATAAAAAAAGAAACTGGGGCAAGTACTGCAACAATATCACGCGTAAGACGTGCATACGACTATGGTAATGGTACCTACGATGAAATGTTAGGACGTCTATATCCAGAAGAAAATCCGGCACCAACGATAAAGTGAAACTTCAATCAGTGGTGTTTTCACTGATTGTAAATGGAACTCAAGCAAAAAACGCCGCGTCGTGCGGCAATGCTTAAGTGACCAACATCCTGTTGGCCCGAGGCTCGCAGGAAGCGAGTCACATAGACGAAGTCACACGACGTGGGGCTTTTCGTCTATTGTTCTACGACGGGCTTTTACGGGCAGTTATCAACCACTTTCGCTTTGTTGTTTCAGCTAAACGTTGTTGTGGAAGTTATACTGCCCGTTAATGCGGGATTAAAGAATAGGAAGAAAAATATAAGTTTTCAAAATATGTAAGAACATGTACTGAACAGCGATGTCTGTTCAGTTTTTTTGTTATAATGGATAAATGTTAACTAACGAGATGTAGGTGAAAAAATGGAATATAAAGATTGGCGACATATATTTAAGTTAGATCCCGCTAAAACTATAGATGCAGAGGCACTTGAACTGGTATGCGAATCTGGTACAGATGCGATTATAATCGGGGGATCAGATAATGTAACGCTTGACAATGTGATAGATTTGTTAATGCGTATTAGAAGATATGCAGTGCCTGTGGCGTTAGAGGTATCTACGATTGAATCTATTACGCCTGGATTTGATTATTATTTTATACCGAGTGTGTTAAATAGCTCCGAAACGAAGTGGGTAAAGGATTTACATCATGCAGCTACCAAAGAGTTTGGGGAAGTTATGAATTGGGATGAAATTATATCAGAGGGGTATTGTATTTTAAATCCTGATTGCAAAGCAGCAAAACTAACAAATGCAGTGAATCCAGGCAGTGAAGAAGATATCATAGCATATGCAGAAATGGTGGAGCATTTGTTCAAATTCCCTATATTCTACATGGAATATAGTGGGATGTATGGCGATGTAAATACAGTAAAAAAAGTGAAGGAACGTTTAAAAAACACAAGGCTATTTTATGGTGGGGGTATTCAAACAGAGGAGCATGCAAGACAAATGGCTACCTATGCAGATACAATCATCGTAGGCAATCAGATATATGACAACTTAGCAGAAGCGTTAAGGACAGTTCAGGCTGTAAAGAACATTGAGTAAATATTGGAACTACGATATGATGGAACAAATGTTCTAAAGAAAGGAAGTGCACTATGGAAATCATCGCGAAAAACTTATTGAATGGTATGAATAAAGAACAAGAAGAAGCCGTGAAGACAACAGAAGGTCCACTTCTTATTATGGCAGGTGCGGGTTCTGGAAAAACACGTGTATTAACACATCGAATCGCATATTTAATCGTTGAAAAGGAAGTATATCCATCGAAAATTTTAGCGATCACCTTTACAAACAAAGCAGCAAGAGAGATGCGAGAACGTATAGATGGCTTATTAGGACCAGGAACTGGGGAAAGAATGTGGGTATCTACATTTCACTCCATGTGCGTACGTATATTAAGAAGAGATATTGATCGAATTGGATATACAAAAAACTTTTCGATACTGGATACAAGTGACCAATTGACAGTTATTAAAAATGTACTAAAAGAACAAAATATTGATTCGAAGCAATATGACCCTCGCTCGATGCTAAATGCCATCAGTGGTGCCAAAAATATTTGTATCGATTCGGATATGTATCGTGCACAGATGAATGAGATGAATCCGTTTGAAAAGACGGTTGCCAATGTGTATCAAAGTTATCAAAAAAAGTTGAGAAAGAACCAATCCCTTGATTTTGATGATTTAATCATGCTCACGTTGACATTGTTCAAACGAGTTCCTGACGTACTTGAATTTTACCAAAACAAGTTTCAGTATATCCATGTAGATGAATATCAGGATACGAACAAAGCGCAGTACGAGTTAGTGCAGATGCTGGCTAAAAAGTTCAAAAATATTTGTGTCGTTGGTGACTCGGATCAATCGATTTATCGCTGGCGTGGAGCAGATATTCAGAATATCCTATCGTTTGAAAAGGATTACCCAAATGCAAAAGCGATTATGTTAGAACAAAACTATCGTTCTTCTCAAAGAATCTTACAGGCGGCAAATGACGTCATTGGAAATAACACGAGTAGATATCCGAAGGTTTTACGAACAGAGAATCTAGAAGGGGAAAAGCTCGAGTTATTCCGTGCGATGAATGAGCATCAGGAAGCACAATATGTTGTACAAAAAATTCAAGAATTAATGGAATTAGAAAATCGTACATTGAATGATTTCGCCATTTTGTATCGCACGAATGCTCAATCCCGTGTGATGGAGGAAGTACTTGTTAAATCTAATATGGCCTATACAATTGTTGGTGGCACAAAGTTCTATGATCGCAAAGAGATTAAAGATTTACTTGCATACTTACGTTTAATAGCCAATAACGATGATGATCTATCACTTGCTCGAATTATTAATGAGCCTAAACGAAATATCGGAGCTACATCCTTTGAACGTATGGCGCTCTATGCACTGGACCAAGATCGCTCGATTTTAGATGCATTAAATGAAGTCGACTTTATGGGGATACCAGCTCGTGCTGTAAATTCTGTTATTCAATTCCAAGGGCTAATCAATAACTTGACCCAAATGCAGGAATTTTTGTCTGTCACAGAAATTGTTGAGCAAGTGCTTGATAAAACGGGCTACCGTACGATGCTAAAAAATGAAAAGACTATTGAAGCGGAGAGTCGCTTAGAAAATATTGAAGAGTTTCTATCTGTCACGAAAGCATTTGAGGAAAAGAGTGAGGACAAGTCGTTAGTTGCATTTTTAACAGATTTAGCTCTTATCTCCGATATAGATAAATTGGATGAAGATGAAGATATATCTAAAGGAAATATTATTTTAATGACGATGCATGCGGCAAAAGGCTTGGAATTTCCAGTTGTATTTATCATCGGAATGGAAGAAAATATCTTTCCACATTCACGCTCACTTGGTGATGATGATGAAATGGAAGAGGAACGACGCCTGGCTTATGTAGGAATCACCCGAGCTGAAGAAAGACTTGTGATTACTTGTGCGCAGTCCCGAACTATATTTGGTCGTGGCAGTTTTAATAGCCCATCTCGTTTTATCCAAGAAATTTCAGATGATATTATAGAGGTCGTTGGTTGGACTAAAGACATTGGCAAAAATCCTGAAAGACATGCAAAAGCTATTGGTAATACTCGTAAAGCAGTAGTAACTCGACCGGCATATAATGAATCTGGTGGAGAGAAAATGGGCTGGCAGGTTGGAGATAAAGCGGCTCATAAAAAATGGGGCGAAGGTATGGTTGTCAGTGTTCGTGGCGAAGGTGAGAATACCGAGCTAGATATTGCATTTCCAAGTCCTACGGGTATTAAGCGTCTACTCGCTAAATTTGCCCCAATTGAAAAAGTATAACAACAGGAGGAGCCCTGGATGGATCAGTTAGAACAACGAGTTCAAGAACTACACAAGCTTTTAAACGATTATGGACATGCCTATTATGTATTAGATGATCCTATTGTTCCGGATGCCGTTTACGATCAATATTTGCATGAGCTAATAGCTTTGGAGGAACAAAACCCAGATCTAATATTACCGGATTCCCCTACTCAGCGAGTTGGTTCCATCGTAAGTGAAGGCTTTAAAAAAGTAACCCATGCAAATCCAATGCTTAGTCTATCGAATGCTTTTAACGAAGCGGATTTGCGTGATTTTGATAAACGTATTCAAGGTATTATCGATGAAGCACCAACGTATGTATGTGAATTGAAAATTGATGGACTTGCAATTTCCCTATTATATGAGGATGGTCTTTTAGTAAGAGGGGCTACCCGTGGGGATGGTACGACAGGTGAGGATATTACAAGTAATATTAAAACCATTCGTTCCATTCCAATGCGCTTAAAGGAAAAGGTAACCGTGGAGGCAAGAGGAGAGGCATATATGCCAAAGTCTTCCTTTGCAAAGTTGAATGAAGAGCGCGCAGCACAGACTGAGGTATTATTTGCAAATCCTCGTAATGCAGCAGCAGGCTCCTTACGTCAGCTCGACCCTAAAATAACTGCTAGCCGTAATTTATCAATGTTCGTCTATGGCATGGGTGGCGACGGTGAGGACCAGAATATAGACACTCATTTAGATGCACTAGGATTTATGAAGAAACAGGGATTACCGACTAATAAGGAAACAAAAAAATGTACATCCATCGAAGAAGTACTTAGCTTTATAGAAGAGTGGACGGAAAAAAGACATGACATTCCATATGAAATTGATGGCATTGTTATAAAAGTAAATGACTATGCACAGCAAGAAGAACTAGGATTTACCGCAAAGAGTCCACGATTTGCAATAGCGTATAAATTTCCTGCAGAGGAAGTAGTCACGAAAATAATCGATATCGACTTAACAGTTGGTCGCACGGGTGTTGTCACTCCAACTGCTATTTTAGAGCCGGCACAAGTAGCCGGATCTACTGTCCAACGTGCTACACTTCATAACGAAGATTTAATCCGTGAAAAGGATATTCGCATCGGTGATCGTGTTATTATTCGAAAAGCAGGAGATATTATTCCAGAAGTAGTAGCAGTTATAACTGCAGAGAGAACAGGTGCGGAAGTACCGTACGAAATGCCTACCAATTGTCCGGTTTGTGAAAGCGAATTAATTAGAATTGAAGAAGAAGTCGCACTTCGTTGTGTAAATCCACAATGTCCTGCCCAAATTCAAGAAGGTATTTACCACTTTGCTTCTCGCAATGCGATGAATATTGATGGACTTGGTGAAAAAGTGGTGGAACAGTTATTTAGAGAACAACTCATCAAAGATATTTCGGATTTATATACATTAACAGTGGATGATTTAGTAAAGCTGGAGCGTATGGGTCTAAAATCTGCAACTAATTTAGTGGAAGCAATTGAAGCTTCAAAAGCAAATTCAATGGAACGAGTATTATTTGGACTTGGTATCCGTCATATTGGAGAAAAAGCTGCAAAAATACTTTCGGAGAATTTTCATAGCTTTGAAGCGTTAATGAAAGCAACAAGAGAAGAGCTTATAGCTATTTTTGAAATAGGTGACAAAATGGCCGATTCATTAGTGACCTATTTTGAGCAGGACGAGGTCCAGTTATTGATAGGTCGATTAAAAGATGCAGGATTGACGCTACAGTATACTGGTAGAATTATTGATGCAGCTGTAATGGAAAACAGCCCATTTGCGGGTAAAACAGTTGTATTAACAGGGAAGCTTATTCAACTAACTCGGACAGAAGCAAAAGAAAAAATTGAGTCATTAGGTGGAAAAGTTGCCGGAAGTGTCAGTAAAAAAACGGATTTAGTTATTGCTGGAGAAGAAGCAGGATCTAAACTAGAAAAAGCAACAAGCCTCGGTATCGAGGTTTGGGATGAACAAAAATTATTAGACTCCACAACGGAGTAAGGGAGTGGCGAACATGACCAAAAAACAAATAGGCATGTTGACACTGGCTTTATTACTTACGGTCTCTGGTTGTGCTCCTTCTTTGGGTGACGAAACAAAGGTTATACAAAATACGGAAGAAGAAGAGACCAAAACAGTAATAATTCCGAGTTTACAGCTAGACGAAACATATTACCGAACATTATTACCTTATGAGGAAAGCGCAAGTAGAGGATTAGTCTTATCTAATTTATCTACTAAATACGATATGAAGGAAGTAGAAAACGGCCTTCTTCGTCTATCTCAAAATGAGTTTTCGCCGGATAAGTATTTGTTCCAGGAAGGGCAGTACTTAGATACGAGCACCCTAAAGGATTGGCTAGCTAGAAGCAATCAAGAAGAAGGCGGGTTAAATCCAAGTGATGAGGGCTTAGTTGGAGAAGAAAAGGCCAAAAAAGCACCAGTCTATATAACTCATATCGTGGAACAAAATTATTTAGAAAAGAAAGATAATGCAGTAAGTCTATCCGGAATTTCTATAGGTTTGGCATTAAACTCGACGTATTACTATACGAAGGAAGACTATGGTGCAACTTATGAAGAGAAACTGACACAGGCTCAAATTGAAGAGAATGGTAAAAGGATTGCGGAAGAAGTAGTTACACGTTTACGCAAAATGGATGGTCTTGCGGATATTCCAATTGTAGTAGGCTTGTTCAAGCAAAATAGCAGGAATGCAGTTGTTCCAGGAACATATTTTACGTATAGTACAGCACCAGCAGGGAAAAATGTGTCTGATTGGAAGGCTATTGACGAAGAATATGTTCTATTCCCTACAGCGGACTCTCAAGAAAAGTATCGCGATTTAGATACAATTTTCCGTAACTTCAAACAGGATGTAGAAATGTACTTTTCCAATTACACGAGTATTATTGGGACAGGCTATTTTAAAGACAAACAGCTTCAAAAGTGGACGATCACTATTCCTATTCAGTTTTACGGAACTGCAGAGGTAATTGGATTTACACAGCATCTAGCTGTCTTGGTAAAGGATCATTTTAATCCTTCGATGAATATCGAAGTACAAGTGAATTCCTTAGATGGTGCTGAAGCATTGCTTGTGAAAAAACCTGGTGATGAAGAGGCAATTGTGCATATATACTCACAATAAGCAATGGGTACTCTCTGTTCAAGCAGAGTGAAAAATGATATGATATTTCTTATGGTTACTTGAATTCGGAGGTGTTATAAATGGCGGAATTAACAAAAGAAGAAGTAAAGCACGTTGCGCATCTTGCAAGACTTGCAATTACGGAAGAAGAAGCAGAAAAGTTTGCACTTCAACTAGGAGCAATCACAGAATTTGCTGATCAATTAAAAGAATTGGATACAACAAATGTAGAACCTACTACACATGTCCTACCATTGGTAAATGTGCTTAGAGATGACGTCGCTACTAAAGGGCTAGATCGTGAAAAAATGATGTTGAATGTGAAAGAACAAGAAGCTGGTCAAGTAAAAGTACCATCAATTATGGACTAATAGATGTAAGGAGGGAAAATCATGACGTTATTTAATCGCTCAGCGAAAGAACTACAAGCGCTTGTACATAGTAAAGAAGTTTCTTTAGTAGATTTAACAAACGAAGCTTTTGAACGTGTAGAAAAACTTGATGGCGAGGTAGAAGCCTTCTTAGCTTTAAATAAAGAAAAAGCATTAGAAACAGCTACACAATTAGAAAAAATTCCTTTTGAAGAACGTGGGCCATTATTTGGTTTACCAATCGGAGTAAAGGATAATATCGTAACAGAAGGATTAGAAACTACTTGTGCAAGTAAAATTTTACAAGGGTTCAATCCTATTTATGATGCAACGGTTGTGAAAAAGTTACGCGAGGCTGGTATGATTACAATCGGTAAATTGAATATGGATGAATTTGCAATGGGGTCTTCCAATGAAAATTCAGCATATAAAACAACTAAAAACCCATGGTCATTAGACCGTGTACCTGGTGGTTCTTCAGGTGCATCAGCAGCAGCAGTAGCAGCTGGTGAAGTACCATTCTCATTAGGTTCAGATACAGGTGGATCTATTCGTCAACCAGCATCCTATTGTGGTGTTGTTGGGATGAAACCAACATATGGACGTGTTTCACGTTTCGGACTTGTAGCGTTTGCATCTTCTTTAGATCAAATTGGTCCAATCACTCGTAACGTGGAAGACAATGCTCTACTTTTAGAAGCAATTTCTGGAGTTGATGCTAATGACTCTACTTCTGCAGACGTTGAAGTTCCTAACTTTGCTGCTGCTTTAACTGGAGACATTAAAGGTCTTCGTATTGCCGTGCCTAAAGAATATTTAGGAGAGGGTGTAAGTGAAGCAGTTCGTGGGTCTATAATGGATGCGTTGAAAGTACTAGAAGCACAAGGAGCAACTTGGGAAGAGGTTTCATTGCCACATTCTAAATATGCTTTAGCTACATACTATATTCTTTCATCTTCAGAGGCTTCTTCAAATCTTTCTCGTTTTGATGGAATTCGTTATGGTTACCGCGCTGAGAACGTTGAAAACTTATTGGATCTTTATAAAGAAACTCGTGCACAAGGATTTGGTGACGAAGTTAAACGTCGTATTATGCTTGGGACTTATTCGTTAAGCGCAGGAACGTACGATGCTTACTATAAAAAAGCACAGCAAGTTCGTACACTTATCAAACAAGATTTCGATAAAGTATTAGAGGACTATGATGTAATTGTCGGACCAACTGCACCAACTCCAGCATTCAAAATTGGAGAAAACGTAGAAGATCCTTTAACGATGTATGCAAACGATATTTTAACAATTCCGATTAACCTTGCAGGTGTACCAGCAATTTCTATCCCTTGTGGATTTGAAGATGGGTTACCACTAGGGCTACAAATTATCGGAAATTATTTTGACGAATCAACAATTTATCGCGTAGCGCATGCTTACGAGCAAGCTACTGATTTCCATAAACAAACTCCTCAAATTTGGGAGGGAAAATAACATGAACTTTGAAACAGTTATTGGATTAGAAGTACACGTAGAGTTAAAAACTAATTCTAAAATCTTCTCATCAGCACCTAATCATTTCGGAGCTGAGCCAAACACAAATACAACAGTAATAGACCTAGGATACCCTGGCGTACTACCTGTGTTAAATAAAAACGTAGTAGATTTCGCAATGCGTGCAGCACTTGCATTAAATATGGAAATCGAACAAAATACAAAATTTGATCGTAAAAACTATTTCTACCCAGATAATCCAAAAGCATATCAAATTTCACAATTTGATAAACCAATCGGTAAAAATGGTTGGGTTGAAATTGAAGTAAATGGTGAGAAAAAACGTATCGGTATTACTCGTCTTCATATGGAAGAAGATGCTGGGAAACTTTCCCATGCTGATGGTTATTCTTTAGTAGACTTTAACCGCCAAGGAACACCACTAGTAGAAATCGTTTCAGAACCAGATATCCGTACACCTGAGGAAGCTTACGCTTACTTAGAAAAAGTAAAATCTATTATCCAATATACAGACGTTTCAGACTGTAAAATGGAAGAAGGATCTTTACGCTGTGATGCGAATATTTCTATTCGTCCTTATGGTCAAGAAGAGTTTGGTACTAAAACAGAGTTGAAAAACTTAAACTCGTTCAACTTCGTTCGTAGAGGTCTAGAGCACGAAGAGGTTCGCCAAGCCGAAGTATTATCTGCTGGAGGAATCATTGAACAAGAAACTCGTCGCTATGATGAAAAAACTGGTAAAACGATTCTTATGCGTGTTAAAGAAGGTACGGATGATTATCGTTATTTCCCAGAGCCAGATTTAGTAGATCTAGTAATTGATGATGCATGGTTAGAACGTGTGCGTGCTGAAATTCCTGAGCTACCAGATGCTCGTAAACAACGCTATATCGAAAAGCTAGGATTATCACCATACGATGCGCATGTATTAACATTGTCTAAGGATATGGCTAACTTCTTTGAAGCAACTATTGCCGATGGTGCAGACGTAAAACTAGCTGCTAACTGGATGATGGGTGAGGTTTCTGCCTATCTAAACGCAGACCAAAAAGAATTGAAGGACATAGGTCTAACTCCTGCTAATCTTTCTGGAATGATTAAACTAATTACAGATGGTACTATTTCATCAAAAATCGCGAAAAAAGTATTCAAAGAACTTGCTGACAACGGCGGAGATGCTGCAGAAGTCGTGAAAGCTAAAGGCTTAGTACAAATTTCTGACGAAGGCGCTCTACGCGAAATCGTTACAGCAACACTTGATGCTAACCCACAATCTATCGAAGACTTCAAAAACGGGAAAGACCGCGCAATCGGCTTCCTAGTTGGACAAATCATGAAAGCAACAAAAGGCCAAGCAAATCCACCTCTTGTTAACAAAATCTTGAACGAAGAAATCGTTAAACGTTAATACTAAAGGATGCCCGAGTGACTGGGGCATCCTTTTTGTGTGTGTGCACTCTCGAATATGAGCGGTTATCTCTCGTATAGAAAGGAAATTCATAGTGTCTCTCGTAAGTATGTGAAACGCTCTCGGATGGCATGAGATTGCTCTAGTATAGGGTTGATTTACTCTCGTATAGAAAGGAAATTCATAGTGTCTCTCGTAAGTATGTGAAACTCTCTCGGATAGCATGAAATTGCTCTCGTATAGGGTTGATTCACTCTCGTATAGGGACGATTCACTCTCGTATAGAAAGGAAAATCATAGTGTCTCTCGTATGTATGTGAAACGCTCTCGGAAAGCGTGAGTTTGCTCTCGTATAGGGTCGATTCACTCTCGTATAGAAAGGAAAATCATAGCGTCTCTCGTATGTATGTGAAACGCTCTCGGATAGCATGGGATTGCTCTCGTATAGGGTTGATTCACTCTCGTATAGAAAGGAAATTCATAGTGTCTCTCATAAGTATGTGAAATGCTCTCGGATAGCGTGAGATTGCTCTCGTATAGGGTTGATTCGCTCTCGTATAGAAAGGAAAATCATAGTGTCTCTCGTATGTATGTGAAACGCTCTCGGATAGCATGAGATTGCTCTCTTATAGGGACGATTCACTCTCGTATAGGAAGAAAATTCATAGTGTCTCTCGTAAGTATGTGAAACTCGCTCGGAAAGCGTAAGATTGCTCTCGTATAGGGTCGATTCACTCTCGTATAGAAAGGAAATTCATAGTGTCTCTCGTATGTATGTGAAACGCTCTCGAATAGCATGAAATTGCTCTCGTATAGGGTTGATTCACTCTCGTATAGATAGGAAATTCATAGTGTCTCTCGTAAGTATGTGAAACGCTCTCGGATAGCGTGAGATTGCTCTCGTATAGGGTTGATTCGCTCTCGTTATCTATATTCAAGTGATAGTATTTATTTCCAAGTATACTGATGCTATGATGAAAGCATATTTTATACGTATTGGGGGCAAGTGAAGTGGATCTATGTTTTATTGGTGGAGGACATGTTTTAAAAGGTGAGTTGGATGAAGTATTCGAAGAATTGTCGAAGAGGATTAAACCAAATGCAAATATTGTAGTAGTTCCTTTTGCTACGGATGTTTCAAAATATGATAGCTGGATGCTAAGTCTTGAACAGGTTTTCGCTAACATTTCAAATGCGAAACTAGAATTATTGCATGAGGATCTTTCAAAAAGTGAAATGGTATCTATGATTAATGATAGTGATGTACTTTATTTAATAGGTGGGAGACCGGAAAAGTTACTTCAGTTAATCAAAGAAAAAGAACTAGTTTCGAGCATTAGAAATTATCCGGGGCTATTAATTGGCTATAGTGCAGGGGCACTGGCATTTTGCGAGGATTGTATTTTAACGAAAGACGATGACTACCCAGAGTCCTTAGTGATAAAAGGTTTAGGTCTAGTAGACTTTAGCGTGGAAGTACATTATAACGTGGAATCAGACGATGAGTTAATGTCACTTTCCACTGAACGTACTATTTATGCTCTCCCAGATGGAAGTGCCGTTTTTTATAAGGATGGTAATATACATAAAAAAGTAAATGCCGTAATTGCATTTCAAGAGAAGAAAAAATCAATAATATAAATTTGGCTGTCTTGGTGACAGTCTTTTTTATTGCAAACTGAAACCACTATGGACTTTGCTTTGTCTAACAGATAACGGGGAGGGAGGGGTAGTTTGGAAAAGCATGAAAAGGACCATTTGTTAATAAAAGCAATGGATGAATACGGTCATTATCTCACGAGACTAGCCTACGCTTTTGTAAAGGATGAGGTAAGAGCAGAGGACATCGTCCAAGAAGTATTTATACGTTATTACGTAAATTTGGAAAACTTTGAAGGCCGTTCAAGTGTTAAAACGTACTTATACCGTATCACTGTCAATGAGTGTCATAACTATTTTAAAAGCTGGGCTTATAGAAAACTGGAACTCTCCAATCTAGTGAATAATTTACTAACTAATAAACAAACGACTGAAGAAGAGATACTGCAAAAGGAACAAGCTGAATATGTTGCACTAAAAATAAATGAATTACCTATTAAATATAAAGAGGTATTATGGCTTCATTATTTTGCAGAGCTATCAGTTCTTGAAATAGGAGAGGTTTTAAAGTGTTCACCAAACACTGTGAAAACAAGATTAGTGAGAGGTAGAAATGCGGCACGTCTAACATTAAAGGAGGAGATTGAACATGCGAGAAGACATTAAACGTCATTTAGATGCGTCTATTCCGAGACATATTACGTTAACGGAAGCACAAAAAAGTAAAATTATGCTGGAAGCCCCTAATCGAATGAAACAGAAGAGATTCAAGCTGCCATCAATTCCTTTTATAGTTAGTGTAGCAATCATATCCCTTTCATTATTTTTAGTGATTCCGTATTTAAAGGCTGATTTTCAGCAGCTCTATGATGAGAATTTAGTGGATGTGACCATACCGTATGCTCCATACGATTCGTTAATAAGATCAATTTATGTGGATAATAGCGAAGAAATGATTTATACGGATTGGAATGGAATATATGCTTATTCGGTGGAGACAGGTACAAAAGAAATACTTGTTACCCCAAAGGAAGATGCGCGAATCCATCTATTTGATGTGAATGAGAATTGGCTAGCTTGGGAAGATATCACGACAAGTACATTAAATGTGCTAAATCGAAATAGCAAGGAGGTTATGGAATTACCTAATATAACTATTGGAAATCTACAGCTTCAAGGTAGTACATTAATATTCATGGACATCGGGGTAAAAGATAGTTTTATTGGTTATAGAGCTATTGATTTATCAACCATGGAACAGCATGAAATCCATGAGTTAACTGGTAACGGTAGTAGAAGCAGTGCATCTGTTTACGATAACTTACTAGTAGTTCCAGAGGAAGTAGAAACCGATGGTGAACAGCTCGTCAGATTTTACTTATATGACTATCGAAAAAATATTTTGATTGGTGAATATGAAGTTCCTTATGAAATGGCAGCTTTTGTAACTCTTACAGACAATAAAATATTTGCCGAACTTATTAATGAGGATGAAAATTCGCGGTTAGGTTATATTGATTTAGAGGATGGAAAATTGCATGAAATAAAGACTCCACTCTTTTCAGAGTATGCTGTGTATGAAGATTACGTAGCATTATCAGTTGTTGTTAAGGACAGCACTACGGTTAAATTATATCAAATAGAAGATAATGAGCTTAAAGAGGTCCCGGCATTCAAAAATATTAGCGAACGACTTGTACGACCTCGGTTTACGGATGATGGTGTGCTAGTAGTAAACGGAGAAGGTACTGAGCGAACGATGTATTTGCAGGATCCATAATATAATTTGAAAAATCACGAGTCTAGCTTGTTTGAATAAGAATTGAAAACGAAGTATACTTAGAAAAAAGGGGGCTACTCACTTGTCTACAGAACAACAGTATTTTGAAAATGCAAAACCACTACCTCACTATATGGATGATATGACTACGAAAAAAGAAGAGTCATTCAGCATCTACAATAAATTCGATGTACCTGCAGATGATGAATTCATTCAAGTATTAAAGGAAAAAACACCACATATACTAGTTATTACAGAGGACTGGTGTGGGGATGCAATGATGAACAACGCCATTTTACGTAAAATTGCAGAGGCGGCAAATGTAGAAGTACGGGCTGTTTATCGCGATGAAAACCTGGATTTAATTGATCAGTATTTAACAAATGGCGGACGTTCGATTCCAGTTTATTTGTTGTTGGATAAAGACGGTGAAGTGATTTCTAAATGGGGTCCACGCGCAGAAAAAGTTCAACAGTTCGTAATGGATGGTAGAGCAAAATTCCCTGCAAAAGAAGATCCTTCGTTTGAGGAAATACAAAAAGACTTTTATGCACAAATGTCCAATGAGTTTGTTAGCAATCAAGAATTTCACTTAGCTGTATATGAAGACATCCGTAATACTTGGTTACAAGCACTTCAAAAATAAAATATTTTAAACAAACTTTTAATGGAGTCGGCAGAAGTCGACTCTTTTAATAGTGGCATGAAACTTTTTGTGATGTGATGAAGTCTATATGACAAGAAAGTATTGTGAAGCAGAAAGGAAATAAGTATGAAACGTGCAAGAATTATCTATAACCCAACTTCCGGAAGAGAGTTATTTAAAAAAAATCTGCCAGAGGTTTTGGAAAGCTTAGAAATCGCTGGTTATGAAACGTCATGTCATGCGACCACAGCTGAAGGAGATGCCATAGAGGCAGCGAAGAAGGCAGTAGAAAATGGCTTTGATATCATTATTGCATCTGGAGGAGATGGAACGCTTAACGAGGTAGTTGCAGGTGTAAGTGAATTTGAGAAACGTCCAAAAATTGGACTGATTCCAATGGGCACGACGAATGACTTTGCAAGAGCTGTTCATATTCCAAGAGACATTAAAAAAGCCGTAGAGATTATTGTTAAAGGGGACACAATCCCAGTTGACGTGGGCTTGGTTAATGATCGCTATTTTATCAATATTGCAGGTGGCGGTCGAATTACGGAGCTTACTTATGAAGTGCCAAGCAAGCTTAAAACGATGCTTGGGCAGCTTGCCTATTATTTAAAAGGTATCGAGATGCTTCCATCGATTAATGCAACAAAGGTAAGAATTGAATATGATGGAGAAGTATTTGATGACGAAGCTATGATGTTCTTAGTAGGTTTAACGAATTCAGTTGGTGGATTTGAAAAGCTTGCTCCGAGTTCAAGTATTAACGACGGATTATTTTCTCTATTGATATTGAAAAAATTGAACATTGCCGAGTTTATTCGTGTGGCGTCTTTAGCATTACGCGGAGAGCATTTGACTGATCCACATGTTATTCATAAAAAAGCGAAACATATTAAAGTAACGTCTGATGATAAAGTTCTTCTTAACTTAGATGGCGAATATGGCGGGACTATCCCAGCAACATTCCAAAATTTATATAGACATATAGAGGTCTTTGTTCCAATCGATGAAATTAGAGAAGAAGACAGACCGTAAGTAAAAAGCTCAACATTTTAGATGTTGAGCTTTTTTTATATGCACTTTGTCTACGAAAATCTCTACTATCATAATTTTGTATTACCTTCATAATAATAAAGTTCAATAATTTTAATTTTGGGTATCATATAGATAAAGGAGTGGAGCACATGTATAAGAAACAGGAAAAGTATTTAATGTGGCTTGCTTTTGTTGTGGCGGGGATCATGATGCTATCAATTGCGGGGAGAATATTTGGGAATTAAAAAGGGGGAAGAATGGTGAATGAAGAATCCGTATTTTTTAGTCGCGTACTAACCGAATTGACCTTATCGTTTCATATTATTTACGCAACTATTGGTGTTGGCGTTCCTTTAATGATTATGATTGCCCAGTGGGTAGGTATTAAAAAGAATGATGAACATTACATATTACTAGCACGTAGATGGGCAAGAGGATTCGTAATTACTGTAGCGGTTGGTGTAGTGACTGGGACAGCGATTGGTATGCAACTTTCTTTACTCTGGCCGAACTTTATGGAACTAGCGGGAAATATTATTGCCCTTCCTCTATTTATGGAGACATTTGCTTTCTTTTTTGAAGCTATTTTCCTAGGTATTTATTTGTATACATGGGATCGATTTGAAAATCAAAAAAAACATCTCCTATTACTTATTCCAGTGGCCATTGGAGCATCATTTTCCGCCGTTTTTATCACGATTGTAAATGCGTTTATGAATGCACCTCAAGGGTTTGATGTAGTTAATGGGGAGTTAGTGAATATTAGCCCGCTACTAGCAATGTTCAATCCTGCCATGCCTACAAAGGTGGCACATGTAGTAGTGACAGCGTATATGACCTCCGCATTTGTGTTAGCTGCAATTGCCGCATTCCGTTTATTAAAAGGCTCTAATCATATTTATCATAAAAAAGCATTATTCCTTACTATGAAAGTTGGACTAATATTCTCTATTGCGACTGCCATTATTGGAGATTTCTCTGGAAAATATTTGGCGGAATATCAGCCTGAAAAACTGGCGGCTGCTGAATGGCATTTTGAAACAGAGGAAAATGCACCACTTATTTTATATGGAATTTTAGATGATGGAGAAGTGAAATATGCGTTAGAAATACCATTTGCTTTAAGTATTCTAGCCCATTTCAATCCGACGGCAGAGGTAATTGGTTTAGATCAGTTTCCAGAGGATGAAACACCGCCGTTATATATTCACTATTTGTTTGATATCATGGTGACGATTGGTATGTCTATGGTAGTGCTTTCGGGATTATACTGGCTTGGTAAAAAGTTAAAATGGTCCTTTGTTGACGCTAGATGGTATCAATGGCTCATTGTATTAGGTGGACCTGCATCCGTTTTAGCGATTGAAGCAGGATGGTGGCTTGCAGAAGTCGGAAGACAGCCATGGATATTAAGGGGCATAATGCGGGTTGAAGATGCCGCTACGTCCAGTCCTCATGTGGATGTAATGTTAATCCTTTTTGCAGGTCTATACCTGGTCCTTGGTGTCGGAAGTATCGTGGTTTTAAGTCGCATGTTTAGAAAAAATCCAGTGGAACAGGAAATAGAAGATCGACATGCTGAAAAGGGCGGTGATATTTTATGACATTAGAAATCATCGGAATTTTTGTATTGTGGACGTTTCTCTTTGGCTACTTGATCGTAGCATCCATTGACTTTGGCGCCGGTTTTTTTAACGCTTACAGTTTGCTAACTGGAAAGCAACGAATACTAACGAATATTATACAACGTTATTTGTCGCCGGTTTGGGAAGTAACGAATGTGTTTCTTGTATTTTTCTTTGTGGGTATTATCGGATTTTTCCCGAAGACCGCTTTTTATTATGGTACGACCTTGCTAGTACCCGCTAGCATCGCATTAATATTACTTGCAATCCGTGGTTCTTACTATGCGTTTGAAACGTATGGCTCTAGAGGACATAAGGGCTATTCATTTATGTACGGTCTTGCTGGTCTATTTATACCGGCGGCTCTGTCTATCGTACTGACCATTTCAGAGGGCGGTTTTGTCCATATGATCAATGAATCACCAACCCTCGATTATGAGGCTCTATTTACAAGCCCACTCACATGGGCGATCGTTGTGTTAAGTCTTACTTCAGTTCTGTACATTTCATCCGTATTCCTAACCTGGTATGCAGATAAAGCTAGAGATTTAGACGCAACAAGGCTGATGAGAAAGTATGCGCTCATTTGGGCACTTCCGACCATCATAACAGCAGGTGGGATTATGGTGGAGCTGCGTTCACATAATCCGGAGCATTATGAAAACATGCTCGATATTTGGTGGGCATTTGCACTATCACTATTGCTCTTTATCGGAACAGTATGGTTACTTTGGTCAAAACGAAACTACGGTTTGGCATTTGTGTTACTAGGAGGACAATTTCTAATAGCATTCTTCGCTTACGGATTTGCGCATCGTCCATATTTACTGTATCCACACTTAACGATATACGACAGTTTTACAAATGAAGCGATGGCTATTGCTCTAATTGTTGCTTTTATAGCTGGGCTTGCTCTGTTAATCCCGTCACTGTATTTATTACTAAGGTTATTTTTATTCAATAAAGACTATGTACGTGGAAAAAAGGAAGATAATCATGCATAAGGAGGAGCTAATATGACAGAGTTTATGATATTTTATGCACCATTCATCGTATTGATTGGCTCCATTATCGTAGCCTTTTGGGCTGCTTCTAAAGACGGGGCAGTGAAGGACGAATAATGCTTGCGACCTCAATCAAGTAGATTGGGGTCATTTTTATGTTATCAGTCAGAGACCTAAGATTGGATAGCCCTTAAAAATCCCCCCAAAAAAAGCCTATAAATCCAGCAATAAAGCTCTTAAATGTATTAAAATAGCCTATAACACAATGAATAAAGCCCATAAAATTTTTTTCAGTCAAATCAAGGATCTTTGTAAAGATTCTAAATAATAGGATAGCAAGAAAAGTATTCCAATCTAATCTCTGGATTTAAATATGCTACAATTAGAGAAGTAGGAAAGGGGCGGTTTTGATGAAATATGATGTGTTGCTATTTGATTTGGATGATACTTTACTCGACTTTGGAATGACTGAACATAATGCATTCCGTCTTCTATTTGAAGAGTATGGGTTTCCAAATGGTTTAAATGATTATCACGAAAGCTATAGGACGATTAGTAAAGTTTTATGGGATGATCTAGAGAATGGTCGCACAACCTTAGCAGAGTTGAAGGTCGAACGTTTTAAACGATTATTTACAGAACATGCATTAAATATAGATCCTATAGTATTTGGTCAAAAGTACATAGAAAATTTAGGGAAAGAAGTACATATGATTGCAGGCGTGGAAGAAATGTTCGCTAGCATAAAGGATTTTCGAATTGCACTTCTTACGAATGGATTTAAAGATGTACAACATCCAAGGGTAAATGGATCGGCATTAAAAAATTTATTTGAAGTCATTATAACTTCAGAGGAAACAGGATTCCAAAAACCACAGAAAGAAATTTTTGCATATGCTTTAGAAAAACTTCAAATTTCCGATCCATCTCGTGTTTTAATGATTGGTGATTCGCTTACATCCGACATCCAAGGTGGAAATAACTTCGGAATTGATACATGCTGGTTTAATCCAAATAGAAAGTTAAATCATATTGATATCCAGCCAACCTTTGAAATTCATACATGGGATCAGTTAGCGGAAATTCTAAACACAAAAGTATTGGAAGTAAAATAATAAATTATGGACCTCGAGATGAGGTTCTTTTTTTGTCTACTTTTTTCTACTCATAGGATTTATCCATATCCGGAAACTATACAGTTTTTCAAAAAAAGGATAATTGCTGTCGAATAGCACACGATAAAACAAAACAAGGAAAGGAGGAAATGTGAATGAATAAACGTTTGTTTAGTGTATTGACAGCGATTTTAATGGCTGTAGGGATGATAGGATTGTCGTCATTAGTGGTAAAGGCAGATATGCCGACAGATGTAAAATTAACGACCGAGCAACAAGAAGAGATGAAGTCTTTACAACAAGATGCCCTTAACCAAAAGAAAGAAATCATCAATAAGTATGTTGAGTACGGTGTGTTTTCAAAAGAAAAAGGTCAAAAAGTAATAACGCATTTAGAAGAGCGCTATAAAAAACTGGAACAAAATGAATTTGTCCCTAACTTTCATGATGACTATAAAAAACATCGAAGCAAAGAATCTTAAGCAATAAAATATTGCAGCCAAAGTAATAATTTTGGTTGCTTTTTTACATTCAATTTTCATGTAGGTCAATGTAGTATTTACCATTCATCCAGCTCCAAGTTCCATATTAGGAATAGATAAGCAAAAAGCGGTGTTTGCCTCTCAACTAATGTCACAAGAAACGTTAAGTAGAAAGTTAGCCGTATACTAGGAAAAAGGTTATATTAAGCTTGAGGGACAACAAGAAATTAAACTATTAAATATAAAAGAACTGAAAAATATTTGATTATGCGAATGGGTCAGCAGACTTGTACGCATTCTTTTTGGTATAATGAATCAATCATACCTAGAACGGAGATTAACATTGAATACACCAGTACAAAAAAATGATCAGTTAACAGTCTATATTGAAGATTTAACACATGATGGTGCAGGAGTCGCAAAGGTCGATGGATATCCTTTATTTATTGCGGGTGGCTTACCGAACGAAACTGTAGAAGTCCATGTGCTTAAAACATTAAAAAACTATGGCTTTGCCAAGTTAAAAAATATCGTGGAACCTTCTCCATTTCGTGTAGAGGCACCATGCCCAGTGTTTTATGAATGTGGAGGCTGTCAGCTTCAGCATATGACGTATGAAGGACAGCTTGCATGGAAGGAGAGCATGGTTCGTAACGTCATGAAACGCATAGGGAAAATAGATGCACCTGTACTTCCAGTAAAGGGCATGGACAAGCCTTGGGAATACCGCAATAAATCTCAAATTCCATTCGATTTGGAAAATGGTCAAGTAATCGCTGGATTCTACCAGTCTAAATCACATCGTATTGCGGATACAAATACTTGTTTAATACAGACGGATGAAGCGGATAGATTACTTAGAGCAGTAAAAGAAAATGCATTGAAGCTAGACTTAATCCCATACAATGAAGAAACAAAAAAAGGCCAGCTACGCCACTTAGTTGTTCGTAAAGGACGAGCAACTGGAGAGATCATGGTTGTACTTGTAACGAAGCATGCTAAACTATCAAAGCAAGACGCTATTATACAGTTCATCCGTGAAGTGGAGCCAAATGTAAAGTCAATCGTTCATAATGTGAATAATCGAAACACAAATGTGATCTTTGGAAATGAAACAAACGTTATCTGGGGTAAAGCAGTTATTGAAGATTTAATCGGAGATGTTCGCTTTGAAATATCAGCCCGTTCATTCTACCAAGTAAACCCAGAACAAACAGAGGTTCTATACAAGCAAGCGCTTGAACATGCTCAGCTAACAGGTGATGAGACAGTGATCGATGCTTACTGTGGAATAGGTACGATTTCACTCTTTTTAGCGCAAAAGGCAAAACAGGTACTTGGCGTAGAAATCGTTCCACAGGCAATTGAAGATGCGAAAAGAAACGCCGAACTGAACGGATTTACTAATACTTATTTTGAAGCAGGGCCAGCCGAGGAAGTTATTCCTAAATGGTACAAAGAAGGAAAGCAAGCAGATATCTTGGTAGTGGATCCACCAAGAAAAGGCTGTGACGAGGCACTACTTACGACAATCATCGAACAACGTCCTAAGCGTGTCGTGTATGTATCTTGTAACCCAGCAACACTTGCTCGCGATTTGAGAATTTTAGAAGATGGTGGTTATAAAACACAGGAAATTCAACCAGTTGATATGTTCCCACAGAGTACACATGTGGAATGCTGTGCGTTACTAGAATTACAGTTGTAGACCTAAATAAAGTCTTAGACTTTAAAATATAGTCGATTCGTTATATCCGATTTCAAGTTTTTAAAATAAAGACCAGCATTCTTTAACCCTAATATCTTCTTCAAACCCTTATTCGTAAACACTTTGGGCTTAAAGATAAAGGTCTTTATTGTAAATCGAAAAACATGAAATCATTGCGTGACTTTATTTTATTTATTTGGAAAAGAGTAATCGAAAGATCGGTGTTAGGCGGGCTGGTGCTTTAAATTGATAATGACCTTTGGCTGTACCGTCTGCATGAACTTATATTTTATCAACTAACATAAGAAGCATTTCAGGATTAAGTATTATTGAACTTATTTGATTCTTTATCAGTATCGCGGTACTCTAATTTTTTAGAGAGATTATAATTGCTAGTTTATAACTTTGAAATATCTTCATTGATTATTTTAATAGCTAACTGATAGTCTATACTTGAAATGACCCCAATTGCGAGTAAAATTATTAAGTTTGTTTTATCCATCTTCTTCTCTTTCAACTGCTCTGTGTTTACTTCGATTATAGCCTCGATTTTTATCGTGTTTGCTACAACTCTTTTACTTATTTTTCAAGGTACTTGTTATTACTTAGAATACTAGGTTTATAATCTCTTTATTGTTGTAAAATGCCAGCATAGTGCGGACTTTTGAGTATTACTCTCACTGATAATCTTTTCCACCTATCAGTAGCCTTTTCCTGCGATTTGTTAAGATGTCGTTCCCCCCTCGTTATATAATAATGCTTGCTATAGCATTTAAACCCATTACCTGCTATATATTTTGAAAATATTCTTCTGATAATATCAAAAGGTCGAATCGTAACGAAATTGAAGTTTTTATTTATCACATTAACTTTATACATGTATGGGGATTTTGCACCTGTGAACTCCGTCATTTGATACTTTGAACAATAACTTTAGTCTTTCGCTAGTATTCTGAGCTTCTAGAGTTTCGTACAATTATATTTGTTGTTTCTTCTACTTAGAGTAGGTAGAAGCTTATAGAACAGGTGATATCAGTAGAACAAGTCTAATTTAGAAATTATAGTTTTTCAACGCTTGTAGGAGCATCACTTCTACAAATGGTTTTGAATAAATTATTAATGTTAACAGGACTGTGAATTTTTATTTTATATAATATTTATTGAAGGAGTGTAATAGATGATGAAGAAGTTTTTGGGACTCATAGTAATTGCTATTTTAGCTACTATGTTAGCAGGATGTACACTATTTGAGTCTGGTCAAAAGGATGACAAAAACCAAAAAAATGAGAAAAAACCAAAGGACGAGCTTGTGCTGGCATTTGGATCTGAGCCTGAAACCGGATTTGATCCAATAACTGGATGGGGACGTTATGGTTCACCACTATTCCAAAGTACACTTTTAAAAAGAGATGACAAGCTTAACATTGTAAATGATCTTGCAACAAGTTACGAAGTAAATGAAGACGGTAAGGTTTGGACTGTTCATATACGCGATGATATAAAATTTTCGGATGGTAAACCATTAACAGCAACAGATGTGAAATTTACATTTGAAACAGCAGCTAACAGTGGATCAGTTGTCGATTTAAACGTATTGGAGAAAGTCGAAGCAGTAAATGACACTACTGTGAAATTTACATTGAAAGAAGTACAATCAACATTTATAAACAATCTAGTGGCAACAGGAATTGTCCCAGAACATGCATATAGTGATAATTATGCTGAAAATCCCATCGGTTCAGGCCCTTATCAGCTTGTACAGTGGGACAAGGGACAGCAGATGATTGTGAAGACGAATCCTGAATACTATGGCACAAATCCATATTTTAAGAAGTTGACCTTTGTATTCTTAAATGAGGATGCTGCATTTGCAGCTGCTCAAGCGGGCACAGTCGATCTTGCCTATATACCTGCTGCATTTAGTAGCAAAAAAGTGCCTGGCATGAAACTCGAAGCCGAAAAAACGGTGGACAATCGTGGAATCGTATTTCCTTATGTAAAGTCTGGCGATTTTACTGAGGAAGGTCTACCAATCGGTAATGACGTAACGGCTGATCCAGCCATCCGTCATGCAATTAATATTGCGGTTGACCGACAAGCGTTAATTGACGGTGTGTTGGAAGGATACGGAACACCTGCCTATACATCTGTTGATGGGCTTCCTTGGTGGAATCCGGATACAGTCATTGAAGATGGCGATGTGGACGGAGCGCGTAAAGTATTGGAAGAGGCGGGTTGGAAAGATACGGATGGTGATGGAATACTTGATAAAGGCTCTTTGAAAGCTGAATTCAGTCTTTACTACTTAGCGAATGACATGATTAGACAATCTCTTGCCATTACTGTTGCAGATATGATGAAACCACTTGGCATTAATATAAAAGTAGAGGGTGGAAGTTGGGACATTATTGGAAAGAAAATGTATTCCGAGGCCGTACTCATGGGCTGGGGAAGTCACGATCCACTTGAACTTTACAGCATTTATAGCAGCAATAATGCTGGGGTTGAGTACTATAATACGGGCCACTATAAAAATGAAACAGTAGATGAATATTTTAAGAAGGCCCTTCATGCGAAAAGTGAAGCGGAAGCAATCGAGTTTTGGAAAAAAGCACAGTGGGATGGCACGACTGGTTTAAGTGGAAAAGGGGACGCTGCATGGGCATGGTTGGTTAACATCGATCATTTGTACCTGGTGAAAGAAGGCCTTGATATTGGAGAGCAAAGAATCCATGTACATGGACATGGATGGCCTGCTACAGACAATATCGCTGATTGGAAATGGAGTAAATAATGTGCGTAAAAATATCGTTGTAAAGATAGGGACCTTTCTATTGATGAAAGGTTTAAGAATGCTTACATTATTGTTTGCGATTTGCTTAATATCATTTTTATTAATAAAGAACTCCCCGATTGATCCGATTCAGGCCTACGTTGGCGCTGATATGTTAAAGGTAGGACCTGAACAGCGAGAGAAGATTGCTGAGTATTGGGGACTGGATCAACCTGTAATGGTGCAGTTTTTTAGTTGGCTTTCTGCTTTATTTGCTGGTGATTTGGGAACTTCAATGATTTTCCGACGTCCGGTGTCTGAAATCATCGGTGAACGCTTTTTAAACTCTCTTGTCTTGATGCTGACCGCATGGGTATTGTCGGGAGTTATCGGTTTTGTCATGGGCGTAGTGTCGGCCATGAAAAAGGACACTTGGGTCGATCGAATCATAAAATGGTACTGTTATACCTTGGCATCGACACCCACCTTTTGGATGGGCCTTCTGATGCTGATTGTTTTTGCAGTGTGGCTTGGATGGTTCCCAATTGGGTTAGGTGTTCCGGCGGGAGTTCTCTCGGAAGATGTCACACTAGCAGACCGAATACGGCATCTTGTACTTCCGGCGATGACACTTAGCATTCTTGGTGTTGCGAATGTGGCATTACATACGCGCCAGAAGCTAATCGATGTTCTTGCGAGTGATTATGTGTTGTTTGCAAGGGCGCGGGGTGAACGTGGCTTTATTTTGTTTTGGAGACATGGATTACGTAATGTTGCTCTGCCTGCAATCACCTTACAATTTGCTGCATTTAGTGAATTGTTTGGTGGTGCTGTTCTTGCTGAGCAAGTGTTTTCTTATCCGGGTCTTGGACAAGCGACAGTAGAAGCGGGTCTAAGGGGAGACGTTCCTCTTTTATTAGGATTAGTCATATTTAGTACGATATTTGTTTTTGTAGGAAATTTAATTGCTGATACGATTTACTACGTAGTAGATCCGAGAACAAGGGAGAGTCGGATGATATGATTCGAAGTCTCAAATTGAAAAAAACAGAAGGTAAGATAAAACTATTTTCCCTAAATAGAAGGCAGAAGACGCTCGTTACAATCCTAATCGCGACTATTTTTTTGGTAAGTGTTGTAGTGATCGGTGCCGTACTTGATAGAGAAAGAATTGCAACAAATCTTATCGCTCGAAATTTGTCCCCATCCATGGAACATCTTTTTGGTACGGATTGGTTAGGTAGGGACATGTTTACCCGGACGATTATGGGGCTTTCATTAAGTATTGGAGTTGGATTGATTGGAGCAATTGGCAGTACGTCAATTGCACTTATCCTTGGTATGGCTGCAGCAACAATGGGGAAAATGGCAGATCGTCTAATATCATGGCTTATCGACCTTTTTCTAAGTGTGCCCCATCTTGTAACGCTGATTTTGATTGCTTTTACGTTGGGGGGAGGATTTAAAGGTATTGTTATAGGGCTTATGCTAACCCATTGGCCAAGCCTTGCTCGAGTTATCAGAGCAGAGGTCATGCAAATTCGTTCCGCCGAATATGTTCAGATTTCTCGACAGATGGGAAAATCTCGTTGGTGGATAGCTGCACATCATATACTTCCACATTTGATCCCACAAATTATGATTGGTTTTATGTTGCTGTTCCCCCACGTGATTTTACACGAAGCTGCAGTTACATTTTTAGGTTTAGGGATGTCGCCTCACGAGCCAGCCATTGGTATTATTCTGTCGGAATCCATGAAATATTTGTCAGCTGGTATGTGGTGGCTTGCCTTTTTCCCTGGGCTTTGTTTACTAATTATTGTACGGATATTTGATGTGATTGGAGAAAGTATTAGAATGATTATGGATCCCACTAAAGCTCATGATAAGTAATATATAAAGTGTATTTTATTTTCGGAAAAAGCGAACAGAGTTTGGGTCCACTTTTTTTTAACAAGAGGAGAAGTTTCTTCAAGGTGATAACGAGACATAAGTCACCTTATTATTTTGTGAGGAGGTAAATGATGCCTATCCTTGAAGTAGAAAATTTATCGATATCTTTTAAACAATATATAAGTGGTTTGAAACAGAAAAGTTTTAATGTAATATCAAGTTTAAATGTCACGCTTGAACCAGGTGAAATTCTGGCAGTCGTAGGAGCCAGTGGTTCAGGGAAGAGTTTACTAGCCCATGCCATTCTCGGAATACTTCCAGACAATGCAGCCATAAGTGGAACTATTAAATATGAAGGAGAGGTACTTACTGCCGTACGGCAAGCTTTACTACGCGGTAAGGATATTGCACTTATTCCACAATCAGTAAACTATCTCGATCCACTTATGCGTGTAGGGAATCAAGTTCGTACTTCTGTAAAAAATGGAGATGCTATTGCAGCACAACGAAATGTTTTTGAGCGACTTCATCTAAAATTAGCTGTTGAGAATATGTACCCATTTCAGCTTTCTGGAGGTATGGCACGAAGAACGCTTCTATCCACTGCAATTGTAAGTGGAGCTAAAGTCATAATTGCGGATGAGCCTACACCAGGACTCGATCCAGTTGTTATCAAAGAAGCTTTAAATAATTTCAAGGAATTCGCAGACAATGGATGTGCGGTTATGCTCATCACACATGATATTGAATCCGCTTTAACAATTGCTGATAAAATTGCTGTGTTTTATGCAGGTACGACTGTAGAAGTAGCCCCAGTTGAGAATTTCACTGGTGATGGTGAAGCTTTGCGACATCCTTATAGTAAGGCTTTATGGAGAGCGCTGCCACAAAATGAATTTACACCAATTCCGGGTGCCCAACCCCATCCTAGTGCTTTACCATCTGGTTGCTTGTTTGCCCCACGGTGTCCGATGGCAACCTCTGAATGCGAACAAGCACTGCCGGAAATGCGCAACCTTCGGAATGGGAAGGTGAGGTGTATTCATGCAACTTGATGCAAAAAACATCGGATTTCGTTATGGGAATGGGCCATGGTTGTTTCGGGGAGTCGATTTAACTATAGAACCAGGGGAAATCGTTGGACTCACGGCCCCGAGTGGACGTGGTAAAACAACTTTTTGTCGTATTTTAGCGGGATTCGAGAAACCTATTGAGGGTAACATTACCGTAAATGGGCTACCGGTGTCCAAGAAAGAATTTCATCCTGTACAATTAGTCTTTCAACATCCGGAAAAAGCGGTAAATCCACGATGGAAAATGGAGAAGATTCTTAATGAAGGGTGGAAACCTGATCAAGAACTGCTAGATTTATTAGGAATTGAGCAGGAGTGGCTGACACGTTGGCCTAACGAATTGTCTGGAGGAGAGTTACAACGATTTTGTGTAGCTAGGGCATTGGGACCCAATACTCGCTTTTTAATTGCGGATGAAATGACAACAATGCTCGACGCAATTACACAAGCTCAAATTTGGCATGCAGTTCTTGAAATCGCCAAAAAGCGAGGGATGGGTATAATCATTGTCAGCCATGAGGCGAAGCTGATTCAAAGACTTTGTCATCGAGAGATTGAGTTGGAAAATTTTAATGCATAAGGTATAGAATTCAGATTTAAACACAGCAAAAAAGTATTCCTGTATGGCTTGAGTTATAATTTTAAAGTGCTACCCTGTGTCAGAAACATTCACGTTAATTCAAACAAACGTGAATGTTATGATTTTCATGCTTGTTTCTGACACAGGGTCCAAACACTAATGTATTGGATAACACCGGGACATTAAAAAATCCAACTTGAATTATAGGGCAGCGATACGTTCACGATCGTTTGCTGTTAGTTCAAAGTCAAAAGTATCTAAACTTTGTGCTTGGCGATCTTTATTATGAGACTTAGGAATGACGATAACGTCCCTTTCAATTTGATAACGTAATATAACTTGTGCATACGTCTTTCCATACTGATTTCCAATTTTTTCTAGAACCTGCTTAGCATTTTCATCGATACCTTTTAATGGGGACCAAGCAACTGTTGCTATGTCGTGGATTTTATTGTACGCAATTAATTCTTCATTCCATTGTCCAACGTGTGATTCTATCTGGTTAACAGCAGGTTTTATTTTTCCTTTTTCAAGAATTAAATCCAAATGCCCTTTTTTAAAGTTCGAAACACCAATAGATTTAAACACACCACGAGTGTAGTATTCTTCTAAAATGTTCCATGCTTCTAAAATTTCCTCGTTGTTATCCCAAGGAGAATGAATTAAGAATAAATCAATATAGTCAGTTTGTAATTTCTCTAAACTTTTTTTAATTTCCGCATGAGCCCAGTCTGTACCGCCAAAACCTTTAAAGGTATTAAGCTTGCTTGTGATAAAGTAATTTTCACGTGGTTGAGAAGATTTTTTTAACCCTTCTCCTAGCACTTCTTCATTGAAATAAACTTGCGCAGAGTCAAAATGACGGTAGCCATTTTCAATTGCCCAGTCAATCTCCTGTGTGTCACCCCTTAAAGCACCCGAGTACTGATTTTCCTCTTTACCGTATGTATTTGTACCAGTACCAACAATTGGAATCTCAACGCCATTGTTTAATTTAATTTTTTTCATCCTAATTCCTCCTATGCTGTTTTTCTTACCCTACCTTACCCTCACTAAAAAATAGAATCAAACAATATGATTTGTTCATATGTACTATGTGGCAGTGGCTCTAAAAATATAATATGCAAAGAGAATACCAGATTCAAGAACAACTCTAAATTGTTCACGAACCTGGTATTTTATTATGCTCTAAAACATATTTTCAATTGATGTAGCTGTATTTAATGCTATTAACGAGTTCTATCTTTAATGGTGCTCATCATTATTTCCCATAATCCAACTATACTGGAGCCAGCAATTGCTTCTTATCTCTCTGATATTTTCGTCATTTCAGCAGAACGTTATGCCATATGGTTTATTTATAAAACAACCCTGTGCCAGAAACATTTATTCTAATTCAAACAAACGTGACTGTTTTAATTTTCACATCTGTTTCTAATGCAGGATAAATTTTCTGATTATTTTACTGTATAATTTTTCCTTTTGGTGTATATTTAGAATAATTAAAATAAAAAAGTACGCAGGAATCGCTGCGATAGTTGAAAGGAATGTACAATGAGAAGGATTATTTTATCGACAGAGAGTGGAGCCGATCTACCGAAAGACCTGGTTGAAAAACATCGAATTCAAGTAGTACCGATGCACGTCATCATGGATGGGAAGGATTATTTAGATGGTGAGCTATCTGTAGAGGAAGTTTTTAATTATCATAGTCGTACCAAAAAAATACCATCTACAACAGCAACGAATGTACATGAGTATCATGATTTGTTTACGAAAATCCGATTAAATTTTCCTGATAGCATCATTATTCACATTGGATATACGTCAAAAGCATCTGCTTCCTTTCAAAGTGCATTAATTGCAGCGGAAGATTTTGAAGACCTTTTCCTATTTGATACGCTAAATGTAACAGGTGGATTAGCTGCAATCGTGATGTATGCGGCAACTATGCTTGAGGAAGAACCTTCCATTAGCCATGTTCGCTTAATAGAAGAGCTAGAATCTATAGTTCCTAAAACAAGATTGGCTTTCCTTCCCGGCAGTTTAGATTTTCTAAGAGCGGGTGGACGGGTAAGTAACGTTGCTTATATTGGAGGGTTATTATTAAAAATAAAGCCCTGTATCGAGTTAATAGAGGGAAAGCTTGTTTCAACTAGAAAATACCGTGGGAGTATGAGCATAGTTGCGGAAAAACTCATGCGAGATTACTTAAACCAATACGATATAGATAGAAAACAGCTGTATTTGATCTACTCTATCGGACTTGATGAGAGTATTAAGAGACGGATGGATGAAATCGCAAAGGAAATAGGTTTCGAAAATGTTACATGGATGCAAGCGGGTGCTATGATTTCAACCCATGCTGGGCCAGGTGGTTTTGGGATTGCAGGAGTAGAATGTTAGCAACCAAAGTTAAAGAAGGCGTTCCAAGTGAAGGATCGACTTTTTTAGTTCCAATTATGGATGGTTCTAAGTGTTTTAGTTTAGTAATGTTTACAGCATCTGAGCCGCTTGATATAGTAAATGTTAATATCGAAAAATAAAGAATAGGGAAGAGGGGGTTGAAAATGGATGTAAAATACCCAATTGGAAAATTACAAGTTCCTGAAAAAGTAAAGTTAGCAAATATTCAAGAATGGTTAAAGGAAATCGAAACTTACACGGTTCGACTAAGGAAAACTGTCGACTTATTAAGTGACGAGGAATTAAGCAAAACTTACCGTGAAGGTGCCTGGACAGTTCGTCAACTTGTTCATCATATTACAGACTCTCAGTTGAACATGTATCAACGTTTGAAGCTTGCTTTAACAGCTGACAATCCAACAGTCCCAGCTTTTGATGAAGAAAAGTGGGCTATTCAACCAGATACAGGGCTTCCAGTAGAAAGTTCTATTAAAATGTTAGAAGGCATCAATGAGCGTATCGTATCTTTAGGACAAAGTTTAACTGAAGAGCAATTAGAACGAGCATTTACTCACCAAACAAATGGCAAAATAACAGTGGCAACAAAAGTTGCAAAATTATCTTGGCATGAAGAGCATCACTTAGCCCATATTAAAATCGCATTATCAAAATGATATACTATGTAGGTTTTCTATAACTAAATAATTTGAAATATATAAAGCAGACGGTTTAGAAGTGAGGTAATGCACCTCAAATTGACCGTCTGCTTTACTTCTGAATTTCCAAATAGACAACATGTTAGAAGAAAAATTAAAAAAGCGTAATTTACCGCGTCCATTTTTTGTACTTGCACAAGAAAGTTGATACGACGGGGAGAACAGTAGAGTGATAAAAACAGTGAGTAAAGTTTCAAAATCGCTGTTTTTATTTATTCTAATATCAATTAAAAATATAACTGATGACATCTATTGCTTGATCAACGGTTTCTACAGTAACATTTGCCTTATTTGAAAGCTCTTTTAATGGGTGAATTAATGATTCAGGTCTAATAATAATCGTCGGTTTGTTCATAGCAATTGCCGTGCTGGCGTCCATTGCTGTATTCCATTGTTTATATTTTTCTCCGAATAAGGCAATGACGATATCCGCTTTCTTCATTAAGACTTGTGTTCGGAAATTATTAATATCTGATGCAGCATCATCTTTATAAAGAGCAGATGGCTGTTTTCCTTGAATTTCTTCGCCGATATTGTCTGAACGATCATGATTTGTTTGAGGGGATACAAATACGAGGGGAAGATTTTTAACCCTTGCTTTTTGTGCAACTTCTTCTCTCCAATCATCATGGATCTGACCTGCTAAATAAACAATAAGTTCCATTTTAATTCCTCCAATGCTATTTGACTCTAATCATATAGTATCGAATTTAAGGAAGTTTTCAAAGTGAGCACCAAAAAGGACATAACATATTAGCTACATAAAATATGTTATGTCCTAGATTTTTTGTTTTTTGGTTACTTATAAGAATAGTTTTTCTAATGCTAATGGTTCGATATATTTTCCATCTTTATAAGCACGCATGTTGCCACCAGAGATTTCATCAATTAAAACAATTTGTTTATCTTTACCTGTACGGCCAAATTCAAATTTAATATCATATAACTCAATGTCTTTTTTCGCAAGTTCTTCTTTAACGACGTTTCCGATTTGTTGTGTTAATTCTTTTAATACTTTATATTCATCTTTTGATAAGACACCAAGCATATCTAAAGCATCTTCACTAATTGGCGGGTCTTCGCGTTCATCATCCTTAAGTGTCACTTCGACGAAAGCATTTAATGGTTGTCCTTCTTCAGCGTATAATCCGTATCTACGTAAAAAGCTTCCTACCGCACGATATCGGCAAATGATTTCAAGCCCTTTTCCGAAAACTTCAGCAGGTTTTACAGTCAGTGTTGCCTTTTCGATATGAGCATCAACATAATGAGTTGGGATTCCTTTTTCCTTTAATACTTCAAAAAAGTATTTTGTAAGCTTTAATCCTGAACGTCCAGCACCTTCGATTTTCAACCCTACTGAATTGGCACCTGGATCAAATACACCGTCAACACCTGTAACATCATCTTTAAATTGTAGAAGGAAGTTGCCATCCTCTAATTCATATACATCTTTTGTTTTTCCTGTATAAACATGCTTCATGTCAAATCTATCTCCTTTATATTTGAGCCATCGTAATTCAAAATTAGTTATACGATTTCTATTTCTATCACTATTATACTTGAAGGAAACATTTTTAAAAAAAGAATTTTCAAAAAATAGTTAGACTATGCCCTCTATCAAGTTATTTGTCTTTAGTAAACTAGAGTTGTTCAATTAGTCCAAGCTTGTAATGAATACTAAACTGTGTGAAGATAAATTAAAAAAGAACTAGAAAACCAATTAGGAGGAATCCAATTGACAAAAAATAATATGGAGTTGTCACTAGAACAACGTGAAGAATTACTTAGGTTATTGAAAGCCCGTTTTGAGAAATACATGAATCGTCATGATGGAATTGAATGGACTAGTGTCCAAGCAAAGTTAGAAGCGAATACTGAAAAACTGTGGTCTCTCTATGAAATGGAAAAAACCGAAGGAGAACCGGATGTTGTTGGTTATGATAAGCAGAATGACGAATACATTTTCATTGACTGTTCAGCAGAAAGTCCCAAAGGTCGCAGAAGTGTTTGTTTCGATCGTGAAGCGTTGGAGTCAAGAAAAAAACACAAACCAGAAAATAGCGCCATTGATATGGCAACTGACATGGGAATTGAACTTTTAACGGAGGAACAATATCGAGAGTTACAGAAACTTGGTAATTTCGATTTGAAAACATCGAGTTGGGTGCAAACACCTAATAATATTAGAAAACTCGGCGGGGCTCTATTTTGTGATTGTCGCTACGACACTGTCTTTGTTTACCACAATGGAGCAGATTCCTACTATGCTGCAAGGGGTTTCCGTGGCTCTCTAAGGGTCTAATTTTTACACAAACGGCCCTATTTATATTTTGAGCTATCACCTGTGGAAGGCTATTTCATAGCCGGTTTCATTAATAGAATTAGAATAGATTTAGAGTTAAGGTGCCAGATTCTAAAACAATTCAAAATTGTATTAGGATCTAACACCTTTTCTACGTACGGAGCTTCTATCGGGCCAGAGATAGTAAAGTTTAAAATAGTTTTGTTTATATTAGGCAAAGACTCCTCTCGAGGCACTGCGCATATTCCTTGATTTTATTAAAAACGAGTTAGAAATTAATATATATTAAAATGAGGGTAGTCATGAAAGTTGAAATTGAAAATAATATGATAGAATTTAATGTTCAATTTGGAAATAGGAAGAAGCTATCCATACTTATAGATTTGTTGGGTTTCATAACTGTTAAAGTTCCAAAGGGTACAAGTAATGAAATTATTGTCAGTGCAATAGAAAGTAAAGGGAAATGGATACTTGAGAAAATTCATGAAATTGAAGTATCTCGAGAAATTCCTAGGGCAAGAGAGTATCACGCTCAAGGGAAGTTTTTATACCTTGGAAAAGAGTGTTTTCTTCATGAATTAATAGATATTAGTGATTTAAATGAGGAGGCACTTAAAAGAAATCTCAAGAAGTTCTATATCAATAGGTGTAAAGCGATCGTAGAGGAACGTATAAAAATATATGAAAAACAGCTGAAAGTAAAGCCTAAAATCATTGAAATAGTAGAATCTAAAGTCAAATGGGGTAGCTGTAGTTCGGATAAAAAGATTACCTTTAATTTTCGTCTTGCCATGGCTCCAATAGAAGTAATCGATTATGTGATAATCCATGAATTATGTCATATAACTCATATGAACCATGATCGTTCATTTTGGAGACGTGTTGGAAGTATTATGCCAGACTACAAAGAAAAGGAAGAGTTTTTAGCAAGGAATGCTCATTTGATGTCACTTTAAAAAACGATTACATTTCCAAATCTGACGCAGGAAATTGTAGCCCAATAAACATGGTCACTTTATACGGATCCCATAACAAATATTATAGATTCAAATTCATAAAATAAAAGACGTAGCCAAACCTTTATCGGTGAGGCAACGTCTTTTTAACCTAATCAGTCATCTCCGTTCAATGAGCGATTTCTACGATTCTCTACTTCCTTTGCTTCCGTCTCCCGGGCTATCTGATCCTTCCGCAATTGTCCATTTACGCGTGGGTCTTGTAATCGCATTATATTCCTTCCCGATTGTCCCACTTTTTTACTCACTTTCTGTATTTCATTACCAAAAAACAGCATGTCCATTCCTCCCTCCTATAAATTAATCAAAGAGAACAATAAATTCAACTTCTCCCCTCTCTATAAAATATTCAGACATCTAAGGCACATAGAGGGTATGCGCACAGTGAAAAGGAATTTAGTTAATAAGAAACGGAAAGAGCATTATATATGTGTTGCTCATGTTGTCTAGTAGTAGATAAATTGAATCGTGCTTTTAATAATTCTACCGTCAATCTTGTAAATTCAGTAATCTTAATGTTTTTAACACAGGGCCGCTTGTTAATCTATAATAGCGTCCTATAATTGAAAATTCATTGCTTTTAAACGAGGAATTGGGTATCTTTGTTTATTTCAATATATATAGGTGGTTTAGCTTCGTTTTAGAAAATACTAAATATTGCATTTATTAATAGTTAACTTATAATAATATTTAGAATGTTGGGAGGTTATATTTTTGTTACTTTACTTTTGATATGTATCGTCTATCTAATTAGTTAATATAAATTAGGAGCTGATATGATGATAGTATACAGAAACTCAACAAGTAATATATCTTCTGAGATGTTAGAAGGTTTTTTTGTGGATTGGCCTAATCCACCGAGTCCAAAAACTCACTTAGCAATGTTAAATAAAAGCAGTAAAGTGATTATAGCGATTGATGATAATACAAACCAAGTAGTAGGATTTATTACAGCGATAAGTGATGGAGTTCTATCTGCCTATATTCCATTTCTTGAGGTTTTACCAGAATACAAAAATAAAGGTATAGGCAAGGAATTAGTAAGTCGGATGCTAAAGGAACTTGCTGACATATATATGATAGATTTATGTTGTGACGATGACTTAGTTCCTTATTATGATAAGTTCGGAATGACGAAGACAAATGGTATGGTTTTGAGAAACTATAAAATGCAATCTGGAAATAACTAAATAAAAAACAACCCTGTGTAAGAAATATTCATGTTGATTCAAACAAACGTGAATGTTGTGAGTTTCATGTTTGTTTTTGACACAGGGTAAAAAAATCAGACAAACTATAAAGGAATAGTGGAGAGAAACAGCGAATATAGAGAATGACAAAGGAAAAGGAGACGATAAAATGGACAAGAATAATTCAGTAATAACGGTGGAAGCAATTGTGCATGCCCCTGTTGAAAAAGTATGGGAATATTGGATAGAGCCGGATCATATAACGAAGTGGAATACCGCTTCAGATGATTGGCATACACCACTTGCTGAAAATGATTTAAGAGCCGGCGGGAAATTTGTTTCTAGAATGGAAGCGAAAGATGGAAGCTTTGGTTTTGATTTTGGAGGAGTTTATGATGAAGTGCGTGCCCATGAGTTCATTTCTTATAAATTAGAAGATGGAAGAAAAGTTGAAATTACTTTTATCCCATTAGAAAACTACACGAAGGTGGTAGAAGTTTTCGAGCCAGAAACGACTAATCCGAATGAAATGCAGCAAGAAGGATGGCAGGCAATTTTAAACAATTTCAAAAAGCATGCGGAGCAACAGTAATTAGAATATAGTGCCTGGTTCTATTACAATTCAGAATTGTATTTGAACTAGGCACTTTTTATTGCAGGAGGGAATCAGCATGAGATCACCAAATGAAATGATGGAATTAGTTTTGACTTATGCAAAGAATGATGAAAGAATTCGTGCGGTAGGACTAAATGGTTCGCAAACGAATCCAAATGCACCAAAAGATATGTTTCAGGATTTTGATATTGTTTACTTAGTAACCGAGATGAATTCGTTTAAGGAAGATCAACAATGGATAGATGTATTCGGACAACGAATCATTATGCAAACTCCTGAGAATACGTCCATGTTCCCACCAACTTTAGGAGGGAGATTCTCTTATCTTATGTTGTTTCAGGACGGAAACCGTATTGATCTTACACTTGTTCCGATTGAGGAAAAAGATACGTATTGCAAAGAGGATAAGTTAACGGTTATTTTAATGGACAAGGATAACAGCCTTCCGGAAATCCCGTCCCCAATAGATGAGGATTATTGGGCAAAACGTCCTTCTGCTGATTTTTTTTCTGATTGCTGCAATGAATTTTGGTGGGTCTCTACATATGTAGCAAAGGGATTATGGAGAAGAGAAATACTATATGCTCATGAGCATCTGAATAATGTTCTCAGACCGATGCTGCTTAAAATGCTTGAGTGGAAGGTTGGTATTGATAATGACTATTCCGTTAGTGTAGGTAAATGTGGTAAATATTTGGAAAAATATCTTTCGGAAAAGTGTTGGGAGGAGCTGCTTTCCACTTATGCCAACGGAAGTTATGATGATGTTTGGAGAGCGTTATTTGCAATGGTTAGTCTATTTCGAACTACAGCATTATATGTTGCTGATAGATTAGGATTTAATTATAAAAGTGAAGAGGATAAACAAGTTACTGCATACCTAGAACATATTAGGCGTTTATCTCCAAATGCAACTGAAATCTATTAGTGAATTATAATGCATCTGTAAAAAGCTCGAAAGTTCAACTTTGAATTTTCGAGCTTTTTACTTTTTTACCAAATAGAGCGAAATTGTAATAATTGGAAAGTAGTATAATATCAATTTAAACTCAACCTAAGTTATCTTTTATAATGAAAATTTGGAGATATTTAACATAAAACATATTGTTTTTAATGAAGGTTAAAATGATGAAAGAGCGAATTCCCATATTACTTGGAATTCGCTCTTTTTTTCAAGTCCTCAATCTCTTATTGCTATATATATCAGAAAAATTATTGATATTGGAATGAATTGAAGTCCTTTTTAGTAGATACAAAACATCCCTTAAAAAGGTGAAAAAATAGATTTTTGATTACTTCACAGCCTTTAAAATAATCCGATAAACTAGTATAAGGTTATAGATAGTCAGTTTTCTTAATATGAGAATGTGTTGATAATCGTAAGTTTATAAAGAATTTTATAAGAATAGAGAGTTTGAGTTATTAAGAACAGGGGGGTTCTAGGTTGAAATTAAAAGGAAAGCTAATTAGTACTTATTTGATAATTACGGTTTTCATCTTTGTAGTGGCAGGTGTATCTTTGTTAGCACTTGGCGCTACTAACCAACACTCGAAAGAAATGTATCATAATCGTGTTATACCTTTAACGGTTGTTGTAGAAATGGCAAGTTTAACAGAAAATACGAGGGTACAAATGCTGTCTGCTGTTTTAAATGAAAATCCTGAAAAGACGCAAATAGCAAAATCTAATATGGAAGAAGTGGCTTTACTCATCCAACATTATCGGGGGCTAGTACTTGATGAGGATGGGAAAAAAGCCATTACGAAATTTGAAACAGATTGGAATGCATTTACAACTATAGTTCAATCGAATATTGCATTGGTTAATGCGGGTAACTATAATGATGCGCTTGCTGATCTAAGAGCGGGTGAGGAAACATTTGCGGTTTCTAGAGATAGTTTACTAGTATTGAAAGATAGAAATATCTCCCTTGCGGAGGAACTGAATAATATCAACAAGTCAGCATTTGAAACGAATCGATTCATCGTATTTGTCATTACATTTGCTGCGTTGATAGTAGCCGTTATCATTGGTGTTGTTATGGGTAACAAAATAGGAAATCCAACACGTAAAGTAGCAGAGAGACTAGTGGAAATTGCATCTGGTGATTTAACCAAGTCACCATTAATTACGAAGCGAAAAGATGAAATTGGAATATTGGTCAATGCTACAAATGAGATGCAACAAGATTTACAAAATGTTATTTCTGAAATACATTTGGCTTCCAATACATTATCAAGTCAATCCGAGCAATTATCTCAATCAGCGGAACAAGTTAAAGTTGGTAGTGAGCAAATCGCAACCACAATGCATGAGCTTGCAAATGGGGCCGAGACACAGGCGTCCAGTGCATCGGATATTTCTGAAATGATGGATGGTTTTGCACAAGCTATTCAAAGTTCGGATGAATCGAGTAGAGGTATTGTTGAAGATTCTCATCTGGTGACCCTAGGTGCTGAGGATGGACAGCAGTTAATGGAACTATCCGTTAATAAAATGAAAGATATCGATGGAATTGTCAAAGGCTCTGTGGACAGAGTAAAAGGATTAGATAACAAAACGAATGAAATATCAACACTAGTTGAGGTTATTCAATCTATTGCCGATCAAACAAACTTATTGGCTTTGAATGCAGCAATTGAAGCAGCAAGAGCAGGCGAGCATGGAAAAGGATTTGCAGTTGTAGCAGATGAGGTGAGAAAGCTCGCGGAGCAGGTATCCCATTCAGTTGGAGAAATTACCGATATTGTCGCAACAATACAAAATGAATCTCAATCAGTAGTTACCACTTTAGAGAACGGTTATAAAGAAGTAACAGATGGAACAGAACAGATTCAACGTACTGGTGAAAAATTCAAGGAAATTACAAGTGGTATTCATGCAATGACAGAAAAGGTAGAGCAGATTTCAAAGAATTTAGCACAAGTTAGCGCAAATAGCCAACAGATTAATGCATCCGTTCAAGAAATTGCTTCCGTTTCAGAGGAATCTGCTGCAGGTGTAGAAGAGACAGCTGCGTCCGCTGAGGAATCCGTTGGTTCGATGGAAGAAGTAGTAGCAAGTTCCCAACACTTGGCGACAATTGCTATGAATCTTGCTGATGCAGTTTCTAAATTTAAAACAACTAAAACAGCAGAATAAAAAGTGCCTGGTTCTAATGCAATTCTGAATTGTGTTAGAACCAGGCACATTTATTTTTATGAAACTAATTTTAAAGTTAAATTTGTAAGGCAGTAACATAGTGGAATTGAAATCGTGTAAAATGGAGAAGATATTGGTTATATAGATAGTTTTATAGGAGGTTAATAAATGGAAAATAATGATATATTAATCAGATTGAGATATGCCCTAGATATTAAAAACAAAGACATGGTAGAGATTTTTAAACTAGGTGGCGTTGAACTTACAAAAGAAGATGTACTTAAAATTCTTACTAAATCAAAAGAAGATATTGATGATGAAGAAGTAGTGGAAGATGAAAATCATATGAAGTGTAACAACAAGATGTTGGAATCATTTTTGAATGGTTTAATCACACATAAAAGAGGTAAACAGGATCCAAAACAGGGACAACCTACTAATCCAGAGCCTGCAGAACAGCAGAAGGATCATGTGAATAATATACTCTTGAAGAAACTAAAAGTAGCTTTACAGTTAACAACGGAAGATATGCTGGAAGTATTAGATGATGGCGGAATTATTGTATCTAAAGGCGAACTAGGTGCTATTTTAAGAAAACCAGGACATCGTAATTATAAGGAATGCGGGGATAATTTTGCACGTAAATTCCTTAAAGGTTTAGCAGTAAAATATAGAAATTAATAAAGAAGGGCGAATTCTAAATTGAGTTCGCTCTTCCTCTTTATCTGTAAACAATTGAAAAGCCTATATTTTCACGGTTTGTGGCAATGTGGATAGTACTTCTTGTAAAGAAGTCAGCTCTTCTTTATTCAAAGGAATCATAGGTAAGCGAACACCTCCTACAGGAACTCCTTTTAAATTTAATGCAGATTTTACAGGAGTAGGATTTGGTGCAGCAAATAGAGCTTTCATGATAGGTAATAATTTGCGGTGATCCTTAGCTGCCTCCCTTACATTACCACTGTTGAACTTTGCAATCATTGCTTGCATTTCATTTCCAATAACATGTGATGCTACTGAAATGATGCCTGTTCCACCAATCGATAGTACCGGGATTGTTAACCCATCATCACCACTATATAGCGAAAAGTCTTCCGGTGTATTACTAATAATTTCAGACATTGCATCTAAATTCCCACCAGCTTCTTTAATAGCAACGATATTTGGTATTTTAGAAAGACGGATAACCGTTTCCACTGACATGTTGACGACACTACGGCCTGGAATATTGTATAGCATAATCGGCAATGATGTAACTGCAGCTATAGTTTTGAAGTGTTGGTACAAACCTTCTTGTGAAGGCTTGTTATAATACGGAACTACAAGCATAATACCATCGACACCTGCATCAGCTGCTTGTCTTGTTAGATCAATGGACGCTTTTGTATTATATGAACCAGTACCAGCAATTACTGGTACTCTACCATTCACAACTTCCACTGTAAATTTAAACAGCTGGACTTTTTCTTCTTCAGTTAACGTCGGAGACTCTCCAGTAGTACCAGATACAACTAAGCCTTCTGTTCCATTGGCAATTAAGTAATTTATTAAGTTTCGTGTAGCTGGAAAATCGATTTCCTCATTATGATCAAAAGGAGTCACCATAGCCGTTAATATTTGTCCAAAATTCATAACTTCTCCACATCCTCTAGTTTTATTATTAAAAATTCAGGGAGAAGGGCGGTATCAATTACGCCTCGGCGTAATTGCGTACAGATTTTGAATTACACTAGCGAAATTCAAAATCTGTGACATCCGCCGGAGGCATAACTTGACGGTTGTTTAGTCAAGTTATGTAGACGCAAAAAAGCAACAACGAGGGGCTCGTTGTTGCAATAGAAATAAAGTAATATTTCCGTGCGTAAGATAGCCCTCCATATAGTCTCCTATATGACAATTCAGTGTTTATTCAACAGCTGAACCAGCTTCAAGAAAAATGAGATTCTTTCAACTTCGGCAAATCCCCCTTTCCACAATTGTCATAGGATCTCATTATCCTCCGAATGTGTACTGATGGTCTTCGCGCCTCTATCCTTACTTCAAATGTATTTGAAATAAGAGAATATTTAATTACTAAGATAATACATGTTTTCTTATACTATTGCAACAGTTTACCTGTAAAATAAGTGTTAACTTATTTTTATGACATGATAAACTATATTTTTGATGAAAATTAATAAGTTTCAAACGTTAAAACCATACTAATCAAGAGGTGAAAAGGATGTATAAATTATTGTCTCATAATGATTTAGATGGCGTCGGATGTGGCATTTTAGCAAAGCTAGCTTTTGGAGAGCAAGTGAAGGTGCGTTATAATTCGATTTCATCCCTTAATCGAGAGATTGAATACTTTTTAGAAAATGATGAGCCAGATACGTTTTTATTTATAACTGATTTGACTCCAAACGAGGATAATGAAAAAAGGCTTAATGATTTTTACGATGCAAAAGGGAAGGTCCAACTAATTGATCATCATAAATCTGCTTTGCATTTTAATGATTATGAGTGGGGATATATTTTAGTGGAAGATCATGAAGGCAAATTAACTTCAGCTACTTCGTTATTATATGAATATCTTGTAACAAATGAACTGTTAGAACCGACTGCTGCACTAACGGAATTTGTAGAATTAGTAAGACAGTATGATACGTGGGAATGGGAAAAGAATGGGAACCACCAGGCCCATTCGTTAAACTCGCTTTTCTATTTAATATCGATGGAAGAATTTGAAGAAAAAATAATTGAACGCCTTCGTACAAGTGATCATTTCGATTTTGATGAATTTGAAAAGAAAATATTGAAAATGGAAGCAGACAAGATTGACCGATATATACGTCGAAAGAAAAGAGAGATTGTCCAGGCAAACATTGGGGAGCATTTAGCTGGTATTGTGTATGCAGAAACGTATCATTCAGAGCTAGGCAATGAACTAGGGAAAGAGTTTCCACATCTCGATTACATCGCAATTGTAATAATGGGAGGGAAAAGAATCTCCCTTCGTACGATTTATGACCATATTGATGTATCTGAAGTTGCTGGACAATTCGGGGGTGGAGGACATCAAAAAGCATCTGGCTGTACATTAACAGAGGAAGCTTATAAGTTATTTGTGTTGGACACTTTCCATCTGTCACCAATACCCGAAGATGCAAAAAGAAATCAATATAATTTGAAACAATCGTCGTTTGGTTCTTTTTATAAGAATAGAAATAATGATACTTTCATTTTGTATTCTAAAAATAATCAGGATTGGATCCTTGAAAAAAATAAAGCTGAAATAGAACAAACCTTTACTAGCTTTGAAGAAGGCGAGCGGTTCTTAAAAAGAAACTATGAGGCTGCTTTGGTAAGGGATGACCTGTTTGTCGATTACTTAATGAGTGAAGTGAAGAGTAGAGAAAACTCATGATGATCTGAATTCTTAGTAGAAAAGAATTGACTTTTGAGCCATTTAATTGCATTCATCGGTCGAATACTTGCGGAGTGTCCTTACTTACTTGTTCTCAGCCTAGGTTTACTTTCGTAAAGGAATATTTAACCAAAAACTTACTTCCTCCAATGAAACGGGAAAATTGAATATAAATAGAATGATAAGGTATGATTAAAGTCGACAAAATCTTTTATATAAACAATTGAAACCGGAGAATCTAAGGAGGCAAATCAAATGGAAATTGGAATAACAACGTTTGTAGAAACAACTCCAGATGTAAAAACTGGCAAAGTAATCAGCCATGCTGAGCGCATTCGTGAGGTTGTAGAAGAAATTGTATTGGCAGATCAGGTAGGTTTAGATGTTTTTGGTGTAGGTGAACATCATCGAAAGGATTATGCCGCTTCTGCACCGGCAGTTCTTCTGGCTGCCGCAGCTTCTCAGACAAAGCAAATAAGACTTACAAGTGCTGTTACGGTACTTTCTTCTGATGATCCAGTACGAGTATTTGAGGAGTTTTCTACATTAGATGCTATTTCCAATGGGCGTGCAGAAATTATGGCTGGACGTGGTTCATTTATCGAATCCTTCCCACTTTTTGGCTATGATTTAAAGGACTATGATGAATTGTACGAGGAAAAGTTAGATTTGCTACTAAAAATACGGGAGTCTGAAATGGTTACTTGGAATGGTGGTAAGCATCGAGCTGCGATTCAGAATCGTGGGGTTTATCCGCGTCCTGTACAAAACCCTCTACCGGTTTGGATCGCAAGTGGTGGAACTCCGCAATCCGTTGCGCGAGCTGGTTTCCTTGGATTGCCACTTGTGTTAGCAATTATTGGAGGAAGCCCATTGCAGTTTGAACCACTTGTGAAGCTATATAAGAAAGCTGCTAGTGAAGCAGGACATGACTTATCGAAGTTGACAGTTGCCTCACACTCTCACGGGTTTGTTGCTGAAAGTACAGATACTGCAGTGGATAAATTTTTCCCGCCAACACAGCAAGCGATGAACGTTTTAGGAAGAGAACGTGGATGGGGTCCGTATACTCGTTCAACCTTCGATGCTGCTCGTAGCCTTGAAGGAGCTTTATATGTAGGAGATGTAAAGTCAGTAGCCGATAAGATTATATTCCTTCGTAAAAACGTAGGTATCACACGCTTTATGCTCCATGTACCAGTTGGTTCGATGCCTCATGAAGACGTGATGAGAGCAATTGAACTACTAGGTAAAGAAGTGGCGCCGATCGTTCGTGCAGAAATTGATAGATGGGAAGCAGATAGTGAAGGTAATTAATATAGTTTTTTCTAAAAAATTTTTAATATAGAATTACTAAGAGAACGGTTTTCGTTCTCTTTTTTTTATTTTTCTATTATGAAGTGGTAGTTCTACTCATAGGAATAGAAAGAGTTATAAAATTAGAGGTTCATAATAAGTTAAAAAAGAGTTAGATGTTATAATAAATATAATATTTATTTCGGAATTTACAAAAAAGAAGTGAAGGTGAGTAATGATATGAACGAGAATTTAATCATCAATGCCGATGATTGCTATAAGCAAGCAGAGGAAAAGGCCAATCATTATTTCCAATCACTTTATACGCAGGTTCAGCAAAGGACGTATGCGAAAATCCTTACAGAAGATATACACTTGTGGAAACATAACCATATCCGGAATCCTTCCATTCTATCATTATTTTCAAGAGGGAAAGGAAAAGCTAATGCTAGCGGGTACCATAATTATATAAAGTGGCTAAATTATACAGGGAAATTAGATAATTATTTGAATCGAAGCATTTCCTATATTTTTATGCGAGATCTAGGCAAATCATTGAACTCTCCAGACACAGAAAGCCGGATCCGGAATGTAGTGGAAAGTTTGAAGAATCATCTTACATCTACGACAAAGGATCGAAAGAATGATGGAGAGATGTTCAGTATGAGTGGTTTGTACCGCCTTGCACAGAAGGAAGGTGTGGAATCGACCTTCATATGGCTGATCAACAAGCTCAAGATAGTATCCGCAAATATTCCGACAGGGATGGATGCTGAGCATGCACAGCGAAAACTTATTAAAATCATTGCCGGGGTAATTATGCAAGAAATTGAAGAGATGAACAATGAGGTTCCTAAAGAAGAGAGGAAGCTGAGGCTAGATAAAGCAATTAGGCTAGGTTATTCCTATGGACTTACCTATCCGTTTATTGACGATCTTCTAGATGCAAAAATTTTATCAGACGAAGAAGAAAAACAATACGCCAATCTGATACGAACAACACTTACTACTGGAGTAGTCCCAGAACTAGAACAATGGATTGGAAATAACGCAGAGTTAATAGGTTATGTTCATGCAGAACTCCGAGAAGCCTTTGATTATATAAAGGCTAATCAGCGGCAGGAGACAAGAAATAACTTTTTTGAGCAATCTTATGTGTTTTTCAATTCACAAGAAGTAGATCGTGAAAAAGACCTCGCTAATGCAAAATATACAAACGAAGAGTTGTATATACCAGTTATTTTAAAATCCGCTTTTTCCCGATTGATTGTTCGTTCCGTAATTGGTGCTCCTGAGGATGAGGGATTTGACAGCAGAACATTTTTTTATGGCATTTACAATCAACTTGCAGATGATTTTGCAGATATGTTTGATGACATGGAGGAGGGCGCAGTAACTCCCTATACGTACTACTTGAAGTATCACGATAAACGGTCGGATCTCATAAATCCTTTTGAAATGTACTGGACAGTAATCTCTAATTTGATTCATCAAGTTTATAATTCAGATAAAATGACGCGTGAGGTAATTTTAGATCGTGCTATAAACGGGCTAAAACGATTTAAGGAGCGAGCAGGTGCGGAAAAATACAAAGAGGTAATGGACCTTTTTGCTTCCGGAAATCCTAAATTCAATAAACTAATTCAAGAGATGGTGCGAAAAGCGGACGATGTAGATTTCTTTGACAAATTGCTGCGTGATCATATGATTACAAGCTTGAAAAATGACAGGCAGGGGCAGGAAGACTTTATAGATAATGCAAAAACTATACGTAGCCAGATTAACAAAGTCCTTAATATCCCGAAAACCAATGAGGTGACTGATTCCATAATAGATGCTGCAAACTATAGTCTACAAGGTGATGGAAAGCGACTAAGACCAATAGTCACGTGGTTCATGGGAGTAAATGCATATGGCTTAAGTAGCTCAGTACTTGAACCACTTTTAAAATCATTAGAATATATGCATACAGCCTCTCTCATTTTTGACGATCTTCCGTCCCAAGATAATGCTTCACTTCGTAGAGGTCGTCCAACACTCCATGAGGTTTATAATATTTCTATTGCAGAGTTAACTGGGCTTTTTCTGACGCAGAAGGCTATTTGGGAACAAACCACTTTGGAGCAGTTCGATTCGAAAGCTGTGCTTCGACTTATCCAGTATTCGGCTCAAGTGACAGCTGATATGTGCAGAGGCCAAGCGATGGACTTAAATTCCACAGGAGAAAAATTGACTTTAGAACAATTAAATAAAATGTGCTTTTACAAAACCGGACTAGGATTTGAAGCATCTATTCTAATGCCAGCAATTCTTTCAAATACTAGTAAATTAGAAATAGAAGCATTGAAAAAATTTGCACGCCATGCAGGTATTGCATTTCAGATTAAGGATGACCTTCTCGATGTAGAGGGTGATACAGCCTTACTTGGAAAAACGATTGGTAAGGATATAGAAAATAACAGCTCAACTTTTGTATCTATACTAGGTGTGAATGATGCCAAAAAAGAAATGTGGGAAAATTACTGCATTGCGATGGAATCATTACAAGATGTACCACGGGATACAACTTTTTTGAAGCATTTTTTGGACTATATTATCAATCGCGACAAGTAGGACTTGGTAATATTTCCTAAAGTTTTCGGAGGGCGACAGACAGACAAAATGCTATAAGATTACCGCAAAAAGGGATGCTGGTTGGTCGTGACGAACGTCACAACCAACCAGCATCCCTAAAAATTCACTCGATAATCATATAGCAAAACGGCTGTCCAAAGACCTTTGAAAACGATAGAAACAGGTTTTGAACGTAAAGGAACGAGCCTCTTTTTTGCATGGTTTTTCTAATTACGGTCGTATAGAAACCGGGGTTCCTATTGGAATAATACGTGCTAATTCCTCAACATCTTTATTGTGCATGCGGATGCAACCACGTGAGACCGCTTTACCAATGGAACTAGGATTGTTTGTGCCGTGGATTCCATAATGTTCTTTCGATAAACTCATCCACATTGTGCCGAATGGTCCACCCGGATTAGGAGCTTTATTAATAATGATAAAATGCCCTACAGGTGTATTGAATAATATTCTTCCCACAGCAATAGGATACTCTTTTTGTAAAAGACCGTCTTTTAGTAATCGTAGCCGACGATTATTTATAGAAACCTCTATTTGATATGGAAGCGTATTTGGGTCCGGATAGCCTGGTATAACAATGGATTGGCCAATAAAAAGTACATTCGGATTTATAGATTGGTTAGCGTTAATTATTTCGGATAGGGGTGTCCGAAAGTCTCTGGCTATTTGACTCAGTGTTTCCCCTTGTTGAACAGTATGAATCAGTGTAAACACCTCCGTTATTAATTGTTAAAATAGTATATTATATGTTAATTTTAAAAAATGCTTCATCATGTCGTTTTTTTTCGATATATACAACCTACTCGCGGAAAGTCTTTTAATTTTAGTATAAGGACATAGTTTCACGAATAGAATCTCTTATAACAGAATTCTAAAGGTGGAATGAGATTGAAAATACTATTTATATTTCTATTATTTATTGTTTATTTTGCATTATCACTTTCTCTAGAAAGTACAAAAGCAATTGGCATATATTTAATCATTTCATTGTTATTATTCTTTTGGGGAGTAGTAGAGTGGAGACGAACTATTAATAGAAGAAACAATGAAAACAGAAGGAGATGTGAGGAATTGCTCGCGGAGATTCCACATACTCAATCTCTGATTTCGGACAATTTGTTAAATGTTATGCTAATTGATGATGTAAACAATATTCTTTATATACTTCAAAGGGATTCTCTGGAAGAAGATTTTAGTATAGAAAATATTCCGTTTTTTCAAGTACTAGAGGCTGCAATAGTAGAGGAAGAACATGTTGTAAACTTATATCCTAAGGAAGGTTTACTGGGAAGCACTCTAGTGAATAACGAAGGAATAATGGATGAAGATTTAGATGAAGATGAAGATGAAGAAGATGATGAGGAAGAATTCATAGAAGCATTGTGTTTGAAAATAGTAGTAGATGATTTAACCAATCCCATTTTAGAATATCCATTTATAGAATATGGAAAATCCCTTGAGATAGACTCGGAAGAATATATGGAAGCAAATTCACTTTGTAACGAATGGTATCAAAAACTATGTATTATTATTAAACGCTATGAACATGACAAAGTAGTTGTAAGACTTTGGCAATAAAGAAAATAGAAGTGGAGTATATTTATAAATTGAATAGAAGTACTAAATTGAACCATTCTAAAGGGTAGTAATTTTCTATGTAACGATATAGACAGGAAAACGTCTATATTAATAGATGACCTTTTAGGAGGCGAAAATATGAAAAAAATACTAAGTGCAATTCTTTTGATGAGTATTTCTTTAGTTGGATGTGGAAACATGGAAAATGACGTAAAGGTACTTTCGGAAGAGCATCCTCCAGAAGAGACTAATAACCAAGAGGAAAAGGTTGTACGTAAATTAGTAGAAACATTTGGAAGTCGACTGCAAAACGTTTCATTACTAGGTCCAGATGAGGACTTAAAAAAGAGCATGCAAGAAAATTATCAAGAATTGGTTAAACCAGAGCTTATTGAAAAATGGTTGGATGATCCGCTAAACGCTCCAGGCAGACTAACTTCCAGTCCATGGCCAGATCGGATTGAAATTAGTTCGCTCCAACAAAAGTCAGAAATTGTATATGCGATGACTGGTGAAATAATCGAAATAACAAGTGGCGATGCGATGGCAAACAGAATACCGATAGAACTTTTAGTAGAGAAAATAGGTGAAAAGTGGCTGATAAGCGAGATAGTAATGACCGATACTGATCAGAATAATTCAACTGTTTATCAAAATTCCGAATACAACTTTTCTTTCACATTACCGGATACTTGGAAAAACTATTCAATTGTAACAGACAAGTGGGAAGGCTTATCCATTCCTACAACTAGTAAAGAAGAAGTAATTGAAACAGGACCGATGATATCCATTCGTCATCCCGAGTGGTCTGCCAAAGATCCTCGCCAAGATATTCCCATCATGATTTTGACAATAGAACAATGGGATTTGCTGCAGCAAGAAAAATTTCATATAGGAGCAGCACCAATTCCTCCAACTGAATTAGCAAGAAATGACAAATATGTTTTTGCTTTACCAGCACGATATAATTTTGCATTTCCAAAGGGATATGAAGAAGTTGAGCAGATTTTAGAAGGAAATCCAATAGAAGTAACTGAACAATAACATGATAAAAGGTGTCAAACCAAGTAATGGAAGATGCTTGGGGCGGCACCTTTTTAATTTTAGCGAAAATAATTTAAAGCAATAAGGTAGTAGTTGGGAAGAGCACACAGTGGCTTCCAATAATAGAAGTCGTAGTATATTTAGGAATTTTTGTGAATGAGAAAAAACTAACAAAGCCATAGTTAGTTATTAGTAAAGACAAAAAAATAGTTGAATTAGAAAGTGAAGTTATACTAGCTAATTTTTGGATTGAATTAAAGGATAATAATATTATTTGTGTAAGTTCAATTTTCTGTAGTGGGAGAGAAGAAATCATCCACTAATTGAAGTCTCAATTTATCTGGGTTCATTGTAATATAAAATTCATCAATTTTGTCACTTTTAATGTAAAAGCTGATGACACTGTGTAACTTACTATTCATATAATTTATCATTGCAGGCTGACCATTGACATTTTTTATCTCAAAATAATAATCTGGAGAGGTCTTCTTCGCAATACCATATAAAAACGCCAACACATTCGGCAAAGAATGGATAGGGCGTATAGCTGCTCTTACTTTTCCTCCACCATCAGAATAGAGGGTAACATTTTCGGATAAAAGCTCTAGTAATATATTCATATGTTGTTGTTCAAAAGCTTGGATAAATCGGTTAATAATAGACTTGTTATTTTCATAGTTTAGACTTTCACATTCTATACCAGTGACTTTTTGCTTTGCTCGACTTAATATTTTTCGGCAGTTTTCCTCTTTCTTCTCCAGGACATTTGCAATTTCTGAATAGGAGAACTCAAAAACTTCTCTTAATAGTAAAGCTGCTCTTTCATCTGGTGCCAAATGCTCCATCATTCTTAAGTAAGCAATACTTAAACTTTCTTTTTGTAGAACAACCTCAGATGGATCGAGGCCATGTGCTTTCTCAAGCAATAAGGGTTCCGGATTCCATGGTCCCACATATTCTTCTCGTTTGTATCGAGAGGACCTTAAGCTATCTATACACCGATTTGTCATCATCTTACAAAGGTAAGCTTTAACGTTTTCAATTTTGTCTTCTTCAACTTGATAGACTTTTAAAAAAGTTTCTTGTACAAGATCTTCGGCTTCTACTACAGATCCGAGCATACGATAACCTATGGAAAACAATAACGGTTTATACTGTTGGTAAACTTCATTGCTAATTTGCACAACATCACCTCTGCTCTTTTTCTATTATTTCTTCCGCAGCCTGCTTCGCGCTACTTACTGCTCCTTCTGATAATATGGAGTGAGAAGAGACCCAGTCCCCTGCTAAATATAATCCAGTAACCTCCGATTTAGAACGCTGTAACTTTTGTTCATCTCCTATTTGAGGTAAGCGCTGGTTAACTGTAATAGTAGGCATAAAACGACTAGAAATTTTGTGTTTTTGCCAGCCAGGCTGTATCTTTTCTAAAAATTGTTCAAGCTCTTTTTTAAGTTCTTTTCCATCAATGTTATCATCTGGGTGAAGATATTTGAACACATGTAGTACGATAGTATTTTTGTTGTCGGAAAGAACAGCAGAATTTGAATGTACGGAATAGTAAAAGGGTTCCGTTATTTCCATAGCAAATAGTCGATTTGGTTTAGGAAGCTGTGTTAGTGCGATATCTAAAGCAGCTCCCTTTACAGGTGACATTTGAGCAAAAAAATCCATCTGCGTTTGTGTAGTGTTATCACCTAACATTTTCATAAGCTCTTGAGGTCCAGTTGTACTGAGTACATACTTGCATATTAGTTCCTCTTTAGTTGAAAGGGACAATATTATATTATTCTCTGCCATTTTAATCTCATTAACTATTACGCCTGTTTGTATTTGTACCCCAGAGATAACCGCCTTGTTGTGAAGCTGGTCAATAATTGTCTGCCAACCTTTATCTATATAAAGTACACCTTGCGTAACCATCTTTAGATGGGTAACTATGACACTTGCACTTACTTTCTCAGGGGCATGGCAGTAAGTTGCTAGCCTACCAAGAATAAGGAGTAGAGATTGAACATTTTTGGAATTGGTTATTTGTTGAACCCATTGTTGAAAAGTTTGCTCTGAAAGCTTTTCGATATCCGTACTTTTAAGTTTCACTAAAACCTTCAACCACTCCATACGCTCTTTCCAGCTCAAAAAGCCAGTTGTAAATACTCCTAAAGGGTTAAAAGGAGCAGTATATTCCACCTTATCATTCATTAATAATCCCTGTAATTTTGGTGACTTACCATATAATTCTATACCGAGTTCTTGAAGAATAGGTACTGCGTTTCCTTTTTTATAAAGAGCATGTGGACCCAAATTAAAAAACTCCTGATTAATCTTATCCGTTCTAGCTCTACCACCAACTTTTTTATCTTTTTCAATGATTAATATAGACATCCCTGTTTTAGCTAAATAATTTGCTGCAACATAACCCGCCAAACCACCACCTACTATTACAACATCCCATGTACCTTTCATAAGATGAATCCCTCCTCTTTTATTTCATAACTTAAGACGGGGGTGGAGAATGATTTGTGACACTTTTCAAAAAAGGTTTTTTTACAAATGGCAAGTAAGGGAATGCAAAAGCAAACTTATACAAGAGTGTTTAGCTTCTATACGAGAGCCACCAATTTATGCGATCGGAAAGTTACGCTATACGAGAGTGTTGACCTTCGATACGAGAGCGACTAAAGCCTATACGAGAGCCACCAATTTATGCGATCGGAAAGTTACGCTATACGAGAGTGTTGGCCTTCGATACGAGAGAAACTAAAGCCGATACGAGAGCCACCAATTTATGCGATCGCAAAGATACGCTATACGAGAGTGTTGACCTTCGATACGAGAGAAACTAAAGCCTATATGAGAGGGCCTACTTAGTTCTTACAGCTCGGCATACCTGGAACAGTTCCACTCGTTGGTGATAATCTTTTTTGATTGGATTGTTCGTGGAGTATATTTACTATTATTTTTTGAATAACTTTTGACTCAGGTGTTTCGTTCAAATGAAATGCAAGATTGCATTCTTCCATTGGGTCCCTTGTAACATTGTATAATTCATATTGATCTTCGACTGGGGATTGCTTGGTTGTTGTTATACAAATTGCAACTTCCTTCGTATCTGAAACTGGTTGGGAATCTTTCAGATCCTTCTCTTCATCATCTATTCCAGGATTACTCCAAAATTGAGGGTTATCAAAATACCGAGTAAGCTTCCAAATCTCCTCCGTTTTTTCTTTTCCAGTAGGTAATTTCAAAATCACCGTTTCTAAATGATTTGGCTGAATAACTGATTCATATGGTTTTCCAGTTACAGTAAACTGGTTCAATCCTTTCGTCACTTCATCATCCGTCATAAAATATATAGGTTCGTTTGCTCGAGTGAATTTGTTATTCCCGTTTAGCAATTCGGAGAGATCTCGTCCTACCAATGGATGCACTTCGGTATGACTTTTTTTGAGGTCATTTTGAGCATCGGTAACATCGATATTTGCGAGACCTAGAAGTGTTGGGATAATGTCTAAATGGCTGGTGATCATGTCAGTTTCCTTAGTAGTAGAAAACTTCGGGCTATGAATAATTAATGGGACATGAAGGGATTCTTCATAAGCATTATGCCATTTTTGAAATAAACCACCATGAGCCCCGACTAAACTTCCATGATCTGCTGTAAAAACGATAATCGTATCCTCATAAAAAACAGAAGATTGAAGAGCCTGAAATACTTTATACATCTCATCGTCTACCTTTTTTTGAAGAGAATAGTAAAGCTGTCGATAAAGTAGTGAATCGAACGTTGGCTGAAGTGCTTGTTGATATACATCACGATAACTCAAGTGAGCGGATGGTTTAGTGAGTAGGTTTTCATTAGCTGTAGGAGCAGGCGGAACAAATGGGAGAGTCGGATCAATTTCAAAATTAAATGTGGGATTGAATCGAGTGAAAAGCCCAAGGAGAGTAATATCATGAGGATTTACAAAGGAGGACACAATGAGCCAGGGCTGATCGTCTTCTAAATGTGCATTTTTCTCAAGCGAATGAATTAAATCTACGACCTCGGCTGCATAAACTTCATCCCGACCACTTACACCGACACCAGCAGAAGACCCGGAGTTTCGTGGATTTGACCCATGTGGTTCAGGACCAATCCAACCATCGAAACCATAATTATTCAAACGATTGGCATGTTCATAAAGTTGCTCTTGTGCACGATTAGATACACCAGTTTTAGTGTTGTAGCTAGGTAGGGCCTTATGTGTACCCGGAATTAAAATATCCTCATCGGAAAGATGCCATTTTCCTTTCCAATATGTTTGATATCCTGCAGTACGAAAGTATTCGCCTAAAGTAGGTACCGTATTATGATCTAGCCAAAATACATCAGGGTCGAATGCGCCTTTTGCAACGCCAGTCGTTTGTGTCACACCGTGCAGTGATGGGTATTGTCCAGTAAAAAGAGTTGCCCTGCTTGGTGAACAAGCCGTACTTCCAATATAATGATTTAAAAATGTCATCCCATTATTTCTTAAAAGCTCTTGTGTTTTTAAATTTTTTACTCGCCATTTTTTTAAAGCTTCGGTTTCGTAAACAGTCGGAAATCTCTCTTCATCTACAATCATAAAAAGAATATTTGGTCGCTTTTTATGGTGATGAGAACTTGAAAAGACTTTATTTGATTTGTTCAATTTAAAAACTCCTCCATTTATTTTATCTATCTATTTAGCTTATGAAAAATGAAGGAGGTGTAATGGATATTTAGTCTAGAGAGATGTCCAATTTTTAAACAAAGGAAATAGTTACGTAACGTACATACTTTCTAAAATTTGTACAACTTCTTCAACAGGAATTTTCATATCATCATTTAACCATTTTCTTATTACTTCAATGGTTCCTCCTGTTGAATAAGAGAAATAATATTCTAAATAAGTATTATTTGCATTTGGTAACTGTTTCTTTTCTGCGATTGAATTTTCATAGGTAAAATTCAAAATTGTATTAAATACCCGAGAGCTACTTTTTTCATTTAAAATGATTTTGCAGAATTCTTTGTTTTCAATTATCAAATTCAATACTCCATGAAGGGATTCGTCTCCTGAATTATTTATTTTACTCATCATATTCTCTATCATTTCATCTTCAATACTTCTCATTAAATCAAAAGGGTCATTGTAATAAGAATAAAAAGTTCCACGATTAATATCAGCTTCTTTGCAAATCTCAGTTACGGTAATTTTATTTAAGTTTTTTTCCTGAAGTAACAGTAAAAAAGCATCTATAATTACTTTTTTACTATATAGGGTTCTTCGGTTTCCTTTTATACCAACCATGTATTTCTCCTCCTACTTACCATCAAATCTATTTATTATGTCGTTATTTGAACAAAAGTTTTAAAAGTTGTCCTTTTAATAACAGGTAGTTCAACATTGTTTATTGTTATCTTCCAATAGCTTTAATATACTATTTCTGTACCATTAAAACAACAGAGTGTTTAAATAATAACTAGTTGTTTTAATAGGGAGGGTAATTTAGGATGAAAGGAAGCTTTAAATGGCAAAGTATCTTTACAAGTTAGGTAAATGGGCAGCAAATAATAACAAAAAAGTAATCGGAAGCACATTAGCGATTCTCATTGTTATAGCAATCTTTGCACTAAATCTGGGACCAAATTTTTCGGAAGAGATGACTATACCAGGAACTGAATCAGAAAAAGCGCTTCAACTCATGAAAAAAGAATTTCCATCTAATACGGGTGGTCAAGTACAGTTAGTATTAAAAGCACCGGAAAATAAAACCTTAGATTCCGAAGAGGTTAACAAAGTAATTAAAGACACATTGATAGCGATAAAAGACAACGACAATCATGTTGTTTCTGTAGTTACTCCGGTTGAATTAGGGAATTTAAGTAAAGATAAAAAAATCGGTTATGCGATTGTTGCTTACGATGTAGCAGCCGATAAAGTATCGGAAAAATCAAAGGACAATATTATTGAAAATATAAAAGAGACTCGTGATGCTGGTATTCAAACGGAGTTAGCTGGTGATGTTGTATTTTCTGAACTGGAAATTGGAGGAATCACAGAAGCTATTGGAGTAGTAGTAGCCTATGTTATATTGGCAATTACTTTTGTCTCCTTCTTAGCGGCAGGAATGCCAATCTTAATGGCAGTTATAGGACTAGCTATTGGTCTATTATTGATAGTGATTGGAACAAATTATTTGGATATTACTTCTGTTTCGATAACCTTAGCTGCAATGTTAGGATTGGCAGTAGGTATCGATTATGCTCTCTTTATAATGACTCGGTTTAGACAACAAAGGAAAGAAGGATACTCCGTTTCAGAGTCTGTAGCAATTGCAACTGGAACAGCCGGCAGTGCTGTAGTGTTTGCTGGTATAACTGTCATTATTGCACTGTTAGGTTTATCTGTTGCACAAATTCCATTTCTAACAATGATGGGTCTATCTGCAGCACTTTGCGTTCTATTGGCAATATTGATAGCAGTTATTGTGGTGCCGGCCTTTTTAGGAATGATGGGTCAAAAAGTAGGACCAGATAGAAAAAATACTTTTTTAACAAAAATTAAAAGTGATAAAAAACAGACTACTTCCGATAGATGGGGGAATTTTGTTGCAAAACAGCCGTGGAAGGTTGCGATTGTTGGAATTGTAGTTCTTTCTATAATTGCGACTCCTATGCTCCATATGGAACTTGGTCTCCCAGATAACGGTTCGAAAAATGAAGAGACAACGGAAAGAAAAGCATATGATTTACTAACTGAAGCTTATGGACCTGGCCATCATGCAACGTTACTTGTAGTTGCAAAAACCTCAAGTGAAACTACCAATTTACAATTGGCGTTAAATGATACTATAGAAGAGTTAAGTGGTTTATCAAATGTAAAAAGTGTTAGTCCTGCAATTCCTGGACCTTCAGGTGAGTTATATCTTATTTCTATTACTCCAGAGACAGGGTCAAACGATTCAGCAACAAAAGATCTTGTAAATGATATTAGAAAAAGGTCCGATTTCTTGGAAAAATCCGATCATATAACATTAATGGTTACAGGTTCTACAGCGGTAAATATTGATATATCACAAAAATTGAGTGATGCATTGCCAGTATTTGCGCTATTAATTATTGGATTTTCATTCGTTTTATTGGTACTAGTATTTAGATCTATTTTAGTTCCATTAAAAGCAGTTCTGGGCTTTGTACTTTCTTTAGGTGCAACGCTAGGATTTACGGTATTTATTGTACAGGATGGAAACTTGATTGATTTATTTGGATTTCCTATTGCAGATCCAGTATTAAGTTTCTTACCAGTAATAGTAATAGGAATATTGTTTGGATTAGCAATGGACTATGAGGTCTTTTTAGTTAGTAGAATGCGTGAAGTATATACACATACAGGAAATGCACGAGAGGCTGTTTTAGCTGGGATGAGAGATAGTGGTGGAGTAGTTACAGCTGCTGGGTTAATCATGATTTCAGTGTTTACTGGATTTATGTTAGCACCAGATCCAATGATTAAATCAATGGGCTTAGCACTCACATTTGGTGTTCTATTCGATGCATTTGTAGTAAGAATGGCTATTGTACCTGCAGTAATGATTATAATGGGGAACTCGGCTTGGTATTTGCCAAAGTGGTTAGATAAAATACTTCCGAATTTAGATATAGAGGGAGAAGCATTTATGAAAGAAGTGGAAAAAAACAAGAAATAATACTGTGGTGAGTAACTCTTAAGTAAATTTCTTAAACTTCATACATTTAGTTGAATAATACAAAAAAGGACCTAAAGTAGGTCCTTTTTTTTAGATAGGAAAGTATAGAAAAATGACCAGGGAACACTGAGTTTTCAGCACTATTAAAAATGAATGAATACTGATTTCGGTTTCAGGTGGTTACAAAGGAACGAAGGCTAGGAGCGTCACCTCATGTGGCAATGCCTTCGTGACCAACCTCCTGTTGGCCTCCGCAGGGTGATCCACGAACCATGGAAATAGTAAGTGGTTACTATATAAAGAAGTATTATAGCGAACGAAATTGCATCTTCGTGAGCTTACTCTAGGAATAGTTAGTAGCTTTTCTCTAGTTATCCAAAAATGCACTAACCTGTTTCTAAAAGTTGTGGTTGGACGACGGACAGACAAATGCCATAAGATTATGGAGAAAAGAGCAGCTGGTCGTGGTGTTAGTCACGACCAGCTGCTCTAAAAAATATTCGGTGATCATATAGCGACAAGTCTGTTCAGAGGACTTCGAAAACATTAGAAACATGTTTTGAACTATATGGACCAGGCATTTTTTGCCTGGCTATTCTTATTATTGAAATACTATCAAAAAGCCTCAACAGATATCTACTATATTGCAATACAAGTCAAAGGATATCTTATTTAACTTTTTCTAGCATTTCCAAAAAAGCAGGAGGAATGGTTATTGGCTGACTTGAATTGCTTATTAGCTTAGTTATTTCATCTACTTCAGTTATTTTATTTTCATCTTTAATTACTTTAACTTCGTTATGCAGTCTTTCCATTTTCTCATCTAGTGCAAATGCCGAATCGGCCGCTTCTTTTAACTCGATTAATAATTGTTCCGGCACAAACTGATCATATTTATAAAAGATTTTATGTTCAAGGCTTGCCCAAAAATCCATTGCAATAGTTCGGATTTGCACTTCGACCGTCACAATTTCCTTGCCATCCGACATAAACACGGGAGTTTCCAACAACACATGCAAACTCTTATAGCCATTACTTTTTGGATTTTTAATATAATCTTTTACTTCCAATACTTTTATATCACTTTGTTTTTCCAACATCTCAAATACCCGATAAATATCAGAAATAAAAGAACAAGAAACCCGCAATCCCGCAATGTCTTTCACATTTTCTCGTATACTGTCTACTGAAATACTTTTACCCTTTCGATTAAGTTTTTTTAAAATACTTTCTGGTGATTTCAATCTAGAATTCGTATGTTCAATTGGATTATAGTCATGGATCATTAAAAATTCTTCTCGTAGAATTTCAATTTTTGTTTCAAGCTCACTTAATGCAAATTTATATAACAGCATCATTCGCGTCATTTTCTTTTTCATCTGCTGAAACTGTTCTACTTGCTCTGGATTCATCTATAAGCGCTCCTTCAAATATCTACCTGTAAAAAGGATAACAAATTTATCATTGCTAAACAAATATATCGATAGGTAGCGAAAGCGAAATGAACCGTATTAACCTACTATCTTTTTATAATAGTATTTATTTTTTATTATCTAGAATCTTTACAAGTAAATGCTGTCTGTAATTTCATATAATTATATAGCTTGCGAGCATGTCTTCCTTTTTTTGTGTAATTATTGATTTTAGGCTCTAGCCGACGGAGAAATTCTCGATCACATTCACACCGATTATTTCCCCTTCTATAACATTCATCATGTGCTTTACAAGCCGCATCCACATCATTTATTGGTGCACCAGGTCCACTGCAACCGGGTCCACACCAATTGTACCCTGGCAACACGCAAAAACTGGGTTTTCTATTTTTTCTACGTGCCAAATTAAAAACCTCCTTAGAATTGATTTACTTCTTATAGTCTATTCCGAAACTTTAACAGTGTATAAACTATCAAACAAAAAATGTCATTTATTAGTGGAGGAAAGTAGCAATTAAATATAGATAGCACCTTTTGTTGTTCTCACAACATATTCACTTCATTTAACTCTCTTTCTCGTCTACTTAGCACATTGCGGAATGTTTCACATGATGATGTGAAGAAAAGAGTAGAAAGGCAGTCGAAGCAGTAGGAAAAGATGTTTTATTAGTATATTTTGATGCTACAGAGGAATAAGAAGCATCCAATTTATGTGATAATAAGAATATAGCGAAAAATCTGGTAATAAGATAATAGAGACAAAAAAATGGGGATGAAAAAAATGAGAAAAGTTATATTGTTTGTTGTTTTCGTTTTACTTATTAGTCAATACCCAACAACGATGTTGGCAACTGAAAATAGCGATGCAACACCATCAGGTATTCCTTACTCAGAACTACAGCATCGGGTGGATGAATACGCTGCAAACTATATTGGGGAAACAACAACTGGGGCAGCAATTGCCATTGTGAAAGATGGAGAGTTAGTTATTAATTCATCGTATGGTTATGGTGATTTAGAAAAGAAGGAAGAAGTTAGGGAGGATACGGTTTTTGAATGGGGATCTGCCACTAAGCTACTAGTATGGACAAGTGTGATGCAGCTTGTGGAACAAGGTAAACTGGACTTAGAAGAAGATATTCAAGCGTACTTGCCTCAAGGGTTTTTCAAAAAACTAAAATATGATACACCAATTACCATGTTAAATCTTATGCACCATGACGCTGGATGGGAGGATAATTATACGGATTTATTTTATCATTCGGCTAAAGATGTTAAACCTTTAGGGGAAATGCTAACTATTTCCGAACCAAGTCAGATTAACAAACCAGGAGAAATTGTCGCCTATTCCAATTATGGGGTTGCTGTTGCAGGCTATATTGTAGAAAAAATTACGGAACAACCATTTTATGACTATGTGAATGAACATATTTTTACCGCTCTTGATATGAAGAACACAGCCATACACCCTTCACAAGAAGATAATAAGAGTGTCGCACTGAAAAGGGAATCCGTCCATGGGTACTTAGGAAATAGAGATAGTGGTTTTAGCCGTTCACCATACAGCAGAATATATATCGGTTTATACCCTGCCGGTAGTGCAATTGGAACAACGGAGGATGCTGCAAAGTTTCTTGCGGCATTGATGCCTCAAGAAGGAAAAAATAGTCCTTTGTTTAAGACTAATACTACTTTAGATAATATGCTTACTACAAGCGATTATTATGATGATGGTATCCCTAGAAATGCACATGGGTTTTGGCAAGGCATGTATGCAGTAGGGGTGCTTGAGCATGGGGGAAATACAGATAGCTTTTCTAGTAATTTCACCTTTTCGAAGGAAGAAAATTTAGCTGTTATAGTGATGACAAATCAAATTGCTGAAACAGGATTAAGTTATGGGTTACCTGTTTATATATATGGCGATTATGTTCACGAAGACAGTGAAGGGGCATTATCAACTGCCCGTGATTTGGAAGGAAGCTATATGCAGGCAAGACAAGTCTATAAAGGTTTTTCCAAGTTAATGGGTGTTTTTATGACAGGTCATTTAAAGGCAGAAGATGATTCAACTTTTGCTTTGTTTGGTACGACATTCAAAAAAGTTTCTCCTTATTTATACCGGTCGACAGATGAACATAACTTGTTTCTTCATTTTACAGAGGATGATGGAAAAGTAGAGAAAGTTTCAATGATGGTTACAGATATGTTCCCAATGCCTATAGGTTTGAAGAGCTTTTCTATTTTTAGTAGTATTACCACGGTCATTTCCGTTTTGTACTTGTTTGGTTCACTAATAGCGATGACTGTAAACAGCATCAGAAATAGAAAAAAGTCTATTACCACTTTACCAACTAAGAAGTGGATTATTTTATTAAATGTAGCTGGAATCATGGCGTTATTTAATGTCGCAATACTAGCATATCGAACACTTTACTACGCATCGTATGCATCGTTAAAAATACATTTTTGGATTAACTATACTTATTTAGCTATGGTTGCAATATGTATAACGACAATTGCAATACAGTGGAAAAAAGCTCCGTCTAGTAAATTACAAAACATAAACTATATTCTTTCATGTATGGTGGGTTTCTTGCTAGCGACTTTAATCATAGGCTGGGAACTTTATAAGTAACCTTTAGCAACCATATAGTTTAAGACCTGGTGGCTGATATTCAGAAATAAAACTGCACCTAGTCTAAACCAATTAAGTTAAGGCTAGGTGCTAAATGTTTTGGAATTAAAATAAACGGCGTTTAATATACCTTGACTTCAAGATAATATTTCCTTAAGCTTAACTAAACCAAGTGGAAAAATATGCTTTATAATAAAGGATGATGAAAAGTGAAAGAGACTAATAAACAAATACCATCAGAAGTCGATGAAAAGGGCAAATTTATTCGTCAAAAAAATCGTTTTGCCACACCTTTCGGAAATGAACCTGGGGAGCTTCCAGTAGAAGCTGGAAGATATCGTCTTTTATGGGCGGCGGTTTGTCCGTGGGCACATCGCTCTGTCATTGTACGAAGTGTACTTGGGTTAGAAAATGTTATTAGCTTAGGTACAGCAAGTCCGATGCGTCCGAATATTAATCGAGTAGATTGGGAGTTTTCATTGGATGAAAATGGAGTAGATCCTGTTTTAGGTATTAAATATATGAGTGAAATATATCTTCAAGCAGATGCTACATATGAGGGCAGACCAACAGTACCTGTTATTGTCGATGTGAAAGAGAAAAAAGCCGTGAACAACGATTACTTCCGATTAACAAATCATTTAGAGACAGCTTGGAAACCATTCCACAAAGAAAATGCACCAAATTTGTATCCGGAGCATTTGCGTGAAGAGATTGATGCATTAAGTGATACTATTTTCCATGAAGTGAATAATGGTGTATATAAATGTGGTTTTGCTCGTTCGCAGGAGGCTTATGAAGAGGCATATGATGTTTTATTTGCTCGATTAGACCAATTAGAAGAACGACTTTCTACACAACGCTTCTTATTGGGAGACTATATAACGGATTCAGATGTCCGCTTATATGCGACACTTGTCCGCTTCGATGTTGCGTATTATGCTGCTTTTAAAACAAATCGAAATCGCATCGTAGATTTTCCGAATTTGTGGGGTTACCTACGCGATTTATATCAAACACCTGGATTCGGAGATACAACAGACTTTCAAGCGATTAAAATTCACTATCATTTATCGAACCATATTGCGAGTGATGATCAAAAAGGGTCAAATAACATACTACCAAAAGGTCCAGATACCACTATCTTCAGCTTAAAACATGATCGTGAAGCTTTGAGTGGTAAGGAAGTGAAATATCTTATTCAATAAGGGAGATGGGAAAATTGTTCATACGTGATTCGAAAGAGGAAGAATTAGCTTATATACGTGAAATGAGATTACAGGCATACGAGGAGCATGCATCCAAAATACCAGAAGCTCATTGGAATACACTCAAACAATCCATCTTATCGGATGCAGATTCAAAACCTGGTATTGAAAGAATGGTAGCAGAGATTAATGGAGAAATAGTAGGAAGTGTTGCCTTATTTGCACCGGATAAGCAAATTTACGAGGGCTTATTAGATGAAGAACTGGATTACCCAGAGCTACGTATGCTAGCAATCTCTCAACAGGCAAGAGGAAAAGGAGTAGCTACAGCACTCATCAATGAATGCATTAAGCGCACAAAAGAAAAAGGTTTCACGGAGATGGGACTCCATACCGCAGATTTTATGGAAAATGCCATAAAACTATATACTCATCTTGGCTTTGAACGATTGCCGCAATTTGACTTTGAACCAGCAAATGATGGAATTATCGTAAAAGCATTCCGGATTACGGTTTAATTTTCAAAATGAAAGAATAAACAAAAAAGTACCTGGCCCAAAGCAATTCACGTTGTTTTGGACCAGGTACTTTTTTATAGAATTTATTTCTAGTAGAATATTGCTATTTAAATTATCTGAATATAAAATTAGTGGAAGACAAGCAGACGAAAATGTGAAATATAAGGGGGATGTTATGTTATCACAACCTAATACATTAATGATGGTGATTTTAGAAATTCGAAAAACTGCATTAAAGTATCCAGAGGAAGCTTTTGAAAGGGCTTCTGGTACATACGAAGAAGCGTGTATCTTACAAGCTCGTGAAGAAGAAGCTGCTTCTTTGTATGTAATGGCTGTAGCTTGTAGATCAATGACAAGATTAGAAAGTTGTTTTGATTATGCTTATGATGCCTACCAAATATATGATGAGCTAGAAGATTTAGAAGGTGTCGCAACTGCACTGAATTTAATAGGAGTGGCTTACTTTTATAATGCTATGTATGAGCAATCGATGGAAAATTTCTTAAAAGCAATGCGAGTACTGAGTCTTCCTAAAGACGCGGAGCTGATGAGTCGAATTTATAATAATATCGGAGAAATATACCGAAAGATAGGTAATACGGAGGAAGCTCTAATAGCTTATTTGAAAGCCCTTGATTTATCACAGCAGTCCGAGGTTCTGATGAATAGTGCGGTCATTATGGGAAACATTGGGCAGGTTTATTTTCAACAAGGAGATTTGAAAGCAAGCTATAATTATTATCAAGAAAGTTATGAAATGCTTTTAAGGCTCGACAATGTGGCTTCACTTGCGGAAGTTGAAAACAAGATTGGTAAAATATATTATCTACAAAAAGATTTAGACCTGGCAAAACAATTTTATGTTCAATCACTATCTCGGTTAGAAACGATTGGAAATAAATACTATGCGATTGATGTATTGGTCGATTTGGCGGAATATGAAGTTCAGTTCAATGAACAATTATTTTTGCAGTACCTTAACAAAGCGATTAATTACGCAGAAACTATTCAGGCTAGAGAAAAATCTAGCCATATTTTTAAAAAACTATCCGACTTTTACGAATCAAAAGGGAATCATGATCTGGCATTAGACTATTACAAAAAGTTTCATCAAATGGAACAAATGGTGGGGTCTACAGCTATATCCCAGCGGTTAGAAATTATCAAACTCGAGTTAAATAAACTGTATGCTGGGGAAGAGATAGAAGAAATAGAAAATATGTATAATCAATTAGAAAATGAGATTGCTGCTCAAAAGAAAATGATGGAAGAACTTCAAAAAACCAATTTGCATCTAAGTGGGGAAGTTTTCTATGATGATTTGACACAGCTACCCAACCGAAAATATGTGACAAAATACTTGAAAGATGTATGGGATCTAGGAAGTGAAGATTTGCAAGTTGCACTTTGTATGATTGATATTGATCATTTCAAGCGCTACAATGATTTTCATGGTCATATGGAAGGTGATCATTGTTTACAGCAAGTAGCAGATTGTATGAAATCTGTGATGGATGGTCGAGAAGGCATTCTAGGGCGTTTCGGTGGAGAAGAATTTGTTTGTTTTTTAAAGGATATTAGTCGAGAAGAGTTTGCTCAATTTGCAGAAACTTTGAGAGACAAGATTGAAAAACTGTCCTTACTTTATTGTTGGGAGCAGCATTCTTTTCATGTGACTATCAGTGTGGGCGGTGTCCATGGTATTTGTAGCCAGTTTAAGGACAAAGCACAAATGTATTCTATAGCAGATGAGGAGCTTTATAGAGCGAAATCTACCGGACGTAATAACGTCAAAATTATATTCAAGTGATGAAGTTACTTGATGAGGGATTAAGCATCTTTTCTCAGACAATAAATGAATTGTACCGATATATTAATAGAATAAACGTAAAGTGGGAGGGGTAGATTGAAAACTACATTTGAAATGTTTTCAGCAGTACATCTAAGTATAATAGTTTCCTTATGCTTTTTCATACTTCTGTTATTTTTCAGTAGAAATAGGTGGACTATTGAACAACAGAAAGTTCAATTCATCGAACGTTTTTTTGCTCTTACCTTATTAATAATGGACGGTTGTTATTATATATGGCTTGTTCAAACAGGAAGATGGGACTTTGGCAACTCATTGCCACTTGAACTATGTAGTATTAGTTTAATAGTAACGATTGTTTTGCTCTGGACAGGGAATAAGAAGATCTATCCATTTGTATTTTACGCAGGTATTGGAGGAGCTATTCAGGCAGTTGCTACACCAGTTTTAGATATTAACTTTCCGCATTTTAGGTTCTTTCATTTTTTCTATACGCATTTTGGAATTATTTTAACCGCCCTTTATTTTACGTGGGTGAAAGGTTACAGACCCACCTTTAAAGGGGTTATCCAGACGATGATAACGTTAAATATATTGCTACCATTCCTATTTGCTATAAATTTTCTAGTTGAAGGCAACTATATGTTTTTACGAGAAAAGCCTAAAGGTGGAAGCTTGTTGGACTTTTTAGGCCCTTATCCATGGTATATTTTATCACTAGAATTCGTTGCGCTTATTGTATTTAGCTGTTTGTGGCTTTTGTTTAAGGAGCGGAACAGTCAAGGGGAGAGTGTAGATGTTAAATAATCCAACGACCTTTTCTGAATGGTTAACACCACATTCCATAGACTGGTATCAACAACTTTCAGAATTACAGGGTGTTTATAAATATACTTGGGATTCTACAATTACAGGCCCAAGCGGAGAGTCTATTTTTGATGGAGAAGTAACAAAGATGATCAAGGATAAAAAAGTTTTGGATGTTGGTTGTGGACATGGCGAGTTTACTAAGTATTGTAGTTCGTTTGCAAAACAGATAGTGGGGTTTGATGTAACAGAAAATTTCTTAGAAGTTGCAAAAGTGAATGAAAAGTCGAATCTTTCGTTCATTGTTGGAAATACAAAACAGGGATTACCTTTTGAAAAAGAGGAGTTTGAATGTGCATTCGTCCGAAAGGGGCCAACTTCTGCATATCGAGCCCTTACAGAAGTAGTAATGAAGGGAGGATCAATTCTCGGGCTTCATCCTGGTGATGGTTCTGCAAAGGAACTTCCTCTAATTTTTCCAAATCTATTTGCCCACTCTTTTGGTACACCAATATTAAATAAAGTAAATCGACAACTGGAGATTAGTAGTTTTACTTCCGCTGAGCTCGAACATGTAACAAGTAAAGAATATCTGCATTCCCCTATAGATGTATTAAAAATACGCTGCTTTGGTCAAAAGGTCTCGGTTTATGAAAGACTAAAGAAAGAAAATTTATCGGAAATTACGCAAATATTTGAAAAAAATAGTACTCCTCAAGGGCTACCTATAACATTTTCTCGTTATATAGTTCGTTTAACCATTTAAACGAAAGAAGTGTTTTATATATTTCTGGTAGGGAACAGAAAATAGATGACACTTTGTAGGAGGAATGATTATGAGTAAAACTATTTTTATCACAGGTGCGGGTAGTGGACTTGGAAGAGGTGCTGCAATTGGACTTGCTAAGAAGGGGCATCGTTTAATCGCTACGACAGAAAATACCGCTCAGAAAACCGATCTGTTACGAGAGGCCAACGAGTTAGGTTTAGATATGGAAATATTTAAGATGGACATTACAAATGAACGAGACCGTGCTCAAATGGAAGATTATGATTTTGATATTTTTGTTGCTAATGCCGCTATCAATGAAGGAGGTCCACTAGGAGAGGTACCAATGGATCGGATTCGTGCATTGTTTGAAGTAAATGTTTTCGCTACTTTAGAAACGGTGCAGATTGCTACTAAGAAATTCGTGAGTAATGGTAGTGGAAAGATAGTATTTATGAGTTCTATTGCAGGCGTATCTGCAACACCTTATGTGGGTCCATATACTGCCACAAAGCATGCAATTGAAGGAATTGCCAAGACTCTTGAAAAAGAGTTAAAAGTGTTTGGAGTACAAGTGGCAACGGTTAATCCTGGACCATATAAAACAGGATTTAATGATAGAAGTGCGGAGGAAAAATATAAATGGTATAATGAAGAAAGCAATTTCACCAACAAGGAAGATATGCAAAAACAAGAAGAGCAGTTAAAAAACCAATTCGATCCCAAAGATATGATTGAAAAAATGATTGAAATCATACCAGCTGACCATCATAAGTTTCGTACTATGTATCCACAAGAAACTGAAAAACAAGCTAAACAAGCTCAACAAGAACGCTGGGATATGGAAATTTAATATTTTTCATATAGGGGTAGAGCTAACCAATATACTGGTGCTCTACTTTTTTTATGTATATGTTCCGGGGTGGTCGGACGAATTGCTTCAGGATCTCTGTATATATGGTGTAAAGGAATGAAAGTTGTTAATTTACAAAAGGGTCTAATTCATAAAGGAGAGAGTTAATGATATGAACTTATTTAAAAAGTCTGGTTGGAGCATGGTTGTTCTAGTAATGTTAGGTATTATTTTGCTAGGAGCCTGTTCGGAAGAGGAAACACCAAAAGAAACAGATACGCCAGGTAAACAATTAGCGATCATAAAGAATTATGAACTTTCTACCAGAAATCTTGTTTTGGATGAGGTTGAATGGATAGAGGAATCGGACAAAGATAGAATTAAGGAGTTAGGGCTGGACGTGGAGAAGGACTTACCTACTGGCTTTGTGATGTATAATGAAACAAAAGAAGAATCTAGTATGAAAGTAGCCGAGGATGCAGAGTTCTTACTTGTTAATCAAGAGAATCCCTCGGAGCCTAGAGTAGTGGATGAGAAGGAATTTATCACCTACTTACTTGGTGTCAAAGGACCTTATTATGTGACAGTTGAAGATGATGTAATAGTGAAAGTTGAAGAGAAATATATGCCATAATGATGGAAAAGCACTCAAGTTACTGTTTAGAAACAGTAACTTGAGTGCTTTTTTTGTTGCAAGTGTATAGACGTTTAGACTATGGGCTATTTTGTGATTTTATGTGCAGTGGTAATAGTTTTAAGGGCTATATTGGTGACTTTATGGGCGATGCCGTGATTTTTTGGCGGATAACAGCAGTTTAAAGGCTAATTCCACATTTTTATGGTCTATCTCAAAATTACCATCGTGTTCAAAATCACAGCTACAAGTGATTTAGAACACTTTTTAGTATGTGTTTTATTACTAGAATAGGAGTAAGAAGAAATTCAAGGAGGGCGAAACAGATGGGAATCAATAAAGAAATAAAAGTGAAAAAACATGGGGAATCTTATAGTGGAGCATTATTTGCCTCTCTCGTCTTTGTAGGGGTACCGATTATTTTATGTATTGTTCTACTACTAGTTTTATATATAGATCGAGTTTGATAGGAGGAGAAAAAGGATGAAAATGCATCGTGCAGAAGAAATTTGGCTAATAATTGGCGTAGCCATTTTAGTTATTTCGATGGCAATCACGGGATATCAGGCTTTTGCTTTGGATATGGGGACACCTAGTGGACTGGAGACAATTGATCCGCAAAAGGTTGATGAAACAGCGCCTTTTGATAAACCAGGTGTTTATAAAACGGGAGACAATGAATACGAGGTCATCATGACTCTACAAATATTCTCATTCACACCTATGGATATTGAAGTCCCAGCAGGAGCAGAAGTAACTTTTATCATGACATCTAAAGATGTTGTTCATGGCTTCCAAGTAGCAAATACTAATTTAAATGCAATGGTTACACCAGGACATATACAAAGAGTAACTCAAAAGTTCGATGAACCCGGAGAATACTTAGTTTTATGTAACGAGTATTGTGGAGCTGGACATCAGATGATGAGTACTACGATTACTGTTAAATAGGGGAAGGAGGATCATCATGGAAGCAGTAGCAAAGAAAACAATGAAACAAAAAGTAAATAACGTGTTAGGAGCTAATCCTCTAGATGCACGATTTTCTCTAGCGCTTTTTATAGTAGCATTTATCGCGTTTTTTATCGGAGGAGTTTTAGGATTGCTTCAAGGTCTTAATCGCGCTGGAATATTAGAACTGCCGGCCTGGTTAAATTACTATCAAGTATTGTCAGGTCATGGGGTACTTTTAGTTCTTGTATTTAGTACAACATTTACGGTTGGATATTTTTATGCTGCATTATCTCATACATTAGGAGGGCTACTTCCGAAGGTTAGAAAACTTGGATGGATTGGCTTTGGATCAATGGTAGTCGGGGTTGTGTTTGTTGCAACAACTATTATTATGGGTGATGCATCTGTCATGTATACGTTTTATCCACCAATGGCAGCATCTGGTTGGTTTTATGTAGGATTAGTATTTCTAGTAGTAGGTATTTGGCTATGCGCATTTGGTGCATTCATAAATGTAGCGAACTGGAGAAAGAACCATAAAGGACAGCATATTCCTTTGCTTGCATTCTTTGCAGTTGGCGTATTTGTACTTTTGTTCTTCGGTAGTATCGGTGTAACAATTGAAGTTTTAATGATTATTCCTTGGGCGTTTGGTTGGACGGATACGATTAATGTGCTGTTAAGTCGTACGCTATTCTGGAGCTTTGGACATACATTAGTAAACATTTGGTACCTTACTGCTGTATCTACTTGGTATATTGCTGTACCGAAAATTATCGGCGGAAGACAATGGAGTGACACGCTTACTCGACTGGTTGTAATACTATTAGTAGTTTTAAATATTACTGGTGGATTCCATCATCAAATTGTCGATCCAGGAATCACAGAAGGTATTAAATTCATGCATGTATTTATGAGTCTATCTATCGGATTTCCTTCCTTAATGACAGCATTTGCAATGTTTGCGATATTTGAACGTTCAGGTAGAAAGAAAGGCGCGAAAGGTCTGTTAGGTTGGATAAAAAAATTACCATGGGGCGATGTTCGATTCCTAGCGCCAATGATTGCGATGATCGCTTTTATACCTGCTGGGGCAGGGGGTATCGCACAAACAAATAACCAACTGAACACCGTTGTACACAATTCAATGTGGGTTGTAGGTCACTTCCACTTAACTCTAGGCGTTACAGTTGTATTATCATTCTTTGGAGTTGCTTACTGGTTGATACCTCATTTAACCGGACGTATTCTAACTCCTCGAATAAATAAATTAGGGATTATTCAAACATTAGTTTGGACAATGGGTATGGCACTAATGTCTGGGGCTATGCACTATGTTGGCCTATTTGGTTCTCCAAGAAGAACTTCTTATACAACTTATGGAGATAATGCGACAGCATTAGGATGGGATCCTTACCTGTTGCTGCTAGCAGTTGGTGGTACATTGTTAATGGTTGGTGTCGTGCTAATGGTCTACATCGCATTCAATCTAATGTTCTTTGCACCAAAAGGACAAACGGAATTCCAAATCGCGGAGCCAGAGGAAAATGCTGCGCCAACACCGAAATGGACAGAACGTTGGACATTATGGATTGTCCTAATGATTTTAATAGTTTCCATGGCATACGTAATACCAGTTGTCGATATGATCGTAAACGCACCACCAGGCTCACCACCATTTAGAACTTGGTAAAAAGAAGTGGAGATAGTCTTTGAAGGCTATCTTTTTCTTTAATAAAACATGAGGTTGTGATTGTTATGAAGAACAAACAATACAATTCAATAGCAATCCTTGTTGTCCTATTATTCGGAGCAATTTTATTTTATATCGGAACAGACGGATTTACTGCATATACAGTGGAAACTGCTCGGGTGAATAAATTAATGGAGGAAAACCCAGTTTTTCCTGGAGTCACACTAGAGGATAGTAAAGAAAGAGTCTATTCCTTTTCAGAGTTCGAGGGAAAATATGTGATGCTGACATTTATATATACTGCCTGCTCGGACGTTTGTCCACAATTAGAATTCAATTTAGCTGAGGTTTATAAGCAAATTCAACCCAAGTATATAGGTAAGGATATCGTCTTTTTAAGTATTAGCTTTGATCCAAAGAATGATGATCCGGCAACTCTTGAGAAGTATCGCTATTATTTTGATAGCGATGGTGAAACATGGAGAATGGCGAGAATCTCAGACCAACGAGAGTTAGAAGGATTACTGAAAGAATTTGGAGTGACTGTTATCCCTGATGAAAATGGCAACTTCCAGCATAATTCGGCATTCTATTTAGTAGATCCAAATGGTATTTTAATAGAAGTTATGGACTATGAAAAAGTCGAAATTGCAGCGAATAAAGTAAATTCCATTCTCGATTCGAAAGTGGGGGAGTAGCTTGAAATACGGACTAGTCCTATATATTTTCTTAATGCTACCGCCTGTTGCCAATTTAGCAGAATCAGTTATGGCTATTCATATGCATATGCAGATGACGTTGCTTGTTGTCGTTGGTGTACTGATGGCTCCATTTTTTCAAACACGATTTCGTAGATTATTTGAAAAATGGAATAGCAATGGTGTACCGGGTATTCTATTGTTTATGGTGATACTCGGATACTGGCTGCTTCCGAGAACAATGGATGAAGCACTGTCGATACCCGCAGTCGAGCTATTTAAATTTATAAGCTTACCATTTTTTGCTGGAGTTCCATTGCGAGATAGCTGGGGAAAACTAAGCAATATAGGAAAAAATATTATGTATGTTTTGGTAAGTGTAATTTTCGGAGTCATGGCATGGTTATACATCGCATCACCCGTTCAGCTATGCAATAATTATTTAATCATCGAACAAAAGACACTAGGCTGGGGTTTTGTATTTTTTGCAGTCAGTATTATGATTTACTTCATCTCAACTCTAATAATTGACCCTTTAGATTATGAATAAAAACGTGGACGATTTGTTTATCGAATTGTCCACTTTTTATATTGTATTGGTATTCGAGAGAGCTTGTGAGCTATCCGAGAGAGATCGGGGCTTATGCGAGAGAGATTATGGGCTTTACGAGAGAGCTAATCGCATACGAGAGACATCGGGGTTTATGCGAGAGAGATCATGGGCTTTACGAGAGAGCTAATCGTATACGAAAGACATCGGGCGTTATGCGAGAGAGATTATGGGCTTTACGAGAGAGCTAACCGCATACGAGAGACATCGGGGTTTATGCGAGAGAGATTATGAGCTTTGCGAGAGAGATCAAGGGTTTTACGAGAGAGCTAATCGTATACGAGAGAGATCGGGGCTTATGCGAGAGAGATTATGGGCTTTACGAGAGAGCTAATCGCATACGAGAGACATCGGGGTTTATGCGAGAGAGATCATGGGCTTTACGAGAGAGCTAATCGTATACGAAAGACATCGGGCTTTATGCGAGAGAGATTATGGGCTTTACGAGAGAGCTAATCGCATACGAGAGGCATTAGGGTTTATGCGAGAGAGATTATGAGCTTTACGAGAGAGCCAATCGCATACGAGAGACATCGGGGTTTATACGAGAGAGCCAATCGTATACGAGAGGCATTAGGGTTTATGTGAGAGAGATTATGAGCTTTACGAGAGAGATCAAGGTACGAGAGAGCCTAGCGTCTAAGAACCCTGTTGTGCTTCCGTATGGACTTGCGATTCATCCACTTTAATTCATTTTATTCAAGCACAAAAAAAGACTTGCTCATCAAGAACAAGTCTTATCAAACTACCTTTACAACAGCTCCTTCGCTCGGTCACTCATATTAGTTGGACTCCATTCTGGCTCCCAAACAAGATTTACTTCAACTTCTCCAATATCCTCTAGATGACTAACTCGGTGCTTAACCCCATTGGTAATACTGTCATGCATTGGACAACCAGGGGTAGTGAGCGTCATAGTAATTATCACATTGTTATTTTCATCAGAACTTACTTCGTAAACTAGCCCTAAATCCACAATATTAATCCCTAATTCTGGATCGACTACATCATATAATGATTGTTCTACTATTTCCTCATAAGACATACTAAGAACTCCCTTCCTTACTATTTAAATAGAATACGAATGATGGAAATTGCATAGAAAAAGGATGTTGCAGTCAGTAACACTTGGAAAGTCAAAACGACTAAACTGATTTGTAATAATGCTCCGGCAGTCAATCCGCTAATACTAACTACAAACAAACTAAATAATACGACGCTCATCTTTTCGTCAATCATATCCTTCATTGTCGGAACTTTTTCTTTACCGATTTTATCTGCGTATTTATGTGTCCACCAAAGAAACGGTACAATTTTATACAAATATCCTAAAATACTAAATATAATCCAGCTCATTACGTATAGAAATATTAGCCAGCTCCAAATAGACGGATCGTTTATTCCTATCAGACTGAGTATTAAAGCAAGAAAATGTGTTACTAAACCGTTCCCTATCGCAATAATCGAAAACACAAAAGGCTTATCTAGTTTTTTCTTTAAGCTTTTATGTAGAATTTCTCTCATATCTAATACAAAAAAGCAAAACCCTACAAAAAGAAATAGCCAACCAATTTTAGTTAGTGCAGCAAACTCAACCCAAAAGGAAACGATGAGTATAAGTAATCCGAATACATAAGTTGAGAAGGAAAGGCTGGTCCATTTCAATGAAAACCCATGTGATAGGCTGAACATAGGCACTAATTTATAAGAAAAACCGAATATTAAAAGTGTAAACCATCCAGCTACACCTAACGTTATATGGGAATAGAGAATTGTATTGTGACTTTCTATTCCTCCGTAAGCAATATTCCAAGCTAGTAAAAACCCTGCCAAGATAGTGAGTGCAAAACTCGAAATAGCCGCAATAACAAAAAGTGAAATCATATTTCGCTTTTTCTGTTTACCTATAGTCATTGCCATTTGGAAGATGAATAAGGTAATGCCAATGATTGTCAGAATCCCTCCATAAAATGCGTGGCTAGGCTGAAATCCAAGAAGGAGGGTAAGGCTAGTTATTCCAACAACTGTAATTATAAATTGGAGATATCCCAATTTTTGATTCCAAATTGGGGTTAAAAATGCAACGGGAACTAACTGATACATTGCCCCCATAGCTATCATTACTGCAAAGCCGAGCAATAGGAAATGTGCGCCCATCCACAAACTTGGAAGTCGAAATTGACTTGATACTAACAAATCACTATTCAGTAAAAGAACACCCTGTGCTACAACAAAAGCTATTAACGCATATAAGATAAACGCTAATGGAAGTTTAATATTTGTGTCGGATTTTAAACTTGTAGAATTCAAATTACTCACCAGACTTTGTAATTGTAATTTTAAAGCTACCATCTTCAAGAGCTTCGGTATTATGCAAATAACCAAGCCCATTTAACTCTTCGTATAAAAACATGGGTCTACGGTCGTTTATAATGGTAATTGTTTCACCAGCATCCATGTTTTCTAGCTTTGTTAATGTGCGCATCATTGGATGTGGAGGTTCTAACCCGCGATTATCAAGAATCACTGTTCTCCACTTCTTTCTGTATATAAGTAACCTGCCAATGTTTTTTCTCTAACTTAATCACTTCGTAAATGAATCCTTTTTTACTTAATAGCTTGTGCAATGGTAACGGGTTGAATGGTGCATGTAGTACTAAAGCTTGACCGGGCTCCAACTGTTTAATTGCTCCCATGATCTTGTCAAAAGGCTCTTTTTTTAGTAATAAATCCTCTCTAACGTCTAACTCTACAATCGTTTGCAAATACATAAGTATCCCACCTTTTTATTGTTATCTATATGATAATCGTTTTCAATTACAAACGTAGTGACGTACATCACTTTATGCAAAAAGCCTAATTCTGCGAGTATATATTTTATTATTAAGGAAGGTATTAGATGGTCTTAGTAGAATGTAATAAAAGAAATGAACTAGTAAAAGCAGAGGGGAGTCCATATTTGTTGTCATGAATGGTGAGGATGTTATAAGTTATTTTTGTTTTAATAGAGTAGATAAAGAAAAAATTGATATAGGCTGAATGATTTAAAAATGCCAAGTATGACCTGAAAGTACATTCCTATGAACTGAACATTCAGGAGCATTTATTTCTCAATTTAGTAGATAAAGGAATATGAAGGGTTTAATGATTTGATGTCGAAGTAGTTATGGGAGCATAATATTTCTTGTTCCTGTAATGACGAAAGGAGATGCGAGTTTGAATGTAGTAAAGAGAAATTTACCTTTTCTATTTATGGTTATTGCCCTCATTATTTTTTATTCTATTTTGTTAGCTGCCTATAATAATGATCTCATAAATGGTTTTGTTTTTATAGGAGTAATGCTAGTTGCATTTGCAATAATCTTAATTCCTTTAATTGTATATCGAAATGATAGAAAAAGGGTACGAAAGTTAAGCTGGATTGTACTAATCCTGGGGGGGATATTGTGCTTTGAAACTCCACTATTATGGTACGAATCTAATACATATACAGCTAGTTGTCATGCTGAACCGATAGAAGCCTTCGACAATTCAGGAATCCATTTAATGCTTGTAACTACTTTTGAAATTGGATACCTAGAAGATAAGGATCTTATCATGGAAGGACTACAACAAGATAACTTAGACATCATAGACTTACATAAAGTTACCAATAAAATTCGTTACCACAGTAAAAATAGTGAGATCCTTCGATGGTTAAAAATTCAAAAAGATGATTTCACTATTATGAGAGATAATGTAACTAGTTATCTTGTGGCTAAAACGGATAGTATCGATGACGTTTTAAATAGAAATGATATTTCTGGTGATAGTGTGGGACTTGGATTAGCACTGTCAGGTTTGATTGGAGAAGGAAAACTAGAAAATGATTTAACTTTTGGGGTGACAGGTGCTTTAAGCGCTTCAGGAGATGTGAAGGCAATTGGCATGATTAAAGAAAAAGTATTGATAGCAGCTGAACATGCATACCCGTATATGATTATTCCTAGTGAGAACGCAGAGGAAGCTAATGAAGTGAAGAAAATGCACGATCTTAAAGTAGAGATATTTGATGTTAATCATATTGATCAGGCTATGGATCTTATTAAAAAATTAAATGAAGAACATGCAAAATAATTGAGAGGGAGGAAATTATGACTACTGAAATCTTAAAACAAAACAAGCAAAGTTGGGATGTGGTAGCTCACCATTTTAATGGAGTAGATGCTTTGCCTAATTATGGTCCCTTTGCGCAAACTGAAGAAGAACTAAGCTTATTAAAAGATATAGCAAACAAGAAAGTACTGGATATTGGTTGCGGAAGCGGACACTCATTATTGTATATGGCGAACAGGGGTGCTAGCGAACTATGGGGAGTTGATCTTTCTGAGAAGCAGATTAAGACTGCCGAAGAAACGCTAAAAGATGTAGAAACTCATTTATTCTGTTCACCAATGGAAGTTGATATTGGATTACCGAAATTGTATTTTGACTGTGTATATTCTATTTATGCTATTGGATGGACTACTGATTTGACTACTACCTTTAGATTAATTTATTCCTATTTGAAGCAAGGAGGAAGCTTTGTATTTAGTTGGGATCATCCGTTATATCCTCATATAGCCAGTCAAAATGGGCAACTAAGTCTTAATGGTTCATATCAGGAGGAAGGGATCACAACATATCCTAACTTCAAAGGTGAAGATGCTCCGATGGTAATTCCTAAAAGAAAGCTCAGTACATATATTAATGAATTGATAAAAGTAGAATTCACAATAGACTCTGTAATTGAAAGTGATGTATCAGTTAATTATGAATCAGTTCCAGAAGAAGTATCTGATCGATATTATTCTTTGTACAAAGCAAAAAGATTCCCGACTACTATGATTATTAAAGCTACAAAAAAATAGTTTGAGCTATTAGATGGAGGAGAGAAATTGGAGGAGGACAATAAGTTCACTTTATATTTTCATACTTGTATAGGTGCATTAGGTCTGATTCTTTTAACAGTAACTATTATCAAATATTATGAAACTATTGAAGTTACTTCTGGTTATTTGCTACCTTTCTTTGGATTTATTCTTACTTTTTCTTATATAAATTATCTGGAAAATAAAGCTGGCGTTAGTAAAAAAGTTATTTGGATCAGATCTATTTCATCAATCATTATATTGTTGTTAATTTCAAAAGTATTATTTTTTTAATATGTAAATTTCTATTGTAATAAAAAGGCATCCAATTAATTTGGTTGCCTTTTTTTCTCTTTAAAACAATTCATCTTTTAACTTATCTATATTCAAAATAATATTGCCTGCTGGATCAGCGCTTATTAGTTTTGACTTTTTTAAAGAAGTGAGCGTTCTGCTAACTGTTTCACGGCTCGAACCGATCATATTAGCTAAATCTCGATTTGTGAACTGCGTTGTGAAGATATAGTGATTGTCATCGTATTTCTTCCCATGACTTTTTACTAAGCGTATTAATAGTAAAATAATTTGCTCGTATGTATTATGCAAAATTTTCTCTTCCAACCGATTTTGTAGGTCTACGATTTTGTCTCCGAGTATTCGGAAAATCTTCACACAAATTTCTGGATTAGTTTTTAGGAATTGCTCGAACAATTGAATTGGTATATATATTAAAACCGCATCCTCTGACACCTCTGCATGAGCGGGGTAGGTACCTTTGCGAAAGAATCCCATATGAGGAAACATTTCACCCTCCCCAAGAACATTGATGATTTGTTCTTTTCCTTGCATGTCCGTACGATATATTTTTATTTGCCCCTGATGAACAAAATAAACATTAGTTAGTGGATCATCTTGCATAAAAATATGAGTACCTTGGCGATAAAATCGATTTTTTGCCAAATCAAGTATTGGTTCTATTTCTGTATTGGTCAAATCTTTAAATAAGGAAAAACGTTGTAGAAGTGCCTGTATCGATTCTGCATTCATATAGCTCATCCTTTCTCTTTAGACTGTCCTTTTCATTGTACCATCAAAAGTTTTTCTTTGGAGAACCTGAGATGTGATTAAAATCATAGGGTCAATGTGTTTTTTCTCACTTCAGTTTAAAATGGCAAGCCTTATGATAGGAACAGAAGCAAAAATAATGGAGGGAAACCAAAATGAGTAATATTCAATTTGCAGTAAAACTAAACGCACCTGATATTGAACCAAGAATTCGTCATCCTAGAATATTTGAAGCGTTTGATGCTTTACAGTCAGGCGAGTTTTTAGAACTTTCAAATGACCATGATCCAAAACCATTGCTTTATCAATTTATGATAGAACGTGAAGACACATACACATGGGAATATATTGAAAACGGCCCTAATCATTGGCGAGTTGCTATCGGTAAAAAATAATATTTCACGTAAAGATCCTAGAGAGAGCTATTTCGGGATCTTTTTGTTTATTATTTGTCATATCTTCCTATTTTTTATGTGAATAATATCACTTCGGATTAAAAGTGAAAATGTTAAAATCCAAGTATAAGTTAACTTACGGTCATTTTAGGAAACAAATTAGGAGGGAATAAGTATGTTTTCACGAGATTATAATAAAAATCCATTTATTGTTATTTGGGAGTTAACCCGTGCATGTCAGCTTCATTGTCTGCATTGTCGTGCAGAGGCTCAGCATCATAGACATCCATTGGAGTTAACGTTTGATGAAGGTAAAAAATTAATAGATGATATTTATGAAATGGAAAATCCCTTACTTGTATTTACAGGTGGGGATCCGTTGGAACGACCAGATGTATTTGATATTGCCGAGTATGCTATTAAAAAGGGTATCCGTGTATCTATGACTCCATCTGCTACTCCAAATGTGACAAAAGAAGCAATGCAAAAGGCAAAAGATATTGGGCTAGCTAGGTGGGCTTTTAGTATTGATGGGCATTCTGCAGAAGTACATGATCACTTTAGGGGAACGACTGGTTCGTTTGATTTGACGATAAAGGCTATCGAATATTTAAATGAATTAGGAATGCCTTTACAGATTAATACAGTTATTTCGAGATATAACTATGAATACTTGGATGAGTTAGCAGAAATGGTAGAGAAGCTTAACTGTGTATTATGGAGTGTGTTCTTCTTAGTTCCAACTGGTCGTGGGAAAGAAACAGACATGATTTCACCAGCAGAACATGAAAAAGTATTTAGATGGCTGTATGATCTTTCCAAACGTGTACCGTTTGATATTAAAACAACTGCAGCACAGCATTATCGCCGAGTGGTTATTCAACAAAAATTACGGGAACAAAAAGGATTGAGTGATAAAGAGCATATCCTCTATGAAGATACATTGACAATGGGAGATACCGGTAAAATTGATGGTTTAGGACGAGCACCAAAAGGAGTAAATGACGGAAATGGCTTTGTCTTTATCTCGCATACAGGTGATGTGTTTCCAAGTGGACTACTTCCGATAAAAGCTGGTAATGTCCGTCAAACACCATTAGCAGAAATTTACCGTGACTCAGAAGTTTTCCGAAACCTTCGCAGTCCTGATAAATATAAAGGGAAATGTGGAGTTTGTGAGTTCAATAAAGTGTGCGGAGGATCCAGATCCAGAGCATACAATGTAACAGGAGATTATATGGAAAGCGAACCATACTGCGTATATATTCCGCAGTCCATGCGAAAGAAATCCAAACAACCAACTGTATAACTATAAAGCAAGTAATAGGAGGAGATGCTATTACTTGTTTTTTTTATGTGACGACAAGGTTGAGTTGCAAATTTATTTTAGGCTAGGCAAATTTCTATGAAAACAAGTAGAATAGATGTATTAGTCAGAAAAATACGACGAAAGAATAACGAGGGATTAGGCAATGGCAATTGAACTAGTAAAAGAGTATTTTAAAGAGTTTGGAATGGAAAACCAAATACAAGAATATGAGGCGTCTAGTGCCACCGTAGAATTAGCGGCTGCGGCATTGAATGTGGAATCTGCTAGGATAGCTAAAACACTATCGTTTAAAATGGAGGATGGCTGTATTCTCATAGTAGCTGCTGGTGATACAAAAATTGATAATGCAAAATTTAAAAGTGTATTCGGTGTAAAAGCAAAAATGCTATCTCCAGAAGAAGTATTAGAGCAGGTAGGACATGCAGTTGGAGGAGTTTGTCCATTTGGCATCCCAGCACATATTAACGTCTATCTAGATGAGTCATTAAAACGTTTTGAGACGGTTTTTCCGGCTTGTGGGAGCAGTAATAGTGCAATTGAGCTTTCATGTGAAGAACTTTTTATCTTTGCAAAAGCGGCTGAGTGGGTAGATGTTTGCAAAGGCTGGTACGAGGAGGAAACTACTAATGGATATATCGTTTAAGACTACGGAGGGAAGATTTAATTATCGTGTTGCAGGATTGGTGGTACACGATGAGAAACTGCTAGTTATGCAAGACAAAGGCCAAGCTTATTATTATGTACCAGGTGGTCGGATCAAGATGAACGAAAAAAGCGAAGATGCCGTAAAGCGTGAAATAAAAGAAGAACTCGGAATAGAAGTGAAGGTAAGCCGGATGCTTTGGGTTAATGAAAACTTTTTCAAAGAAGATAAATTACATGAGCAATTTCATGAAGTTTGCTTTTTTTATTTGCTAGAGCTTATAGATGAGGAAATCCTTAAAAAAGGCAGTGAATTTATAGTAGATGAGAACGGGAAAATACATACTTATTATTGGAAAACGTTGGACGAAATAAAATTAATAAATCTATATCCAGAGTTTCTGAAGGAGAAAATGAGCGAGTTACCTTTACATATAAAGCATATTGTTGAAACTTGAAAAAAGCTCTGAGGTAGTGTGACAGGATGAGGAGGAATTAATAAAAAAAAAATTAAAATAAGTCGTAGTAAATTGCAAACTAATGATGACATTTGGAATGCTGTTTTATCAGCTTATAGCGATTATGTTTCCCGACAGACAATGTGAAAATGAACTATGATTGAAATAGTGGATTAATAGTTTTCCTTACTTCATTAACAGTAGTATTTCAACACTAACTAAGTGGAGACGCATTTGAGGATAGATTTGTACAAGTTATAAATTGAATAATTTATGTTTTAGAGCATTTCTTGTAAATTAGAAATGCTTTTTTTCTTTTTAAAAAAACGAACAAAATTTATTTAACAATAATAGTATGTTAAATTACAACAATGTTTTATTGTAAATCGATAAAACGTATGTTAAAGTAAAATTAACAACAAATGAGTGAGGTGCTTTTCATGAAACAAGGTTCAACAATCTTTTTAAAGATAGCTGTTTTTCTTATTGGGACTCCAGTTCTTGCTATATGTATATTTGGGTTGCCTTTATTAGCTAAAGAGGCAGCTGAAAGTAATTCGGAGTTCACTTATGTACTATACGGCATTTTAATAGTTATGTATGTATCCGTGGTACCATTTTTCGCTGCATTGTATCAAGCTTTTAAACTTTTAAGTTATATTGATAAGAGTAAAGCGTTTTCGGAAGTGTCTGTAAAAGCTTTAAAAATTATTAAATATTGTGCAATTATAATCAGTGGTCTATATGTGGCTGGTATGCCATTCTTCTTTATATTTGCGCAGTTAGACGATGCGCCAGGTGTAGTATTGATTGGAATGCTCTTTGTTTTTGCTCCGATTATGATTGCAGTCTTTGCAGCCGTTCTCCAAAGACTTTTACAAGAAGCGATTAATATAAAGTCTGAAAATGATTTAACGGTCTGAGGTGAATAAAATGGGAATAATAATTAATATTGATGTGATGCTAGCTGTAAGGAAGATGAGCGTTACGGAACTCTCTGAGAAAGTTGGAATAACAATGGCTAATCTTTCTATATTGAAAAACGGAAAAGCGAAAGCAATTCGATTATCAACTTTAGAGGCAATTTGTAAGGCTTTGGACTGTCAGCCTGGAGACATTTTAGAATACAAAAGTGAAGAAGAAGCTCAAAAATAATAGGATTAGATAACAAAATTATCAATGGCTTAGTTTCCATAAAGAGAAATAAAACGCTGAATATACTCAGCGTTTCAGACTGTAGACAAACTCGAGAAATTTAGAGTTTAACTACAGTCTTTTTTCTTTTAAAATAGAATTAGTATTTTTCGAATTAGGGTTAGTTGATTTTCGTTTCGGCGGACGCTTTCCGCGGGCCCGGCTCAAGCCTCCTCGTCGCAAGCTCCTGCGGGGTCTCAAGACTCGGGCTGTTCCCGCAGGAGTCGCCGCCTACACTACAATCAACTACTTTCTAAATAAACATTGAGGTGAATGGATATGATGACTAAAAATCAAAACGTTGAACGCGATCAAATAGAGATGATTACGATTGATGAACTTGTACCACAAGATCATCTTGTACAAAAGCTTGAAGCTACCATAGATTTTTCATTCATATATCCAGTAGTCGAACCTCTGAAACGCTGAATATACTCAGCGTTTTTTTTACGTCTTTATATACAGGATATACTTCTGTTTACTTAATAAGTAGTCACTTTCATAAACTTTTGCAATGTATAAATCCATCGCTGCCACCAAGTAAAGTTGTCTTGGAACTCTTCCAATTCTACCGTGTACATAGCATCTTCATTGTTCCAAAGTCGTTCAAAATAAGTTTCCATTTTGACTACTAACTCACTATCATTTGGTGCAATTACCCTTAAGTTATTTTCTAGATTATAATCATCTAATGTTCGTTCAGTATAATTCGAGGAACCACTTGAAATAATTGTTTGCTCGTCTGATTGAATCCAAATTGCTTTTGTATGGTATTGACCGATAACGGTATTGTACCAACGTATATTTAACTTACCTTTTGTGTCCTCGACCATTTCCTGCACGACTGGACGATTCGGAAGTCCAGACTTCTGCTGACCGAAGGAGTTTTCGTTTGGATCGAGAATCATATTAACTTCAACACCACGATTTGCTGCGTCTATGAGTGCATTGACAATATCTCTTTTAGCTACAAAGAACATACCGAGCCAAATTTTATCCCCTTTTTTTGTTGCTGCTAAGTCCGCAAGTAACACATCTAGGATTTTCTTCTCTGTTAAATACTGAACTTGATATTGCCCGCCAGATTCTTTCGTATCAACCCGGGGTAATTTAGGTCCTCCGGAAAACAAAGAAACAGCTTCCTCCGATTCTAAAATATCATTTAAGATAGGACCAGTTACTTTCAAAGCAACATTTCCATGAAAACCACTTGCATCATGAGGGTTAGAAGAAGTCACCATCGCTTCTTTCTCCGTTACTACTGCCTTCCGATGATTTGCTTTCACATTGAGTAATGTCAAATACGAGGCCACGGTCATCTTGGGTGCCTCACTTGCCATCGCATTCGCAATCCAACCCTCGCCTCCAAAGTCAAACCATTGGAAAAAAGTACGATAAATACCCGAATAGATAGGGGTAGAATCGCGCAATTGGTCTAGATCGGTGTAAACAATCTCTACGCCAGCTTCTCTCATTTTCTTAAACCATTTACTTTCAAAGGACCCATAACCCTTGTTCAGTGGATCCGTGATAAATATAACAGGCATATCCGGATGATTTCTCTTTTTTTGAGCTAATGTAATTGACAAAGTATCTGCAATCTTCGGGAAATCTTCCTTTTCATCGTAAAAACCATCAACCAAGAAAAAATCTACTACGACAAAATCTTCCGCTTCCTCAATCATGTTATAAACTTCGTCAAATATATAGTTTTCGTGTACCATGCCAGTTCCTTTTCTGTCCTGTGCAAAGGTTAAGTCAGTAATCATCTCAACTGAATCTGTATTATGTATTTCCCCTTTAAAGGAAACGCCTTCTGGTAAAGGCTTATATGTATGCCATAATATAACTGCAATATAGAAAAGTACAAATACTCCTAGTGAACCCATCACGATTCTCTTCTTTTTGCTCCATGGCTTCCTTTTCTTTTTAGCCATTTTTCTTCCCCCTATTAATCTCTTTGTAAGTGCTTTCCCTTAAACAGTCGATTACAAACTATTAGTTGGTGAACACGGGAGATTATTTTAACCGAGTACTTGTTGTTAGAAATAGGAGACAATGAAAAATATAACTAAAAATTAGATAAGTGCTATAGTAAAATACATACACTACCCTTTTAGGAGCTGATAAAATGGAAGCACAGATTCAAAGGTATTTTGACGATTTAAAATCACCAATCAAAGAAATGAAATATGAAGCATACAAAAGTTTATTGGCGGTTACAGAAAAAGAAGTAGACTGGGCATATGAGGTTTGGGATAAATTATTACAAGACTTAAACAATCGAGACAATCATAAAAGATCACTTGCAGCACAATTTCTTTCTCATTTAGCAATAAGCGACCCTGAGAAGAGAATGCTTAATGATTTTTCTTCATTGTGGAAAGTGACAAAAGACCCTAAGTTTGTTACTGCAAGACATAGTTTGCAATCCATATGGAGAGTAGGTTTAGCAGGAGTTGAACAAAAAGAGCTGCTTATTAATCACTTGACTGATCGCTTTAGAAACTGCGCCGAAGAAAAAAATTACACATTGATCCGATTTGATATTATTCAAGGTCTTAGAAATCTATATGATGAGACAAAACAAGAAGAAATAAAACAAACCTCACTTGATCTCATTGCAACAGAAGAAGACAGTAAATATCAAAAGAAATATGCAACTGTATGGAGAAATACATAGGGTTCTACTCAATATTTTGTATACTTAATAACTTTTAAGCTACTTAGATAGCTCTTTTTCTTATTATAATAATTAAGGAGTATGAAATGGAGATTTCATTGATAAGGCACGGTAAATCACAATTAATAGAAAATGATAGAATAGCTTTTGCAGACTTTAAGAAGTGGGTTGAAAAATATGATTTTAATGGAGTATTTGAAGAGTCGGTCTATCCTGTAGGGACAATCGAAAAAGTAACAGCTGCGAAGCTTGTAATTACAAGTGATTTGAAAAGATCTGTTGTTTCAGCAAAATTATTAAATTCAAAAACAAAAACCATTTCTGACTCCTTGTTTCGAGAAACCGAGTTACCCGCTAGTCCAAGAATATTATTAAATATAAAATTAAAGCCAAATACATGGGCAGTTATTTTAAGATTGCTATGGTTTAGCGGCTATTCTAATCAATGTGAATCTTTGAGTCAGGCGAGATTAAGGGCAAAGAAGGCCGCGCAGCAATTAATTGATCACACGAATGAACATAAATCAATCGTTTTAGTTGGTCATGGTTTTTTTAATATGTTAATCACCAAGGAATTAAAGAAGATGGGGTGGAAAGGTAGAACAAGGACTGGTGCAAAACATTGGAATTGAACGACATATTCCTGGTTTGACTAGAGGAAGAGGTTTAGACAAAAAAGGAGAGTAAATATGTTTGTTAAAATCTATCAGTACCATATACAACAAGATAAGGTTGAAGAATATTTAAGTATTCAAGAAAAAGCCTCAGAAATCTATAGCAAATATTTAAATTTTCATACAATGTAAATCAATAGCAAAGATGATGAAACAAAATGGATAGAAATTTCTAGATATGCAGATGAAAAAGAATACAATAAAAGTATGACCATTATAAATGAGCAGAAAGAGATTCAAGAGCTATTTGCAAGATTCCAATATCTTTTAGTTACAGATAAGAAAGAAGTATGGGAAGAAGATTTTATTGAAAAGAGAGAAATGGGTAGCTTATAAAAATAATATATTTGGTGTTATATTATTAAATATGTTTGTAGATCATAAATAAATCCACTGAGAAAGACAATGATTACGATTACTAAATATGAAAACAAAGATAGTAATTGCATTTGTGATTAAGAATGTTTAATAAGTATGATACGTATTTTCAGCAGCAAGTAGAAACTGTCTTAACTGGGACAGTTTTTTTATTTGTGAAAAATTACTCTAATAGGTGGTTTTCTTTTGTAATTTGGTGGAAGAATGGAGTTGTTGACATGTTTTTTTATTCATGATAAAATTACTTCGAATTGAAGATAATTAAATTAAAGACAAAATATTGGAGGAATATATATGAATCACTTAAAAGGTATGCACCATGTTACTGCAATTACAAGCAGTGCTGAAGAAAATTACAAATTTTTCACTTATGTATTAGGCATGCGACTCGTTAAGAAAACAGTCAACCAGGATGATATTCAAACCTATCATTTGTTTTTTGCAGATGATGTTGGGGGAGCTGGAACGGATATGACGTTCTTCGATTTTCCAAACATTCCAAAGGGGACGCATGGTACAAATGAAATATACCGTACGGGCTTCCGTGTACCGACTGACGCGGCTTTAGATTACTGGGTAAAACGTTTTGATCGACTAGATGTGAAGCATACTGGAATCCAAGAGCAATTCGGAACTAAAGTATTGTCATTTGTAGATTTCGATGATCAACATTATCAACTAGTGTCAGACGAAAACAATAAAGGTGTTGCAGCAGGTACACCATGGCAAAAAGGTCCGATTCCACTAGAGTATGCTATTACCGGTCTAGGTCCGATTACTATTCGTATTGCAGAATTTGATTATATGAAAGAAGTGCTTGAAAAGGTTCTATTATTTAAAGAAATTGGACAGAACGGAGCATTTCACTTATTTGAAGTAGGTGAAGGTGGTAATGGTGCACAGGTTATTGTGGAAAAAAATATCATTCTTCCACCAGGTCGTCAAGGTTTTGGAACAGTTCACCATGCTGCTTTCCGAGTTGAAGATAGAGCAGTGCTAGATGAATGGACACATCGTATGGAAAGCTTCGGCTTCCAGACATCAGGATTCGTCGATCGTTTCTTTTTTCAATCATTGTATTCGAGAGTTGCAAACGGAATCCTATTTGAATTTGCAACAGATGGTCCAGGATTTATGGGAGACGAACCATATGAAACTCTAGGAGAAAAACTATCATTGCCTCCTTTCTTAGAACCAAAACGAGAACAAATCGAAGGACTAGTGCGTCCGATCGACACAGTACGTAGCACCATCGAGTTTGTAAAAGAATAATAACAGAGTGAGCCGCTTCCTGAAGGAGGCGGTTTTTGCATGCGTACATTTGGAAGTGAAAGTAGATACTTTTGACTGTTCTAAACGAGAGCCGCCAAGGTCTAAACGAGAGAGTCTGTTCTATGCGAGAGAGATCAGCCTCTATACGAGAGAGAAACTGTTCTATACGAGAGCCGCCGAGGTCAAAACGAGAGAGCCTGTGCTATGTGAGAGAGATCAGCCCCTATACGAGAGAGAAATTGTTCTATACGAGAGCCACCGAGGTCTAAACGAGAGAGCCTGCAATATGCGAGAGAGATCAGCCCTTATACGAGAGAGAAATTGTTCTGAACGAGAGCGACCGAGGTCAAAACGAGAGAGCCTGTGCTATGCGAGAGCGATCAGCCCCTATGCGAGAGAGAAATTGTTCTAAACGAGAGCCACCGAGGTCAAAACGAGAGAGCCTGTGCTATGCGAGAGCGATCAGCCCCTATACGAGAGAGAAATTGTTCTAAACGAGAGCCGCCGAGTTCTAAACGAGAGCCACCAGTAGCTATACAAGAGAGCAAGTTCCCTATACGAGAGAGCACAACATAAACGATGATTTCCACAAACTCCAAAATTTTTCACGAAATAGATCGGATAAAAGGCTTTATCATAAACTTTTTAGGGTAAATATAGTAGAAACTAAATATAGTAGAAGAAAGGAGGCCAGTGATTTGATTCGTTTTGAAAATATTATGAAAGTATATCCTGATGGAACGAATGCTTTGAGGGATGTCTCTTTAACAATTCCGAAAGAGCGATTAGTGGTCATTATTGGACCGAGTGGTTGCGGTAAAACTACCCTATTAAAACTGATCAATCTCTTAGAAACTCCTACGTCTGGTGAAGTTTACGTGGAGGATAAAGCAATATCCACTATAGATCCCGTTGAGCTACGTAAAACGATTGGATACGTTATTCAACGAATTGGCTTGTTCCCTCATATGACGATTGAAAAAAATGCTGCGCTTGTACCGAATTTGAAAGGATGGCCAAAGGAGAAGACGACAGCTCGAATTCATGAGTTAATGAAGATGGTTGGACTTGAACCCGACCAATTTCTACGTAAATATCCACTTGAGCTAAGTGGTGGTCAGCAGCAAAGAATAGGTGTTGTGCGGGCGCTTGCTGCGAACCCGGATATTATTTTAATGGATGAACCATTTAGTGCACTGGATCCGATAAGCCGTGAACAATTGCAATATGAGATAAAGTATTTGCAGGAAAAAATAAAAAAAACAATCATTTTTGTTACTCATGATATAGATGAGGCATTAAAGATTGCGGATATGATTGTCGTCATGAAAGATGGAATGATTGAGCAAGTTGGAACACCAGCAGAGATAATAGAAAACCCTATTAATGACTTTGTGAAAAACTTTATTGGGATCGAACGTATCAATAGAAAAAAATCGGTTGGCAAAAGAGAGTTACAGGACTTCGCTTCATTTTTTGATGGTGAAAGGGGATCTCATTATCTAGAGGTTGACGGTTCTATGTTAGTGGAAGAAGCTATCGCTTTACTGGAAAATGAAAGTACGAGAGGGCTGCTAGTAATGCAAAGTAATAAGGAGCTAGGCTTTGTTAACCAATCAATACTTCTTCGAGCAATGCTTGTAAAGGAAGAGGTGTTATAAGTGAGTAATTTTATAGAAACGATTCAAAGTCGTTCAGATTTAATACAAGAGGCATTTATGCAACATATTTACTTATCCTTTATAGCTTTAGCAGTAGGGATTGCAATTGCCCTACCTTTAGGGATATTAGTTGCAAGATATCGTAGAGTAGCGGAGCCAGTTATAGGAATCACCGCGATCTTTCAGACAATTCCTAGTTTAGCATTATTCGGATTTCTCGTTCCACTAATAGGAATTGGTGCTAAAACAGCTTTAATCGCCCTGATCATTTATGCACTTTTACCAATATTACGTAATACATATACTGGGATTTCAAATATTGATGAATCGATGATAGAGGCTGGAAGAGGAATGGGTATGACGAAAAGTCAGCTGCTTTGGCAGATTGAATTTCCGCTTGCTTTGCCGTTTATAATGGCGGGTATTCGAACCGCTACAGTTCTGACTGTAGGTATTGCTACACTGGCAACATTTGTTGGAGCAGGTGGGTTAGGGGATGTAATTTACCGTGGATTGCAATCTTATAATAATTCGCTCGTTTTAGCTGGTGCATTACCCGTTGCATTATTAGCAATTCTATTCGATCTACTATTGAAATGGATTGAGAAAAGAGCTACACCAAAAGGAATGAGTACTGGAGGATGATGGGATGAAAAAGTTAATAGGGATAGTGGGACTTGCAGCAATAATGCTTTTAAGTGCCTGCTCGGATTCAGAGGAAACATTAGTAATCAGTGGGAAACCATGGACGGAACAATTTATACTTCCTCAGATTTTAGGACAATATATTGAGGGAAAGACAGATATTGATGTGGAGTATAAAGAAGGTCTAGGAGAAGTTGCAATTATGACTCCTGCTTTGGAAAAAGGCGATATTGATCTATATGTGGAGTATACTGGCACGGGCTTAAAGGATGTTTTGAAAGAGGAATCTGCGGTGGGAGAAAGCTCAGATAGTGTGCTGGAAAAAGTAAGAAAAGGCTACGAGGAACAGTTTGAAGCTACATGGTTGAGCCCACTTGGATTTGAAAATACGTATACATTAGCTTATACAAAGGATAATGGGTACAATGCAGAAACTTACTCTGATTTAGTAGAGGCTTCTAAAACTAGTGATATGGTATTTGGGGCACCTCATGCTTTCTATGAAAGAAAAGGAGATGGCTTTGACGATCTAATAAATACGTATCCATTTGTATTTTCAGAAACGCAAAGTTTAGATCCAAATGTGATGTATGAAGCGTTGAAAAATGGAGACGTCGATGTGATACCTGCATTTACGACTGATGGACGTATTGAGCGTTTTGATTTGCTAACGACAACGGATGATTTAGGCTTTTTCCCTAAGTATGATGCAGCTCCAGTCGTGCGTATGGAAGCATTAGAAAAATTCCCGGAACTAGAAAATACACTAAACGAGTTGGCTGGTCAAATATCTGAAGAAGATATGCTAAAGATGAATGCAAGAGTAGATATAGATGGCGATAAACCAGAGGATGTTGCTCGAGACTTTCTAGTAGAGAAAGGTTTAATAGAAGAATAAAAAAACACCCGGTTCTAGAATACTAGAATCGGGTGGAATTATTTAGATTAGAGTCTTGAAATTCAGTCGTCTATCTAAAGCAATAATAATCGGAATACCGACGGCCAGTACAGCGAATTCACCAGCTGCAACGGTTAACCATGTATAGAAGAATGGGAAATCAAGCGCAAGCATTAATTCAAATGCGATAATACACATGGTAATTGTAAAGAGAACTGTATTAATAACCATGCGAGCGATGTTTCCTTTAACATATTTAGTTGCCAAAATCGTTAGTGATAGCGTAATAATAGAATGAGCTACTCCAAATGTTAGGTCGTAAGCGGCCATTGGAGAGAACATGTTTGTGATGAATACTCCTAATACAATTCCAAAAAAGTATTTTTTATTAAATACGATTAAGTGATTAAACATCTCTGCAATACGAAACTGTACTGCACCAAATGCAAAAGGAGCCACTAGTAGAGATACCGCAACATAAAGAGCGGCAATTACACCAGTTACTGCAATAGTCTTTGTTTTCATTATCATTTCTCCTTAGTTTTTTTACGTGGGAGGTTCTCGAACCACGTTAGTTTTCACAAACAGTTATTCTATGCGAATAGTTATCAACTGTCAAGGGAATTTGTAATATATGAATTTTGTTTTCCTATGGTAGAATGGTACACAGCAACGAAAAGGAAGGTTTTATATGAGAAAGATAGTAATGATAGTTTGTATATGTATGGCAGTTTTGCTTAGTGGTTGTACACTAAATCAGCAAACGAACAAGACATTAGAATCTTCTCAGGTACCAGTCGAGGCTCGTAAAGAGATGAAGGTCCATTTTCTAGACGTAGGGCAAGGGGATTCTATTTTAGTACAATCTCCAAGCGGAAAAAATTTACTAGTCGATGGAAGTACAAAAAAAGCTGGAAAAGATGTAGTAGATTACTTACGAAAGCAGGGAGTTGAAAAACTAGATTATGTAGTGGCAACTCACCCTGATGCCGACCATATCGGCGGACTGATTTCCGTTTTGAACTCTATATCTATAAAAAACTTTGTGGATTCTGGTAAGGTACATACCTCTCAAACATATGAGGAAATGCTACAGCTTATATTAGATAAAGCTATACCGTTTACCGTGCCAAATATTGGTGATAATATCTCATTAGATGATGAACTAGATATTAAGGTTTTAAATGTAGGGGATGATTCAGATGATAATAATGAAGCATCTATTGTATTAAAAATATCTTATGGGGAGATTTCCTTTTTATTGATGGGGGATGCTGATACTGTTGTGGAAAAGGAAATATTAGAACGCGCAAACGTAGAAGCAACTGTTTTGAAAGCTGGACATCATGGTTCAGACACGAGTAGCTCAAAAGAGTTTATCGAGGCAGTAAATCCAAAGGTTACTATTTTAAGTTATGGTAAAGATAATTCCTATGGTCATCCGGATGCGGAAGTTATGTCGAGACTGGAACAAATAAAAACACAAATATATGGTACTGCAGAAGTTGGCAATATAGTGGTGGAAACGGATGGGCAAGATTATAACGTATTAACAAATGGAAGTGTGGAGCCATCTGAAATTGCTGATACAGCAATAGGCATTAACATTTCTAGTAAAGATCTTCGAGGTGAGATAGTCGGGATTACCAATTATGGTGATACTGCTATTATTTTAAAAGACTGGCAATTAGTTTCAGTAATTGGCAATCAAATATTCAAGTTTCCAAATATCAACTTACAGGCTGGGGAGACGATTTATGTAACAAGTGGTTCAGAAGCAAAAGAGGGCTCAGGCTATCTGAAATGGACGACTGGACAAATGTGGAGAAATGATGGGGACGCAGCCACATTATTGAATAACAAAGGAGAGATTGTGAGTGAACTCGAATAAATATACATTAGACCGTTTTGAAGGGGACTATGCAGTCTTTTTGAAATATCCAAATGAAACTGAGAGCCTGCTTGTCCAAAGTTCTGAACTAAATGATAAGGTAAAAAAAGGAGATATAGTTAATATTTCAATTAAAGAAGAAAAATATAAGATTGAACCTTTAGCTGAAGAAACAGCGAGCCAGAAGGAAAGGATTAGCCAATTACTTGAACAACTAAAAAATAGAACCTGATGAAAGTTTCAATTTATTGGTTCTGAAAAATTTTCACTTGTATTAAAATAGGAAATAGCGAACTTGGAGGTGAGTGGAATGGCAAATAGTAGGATCTTGCTAGACAGTGCAACGCCTCATGCAAAGCCTAAAGATGAAAGGGCGATACTTTGTATGAGAAGTTATAATATTTTTATCGCCATTTCATAATGTTGGCTTTGCACCTTATTTAGATAGTAAAAATAAGGAGCGAGCGTAAAATGACATATATTAAAGCAACTTCCGTTTTACCTGAGGAGCTAGTGAAGGAAATTCAAAAGTATATTCAAGGGGAAACGATTTATATCCCAAAACCGGGAAAAACTTATAAACAATGGGGAACGCTTTCTGGGGAAAGAAAGCGGATTGATGAGCGAAATAATTCTCTAAAAGAAGCATATAGAAGTGGGATTTCCATGGAGCAGCTTGCAAAAGAGTATTATCTTTCTATCGAAACTGTTAAGAAAATTATTTATACAAAGTAATAAGTATACACTGGTAGCTCCTATAGGGGCTGCCAGTTTTTTAAAAGAAAAGAAAGTATAAAAACATGTAGCGTGAACACTGGGTTTATAGAACTTAGTAGTATGAATAATACGAATGATTTCCGTTTTAGGTGGACGCGTTCCGCGGGGGGAGCGATGAACCATCACCGCCCTTTCGGGTACGTAGTGATGTTTCATCTTTCTCCCTCATCCCGCTGGAGTCAAAAGAAGCGAAATCAAAGCCCTTCGAAAACGATAGAAGCAGGTTTTGATCTTCAGGGACAGGGCGTCTTTTTGACCGGTTTTTCTTATGATTTATATGGTGAAAACAATTCCTAATCATCTTATCCGTTTATTAAGCAATTACTTTTCGATACAATTGGACTAATGAAAATAATTATGAATGGAGAGGGATATATGAATCCTTTCATTAGAAGTGATCAATATAACTTTATAAAAAGACAAGCGCAAACATTGGTAAATGGACATGCCACTGTAAACGATCGTGCGGTTTTAAATGCCTTACAAGCATTATCATACGAGAAGGTATTCGGATTATTTGCGGAAATGACAGTAGACCAAAAAAGTCTATTGAATCCGATTGTAGAAGTAAAAGAAAAATTAGATGCCGAAGAATTTTTAGAAACTCTAAAGCCCTATGTCATTCCATTTAAAGAAATTAGCGAGACTGCTATTAAAAAGATTTTTCCGAAGGCGAAGAAACTCAAAGTTCCTTCATTAGAAAGTATTGATTTTAAGGAAATATCTTATTTAGGCTGGTTAGATAAAGGGTCCAATAAAAAATTTCTCGTTGTTGAACACAAAAACAAATTAGTCGGAATATCTGGTGGTTATAAAGTTTCGAACAAAAAAGGAATTTGTGCATTATGTAATCGCACAGAAGAAATTGGAATGTTTACTTCATCGGTCAAGGGTGTAACACAAGATGCCTTTATTACGAGAGGGAATTATATTTGCCAGGATAGTCAAAAGTGTAACGAAAACATTATTTCATTGGAAAAATTAAATAATTTCGTAGAGCTTATTCAAAATAAATAAATGAAGAGGTATTAATATGGAACAAGAACTACTAAAAGTATTTGACGAGGAGCATAACCAAATAGGGGTGGAGACCCGGGAGGAGATTCATAAACTTGGTTTGTGGCATGAAACATTTCAATGCTGGTTTATAGGTAAACATGAGGGAAAACAATATGTTTACTTGCAATTACGAAGTGATTTGAAAAAAGACTATCCTGGACTGTTGGACATTACTGCTGCGGGGCATTTACTCGCGAGTGAAACAGTTTTTGATGGGATAAGAGAGGTGAAAGAGGAGCTCGGTATAGACGTGCTCTTTGAGGAATTATATTCACTTGGTGTTATGAAGTATTCTGTTAAGACGGGTGAATTAGTAGATAATGAATTAGCTCATGTATTTTTGTATGACTGCGTATTGGAATGGGAGCAATTTGCGTTACAGGCAGAAGAGGTTTCAGGAATAGTACGTGTGGAGATTTCGGAGTTTGTTAAACTTTGGAAAGAGGAATTAAAGGAAATAGAAATCTTCGGTTTTAAAATGAATGAAGAGGGTGCTAAAAGTCCGATTCACCAGGTTGTTGGAAAAACGAGTTTTGTTCCACATGATCAGTTTTACTACGAAGAAATTTGCAAAGAAATGATATCTTTTTCATTAAAAAACCAACTTTCTAGTTAAGAAAGTTGGTTATATTCTATTCTAAAATTTTGATTTTTACACTTTTGCGACCCCATTTATAGGCCTCGCTTTTCGTTGGGAAAAATACATCTATTTTATTTCCTTTGATAGCACTTCCTGTATCTCCAGCTATTGCATAACCATATCCTTCGACATAAACTTTCGTACCAAGTGCAATTATTTTAGGATCTACTGCGATGACCTTTACATCCGGATTACGCTTGAGATTGATGCCTGTGCTAGTGACACCAGAGCAGCCATTACAGGTTGCTGTAAATGCACTTGCAGTAACAACAATTTCTTTTACTACCTTATCATCTGTAGATCTTGAAGGTGTTTTCGGTTTCTTTGCAGCAGTTGCCGCTTTTGATGAGATTTTTAACTTTTGGTTAAGTTTAATCGTATCTGATTTTAAATGATTCCATGATTTTAAAGTTGATACAGAGACTTTGTGCGTTTTAGCAATTTTATACAAAGTATCGCCTTTTTGAACAGTATAAGTTGAAGATGCGGCTAGGCTTGTGCTTGTTCCGCTAACCAATAATGCAAATGTAATAATGAGTGTCCCAAGAATTCTTCTCAAATACTCTACCCCTTGCTATTTAGTCTAAGCACATCTTACCAGGACTTTATTACGAGAGTATTACGATGACTTACCAATATCGTTACAAATCTTAATAATGTTACATCTGAAAATTAACATTCGCAGATTATAGTTTATTAAATAGATTTGCGTTTTATACCAATGGAAACTATATTCCCTGCTGATAGCTCTTAAATATCTTAAGGTAGCCCATAATTCCTCCAAGCTAATTGCTCAAACGGACGAAAGCCCATAAATTGCTCAGTTTAGCCCATAACCCCTCATCAATAACCCATAAACAAACGAAGGTAGCCCATAAAAAAAGAACCTCACTAGTTTTCACTAAAAGGCTCTCCGGCAATCAATCAATTTATCGGCTCTATTAAAATCTCTCCATCAAACACACTTACTGCGGGCCCTGTCATAAATACTCCTTCATCGGTGTAGCGTATAACAAGATCACCACCTAATAGTTTTACAGTTATATCGGCGTCTTTGTCGCAGTGTCCATTTAAGACAGCAGCCACTACTGCAGCACAAGCGCCAGTTCCACAGGCAAGTGTTTCACCACTGCCCCGTTCCCATACGCGCATATAAATAGTCTTGCGATTTTCTATCGAGATAAACTCTGTATTTACACTTTCCGGGAAAAACGAATGATGCTCAAATTTAGGTCCAATAAGTGGTAAGTCTACTAACATTGGATCTTCCACAAAAACAACACAGTGAGGATTACCCATTGATACAGTTGTGATATGATATGTTTTTTCTTCCACCTCGAAGGGGAAGTTTATTAGCGGATTTGATGCTTTTGAATGAACAGGTATAAGAGTTGGCTCTAAAATGGCTTTGCCCATATCTACTTTAGCGGAAGTCATTTTGCCATTTTCGATAAAAAGTTCAATTGTTTTAATGCCACTTAATGTATCGATGGTTAACACTTCTTTTGTGGAAAGATTATTATCGTACACGTATTTGGCAACGCAGCGGATAGCATTTCCACACATTTTTCCTTCACTGCCATTTATATTGAACATACGCATTTGAGCATCTGCTATATCAGATGGGCATATTAATACAAGTCCATCTCCACCAATACCAAAATGTCGGTCAGAGATATGCTTGCTTAGTGTATTGGGATTATCGATAGCATGCTCAAAACAATTAATGTAAATATAATCATTTCCGCAGCCATGCATTTTTGTGAATGGTATTTTCATCTTTAGCGTAACTCCTTTTGTCGCAATCTTCTTAGTTATCCCATTATAACATACGGGTCATTGAGAAAATATGTTATGGAGTTTTGCTATTAAACGTGTCCCCACCTTGAATCGTGCCGTTTTCATAGCCTTTATAAAACCAATCTTTACGCTGTTCAGAGGTACCATGTGTGAAACTTTCAGGAACGACATAGCCCATCGCCTGTTTTTGAAGTGTGTCGTCTCCAACAGCACTTGCAGCAGTCAATGCTTCGTCTAAATCTCCTTCTTCAAGATAGCCCAGACCTTGCGCATGTTTTGCCCATACTCCGGAGAAATAATCTGCCTGAAGCTCGAAGCGGACAAGGTATTTATTGAATTCTTCCTCATTTAACTTCTGACGCAGGGGCATTACTTGTTCAGTTGTACCAAGTAAAGTTTGGACATGGTGCCCGACTTCATGTGCAATCACGTAAGCCATTGCAAAATCTCCTGGTGCATTGAACTTCGTTTGTAATTCTTGATAAAAGCTTAAGTCGATATATAATTTTTGATCACCCGGACAATAAAATGGTCCGACTGATGCACCTGCAGCACCACACGCTGAATTGACGCTATCTGTATATAACACTAAAGTTGGCTCTACATAATCTAAGCCGTTTTCTTGGAATATTTTAGTCCAAACCTTTTCGGTATCAGCTAGTACAACGGAAACGAATTCCGATAGCTCTTTTTCTTGTTCAGTCTCCTCATAGGGTATACTGTTCGATTGATCTGTTGTACTAAGATTACCCGTCAAATCATCAGGGTTTCCGCCAAGTAATGTAACAATGATAATAATAATTAGTCCTAAGCCGCCGCCTACTCCGGCAATAGCTTTACCTCCACCCATTCCTCGACGGTCTTCTACATTGGAGCTGCCGGCTCGACCTTTCCATTTCATCTCTCGCACTTCCTTTTCCATTGCAAATAGTATGTATATTATTTTTATACCCAATAATTTTTAAATTAGACATTCACAGAGGTACGATTGCTTTATAATGTATAAAAAAGGGGGATTTTTCATGCTTATAAAACCAAAAATGCTAAAAGCTGGAGACAAGATAGCTACAATTAGTTTGTCTTGGGGAGGAGCTGGCGAACCTGAGCTACGATGGAGATATGAACAAGGGGTAGATAGATTACGTAATGTGTTTGGACTGGAAGTTGTGGCAATGCCAAATAGTTTGAAGGGTGGCGACTATTTATATGAAAACCCACAGGCACGTGCAGAAGATTTAATGAATGCATTTAAGGATCCTTCCATTAAAGGGATATTCTCTAATATTGGTGGTAGCGAAAGCATTCGATTATTACCTTATATTGATTTTGATGTAATTCGAGAGAATCCAAAAGTATTTATAGGCTACTCTGATTCTACTGTAACGCACCTATTCTGTCATAAAGCAGGGATATCCTCCTTTTATGGACCAGCTATATTAATGGATTTTGCGGAAAATGTAGTGATGCATGAATATACCGTAGAGGCATTGAAGAAGGCTTTGTTTGCAGTCGATGCAATTGGTGAAGTGAAGCCTGCAACTGAATGGACAAGTGAACGACTAGAATGGATTGTTGAAAACAAAGATAAAAAACGGAAGATGAATCCAAATAAAGGGTATGAACTACTACAAGGTTCTGGGGTAGTGCAAGGTAGATTAATAGGAGGCTGTATCGAAGTATTAGAATTTGCAAAAGGCACATCGCTTTGGCCAGCAGAAGAATATTGGAAAGACAGTATTTTATTTTTCGAAACGTCTGAGGAGCTACCAACACCTGGTCAATTAGAATATTGGCTCCGTAATTACGGCACTCAAGGAATTCTTCAGCAAGCAAAAGGAATTATTTTTGGTAAGCCACAAAATGAGAAATACTATGAGGAATATAAAGAGTCTATTCGTTTAATCATGAAAGAGCTTTCCTTAGATAATCTGCCAATTTTATATAACTTGAACTTTGGACATACGGAACCTAAATTTGTTCTTCCGTACGGGGCAAATGTGGAAATTAATTGTGAAAATGTAACGTTTTCTATTTTAGATAGTGGAGTGGAGTAATTGATGTCTTCTTATATAGTTGTAGGTGGTGGAATTTTGGGAGCATCCACTGCATATCATCTCGCAAAACGAAATGTGAAGGTTACTCTAGTGGATCGTCAGGATAAGGGGCAGGCATCCGCTGCAGCTGCTGGAATAATTTGCCCTTGGATTTCCCAAAGAAGAAATAAAAAGTGGTACGCATTAGTTAAAAATGGTGCACATTATTATAAACAGCTTGTGGAAGAGTTAGAGGCTTTAGGAGAAACTTCCACAGGCTATAAACAGGTGGGGGCTATTGCACTTCAAAATGATCCGAAAAAACTTCAGAAAATGCTAGAGCGAGCTCTGGAAAAAAGAGTGGATGCACCGGAAATTGGTGAGTTGAAAATATTATCACCAGAAGAGACGAAAGTACAATTTCCTCTAATATCAGAAGACTTCACTTCCTTATATGTGGAGGGTGCTGCTCGAGTAGACGGCGGTGGGATGCGCGATGCATTAATAAGCGCTGCTAAAAAGCTTGGGACAGAAGTGATCTATGGCAATGCCACATTTTCGAATGGTGTTTTAAAAGTGGATGGTCAGCTAATGGAAGCAAATGCAATCGTATTTACTGCAGGTGCGTGGGGCAATGAGTTACCACAGAAGCTTGGTGTTGATATGAAAGTTAGTTTTCAAAAAGCACAAATCATGCATTTTCTAGTGAATAATTTGGACACTGGAGAATGGCCGGTCGTGTTGCCTCCTACTAATCAGTATTTATTAACATTTGATAATGGGAAAGTTGTAGCAGGGTCTACATACGAAGAAAATACTGGTTATGATACAGAGGTGACAGAGGCTGGTAAGAAAGAGCTTCTAGAGAACGCTATAAGTATCGCTAGTTCACTGGAGAATGCTTCAGTTGAAGAAGTTCGAGTAGGATTTAGACCATATACGCCAGAATTTCTTCCGGTAATTGGGAAGTTACCTGGCTATGAGTCCATTTATTTTTCCAACGGATTAGGGGCCTCTGGTTTAACAGCAGGGCCATTTGTTGGAGCAGAGCTAGCTAGATTCATCTTAGGGGAAGAAACGATTCTGAATTTAACTGATTATGTACCAATGTAAAGATTAACATGGGGGTTGGGGATTGTGAATTATTCACAGGTAGAAGAAGTAAACGATATGACAGTGGTTGAGGCTTTAGAAAAGAATTTAGCTATTATCCGATTCGATTTAGATCGTCGAGTTGCTTATGTAAATGAAAACTTTGCAAAAGAAATCGGCTATTCTGTTAGTGAATTAATGGGGAAGCAGCATAAAGAATTATGTTTCCCTGCTTTTGCAAAAAGTCCGGAATATGAAAAGTTTTGGAAGGATTTAATTGGCGGAAAGAATTTTCAAGATAAGGTGGAGCGTAAAACTAAACAAGGTAATAGTGTTATGTTAGAAGCAACTTATATGCCGATATTTGGCTCTGCAGGAAAGGTGTTAGGGGTAACTAAAGTCGCGACAAATGTAACGGAACGTCATGAAATATTGCTGAATGTGACGGAAGAACTTAAAGAGATGTCAATGGAATTAAGTACACGTGCAGAGGTCGGTACAAATAGAAGTGAGAAATTACTTCAGCGAATTGATGAGATTGCGACCGGCTCAAAAGAGAATACGGATACTTTGTACAGCCTACAAGTACAAGCAGATTCTATCCGCGGGATTGTGCAAACGATTCGAGAAATTGCAGCTCAAACGAATTTACTTGCATTGAATGCGGCGATAGAAGCGGCGCGGGCAGGAGAACATGGAAGAGGATTTAATGTAGTAGCCCAGGAAGTGCGTAAATTAGCTGGAAGAGTAGAGAACTCCATCGTGGAAGTACGTGAAAATATCGAAGGCATCGCGAAGCAAGTAGAGAAAGTAACGAGTAGTAATAGCAATTCTCAGGCAAGTATAGAAAAAAGTCAGGAAGAAATACGTTCTGCTTTAGAGGAGTTCAAAGATATTTCATCAGCGGCTATCAAATTAGAAAGTCAGACGGCTGAATTTGTGAAAATGATTTAAGAAGGTCTCTTAGCGTATATTCCAACCTAAATCATGTTAAACTAGATGAGGTATAGGAGGTACAGCGGATGAGTAAATATTTCATAGGATATATTGAAATCGAACGGCAAATAGATTTCTATTTTCAAATGAAGCAGGTTGAAAAACAATTCGAACTCCAGTTAACGATGGATGGAATCATATCTGAGCGCAATAAGTTTAAGCTGCAGCATGTGTATGATGTATCTCATAAACCATTCTCGTTTGGAGGTGGCCTTTTATATCTACATACAAACCAAGGTGTTTTTCCATTTCAAATTCAAGAAAATCCATCTAACTTTATACAAGGCTTTAAGTTATTGAAAACTGAACACTCGTGAACATCTACGTTTTAATAAGGCGTGGATGTTTTTTTTAGTGGGGGCGCATGGCAGCGTGCCTCGGGCGGATACGCTATGCTCTTGGGCGGATAGCGCAAATCCCCGGACGTTCGCTACCCTCCCGAGCGGATAGCGACGTGGCTAGGGCGGATAAGTTATGCTATCGGGCGCATGGCAGTCTGGCTCGAGCGGATACGCCACTCTATGGGGCGGGTAGCGCAAAAATCTGGGACGTTCGCTATCCTCCCAAGCGGATAGCGTCCTGGCTGGGACGGATGCGTTATGCTATCGGGCGCATGGCAGCCTGGCTCGAGCGGATACGCCACTCTCTCGGGCGGATAGCCCAAAAATCTGGGGCGTTGCTATCCTCCCGGGCGGATAGCGACGTGGCTAGGGCGGATGCGTTAAGCTATCGGGCGCATGGCAGCCTGGCTCGAGCGGATACGCCACTCTCTCGGGCGGATAGCCCAAAAATCTGGGGCGTTGCTACCCTCCCGAGCGGATAGCGACGTGGCTAGGGCGGATGCGTTATGCTATCGGGCGCATGGCAGCCTGGCTCGAACGGATACGCCACTCTCTCGGGCGGATAGCGCAAAAATCTGGGACGTTCGCTATCCTCCCGAGCACATGACAGCTTGGCTAGTGCATATACGGCTTTAATCCTAGGCACAAGATACCACTGGTTTGTGAATTTCGACTGAATTTTATGAATCATAGAACATATTTGTGGGTGATTGTAAATAGGGATAAGCGTGCTATAATGAGAAATATTCAAATAGCAACAACTCGTATAATAGCAGGGATATGGCCTGCAAGTTTCTACCAGCTTACCGTAAACAAGCTGACTATGGGTGGCGATGAAATACTTGGTTTATGGCATTATTGCCATAATCTATTTTATTTCGATTCGACTTTTTTAGCTCGAATGACATTGCTCCACTCCATAACTGAGTGGCTGCAATATCATTCGGGCTTTTTATTTGTCCAAATTAAAACTCGAGAGGGAATGATTAATAATGAAATTACTACAAGATAAAATTATTAAAAACGGTAAAGTTTTATCAGAAAATGTATTAAAAGTAGATTCTTTTTTAAATCATCAAATTGATCCTGTGTTAATGCAGGCAATAGGCAACGAGTTTGCAGCTCGTTATAAGGATGCGGGCATAACAAAAATACTAACGATTGAATCTTCAGGTATTGCACCTTCTATGTTTGCAGGACTTACATTAGGGGTTCCAGTTGTATTCGCAAGAAAGCGTAAATCATTAACTCTTTCTGACAATCTATTTACTTCGAAGGTGCACTCTTTTACTAAAGGAGAAACGAATGATATTTCCGTTTCAAAAGATTTTATTAACCATGAAGATACGGTATTGATCATTGATGACTTTTTGGCTAATGGACAAGCTGCATTAGGTCTTTTAGATATTGTAAATCAAGCAGAAGCAGAAACTGCAGGTGTTGGAATAGTTATTGAAAAGGGTTTTCAGCCTGGTGGAAAACTTATTCGTGATAAAGGTATTCGTGTAGATTCACTTGCCAATATTAAATCATTAGCAAACGGTAAAGTTGAGTTTTTTGAGGAGGAAACGGTAAGATGAATAGCGCTTTAAAAAACACTGCGCTCGGTATTCAGCATGTCCTTGCAATGTACGCAGGAGCGGTTATTGTACCGCTAATCGTTGGGGGAGCAATTGGTCTAACGACGGAACAGCTTACGTATTTAGTAGCTATTGATATATTAATGTGTGGTGTGGCAACCATTTTACAGGTTATGAGTAACCGATTTTTTGGAATAGGGCTCCCTGTAGTATTAGGATGTACATTCACTGCAGTTGGACCAATGATCGCTATAGGTGGGGATTACGGGGTTTCTGCTATTTATGGAGCAATTATTGTTTCTGGTGTAGTCGTTATATTAATAAGTGGATTTTTTGGGAAGCTTGTAAAGTTTTTCCCTCCTGTTGTAACTGGTTCTGTTGTAACTATTATTGGGATTACGTTAATACCCGTTGCTATCAATAATATGGGGGGCGGAGAAGGAGCAGAAGACTTTGGTTCCGTTTCTAACATTCTGTTAGCCTTTGGTACCCTGATATTTATTGTATTGTTATACCGCTTCTCTACAGGTTTTATAAAAGCTATTTCTATTTTAATAGGGATTGTTGGTGGAACAATTGCAGCAGCATTTATGGGGAAAGTTGACTTTTCTCCTGTTCGAGATTCAGATTTCTTCCATATGATTCAACCATTCTACTTTGGTACACCAACTTTTGAAGTTTCACCTATTATTACAATGACTTTAGTAGCGATAGTATCGTTAGTCGAATCGACTGGAGTGTACTTTGCACTCGGTGATATGCTTGGGAAGAAAATAGAAAAAGAGGATCTAACGAAAGGTTATCGTGCGGAAGGAATTGCCGTGGTATTAGGTGGTGTTTTCAACTCATTCCCTTATACAACGTTTTCTCAAAACGTAGGGCTTATGCAAATCTCAGGTGTTAAGACGAAAACAGTTATTTATATAACTGGAGCAATGCTTATCGTACTTGGCTTCATCCCTAAGATTGCTTCTCTTACAACAATCATTCCTGAGTCCGTGTTAGGCGGAGCAATGATTGCTATGTTCGGAATGATTGTAGCACAAGGGATAAAAATGTTAAGTAAAGTAGTGTCCGATACTGAGGATAATTCGATGATAATAGCATGTTCAATTGGTATTGGGCTTGGTGTGACAGTGGTTCCTGAGTTATTTGCTGAGTTACCAAAGAACATGAAAATATTGACGAGTAATGGGATTGTAGCAGGAAGCGTGACCGCAATCGTTTTAAATATCGTCTTTAACATGATTCCAAGAAGAAAAAAGAAGTAAAACTATTAAATTCAAATAAGATTTTACCTTGAAATACCCCACATATTTTGAGGTAAAATATGATAAAATGTCGCCTACTTTTTCTATTCATTTAGATTAAAGGAGGGGACATTTTTTATGAGAAAAAGGGTGCATCTTAGAGGTAGAGATTTAAGTGATGATGTAATTGTTTCATTCACGTTTCAACAAGCATTTGATTATTTTTATTCAGCTAAGAAATTAGAAGATATGCGAAAGACCACTCTAATAACTTACAAAGAACATTTTAATTTTTTTATGAATTGGGTCAGAAATACCAATAAAGATATTGGACTTGTTAAAACAAAACCCCTAGTATATCAACTTTCACGCACATATAAATTTTGACAATTAACCTATCATTTAGATATATTGTCATGGTACTATATGGGTAAATATGTTTACAGGGGTGAGAATAATAAAAGATTTTAAAACAGGAAATGAGAAAAAAGTTCAGAAGGTGATTGATGAGAGGAAAACTCCTAATACTAGTCCTCAACCGTTCAAGTTCGTCCAATCTCCTGATTTATTTAAAAAAAATACATTTAATGAATCAAGAAAGTTTACAATGGGTAGGAATATGAAAAAAAAAATAAAGTTGACATTTATTAAAAAGTTATTAGTTATCATTGGGATTCTAGGAATTATATTATTATTCAACTTAAATAACATAACGGATTTTATTGAAGAAAGAAAATTAAATCAAACGGTATATGATAGTGGGTATTCAGATATGTTAGAAGCAAACGAAAATGATGTGGAAAGTTTAAGTAAAGGTTTAGGTGCTTTTGAATGGATAGTAAGGGTAAATTCTCCTGATGATAAAATGATTAAGAAATATAATGAAATCGTTACTTTATATTTAGAGCATGAAGAAGTTAAAAATATAGATATTCACTCATTACCAGATGCTCGTGCAATGGGATATTATGTTGATGAATTAGAATATATCAATGGAAATTCAAACTATTTAGGTGATTCTCAAAAAGAAATGATAAGCAAATATGATATTGAAAAACTTCGTGGTATTGTATTATCTTATGAAAACAAAGAAGAACGAGAAAGAGAAAGTTATAATACGACAACTACTACATCAACTACAAAGTATGAACCATTTATAGGTATGACCGATTATGAAGCAATAGAATCTACATGGGGAAAACCAAAAAGTATAAATAAAACTGAAACTACTTATGGAGTTAAAGAACAATGGGTTTATGATAGAGGGAGTTTATATTTTGAAGACCATTATATAACCAGTATTCAAAGTTCAAGATAAATATATTTCTGTAAAAGGATTAATTCACAAAGTCACATCTAAATGATGTGGCTTTTTCTTTTGTCCAAATTTCACACTATAGGAGGTGTTAAAATAGAAAAGTTATTATTCGTCTTCACCCTTTTAGGAACATTCTTTGTTTTCTTAATAGGTGGATGGCACATATCACTAACAATATTAGTTGTATTCATGGTTATTGATATAATCACAGGTTTAATAAAAGCAGCGATACAGAAAAAATTAAATTCTAAAGTATCTTATAGGGAATTTTTAAAAAAATCATCCATTATGTTAGTTATCATCATTGCTAACTTGTTGAACGTATTAACTGCATCAGGGTGTCTGTTTTTAGAACATGGCTATTTCTTTTATATGGGTATTTGAGATTGTAGCATTACTGCTATGCTCTTTTTTTTATGTGTTATCATCCTATGTTGCTAAATAATAGTAAATGATTTATATTTGAATTAATATGATAGTGAAATGTAGGCGACTATCAAAAATGTGGGATTATTAAAGTAATGAAGTTATTGATATATCAGTGGTTTAAAAGTAATAGTAATGTGTATCGTTTTCTCAAAACGTAGGGCTTATGCAAATCTCAGGTGTTAAGACGAAAACAGTTATTTATATAACTGGAGCAATGCTTATCGTACTTGGCTTCATCCCTAAGATTGCTTCTCTTACAACAATCATTCCTGAGTCCGTGTTAGGTGGAGCAATGATTGCTATGTTCGGAATGATTGTAGCACAAGGGATAAAAATGTTAAGTAAAGTAGTGTCCGATACTGAGGATAATTCGATGATAATAGCATGTTCAATTGGTATTGGGCTTGGTGTGACAGTGGTTCCTGAGTTATTTGCTGAGTTACCAAAGAACATGAAAATATTGACGAGTAATGGGATTGTAGCAGGAAGCGTGACCGCAATCGTTTTAAATATCGTCTTTAACATGATTCCAAGAAGAAAAATTTCATAACTTTCTAGAGACTACGAGGGAGATAATCATTCGTAGTTTTTTTTTAGCTGTGTATAGTGTACTTCCTAGCTATTTTCTCCATACTAATGGAGGAGGTGATAAAAATGACAATTGTACGTCTAGGATATGTTGCGATGAGTATGGAACTAAAAAATGCTTCCCCATCCAAAACAATGACATTCTCTCAATTTCAAAAATACAGAGATCGTGAAGCTGCAATTTCTAAATTAGAACAGATTGCGCTGGCTAATTTAGAAAATACGCATAGACTTCTTAAACATAATATGTTTAGTGAAATTCATTTTTATCGCTTAACTTCTCGAATAATTCCATTAGCCAATCATGTAGATATTCCCGATTGGGATTTTATGATACCGTCGATAAAAGAAAAGCTACATGAAATAGGTGAGTTTACGAGTAAACATAATATGAGAATAGATTTTCACGCGGACCATTTTGTTATACTGAATTCCTCCAAACCAGAAGTATTAATTAATTCATTAAAAACATTAAAGATGCATTATTTGCTGTTAAAGGAAATGCAGATTGATCCTACCCATCGCTGTGTTCTTCATATAGGTGGTAACTATAAGGATACAGAAAAATCATTGGAACGTTTTATAAATAACTGGAATGATGTTCCTAGCTCCATTCAAAAGATGATCATACTAGAAAACGATGATACTTCTTTTACATTTGACGATACTCTTTATTTGTGCGAAAAATTAGGAGTTCCGCTTGTATTTGATTACCATCATCATCTTGCCCACCATCGTAACAAAAATTGGGAAGGTAATTGGAATCGAGCAGTGGCAACTTGGGATGATTCTCCCCTTCCTATCAAATGCATATTTCTAGTCCAAAAAATGAGGCTGAATTTCGTCATCATTCGGACTATGTGGATGTGAATATGTTTTTCCACTTTTTAAAAGAAGTCAAGGAAACGGTTTCGCAGATTGATTGTATGATTGAGGCGAAAAAGAAGGATGAAGCTTTGTTTTTCTTAATCGATGAGATTAAAAAAAGGAAAGATGTTGAAATGATTGATGGTTCCTCTTTTTATTTAAAGTAATTACATCCAGTCGTATTAAGGATTTATGAATCTTGAAAATTTTTCTGCGAGTTGGATATCGACACCAATGAAGGCATTTTTTCATACTATACTTTGGGGTGAAAAAATGCCAAGAGTAAATTACAGAAGTAAAGACGTGGACTTAATGGCTAGGATGATGAGAGCAGAAGCCGAAGGTGAAGGTAAACAAGGAATGTTATACGTTGGAAATGTAATTGTTAATCGTGCTAAAGCTGATTGTTTAGACTTTCAAGATGTAAGAACAATTGAAGATGTCATTTTTCAAGTTCAAGGAGGAAATTATTCTTTTGAAGCAGTTCAAAAAGGTAATTTGTTTTATGAAAGAGCGAGATCTGTTGAAAAAAGATTAGCAAAAAAGGCTTTGGATTATTGGAGAGAACATCCAGGGAAATATGCACTATGGTATTTTAATCCATATGCACCTTGCCCTCCTACATGGTATGATCAACCTTTTGCGGGTCAATATAAACAACATTGTTATTATGAACCAGCACCTGGAACTTGTGAAAGTGTTTATATGGGGTAAGGAACAATTTAATTTACTTTACTTGATTTGTATTTAAACAACTTTAAAGAGCCATACTACATAGTCTAATGTAGTATGGCTCTAGTTTTATGAAAAGAAAATTAAATGATATATTCAACGCCTTATTTGTAAAGTAATTGTAAAATATAAAAAAATGTGAGAAAAGTCACTGTGGACAAATTGCCTATTTGCTAGCATATATTATAATGCTTTATAATTAGGAGGTTTGAAATGTTTTGGAAAAAACGAAATTTGCCAGCAATCAATCTGTTAAATAATCCTGAAGTTCACTTAGCAATTCGAGATACAGACATTCTATCTCAGTTACAGTTGATTGATTTCTCCGAAAAAGATCTAGCAAACCTTAAACAAATGGAGTCATTCATGGTGCCTTACATTCCCGGAGCAGTGAAGAACTTCTACGATTCCCTAATGGTAAATGAAAAATTAGTGGATATTATCAATAAACATAGTTCACGCGATCGTTTAGAACAAACATTGGTAAAGCACTTAGAAGAATGGTTTACCGGAGTTTTGAACGAGCAATACATAGAAAAACGTAAGAAAATTGCTAAAATGCATGTGCATATTCAGCTAGAAACGAAAAGCTATTTAGGCGCTTGTTATCAGCTTCAAAATAGTTTGGTTGAGAAGATACTATTAACTCAACTGCCAATAGAGCCACAAATCCAATTTGTATCATCTTTAAACAAGATAATTAGCTATGAGCAACAATTAGTTGTGGAGGCTTACGATCAATATGCGGAAGAGCAAGCAAAGGAAAAAGAAGGTGAAATAAAAAGAGCAATCAAAGAGACATTGGGAAATATCGTTACTAACCTAGAATATCAATCTTCCGAAACAACTACCTCTGTAGAAGAGCTAGTTGGAACGACAAAAGAAGTGGAGACTGAGGTGGCAAAAAGTATCGAAACCTCCAATAAGGCGATTGAAAAGGCGGAAACTGGCAAGCAAATTATAAAAACCTTAACTAGTCATTCGCAGGAAATATACGGCAAAACAAATTCCATGTCAGGTTTAATCGATAAATTAAACCAATCCTCTCAAGAAATTTTGAATGTTGTAAAAATAGTCAAAGACATAGCGATAAAAACAAATTTACTAGCATTAAACTCAGCTATAGAAGCAGCGAGAGCAGGTGAGTATGGAAAGGGTTTTGCTGTAGTTGCGGAGGAAGTGCGTAGGCTTGCCGAACAAACCAAGAATTCTGTAGAGCAAATCGACTTGCTAATTGGAGTCTCGAACGATGCGCAATTGGAAGTTGTAAAATCTATTGAGGATGTACAGCGTTTAGCAAATATAGGTTTGAAAGAAAGTGACCAAACAGCCTTATCCTTAGCGAGTATTTCCATCATGATTCAAGAAGTAGCAGCTGACGCTGAGATAGTCGGCAAGGATATTAATGACTTAACATTTGCAGTTGAATCTATTGGAGCGGCGTCCATTCAAATACTAGAGTCTACAAAACTTTTAGATGAGACAATTCAAAAAATTTAGTTAATCCTTGTAAGCTTATCAGGTGAATATGTCGTAAACCTTAGACCTTCTATGGGCGGTTGGTTGCAGTTTTAGAGCTATTTGCGAAGCTTTAAGGGTTATTATTTGGTTTAAGGGCTTGCAGTACAGATATGGGCTGTATAAGAAGGCTTAAGGGCTATATTAGTAGTTTTACCGGGCTTTACTACTCATCTCACAAGACTCACGTACTAAGAAAACGAACTCTAGTAAAATATCTATTTCGCAAACCGAAATAATGTGATAGTATTGTCTAATCTAAGAGTTGTGAGGAAAAAATGATGAGAATAAGAGATTGGGATCGTAGTTTGAAGGTCCGTTTGTTTGGAGAGTTTTTTAGTAATTTAAGTTTTTGGATGGTATTTCCCTTTTTAGCGATTTATTTTGCTGATGAATTTGGTACGAGTATGGCAGGGATTTTACTCGTTGCATCGCAAGTATTTTCGGTTGGTTCTAATTTAATCGGAGGTTATTGTGCAGATAGATTTGGTCGAAGGACAATGTTATTTTTCTCTGCAACTGCAGAAGGGCTAGCATTTATTTTATTTGCTTTTGCGAATTCTCCATGGTTCGATTCACCGATGCTAAGCTTTGTGGCCTTTACGATTGCAGGTATGGCTGGTTCCTTGTATCATCCTGCAAGTCAAGCAATTGTCGCAGATGTTGTGCCAGAGAAGGACAGAAGTACTGTATTTTCGGTGTTCTATACGTCCATAAATATTTCGGTAGTTATTGGACCAATAGTAGGAGCGGTATTATTCTTTAATTACCGTTTTGTGCTTTTATTGGTTTCTGGAATTATTTTCTGTTTGGTTGGATTGGCCATTAGATTTTTAACAGAAGAGACGTTACCGACTGATGTACGGGCACAGATGGCAAGCGGCTCGAATAATTGGATGCAGGTTGTCGTCAAGCAAGTTAAAGCTTATGGATTGATCGTGAAGGATAAGGTTTTCTTCTTATTTGTCATTGCTGGTATTTTGTTGGCACAAACATATATGCAATTGGATATGCTCATACCAGTTTATATGAAGGAAGCTATTGATAAGCAGGTACTTGGTAATCTGTTTAACAGGGAGTGGGCGGTAACGGGGGAAGGTTCGTTCGGTATTTTACTTTCGGAAAATGGATTATTAGTAGTGATGTTTACGGTATTTGTCACCAGATGGATGACGAAGTATCCGGAAAAGTGGGTATTCTTTCTATCCTCGTTTTTATACGCAGTGGCAATGCTTGTATTTCCGATGACAGCGAACTTCTGGGTTTTTCTAATTGCTATGGCAATCTTTACATTAGGAGAACTAGCAACGGTTGGATTGCAGGAAAGCTTTGTTTCAAAATTAGCTCCTGATGATATGAGGGGACAGTATTTTGCGGCGGCAAGTTTGCGCTATACAATTGGTCGTACAATTGCACCATTAGTATTTCCGCTAGTCACATGGATTGGGTTTACATGGACATTTGTTATACTAGCAGCTTTAGCGTTACTAAGTGGATTCATCTATCTGCTGATGTTTAAAGAATACAATAAACGAAAAAAAGAAATAGCCGTATAATTGGACAAGGGGTGTTCTCCTAATGAGAACACCCCTTGATTTTGTATAGGTATAACATAACTTTTGAATTTTAAATTTCATCCCGAAAAGCTCGGGGAATAATTTCCATGAAAGAAACACTTTCAATGCCGCGGTAAATTGTTCCACTGGTTGCCTTCTAACCTAAGCAACGTAAACCCTACCTTCTTTTACGTCCTTGCGACCCTGTAGCCGCTCCAGTGTGAATAAGTATTATCAAAAACACATATAGCAGAATGCCAATATCTAAAAACTATGTCGTACCAAATGTTAACTAGGACATTATCTCACACAAAAAAACAAATGTCAAATATGGTCAAAAATAACGAGCAAAAATGATATACTAATTCAATGGTAAATTAAGTAAAGTGGGTGGAGAAAATAGAACAATGGGATATCTTAAATGAGTTCAGAGAGAAAACAGGAAAGACTTGGATAAGAGGAGATGAAATGATGGAAGGGGACTTTCATCAGGTTGTTCATATTTGGATTATGAATGAAAAAGGAGAGTTTCTTATACAACAGCGTCAGCCTTGGAAAATAGGGTGGCCTAATATGTGGGACTGTGCTGCTGCAGGATCTGTTTTAGTAGGAGAAACTAGTGAAATAGGTGCTATGCGTGAAACTAAAGAAGAATTGGGCATTGAGCTACAAATGGATCATGCAGAGGTTGTATTTACTGTAAAGTTTTCTCGTGGTTTTGATGATCATTGGTTGGTAAAACAAGAAATAGATCTGGAACAATTAAATCTGCAGTACGAAGAGGTAGCAGATGCTAAATGGGCAACAATGGATGAAATACTCGAGCTTGTCGAAAGTAGGGATTTCATTCCTTATCATATTCTAGAACCGCTTTTCCAGATTAGCAGATCATCTATTTCTTTAAGGAAGGCTAGTCTATTAGATGCTGAAGAATTATTTGCGATGCAAAAAAAGGTTTTTCAACCTATTTATGAAAAATATCAGGATCATGATACGAGTCCGGTTTTCCAATCTTTTGAAAGATTTACAGAACGTCTGCAAACAGGAGACTATTTTAAAATCTATGAAGATAGCTTATTGGTAGGAAGTGTCCATGTTTATCCGAAGTCTTCGGGCATTATGCGATTACATATGATCAATATTTTACAACAGTTTCAGGGTAAAGGAATTGCCCAAAAGGTCATGAGCCGTCTAGAAAGTATGTATCCACAAGCGCAAAGCTGGGAGCTAGATACGATTAAGCAGGAACAAAGAAATTGCTATTTATACGAGAAAATGGGCTATCTGAAAACAGGTGATGAATGGAAGGTAAATGAGCAGATGACACTTGTTCACTATACAAAGTTAATTGGGTTCAACCATTTGAAACCAATTTCAACATGAAAAACAAAAATAAAGTTATGTAATATTAAATAGATATTAACAAAATTTGTTATATGTCGATACTTATAGTGGGGAATTTTTTTAGTTGTATATATCTAAAATAGGGAGGAAATTCTAAGTAAATATCCCTATTAAATGAAAAGGCTAAATGAAAATTCTCATAGATTGTAATAAGGAAGTGTATTATATTATGGCAGAAGGTACTTACACAATGAAAGTAAATCTTAGTGATAAAACGGTTGATATGACGGTGAGTGGAACTTTTACTCCTGAAAAAGCTAAACAATTTATCGATGATTATCAGCTTAAGCTAGCATCGATTAATGCCAGCGAATTCGTCTTGGAATTTGATTGCAGAGATTTGGATGTAGTAACAAAAGAAATGATACCCGATCTTGAAAATTGTTTAGCACTTTATAAATCTACTGGATTTAAGAAAGTAGAAGTAGGCATTAAGAAAAGTGCTATAATCTCCATGCAATTAAAACGCTTGGCGAATAATGTGGGGCTAACTACGTTTGAAGTAATTCAAAAATATTAATACTCGTAAAAAGGTAGGGAGCTATTAATAGATCCTGCCTTTTTTATTGGGTATTTGAATAACAAGCTCGTAAAATTGATGGGATAAAAAAATGATACGGACTTCGATATAATTCTAAAATTTCATTAGAGAGGTTATTACGACTATGACTAACATAAGAATTAAAGCAGTGGATGTTTACCATGCGAAAAAGCAAGTAAACAATGATGTTTACCTCGAACACTTTAAAAAACAAGAAAAAGATATTACAAATTTCTTGAATATTATGGGAAGAAAACAGCGTTATGTCATTGATAATCTTGAAGAAAATACTATTACGATGGCGATTGAAGCAACAAATCGGGTATTGAAAAAAGCGGGATTAGAAGGTAAGGATATAGATATGATTGTATTTTCTACTCAAGTACCTGAAGTAACTGTTCCAACCAACGCTATGTTCATTCACAATGCTATTCAAGCAAAAAAAGGAACAGTTATTTTTGATATGAATGCAAACTGCGCTGGTATGACGATAGGAGTAGAACAGGCGTCACGATACATGAAATCCAATCCACATGTTAATACCGCACTTGTGATAGGTTCTGACTATCTTTCATTAGTGGCTGATCCAAAGGATGCAATGACCTTTGCGAACTTTGGAGATGCTGCTTCTGCAATTATATTAGAAAAGACTGCGACTAATACAGGATTTGTCGACGCGATGTTTGAAGTAGACTCAAGTAACCGAAATAATATTCTATATCCACACAAGGGATTATCCCAAACGATTAAATCTAATGAAAGTGCAGAATTCATGCATTGGCTCCCATTTGACGGAACGATGTCACTACCATATACGTATGAAATGTTTGAATCCATTTTAGAAAGGAATCAGCTTAAAATTGATGATGTGGACGTGTTCTGCTTGTCTCAATTTGCTAAAGTTAATATGGATGAAATTCAAAACCATTTTGATATACCAGAAGAAAAAGTTATTTATGTAGGAGACAGCTATGGATATACTGGTACAAGCAGTCCTTTTATTGCCCTTCATGAAGGAATCGAATCTGGTAACATTAAGCGTGGAGACTTAATATTATTTTGGACAATCGGTGGCGGTCACGAGTTCATTACTATGTTATTTAGATATTAAAGTAAAAGGCGACGGGCAGAGAAATAGCAAAAGTACTGAATTTTCGCTAGTACTAGCTACTTTGCAAAAAAATATAAACCAGGCTATCTCTAACTAAGAGGTAGTCTGGTTTATTATATTATCCAACTGTTACTGCAGAGAAAAATTCGCTGTATAGTGCACGCAGTATTTTGTTCTCACTACTTTCATGTACTCCAAATGCTAGACTGACCTCTGATGATCCTTGGTTAATCATTTCAATATTTGAACCAGTATTTGCAATGGCAGTTGCAGCACGAGCTGCGAGTCCAGTACTATTGTTCATGCCTTCTCCTACAATAACAATCATCGAAAAATGATGACGGAAATGGGCATCATCTGCGTTTAACTCGTTCAATACACGATTCAAAATACGCTCTTCTTTTTCTGGATCTAATTGATGACTTCGCATGATAACGGAAATGTCGTCTAATCCTGATGGTGTGTGTTCATATGAAATATGCTCTTCCTCTAAAATTTGAAGAAGCTTACGACCAAATCCAATTTCTCGGTTCATCAAATATTTGCTTACATATAAAATAGAAAATCCATTATCAGCAGAAATTCCAGTTACAGGACGTTTGTTTGCTTTACGCTTATCTACTATTTTCGTACCAGGAGCCGATGGATTATTTGTATTTTTAATACATACTGGAATGCCGCTTTTATATACAGGCATTAATGCTTCATCATGAAAAACAGAGAAGCCTGCATAGGAAAGCTCGCGCATTTCTCGGTATGTTATTTCTTCTATTTCCGCAGGATGGTTTACTACTTTAGGATTAGCGCAAAATACAGAATCGACATCGGTAAAGTTTTCATATAAATCTGCTTTGACCGCGGCCGCTAGTATTGAACCGGTGATGTCTGACCCTCCCCGATCGAATGTGCGAAGAACCCCGTTTGGTGTATATCCAAAAAAGCCCGGGAACACAACGACTCCAGTAAGGTTGTTTAATGCATGGAGATTGTCGTATGCCTGAGGCAAGGCTTGTGCTCGTTCAGGAAAATCATTTACGACTAATCCAGCATTCTTCGGATTCACATATTGAGAGTCAAGACCAATACTTGTGAAATAAGTAGAAATTAGTTTTGCATTATTATCTTCTCCACTTGCTTTAATATTGTCTATAAATAATTCAATAACGCTTTGATCTTCCCTGATGCGTGCTCGTAGGTCTTCTTCAATCACGTCACAAATGGTCTCGTCTAGTGATAGGCCCTGTGCAATTTCCTTATAACGATCCACTACTTGACGGAGTTTTTCTTCCACTTCTTTATTATGTATTGCGGCAACTGCCAATTCGATTAGTAAGTCTGTTACTTTTTTATCGGCATCGAAGCGTTTACCCGGTGCAGACACAACGACAAATTTTCGAGATGGATCTGCTTTAACAATTGCAGCTACTTTTTTTATTTGGACTGCGCTTGCTACAGAAGTTCCTCCAAATTTACTTACCTTCATCTAATCAAATCCTTACTTTTTTATATGATTGTACTTATGGAAAAAACAGATGGTTTTATACAGTGTACAAACTTTATCGTTAGAGGTCAATAACTTTGTGGTTATTTCTTAAATATTATTTTATTAATACGAACTTTAAAATAAAATATCTTAATAAAGTTCGTATTTTTAGAGGTGAATATGTATATGTATTTATATTCTATTGATTTTATCGTCAGAACACGAATTATAAAAAAATAAAAATATTTTTTCAAATGAGTAAACTGCATGAAATCAGCATTTTGGGAATGAAAAATAAAATGGTAGCGTTTACAAGTTTTTTAACTATATTGACAATTAATTTGCTGATGCGTATGATAAGTTTAATTCAATAAAGTGTGAACAATTTTGACGGAGATAGGCTTTACATATTGAAATCTTAAGAGAGCTGATGGTCGGTGTAAATCAGTGGTTTCGTTTGTGGGGTAGCACTCTAGAATTGGTGGACTAAAAACAGAGGATTTAGGTTCATCCGTTAATGCGCGTTAAGCATACTAATAGAGATCTGCAAGATAATTGCAGTAAAATTTGGGTGGTACCGCGTGAGTTATTATAAGCTCTTCGCCCCTTACATGATTGTAGGGAGTGAAGGGCTTTTTTATGTTTTCAAAAATAAGGAGGAAAAATAACATGACATTCAATATTCTAATCAGTGATCCACTAAGCGAAGACGGTATTTTCCCATTAAGAGAAGCAGAAGGATTTAATATTGTCGTAGATACCGCACTAACACCAGAACAACTTGGCGAAAAAATTGGTGAGTTTGATGCATTATTAGTTCGTAGCCAAACACAGGTTACTCGAGAAATTATTGAAAAAGGGACTAATTTAAAAATAATTGGTCGGGCTGGAGTAGGAGTAGATAACATCGATTTAACTGCTGCAACAGAACGCGGGATCATCGTTGTTAATGCTCCAGACGGAAATACAAACTCAGCAGCAGAACATTCAATCGCTATGCTTATGTCACTTGCGCGTAATATCCCACAAGCCTTCCATTCTTTGAAAAATAAAAAATGGGATCGAAAAACATTTATCGGTGTAGAAGTGAAGAACAAAACGTTAGGTGTTCTAGGTTTCGGAAGAATTGGACAAGAGGTAGCTTTCCGTGCGAAAGGCCAACGTATGAATGTCATTGCGTACGACCCATTCCTAACAGCTGAAAGAGCGGAGAAATTAGGTGTTCAATTTGGTTCAGTAGAGGATGTTATCAAAGCGGCAGATTTTATAACTGTGCATACCCCTCTTTTAAAAGAAACTCGTCATTTAATTAATAAAGAAGCGTTTGAAAAAATGAAAGACGGCGTTCAAATTATTAACTGTGCTCGTGGGGGAATTATCGATGAAGATGCATTGTACGATGCAATCATGTCAGGTAAGGTTGCAGGAGCTGCATTAGATGTATTCGAGGAAGAACCGTTTGTAGAACATAAATTATTAACCCTTCCACAGGTTATCGCAACCCCTCATTTAGGTGCTAGTACTGTAGAAGCACAAGAAATTGTAGCAATCGATGTATCCTATGATGTAGTAAGCTTCCTACAAAATGGAACAGTGAAAAATCCAGTTAATCTTTCTTCTGTGCCAAAGGATGTCCTAGCTAAAATTGAGCCATTCTTTAATCTAGGAGAGCAATTAGGTTCATTCCTAAGCGATCTTACTGAAGGAGTTCCGGAGGAGGTAAATATTACTTATTCTGGAGAATTAGCAAACCTAGATACTCGTCCATTATCTCGTAATGCTGTAAAAGGTCTTCTAAAAAGCAAACTAGGTGAATCTGTTAATGATGTAAATGCAAAATTCCTGGCAGACCGTTTAGGTATAACTGTCAATGAATTAAAAACTTCTAAATCAAAAGGATTTACTAGCTTAATCACAGTTGAAATAAAAACTTCAGCTGGAACAAGAAAAGTAGCAGGTACTTTGTTAAATGGATTGGGTGGACGCATTGTACGTGTAGATGACTTTATCGTCGATGTAATCCCATCTGGCTACTTATTGTTTATCCGTCATAAAGATCAACCCGGCGCTATTGGACGAGTAGGAACATTACTTGCTTCTGAAGGTATCAATATCGCCGCCATGCAAGTGGGGCGTTCAGAAGTAGGTGGAGATGCAATCATGATGCTTTCCATTGATAAGCATGTAGAAAACTCTGGTATTGAACAGCTTAAAGCATTAGAAGACATCTTTGATGCAACACCGATTGATCTATAAGAGAGATGAATAGTATGTGTTAAGGTTTGCGGTCGGGTGACTCTGTTAGCCCAAGAGAGGAGCGTATTCGCCCGCCCGAAAAGGCTATGCTCTCGGAGGACAATCGCCCGCTCGAGGCTGAGTGTTATGCGCCCGAGAGAGGAGCGTATCCGCTCGCGAGAAGAGGCTATGCGCTCGGAGGTAAATCGGCCCGCTCGAGGCTGAGCGTTATGCGCCCGAGAGAGGAGCGTATCTGCTCGCCCGAAGAGGTTATGCGCTCGGAGGACAATCTAACGCTCGAGGCTGAGCGTTATGCGCCCGAGAGAGAAGAGTATCCGCCCTCCCGAAGAGGCTATGCGCTCGGGGAACAATCGCCCGCTCGAGGCTGAGCGTTATGCGCCCGAGAGAGGAGCGTATCTGCTCGCCCGAAGAGGTTATGCGCTCGGAGGACAATCTAACGCTCGAGGCTGAGCGTTATGCGACCGAGAGAGGAGCGTATCCGCTCGCGAGAAGAGGCTATGCGCTCGGGTGACAATCGCTCGCTCGAGGCTGAGGGTTATGCGCCAGAGAGAGGAGCGTATCCGCCCGCGAGAAGAGGCTATGCGCTCGGGTGACAATCGCCCGCTCGAGGCTGAGTGTTATGCGACCGAGAAAGGAGCGTATCCGCTCGCAACCAACAAAAAAGCTGAATCTAGGACAAGTACTTGTCTTGGATTCAGCTTTTTAATTATGCAAGCAGTGTCAATAGCTCTCTTAAGTTCTTAATTGTATATGTAGGCTTTACTTCTTCACTGACAGGTTTTTCTTCGCGGTTGATCCATACGGATTGCATGCCGACCCTAGAAGATCCTAAAACGTCGGTCATTAGATTATCGCCGACCATCAATACGTCATCTGCCGTCAATCCGACAATTTCAAGAGCATGTTCAAAAATCGATGGATCGGGTTTCCCCTTACCAAAAGCGCCAGAAATAAGTATATGGTCAAAATATGCAGCTATCTCCGGTGTGATTTCCAATTTAATGTTTTGAAGACTCGGCGAGCCATTTGTCATTAATAATAACGTATACTTTCCTTTTAATTTATCTAATACTTCATAGGTTTCTTCATATATAAATGGGCTTTCTTTTCGCATTTTCGGGAAATGTTCTGCTAACTTTCTGCCTAATTCTTCATTATCTATCCCTAGTTTCTCTAATCCCTTTGTCCATGCTAATCGTTGATATTCTGGTATGATGGCTTTCATTTTTTGAAAATCCTCTGAAGGATCGTCAAATGTCCCCCATAATCCTTCAAAGGGATTAATACCGATCATTTGGGTAAATGTGCGTGTTTCATATGTATCGTACAATGCACTTGCCTCTGCACGTACGGATTGTTCTAATGCAAGTGGATCTACATTAACCTGTGCCGCTGCGTATGCACATGTTTTGTCAAATGCAACGGACACACTTTTATTATCCCATAGTAAAGTATCATCTAAGTCAAAGAAAATTGCTTTTTTCATTCACCGAAACCTCCAGCATGTATTTACTTAATACTTTACCGTACTAAAGAGTTCGTGTCACTAGAATGGTACCATTTTTTCTAGAATTCCATCTTCCCGAATAATTCCTTCTATATCTTTGATAGTAATTGGAAAATAAGGGAAGCCGTATACGTATGGAGTCAATTCATACACTTGAAAGTAAATGACGAGTGAGTGATCGGCAATATAAAAATCTTGGTCACTGCGTATTTGTGTAAAATCCTCTAATAGTGGGACATCCCACTCTATTATTTTCTTTTTAATCATTTCAGAAAGAACTTTAACATAATTGCTTTCCGGCTTAAACAGTTCACTTAGTACATATAGCTTACCTGTCTTCACATCGAAGGTGAGTGATTTTGTAATTGTAAGTCCGTGTGCACCTCCTGTAAAGGAATAGACAGTCAAACTTAAGCTTAGCACTCCACGCTCGTTTGTTTTGATTTCATAAGTACTGACCATTTCTACTAAATGCTCACTGTAAAATCCTTGTTCGATCAAAAGCGTGTTTAGTGCATGAATAATATCAGCATTTATCTTTTTTTCTACTGCGGGATGAGGTAAGTTAGTAACAATAGGATAATAAACATTAATGTTTGGTGAACTTTTCCTAATATATTTCGTTTCTATACGAACAGGTAGATCCATGGCAGACAACCTTTCTTAAGTAATAATAAATAGTATGAGTGGGAGAGGAATCATATGTTTTTAAATAGAGTGACCCTTTTCAAAGAGCCGCAAGTGGAAAGTCAATATCCCTTCACCATTCCAGCTATTAGCAACTTTAAAGAGCTTGAGTTAACCTCAACAGTAACTTTTTTTGTAGGCGAGAATGGTACAGGGAAATCCACACTTTTAGAAGGAATTGCAGATAAATGTGAATTTAATACAGCAGGTGGAAGCCGGAATAATTTATATGATGTAGACTCTGCAGAAAGTGCTCTAGGGAAATATCTTAAACTTTCCTGGATGCCGAAAGTGACGAGTGGTTTCTTTTTACGAGCAGAATCCTATTATCAATTTGCATCTCATATCGATGAACAGGAAAGAGAAAATCCTGGAGAAGGTGTACTAGATAGCTACGGTGGAAAATCGCTTCATGAACAATCACACGGAGAGTCTTTTCTATCGCTATTTTTAAATCGTTTTAATGGTCAAGCTATTTATCTTTTAGATGAGCCAGAAGCAGCGTTATCACCACAGAGACAATTGGCATTTTTACGTATCATGCATGATTTGATCAAGGAACAGAATTGCCAATTTATCATTGCGACACATTCTCCCATTATTTTAGGGTATCCAGAATCGACAATCCTAAGTTTTGATGATGGAGAGATTGAGGAAATCGATTATGAAATGACTGGACATTATCAAATTACGAAATACTTTTTAGACCATCGGGAAAAATTTTTAGAAGAGCTATTTGAAGGTGAGTAAATGCATGTAATTATAAATTATTTAGATGATATGTTATTTTTTATAGGGATAGCACTTCCATTGATTGTCATTTGGCGACTGTTTCGTTGGAAGAAGAGAGGATTTCAGCTAAAGGAGTTTTTACATGAGCTTGGCATTTTAGTTTTTTTCTCTGTGCTTGTTGGCCTGTTTTCTCAAACGATATTACCCAAAGCAGGTGAGGTGCCTGCTTATACTACTGGCGTTAATTTAGAATTATTTCGTGTTGTAGAAGAAACATATAATGCCATTATATACTTAGGATTTTGGCAGCCATTTTATATTAACTTTCTTGGTAATATTATTCTTTTTATGCCTATTGGGTTTCTCTTACCTCTACTCTTTAAAAAAATGGAGTTTTTTATATTTCCTATATTAGTAGGTCTAGGCATATCCTTATTTATTGAAATTATGCAGCTTCCTCAAAGTAGGAGTAGTGATGTCGATGACTTATGGTTAAATACGCTTGGTGCTTTTCTTGGCTATCTATGCTATATCTTTATTCGCAAAGCTTTCCCTTCGTTTACAGTTGCTTTCAAAAAAAGCGAGTTTATAAAACATAAGAATGGGTAAATATAGGATAGTAAGAATATTGCAAGGAGATAGTAAACATGATGAAAATTAAAGAATCACAAACTGAGCAAAAACGTGATGATATTATTGAAGAGTTTGTAAACAAAGGTGTATATAAAATTGATGGAAGACAATTATATGAGTTAAACTTTTATGAATTAATGAAGGAATATACAACTGAAGATGAGAGTAGATAAGTGCCTTTCCTACAGGGCACTTTTTTTTGAACAAACCTCTATTATCTATAAATATTAGTCGATATAAAAAATATGGTACACTTGACTCAAATACAGATAAGGTGGAAACAAACTTGACTTTTATAACTAATTTAAATGAAACATTACAAAAAAAATGGGAGGATGCAAATTTTGCATCTCCAATGCCGATACAATCCAAATTAATCCCACATATGTTGGATGGTTCTGACGTTGTGGCAGAATCTCCAACAGGAACTGGAAAAACACTTGCTTACGTGCTTCCAATCCTGCAGATGGTTGATCCAACCAAGAAACAAATACAGGCAATGGTAATCATTCCTTCTCAGGAACTTGGTATGCAAATTGTGGAGGTATTCCGTGAATGGGTGAAAGATACAAACATCTCGGTTGCCCAATTAATCGGCGGAGCAAATATTAACAGACAGATTGATGTGCTTAAAAAGAAGCCGACAATTGTCGTTGGTACTCCAGGCAGATTACAAGAGCTAGTGAAAACTAAAAAACTAAAAATGCATGAGATAAACATCGTTGTTCTAGACGAAGGAGACCAACTCCTAAGCCGAGAGCATCGTACAACTGTGAAAAGTCTAGTCGACGCAACTGTGGAAAGTCAGCTGATTGTTACTTCTGCAACAATTACAGAAGAAATAGAATTAGTTGCGGAACGAATGATGAAGGATCCTGTGCGTATTCAAGTATCTGCAGAAGATGTCCCATCGCAAGGTGAAGTTGTACACAGTTTTGTGAAGACGGAACCTCGTGATAAAACCGAATTGTTACGTAGAATCTCTTATTTAAAAGGTATGCGTGGTCTTGCGTTCGTAAATAGTCTAGATCAGCTCTTAATGAAGGATGCAAAACTTGCATATAGAGATGCACCAATCGTTTCTCTTCATTCGGAGATGAAAAAAGATGAACGGAAGAAAGCATTGGATGATTTTAAAAGCGGTAAGGTGAGCTTATTGATTGCTACGGATGTGGCAGCAAGAGGCTTAGATATTTCTGGGCTTACACATGTTATCCATGTAGATGTACCGCATTCGGTCGAACAGTACTTACATCGTTCGGGACGTACAGGACGTGCTGGAGCGGATGGAGAGGTAATGACGTTGTTAACTTATTCTGATGAAAAGACGTATAAAAAGTGGACAAAAGAGCTTCCTAAAAAGCCAGTTCAAAAAGTATGGTATCGCGGCGAATTAATCGAGGGATCATCCAAAACTATCGCTCAAAAGGGGAAATAAAGATGGATTTTCAACAAAAGCTTGAAGAATATGCTGAATTAGTAGTAAAAGTGGGTCTGAACATTCAGCCTAACCAACCACTTCTTATAAATACGACGACGGACACAATTGAATTTACACGTTTAATAGTGAAAAAGGCGTATGAAGCAGGTGCGAAACGAGTAGACGTAAATTATACAGATGAAGTAAGTGCACGTGCATTTTATGATTTTGCTCCAGATGATGCCTTCCATGAATTCCCGAAATGGGCTGCTATGCAGCGTGATGAGCTAATCGAAAATAAAGGCGCATTATTATGGATTGATGCAGATAATCCTGACCTATTAGAAGGCGTTTCGATTGATCGTATTTCAAGCTTTCAAAAGGCAAGTGGCAAAGCGTTAGAAAACTATCGTAAAGCAGTGATGAATGATGTTATTACATGGTCAATCGTTGCAATGCCTTCAGAAAAATGGGCTGCTAAGGTATTTCCAGACCTGAAGCCTGAGCAACAAATGCAGGCATTATGGGATTTAATATTCCAAGTTGTGCGTATAGGTGAAGGAACAGCTGTTCAAAAATGGAAAGAACATATTGATAACCTCGAAAGTAGAGCAACACTATTAAATAATAAACGCTTCAAAAAGCTGCACTATAAATCAGAAGGAACAGATATTCAAGTCGAGCTTCCGAAAGAACATATTTGGATGTCAGGAGCAAGTAAAAATGGTCAAAACGTTCCGTTCATAGCGAATATGCCAACAGAGGAAGTATATACTGCACCACTCAAAACAGGTGTAAATGGCTACGTAAAAAATACAAAGCCTTTTGTCTATCAGGGGAATATAATAGATGATTTTACTTTAACCTTTGAAAATGGCAAGATTATTTCCATTACAGCGTCAACCGGTGAGAAGCTATTGCAAGAGCTAATTGGAACAGATGAAGGAGCAAAATACTTAGGCGAGATTGCTTTGGTACCACATGAATCACCTATTTCTGCTTCGAATGTATTATTCTTTAATACATTATTTGATGAAAATGCCTCCAACCATTTCGCTATTGGGGAAGCATATCCTACATGTGTTGAGGGTGCTCGTGGTTTAAATAAAAGTGAACTAGAGGACATTGGTATTAACACATCAATAGTTCATGAAGACTTTATGATTGGTAGCGGAGACATGGATATTATGGGTGAATTAGTAGATGGAACAATGGAGCCTATATTTACAAAAGGTACTTGGGCTTTTTAAGGAGTTGATAGGCTTGAAGAAATGGCTTTGCACTTTAATCATTCTATTTATTTCATTTGGATCTATCACGGTAGATGCCAAGGGAACAGAAGTGTATATTGCGCTTGGAGATTCCTTAGCAGCCGGTCAAACACCGAATCGAGCTATAGATACTGGTTATACAGATTTAATAGCACAGAAGCTAACTAGGACTGGGCAGCTTGCTTATTATACGAAAGCATTGGCTTACCCGGGTTATACAACTGCGGATGTGCTTGCTAAGGTTAAGACGGATGAAGCAAAGGAAACGTTGAAGAACGCTACGTTAGTTACTATATCAGCAGGAGCTAATGATTTGCTACAAATGGTGCAAGTCAATTCAACAAGTGGTTCCATTGCCTATCAGCAAATCCCAGCTGATTTTGCGTTAAATAATGTTCGAAAAAACATAGAGCAAATTATTACAGAAGTACAGGCAACAGCACCAAAAGCAAAAATTTATGTAATGGGCTATTATTTTGCCTATCCTCATGTGAGAGCGTCCCAAAAGGAAGGTATTAAGAAAGAGTTAGACCGATTGCATACCATTTTAAAAACGCAGTCGGAGATTAATGGGGCGACATATGTATCCGTAGAGGAATCGTTCGGTGTAAACGCTACAACTCTTTTACCAAATCCTGCAGATGTGCATCCAACGATGGAAGGATATCGTGTTATGGCGAATGCATTCTTTAAGCAATATAACAATGGGATATTTGTGACACAAAGTGAGTTGCCAGCACCAAATCCAATTACTTTTGAGCAAATTTTGAATGCAACTAATGATCAGATGAAGTCTCCTGTGGCAAGATCAAAAGGAATGGATAATTACTATTCGTTAACAGAAATGAAGCCATTAATATAGCTTAGGCACTACTAATGTATAGTTGCGCATAAGCATTTGGAAGTTGCTCAAACGAGGTAGATGTTGCGGATAATCAGACAAATGTTGCGCATACATGTCGAAACATTGCGCAAAGTATAATGCACAACAACAAAAAGCTGTCCCCGAATCAGGAGGACAGCTTTTTAGCGTGCAGTTTTTTTAGATTTTATTACTTTTCGTATAATGGGATAAACAATTGGGGCCCATTTAATAGCTGTTTTGACTAAGTTTTTTACTTTCATCGTAATCGCTCCTTGGCTTTCGATCTTAATAATTATGTACCCTCAAAAGCCTATACTCAAACGTTCACTTTAACGCAAAACTTTAATACCTTGGACGATATTCCAAATCATTACTATTACATAAACGAGCATATAGACAGCGATAAGTATGAGCGGTCCTGCTGCCATCCATAACGAAGGTTGTTCATTAAATCCTGAAGTAATAGGGAGAAAGCTTGTAAAAACGCTTATGAATAAAATTACTAACAAAATAACAGGGATGATATGAGAGATTAATGATTTTTTTGCATGATATTTAACCTCAGAATCCTGCGATATAAAATAAACGATAATGGGCAATAAAAAGGGTGCAAACAATACACTAAAATAGGAAAGTGCTGATAAAATTCTAGGATTATCCAGTCTACTCAACCTCCTTCTTTTTTACGAAATACTTTTATTTATAACTAAGGAAACTAAAATATTTTTGAAGGTTTCCGTAGAGGAAATAGATACATATTCTTTTTCACCATGCCAATCTCCGCCACTTGGTCCAAACTCAATGGCACCTGCTCCAGTTTCCGCATAGAATCGAGCATCTGCAGCTCCATGCTGTCCAAATAATACAGCAGGTTTTCCTATAAACTGTGATGTGACATAAGCAATGCGTTGTATATATGGGTTGATAGCTTTCGTTGTTACTGCAGGAGCAGTCGTTTGAATCTTTAGTTCACTATTGGGAAATTCCCCTGCCAACTTTGTAAGATCTGCGATAATACTCTGCATATCCTGTCCAGGAACGAAACGAAGATCATAGCTTATTATGCAATTGTCAGGTACAACGTTATAGCGTTCGCCTGCTTGTATTTTTGCCAAGTTTAAGGAAGGATAATCATAGAACTCATTGCTTGCAGTTAAAAAAGAAAGCGTGCGGAGCTGTTGGTCAAAGAGAAAGGCTTGTTCAATAGCATTTTTTCCTTCCCATGGACGGCTTCCATGGCTAGATTTCCCCTTGAGTATGACATCAAATTGAATAATTCCTTTTGCCTGTAAGCCAATCTTTAGGTGGGTAGGCTCACCACATATAACAAAGTCACCAGTATATCCTTGATCTACTAAAAATTTTGATGTCTCACCGTCTGTTTCCTCATCCGTTACAATATGTAATTGAATTTTTTTAGTTAGATTTTTAGGTTCTTTAGATAGCTCATAAAAGGCTTGCATCATCGCAGCAACTCCTGCTTTCATATCAGCAGTTCCGCGACCATATAATAAATCTCCTTCTATAAATGGCTCGAACTGCTCTGGGTTCCCCGGAACAACATCTACATGACCGTTCCAAATCATACATTCATCACCATCTCCAATTACTGCCACAAGCATCAGTTTTTCCTCATGCTTTAAGACGGTAGTAGTAATCCCTCGTTCCTCAAGCCAATTTTCACAGAATAATAAAGCATTATTTGCGCCTTCGATTGTATCGCTTTTGATACGTACCAAATCCTTTAATAAGGTAATCATGTATACATCCCCTTTTGCATATAGTATTTTTACAAGTATAACAAATGAACAAAAGAAGGTTGCATTACTTATTTTATTCAGCTACAATGAATTCGAACTAAATAATTCAAACCACAAGGGGCGCCGGTGATTCGGCTGAGATAGTACCCTTCGAACCTGTAAGTTAATGCTTGCGTAGGGATGTGGATGGAAACTGACAATCGCGCGATGTCTGGGTCTATCCCAGGGGTCGTTTTTTTGTGGTCAAAAAAGGGGATTGTTATGAAAAATAAACGAGTATTAATATTAATGGAAATAGCTATTTTTGCGGCGCTAGGATATGTTTTAGATATGATTGGCTTTGGAATGCCACAAGGTGGATCCGTAACATTCGTTCTTGTACCTGTTATTCTAATGGCCTTTCGTCGTGGCGTTGTTGCGGGACTTGCTACTGGCTTTTTAATAGGTGTATTACAAGTAGTGACAGGTCGTTTTTATGCAGCCCCACTATCATTTGAAATAGTTATTGCACAGGTAGCAATCGATTATTTCATCGCCTTTATGGTTGCAGGATTCGCAGGCTTTCTAAGACCTGCATTTATACAAGCATTTGAACAAAAGGATAAAGTGAAAATGATTACAGCAGTTGTCATTGGTGCATTCATCGCTGGCTTTCTTCGCTATTTAGCACATGTGACTTCAGGTATTCTATTTTTTGGAGAATTTGCTGGTGATCAAAACGTGATTTTGTATTCTTTAATCTATAATTCTACTTATATGATTCCAGTATTTTTAATAGCTGCTTTTATTTGTTCTGTTTTATTTGTTAAAGCTCCGCGCCTAGCACTGCCGAATTCTCACTAAATATGATATGATTAGAATACATTTAGTGAAGAAGGGATCTTGTTAAGATGATTGTACAAACTGACGAAGAGTTAGTAGCATTAAAAAAAATAGGTCGTATTGTTGCAGAAATTCGTGATGTGATGAAAGCTGCAACTAAACCTGGGATTACAACGAAAGAACTGGACGAAATCGGTGGCAAGCTATTTAAAGACCATGGTGCTATTTCTGGACCAATGGGTGAATATGATTTCCCAGGATATACTTGTATCAGTGTTAATGAGGAAGTAGCACATGGAATGCCAGGCTCTCGTGTTATTCAAGATGGCGATATCGTGAATATCGATGTTTCTGGATCACTTGATGGTTACTTTGCAGATACTGGGATTTCTTTTGTTGTTGGTGAGGGATATGAAGAAAAAGAAAAGTTATGTGCAGTAGCTGAGAGTGCATTTGATCGTGCGATGCTAAAAGTTAAGGCTGGTTCTCGTTTAAATCAAATCGGGAAAGCCGTAGCAAGAGAAGCGAAAGATAATGGCTTACATGTTATTATGAACCTAACTGGACATGGTATTGGGAAATCATTACATGAAGCTCCTCAGCATGTACTGAATTATTACGATGCATGGGATCCTACGATATTAAAAGAGGGAATGGTTTTAGCTGTAGAACCGTTTATTTCTGAGAAAGCAGAACATATTGTGGAATCCGGTGATGGTTGGACATTTGTGACTCCTGATAAATCGTTAGTAGCACAGATTGAGCATACGATTGTTGTGACAAAAGGTGCTCCTATTTTATTAACTAAATTAGATTAAAACAAAACAAAACGCCTTCGAAATTTTACTATTTCGAAGGCGTTTTATTTAAGAAGAATATTCCTACAATCAGTACACAACTTAAAAAAAGTGAGGCTGCGGTTAGGAGTAGTTGACTAAAGTTATGTTGAATTGCTACTCCGATGAAAGTCCAGATAAAAACAACCGACATAAGACGGTCGAAATAATGATAACGAAAATGAAGAGCTATGGCTGTCGCAATGGTTAAGAAGATAACTCCCCAAAGCGATTTTGTCATACCAAATCCATCGAATTCATAAAACGTTAGGAGATAAGATAGATTTGTGAAGAAACTGATAAATGTCCAACCTAAAAGGAAGGAAATTGGCAAACGATTCTTTCGATTAATATCATCTAAAGGATAGGTTAAATACAATTTAAACAAGCAGCTTAGTAAGACAGTGAGAATACCAAAAGCATATCCAAACAGTTCGTAATGCCAACTAAATATGCACAAAATATATAAAATAGAGGCTACACCATATAATAGAATGCGCTTCGTAGGTATTGGACGAGAAAATTTGTAGTCCTTCATAATATTCCAAATCCACCAAGCTAATAATATAAAAATAACAACCCATATGTAAAATACATAATTTGCTGGAGTAAAAAATACAGGAAGTCTATGGAATATTTCGCCACTAGTTTGACCATTTATGGGAAGTAAATTAGATAGTAATTTAACGATTACAGTAGATATAAAAAATAACATTAAAAGGATTATTTTTAACATTCAGCTGCCTCCTTCTATTTAATAAGTATACCTTTGATATATAGCAACAACAAATTAGAATTATGAATGTTATGTGACGAAAATCAAACAATCTGCATTAGAAAAACATGATATACTAGAATTCTAAAATAATTGTCAATATAGGAGGAATATTTAGATGATTGAACAAACTTATCCGGTTGTTTGGGATCTTGATCGCTTTTTTGAAGGGGGTAGTAGCTCACCATCTTTAAGAAGCCATTTGGATGAAGTAAAAGGAAAGCTGAGCGGCTTTGAAACTAAACTAAAAAACTTTGAATCTCCGGTATCTATTGCTGATGTTTCGAAAATCGAGCAAATGATTAATGAGTTAAAAGATATAGCAACCAATTTATCAGAAGGTGGAGCAGTAATAGGTTGTTTTTTAGCACAGGATACAACAGATAAGCATGCGGCATTATTACAGGGGGAGGTAGGATCGCTATATGCTAAGTTTTCTTCCCAAATGCTAACCATCCAACAAGTGCTAAGTAAAACGGAGGAAACAGTGTGGGAGAAGCTACTGCAAACTGCTGAGCTTTCTCCATTTGCATTTGTATTAAATGAATGGAGAGATGAAGCAAAGCGGATGCTCTCTGAAAAAGAGGAAGACATGATTACGACACTTGGAGTGGATGGTTATCATTCATGGGGACAGCTTTATGATTTACTAGTTGGTGATATTCGCATTAAGCTTACAATAGACGGTGAACAAAAAGAAATGTCGGTTGGCCAAGCAAATAATCTAAGTTCTCACGAGGATGCCACGATTCGTAAAGAGTCATTTGAAGCACTAGAAGCTGCTTGGACAGATAAAGAAGAATTCTTTGCAAAAACACTGAATCATATAGCAGGGTTCCGTCTTGCTATTTACGAAAAAAGAGGATGGAATTCCGTTTTAGAAGAGCCTCTCCAGATTAATCGCATGAAAGAAGAAACACTAAATGCAATGTGGGGTGCTATCTCGAAAAATAAAGCTCCATTCGTAGAATACTTAAATAAAAAATCGGCAATGCTAGGCGAAAAACAAATGCATTGGTATGACTTAGACGCACCAGTTAGTACTTCTACGGAGAAAATGGATTATCAACAAGGCGCAGAGTTTATCTTAAAGCATTTTAAAGAATTTGGACCAAAATTAGAATCATTTTCAAGAAATGCATTTGAAAAGGGTTGGATTGAGGCAGAGGATCGTCCAAACAAACGACCAGGAGGATTTTGTACAGGTATGCCTGTATCGGAGGAATCTCGTATTTTCATGACATATAGTGGATCAATGTCCAATGTTTCTACATTAGCTCATGAATTAGGTCATGCCTTCCATTCATATGCTTTAAGACCGGTACATTGGATGAATCGTCAATATGCAATGGGGGTTGCTGAAACTGCCTCCACATTTGCAGAAATGATTGTAGCAGACGCTGCTGTAAAAGAAGCAAAAACAGATGAAGAAAAAATTGCTTTACTTGAAGATAAAATCCAACGTAGTGTAGCATTTTTCATGAATATCCATGCTAGGTTCTTATTTGAAACTAGATTTTATGAGGAGCGAAAAAATGGAATCGTATCTGCAGCTCGATTAAGTGCTTTAATGGAGACAGCTCAACAAGAAGCATATGGCGATGCATTAGATACAACTCATCCACACTTTTGGGCATCTAAATTACATTTTTATATTACAGAAGTACCATTTTACAACTTCCCGTACACATTTGGTTACTTATTCTCTTTAAGTATTTATGCAAAAGCTATAAGCGAAGGGGCAAACTTTGAGGAAAAATATATTGCTTTATTGCAAGATACTGCAGTAATGTCAGTAGAAGATTTAGCGATAAAGCATTTAAATGAAGATATTACTCAGGAATCATTTTGGATAAAGGGGATTGATCTTTGTATTCAAGACGTGAATGAGTTTATCCAATTAACTAACGCAAAAGGGTGAAGGTGTTTGATTTATCTAGAAGGAGATACATGTTATTTACGAACAATGAATATAAAAGATGCACCAGCCCTAGCGGATCTGACTTATCGCAATAAGGTGTATTGGTCTGTTTATGAACCGTTACATCGAGATGATTATTACACGACTTCTGTTCAACGAGAGAAAATTCGAGAATCTCTCACGTTATCGAAGGAAAAAAGAGAATATAGCTTCGGTATTTTTGAGCATCAGACAGAAAGAATGATTGGCAGTGTATCGCTATACAGTATTAAAAGAATGCCTTTTTCAAGTGGGCTTATTGGTTATTCTATGGATGAGCTTTATATTGGAAAAGGAATTGCTTCTGAAGCAGTACATCTAGTTACAATATTTGGTTTTGAGCATGTCCAATTAAATCGTATCGAAGCATATGTATCTCCGCGGAATAATGGCAGTATAAAAGTCTTAGAAAAAAACGGTTTCATGCAAGAGGGTCTACTAAGAAAGTTGCTCTATATCAATGGTAAATGGCAAGATCATTTTATATATGCATCCTTAACTGACGAACATTGAAAGAGTAAGAATATACTTGATAAACTAAAAGAGGCTGGGACAGAACCCAAAAACAGCATTTTTCTCAGTGAGAAAAATGCTGTTTTTTTGCTATGCACAAAATTGATTTCCATTCCAGGGACGCTTTCCACGGGCGTGGCCTGAGCCTGTAGTCTCAGGTGTCACGCTATTCCCGTAGGAGTCGCCCCTACATTTCAATCAATTTTATTAAATATCCACTAATAAGTAAAGTTTTCTCCTTATCCAATAAAATTGCTACTTCTGTCCCAGTCTCTTCTTTATACTATTCCTGTCGATTTCCCGGGAAATAATTTAGTTTTTGTCGACATTACCATCTGTCAATAAATCAAGTCGACCAGTTTCTGGATCAATAATCAGACCATGAACCGGAATTGTTGGAAGCATAAGCGGGTGATTTCGAATCATTTCAACACTATGTAAAACACTACTTTCTACGTTGGAAAAACCTTCCAACCATTTTTCTAAGTTCACTCCAGAATTTTTGAGGATATCTAATACAAGAGGGTCCACTCCTCGAGTAATCATTTTATCCATAATTTTATCGGTTTCGATAGCACTCATTCCACAATCATGATGACCAATTACATAAATCTCATCAGCCTTTAGCTCATAAACAGCTACGATAAGGCTGCGCATAATTCCGCCAAATGGATGGTTGATGATTGCTCCAGCACTTTTAACAATTTTCACATCACCATTTTTAATATTCATGGATTTTGGGAGCATTTCTGTTAACCTTGTATCCATGCAAGTTAAGATAACAATTCGTTTATTTGGAAATTTTGTAGTTAAAAATGGTTCGTATAGTTTGTTTTCCACAAAGTCATCATTGTACTTTAAAATCTCTTGAAGGCTTGGCATTGTATTCCCCCTTTATGTTGTAATTATATTTTATAGGAAATGAAAGATAATTGCTTTACTTAATACTTGTGCCTGTCAAAACAAGACTTCAAAAGGATGAAGAAGAGGGAAGCTTTTGATGCACCTAGCTTTACTCAAGAGACTATGGTGATCATCCTTGAAAGAAGCGCACATCCGTACCGTATAACAGGTATCTATAAAGAGTGATTACAACTTCCCAACCATATACTTGCACTCATCGGGATTTTACTTGCTCTACTCAAAAAGTAACTTGCTGATATCTATCCTTTACTTGCGTTTAAAGACAATTCACTTGCTATGTAGAAATTTCATCCATAAATAAGTGCGATTCTCTACCAACTCGACTAGAGCTTTGGATATAATTTATATTACTGTATAGAGATTCGTTTCTTTCTAAATAAGTGTCATACATCATGGGTACTTATCGTACAATTTAATCTTATTAATGTATAAAGAGCAATAGAGTTGTTCACCACAGTGGACAACTCTATTGCATTTATATTAGAAAATTTTATTAGAAAGAGAAATAAACCCCACTAATTGTAGTTTCACTTTATCCCGCATTAACGGGCAGTAAGACTTTCGCTTTAAGGCTTACCGAAGTAACGAAGAGTCAGTGGGAGCTAACTGCCCGTAAAAGCCCTATTGGTTCAACTAACAATCAGGGGGGGAAGAATCTCCCCAGATTGTAGTTTCACTTTATCTTGCTAGTTTTTGTTTTCTGTCTGATATAAAAAAGGATTTTCCTGTACCAATAGCCACAGACTGTAATGGCTCTGGTGCAAGATGAACCGGTACTTCAATGACCTGAGTCAACCACTCGGAAATGTCTTTTAGTAATGCCCCACCACCGGTTAATATTACTCCGTGGTCGACTATATCTCCCGCAAGTTCAGGTGGGCAGGTTTCTAAAGTAGCACGAATTGCTTCTAAAATTGTTTCCAACGATTCTGTTAAAACACCTTGAATTTGAGTAGATGATAGGTGAATAGTCTTTGGTAATCCACTCACAACATCTCTTCCTGTAACTTGCATTTGTTCTACTGCGTGAGGCAATAAAGCATGTCCAATAGTCATCTTTATAATCTCAGCTGTAGGTTCGCCAATGATGACATTATACTCTTTTCGAACAAAGTGAATAATTGCTTCATCCATACGATCTCCAGCGGCTTTTACTGTATTAGATGCTACAACTCCACCGAAAGAAATTATACCTACTTCTGTAGTACCTCCACCAATGTCCACAATCATACTAGCTACTGGCTCGTCGACTGGTAGACCGGCACCGATTGCAGCAGCAACGGGCTCTTCCATTAACTGAACGTCCTTTGCGCCACTTTGTCTTACCGCATCTTGTATAGCTCTTCGTTCAACAGAAGTTGCACCAGATGGAGTACATACAACTACAGTCGGTTTTCTCAATGAAGTACCAAGTTTTTTTCCTGCTTTTTGCATGATTAGTTTCAATAATTGTGTTGTAATATCAAAATCAGCAATTACCCCATCCTTCAAAGGACGTATTACCTCAATTGAAGTGGGTGTTTTACCAATCATTTTTTTTGCTTCTTCGCCGAAAGCAACGATTTCACGAGTTTTAGTATTAACTGCTACTACTGTAGGTTCATCTATTAATAAGCCTTTGCTTTTTGTATAAACTAACGTATTTGCTGTACCTAAATCTATTCCAATATGTGAGTTTGAAAACATTTGTCTTCCTCCTATTCCAATCATACTTAGTAAGTATAATAGATAAACAGGGTCTTGCCATTTGTAACATAATGGAAGTTTACATATATTTCAGAGGTTTTTAGGTCATTTGAAATAGGAAAGACAGAAAAAATGAATGAATAGTAATGCTTTGTCATCTAAATGTAATAGATTTGTAGTTGATTTGAGAAGAAAAAGAGAAGAGATAACATATAAAAAAACAACCGTCAGCTTACTCGACGGTTGTTTTGTGAGTTATTGAAAAGGTTTTGGATCTATTGTAGTTGAATCTTTTGAATTCATACCTTTTCCAAAGTAATGTAAAATCACATAGCCTACGATTCCCATAATTGCAGTAAAACCAAGCACTGTAACTGTGTATAAAGCCATTTTATAACACCTCACTTGTTTTCTTGTACTTATTATAACGTAAAAATGAAAGAATTGTAACTAGAAATATATAGAATTTAAGTTAACAATATTAAAATGCCCAGTTTCCATTGCGGAATATTGGCTCTGAAGTTCCATCTTCTTTAATACCGTCGATATCCATTTTTTCTGAACCAATCATGAAATCTACATGCGTAATACTTTCGTTTAAGCCATTTTCTGCTAATTCTTCGGGACTCATTTTCTTGCCGCCTTCTATACAGAAAGCATATGCACTACCGATTGCTAAGTGATTAGAAGCGTTTTCGTCAAATAATGTGTTATAAAATAATAGATTCGAGTTAGAGATTGGTGAGTCATGTGGTACTAATGCTACTTCACCTAAATAGTGTGACCCTTCGTCCGTAGCAACTAAGTTCTCAAGCACCTCTTGACCTTGTTCAGCATCTATTTTTACAATACGTCCATTTTCAAATGTGATAGTGAAGTTATCAATAATATTCCCACCGTAGCTTAATGGCTTAGTACTTGCTACATAACCGTTAACGCCCGTTTTTAGTGGAACAGAGAATACTTCCTCCGTTGGCATGTTAGCCATGAAAGAAAATCCTTTTTCGTTAGTACTACCAGCTCCACACCATAAATGTCCTTTTGGTAATTCGATTGTTAAGTCTGTACCCGGAGCTGTATAATGAAGTTTTTTATAATTTTTGTCGTTTAAATAATCTACCTTTGTATGTAAAAGGTTATCATGTTCAATCCATGCTTCTGTAGGATTTGCAACATCAGCACGAACTGCTTGGAAGATTGCCTCCCATAGTGCAGGTACTTGTTCCTCCTCTGGTAAGTCAGGGAACACTTTTTTTGCCCAATCTGTAGATGGAGATGCAATGACTGACCAACTAATTTTATCCGATTGTACATATTGACGATATTTACTTAATGCTTGACCAGCAGCCTTTTGGAACGCTGCGATTCTAGAAGAATCCATGCCTTTTAAAAGGTCTGGGCTTTGGCTTACAACACTTATAAATGCAGCGCCACCTTCGGCTAATAATTCTTTTTCTTGCGCTTTCCAAGAAGGGAAGAAATCAAATGAGTCTCCCGGTGCAAGCTCATAGCGTAAGCGTGTGATTTCATCATCTGTAAAGTCTACGAATACTTGTTTAGCTCCGGCTACATATGCTTTCTTTGTTATCAATCGAACTAATTCCACGCTATCAGTGGAAGCGGCAATAAATAAATTTTGTCCTGATTGAATATTCACTCCTACTTCTACAACAAGTGAAGCGTAGTTTTCTAATTTTGTATTAAAAGATGTCATATGGATACTTCCTTTCTATTATTATCTCCATAGTATCAGTTATGGGCTTGCATTATCAATATTCAAATAAGTCTATAAGTTAAATTTTGTTCATAATTTAGAAATTTAATAAAATCATTCGGTTGTTTTTTATTAAAAAACTATTAATATAGCCGAAATAAAGGAAAGAAATAGAATGTGGGGGAAGTTGAATGGATAAGTCTACAGTATTCGGTTTATTAATAGGGTTTCTTGCAGTAGCGGTTGGTATGGTATTAAAAGGGGCAAGTTTAGTAAACTTATTAAACCCTGCTGCAATATTAATCATTATATTTGGGACAATCGCAACAATTGTCATTGGGTTCCCAACAAATGAGTTAAAAAGGATACCTAAGCTTTTTGGAGTTATTTTTAAAGAGGCGAAGCTAGTACCTGATGTGGAAGTAATTAAAATGTTTTCTAGTTGGGCAGACCTAGCGCGTAGAGAAGGATTATTAGCTTTAGAAAGTAAAACAACAGATGTAGAAGATACATTTTTAAAAAATGGTCTGACATTGGCTATTGATGGGCAAAATGCAGATTATATTCGTGATGTCTTGACAGAGGAAATTGACGCATTAGAGGAACGACATTCTGGAGGAGCACAAATTTTCACGCAAGCAGGTACATATGCACCTACTCTAGGTGTACTTGGTGCAGTAGTTGGGCTAATTGCAGCCTTAAGTGATATGAGTGATATTGATAAATTAGCACATGCCATTTCTGCAGCATTTATAGCGACACTTCTAGGGATTTTCACTGGTTATGTTTTATGGCATCCATTTGCGAATAAATTAAAACGTAAATCTAAACAAGAAGTTAGACAAAAGACCATGATGCTCGAAGGTATACTTTCTGTATTAGAGGGAGATGCACCAAGGGTTATTGAACAAAAACTGGCTTCCTATTTATCTATGTCAGAGCGCAAAAAAGTCTTAGAGGAAAGCGGGGAGGCTGGCCTTGGCAAAGAAGCATAAAAAACATAAGCATGAGGAAGAAGTAAGTGAAGCCTGGCTACTTCCGTACTCCGATGTTTTAACATTATTATTAGCCTTATTTATCGTATTATTTGCTACTAGTTCTGTAGACCAACAAAAATTGGAACAAATGTCTCAAGCGTTCAACGAAGTCCTTAATGGTGGAACCGGTATTTTTGAACAGCCATCTCCTTTGGAAGTGCCAGATGCTCCTGATGATTCAGGTCAGGGAGAAGATGGGGAGAGCACTGCATATATGGAAGACCAGCAAGCACTCTCCGAAATTCAAGACAGTGTGGATGAATATATAGCAGTAAATGCGCTAGAAAAACAGTTTGTTACTAAACTAACCGATGAAGGCTTACTTGTTACGATAAGAGATAGTATATTATTTGATACTGGCGAAGCAGAAGTAAAAGGTGAGTATCGTTCAATTGCTGAAGATATCTCCGATTTACTTGTATTTGATCCTCCTAGAAATGTCGTTATCACTGGCCATACAGATAATATTCCTATCTCTAGTAGTGAATATTCTTCCAACTGGGAGCTAAGTGTAATGCGATCAGTTAATTTCCTGAAAATATTAGCAGGAAATAATACGATAGATCCGCTATATTTTAGTGCGAAAGGTTACGGTGAATTTAGACCTGTAGCTTCCAATGATACTCCAGCAGATCGGGCAAAAAATAGAAGAGTTGAAGTATTGATTCAACCACGCGTTCTAGAGGATGGTACTTTAAACGATCAACCTGAGTAAAATGAAACTTCAATCCGTGAAGGGCTTAATCCCCTACAGATTGTCAAATTGAAATTAGGCAAGTAACGCAGCATCGTGCGGCAATGCCTAAGTGACCAACATCCTATTTACCGAGGCTCGCAGGAAGCTAATGTGGGATAAAAGTAAAAACTGCCAACAGAATAATTGTTGGCAGTTTTTATTTGACTTTTTAAAACAAAAGTTTATAATTAAAACAAAAGTTCAAGACGGAAGGGAGGTGTACGCAAAGTGAATGCAAAAGAAATGAATATTTTAAAGTACTTGCGGGAAAATCCATATGCATCCCAAATGGAAATAGCAAATGAACTAAATATGTCTAGACCAGCCGTAGCTAATATTATTTCCCAATTAATAAAAAATGGGAACATAACTGGAAGAGCTTATATTTTACCCGAGAACAAAGAAATCATTTGTATCGGTGGAGCGAATGTAGACAGAAAATATACATTGATCAAAGATCTCCAAATGGGTACATCTAATCCTACATCTAGCTTACAAAGTGTAGGTGGGGTTGCAAGGAATATTGCAGAAAACTTAGGTAGATTAGGACATGCTGTACGTTTGTTATCAGTTGTTGGAACAGATATGGAATATGAAGCTATTGAAAAAGCTTCAAGTAATTGGATTAACTTATTTTCCATTGAAAAGTTACCAAATTATACAACAGGAACATATTCGGCAGTACTAGATTCGAATGGTGAAATGCTTCTAGCTTTAGCAAATATGGATATCTATGAACAGTTGACTGTAGATTATTTAAAAAAACATGAAGCTCATTTAACGAATGCTCAACTAATCATTATAGACATGAACTGTTCCAAAGAAGTGATTGAATATATTCGAACTGTTGCGGTAGGACATAATATTCCCTTAGCTTTAATACCTGTATCTTCTCCGAAAATGGATAGAATGCCTGAATCATTAGAGGGGATTGAATGGTTAATAGCCAATAAAGATGAATCAGAAATGTATTTAGGTATGAGTATTGAGGATAAAGAATCGTGGAAAGAAGCAACAAGGCAATTTGTACAAAAGGGTATTTCACATGTAGTTATAACCTGGGGTAGTGAGGGGATAATGTACGCGGGTAGTGACATGGAAACGTCCTATTTTCCAGCAATTGAAGTAGAGGATGTAGTTGATGTAACTGGTGCGGGGGATGCTTTTGTTTCCGCAACTTTATACGCTTGGTTGAGTGGAGAAGATATTCCAAAAACAATCCAAACAGGTATGATGAACGCAAGTAGAACTATTCGCTCAAGCGATACGGTACGAACAGAGCTTTCTCGAAATAATTTAACTAATGAGATGGAGGAAAATACACAATGAAACAATACATCACTTATTCAGAAGAAGTAGCAAAAGGTATGCAAGAAGGAAAGGCTATCGTAGCATTAGAATCGACAATTATCTCTCATGGTATGCCATACCCTCAAAATGTTGAAACGGCTAGAAAAGTAGAACAAATTGTTCGTGATAATGGTGCTGTTCCAGCGACTATTGCTATCATGGACGGGAAAATTAAAATTGGTTTATCCGATGAAGAGTTAGAAACGCTTGGAACGAGCAAAGATGCTAGAAAAACTTCTAGAAGAGATCTTGCTTATGTTATATCTTCAAAAGAAATTGGTGCAACTACAGTTGCAACAACAATGATTTGTGCAGAAATGGCGGGTATTAAGCTATTTGTTACAGGTGGAATTGGTGGTGTGCATAGAGGTGCAGAAACGACTATGGACATCTCAGCTGATTTAGAAGAACTAGCAAATACAAATGTTGCAGTAGTATGTGCAGGAGCAAAATCTATTTTAGATATCGGTTTAACATTAGAATACTTAGAAACAAAAGGTGTTCCAGTAGTAGGCTACCAAACTGACTCATTCCCAGCATTTTATACAACAACAAGTGAATTCAATGCGGACTTCCGTTTAAACAGCGAAAAAGAAGTAGCGGAAATGCTGAAAGCTAAATGGGATCTTGAGTTAAATGGTGGTGCAGTAATTGCGAATCCTATTCCTACAGAACATTCATTGGAAGAATCTTATATTAATTCGATTATCCAATCTGCTTTACAGGAAGCTGCAGAAAATGGCATCAAAGGAAAAGACGTAACACCATTTATGTTAGGAAAAGTAAAAGAACTAACAGAAGGTAAATCTTTAGAGGCGAATATCGAACTAGTTTATAATAATGCTCGAGTTGGATCTAAAATTGCAGTTGAGTTAAATAATCTATAAGAGAAATAAAGCTATCTATTGTCAGCAAAGTGACAATAGATAGCTTTTTTATATTATTTGGAGAAATTCTATTTGAAAAGTACGCTTGCCGATTGCTACAAGAATACGTGGAAATGGTTAATTTACCGTTCTGCAAGTAATCCTCAGTCGAGGGCAAGTAAGTGAAGAGTATGAGCAAGTAACTAGCAGAGTAAAGCGAGTAAAATCCTGGTAAGAACAAGTACACGAATATGCGTTTACTGTACGCTACGGCATATACCTTTTAGGATGTGTCACTATAGCTACTTCATCCCTTTTGAACAGGGGTATTTTATTGGTTAGAGATTAAGACTGTACCTATACTCAAATTAAAACAAAAAAATTGGCCATGAATTTATTCACGGCCAATCATTGCATGTACTTATTTCCTTAAGTTTCCTAGCTCAGATGCAATTGCTTGCATTTCACTTGGACTGAAAGTATTTCGTTTTTTAACCATTTCATATAAGTAAACAAGATCTTCATATTGTGTTGCATTGAAATCTTCTGGCCTCATTGCGTCTACGTTGACCATCCGAAGCTTCTCTTTTATTGTTTCAATCATATACGTGACATTTTCTACTGAGGGTTGTGATAGATTCATCTATTGTAACCTGCCTTTCATACATTAGAATTAATCATTTCACGCTATGCCGACAATGTCAAACACTAAATAGATTTTGCAGCCTCTTTTTCTTCCTTTAACTTATCTTGAATTTTTTTCGTTTCATAAATAATTACACCAGAAAGTCCAAGAAGACCGATTAAGTTAGGAATAGCCATTAATGCATTGGTTATATCAGAGAAAGTCCAGATTAGATCTAGTGAAATAACAGATCCAACAAATACCATCAATACGAATGCAATGCGGTAAACAATCAATAGCGAAGGATTTTTGAATAAATATTGGAAACACTTCTCTCCGTAATAAGCCCAACCAATTATCGTAGATGAAGCAAAGAATATTAATCCAATTGCTACTACAATTGGTCCGAAGTCACCTAAGAAGTGACCAAATGCACCAGTTGTAATTTCATTTGCAGCTAAACTTTTATCGGTATATATTCCAGACATGACAATTGTGATACCGGTAATTGAACAGATGATAAATGTATCAAAAAATACTTGAGTCATTGAGATAAGTCCTTGGCGACCTGGAAGGTCTGTTTTTGCAGCAGCTGCAGCAATAGGAGCAGAACCTAAACCAGCTTCATTTGAGAATACCCCACGAGCAATACCATATCTAATAGCAGCACCGATTGCTCCACCTGCCGCAGCTTCAGTTGAAAATGCCATCTTGAAAATTGTTACAAATGCTTCAGGAATAGCTGTAACATTCAAAATCATAATAATTAATCCAGAAGCAATATAGAAAACCGCCATTACAGGAACAAAAATTGCAGTAACTTTACCAATCGATTTAATACCACCTAGAATAACTAAAGCAGCAAAAACAGTTAATACAATTCCGGTAATCCAAGTTTCAATTCCAAATGTATCATTTACAACTCCTGCAACAGAATTCGATTGTGTTCCGTTTCCGATACCGAATGCTGCCACTGCCCCAAAAATTGCGAATAAAACAGCCAACCACTTTTGTTTTAAACCATGCTCTAAATAGTACATAGGTCCGCCGGCCATTTCACCATTGGCATCTTTAACACGATATTTAACAGCTAGTACTGCTTCTCCATACTTTGTCGCCATTCCAAAGAATGCAGAAATCCACATCCAAAATATTGCCCCAGGACCACCTAAAACTACCGCAGTGGCAACCCCAACTATATTACCAGTACCAACTGTTGCGGCCAATGCTGTAGTGAGAGCCTGAAACTGTGAGATATCTCCTTCTGCAGATTTATCGTGATTTTTGGAGAAAACTTGCTTTAATGCAGCAGGTAACAAGCGTAATTGTAAAATTCCTAAACGCACCGTCAAATAAATACCAGTACCTACTATTAATACAAGAAGTGGAATACCCCATAAAAAGGTTGATACAGACCCTAAAAACTCATTCAATTGTTCCATCAACATTACCCCCAAGTTTTATATTTAAATACAATATGGAATCTATCATCCTTTCAAATTATTCTACCTTATTACAATATTCGTAAAATTCCGCTTGCTAGTCAAGACTATTTTTTAAATAAATGAAAATATTGTTTGATTCTATTTTGGTGAGGGTATAATTAAAGCATCTTTATATAGTTAAACTTGGAGGTAATTTGGATGAGTGAAAATAAATTTGTAAAAGGAATTATATGTGGTGCAGTTATTGGTGGTGCTTTAACGATGCTCGATAGAAAAACAAGAGATTCAGTTATGAACAAAACAAGGTACATGCGAAATGAAATTCAGTATTACAGTAAAAATAGGGAAGAATTAAAGACAAATATCGAACATCAAATAACAAAATGGAAATCTATATATGATCAGTTTTCATCGGATGCAATGTATTTGACTGAAAAAGTGAAAGAGGCTAAAGAAATAACACCACAGGTTAAAACAATATTAACTGATACAAAAGATACCTTCTCCCAATCAAAAGAGGAGTACAAATCAATAGTAGTTCCCGAAAAGGAAGAAAAAAGTATTTTTGAACCAAAAAAGTAATCATTGATCAGAAAGGAGAGGATGGAGTGAAAGAATTTCATGAGACAAAAGAAAATAAAAAAACTTCATCCTCAAGCAATAGCTGGTTCGAGAAGTTAAAATTTCTAAATATAAAAAAGAAGGAAAAGAAGGAAGAAGTGCATCATGATCTTACTACATGGTCAGGGTACATAAAGCATTTAATACTACATATTCAGAAAACGGATATTACGGGCTTTGCAGCTCAATTAGCCTATTTCTTCCTACTATCCCTATTTCCATTATTAATTTTCATCATAACCTTGTTGCCATACTTAAACTTAGACGAGGCACAAGTCTTTCGCCTTTTAGAAAATTATGCTCCACAGGACGTATATATTCTTATTGAGGAAACATTAATTGAAGTTTTGGTAAGTAGGAACGGTGGGTTATTATCCATCGGGATTATTGGTACGATTTGGTCTGCTTCGAATGGGATGAATGCAATTGTAAAATCGTTAAACCGTTCATATGCACTTGAAGAAACAAGACCCTTTTTCATCGTCAGATTAATGTCTATCGTATTTACGTTATTAATGATTATGTTATTTATAATAGCGCTAGTATTACCGGTCTTCGGTCAACAAATTGGCACAATTCTATTTTCTTACTTTGGTTTTGAAGAAAGCTTTGTTAAGCTTTGGAATAGTTTAAGATGGACGATTAGTCCGTTAATAATGTTTATCGTATTGATCGCCTTGTATTGGATAGTTCCAAACACAAAGTTATTCCTAAGAAGTGTGCTACCAGGAGCTGCTTTTGCAGCATTTGGCTGGATTATCGTATCATTAGGATTCTCTTTCTATGTTAGTAATTTCTCTAACTATTCTTCCACGTATGGAAGTATCGGGGGAATTATTGTATTAATGTTATGGTTATATATTTCGGGCATCATCTTGTTGGTTGGTGGTCAGATAAATGCAGTTATGCAGGAACGTAAAATAGCTATAGAAAAAAAAGAAGCAGAAGGACACGTCTAATCGTGTCCTTCTGTTTTCTTTAAATTCATTTATATATTTCTATTTAGCATTCGTAATCCGTTTAATATAACTAATATGGTACTACCTTCATGGCCGATTACTCCCAATGGAAGATCTACTGCTTGAAGGAAATTGGAGACAACTAAAAGTGCGATAACCGTTATTGAAAAGACGATGTTTTGCTTAACGATTCGACGCATTTTACGAGACATTTTCACTGCATACGCAATTTTTGACAAATCATTTTTCATTAAAACGATATCTGCAGTTTCTAGCGCGACATCTGTACCTTCTCCCATGGCAAAACCTGTAGTTGCTGTTGCAAGTGCAGGAGCATCATTGATACCATCTCCAACCATCCCAACAAATCTATGTTCCTTAAGTAATTCTTTCATATGCTTAACTTTCGTTTCTGGTAGACATTCTGCAATATATTGATCAATTCCAGCCTCTTTGGCAATTACGCTTGCCGTTTTCTCATTGTCTCCAGTAAGCATTACTGTTTTAATACCGAGTGATTGGAGTTGCTTAATCGCAGTTTTTGCCTCTTCTCGAACCGTATCTTTTAATGCAACAACAGCGGCAATTCCTTTTTCGTCTCGCATAAAGATGACGGTTTTTCCTTCTTCCGCAAGCGATGAAGCAATCCCATTATGAAAAGCAAATGCATCATTTTTATTGACAAAATCAGGTTTTCCTACTAGAACTATTTCTCCGTCAATTGTAGCCTGTATGCCGAATCCGGGTTTATCTTCAATATGGATAAGAGGGAGATGTCCTATCCCTTCTGATTTTGCGAAAGCAGTAATTGCTTGTGCTAGTGGGTGGTTGGATTGCCCCTCAATAGTTGCCAGCGTTGATAAAGTTGATGTTCTATCTAAATCTGGTCGAACTAAAAAGTCTGTAACGACTGGTTTACCGGTTGTTAGCGTACCTGTTTTGTCTAATGCGATTGCTTTCATTTCACTGACATTTTCTAAATGTACCCCACCTTTAAATAATATTCCCACTTTAGCACCATTTGAAATCGCTGCTAAGGTGGCAGGCATGATAGATGCTACAAGTGCGCAAGGTGATGCCACTACCAATAAAACCATTGCTCGATAGAATGTTGTGTTCCAGTCCCAATCAAGTAGAAAGTGAGGGAGAAACAGCATGAATGCTACGGTAATTAAGACAACTTTCACATAAGTACCCTCAAAGCGTTCTATAAATTGCTGAGCAGGAGATTTTTCATCCTGAGCCGTTTGAACAAGATTGATGATCTTTTGGAAAAGTGAGTCCTTGTTTGCCTTTGTCATTTCCATTGTAATAGCACCGCTCATATTAACTGTTCCTGCGAATAGTTCATCATGCAGCTGTTTAGTTACAGGAATAGATTCACCACTTATTGCGGATTCGTCAATTGCAGTCGTGCCACTTATGACTTTCCCATCGGCAGGGATTCGTTCACCCGGTTTTACAACAAGGTTATTACCTATAACAAGCTCACTTACTGGGATGCGTGAAGTAGTGCCATCACTATTTAATCGTAATGCCTCTTCTGGCTGAAGCTCCATGAGAGAATAAATTTCCTTTTTGCTTTTATTCATCGTATACGTTTCTAGTGCACCACTTACTGCGAATATAAATATTAGGATTGCTCCTTCTGTCCAATAGCCGATGATAGAAGAGCCAATTGCTGCTAATATCATTAACAACTCCACGTTTAACTCTTTTTCTTTAAATGTTTCGATTAGACCTTCTTTGGCTTTTGCGTACCCACCTATTGCAAATGCTAGTAAGTAGAAAATGATCGATGCAGTTTCTTGTTGTGCATTACCTAAAAGCCATGCTATTAGAATTAGTACTCCTGAAAAAAGAGCTGCCACCAATTCTGCATTGGTCAGTATAGGTGTAAGGAAAATCGGGGTAGATTTCCTTTCGGTTATCGTTGTCATATAAAAACCTCCTTGATAATGAATTTCAATATTAATAAGCTGTATAAATGAAGAAAATGGACTTCCAATAGGAAATCCATTTTATATTTATTACTAATTTATAATTATTATAATCTAGAGGTTTTTATAAGTCAACCAATTACATTAGCTAAAAACTTTTTCTTTATAAGCGGATAGTTTTTCTAGTGAAGACTTGTCCACATCTGCATGTAGGCTGTTACCGTGGGAATCCATAGTTACTACTGCTGTAAATTTTTCAACACGAAGATGCCACATTGCTTCTGGAATACCGAATTCCATTAAGTCAACACCTTCAACTCCTTTAATACAATCTGCATAATACTGAGCAGCACCACCGATTGCATTTAAGTAAACTCCGCCATGTTCAGAAAGAGCGGCAAGTGTTTTTGGACCCATTCCACCTTTACCGATAACTGCACGGATACCAAATTTTTTCATAATATCCCCTTGGTAAGGTTCCTCACGTATTGATGTAGTTGGACCTGCAGCACGTACATGCCAGTCTCCAGCTTCATCTTTTTGCATAACTGGACCGCAGTGATAAATAATTTGTCCATTTAAGTCAACTGGTGCATCGTGGCTCATCAAGTGATGATGGATTGCGTCACGACCAGTATACATACGACCAGTAATTGATACGACATCTCCCACCTGTAGTTCACGAATTTGTTCTTCCGTAATAGGAGCTTGTAATTCAACTACTTTTTTAGGAGCTTCTTCTGATGTTTGATCTTTGAACTCAATTTTTTCTCCATCTTGGTAATGCCATTCGATAATTTCTCCACTAGTTGGGTTGATATTGATCGCCATACGACGGTAAGCCCAACAGTTATAAGCAACAGATACATAGAAACTAGCAGGGATACGGTGCATTACGCCAATTTTACAGCCAAGTAAAGTAGCTTCTCCACCGAAGCCCATTGTACCTATACCTAGTGTGTTAGCTTTTTCAACAATATATTGTTCTAGTTTTGCTAGGTCGGGATTGGGGTTAGAATCCTCTACATGGCGAAATAATTGTTCTTTAGCTAAATCATAGCCAGAAGAACGGTCGCCACCGATTCCTACTCCGATGAATCCAGCTGAGCACCCTTGACCTTGTGCCTGGTAAACAGAGTGTAAAATACATTTACGAATTCCATCTAAGTCACGTCCAGCACGACCTAATCCTTCTAGTTCGGTTGGCAGGCTATATTGAATATTTTTGTTTTCACAGCCACCGCCTTTTAAGATCAGCTTCATTTCAATATAGTCGTTTTCCCATTGCTCAAACTTTACGACAGGAAGCCCATCTCCTAAGTTATCCCCGCTGTTAGCACCCGTTAAAGAGTCAACTGCATTAGGGCGAAGCTTTGCATCCTTAGTAGCTGAAGCTATAGCGCGCTTAATAGCAGCTTTAATTTCTAATTGATTTACACCAATTGGTGTTTTAATCTTGAACGTTGGTAAACCAGTATCTTGGCAAATAGGAGATACATTATCATCGGCCATTTGAATATTATTTGTGATCGTATCTAGACTCATCGCTGCACGCGTACCAGCATTTTCTGCCGCTTTTGCTTTTTTGATAGCGCGACGAACATCTTTCGGTAAATTTGTAGAAGTTTCGGTAATCAAATCATAAATACTTTTCTCTAATTGCTCCAATTGCATGATGTAAACGCTCCTTTTAAATGTATGTAGATAACAAACATTACAAGTATACTATTTTATTAGGATGAAAAAAAGAGTCGCTGGGGGAATAAATGCTGGAGAATACGCCTACGCAGTGGTTATGGCTCGGGGAAAAAATCATTCATCGACCCACAAGTAAGAGCTATTCGCCCGAGCGCGACCGTCATCCGCTCGGGAATCGATCGAACGCCCGAGAAATTGATGTATGCGCCCGAGAACAAGGGCTATGCGCTCGAGAATGGCAGTCATCCGCCCGGAATCAATCGAACGCTCGAGAAGTAGATGTATCCGCCCGAGAGCAGGGACTATGCGCTCGGGAATGGCAGTCATCCGCCCGGAAATCGATCGAACGCCCGAGAAATTGATGTATGCGCCCGAGAGCAAGGGCTATGCGCTCGAGAATGGCAGTCATCCGCCCGGAAATCAATCAAACGCTCGAGAAATTGATGTATCCGCCCGGGAGCAGGGGCTATGCGCTCGGGACTGGCAGTCATCCGCCCGGAAATCAATCGAACGCCAGAGAAGTAGATGTATCCGCCCGAGAGCAAGGGCTATGCGCTCGAGAATGGCATTCATCTGCCCGGAAATCGATCGAACGCCCGAGAAGTAGATGTATCCGCCCGGGAGCAAGAGTTATGCGCTCGGGAATGGCAGTCATCCGCTCGGAAATCGATCGAACGCCCGAGAAGTAGATGTATCCGCCCGGGAGCAGAAGTTATGCGCTCGGGACTGGCAGTCATCCGCCTGGATATCAATCGAACGCCCGAGAAATTGATATATCCGCCCAGGAGCAAGGGCTATGCGCTCGAGAATGGCAGTCATCCGCCCGGAAATAATCGAACGCCCGAGAAGTTGATGTATCCGCCCGAGAGCAGGAGTTATGCGCCCGAGCGCGACCGTCATCCGCTCGGAAATCAATCGAACGCCCGAGAAATTGATGTATCCGCCCGCGGGCAAGGGCTATGCGCTCGAGAATGGCAGTCATCCGCTCGGAAATCAATCGAACGCCAGAGAAGTAGATGTATCCGCCCGGTAGCAAGAGCTATGCGCTCGAGAATGGCATTCATCTGCCCGGAATCAATCGAACGCCCGAGAAGTAGATGTATCCGCCCGGTAGCAAGAGCTATGCGCTCGGGACTGGCAGTCATCCGCCCGAGAATGGCAGTCATCCGCTCGAAAATCGATCGAACGCTCGAGAAGTAGATGTATCCGCCCGGTAGCAGGAGTTATGCGCCCGAGCGCGACCGTCATCCGCCCGAGAATCAATCGAACGCCCGAGAAGTAGATGTATCCGCCCGAGAGCAAGGGCTATGCGGTCGAGAATGGCAGTCATCCGCTCGGAAATCAATCGAACGCTCGGGAACAACAGTCATCCGCTCGAGAACGTAGCCATCCGCCTCCAAATAAAAAAAGTTCGGAATGGATTCATTCCGAACTTCTCGTTTATTCCTTTGTGTTCTTAAACTGCTCCATTTTTAACTCAAGGTCATCCATCATTTGAATCAGACGGTCTATATCTTCAAGTTCTGTTGTTTCAGGCTCGATTGTGTCTAATACTTCTAAAAACATTTGTAGTCGATCTTTTAAATAAGATACTTGTTGTTCTGGATTTGAAATATGATTACCCACAGAAAAACACCTCACTTTATATGTATAGGATAAAGGAAATTGTAAAGAAAAGATAGGTCTAAAGAGTTAATTTAATGATTCGTTTATTTACAATCTTTACAATATTCTGTTTATATGATAAAGTAACTTTAAGATACATAGAAGGGAGGCCGTAGTGAATAGTCGACCATTCTAATAGTTAGAAGGAGGGTGTTTAGACATTTCACCGGCAAACTAGCCGAAAATGCAGTTATGAATATACAAGTGAATAGTAGTTATATGTAAAGGTTCAGTCCATTATCTTACAGAGATATCGGCTGAGCCTTTTGTTGTGTAAATTTATATATTATCCATACTTATTCTCTGCTAAACTTAAGCTATTAGATAATTAGTATGTAAAAAAAGAGGTATTACTATGCATGAATTTACAATAGAAGAAAAAAAACGTTTTAGAATTTTAGTCATAATCGTTTCGATATCCGGTTTCTCGCAAGGGATGCTTCTCCCGCTGATCTCTGTCATTTTTGAACAGGATGGTGTAAGTGCAACTTTAAATGGATTGAGTGCTACTGGATTATACATAGGTACGTTATTGATTTCCCCGTTTATGGAACCACCTTTACGAAGATTTGGGTATAAGCCGATTATTATATTCGGTGGACTTCTTGTTATTATGTCCTTAATGCTATTCCCTTTATGGAAAAGTGTTGCCTTTTGGTTTGTTTTACGATTATTAATCGGAATTGGTGATCATGCACTTCATTTTTCCACGCAGACTTGGATTACTAGCTTTTCTCCGCAGCAGCGTTTAGGTAGAAATATAGCTATTTATGGACTATCGTTTGGGGTAGGTTTTGCGGTTGGACCTTTATTTGTCCAGTTGGTGGAAGTCTTTGAAGGTTTACCATTCATCATTTCGAGTATTCTTTGTTTATGTGCTTGGGTTCTTGTGTTTTGTATTAAAAATGAGAAGCCGGAAGTTTTTACTGATAGTGCCTCTTTAGCAGGTACATGGAAACGCTTTGGAGCAGCATTTGCTGTTGCATGGATTGCGTTTATACCACCGTTTAGCTATGGTTTTTTGGAATCCTCTTTAAATGCAATCTATCCTGTGTATGCATTACGTAATGCACTAGATGTTACGGATCTTTCATACATACTAGCCGCCTTTTCTATCGGTGGTGTTGTATCACAGTTGCCATTAGGGGTACTAAGTGATCGTATCGGTAGAAGAAAAGTACTTATTTTTGCACTTGCATTTGGCGCAGTGACATTTGGTGTAGCGAGTATGTTCGAAACCTCAGCATTAGTAATAGGAAGCTTATTTTTTATTGCTGGTACATTTGTAGGTTCTACATTTTCTCTTGGAATTTCGTATATGACCGATCTTACACCAAAAGAATTACTTCCAACAGGTAATTTACTTTGCGGAATTTTCTTTAGTATGGGCAGTTTATCGGGTCCATTTTTAGGTGGTCTATTTATACAATTATTTGAAGGTGTAAGCTTCTTAATTCTAATAGCCCTTTTGTTAGGCTCATTATCATTTGTCATATTCATCTCAAATCCACATAAGAAAGGTCGATTACTATGAAGCAACAATCCTCTAAATTAGGCAATAAAATAGCATTATATTTAATCATAGGCATACTTTTACTTGTGGCGTTATTTATAACTGTACTTATTTATAACACGAATACTACGGTTAAAAATACAATGGGGCAAAATGGTATACATATAGCTCAAAATATTGCGACACTAGTTGATGTACCAGCGTATGAAGAATTTAAACAAAATCCTAAACAAAACGATATATATTGGGAATTAAGAGAGGAATTATATGATTTAACCGTTCAAAACGGTGTTATGTATGCGTATATTACGGATATCCCACAAGCAGGAGAAGCTGCCACTATCCTTGTAGATGCAGGTGAAGCAGAAGATGATTCAGTATATTTACCTGGAGATATAAGCGAAGGAACAGATTATGATGTAGTAGAAGGTGCTATAAAAGGTGATGGGGACTATACGGACATAGTAGTCGATGAAGTGTATGGTGAATACCTATCTTCATATGCTCCATTAAAGAATGAGGCAGGAGAGACAATTGCAATTGTTGGAGTAGATATTGCAGCTACAGATATACAAGCGATTCAACAAAATTCAATAAAGCAATCTATACCTTTTTCTATGCTAATGGTTATTCTTCTAAGCATAATCATTATTTTCTTGCTCTATCGTTATATCCGAATTGCATTGAAGCCACTTGCAAAGATGCAAGATGCTTCTTATAAGTTCGCAAATGGAGATTTACGTGAGGCAGAGGAAACATTATCAACCGTATCAATGAGACAAAATGATGAAATAACCGATTTTGCTAAATCATTCCGAAAATCTATTGGACAATTATCCTCTATTTTAACGAATATGAATGGAACAGCAGGTTCGTTATTAAAAGTATCCGATGAATTAGAGAAAGTAATGAAGTCAGTTAGAATCTCTAATGATGAAATATCAGAAAGTATTTATAAAATAGCTTCTGGTTCGGAAGTACAGAAAACAAATAATGATGAAGCGTTAACTGCTATGGAAGAAATGACTATTGGTATCCAAAGAATTGCAGATTCTTCAACATCGGTGGCGATATCATCGAGTGACATGACAGAGCTGGTTACCACAAGTGCAGCAAATTCTAAGTCAGTCGTTCGTCAAATCAAAAATGTGGAGGCTTCTGTACTAGCAACTGAAAAACATGTAAAAGATTTAGGAGAAAAATATCATTCAATCGAGGACATGGTTACAGTTATAACTGGTATTGCCGATCAAACGAATCTCCTTGCATTGAATGCAGCTATTGAAGCAGCTCGAGCAGGTGAAGCAGGTAAAGGATTTGCAGTTGTCGCCGACGAAGTTAGAAAACTTGCAGAAATGTCGAGAAACTCTGCGGAAGAAATTCGTAATCATATTCATGGATTTCAAGCAGTAACTGTTCAAGCACTCGAAGAAATGGCTAAAAGTGCTGAAGATGTTCAAAATGGGTCTGTAGCTGTGGAAGAAATAGGAAACGACTTAAATAAGGTGCTAGAATCTGTACTACATGTAAATGAAGAAGTACAAGATGTTTCAGCAGTAACGGAACAAATGTCAGCAAGTTCTGAAGAAGTGCTTGCATCAATGGAGCAGGTTGCATCTATTGTAAATGAGTCAGTCGAACAAACGAAAACTGTGGCTGTTTCAGCGGATTACCAAGTGACTACCGTCGAAAATTTAGATAAAACGATTCAAACACTGCAACAATCAGCTGATCAGCTTCACAAAGCAATTAATCAATTTAATCTATAATATCGAAACACTAAGGCTTGTTCTTATCTAGGAACATTGAGCCTTAGTGTTTTTTCTTGAGTAGCGGAACTTTTCTGTGAATTTACCGTATAATTAGTAGAAGATACCATTTTAAGAAAAAGTAGGGGGGGCAACTTTGGAGGTTACTAGGGAAAAGAAGTATAGAAATTTGCTTGTATACTTGTTTATTATAATTTTTGGGTTAGTTACATACTCCTTAGATCTATATCCTGGTGGGTATCAACTAGATTATGTTGATGCACAATCTATAACAATAACAAAAATAGATATTATTCAAGAAGAGCAGTATAAGATTGAGCTTACAGAAGAAAATGCACTGAAATTTGCTCTTTTGAAATCGGAAATTATTTTCCTTAAAACGCTTTGGCTTATGGGAATTGTTGTGTTCTCCACATGGTTCATAAGCATTTCAAATCTAGTTGAAAGGAAGGAATTTAAACCTGCTTTAATAATATCAGGTATTTTTATTGTTATTTTTGTAATGGCTATTTTTGTTTATATAGATAGGTTAAATTTTTTGAAGAAAGTGATTGGAGGGTTACTAGTTTGAAAAAAACTTTTAGATGTATAAATCTAATAATTATTCTAGTAATTTTAGCTAGCTGTTCTAATGAGACGGAAGAATTTGAAAAACCACTTCCAACACTTCTTAGTAGCCCAGAAACTTATATAGAGGGAGAACAGGAATTTGAAATTTATACCTATTATCAATCTTTTTTAGACTTTTTAGCTCAAGCTGAGAAACAACCAGATAATGTGGAGGAAATATATAAAAATACTGTACTGAATTCTTTTAAAGAGAATGGTTTTAGTTATAGCGATTTTAATGCAGAGATATTTTACACACCAAGTGATGTGGTGAAACTTAGAAATACAATAGAAGTGCTTATTGAAAGACAGGATGAGCTTAATACAACCATTAAACAAGCATTAGCTACATCGGTCGCGGAACTCCCTGGAGGAAGTAAAAAGATTCACATTATGCCTATTATTCCTGAAATAACTCACAACATAGAAGAGGAAGCAGGTAGTGTAGGTGGTTACGCCTGGAATAAAAATAATATCGTTCTACTTGTTGGTCCTTCTTTTCTAGAAGTTGATTTGGCATACACTGTAGCTCATGAGTATCATCATGTGGTTTACATGGATACTAAAGGTGGTAAATGGTACACTCTGTTAGAACAAGCTGTACTAGAAGGAAAAGCTGATACTTTCGCAACGATGTTATATCCAGAGAGTTTTATGTCTTATTATGAACCTTTTACAACTGAAGAAAATACAAAAGTAATGGAGATATTCAGCGCAAACTTGGAATCAACTGACGTGGAACTTTCTGTAGATTTTTTGTATGGAGACGAACGGGAAGATATACCGCAGTTTGCAACATATATAATAGGATCTCAAATTATGGAAGCCTTGCTAACAAAGCATTCAAATTTGACAGTGGAAGAATGGACAAAAATGCCAGCAAAAGAAGTGCTAGAAAAAAGTAATCTTTTGCTTAATAAGACAGAATAGACGAGAATTTGCGAAAGAAAAAAAGTTTCCAGTACAAAAAAAGAGATGTAACGGTTCCTAAGCTAAGGACCACTATAATTGTAGTAGAACCAGCTCGAGGTTTTAAAGCAGAAAATAGATTTAGAACTTCATTAATTTTTATGTAATAGTAAACGGCTAATCGTATCTTAAGGAAGGAAATGAGATTATCAGATGGAAGCAAATGAACTTAAAAAGATTTTAAGTGAACTAAAAAGTGGAGAAAGAACTTGGGAAGCAGAACAGGACGACGTGATTGTTTACTCAATGCTAGAACATATAGGTTCTACAGATGGTGAACTAAGAGATCAACTAATCTACAGCATGTTTTATCAATTAATAATAGAAAAGAATTTACTAGGGCCTAAACTACTAACTGAATTATTGGAAGTGGCGTTAAATGATTTGTTATACAAAGGAATTGGAGAAAAGGAAACAGATACTGTTTTTACGAGATCTTTTACTACTCTTTTGATAGCACTTATCCTATATAGAGATAACGAAAATGACTTTCTTGACCAAAATATGATTCTAAGAGTAAAAGATAACTTGATTGATTATATTAATCTTGAAAAAGACTTAAGAGGCTTTGTACCAGATAAAGGTTGGGCTCATAGTATTGCGCATGTAGCAGATACTTTTGATGAACTAGTAAAAAGTAATAAAGTAGACTCAGAACACTTTGGAGAAATGTTAAATGCACTATGGAACAAATTATTTGTTTTCGATAGTGTTTACATACACGAAGAAGAGGAAAGAATTTTAATTCCAATATTGGAGATGCTCGAACGAGGTTTGAAAATAAAGGAAATAGAATTACTGATACAACAAATACCAAACGAATTAAAAAAGAAAAAGAGTATAATTAAGGAAGAAGAGTATTGGTTCCTGTACGCGAACTGTAAGGCGTTTTTAAAAAGCTTCCTTATTAAAGTTCAAAAAATACCCAAATTAGATCCTTTGAAAAAAAGTATAGAAGATTGTCTTAAATCAGATTGGAATTTTCTATCGTGAGGGTGAGGACAGACAAGTCAGGAAGTCTGTCCTCATCTTCACTTAAATTTTTTATGGTTTTAACACAAATTTAATACTTTCGTCCTCATGATCGTGGAAAGTTTTATAAGCATCACTTGCCTTATCTAGTGGTACACTATGCGTAATAATTTCTTTCGGGTCAAATTCGCCATTCGTAATTTTATCAAACAATAGAGGCATATAATGAATGACGGGTGCCTGTCCCATTTTTAGTGACACATTCCGTTCGAAAATATTTCCTAATGGGAACATATTATATAATGATCCATAAACACCAGTTAATTGAATCGTTCCAAATTTTCTTACTGCATTTATTCCTATATCAATAGCACTTAGAGTTCCACCTTGGAGCTTTAACTTTTGCTCTACTTTTTCGACCATTGACATTTTACCGTCCATCCCTACACAGTCAATGACAACATCTACTCCTCCATTGGTGATCTCTTTAATATGGGAGCCCATATCTTTATACTGTTCAAAATTGTAGACTTCGACGTTATTCATCTTCACAGAGTGCTTTAAACGATAATCTAAGTGATCAACTGCAATTACTCGTTTTGCACCTTTCATCCACGCAAATTTCTGTACCATTAAACCAACAGGACCTGCACCTAAAACTGCAATTGTGTCTCCTTCTTTCATGCCTGAGTTTTCAACACTCCAATAGGCAGTTGGAAGAACATCTGATAGGAATAACAAAGACTCATCCTCTAGTTCACATGATTCCGGTATTAAGAAAGGCATGTAGTTTCCATAGGGGACTCTTAAATATTCAGCCTGCCCACCTGGGAAATTACCATAACGTTCGGTGTAGCCAAGATAAGCACCGGAGTCTAAGGCTGGATTATCATTTGAATTATCACACTGACTTTCCATCTCATTTTGGCAATAAAAGCATTCTCCACATGAAACATTAAAAGGAATAACAACTCGATCACCTTTTTTAACTTTTGTTACAGCTGGACCAACCTCTTCCACGATACCCATTGGCTCATGACCAATAACAAAGTCCTTTCGAGTAGGTATTCCACCTCTATAAATATGGAGATCAGATCCACAAATAGCCGTAGTAGTAATACGTACTAGAATATCATCCTGTTTCTCCAGTTTTGCATCTGGAACTTCTTTTACTTGAATATCTTTGGCTCCTTGAAATGTGACTGCCTTCACTTAAACTCCTCCTTTAATTAAATGTTCACACTATTGATTCCCTTAACTTCTTCAAATAAAACGCATCATGATATATTTAGGTAAAATGGATTGACTCTGTGGTGCACCCCACAGTTTATAATAAAAAAGGGAGGCGCAGAATGTATAAGATTAGTGAATTTGTCGACATAACTGGGTTAAGCAAGGAGACCTTACGATACTATGCAGAAGTTAAATTACTCGAACCAGCTTATATTGATCCACTCAATAATTATCGGTACTACGATGATGGCAGCTATTTTCTAGCCATCCTCTTAGTGAAACTGAGAAGTTTTGGATTTACTATACAAGAAATGATTTCTGTAATGGACGATAAATCATTTGCTAACCTTGAAAAAATACTACAGCAAAAAAGAAGTACAATATTGCTTCAAATAGATAATCTAACAGCCAAATTAGGTGAGCTAGATGAATTTTTAGAATCAGGAAGGGAGAATAATTAATGATTAAATGGAGTGAAGAAACAGAAATCAAGGTAAACATCGAAAAAGTATGGAGCTTATTTATGGATAAAAACATACATAAGATTATGGATAAGGTGGAGGAGCACGTTCTTATAGAAAAACAGGAGAATGAGGTTGGTGCGAAGCATAGACAAAGTTATCGGGAAGGGAAGCGAGTAGAGACATATATCGTAGAAACATTGGCATATGAGGACCGACCAGATAAAAAGCACAAACAAATAAGTTTTGTATTGGGCAAAGCATTTGAAATTATGTTTAGTTTTACTTTGTATAAAATGGATGATAATCATACAAGATTTATTTATGAGGGACAAAATAAAGGAGTAAATTTTGTAGGACGAGCAATGATGAAACTTGGTAGTGAGAAAAGTAATAATAAAGTGGTCCAAGAATTTATGGAAAAGGTAAATCGAGAAGCATTAAAGCTATAAAACCAAAAAGCTGCCGGATTAATTAAATATCTCCGACAGCTTTCTTCTCTTTATTTTAACTCCAACAGTGTCACTGCTTCGACATGAGCAGTTTGAGCGAACATATCAACAGGTTGGATATACTTGATGTTGTATACATCTTTAAGCGCTGCTAAATCCTTTGCAAGTGTTGATGGATTACATGAAGTGTAAACAAAGCGTTTTGGTTTAATATCTAATAACGTTTTTAACAGTTCATCATCTAAGCCTGCACGAGGTGGATCTACAGTTAATACGTCAGGAACGAATCCTTCGCTTTTCCACTTTTGTAACCAATGCTGTGCTGTACCATGAACGTATTTTGTGTTTTTAAAACCATTTCGTTTAGCATTTTTTTTCGCGTCTTGAATAGATTCCTGTACAATATCCATCCCTCGAACTTCTTTTGCATTTTTGGCAAGCCAAAGTCCTATTGTACCAACACCACAATATGCATCTACAATTGTTTCTTCACCTGTGAGTGCTGCTGCTTTTTCAATTTCATTGTATAAATGAACTGTTTGTTCCGGATTCAATTGGAAAAAAGCTCTAGCAGATAAGTCAAAAGCTAGTTCTCCAAGTTTTTCATGAATCGTTTCTTTACCATGTAAGTTAAATGTCGTATCTCCAAATACCAGAGAAGTATCCTCTGGATTAATATTCTGACTAATGGACACAATATTAGGGTCGATTGCTCGTATTTTTTGAACTAGTTCTTCTTTATGTGGCATTTTCTTTTGAGTTGTTACAAGTGTAACTTGAATTTGTCCAGTTTTCATACCAGTACGAACGACAATAGTACGGACGATTCCTTTAGAATTTCTACCATCGTAGATAGAAATCTTCAGTTCTTCCAGGAATCTTTTTATTTCATTCGTAATATGGGTAGTGGCTGGCTCTTGAACCGAACATTCGTTAATATCGATTAACATATTGGATTCTTCTGCGTATAACCCTGCAATAACTTTATCGCCTAATTCTCTCACTTGGAACTGACTTTTGTTACGGTAATTCCATGGGTTTTCCATACCGATAGTTGGTCTTACATCAATTGTCGGAGCCAGGTCCTTCACATAACGTTCTAAAGCTTGTAATACTAAATCCCTTTTAACATGTAGCTGACTTTCATATGTCATATGCTGCAGCTGACATCCTCCACAAGCTTCATATACCGGGCAGGGGGGATTAACACGATGTGGAGATGATTCTCTTAATGTTTTAATTTCCGCTTCGGCATACTTAGGGTTTACTACTGTAACCTTTGCAGTTATTACCTCTCCTGGAAGTGCTCCTTTTACAAAAACAACATTGCGCTTAAAAAATCCAACGCCTTCTCCGTTAATACCAAGTCGTTTAATCGTAAGGGGAAATTCTTGTCCTATTTCTATAACTGATTTTTCACTCATAACTTCACGTCCTTTATAATCTTCTTTCTATTATAAAGTAGTTTATTCAGGAAGCAAAGTAAGCGGAATATCCAGATTATTCATGATTAAATCGTCCAGAGTGCCAAAGGTATATCCCATTTTTCTAGCCTCTTTGATGAACATCGGTAAGCCTTCTGCATTATCAGGTGAAACAGTATGCATTAAAATAATTGCACCAGGATGTATTTGAGACATTAATTGATCATAGGCATATTTGCCACCTTTTTTCTGATCCTTATGCCAATCAATAAATGCGACAGACCAAAATATATGCTGATGTCCTATTTCATTAGCAGCCTCAAGTACTTGTTCATTAAAAATTCCTTCTGGTGGACGAGTTACAGTAGTTCTTGTTAATGAAGTTAATTCACTCAAACGTTTATCAAACTTTTGCAGTTCTTTTTGAATCCCTTCCTTTGAGAGCTTTGCTAGATTTGGATGGCCATAAGAGTGGTTACCAATTTGATGTCCCTCTGTAATCATACGTTTTACTAAAGGAGTAGCACTCTCTAAATAATGGCCGGTCAAAAAGAATGTAGCTTTAATATTTTCCGTTTTCAGGGTGTCCAAAATGCTTTCGGTATAGCCGTTTTCATAGCCATTATCGAATGTAAAATACAGTATTTTTTTATCAGCAGAGCCTTTATATATTGCACCATGTTTTTTAAGCATAGCATCCAATTCTCCGCCAGCTTCCGCTGGCTGCTCATTTGTTGCCTTTTTTAACCCCCAATGGATTTCCTCTGCTTGTGCAGAGAAAGGTTTATACATTAATCCAGCACTTAAAATGATTGTAGCAATTACGATTCCTACAAAATGAGATTTCCACATAAAAAACGCAACCCTTCTTTTTTAGTAGGTTGCGCCAATGTGATTTAGTTATTCATTTATAAATATCACGTAATGCACTTTCCAAATTAGGGAAATGGAATGAATAACCTTCATCTATTAATATCTGTGGGATCACATGTTGGCCTTCTATCACAAGCTGACTTTTTTCTCCAAGTGCAATCTTTAATGCAAAAGATGGAACTGGAAAATAATGCGGTCTTTTTAATATACTCGCTAAAGTTTTTCCAAAATCCTTCATTTTTTTAGCGTGAGGAGCTGTGACATTGAAGGGACCATTAATAGGATTCTCTATTGCAAATAGTAATGCATCTGCAACGTCTTTTACATGTACCCAAGACATCCAATTATCACCGGCTCCAACAGGTCCACCAACAAATAGTTTATATGGGAGTGCCATTAAAGGGAGTGCACCTTCTGATTTTCCTAAAATAATGCCAAATCTGCCACAAGCAACACGAATCTGAAGCTTTTCTGCACTTTGAGCTTTCAGTTCCCAATCTCGAACTGTTCGAGCCAAATAGTCCGTACCAACTTCTTTGGATTCCTCTGTATACCTTGTGCTATTAGAGGCTGGATAAATGCCAATTGCACTCGCATTTACTAACACTTTTGGTTTTATGGCTAAGGCATGTAAAATTCGGAGCACTTCATCTGTCGTTTTCATCCGACTATCATAAATTTTCTGTTTCTGCTTTTCGGTCCATCTTCCATTACTGATCGACTCACCAGCCAGATTTACAATAGCATCGACGCCTTCTAACTGTTTTTCGGGAGATGCATTTTCTGATAGCCACTGTACATACGTTACGCCACGTTCCTTCCCCTGTTTCGAACGAGATAATATAAAAACTTCATGTCCCTTTTGTAAAAGTAAATCCGTTAGTTCTCTTCCAACAAAACCAGTTCCGCCAGTAATTGCAATTTTCATTTGTCACCAACCTCCTTCTTAGCATTATCATAACAGTTCAATCATTTATCACCAACCAACTTATCGGTTATAATTGATAAGTGTAGAGAAATGGAGAGATTTATACATGCCGGTTATTACGAAAATTGCACGACAAAAAAATAATAATGAACGGTATAATTTATATTTGGATGAAAAATATGCACTTAGCTTAGATGAAGCAGTACTCATAAAGTATCAGCTAACAAAGGGAAAAGTCATCGAAGCATTTACATTAGATGAAATGGTTTTTGATGATGAAGTAAGGAAGGCTTTTAATAAAGCGATTAACTTTTTAAGCTACCGAATGAGAAGTGAGCATGAAGTGAAACAAAAACTTCTGCAAAATGAGTTTGGTGAAGCAGTTATATTAGAAGCAATCCGAAAATTATATGAGTATGGCTTCCTTAATGATGAAAGCTTTACAAAAGCACTGGTAGAAACGCAAAAGAAAAATAGCAAAAAAGGACCTGTTGCAATTCGTCAGGAATTAAAGAAAAAGGGAATTGAAAAAGACCTTCAAGAGGAAGTACTGAGGAACTATTCCGAAGAAGAGCAAGTTGGTATAGCGAAAACCTTAGCAGAGAAGATCATCAATCAATATCAAGATAAAACACCAAGACAAATTAAACAAAAAGTTCAAGATACCCTCCAAAGAAAAGGATATAATTTTTCAATAATCTCACAAGCCCTTTCCACTTTTGAATTAGAAAAAAGTGAGGAGGAATGGATTGAAATTATTACTACCCAGGGAGATAAAATTTGGCGTAAGCATGCCGCGAAATATAAGGGGAATGATTTGCACAAACGTATAAAGACAGCATTGTATCAAAAAGGATTCCCTGCTGAACAAATTGATCTTTATATTGAAAAGAAGGAGCTGGAAGAGCAAGATGACTGAGAAAAAATATAGTGATATGACTGTACAGGAACTTAGAACAGAAATTGCAAACCTAAAGGAAAAATCACGTAAGGCAGAGCAACTAGGCATTGTAAATGAGTATGCTGTTTACGAAAGAAAAGCATTGATGGCACAAGCATTTTTGATAGATCCAGCCTCTATTAAATCAGGTGAAATGTATCGTATTATTGGAGATCCGGGTGTATTCTTTCAAGTGGAATATTTGAAAGGGAGATTTGCATGGGGATATAGATTAGGTGGAGATAAATATGAGGAAGCTTTACCGATCTCAATGTTAGAATCGCTAGAGGAAGGGAAATAATATGCAAACAAAAATAGATGAATTAACTTTCGCACTACTTGAAAAAAATGATAAATTATCCGCTGCAAAAGCAAGAGCGTGGATAGAGCTTCTGTGGTCAGATTTTGAATCCTCTTATGCAAAGGCAGGCTATGATTATAAAGGAGCAGCCGTAACGGAAATGGTTATTCGAAAATGGATCGATGGCTACGGTGGACAATTGCATGAATTTGCAAACACGAATGAGAAGTATAAGCATTTATTAGAAACAGATGACTTTACCAATTAAAAACGCTAGGAAAGTATCCTAGCGTTTTCTCCTAAAAGATAGAAAGTATAAAAAAGCTTCGTGAATACTTGGCTCATGGGACTTGAAAGAAATTATAGTGCTATGATTTCCGTTTCAGGTGGACGCGTTCCGCAGGGTGAGCGATAAGCCATCACCGCCGCTTACGCGTTCGTTGTGATGTCTTATCTGTCTCACTCATCCTGCTGGAGTCGCCACCTTTCACTACAATCAATATAAAGTGTAGTTCTCAACTATAAGATTTGGCAAAGCGTATTGCTTAGACGATAATAGCAGTCAAAGTGAATTTAGTGATAAAACCTTCTGCCCGATTAGGTATACTATTTTATCATGAAAGAAGAAAATGGATTTTCTTTTATTAGGATCTAACTCATCATTACCTACTTAAAATAAAACACGTTTATTTATGTGGTTTTATATCAAATTATCCTATTATATAAAGTGACCCAATTGATTGTAGCGCAGAGCGGCGACTCCAGTGGGAACAGCGCGAGCTGAAGACCCTGGACAGAGCGTAGCGAAAATCTTTTTTGCGACGAGCTTGCGCAGGAGCAAGGGAAGCGGCTGAAGCCGTGCCCACGGAAAGCGTCCGCTCGGAGCGGAAATCAACGGTATATCTACGTTTCGAAATAAGTGAAAAGTAAAAATTTACTTACTGTTAGTTATGTGGCATGAAATCTAACTTTTTGTGTAGCTTGTCTTCACTAAAAATCCATCCTGTGTAGGAATTGACTATTTCTAGGTCCGCATTCAAATGTGCTACAGCTACAAATGGATAATAGTCATTACTACGATATCGTAAATCAATTAGCCTTACTTCATAAATATGTTCAAATTCAGTAATCTCCCAGCGATATATAGGAGAAAAAGAAGTAAAGGCACTTAAGTTTTTATCCTTTAAGGCCGCTTTTACTAATTCAGATTCGGGAAGCGGATTACGTTCAAACTTATCATAGATAGTGATAGACCTACCATATGCTCGTCCGACATAATGATGTGTTTTTGAAATTGCCGCCACTCTCCATTGTAGAAATTTCATCGTTGGCGCGACGATAATTTCATCTGCATCGGGAATAGTATGCTTTACAGAATTTTTTACCGCATGCTGTACGGCAAATCTTAAAATATAATAGACGAAAACAACGGCGTACATAGTAAGAAAGGTTGGAACAGGATTTAAACCAAACATCCAAAACAGTAGACCAACCACATGAATGCCAAAGATAATAGGATCAAATGTATTGATAACACCTAAGGCAACCCATTTCCTTGAAAATGGCCTTAATGCTTGAGTTCCATAAGAATTGAATATATCAACAAAAACATGTACAAACACCGCTAAAAAGGTCCATAACCATAAATGCAGTAAATTTGCTTCTGGCAAAATAAGCCATAGCACTCCTGCTATCAAGATAGGCCATAAAATAACGGCAGGAATGGAGTGGGTAATCCCACGATGATGTCGAATATAAACAGCATTATTACGTAATTTTAAAACGGTATCTATATCAGGGGCTTGTGAGCCGATTATTGTACCTGCTATTACTGCAGTCGTTGTAAGCGTACTGCCTGCTACTACGGGGTCAATAAGAGATAGACCACCCAGTGCTATACCCATAACGACATGTGTACCTGTGTCCATACAACCAGCTCCTTTTAGGATTAAAGCTAACTACATCTTAAAATAGATTACTTAAAAAACAAAGCTACTACTATTCATATACCCATTATTTCATGTCAATAATCGCAAGGAAGGATTTTACAGTGAACGAATTATATAAAGAACAGGTTAGAAATGCTCTAGTTTCATGGTTTCTTGAAGAAAAACGTGATTTACCTTGGAGAAAAACAACGGATCCATATAAAATTTGGGTTTCCGAGGTTATGCTACAGCAGACGAAGGTTGATACGGTTATTCCTTATTATGAAAGATTTATCGCAAAATATCCTTCGCTTGAGTCACTAGCTAATGCTGATGAAGGAGAACTATTAAAAGAATGGGAAGGATTAGGTTACTATTCCCGTGCCCGAAACCTACAATCTGGTGTTAAAGAAGTCGTTCAACAATATGGAAGTGTTGTCCCTTCCACAAGAAAAGAAATTTCCAAGTTAAAGGGTGTAGGTCCATATACAGCTGGGGCTGTTCTTAGTATTGCATATGGAGTCCCAGAACACGCAGTCGATGGAAATGTCATGCGTGTACTTTCTCGACTATTATTGATAAAAGAAGATATTGCGAAGCCGAAATCGAAGAAAATATTTGAAGAAGCGGTAATGGATTTAATAGATCCTGAAAATCCCTCTGCTTTTAACCAAGGACTTATGGAGCTAGGCGCAATAGTTTGTACTCCAACTAAACCAAAGTGCCTATTATGTCCAGTACGGGAAAACTGCTCTGCATTTTTTGAAGGTATGCAAGAAGAGCTACCAATAAAAACAATCCAAAAAAAGTCGAAAATACATAAAGTAAAAACGGTCGTTATACGTAATAAGGCTGGTCTTGTTTTATTGGAAAAACGACCTTCTAAAGGATTACTTGCGAATATGTGGCAGTTTCCCATGGTAGAACTACCAACTCCTAACCATACAGTTGAAGAGATTGTTGAACATGATTACGGAGTGGAAATATCAAAAGGTCCTTCGATCAATGAATTTAAACATGTATTCTCTCATTTAGTATGGGAAATGGAGAGCTTTGAAGCAACCTTAAAAAAGGAAAAAGAACTAACATCTCGATGTAAATGGCTTACAATTGAGGAAATAAATCAACAACCGATGCCTGTTCCAATGTTAAAAATATGGAATGCATGGAAAGAGAGGGAGATTTAACATGACAACAAACAAAGTTGCATTAGTTACAGGTAGTAGTAGAGGTTTAGGGAAAGCTATTGCTATTGAGCTTGCTAAAAATGGTTATGATATAGTTGTAAACTATGCGAGAAGTAAAACTGCAGCCCTTGAAACAGTAAAGGAAATAGAGGCTTTAGGAAGAAAAACACTGTTAGTGAAGGCAAATGTAGGGGATGTAGAGAAGCTACGAGTAATGTTCCAAACAATTAAAGAAGAGTTTGGTCGACTAGATATTTTTGTTAGCAATGCAGCGTCTGGTGTTTTACGTCCTATTATGGAATTGGAGGAATCACACTGGGACTGGACGATGAATATTAACGCAAAAGGAATGCTCTTTGGTGCCCAAGAAGCGGCAAAGTTAATGCCTGAAGGTGGAAAGATATTAGGGATCAGTTCTCTAGGATCTATCCGCTATTTAGAAAACTATACAACTGTGGGTGTATCTAAGGCGGCTATCGAGTCACTTACAAGATATTTAGCTGTGGAGCTTGCTCCTAAAGGCATTGTCGTAAATACTGTTTCTGGTGGTGCACTCGACACAGATGCTCTTAAGCATTTTCCAAATCGGGATGAACTATTAGAGGATGCCCGAGTGAACACACCAGCCGGTCGAATGGTAGAAATCGAAGACATGGTAAAAACCGCCATGTTCTTACTATCAGATGACGCTTCTATGATTCGCGGACAAACAATCATTGTCGATGGTGGAAGATCGATAAAAATGTAAGAGATGGCATGCTACATTCGAGTATAACTTCTATTAATAATAGATAATCGATATTACAGATTTCCGTTGCAGGTGGACGCTTTCCGCGGGGGGAACGATGAACCTTCACCGCCGCTTCGCTTTCGTTGTGAAGTTTCATCTGTCTCACTGATCCCGCTGGAGTCGCCACCTTCCACTACAATCTTATAAAAAAAGTGGTACACGAGAATATAATGCTGTTATTTTATAGTGAGTAGCACTTCAGAAACGCTAGAAACAGGTTTCGAACTTAAAGGGTCCTAATAAGCAATAAAAAAACAAAAAAGTGAATAATATTTTGCTATCTGCACATGATATCTATGTGCGGAGGTGAAAAGTCCATGAAGAATAACAGAAAACAGCAGAACCAAAACCAAGAGTTTGCTTCTGAAACTGATATTCAAAAAGTTAAAGAACAAAATCGTCAAGCAGAGTTGAAAAAACAACAAGCTAGCGGTCCACAAGCAAATCGTTCTTCTAACCCAACTAAATAACATGGATTCACCAAAAGTCAGCGAGGGTAAAAATACCCTCGCTGATTTTTTTACTATAGTTTTTAACAGTGAATTGCTATAATAAGAAAATAAGTATATAAATTCTAATTTGCGCTTGACGAAAAGGTGGCTAAATCATGGCGATTCCAAACGAAGGAGAGACTATTCAAATTCACAGCTACAAGCATAATGGCCGAATCCACCGTGTCTGGCAAGAAACGATGGTTTTAAAAGGAACCAAAAATATTGTAATTGGTGCAAATGAGCGAACACTTGTAATTGAATCAGATGGTAGAACTTGGATTACAAGAGAACCTTCTATTTGCTACTTTCATGCAGAATATTGGTTTAACATTATTTGTATGCTAAGAGAAGATGGTGTATACTATTACATCAACATGAGTTCTCCATTTGTCTATAACAATGGAATGCTAAAGTACATTGATTATGATTTGGATGTGAAGGTCTTTCCTGATATGACCTACACAATTCTAGATGAGGACGAATACGAGCAACATAAAAAGGAAATGAAGTATCCAGAAGAAATTGATGGTATTCTAAATCGCAATGTAGAAAAGCTCATATCCTGGATCAAACAAAGAAGAGGTCCATTTGCACCAGACTTTATTGAGGCTTGGACAAGTCGTTATCATTTTCATAAACAGTTGAATGAGTAGTTGAAGGAAACCTGTTGAAAACATGCAACAGGTTTTTCTCATGGTAGAAGGGAGTTTTAAAATGAGTTCGATGAAAAGATATATGCAGTTTGTAAAACCGTATAACTTTCAAATTTTCTTAACGATTGTGATCGGGATTATTAAATTTGCAATTCCGTTATTTATTCCGATTCTTATCAAGATTGTTATTGACGATATTATCGGAGCAGAAGCTTTAACAAATGATGAAAAGTTAACTCAATTATTTTATTGGCTTGGAGGGACTGTATTAGTATTCTTAATCGTTCGTCCACCAATAGAATATTATAGACAATATTTAGCACAACTAGTAAGTAATAAAATCTTATTTGATATACGTAAAAAACTGTATATTCACTTGCAGAAGCTAAGCTTGAAATATTATTCTAACACCCGTGCTGGCGAGGTTATATCACGGGTTATAAATGATGTCGAGCAGACGAAAAACTTTGTCATAATTGGTTTGATGAATGTTTGGCTGGATTTAGCAACTATTTTAATCGCTATCGGAATTATGTTAACGATGAATGTAAAGCTTACTTTAGTCACGTTACTCGCTTTCCCGTTCTATGCGTTCAGTGTCAAATATTTCTTCGGAAGATTACGGGACTTGACGAAAGAGCGTTCGCAAGCACTAGCTGGAGTTCAAAGCTATTTGCATGAACGTGTACAAGGCATGAGCATTATTAAAACATTTACATTAGAAAAACATGAACAAAAACTTTTTAACGAAACAAATGGAGAATTTCTAGATGCAGCAGTAAAACAAACAGTTTGGAATGCAAAAGCATTTGCAGTAGTTAATACGATAACGGATATTGCTCCTTTACTTGTGATTGCTTATGCTGGTTATGAAGCTATCCATGGAAGACTTTCAGTAGGAACGATGGCTGCATTTATAGCATATATTGAGCGTTTATATAGCCCTTTAAGACGTTTAGTGAATTCATCGACAACACTAACGCAGTCATTTGCTTCTATGGATCGTGTATTTGAGCTCATGGATGAAGAGTATGATATTGTCGATAAAAAAGGAGCTTCTACTATAGGTATCGCTAGTGGGGAAGTGACATTTTCAAACGTTTCATTTCAGTATGAAAAAGAAGGTCATATGATTTTAGAGGATGTTAACTTTCGTGTTAATGCAGGAGAAACAGTTGCTTTTGTAGGTATGAGTGGTGGTGGTAAATCGACTATTATCAGCTTAATCCCTAGATTTTATGATGTTACTACTGGACAAGTACTCATTGACGGGAAAGATGTTCGAGACGTCACTATTGAATCGTTAAGACAACAAATTGGTATAGTGCTACAGGATAATATTCTTTTTAGTGATTCGGTCAAATCCAATATATTAATGGGAAAACCAGATGCTACAGACGAAGAAGTAATGGAAGCGGCAAAAGCTGCAAATGCACATGATTTTATAATGGAGCTGCCTGGGGGATATGAAACAAAAGTTGGGGAACGCGGAGTGAAGCTTTCGGGAGGTCAAAAGCAACGCGTTGCTATCGCACGAGTATTTCTAAAAAATCCACCTATATTAGTTCTAGATGAGGCAACTTCCGCATTAGATTTAGAGAGTGAATCTTTAATACAGGATTCATTAGTGAAGCTAGCTTCAAATCGTACGACCATAATTGTAGCTCACCGACTATCTACAATTACCCATGCGGATAATATATTTGTTATTGAAGATGGTAAAGTGATGGAAAACGGTTCGCATGTCGATCTAATGAAACAACGAAATATTTATTATAATTTATTTCAAATCCAACAACTTGATATTGAATAGTCATTTAAACACCTTATAAGTGCTTTTAAGCTTATAAGGTGTTTTTTCTAACCTAATGAGATAACAGAGTCGCGCGACTTTTCAGAAAAGTATTGCATAAGAAAAGTTTTTGTGTAAAATTAAATTAATAGTAAATTAGTTAGAAAATTTTCAATTTTTGTGAAAAGAGGGAGCATCATGGGAGAACGACAAACAATTTTGGAAGTGAAAGATCTTCAAACGTCCTTTTTCACAGATGATGGTGTTATTCCATCCGTAGACCATATTGATTTTCATGTTAGAGAAGGGGAAATATTAGGTATTGTTGGGGAATCTGGATGTGGAAAAAGTGTAACATCTCTTTCTATTATGGGACTAGTTCCTAGTCCACCTGGGAAAATTACTAGTGGTCAAATAATGTTCGAAGGAAAAGACTTAACGAAGTTTTCGGAGAAAGAAATGCGTAAAGTACGTGGTAACGATGTTGCAATGATTTTCCAAGAGCCGATGACATCTTTAAATCCTTTATTTACAATTGGAAATCAATTGCTTGAGGCAATTACTTTACATAAGAAAGATTGGAACAAAAAGAAAGCATATGCAAGAGCGGTGGAAATGTTAAAACTAGTTGGACTACCTAGAGCAGAAGAGCTTATGAAAGACTATCCACACCAGCTCTCCGGAGGAATGAGACAACGTGTAATGATTGCAATGGCCTTAGTATGTGATCCTAAGCTTTTAATAGCTGATGAGCCAACTACAGCCTTAGATGTAACAATTCAAGCTCAAATATTAAAACTAATGCGCGAGTTAAATGAACGACTAAACACAGCAGTAATTTTAATAACACATGATTTAGGGGTAGTAGCGGAAACTTGTGAGAGAGTAGTCGTTATGTATGCGGGAAAAGTAGTGGAAGAGGGTACTGTGGATACGATTTTTAATAACCCACAACATCCTTATACAAAAGGCTTAATCGCTTCTGTTCCAGATATGCGTTATAAAAAACAACGACTCTATTCTATTCCGGGAAGTGTTCCAAAACCTGGATCTATTAAACAGGGCTGCAGATTTGCAGCTCGCTGTGAATTTGTATTTGGAAGATGTACCGAAGAAAATCCTCCATTATACGAAACATCGGAAGGTCATAAAACAAGATGCTTCTTATACGATGAGAAGGAGGTTTTGGCAGATGACAGAGCCGTTGTTAAAAGTTGAAGGTTTAAAAAAGTATTTTCCAATACGTACTGGACTGTTAGGAAAGCACACAGGCAATGTCAAGGCAGTTGATGGTATTTCTTTTTTTGTTAATGAAGGAGAAACACTTGGCATTGTTGGCGAATCTGGATGCGGTAAATCTACTACTGGCAGAATGCTTATGAGATTACTAGAGCCTACTGAAGGTAAAGTGACATTTAACGGAAAAGAGCTAACGAATATTTCCAATGACGAGATGAGAAAAGCAAGACGTGAAATACAAATGGTATTTCAAGATCCATACGCATCCTTGAATCCTCGGCATACCGTAGAAAAGATTTTATTGGAGCCATTAATTGTTCATAATATTGGAGACCCAAAAAGTCGGAAAAAGAAAGTACATGAATTTCTAGAAATTGTTGGTTTAAGTAGCTATCATGCAAAACGTTATCCACATCAATTTAGTGGAGGACAGCGGCAACGTATAGGAATTGCAAGAGCATTGATGACTAATCCGAAGTTAATAATAGCGGATGAACCAGTATCTGCTCTCGACGTATCTATACAGGCACAAGTTTTGAATCTCATGCAAGATTTACAGAAAGAGCTAAAGTTAACCTATATTTTTATCGCCCATGATTTAGGAGTAGTTCGCCATATTAGTGACCGTGTAGGGGTAATGTACTTAGGTAGAATGGTAGAGCTTGCTACAAGTGAATCTATGTATGCTGAACCTCTACATCCTTATACAAAAGCTTTACTTTCAGCGGTACCAGTACCAGATCCGGAATTTAAACGCGAACAAATTATTTTAGAAGGAGACATTCCAAGTCCCTCTAACCCACCTACAGGGTGCACCTTCCATACAAGATGTCCTTTTAAAATGGATATTTGCGTGAAGGAAATTCCACAATTACAAGAAGCTAAAGCTGGTCATTTTGTTGCATGCCATTTATACAATGAGCAAATGCAACATTGATAATAAATTTTATGGAGGGGTCCAAATGAGAAAATCGAAAATATGGTCATTTATGCTGTTGATGTTCGTTGCACTTACTGTAGTACTTGCTGCGTGTTCATCTGGCGATTCATCAGACGGCGATACAAAAAAAGATAATGACAAGGGGACGACAGATACTTCTGAAGAGAAAGTATTAGTCTTTGGTCGTGGAGGTGACTCGGTTACACTAGATCCAGCAGGTGCTACGGATGGTGAATCGTTTAAAGTTACACAAAACGTGTTAGAAACACTATTGAACTTTGGTGAGCAAAATACGGAGATCAATGAAGGACTAGCTACGAAATGGGAGCCATCTGAGGATGGACTTACTTATACATTCACACTTCGTGAAGGAGTAAAATTCCATGATGGAACAGACTTCAATGCAGAGGCAGTAGTTAAAAACTTTGAACGTTGGGCAAATGGTTCCGAAGATCTATTCCCGTATTATAAGTCTATGTTCGGGGGATTTGCTGGTGACGAAAGTCGCGTAATTGATTCAGTTACTGCTGAAGGAGATTACACAGTAATATTTAAGCTTACTCGTCCTCAAGCACCTTTCTTAAAAAATATTGCAATGAGTCCTTTCGCAATTGCAAGTCCGACTGCATTTGAAGCAGCTGGAGACAAATTTGGTGATAGCCCAGTTGGTACTGGACCATTTAAATTTGTAGAATGGAAACGTAATGATTCTATTACTATTGAAAAGAATGATGAGTATTGGAATTCAGAAGAGCCTAAATTGGATAAAGTTGTTTTCCGTGCAATTCCAGACAATTCTGCACGTTTGAACGATCTTCTAACTGGAGCAATAGATTTAGCTGATGGGGTAAATCCATCAGATGGTACAACAGTTGAAGCAGAAGCAGCGCTACAATTATTCGAACGACCATCTATGAATGTTGGATATCTTGGTTTAACAAGTACTCGTCCACCATTTGATAACCAAAAAGTTCGTCAAGCTGTAAACTATGCAATTGATAAACAAGCGATTGTCGATGCTTTCTTCGAAGGTCGTGCAGAAGTAGCGAAAAATCCAATGCCATCGACTATAAGCGGTTACAATGATGATATTCCTGGATATGAATACGATCCAGAAAAAGCGAAGCAATTATTAGCAGAAGCTGGTTTTGCTGACGGATTTGAAATGGAACTATGGGCAATGCCAGTTCCACGTCCATATATGCCAGATGGTGCAAAAGTTGCAGAAGCTATTCAAAAGAACTTAGCTGATGTTGGTATTACTGCTAATATCGTATCTTATGAATGGGCTACTTATTTAGAAAAAGCTGAAAACGGAGAAGCAGACGCATTCTTGTTAGGCTGGACAGGTGATAATGGAGATGCAGATAACTTCATCTATGTGTTACTTGACGAAGATAATATAGGAAGTAACAACTATAGCTACTACAGTAATGATGAGACACATAAATTATTAATCGAAGCACAAACAGAAGTAGACGAAGAGAAACGTAATGAACTATATAAACAAGCGCAAGAAATTATCTTTGAGGATGCTCCGTGGGTTCCACTTGCACACTCAACACCTTTACTAGCAGGTGATGCAGAAATTATTAATTTCAAACCACATCCGACTGGTTCTGATAGATTAAACAAGGTCGACTTTAAGTAATATACTTAAGGGGAGAGGTCTCCGTGATTTCTCCCCTTTCTTTATTCAATTAGAAATTTGTTTTTATTCAGCATCTGTCTAGCTCCAACGCCTAGCCCCTCGAGTCGCTTCAGGATTTTAGTAAAGGCAAAGGACGCCTTTACGTCAATTCCTTCCAGCGCTTTTCGAGGCTTTCATAGGCGTTTGTGCTTTTCTTATTTTAAATTAGAGAGGTGAAGAAAATGCTTCACTATATCGGTAAACGATTATTACAATTGATACCCGTATTACTTGGTATGACATTCATTGTTTTCATGATCATACGAGCAATTCCTGGTAATCCTGCTCAAGTAATTCTAGGACAATTAGCATCTAAAGAAGCGATAGAAGCATTGGAGATTAAGCTAGGCTTAAACCAGCCTTGGTATACACAATACTTTGACTATTTAGTTGGTCTCTTAAAAGGCGATTTAGGAGAATCCATGCGAACGGTTCAACCGGTTGCTAAAGAGATTTGGCCATACTTGGCTGCAACAATCGAGCTTGCTTTTTTTGCTATTATTATTGCGGTTATTATTGGAGTGAATGCAGGTATTATATCTGCTTGGTTCCAGAATTCTTGGTTTGATTATATGGCAATGGTTTTAGCTTTAATAGGTGTATCAATGCCAATCTTTTGGCTAGGTTTGATGGAACAATGGATTTTTGGTGTTGAATTGCAATGGCTTCCAACGACTGGTCGAGAAGAAGTACGGGATCCTGTTAATTCTATTACCAGCTTGTATATTATAGATACAATTATACAGGGTAGATTCGATCAATTAGGTACCGTTTTGAAGCATTTAATATTGCCTGGTATTGCATTGGCTACAATTCCAATGGCGATTATTGCACGTATGACTAGATCTAGTATGCTAGAGGTAATGCGAGCGGATTATGTTCGTACTGCTAGAGCTAAAGGTCAGAAAATGTTTTTTGTTGTTTACAAACATTCTTTAAAAAATGCAATTATTCCTGTATTAACTGTAATTGGACTTCAAACAGGGCTATTACTTGGAGGCGCTATTTTAACAGAGACTATCTTTGGCTGGCCGGGAATCGGACGGTATATTTACGAAGCTATTTCATTCCGTGATTATCCTGTTATTCAGTCAGGTATACTTGTTGTCGCTTTTATATTTATTATGATTAATTTATTCGTAGATATTTTGTATGGGTTAGTAGATCCTAGGATCAAATATGACTAAAAGGAGGAATAGATATGTCCGAAATGGTTCCGAATTCGACAAATGATCAAGTAATGGCAACTAAAGAAACGTCGACCGGTCCTTGGCGAGATGCATGGCGTAGCTTTCGTAAAAATAAAGGAGCGCTTGTAGGAGCAGGGATTGTCTTATTCTTCGTATTTTTAGCTGGTTTTGGTTTTCTGCTTGCTCCACAAGGTATTAATGATCAGCTTTTAACAGACCGCTTACAACCACCGTCTAGTCAATACTGGTTCGGTACGGATGATTTTGGGCGGGATATATATTCTCGAATTATTCATGGAGCTAGAATTTCTCTAATGGTAGGATTTTTCTCTGTTATTGGTTCTGTAGTAGTCGGTAGTATTTTAGGTATTATTGCAGGTTACTATGGGAAATGGATAGACATGATTATTTCAAGAATTTTCGATATCATGTTAGCTTTTCCAAGTATACTATTGGCAATAGCAGTTGTATCTGTTTTAGGACCATCTTTGCAAAATGCGTTAATCGCTATTGCGATTATTAATATCCCTAACTTTGGTCGACTAATACGTTCAAAAGTTCTAAGTATTAAAGAAGAGGAGTACATAACATCTGCTAAAGCTATTGGGATGAGAGATATTCGAATTTTATTTTCTCATATTCTACCTAATTCAATGGCACCGGTTATTGTTGCAGGTACACTGGCAATTGCATCGGCCATTATCGAAGCAGCCGCATTAGGGTTCTTAGGACTGGGTGCTCAGGCACCGGCACCTGAATGGGGAAAGATGTTGGCGGATGCTCGTATGTATTTAAGGAATGCTCCGTGGACGATGATATTCCCAGGACTCGCAATAATGTTGACAGTAGTAGGATTTAACTTGATGGGCGATGGACTCCGAGATGCACTAGATCCTAAGATGAAAAATTAACAAATATGCCATCTAGCAAGTTTATTGCTGGGTGGCATGTTTTGCTCTTTTTAAAAGTTGATCGACCCATTACAAGAGTAATTCGGATGAATACCAGCAATAATAGGTCGAATAGAAAGAATAATAGGTTGAATACTACTAACAATCGGTCGAATACTTTAACATTCAAAAACAGTCTATAAAAAAACTGGTTGGTCGCGAAGTAACTCACGATCAACCAGTTTATTTAATAAGGCGATTCTTCAATTTGAACAGTCAGTTCTTCACTATGAAAGTTTTGATACGATGTGATCAGTTTATCGACATGCTCCAATTGTTCCTCATACTTTAAAATAGACGATAGTAAATGCAGAAGGTGGTAAGACGAAAACTCCTCTTCCATTTGCGTAATGGTAATTTGTTTGACGAAAATATCCATTACCTCTTGCCTTTGCAAGAATGCCTCCGAATCGTTCTCTTCCATATGCTCGGGTCTTAACTTACCGATGAACTTCAAATGGAGCTGTTCATGATAGGTTAATAGTGTATCCAATCTTTCCTTTATCATCATCCGAAAATGTTCCGGTAGATCAGTTAGTTCATGCTCATGGTGATGTAATTTTTTGAGTACATCTAAGCTTTTGTACGAAGTGGATATTAATTCGCGATAAATAACTAATTTTCTTCCCTTTGTATGAGGTGCTTTTTTTGTGTACCCACGTTCTTCCTTAAAGAAGGAGTATAGTTGATCGACTCGAACTAGTCTATCTTTTAATTGCTGGATTGTTTGTTTAGTCGATTGATGATCTGACGCCTGCCTAACTGCTATTCGTAGCCAACGGATTATTTCATCCTGCGTATAGTGAATTGCATTGAAAAGCTTCTTTTCAAACTTAGGAGGTAAAAATACCAAATTCACTATAAATGCTGAGATTACTCCAACTAAAATGGTTGCAAATCGTAACACTGCAAATACTAAAAAGTCATCTCCCTGTATTTCCATAATAGCGATTACTGTTACAAGGGCCAATGTTAATGCTTTTTCTAATTTTAATTTAAGCATTATCGTAATTGTGATAATTGCAGCAAATCCTACTATTACATAATCATTTCCGAAAACTAGGGAGAATATAACTGCAATAATAGCTCCAATTAGATTACCTTGAACTTGTTCAGTTGCTGTTTTATACGATCTATAAATAGAAGGCTGAATGGCGAAAATAGCTGCTATTCCTGCAAAAACAGGATTAGGAAGTTGAAGTAATTCGGCTATGAACAAAGAGAATACAATAGCTACTCCAGTTTTAAAAATTCGAGCTCCTAATTTCATTAAATCCTATCCTTTCGTAAGAAACAGCATACTTGATTATTAGAGCTTAGCAAAGGCATTATTAACTGCTTTCAGTGTTTCTTGAATATCACTTTCTGTATGGGCAGTCGTTATAAACCAAGCTTCATATTTAGAAGGTGCTAAGTTAATACCTTGGTTTAGCATTAGCTTAAAGAATTTCGCAAACATTTCACCGTCACTTGCTTCTGCTTGCACATAGTTTTCTACCCTTACGTCTGTAAAGTAAACAGATAGGGCTCCTTTAATACGGTTAATAGTAATAGTTACATTATTTTTCTTGGCAGCTTCTAAAATACCAGCCTCGAGAAGTGCGCCTAGTCTATCTAGTTCATCATATATTCCTGGGGTTTGTAGAACCTCTAAACAAGCAATCCCTGCTTGCATTGACGCTGGATTACCTGCCATTGTTCCCGCTTGGTAAGCAGGTCCTAATGGTGCAACCTGTTCCATAATTTCCTTTTTGCCGCCGTATGCACCAATCGGAAGTCCACCACCGATGATTTTCCCTAAAGCAGTTAAGTCTGGTGTCTGTTCTAACATGGTAGATGCTGCGCCGTAGTGGAAGCGGAATGCTGTAATTACTTCGTCGTAAATAACTAATGCACCTTTGTCTTTCGCAATTTTGTGTATTAATGGAAGGAAGCCTTCATTTGGTTCTACCATACCGAAGTTTCCTACGATTGGTTCTACTAAAATACATGCTAGTTCTTCTCCCCATTTCTCCATTGCCTCTTCATAAGCTTTTGGATCATTGAATGGAATAGTGATTACTTCTTTAGCGATAGATTGAGGTACCCCTGCGGAATCTGGTGTACCAAGTGTTGCTGGTCCTGAACCGGCTGCAACTAATACTAAATCGGAATGTCCATGATAGCATCCAGCAAATTTCATAACTTTTGTTCTTCCAGTGTAGGCACGTGCAACTCGAATTGTTGTCATGACCGCCTCTGTTCCCGAGTTAACAAAACGAACTTTATCCATAGAAGGAATAGCATCCTTTAACATTTTTGCAAAGGTTACTTCATGTTTTGTTGGGGTACCATACAATAAACCAGTTTGTGCAGCTTTTGTGATAGCCTCTGTAATATGTGGATGTGCATGACCAGTAATGATGGGACCGTATGCAGCTAAATAGTCGATGTATTTATTGCCATCAACGTCATAAAAATAAGCGCCTTCCGCTCTTTCCATAACGATTGGTGCTCCGCCACCTACAGCTTTATATGACCTTGATGGACTGTTTACCCCACCTACTATATGTTCTAACGCTTCTTTTTGTATTATTTCTGATTGTGTTTGTTTCAATGTAATAGCCTCCGCTTTAGTTTGTTTGCAGATAGAAAGTATAACGTTCCTATCCAATTATTGTCTAGTGTGTTAATTCTTTTAAGTCCACTTTAATTGTAGACAATAATAAGGAAAAATGCTAAGAAAATTGAACATAGTGACTAACTTCGATACGATATAATATATAGGAGGGATTAGGATGGAAAAATTAGAAGGTATGATAGCACCAAACTTTTCATTGAAAAATGAAAAAGGAGAAATTGTTTCATTAAAAGATTTTGCAGGTAAGAAATATGTAGTTTTGTATTTTTACCCAAAGGATGCTACGCCAGGTTGTACAACAGAAGCGTGTGATTTTAAAACCGCTTTTACAAGTTTTACTGAGTTAAATGCGGTTATTCTAGGAGTTAGTGCAGATGATGAAAAGGCTCATACAAAATTTATAGACAAGCATGGTCTACCGTTTTCCCTATTAGTAGATGATACGCATGAAGTTTCCGAAGCATATGGAGTATGGAAGTTGAAAAAGAATTTTGGAAAAGAGTATATGGGTATTGAACGTTCTACTTTTTTAATCGATCCCACTGGGACGGTCGTAAAAGAATGGAATAAAGTAAAAGTTGACGGACATGTCGAAGAAGCGCTGCTAACATTAAAATCATTAGTGACTGAAGGGCAATAAGTATGAAAATATTGTTTTCTTTTTTACCTAAACAAGAGCAACAAGATGAATTAATAGGGAATTTCCCAGATGCAGAATTTGTATTTCAAAAAGGTCTAAATGAAGATGTATTAAAGTCATCACAAATTCTAGTTACGTATGGGGAGGACTTACATGCAAGTCATCTCGAAACTGCAGAACAGCTAAAATGGATTATGGTGGCTTCCGCTGGACTAGAAAAAATGCCGTTAGAGGAAATCGCAAACCGGGGTATTGTCGTTACCAATGTACGAGGAATTCACAAAACTCCTATGGCAGAAACGATCTTAGCACATATACTGTCTATCAAAAAGTCACTCCAGTTGATCAATGAAAATCAACGAAATGGGGTGTGGTCTAAGCGGGTATTTCCTACCGAATTACTAGGTTCAACCGCAATAATATTAGGGCCGGGTGCAATAGGTGGAGAAGTCGGTCGAATACTGCAAGCTTTTGGCGTGCATACAATTGGATGTAATAGTAGTGGACGTCTTGCTCTATATATGGACGAAATAGTTTCCTTTGAAAAATTAAATGATGTCTTGCCAAAAGCAGATATTGTTATTTCAATACTACCGAGTACGGAACAAACAAAAGAGCTAATCACATATGAGCATTTACAGTCTATGAAACCAACAGCCATCTTTATGAATTTTGGACGTGGAGATGTAGTAAAAGAAGAGCTCCTACTTCGTGCATTAAAAGAAGAGCAAATTGCATATGCTGTTCTAGATGTATTTGAGAAAGAACCACTTGCAGAAGGACATCCATTATGGAGCATGACTAATGTTATCATTTCTCCACATGTGTCTAGTCACTCTTCTCAGTATGTTGTACGAGCATTGCAAATCTTCTCCAGAAATTTAGATGCTTGGGTGGAGCAGAAGCCATTGGAAAATGAAATTGACTTGGAAAAAGGTTACTAATCTATGTATTTCTTTACTGAAGGGGTAATAAATTTGACAGTTCATGTATCTTTTAATTATACTTATTGTAACAATTATAATTAAAGAATGAATATGAAAAGAGGTGCATTGCGATGACGGAAGTACATTTAAGAGATGCTTTAGATACATTAAAATCGACTGGTGTACGAATTACGCCTCAACGCCATGCGATACTGGAATTTATAATCCAATCTATGTCACATCCCACAGCGGACGATATATATAAAGCACTAGAAAGTAAATTTCCTAGCATGAGTGTTGCAACGGTCTATAATAATTTACGCGTTTTTAGAGAAGCAGGACTTGTGAAAGAATTGACTTACGGAGATTCGTCTAGTCGTTTCGATTTTGTTACAAATGATCATTATCATATGATTTGTGATGCCTGTGGTAAAATAGTTGATTTTCATTATCCTGGACTAGATGAGGTGGAGCATTTAGCTTCTCATTTAACTGGTTTTGATGTAAGTTATCATCGAATGGAAATTTACGGTGTTTGTCCAACATGTAAAGAGCATGCAACGAAAATACAATAAGCAAAACCGAGCGTATCTACGCTCGGTTTTTTTATGAAAACTATTAGAATCGAACAAGGAATACCACTACTCAAAAAAATGGTTGGTCGCGAGATAAGTATCCGTGACCAACCATTTTATATACTAAATACTATCTCGCAGGTTGAGTTTCAAGACTATCATCAAGAACAATAGGTTTGAATCCACTTTCTGCTGCTTCTAGTTTGCGTTTTAGTCCCCAGAAGAATCCGATAATGATTATTACGGTTACTACTATAGCTGCTATATAAGAAGTTTGCATCGATAAGTTAAACCCAATTTTTGCATTGAAGATATACGTAAATGTAGCCATTGTGATGAATGTTGCAGGTATTGCTGCAATCCAGAAATTTTTCTTTTGGAGTGCTAGGTACATTGCGCCAACCCAAAGTGCAATTGCTGCTGTGGATTGGTTAGCCCAAGAAAAGTATCTCCATAGGATTGTAAAATCTACTTGCGTAAGTGCAATCGAAATGACAAACATAGGTATCGCTATAACGAAACGTTTTGATACTTTCTTCTGTGCCATCCCGATATAATCTGCAATGATCATACGTGCACTGCGGAATGCCGTATCACCGGAAGTGATCGGCAGAACAACAACTCCTAATACAGCAATTGTTCCAACTACAGCTCCAAGAGTTGTTACAGATACTTCTTTAACAATACCAGCAGTACCTACTGTATTTAGTAATGTATTTAAATCTTGACCATTGAAAATTGACATTGCAGCTGCTGCCCAAATCATAGCAATTATTGCTTCTGCAATCATCATTCCGTAGAAGATATAACGTCCTTGGGACTCTCCTTGTGTTGTACGGGAAATTATTGGTGATTGTGTTGCATGGAATCCCGATAATGCTCCACAAGAAATAGTTAGGAACAATAATGGGAAAATAGGTAAGTTATCTGGATGCATATTTTGGAATGATAGTTCTGGAATAGTATATCCTTGAATTAATAAAGCTGCTCCGATACCTACAGCACTGATTAGTAGAAGTGCTCCGAAGATTGGATATAAACGTCCGATAATCTTATCAACTGGTAATATAGTTGCTAAGATGTAATAAGCGAAAATAATAATAATCCAAACACCGACGGACATCCAACCTTTCGTCAAGTCGCCTAGAAGTGCTGCTGGTGAAGAAACGAAAACAGTACCAACTAAAACTAATAATAAAAGTGCGAAAACGTTTACAACATGTTTGAAAGCTTTTCCTAAAAACTTTCCAGCAAGATCAGGTAAATGAGCCCCTTTGTTACGCAAGGAAATCATCCCCGTTAAATAATCATGAACCGCACCGGCAAAAATTGCACCGAGTACAATCCAAAGAAAAGCGATTGGTCCGTAAAGTGCACCCATAATAGGTCCAAAGATTGGACCAACTCCTGCTATATTCAATAATTGAATAAGTGAGTTTTTGTTTTTAGACATTGGTACGTAATCGACGCCGTCCGCAAGTGAATAAGCTGGTGTCTTACGTTCTTCCTTCACACCAAAAACCTTTTCAACGTATTTACCGTACGTAAAATAAGCTACTATTAACAATACGATGGAAACTAAGAAAGTAATCATTGTTTTCCCCCTAAACTAATAATTATTTACAATTATTAGTTTATTTCAAAAACTCCTGTAATAGTTATTTTAGGCGCGAGATGTTAAAATTTCCGTCTAAGATGTATAAAATTCACGCTTACATGTTGTTATCCTACATTTCTAATAGCTCTCTCAATTCCTTTACATAATTTCTACTTAAAGGAATTTGTTCAGAAATCCCGTTTACACGAACATGATAGATACTTGAGCTCCATGTGGAAACCTCCACAATTTGATGAATGTTTACTAAAAAGCTTTTATGTGTACGGAAAAAATGGTGACCTGTTAGTTTTTCCTCTAATTCCTTTAATGTATATTTGGAGGTAAATTCCCTTTTGGCGGTCCGTATAACTGTATCTCGATCATTACGAGAAATATACAAAATAGAATTAGGTTCTATATAAATAATACGGTCATCTTCGTGTACCGCGAGTTTCAGTGTCACAAAAGGGGACACTGATGGTTTTGTAGCCAAATGAATTCGTGCGATCGTTTCATCAAGGCGTTTTTTCTCAAATGGTTTTAATAAGTAATCGAATGCATTTGTCTCAAAAGCATCAAGTGCATAATTTGGAAACGCTGTTGCGAATATAATTATAGGTGATTTTTTCATTTGTTTCGTAATCTTAGCAAAATCAATACCATTCATTCCAGTCATTTCTATATCCACAAACACAATATCCGGTTCATTTTTAGCCACAAGTATTAATCCACTCTCGGCAGAATCAGCCTCCGCAATTATTTCTATCTCTTTATAAGTAGAAAGTAAGAAAGATAGTTCTTCACGGCTAAATCGTTCATCGTCAATAATAATTGTTTTGTATGTCATGAGGACCTTTTCACCTCTTGTTCATCATCTTTTGGGACAAAGAAATAAATCTCTGTTCCGTTTTCACTGCTTTTAATATTAAGCCCGTCTGACCGGTGAATCATTTTTTGTAGTCTTTGATGCAAGTTATAAAGACCGATTCCTGTACCGTTTTCCGATTCCACCTTATCACTTAGAAGTGAGGACCTTCTGGATTCATTCATTCCCGTACCATTGTCTAGAACGGAAATATGGATAAAATACTGTTCATCTCTAATAGTGATTTCTATTAAACCCTCTTTTTTCATCTTTTGTAGCCCATGCTTAAAAGAGTTTTGTACTAAAGTAAGAATGGCCATGGATGGAATAGAAAACCTGAGTGTGTTTGGATCAATGGAATACTTCACTTGAATACGATCACCAAATCTTGCTTCCTCTATTAATAGATATGATTTGATGAGTTCTACTTCTTTTTGAAGTGTGACCAAGCCAGCTGTTGAGCTTTCTACGTTTTGCCGAATAAAATTTGCAAGTGAAACTAGTAAGCTACGTGCACGATCAGGATTGGTTCGTATTAAAGAAACAATTGTGTTCATAGCATTGAATAGGAAATGGGGATTCACTTGTGCCTGTAATGCTCGAATCTCTGCCTCTTTTGCGAGTTCCTGTAATTGATCTAGCTCGGATAACTCTAGTTGATGTCCGAACATGCTTGTTAATCCTTGAACAAGTTCTATTAAAGAAGGAGTTAGCAAATTCTCATTATGTACATAAATCTTTAAAGTAGCTACGGTTTCATTTTTTATCTTTATCGGAGCAATGATTGCAGCACCTAAAGAACAATTAGGGTGATTACATAATATCTCATCCTTTCCTATAGATAATAGGTGGCCCAATCGTATAACTTGTCGAGTAGACTCTGTTTGAATGGGACTTCCGGAGCTATGGTGATTACTTTCCATCCCTACATGAGCTAAGATAGTATCTTTGTTTGTCATAGAAACTGCAAGAGAGGTAGTTTTGGAATAGATTAACTCACATACTTTTTCCGCAGTTTGGAATGTTAGTCCTGCTCTAAGATGATCCAGTGTCGATTCCGCAATTTGCAATGCTTTTTGGGCACCATTAGCTTCTGTTCTTTCGTCATCTTTAAGAACGCTTCTTATGATAAGTATGAAAAGGGCGGAGCCAATACCGTTCGTTATAACCATAGGGAACATTATTTCCTTCACTAAAATAACTGCCTGAGAATATGGGTCCGCTACTAACAAAATGACAATCATTTGAATAGATTCCGTCGCTGTCCCGACAATAAGAGCAGTCCAAGGAGAGAGTAGAGTCTGTTTCCGCAGCTTTGTTCCGATCAAACCTGCTATCAACCCAGCAAGAATGGTCGCTACTCCACATGCGACCGCTGTAAAGCCACCGAGAAAGAAGCGATGCACCCCCGCAATGATACCCGCCCCAAAACCAATCCGAACGCCCCCTAGTAGACCACCAACAACCACTCCTAGAACACGAGAATTAGCGATAGCTTCTTCATTATTCAATGCTCTGGACCAGCGATCTTCTGTATTTTCAAAGGGGTTTACAATAATTCCTGTATATGTACCTATAATTCCAAATAATCCGAATATTAAAGTGAGAACTATTCTCTGTTTTGTTGACATTTGTGTATGATAATCAAATAATTTCCGAAAAAACTTAAATCTCGTTAAAAGAAAAGCGATTGTCGCAATGATAGCTAGACGCTCAATCAGAGATACGATTAACAAATAATTGACCTCCTTTTAAAGTATCTTTATTCTATACTACTATGAACATATAAAAAACACTTTGCTAAAAAGCAAAGTGTCCAATTATCTTTTTTTGTTCAATGCTTCATCAAATTCTTGTCCCTCAAGATTAGGGTCAAGCGTTAGTGGTTCTTTACAGTACATGCACATGTCTACTCTGCCTAACACTTTAGTATGCTTCCCACAGTTAGGGCATACAACAGGTACAGCTTTAGTAGATAATAATCCTATCCATCCATAGACCGCTGTACTCGCTAAAATAGATAGTAGCCCAAGTGTCACGAAAATGGTAACTAATATTCCGTTATCCTTAAAGAATATTGCACCATACATTATGATAAAACCAAAGAATATAAGTCCCAGTGCAAAGGAGCGTATACGATTTATTTTGTTTTTATAGGGTTTCATTTTTCGACCTCCTAATTTCTACATACACTATATCATATTTTAATATAAAGTTAAGTTTTGAAGTAAATATAGAAGGAAATATAGAAAAGTTGTCGAAAATTTATTAGTAGAAGGAAATAAAGGAGGCTTCACTTTTGGAAGCATTATTGAGACCAATTTATCAAGAAAGAGCGAGTGAACCTAATACACTAGGTATTATTTTAGTAGAGAAACGGGCAGAGTTTAGTCCTATTACAGATATGTTTGATTCCATTTTATTTATCATAACGAAAGAATCTTCTGTACCTGTATTCACAAAGCATTATACGTATGGGGATAAAAAAACTGCACTTCATATAATTACGGAGAAGCAGCTAAGAAAGTGGTTATTGTTGGGGACTAATCCTAAAATGGTGGATTGGTTGATCAATGGTCGTGTGGTATTTGATAGAAATGAATATGTAGAAAGTTTGAAACAGGAGCTGTACGTATTTCCGATAAACGGTAGAAAAGCTCGTATGGGTATTGAGTTTGCAAAACTAACGAGAAGATATTTAGAAGGTAAATTATTTTTTGAACAACGTAACTATCTGGACGCTTATAATCATATGGTAGATTCTTTACATCATTTGGCTCGTCTAGCTGTTTTTGAAAATGGCATGCATCCAGAGGTGATGGTATGGAAGCAAGTAAAACAATTAGATCCTTCTATTTATAAATTGTACGATGAGTTAATCTCGAGTGAGGAATCTTTAGAAAAAAGATTAGAGCTTCTATTTTTAGCCAGTGACTTCTTGATCCATTCCCGAACAAAAGAAGGTGCAAAGCACATAGTAGAGGTATTAGGATTAAAAGAATTTTGGACCATCCAAGAAATTCATGAGCAAAAAGAACTTAAAAACTACTCTGTAGATTTAGAGGTTTTCATCGAGTTTCTAATAGATAAAGGATATATTTTAATTGAAAAGCAACAAACGAAAAGTGATGGGATCATGCATAGATACTATAAAGTAGTCCTATAGAGACAACATTTAAAAACGGACAATTAAATTTGTTCGTTTTTATTGTTGACATATTAATTTATTACGTGTTATTATAATAAGCGTCGTCAAAAGCACGGCGAACTATTTCAAATTAATATTAGCGAAAAAGTTTTTTGAAAAACTTCTTGACACTTACTTAGTACGATGGTAAATTAGAGAAGTCGCAAAAAACGACACAGCAAATTGAACATTGAAAACTGAACATGCAAAACGTTAAGACATACAGCTTACAACTAACTTGTTAGAATGATAAGCAAAACAATTTTGACATCATTTAATGATGATGCCAGCAAAACAAATGAGCTTTTAAACTAGTTCTATTCGCTGGATGACGAGACGTAGTGCAGTGCGAGGAAGCAATCGAGAGAGGGAAGGAACGTACTAGCGTACGTGACTGACCGAACGAGTGAAGCTGACAAAGCAATGTGCTGCGTAACGTCATCCAGATCTTATGGAGAGTTTGATCCTGGCTCAGGACGAACGCTGGCGGCATGCCTAATACATGCAAGTCGAGCGAATGACGAAGAAGCTTGCTTCTTCTGATTTAGCGGCGGACGGGTGAGTAACACGTGGGCAACCTGCCCTGTAGATTGGGATAACTCCGGGAAACCGGGGCTAATACCGAATAATCCATTTCCTCACATGGGGAAATGTTAAAAGACGGTCTCGGCTGTCACTACAGGATGGGCCCGCGGCGCATTAGCTAGTTGGTGAGGTAACGGCTCACCAAGGCGACGATGCGTAGCCGACCTGAGAGGGTGATCGGCCACACTGGGACTGAGACACGGCCCAGACTCCTACGGGAGGCAGCAGTAGGGAATCTTCCACAATGGACGAAAGTCTGATGGAGCAATGCCGCGTGAGTGAAGAAGGTTTTCGGATCGTAAAACTCTGTTGTGAGGGAAGAACAAGTACGAGAGTAACTGCTCGTACCTTGACGGTACCTCATTAGAAAGCCACGGCTAACTACGTGCCAGCAGCCGCGGTAATACGTAGGTGGCAAGCGTTGTCCGGAATTATTGGGCGTAAAGCGCGCGCAGGCGGTCCTTTAAGTCTGATGTGAAATCCCACGGCTCAACCGTGGAAGGTCATTGGAAACTGGGGGACTTGAGTACAGAAGAGGAAAGCGGAATTCCAAGTGTAGCGGTGAAATGCGTAGAGATTTGGAGGAACACCAGTGGCGAAGGCGGCTTTCTGGTCTGTAACTGACGCTGAGGCGCGAAAGCGTGGGGAGCAAACAGGATTAGATACCCTGGTAGTCCACGCCGTAAACGATGAGTGCTAAGTGTTAGGGGGTTTCCGCCCCTTAGTGCTGCAGCTAACGCATTAAGCACTCCGCCTGGGGAGTACGGTCGCAAGACTGAAACTCAAAGGAATTGACGGGGGCCCGCACAAGCGGTGGAGCATGTGGTTTAATTCGAAGCAACGCGAAGAACCTTACCAGGTCTTGACATCCCGCTGACCGCTCTAGAGATAGAGTTTTCCCTTCGGGGACAGCGGTGACAGGTGGTGCATGGTTGTCGTCAGCTCGTGTCGTGAGATGTTGGGTTAAGTCCCGCAACGAGCGCAACCCTTGATCTTAGTTGCCAGCATTCAGTTGGGCACTCTAAGGTGACTGCCGGTGATAAACCGGAGGAAGGTGGGGATGACGTCAAATCATCATGCCCCTTATGACCTGGGCTACACACGTGCTACAATGGACGGTACAGAGGGTCGCAACCCCGCGAGGGTGAGCAAATCCCATAAAACCGTTCTCAGTTCGGATTGTAGGCTGCAACTCGCCTACATGAAGCCGGAATCGCTAGTAATCGTGGATCAGCATGCCACGGTGAATACGTTCCCGGGCCTTGTACACACCGCCCGTCACACCACGAGAGTTTGTAACACCCGAAGTCGGTGGGGTAACCCTTACGGGAGCCAGCCGCCGAAGGTGGGACAGATGATTGGGGTGAAGTCGTAACAAGGTAGCCGTATCGGAAGGTGCGGCTGGATCACCTCCTTTCTAAGGATAATATCGGAATACAGATCTTTATCTGTATCTTAACGTTTTGCAGTTCAGTTTTGAATGTTCATATTTATATATGGAAATTCAAAGAGGGCCTATAGCTCAGCTGGTTAGAGCGCACGCCTGATAAGCGTGAGGTCGATGGTTCGAGTCCATTTAGGCCCACCATACCTTTTTAAATTTCGGGGCCTTAGCTCAGCTGGGAGAGCGCCTGCCTTGCACGCAGGAGGTCAGCGGTTCGATCCCGCTAGGCTCCACCAAATTTATAATTTGCTTCTGCGATTATTCGTCGCAAAGGGCAAAACCTTTGTTCTTTGAAAACTGGATAAAACGACATTGAAACAATAAACAACAAGAAATTCAAGTTGTGGTTACTTCGGTAATCATAACGTGTAAGACTTTTTAACTTTTAGGTTAAGTTAATAAGGGCGCACGGTGAATGCCTTGGCACTAGGAGTCGACGAAGGACGGCACTAACACCGATATGCTTCGGGGAGCTGTAAGTGAGCTTTGATCCGGAGATTTCCGAATGGGGAAACCCACTGTTCGTAATGGAGCAGTACATTTGCGTGAATACATAGCGCATCTGAGACACACCCAGGGAACTGAAACATCTAAGTACCTGGAGGAAGAGAAAGAAAAATCGATTCCCTGAGTAGCGGCGAGCGAAACGGGAATAGCCCAAACCAAGAGGCTTGCCTCTTGGGGTTGTAGGACACTCTACATAGAGTTACAAAGGAATGAGTTAGACGAAGCGATCTGGAAAGGTCCGCAGGATAGGGTAAAAGCCCCGTAGTCCAAAATTCATTCTCTCTTGAGTGTATCCTGAGTACGGCGGAACACGTGAAATTCCGTCGGAATCCGGGAGGACCATCTCCCAAGGCTAAATACTACCTAGTGACCGATAGTGAACCAGTACCGTGAGGGAAAGGTGAAAAGCACCCCGGAAGGGGAGTGAAATAGATCCTGAAACCGTGTGCCTACAAGTAGTTAGAGCCCGTTAATGGGTGATAGCGTGCCTTTTGTAGAATGAACCGGCGAGTTACGATTACATGCAAGGTTAAGTTGAGAAGACGGAGCCGCAGCGAAAGCGAGTCTGAATAGGGCGAATGAGTATGTGGTCGTAGACCCGAAACCAGGTGATCTACCCATGTCCAGGATGAAGGTAAGGTAACACTTACTGGAGGTCCGAACCCACGCACGTTGAAAAGTGCGGGGATGAGGTGTGGGTAGCGGAGAAATTCCAATCGAACCTGGAGATAGCTGGTTCTCTCCGAAATAGCTTTAGGGCTAGCCTCAAACGTTAGAATCTTGGAGGTAGAGCACTGTTTGGACTAGGGGCCCATCCCGGGTTACCGAATTCAGACAAACTCCGAATGCCAATGATTTATGTTTGGGAGTCAGACTGCGAGTGATAAGATCCGTAGTCAAGAGGGAAACAGCCCAGACCACCAGCTAAGGTCCCAAAGTATTTGTTAAGTGGAAAAGGATGTGGCGTTGCTTAGACAACCAGGATGTTGGCTTAGAAGCAGCCATCATTTAAAGAGTGCGTAATAGCTCACTGGTCGAGTGACGCTGCGCCGAAAATGTATCGGGGCTAAACAAATCACCGAAGCTGTGGATTGATACCTTTGGTATCAGTGGTAGGAGAGCGTTCTAAGGGCGTTGAAGTCAGACCGGAAGGACTGGTGGAGCGCTTAGAAGTGAGAATGCCGGTATGAGTAGCGAAAGACGGGTGAGAATCCCGTCCACCGTATGACTAAGGTTTCCTGAGGAAGGCTCGTCCGCTCAGGGTTAGTCGGGACCTAAGCCGAGGCCGATAGGCGTAGGCGATGGATAACAGGTTGATATTCCTGTACCACCAAACCACCGTTTGAGTAATGGGGGGACGCAGAAGGATAGGGTAAGCATGCTGTTGGTTATGCATGTCCAAGCAGTAAGGTGTGAATGTAGGCAAATCCGCATTCTATAACATTGAGCTGTGATGGCGAGGACGTATGTCCGGAGTTCCTGATTTCACACTGCCAAGAAAAGCCTCTAGCGAGGTGATAGGTGCCCGTACCGCAAACCGACACAGGTAGTCGAGGAGAGAATCCTAAGGTGAGCGAGAGAACTCTCGTTAAGGAACTCGGCAAAATGACCCCGTAACTTCGGGAGAAGGGGTGCTCTTTAGGGTGAATAGCCTTGAAGAGCCGCAGTGAATAGGCCCAGGCGACTGTTTAGCAAAAACACAGGTCTCTGCAAAACCGTAAGGTGAAGTATAGGGGCTGACGCCTGCCCGGTGCTGGAAGGTTAAGAGGAGTGCTTAGCGCAAGCGAAGGTGCGAATTGAAGCCCCAGTAAACGGCGGCCGTAACTATAACGGTCCTAAGGTAGCGAAATTCCTTGTCGGGTAAGTTCCGACCCGCACGAAAGGCGTAACGATCTGGGCACTGTCTCAACGAGAGACTCGGTGAAATTATAGTACCTGTGAAGATGCAGGTTACCCGCGACAGGACGGAAAGACCCCGTGGAGCTTTACTATAGCTTGATATTGAATTTTGGTGCAACTTGTACAGGATAGGCAGGAGCCATAGAGCCCGGAGCGCCAGCTTCGGAGGAGGCGTCGGTGGGATACTGCCCTGGTTGTATTGAAATTCTAACCCATACCCGTAACCCGGGTAGGAGACAGTGTCAGGCGGGTAGTTTGACTGGGGCGGTCGCCTCCTAAAGTGTAACGGAGGCGCCCAAAGGTTCCCTCAGAATGGTTGGAAATCATTCGAAGAGTGTAAAGGCAGAAGGGAGCTTGACTGCGAGACCTACAAGTCGAGCAGGGTCGAAAGACGGGCTTAGTGATCCGGTGGTTCCGCATGGAAGGGCCATCGCTCAACGGATAAAAGCTACCCCGGGGATAACAGGCTTATCTCCCCCAAGAGTCCACATCGACGGGGAGGTTTGGCACCTCGATGTCGGCTCATCGCATCCTGGGGCTGTAGTCGGTCCCAAGGGTTGGGCTGTTCGCCCATTAAAGCGGTACGCGAGCTGGGTTCAGAACGTCGTGAGACAGTTCGGTCCCTATCCGTCGTGGGCGTAGGAAATTTGAGAGGAGCTGTCCTTAGTACGAGAGGACCGGGATGGACACACCGCTGGTGTACCAGTTGTTCTGCCAAGAGCATCGCTGGGTAGCTATGTGTGGACGGGATAAGTGCTGAAAGCATCTAAGCACGAAGCCCCCCTCAAGATGAGATTTCCCATTACGCAAGTAAGTAAGATCCCTCAAAGACGATGAGGTAGATAGGTTCGGGGTGGAAGCGTGGCGACACGTGCAGCTGACGAATACTAATCGATCGAGGACTTAACCAAATTTGTTTCAGTTCCAATGTCGTTTATCCAGTTTTGAAAGTACAAAAAAAATATAAAAAAAGCTTGAAATAATATATAGTTTTGGTATAATAAATATTGTCTTTCAAATTAATAATGTCTAGTGATGATGGCGAAGAGGTCACACCCGTTCCCTTACCGAACACGGAAGTTAAGCTCTTCAGCGCCGATGGTAGTTGGGGGTCTCCCCCTGTGAGAGTAGGACGTCGCTAGGCTGTATTATTCCGAAGTAGCTCAGTGGTAGAGCAATCGACTGTTAATCGATTGGTCGTAGGTTCGAGTCCTACCTTCGGAGCCATTTAAGGAGAGCTGTCCGAGTGGCCGAAGGAGCACGATTGGAAATCGTGTAGGCGGGTTAAACTGTCTCAAGGGTTCAAATCCCTTGCTCTCCGCCAGATAAGTTTTCCACATAAAAGAATGGCCCCTTGGTCAAGCGGTTAAGACACCGCCCTTTCACGGCGGTAACACGGGTTCGAATCCCGTAGGGGTCACCATTATTTCAATCAATTTGACGCAGAGATGCGAAGCTTATCTTATGTAAATTAGGAGAAGCGAGTAGATTCAGGAAACAATTGAGAGAATGAGGGAGCGTATTTATATACGTGACTGATTGAACGAATGAAATTGACGCAGAGATGCGAAGCTTATCGTAATTTTACCCAGGAGGATTAGCTCAGCTGGGAGAGCATCTGCCTTACAAGCAGAGGGTCGGCGGTTCGAGCCCGTCATCCTCCACCATTTCTTTAAGAAATAAATTAGTAAGTATTCTATTGTCGCGGGGTGGAGCAGTGGTAGCTCGTCGGGCTCATAACCCGAAGGTCGCAGGTTCAAATCCTGTCCCCGCAACCAAATGGTCCCGTGGTGTAGCGGTTAACATGCCTGCCTGTCACGCAGGAGATCGCCGGTTCGATCCCGGTCGGGACCGCCATTTATTATTTAAGGTTTAGGATAAGCAAGCAGGTCGAGGAAGCAATCGAGCGAAAGAAGGAACGTATTAAAATACGTGACTGACAGAGTGAGTGAAGCTGACAAAGAGATGCGCCGCTTAGCGTAAATCGAAGAAGGCTCAGTAGCTCAGTCGGTAGAGCAAAGGACTGAAAATCCTTGTGTCGGCGGTTCGATTCCGTCCTGAGCCACCATATTTAAACGCCGGAATAGCTCAATTGGTAGAGCAACTGACTTGTAATCAGTAGGTTGAGGGTTCAAGTCCTTTTTCCGGCACCACTATAGTGGTGGGGTAGCGAAGTGGCTAAACGCGGCGGACTGTAAATCCGCTCCTTCGGGTTCGGCGGTTCGAATCCGTCCCCCACCACCAGTTTTTAATAGGGGCATAGTTTAACGGTAGAATAGAGGTCTCCAAAACCTTTGATGTGGGTTCGATTCCTACTGCCCCTGCCAAATGTATAAGTTAACTTTGAATAATGGCGGTTGTGGCGAAGTGGTTAACGCACCGGATTGTGATTCCGGCATTCGTGGGTTCAATTCCCATCAGTCGCCCCATATTCCTATTGAGTTAGCTCTTTTTTTATTTATTTATGGCGGTTGTGGCGAAGTGGTTAACGCACCGGATTGTGATTCCGGCATTCGTGGGTTCAATTCCCATCAGTCGCCCCATTGGGGTATAGCCAAGCGGTAAGGCAATGGATTTTGATTCCATCATGCCCTGGTTCGAATCCAGGTACCCCAGTTTTTTTGCGGAAGTAGTTCAGTGGTAGAACACCACCTTGCCAAGGTGGGGGTCGCGAGTTCGAACCTCGTCTTCCGCTCCAATTACTTTTTCGGCGGCATAGCCAAGTGGTAAGGCACAGGTCTGCAACACCTTTATCACCGGTTCAAATCCGGTTGCCGCCTCCAATTTTTTAAAAAACTGCCTAGTATTTTATTTTTGCCGGTGTGGCGGAATTGGCAGACGCGCGGGACTCAAAATCCCGTATCCTCTGGATGTGTCGGTTCGACCCCGACCACCGGTATCATTAGAAACAAACACGTTTTAATAAAAACACTCACAAAGTTGTTTAATCAACATTTGTGAGTGTTTTTTTGTAATCCAACTTTTACTGTATTAGTAGAGCTCAATCACGCATCTCTTGTCCATCCATATTACTTGATTGAGACCCCCATGGCTAAAACTGCAAACTAAACACCTTTGGTATCCAATAGTATTCTTGCTACCAAAGGTGAAATCATTTCGCTGAAGTGCAAGGTGAAAATCTCACATTACTTATCCAAAGAGAGTACATCTCACTATTATTCTATATTTGAAGAAGTAAGCTTTCTTGTTGGGAAAATTTGTAATGTGTAAAACTTCGATGCATGTTACGCATAACCATCTACAAAGTACGTGATTATTTCTAAATCGTCTTCGGTTAAGTTACGTCCAAAATGAGAGGACATTTCTGCTTCAATTGCCTCTATTTTCCCTTTATGCTTATTCGTTAATTCAGCGCTTGTCTTCAATAATGAAACAAAGGAAGCAAACTCATCCTTTGTCAAAGGTGCTGGATGATGAGATAAGAAGTAGATTTCTGCATCATAATCTTTAATCTTCCCCAGAAGGCTATACATTTTTTCAATGGTATAATGCCACTTTTCTGCGTACATATTTGCATAGAGGCAATCACCAAGAAATAGCGTTTTTTCCTCCGGTATATAAATGAGATTCGAATCAGATGAATGATCTCCACCAACATGTTCAATGATACAGGTAACCCCACCGATATTTAGTTTTAATCGCTTTTCAAAAATGATAGTGGGATTTGGTATGATAACCTCTCGCACACTTCCAAGCTCTAGCTTTATCGCGTCTGCACAAAACGGAATTTCAATCCCTGTTTCGACACGTCCATCCAACTCCTTGTCTTCCCATGATAACTCTTGTAGTTCTTTTACTTTGTCGTAGGTCATGAAATTGGCAATTGAAGGCATATCCATTTCACTTAAGCCAAATACATGATCCCAATGCCAATGTGTGAGAACCAGAATATCTCCGGTGACATGATAAGAAGCTAATTGCTCTTTAAAATATTTAGCGTGATTAGAAGAATTCCCAGCATCAATCAATAATGTCTGATTGTCCCCTACAATAGCAGCTAATATCGGTCGATCTGTTTTTTGATATGGAGGCAGATAAAAGAGCCGATCGGAAAGTTTTTCTAATGTTTGCATGAATTCGTACTCCTTTAAAAATGTTGTAACGTTCATTATATACTACTATTTATAGAAGTGACAAAACAATGCTAGAAGTGTCTTCAAATTCATCTTTCTCTTTCGCTGTTATCAAAGAAGAGTATCTATTAACGGTATATAAAAAAACACTCACAAAATTGTTAAGTCAACATTTGTGAGTGTTTTTTTGTATTCTAGTTTTTATTAAAACATTCCATTCTTATTAGGAGAATCCTCAGGTATCAGCTGACCTACATCCCACATTTCAACGATTTGGTTATCTTTGAAACGAAAGATATGTACTACAGCTGCTCCAAGATCATCTGGATTTTGTTTTATGTGTGAATAAACCGTAACCATATCTTTTTCTTGAATCGCAAATTTTACTTCAAATCTTTTATTAGGGTTTTTGGCAGCATTTTCTTCCATTGCTATCATTAGAGATTTGGCATCACCTGGGAAAAATGGGTTATGATGAAGAAATCCAGGACCTACGTATTTCTGGTAAACTTCTCGAACATTGCCAAATGCTACATTCTGAAGAAAAGAAATTGATTTCTCTTTAAGGGAGAGGGGCTTCGACTGTTGGTCAATGGTCAATTTATTCATCCTTTCATAACGAGAGTTTTAACTTTGGAGAGAAGTTTAAGTTACTGTAACTTGTATGTCAATCTTCATTACTTGATAAAGATAATACTTTAAAATTATCTTTATCAAGTAAAGTCTACATGGCTGTATGATATACTTTAGAAAATATTTTAGGAGGCTATTTGTCTTGAGCATTAATTTTGAAGTGAAAAGAACTACCAAAGTAACTAAGCAGCAAGTGTATAATGGTTTACTTGATCTAGAGGCTGCTAATCACTGGATGCAAGGGCTTGTAGGTATTGAGCGATTGGATGATGGACCAATGAGAGTAGGGAGCCAGTGGAAGGAATCTAGAAAAATGTTTGGACAAGTGGCTACGGAACATTTTGAGGTTGCTGAACTAAATGAGTTGTATAAAATTGTTCTTCGCTGTGATGGAACGAAAGGTACAACTGGTAAAGGAGAATATATTTTTACATATATGGTTACTTCATCTGATAACCTTACAGAGATTACGTTGAACGGAGAAATAAAAGGGCTCACCAGCATAACTAAATTTTTTGGTAAAATGATGGCGGGTACCTTTAAGAAAGCATCTGCAAAGGATTTGGATGGATTGATTGCATACTTAGAAAAATGATTCAACAGGACCGATTAACAATGTTTATAAAGCTACTTAGTTATAAAATCAGTTAACAGTCATATGGATATTCTCCAAATAGAGTTTATGTGAAAATATTAAGCTAGTTGTCATTTAACAAATTGATTTAATTTTCAATCTTTATTACAATAAGATAGAAAGTATACTTGCTTATTAAATGAGATAACTAGGAGGAGAATTATGGGGAGATTAGTTCATTTCGAAATTCATGTGGATGACATGGACCGTGCAAAGAAGTTTTATGGAGAAATATTTGGGTGGACATTTCAGGACTGGACTGATTTTGCGGGAATGCCTTATTTTGGGGCTATTACTGGTGATGCAAGTCAACCTGGTATAGATGGAGCTTTAATGAAACGTCAAACACCTCCTCCAGAACAAAACCAGCCTATGAATGGATTTTCTTGTACATTGGGTGTGGAAGATTACGATTCAACAGAAGCAAAAATCCTTGAGTATGGTGGAAAAGTAGCAATGCCAAAGTATGCTCTTCCTGGAATGGCTTGGCAGGGATATTATGTTGATACTGAAGGTAATGTTTTTGGTATTCATCAGCCTGATGAGAACGCGAAGTAGAATCTATTAAAGGAACGTTACAAATGACGTTTGAGATTATTGTAATCTCGGGCGTCTTTTTTAAATTGGATGAAAGAAGGCTTATATAGCAGTTATTATTAGAAAAACTAGGGAAGGAGATAGACCATGGAAAATAGTACAAGAACAATTACAGAGGTTGATAAATTTATCCGAGGTTTACCTAATGATATTCAAAGCATTGCTGAGGCATTAAGAAAAATAATTCTAGACGCATCTCCCGCTCTTGTGGAAGAATATAAATGGTCGATGCCTAACTATTCATGTAAAGGATTAGTTTGCTATCTGCAAACAGCCAAAAAACATGTTAATTTAGGTTTTCAAAAAGGAAATGAACTGATAGAAAAAGATATAAATAATTTATTGCAGGGGTCAGGTAAAACAATGAGACATATTAGAATTACAAAAATAGATGAAATCCAATCAGATGTTTTTACGTCTCTTATTCAAGAGGCAATTGCTTTAAATGAAGGAGAATATAATGTCCAATCTAAGTGAAATATCAACTGTTAATGTAGGAATGCTTATTAGAAAGCCTGTAGCTGAGGTATTTGAAGCTTTTGTTAATCCCGAAATTACAACAAAATTTTGGTTTACTAAAAGCAATGGAAGATTAGAAAAGGGAAAACAAATTCGTTGGGATTGGGAGATGTACGGTGTTTCTGCGGAGCTTGACGTGAAGGAAATTGAACAAAACAAGCGAATTCTTATACAATTTGATGATGACACAAATGTTGAATGGCTTTTTACTCCAAGGGAATCAGAAGGAACATTCATTGAGATTAAAAATTATGGTTTTAAGGGCAATTCATCTGAAATAGTAAATCAAGTAATAGACTCAACAGGTGGATATACCATAGTTCTTTGCGGTCTAAAGGCATTCCTTGAGCATAATGTTGTGTTGAATCTTGTTGCAGATAAGTTTCCTGATGCTAACGTATAACAATAAGAAATAAAAAAGCAGGTTCCCCTATTTGAACCTGCTTCATGTATTATTAAATTAATAAAATTTCATTTTCCTTCATCTCTCAATTAAACAAATGAACCCCGTTGCATTTCTTCAAGCGCTATTAAAATTCTACTCGATTTGCTTTTAATTTATCTATGTTGGTCTATTAAAATCTGATTGCCATCTGGATCTTCGAGTATAAAATGTGCGGGTCCTTCTGTAGTTTCATCTGCTTCTGTCTGCAGTTCTATTCCATTCTGTTTAAGCTGTTTTTGAAGTTCACGAACGTCAGTAAAAGATTCTAGATTTTCGGCATTGCTATTCCATCCAGGATTAAAGGTTAGAATATTCTTCTCAAACATTCCTTGGAACAAACCAATTATGGTATCTTCATTTTTCATGATTAACCAATTTTGAGCAATTTCACCTCCAAAGGATTGGAATCCAAGTTTTTCATAGAAATCTTTTGAAGCATTAATATCTTTAACATTTAAACTTACAGAAAAAGCACCTAGTTTCATGTTTCTCCACCTCTCATATTTCACTTTAATAATTGAAAATTCAATCATTTATAAGTATAAGATATTATGATTGTATTTTCTACTTATTGTGAGTATTTGGGGTGATAACTGGCTATATATTTAGGTGTAAAACAATAAAGTTCACAAGTATATTTAAAAGCTTCTTGTGAACCTTCGTATTTTAAATTTATTCCACTGTATCTATCCAACAAACTGCATTAATAGCTCGTTAAACTTTACTCGTTCTTCCCAGAAAAGCCCATGTCCGCTGTAATGAAATGGGACGAGGTTTGAATTTTTTATGGATTGGTTAAGTATTTGAGCTTGTTCAAATGGGATAACCTTATCATGTACTCCATGAACGATTAAAGTAGGAACAGTTATTTTGGGAAGATCTGCATCAAGCTTTTCATCCCTCAAGGTGTTGATGATTGCTGAGGTGGACCATCCCGCTGCCTGTAGCCCTAACCCATTAAACCAATTAGAGAATGGAACTGAAATATATTGAAAGAAAAAAGTATCCGTTACACCTTGCATCATTTTGGGACGATCATTTAGTGTCTCTGTTAGTAGTTTGTTCGCGGTTTCCTGTGTAAATCCAGTGGGAGCAGCAGCATCTATTAAGACTAGTTTTGATACTCCGTAAGCATTATAACGAGCAGTATAGCGTATAGCGATTGCTCCCCCGGTGGAGTGACCAATTAGTGTGAAATTGCTAAGTTGGAGTGCTTTAACTACGGAATGGATATCATCTGCTAGTCTGTCATAATTATAGCCACTCATAGGTTTATCTGACTTTCCAAATCCTCTCCAGTCAATACCAATGCAGCGATATCCCATGGATGGCAGTATATCAAACTGATATTCAAATTGTTCATGACTTAATGGCCAACCATGTAAAAACACAATTGTCTTGCTTGCGCTTGGGTTAATGTCTTCAACATATAAATTTACACCGTGCTCTACGTTTACAAAATATCCCACATTGATTCCTCCATAAAAAAAGTATTACAGGTATAAGATACTCAAAACTCAACATATGGGTGAATACCTATTGCGGAAGAGCAAGTTCTGAATCACAAGTTCTAGTCCACAAATCGCAAAGTACAGTCCTTTAATCGCAAGTTCCACAGCAACAATCGCAAGCTACAGTCTTAAAATCACAAGTCCACTGTCTCACTCCACAAATACAATAGAAAAATTACAGGCATAGCTTAATCTACATTGTATTAAAGTAGGATATTTGGTATATTATTAGTAATACAATCTGCGAAGTGACCAAGTAGATGAGAATTGTGAAACAGAAAGTATAGCGTACGCTGAGAGCTATATCACCACTTCTTGTTGAAACCTATCACGGAGATGTTATGCAAACATAACCGATTCGTTTTCGTTACCAAACGTTTAGAGGGCTTAAATTTATTTTGAGCTAAACTAAGGTGGTACCACGTCTATTCAGCACAGAGACGTCCTTTTACGAGGACGATTCTGTGCTTTTTTAATTCGCTTTAGCAGGTAGAGGGACCCTGACTAAATCGAATTAAAGTCTCTGGCAGATGTCACAGATTTTAAAAAGGAGTGGAAAGGATGTTAGCCTAAATACGTAGCATCCATGCGACAACGGCCAACTAACCTGCATCACGCAGGCCTATACACAACTTAAAATCTGGACGCAATAACGCCGAGACGTAATTGATTTAAATAGGAGGAATTTAGATGACAAATCAGCAGCAAAATGATTTTACTAAATGGTATATCGATACAATCCAGAAGGCCGATTTAATGGATTACACGCCTGTTCGTGGATGTATTGCATTTAAACCAGATGGCTTTGAAATTTGGGAGCATATTCAAGACGAAATGAACAGACGTTTTAAAGAAACAGGACATCGTAATGCTTATTTCCCAATGCTAATTCCGGAATCTTTCTTCCAAAAAGAAAAGGATCATATTGAAGGTTTCGCTCCAGAGCTACCATGGGTAACAGAAGCAGCTGGTGAAAAGCTAGAAGAACGTTTAGCATTACGTCCAACTTCCGAAACGATGATTGGTCATTTGTACTCAGATTGGATTAAGAGTTATCGTGATCTGCCAGTTCTTATTAACCAATGGGCAAATGTGTTCCGTTGGGAAAAGAAAACTCTACCATTTATCCGTACTTCTGAATTTTTATGGCAGGAAGGGCATACAGCACATGTAGATGAAGAAGAGGCACGTCACGAAACAATGCAGATGCTTAACATCTATAAAGAGGTTGTAGAGGAACTTTTAGCCATCCCTGTATACGATGGTCAAAAAACACCTTCAGAACGTTTTGCAGGTGCTGTAGACACATATTCAATTGAAGCTATGATGAAAGATGGGAAAGCGGTTCAAGCTGGTACTTCTCATTATCTAGGAACAAAATTTGCAGAAGCATTTGATATTAAATATTTGAATAAGGAAAACAAACATCAGCATGTGCACACAACATCATGGGGAACATCTACTCGATTAATCGGTTCTGTTATTATGGTACATGGTGATGAGCAAGGGCTTGTATTACCACCACGTGTTGCTCCAACTCAGGTAGTGCTGATTCCAGTGGGTCCTTGGAAGAAGAACCCAGCAATAATGGAAAAATTAGATGAGCTATATGCAGCATTGAAAGCAAAAGGTATTCGTGTTCGTCTTGATGATTCAGATCAATCTCCTGGTTATAAGTTCAATGAATGGGAGCTAAAAGGTGTACCAGTTCGTATTGAATTAGGACCTCGTGATTTAGAAAACAATCAAGCACTGATCAAAGTACGTGATGAAGCTGAAAAAGTTTCTGTGGAGCTAGCAACGGCTGTTGAATGTATTGAAGGTGCCCTAACTACAATGCAAACACGTTTACTTGAAAAAGCTCGAGCATTCCGTGACGAGAACTCACATACAAATGTGGATTCTTTAGAGCAGTTAAAGCAACATCTTACAGATTCAACTGAAAAAGGAGAGATTCCAGGATGGATTCTTGCAGGATGGTGTGGGGATGACGCTTGTGAAGAGAATGTGAAAAACGAAACGAAATTTACCACTCGCAATATTCCATTCAATCCACCAGCTGAAAAAGCTACATGTATCAACTGTGGTAAAGATTCTAAACATACTGTATGGTTCGGTCGCGCGTACTAATTAAAGATTGATCAAAAAAAATCAACCATTGTTTATAAATGGTTGATTTTTTTGTCTAAACAAAAGAGGATTGTGAATTGTATTACGATCCTCAATATATTTATTTTGATCCAGCTACCCAGTTCATACCCCAGTTATATGCATTATCCATCTCTTTATGCCCTTTATAGTACTCTACTAGACGCTCAATTTTGAATGTCTCATTATTTACATTTTCAATCATTGCAACTGCACACATGATTTGTCCATTTCGATGCTCATCTAGCTTTACTTCGATATCTGGTCCTGCCGAATATTTTAATGTAACAACCCCATCTGCTTCTGCCCAATTAGCAACACCTTTGTAGATGAACGAGTACACGAGAATTCGTTTAATATCGGATACTTTATTTCCATTAATTCTTAGGTTTTCTCCTCCTGATACTGAGCCAGTGCGATCATCCCCATCTAGTTCAATATATGGGGCTTGCTTAAGTGTACCAAAAGCATTTCCTAAAGCTTGCACACAGCCTTTTTCTCCATTATTTAATTCGTATAAGCAGCCTAAATCTAGGTCTACACCTTTTGATTTTCCACCAAGTAAGGAGGAAAGGAACCCAGCAGATTTTGCTTTAACTTGTTGATCCCATTGAAGGTTTACTAAAATTTCTCCAATATTATTATTGTTGCTCTTAGTGAGATTAATAGATTGTCCTTTTTTCTTTAGTTCGATTTTGTTCAAGTTCACCATTAATTAATCACTCCTCTTTTATTCTATTGTATACCATTTAAGGTTATTATATCCAAAATATGAGGTTAAGCTAATATAGCAGGTTCTTTAGATGATAATATTACTGGTTGTTCAATATGAGTTGCTTTGACTCCAAACTTAGGATGAAGAGCTTCTACTTGGTATCCTAGGAGTAACTTGATAGCATAATAAGGAATATTAATATCTGCAAGGCAGCTAATATGCATTCCTCCACTCATTCGAGGGTTAATCTCTAATAGTTTAGGTATATTATCTTTGTATTTTACTTGAATGTTATACACATAAGGAATTTTATATTGTGCAGCCATTTTCTCAGCGATTTCGATTAATTCTTTATTGTATTCAATCTCTCGAATTCGTCCATTACCTTTTTTCCTTGGTATTGCAGTAAGCAAAGTTCCATCTGCTTCGGCTAAGCAATCGATACTATACTCATAGCCATCAAGATATTCTAAAACCATTAAATCAGGAAAATGCTCTTCTGTTTGCAAAATCTTATAAGCTGTTTCATAGGATATCTTTTGGGAGGAAGCAGTACTGAAGATAAATGGAATGGTATCGGCATTATTATCTATAATACGGAATCCACTTGCACCTTCTCCAATGACTGGTTTAATACATAATTTCATATTATCGTTGCTTAGTTCGGCATACGCCTTCTTGAAGCTATCAGCATTGTTTACAACTCGGTAGGTAGGGATAGGTACGATACAATTGCCTTCCGTCTCTCGGATTTCCAAAGAACGATACATCGCCGCTTTATCGTCCATCATAGCCATTAAATCACCATCAGGGCAAACTAGCACCTTCACGCCAATTTCATCAAACTTATCTAGATGCTGGGAAATAAGGACATTCTCTTTTCGCGGTACAAAAATATGTATGTTATTTTGTATACAATAGTCAATACAAAACTGAAGATATTCTTCGCCAGCGATATCTGGTTCAGTACCAGATACATCACAGTAATTAAAATACACAGTATCCGGATTGGGATGAGTTCCGTAAATAACAAATTCCTGTTGATCGGGGTTATTTCGGATCGACTCCATATAATGTGACACAGTGGAAAACCATCTATTAAACCAAATATTAAGCACCATTATTATTCTCCCTTTCATGTATGTGTAAACTAACCAATTAATGTAGTATCAAAATCTCCGCCATGTATTTGGGTGAACATTGCCCCCATAGAAGTAATCAATTTGAGAGCATCTTCCTTATTTATCGAAGGTCGTAGAAATACGACTTGTAGAGCCTCTGTAGTGTTTTCAGTCACAGCAGTTCGAACAGAATCTACAAATGGACTGCCGAATGGTCCTATATCATCCTGAAGAGTAAGTATATTGCGTAATTTATTTTCTCTTCCATTTAGCCCATTATATGTTGTTTCTTCATTGCCAATTGTTAGAGTTATATTACCATGAATATTTGCCACATCATAGATTCCCATTGGAATTTCATATTGTACAGAGAAGAAGTTGTTTAAATCCACAGCAGAATGCATCGGTGTGATATAATTTTGTTTTGCAATCCTTCTGTACATTGCTTCCATTGAAGGGCGGTATCGGTTTGGATCTGCTCCGAACTTTTTCCAAAGAGCTCTCCATTCTTTTATCCCGTCGAAATCAGTTACTGCTTTGTCATCCAATTCAAAGAAAAGTTGTTCTTGAAATAATTGAAGACGTCCTTTAAGCATTTGGGGAGAAGAAGTAACGACAATTTTGGTATAATGGATAATGCCTATTTTATATGAGGGCTCTATTTCAACAATTAAATCATCCAATTTTACTATCATATCAACCATCCTTACACTTATTTTCTATAGTGTAGCATAAGAAAGGAGAACATTTGTGAATATCATTCAGTTTCAACAAAACCTCATAGATTACGCTGCATCCATTGGAATTGATAAAATTGGATTTACTTCTGCTTCTCCATTTCACGAATTAAAAAATCGATTGCTCAGGCAGCAGGAGTTAGGGTATGCTTCCGGATTCGAAGAACCTGATATTGAGAAAAGAGTACATCCTAAAATTTTGCTAGACGAAGCTAGTAGTATCATATCTATCGCAATTGCGTACCCTTCAAAAATGAAGGATGCTCCACAAAGTGTGAAAGGTGCAAGACGAGGGATCTTCGCACGTGCATCATGGGGCATAGATTATCACACCGTTTTACGAGAAAAGTTAGCACTATTGGAATTATATATTTTAACGCATATACCGGAAGCTAAACTTCGTTCCATGGTGGATACGGGAGAACTTTCTGACCGTGCTGTAGCGGAGCGGGCAGGTATAGGATGGAGTGCTAAAAACTGCTCTATTATTACCCCTGAGTTTGGTTCCTATGTCTATCTAGGAGAAATGATTACGTCTATTCCTTTTGCTCCGAGTGAGCAGATGGAAGATCAATGTGGGGATTGTCGGTTATGCCTAGATGTTTGTCCGACAGGAGCATTAATAGAAGGCGGTCAGTTAAATGCACAGCGCTGTATTGCTTTTATTACTCAAACGAAAACAATGGTGGCAGATGAGTTTCGAGCGAAAATAGGCAATCGTATTTATGGCTGTGATACATGTCAAACAGTTTGTCCAAAAAATAAAGGAAAAGCTAATCTTCATAACGAAGCATTTAAGCCAGATCCTGAGTTAGTGAAGCCCTTACTCCTTCCTTTACTTAAAATGACTAATCGTACTTTCAAAGAAACGTATGGTCATATGTCCGGTGCTTGGAGAGGGAAGAATCCGATTCAGCGAAATGCTATAATCGCATTAGCACATTTTAAAGAGCAGGAAGCTGTTCCTACGCTTATAGATTTAATGCAGCATGATGCTAGACCAGTAATAAGAGGTACTGCAGCATGGGCAATAGGTAAGATAAATACAGAAGAAGGCTTACTTGCACTTAAAGAAGCCGAACAAAATGAACAAGTAGAAGAGGTCATAGAAGAGATTCGAAAAGGGCTCGACTACTATACAATAGAGAACTAGGAAGTGGAATAATTGAGTATTAATGTTGTTTTATATCAACCAGAAATACCTGCTAATACAGGGAATATAGCTAGAACATGTGCGGGAACCGGGGTTAAATTACATTTAATCCGACCTTTAGGTTTCTCGACAGATGACAAAATGTTAAAGCGAGCTGGATTAGATTATTGGGAGCATGTTGAAATTACCTATTATGATGGACTAGAGGAGTTTTTTGCAGCACATCCAGCAGCAGAATATTATTTAATCACGAAGTTTGGTGCTAAGCCACATACTACATTTGATTTTAGTGATTCTGAGAAAGATCATTTCTTTATTTTTGGGCGTGAAACAAAAGGATTGCCACGTGAGTTTATCGACGCTCATCCGGACCGTGCTTTACGAATTCCTATGAATGATAATATTCGTTCTCTAAATTTATCAAACACAGCAGCAATATTAGTCTATGAAGCATTACGTCAGCAGAACTATCCAAATTTACACTAGAAAAGCGCAAGTGCCTATGTTTTGGAAGTCAGTCGTTGCGACATCGTGGTGCTCCTGCGCAAAGCTCGTCGTAAAATAAAAAGCATTTCGCAACGACTGACTGACCCACATCCTGTGGGCCTCCGACATCCTGAAACGACTCGAGGGGCGAGGCACTGTAGTTAGACAGATAAAAAAACGGACGATGTCATAAAAGACTCGTCCGTTTTAATAATAGATTATTTTTCAGATGCACCTGGTTTGTCATCATATCCTGCAGTTAAAATTGCAACAAGAAATGAAACACAAACACCTAGAATAAGAATTAAGTTCATATGGAGTGCCTCCTCTATAGTATTCTGCACCTAGTATACCCTAAATTGTTTGAAAAAGAAATAATGCGAAGAAATGAAATTTGACGAAAATCGTTCATTTGAATGTTGCAAGCTTTCGAATATTCTACTAACATTAAGAAAAGGAGTGATTTTTGGAATGAATGAATTCAAAAATGATCCAGAGAACGGCTCAATGGCAACGAATATGGAAGAAGTAAAGCAACTAGGAAAACAGATGGATAGAATGAGGGACAATAATGAGTTGGAAGAAGATAATCGCGTATCCGATCCAGCCCAATCAGAAGTTACTTCTTCCATGAAGAAAAGAGAAAACGACTGATTTATCCTGCATTAACGGACAGGTCAACTAGTACGTCCTGCACGCCGTAAGACACCATACCAGGGCTGACCCAAGTTAAAAAGCAAAAGTGGGAGATAGCCGCTCGTAAAAACCCGACGTAGAACATAGATGAAAAATGCCACTTCGTGTGGCTTTAGCTATGTTCATATGCCGCCGGACGCGGTGTTATTTGCCTGAACTCATTTTTATTTCAATCAGTGGCAACCCCGCTGATTAAAGTTTCACTTTATTTCAGTCGTTTTCCTTATAAGAAAGGATGAAAAAAATGAATATACAATCAATGAAACAATTGGATAACGGAGTAGAGATGCCAAGACTCGGATTAGGTGTTTATAAAATGACAGAATCCGATATCGCTATTCAAGCAATTACAACTGCACTGGATTATGGATATCGTCATATTGATACGGCGAGTTTTTATGCCAACGAAAAAGAGGTTGGAGAGGCTGTTCGAGCATCAAATATTCCACGCAAAGACATATTTGTTACAACAAAAGTGTGGAATACAGATCAAGGCTACGATCAAACACTGAGAGCATTCGAAAAATCTTTGCAATTATTAGGAATGGATTACGTAGATTTATATTTAACCCATTGGCCAATTAAAGAAACCTTTGTGGATACATATCGTGCAATAGAACGACTATATGATGAAAAGCTAATTCGTGCAACTGGAGTAGCAAATCATCATGAGCATCATTTAGAGGCGATTGCTGCTAAAGCTAACGTTAAACCAATGGTCAACCAAATTGAATGTCATCCGCGACTCACTCAGTTTGATTTACGTGAGTATTGTGCGGAGCAAGAAATTGCGATAACTTCGTGGTCACCACTTGCAAGAGGTCATTTACTAGAAGAGCCAACACTTCAACGTATTAGTGGAAAATATGGTAAATCAACTGCTCAAACAATTATTAGATGGCATCTGCAACATGATTTAATCGTTATTCCTAAATCTGTTAATCCATCTAGAATTGCGGAGAATATGGATGTATATGATTTTGAGTTGTCATTCGAGGATATGAAAAATATTGATGCACTTAACTTAAATGAGCGTACAGGAAAAGATCCGGATAACTTTAGTTTTGAATAACAAATAATTCTACGGATTTCCGTTTCAGTCGGGCGCTTTCCGTGGGCGAGACCGAGCCTCCTCGGGTAAGTAAACTACTGTTCACAAATTGTCTGAATATGAAACAAAATACAGCCTACGTTCCTATGAATACTCCCTGCGGGGTCTCGACTTTCTCGCTGTTCCCACTGGAGTCGCCGACTTTCCTTTCAATTAAAAATGAGCAGTATTTAACTATTAATTAGAATTGAAATTTTCTATTAAACACGATGCCGATGCAAGGTCATATATAGATCCTATCTTCAGACCAGCTCACCCATAAGGGCTAAACTAGTGTAATAGAAATCAACAATATGATATAACTCTTCTAATAAAATTAAAATTAAACTAACACGATAGTACTTTTTCACTTAAAAAGTAATATCGTGTATTTTTTTGTGGATTGGAAAATATTACTCAATAATGAAACCTATTACATATTTTAACGTATTAGTAATATAGTTTAATAAATATTAGATGAGGTTCATTGATGAGTATATTTTTTGAAAATACGAACAAGAAAAAAAGTAGTACACCATTCATAATACTAAAGCTGGTATTGATAGTCTTGATGATTACTATGCTAATAATGGCCATTTTAAACGGTATCGATATTTTCTATGTGAAGTTAGTGTTCGTGTTTGTAGGAATTAATTCATTTGTAGAAGGAATAGAAAGCTATCTTCAAAAAGCAAGTAAGAAGATCATAAGAAGAGAAATAGGATTAGGGGTTTTGTATATTTTATTTGCTATTATTCTTCAGTAAATAACGATAGGGGAAACGTAAATGCGAAATTTTATGGGAACAGGGAATTGGGTAGGAATATTTTCTATGGTATTTATAATATTATGCTTTTACTTTACACTTACTTTTTTTCAATACTTAAAGCAAGGTGATGCTAGATTAACTAGACAATCTAAATTCGGAGCAGTAATTTGCCTAGGAGTTGGCTTGCTAATCCCTGCATTGTACAATCTTTATATTTTTAACGAGATGATAAAATAAAGGATTAAGCGGTGATAAATATGGAACAGTGGAAAATGTTAAAATCTGAGTATGTGCATAAAAGTCCATACGGAAATATTAGAAAAGATACATGCGAGCTCCCTAATGGGATTGTTATCGATGATTATTATGTAAATGAATATTCCGATTGGGTGAATGCGATTGTCCTTACAAAGGAAAAACAAATGCTACTTGTCGAACAATATAGACATGCTGGAAATGATATTTACTTAGAAATTCCAGCTGGGAAAAAAGAAAAAAATGAGACGGATGAAGAAGGTATTATAAGAGAAATTAGAGAAGAAACTGGCTTTGTTTCATATAAAAAACCTATTTTGTTAGGTGAATTTATGATAAATCCTGCCACACAAAATAACAAAATAAAAACCTATCTTATAGTAGATGCTTTTAAACAATATGAACAAGATTTAGATGAAACCGAAGAGATAAATATAAGGCTAATTGATTTTGAGTTATTCAGTTCTTTGTTAAAAAGGAATGAGATTAAAACGCAGCTATTTACTGCTAGTGCTTATTATATGGCAAGAAATTTTCTAATTGAAAACTAATATAAATGTACCCATGAGGATCAAAATACTAAATTATAAAGGAGGAAAAATTATCTCTTATGCTAATTACATTATAGTGGTTATATGCTTGATTGTGAGTTGGATTTCAGCAACTATTTATAGAAATAAGGAAAAAGTCGATAAAGGATTTGTATTTGCTTACTATAAGTTAAGCTATAGGAGAAAATTGATTCGAATATTGTGGTCAGTTCCTCTTGTTATTCTTTGTCTTATCATTATTTATAAATTAGCTGACTGGTCACAAATTGAATTTATTCTTTTCTCAGGAATTTTGATAATAGGAATAGTTATGCAATTTTGCTATGTCTTTGCTAAATGGAAAAAATATGAACGACATTCATTAAAGGTGGAATTATGATGGACGATCGTTTTGAAGTTAGTTTTCGCAATCCAATTGTTCGCTTGTGGTTTTATGTGATGTTGCCGATTACTATTGTTTCTATTATCTTGTTTATAACTCTCCCAACTGAATATCATCTAGCTGTAAGAACGGCTGGTACTCTTATATTGGCAATTTTTACAATATGTGCTTTTATTTATAGAAGAAAGAGGAAAGATAAGAAGGAGGAAAGGTAGAATGATTATGCCTACGCATATTGTGGCTGTTGGGGGAATTGTTGAAAATTAGAAAGGGGAAATTCTGTTAGTAAAAACGCAGCATGGAGGATGGGTCTATCCTGGTGGTCAAGTGGAGGTTGGAGAAAATCTAATAGATGCGTTAGTTCGAGAAGTTAAAGAAGAAAGCGGAATTGATATAGAAGTAGGCCACTTAATAGGAACCTATTCAAATACAGGAATCTATAAATGGTATGACGAAGTTACAGATGTGCCTACAAAAGTAATGTTCGATTTTGTATGTAAGCCTATTGGTGGAATACTAAGTACCTCAGAGGAAACGTCTGAGAGCTGTTGGGTTAAGAAAGAGAAAGTACTAGAATTCGTTACTGCAGCTGCTGTTAGAGCACGATATGAGGCATATGAAAGCTTTAATGGCAAGGTAAAATATATGGAATATGTAACGAATCCTAAGTTTGAAGTGAAGTTGGATAAAAATATTTAGACTTTAAAAAAAGCAGATGAGAAATGAAAATCTCTCATCTGCTTTTTCGTTTGTGCAACATCCGAAGGTATATTCACAACATTGGCATGTTTATGCACAACTTTTATTGCTTATGAGCAACATTCCGCTATTTATCCGCAACATAGAGACGCTTTAGCGCGAGTTTCGCTAGCCTTTCTAACCTATATTATCGTTTATCTTCCACAACAAGTACTTCACCTGTGATTGGGTGATTAAATTGAACTTTAAAAGCATGAAGCTCATACATTTTCGTAGGTGTTTTTTTAGCACCATATAGCTCATCACCTACGATAGGATGTCCTAGGTGAGCTAAATGAACACGGATTTGATGCGTCCGTCCAGTTTCTAAAATTGCATGTATTTTCGTGAACTGCTCATGTTTCCCAGCAACTTCATAATGTGTAATCGCATTTTGACCAGATGTAGAAACTCTTTTTCGAGTTGGATGGTGGCGGTCGTTTCCAATAGCTGCTCGAATTGTACCATGCTGATTTTTTACTTGTCCTTCTACAATTGCCTCATAGGTGCGGACGATAGTTTTATTTTCCAACATACGATCTAGCATACCTTTAACAAGAGGACTTTTTGCAATGACGACTAAACCCTTTGTGCCTTCATCAATGCGATGTACATGTTCTCCGTAATGATGACCTTTACCATGCAAATAGTTTGTCACGGTGTTCATAAAGGTATGATTTTGACCTTCTTCATTGGGATGCGTCGATACACCACGTGGTTTAGAAGCAATCAATAAATACTCATCTTCATACGCCACATACAAAGGGATTTGATCGGAAAGTAGATAATTCGAGGACTCACCCTCCCATTTAATGACAAGTACATCACCTTTTTTGTTAGGAAGCTTCCATTGTAAAAGTTCTCCACTCGTATTGCTAACAGCTTTTTGCATGCGCAGCTCATGTATTAACTTTTTGCCAAGTTTCCATTTTTCTTGGAAAAGGCTATCTATCGTTAAACCATCTTCTTGTACGGTATATGTTAATGTATGAATCATTTTCCCACTCCTTTAAAAAAAAGGGTCTGTCTACTCGACATGACCCTTTTGGTTATTTTAAAACGACTTCATCAAAGAATCCTTGAATTTGATCATTCGAAATAGCGCCTTCAACTCTTACAACTTCTTTGCCATCTTCAAAATAGATCATTGTTGGTGTTGCTTGGATAAGATAGTCATCCCAGCCTTGTTCATACTCAAGTACATTATATTTGACAATTTCAATGTCATTTTCTTCAGCAAGTGGAGATAAACGTGGTGTCATTTCTTGACAATGAACACATTCTGGGCTGAAGAAATAAGCTGTAACAGGTTCTCCAGTAGCAATCTTTTTTTTCAAATCCTCTGGTAAAATAATGTTCTGATAGTTCGGATCATCAATTAGATCAATGGTAGATTGTCTTAAATCCTTAGTATCGTATGGATTATTAGCTAATGCATCCTTGTTTTTCTGTGAGTTTAAAACAAAGATTAATACAAAGACCGCGATGATAATACCACCGAATATTAGTAGTTTCTTCAAGTTATTTTTCCTCCTTGATGTCCTTCCATACTATAACACTTGTAATTGCGATTAAAATAAATGCAATAAGAGCCAAAAATGGGATTGTGATAAATCCTGCATAGTTTATATATTCCCCTGTACAAGCAACTCTCCCACATGCCGGTGCAGATTCCTGCATAAAAGTCAGCTTTTGAATGCTATAATGATAGGCAGATATACATCCACCGATCACAGAGAATACAAGTGAAGTCACTGCGATTTTCGGATTTTTTTGAACGTATGCAATCCCCAATATTAGTACAAGTGGATACATGAGTATACGCTGATACCAACATAGATCACAAGGTTCGTATCCCCTTATCTCTGAAAAATAAAGGGAACCTAGTGTTGAAGTTAAGGCAACTGTCCACATAAATAATAATAGATTTTCCAGTTTTTTTGTCATAGGAACTCCTTTAAATTACTTTGAACTCAAATTAAAGTATAATGCTTCTTTAATTACATGTAAAATATTTTATCTGAAGTGAAAAGAGCTATATAATGAAGTTACTTAATAAAAGAGGAGCCGATAAAATGACTGAAGAATTTGATTTATCTCCATTTGAACAAAGCATGATTATAAGACAAACGTCTTTTTCCGATATAGAGTCAATTTTAGAAATTCAACGATTATGTTTTCCGGGTATGGACCCGTGGAAATTAGCTCATTTACGTAGTCACTTAACTATTTTCCCAGAAGGGCAGCTAGTTGCTGAGCTGGATGGAAAAGTAATTGGTTCTTGTTCAAGTCTTATTATTAATTTTGATGAGTATGATGACCGCCATTCCTGGTCGGATGTGACAGATGCAGGCTATATTACAAACCATAATCCAGAGGGATATAATTTGTACGGAATTGAAGTCATGGTGCACCCAGAATTCAGAAGAATGAAAGTTGGTCAACGTTTATATGAAGGCAGAAAAGATATTGCAAGACAGTTCAACTTAAAATCAATTATTATTGGAGGGCGTATTCCAAACTATCATAAATTTGCAGAAGAGATGTCTCCAAGAGAATATGTGACGTCTGTTTCTCGCCATAAAATATATGATCCAGTTTTAACTTTCCAATTAATGAATGGCTTTACATTGATGCGTATTAATCCTAACTATCTACCAGATGATAAGGCATCTGCCAAATATGCAACACTGATGGAGTGGAATAATATTGATTATATCCCACTTTCTAAACGACATTTCAAAACGAGCTATCCTGTACGAATTTGTGCAGTCCAATATATGATGCGCAAAATTAATTCATTTGAAGAGTTTGCCAACCAATGTGAATATTTTGTTGATGTGGCGTCCGATGCCCAATCAGATTTTGTAGTGTTTCCCGAGATCTTTACTACACAGCTAATGTCATTCCTAAACGAACCCTCTCCAAGTCAAGCGGTCCGTAAATTGACAGAGTATACTCCGCAATATATGGAGTTATTTTCGGATTTATCGATCCGTTACAATATTAATATTATTGCTGGCTCTCACTTTGTGGAAGAAGAGAACGAGGAAATATATAATATCGCTTATTTATTCCACCGAGATGGTGCCATTGATAAACAATATAAAATCCATATTACACCGAACGAACGTAAATGGTGGGGAATTAGTGCAGGTGACTCCGTTCAAGTATTTGATACGGATTGTGGTAAGATTGCGATTCAAATTTGCTATGATATAGAGTTTCCAGAGCTTGCACGAATTGCAACAGATATGGGTGCGAATATTATTTTCTCTCCATTTTGTACCGAGGATCGTCAAGGCTACTTACGGGTTCGTTATTGTGCACAAGCACGTGCAATTGAAAACCAAATCTATACGGTTATTTCTGGTACAGTTGGAAACTTACCTCAAACGGAAAATATGGATATTCAATATGCTCAGTCCGCAATTTTCGCCCCATCTGACTTTGAGTTTGCTCGTGATGGAATTGTAGGGGAAACAGAGCCGAATGTAGAAATGGTTTTAATAGGGGATGTAGATTTAGAAATCCTCCGCCGTCAACGTCAAGATGGGACGGTTAAACAATTAAAAGATAGACGTCATGATATTTACAGTGTCGATTACAAAAAATGATGGAGAGGGGTTAGCAAGCCTATGCGATATAGACAACTTTTTGACCAATGGAATAACTTCTCAGAGCTTGAGTCCTATTGGAAAGAGGATCTTCAACTTCTAGCAAAGGATGAAAAAAAAATAGAAGATGCATTCTATCGCGATTTAGAATTCGGAACTGGTGGGATGCGAGGGGAAATCGGTGCTGGTACGAATCGTATAAATACGTATACTGTTCGTAAAGCGACCACTGGACTTGCTTCTTATATTAAAGGAGCTGGAGCAGAAGCGATGGAGCGTGGAGTCGTTATTGCTTATGATAGTCGCAGATATTCTCCAGAGTTTGCGCGAGAAGCAGCAAATACGCTAGCATCTAATGGTATAAAAGCTTATCTATATATGGAACCTAGAACTACACCCCAGCTTTCATTTTCAGTAAGATATTTGCATGCTTTCATGGGGATAGTCATTACTGCAAGTCATAATCCTCCTGAATATAATGGGTACAAGGTTTATGGGGAGGATGGGGCACAGTTAAATCTAGCAGACGCCGAGGTAGTTATCCAGCATGTGACTGATGCGGGAGATGCACTCCATATCGATCAAAGAAATCCAGATAAACAATTAGTAATTCAATTAGATGAACAGTTGGACCAAGCATATATGGATGCCCTAAAAACAGTTCAAGAAAAAGATGGATTAGCATCGTCCACTGATTTGAAGGTAGTATTCACACCTTTACACGGAGCATCTGGAAAAACGGTTAAAAGAATATTAAGTGAGATTGGCTACGAGCATATCTACTATGTAGATGAACAAATGGATCCAGACGGAGATTTCCCAACGGTAGTATCTCCAAATCCAGAAGAGCAAAGTGCTTTTGAATACGCTATTCAATATGGAGAAAAAAATGATGCAGATATTCTAATAGCTGTTGATCCAGATGGGGACCGAGTAGGTATTGCTGTTAAAACTCATTCTAAATATGAGCTTTTAACGGGCAATCAAACCGGAGCTATATTAATCGAATATCTGATGTCACAGCGTAAAGCGGAAGGGAATATACCTGCAAATGGGCGTGTTTTTAAAACGATAGTTACCTCGGACTTAGGGCGAGTAATAGCCGAATATTACGGAGTAAGTACAGAAGATGTATTAACCGGCTTCAAATTTATCGGTGAAAAAATCAAGCAATACGAAGAGACCAAAGAGTTTGAGTTTTTATTTGGCTATGAGGAAAGCTATGGTTATCTGATAAAAGACTTTGCACGTGATAAGGATGCGGTACAAAGCGTGCTAGGGATAGTAGAAGCTGCTGCCTATTATAAAAAACAAGGCTTGACCTTACTCGATGTATTATCTCAGTTATATGAAAGACATGGTTTTTATTTGGAAGGGCTCAGGTCTGTTACGAAAAAAGGAGTAAGTGGTGCGAATGCAATTCAAAACTTACTTGAACAGGTTCGTGTAAATAGAATTACGGAAGTTGCCGGAATTACTGTTCTTTCTCAAGAAGACTATTTGCATTCAATTCGAACATTCACGGATGGTCGAGAAGAGGAGGAAATATTCCTCCCAAAATCAAACGTTATTAAGTACTTCCTTGCAGATGGCTCATGGGTTTGTGTGAGACCAAGCGGGACAGAGCCAAAGATTAAATATTATTTTGGTGTGCTTAGTGGGTCAGAAGCAGAAAGTATAGAAAAACTAAAAGCTTTACAGGATGATTTTTTGTTGAAGATGAATCAATATTTAGAAGAATAATAGAGAAACAGGAAAAGTGAACTTGCTTTTCCTGTTTTTTTTCGGTCAAAAGTATGATGTCCAGATCCTACTGAGAATAGTGGATAAGTGATATTATGGAATAAGATGAATTACATACCTGGAGGAGTTTACATGCTATCAAATGAACTCTCGAACATTGAATTACTAAAAGAAATAGCAGAATTATTAAATGAAGAAACAGAAATGGAAAAAATGTTACAGGGTGCCTTGCACAAACTATTAGAGGGTACATTATTTGAAACGGGTTGGATATTTTTTATTGATGAAAAGGGGAAGCAACAGCTAATTGCACATGAAAATCTGCCAAATGCATTACAGCAAAATGACTGCAAACATTTGCAAAAAGGTGGCTGTTGGTGTGTTTCAAGATTTCAAAATGGGGAGTTAAAAAAGGCTTCAAATATTATTGAATGTAAAAGAATTGTCAACGCAAGAAAGATGAGTAATGAAGATAGCGGTGGCATTACGCACCATGCAACGGTACCGTTACAATCAGGTCAGGAAAACTTTGGTCTATTAAATGTAGCTACTCCGAATACGATTCGATTTTCAGATGGAGAGCTTGCTTTACTGGAATCGGTAGCCTTTCAAATCGGCTCAGCTATTAAGCGAATTTTCCTCACAAAGCAGGAGCAGCAAGTAGCTCTCGTACAGGAGCGTAACCGACTTGCACGAGATTTACATGACTCGGTTAACCAATTATTATTTTCAGTAACCCTAACTGCTCGCGGTGGAATAGAAATGACAGAGCAGCAGGAGATAAAAAATACATTTAAAGAAATACAATATTTAACTCAGGAAGCACTAACAGAAATGCGAGCACTCATTTGGCAGCTACGCCCTAAAGGATTGGAGTCAGGAATTATCGAAGGTCTTAAAGGATACGGAGATATTTTAGGACTTTCATTGACAGTGAAGGTAAAGGGAGTCATTAACCTGCCTGCAATTATTGAAGAAACACTATTTCGAATTGCTCAGGAAGCATTGAATAATATACGCAAGCATTCTGGTGTACTTCAAGCAGAACTATATTTAACGGTTACTCCTACAGATGTTTTATTGGTTGTGAAAGACGAGGGGTGTGGATTTCATATGAAAGAACCTAAAAGACTACGTTCAATCGGTTTACAAAGCATGAGGGATAGAGCGAATTTTGTTGGTGGAACGGTGGATTGGGTAACGGAGTGGGAAAAAGGAACAGAAATATTAGTGCGATTACCTTATTAGGGGGGAGTAATTATGATACGTGTACTAATTGCAGACGATCATCATGTAGTAAGAAGAGGGTTAATGTTTTTTCTAAAAACGCAAAAGGATATGGATATTGTAGGTGAGGCTACAAATGGGAAAGAAGCTGTGCAGCTAACAGCAGATTTGAAGCCCGATGTTATATTGATGGATTTGGTCATGCCCGTAATGGATGGCATAGAAGCAACGAAGCGCATAAAGGCTACAAATCCAGAAATCCAAATATTAATGCTCACTAGTTTTTCAGATAGAGACCATGTGATACCTGCCTTAAAAGCTGGGGCAGCCGGGTATCAACTTAAAGATATAGAGCCAGATGACCTTGCCGATGCAATTCGAAAGCTAATGCGAGGTGAAAATACATTACATCCAGAGGCGACAACCCAGTTAGAAAAAGAGTGGGAGCCAGTGGAACTAAGTCCACATGAAGAACATCCGTTAACTCCAAGGGAACAGGACGTATTATCCGAATTAACAAAAGGGAAAAGTAATAGAGAAATAGCATCATCATTGTTTGTTACTGAAAAAACAGTAAAAACGCATATTTCCAATATCTTTGCCAAGCTACATGTTCAAGACCGTACACAAGCAGCTCTTTATGCGGTAAAGCACGGATTAACAGAACCAAGTGGACAATAAAAAGCACGGAGAATCGCAATGGCCATGCGAGATCCCGTGCTTTTTTGTTAGTCTGGCATATTTCTTCTAGAACTTGTTCGCACAAAAGATGAAATCTATTAAACGTTGCGTAAAACCGCTTGGGAGTTGCGCTTACAGGGCAGAAAGTTGCGCAAATGGCTTCGGAAGTTGCGAGTAAGCAGAAAAATGTTGCGTATAAAGAAATCATTGCGTAAACGCATGGAAATGTTGCGCATAAAGAGTAGAAAGTTGCGTAAAACCTGTTGGTATTTACGCATAATCCAAAAACTACTTACTCATTATTCAGTATGTCCATATTTGGTTCAATATGGACTAGGATAACGGAAAATGGCTTTACCTTCATTATACGTTGTTCTATTTCCTCCGTAATACGATGGCTATTCACAACATTTAAATTTGGATCTACTGTTACAGTAATATCGACAAACATCAAATTTCCATGCATTCTCGCTTTAAAATCCGTTAGTTTATCAACACCCTCGACGAGTCTTACTATTGTTGACAAAGATTCGGCTTCCTCTACATTGAAGCCATCAGATAATGTGTAGGCTGCATCATGAAAAATGGTATAGGCCGTATAGATAATGATTACTCCGACTAGTAGGGCAGTTATTCCATCTAAAATTGGAAACCCTAAAATAGATCCGACTATACCAATAGTTGCACCGATACTAACTAATGCATCTGATCGATTGTCATAGGCTGCAGCTTTTAAAGCAGCACTGTTTATACGGGTTCCTAGCTGTAAATTATATCTATAGACAACGTACATAATAATGGCACTAACTAATCCAACAATCGCAGTCAAAAATGAAGGGGTTTCCTGGGTAGGGTTAGCAAGATGTTGAATTGCTTGAATAAGTACTTGGATTCCGATAAAAGCCATGATGAACGCAGCTACTAGCGAAGCAATAGTTTCAGCACGTAAATGTCCATATTGATGATGACTATCGGGTGGTTTTTGAGAAATACGCAGTCCGATTAATATAGCGACAGAGGCAATAATGTCTGTAAAATTATTTAGGCCATCTGCTTTTAAGGCCTCTGAAGATCCGATGATACCAATGGTTAGCTTAAGTGTACTCAACAGTAGATAAATACTAATACTTATCCAGGCACCTTTTTCCCCTTCACGTAAGTTTGTGTATAGCTCCACAATGTTTCCTCATTTCAACAATTATAGACATAGGAAAACGACCCTCAAATGAGAGTCGTTTTTGTAATCTATAATGATTTTATTGTTCAATTATTGGCTCTAGCTCTTCAACTGGTGGAGCAGATTTAATAATCTCTAAGTATTGAATATGATGTCCATCGATCTCTTTAATCATGAAATCATAGCCCTGTTCTTGAATTTTTTCACCTTTTACGGTTTCGTAGCTTTTAGTCATGAACCAACCACCTATAGTATCTATATCCTCTTCATCGATATCTATACCTAGTAGGTCATTAACATTTTCGATTAACATCTTGGCATCAACAATATAATGATTTTCTTCTAACTTTTGAACTTCTGGAAGTTCATCAGTATCAAATTCATCACGAATATCGCCAACGATTTCCTCGATAATATCTTCTATAGTCACAAGTCCTGAAGTACCACCATATTCATCCATTAAGATTGCCATATGAATTCGTTCACGTTGTATTTTAAGTAATAAATCAGCAATTGGCATATTCTCAATAACTCGGATAATCGGTTGCATATAATCGCTTACGGGTGTTGTTGCATTTGTAGGATCTTTTATATATGCCGTTAATAGATTTTTCATATTAACAAGTCCAATAATATGATCTTTGTCCCCATCAGTTATTGGATATCTTGTATATTGTTCTACACCGATTAGCTGAAATACCTCATCTAACGTAAAATCTTTATCAATAGAAGTTATTTCCGTTCGTGGAACCATAATTTCTTTTGCAATACGATCATCAAATTCGAAAATTTTATTTACGTATTTGTATTCGGCTTGATTGATCTCTCCGCCTTTAAAGCTATCAGAAAGTATCATACGAAGCTCTTCTTCGGAATGAGCAACCTCTGATTCTGAAACAGCATCTAAACCAAATACTTTAGTTGCTAGGAAACGTGCGGAACCATTCATACCGTGAATAACTGGATACATAAGTTTATCAAAAATGATAAGCGGTTTTGCTACTGCTAATGTAATTTGTTCAGACCTTTGAATAGCAAAAGTCTTTGGTGTTAACTCTCCTACAACTACATGAATATACGTTACAAGAGAGAATGCAATAATAAATGAAAGTAAAGAGGCAACACTCTCTGGGAGCTCAAAATAATTAAATGCCGGATGTAGAATCCGTTCAATTGTCGGTTCTCCAAGCCACCCTAACCCTAATGCTGTTATGGTGATTCCAAGCTGACAGGCAGATAGATATTCATCCAGATTGGAAACTACTTTTTTGGCATTTATCGCCTTAGTGTTCCCTTCAGCAATAAGCTGATCAATTCTTGTAGTTCTTACTTTTACAATTGCAAACTCACTCGCAACGAAAAATGCAGTGAATGCGATTAAGACAGCAAACGCTGTCAATCGTATGGCTATGTCCAAATAATTACTTTGTCCCTAACCCAAATGAGGGGTAAGACAAAGTGTACACCTCCTGTTTTCTAAAAAATAGTTTATACGTTTAATAATAAAATATAAAAAAAGAAATTACAAATCTTTCTACTCTATATAGAGATATTCTGTTAACAAAATTTACAAAAACTTAATATATATCATCTCATACATGTTAGATAATAGAGATTAATATAATTGAGGAGGTTCAAATGAAAAATAAATATATAGAAATACTTAAAGCATCCACTAAGCTTGGTTTAACATCATTTGGGGGACCAGCTGCTCATATAGGATATTTCAGGGATGAGTATGTGGATAAAAGGAAATGGTTAGACGACAAATTGTATGCAGATATCGTTGCGTTATGTCAGTTTTTACCTGGACCAGCTTCCTCTCAAGTAGGAATCTCTATTGGATTATTAAGAGGGGGATTATTAGGAGGTATTATTTCATGGATAGGCTTTACGCTGCCATCAGTAATCCTTTTAATGTTATTTGCTGCATTCATATCGAGTTCAGGCTCTTTTGATAGTGGGTGGATCCAAGGCTTAAAAATAGTGGCAGTAGCAGTTGTTGCACATGCCTTAATCGGTATGCAAAAGTCATTAGCTCCAGATCGTATAAGAATTACGATTGCAATAGGATGCGCAATACTCACGTTACTTTTTCCAACTGCAGTTGGACAAATAGCAATTATTCTTATTGCGGGTATTTTTGGTTATTTCTATTTCAAAAATGCTTCAATTGATTCCGCTCCTGAGATGAAGCTCAGCTTTGGGAAAAAGACTGGAATAATTAGTTGGATATTGTTTTTTATATTGCTTACTTTACTGCCTTTATTAAAGCCATTTGTACAATCTGTCTATTATGCTATTTTTGACACTTATTATCGAGTGGGATCGATTGTGTTTGGTGGTGGGCATGTTGTATTACCAATGCTACAAAGGGAAGTAGATGTATCAGCAGATATGTTCCTTACTGGGTACGGAGCAGCACAGGCAGTACCTGGACCGTTATTCACAATCGCTAGTTTTTTAGGGCAAATAACTGCTGGAACTGGTGGAGCATTGATAGCAGTTTTTGCAATGTTTTTACCATCATTTTTATTGGTCATTGGAACATTGCCATTTTGGTCTATTATTCGTTCCAAAAAAGGTATTCAAGCCGCTTTAAAGGGAGTTAATGCAGCTGTTGTTGGAATTCTTCTTGCAGCACTTTATGATCCAGTATTCACGAGTGCTGTGAATAGTCCGATGGATTTTGTGATTGTATTAATAACTTTTACACTTTTAGTTGTATATAAATTAGCACCATACAAAGTAGTACTTATAAGTGTTGTGTTAGGTGCAATAGTCCATTCATTATAAAAATTCGAAAAGTATTGACAATTAAAATTTCGGTATGCTACTGTTAATATACACAAAAAAATGGAAATGGAGGTATGACAAAATGATTCGTTTAAAAGATAGTGTTGTTGACTTAATAAGTTGTTCATACCTACCATTAGACCGGAAATGATTTAATAACAGACATTTTACGTATTATTTTGTCTATTATTAAAGCGCATTACCTCTAGATGGGTAATGCGCTTTTTTATGTCTTTTTACTTCCAATTTTTGGTGAAAAATATGAAAAGGAGTGTTGGATATGAATATTCAACGGACAAAACAAATTTTACTGAAGGAATCTCTTGAAGGTGGATAGCTAATAAGTAATGTGTAGAAAGAAGAAAAGAGGGGTTATACAATGTTTTCTGTTTTATTTAAATTGAAATGGTTTTTTAAAGATCATTGGAAACGTTATACAGTAGCGGTTAGTTTGTTAATAATTGCTAGTGCATTTGAGGTTTTACCACCGTGGTTAGTTGGTGAGGCAATCGATTCAATAACTATGGGGGAAATGACAAAAGAGTCATTAATGCAATATGTACTCTATTTTGTTGGAATAATTATTATAGGTTATGGACTTAACTTTGTTTGGCAATATCAATTATTTGGTGGTTCAATCACGATCGAGCGTATATTACGATCAAAGTTAAACTTAAAATTTTTGAATATGACACCTACATTTTACGAGAAAAATCGTACGGGTGATTTAATGGCCCGTGCAACAAATGATTTGAATGCTGTAGCAACTACAGCAGGATTTGGAATCATGACATTAATTGATTCAACAATGTATATGGCTGCACTTATACTTGCAATGGGCTTTATCATTTCATGGAAACTTACTATTTTTGCAATTTTACCAATACCTATTTTAGCATTTATCATGCAATATCTTGGGAAAATTATTCACGAAAAGTATATGGTTGCACAGGATGCATTTGGGGATTTAAATGACCGTGTATTAGAGTCAATTGCTGGGGTTCGCGTTATCCGCGCTTATGTGCAAGAACGAGCTGATGAAAAGAATTTTGCTGATATGAGTGAAGAAGTCTACGAAAAAAATATGGTTGTAGAACGAATTGATGCACTTTTTGGCCCTATTACTAAAGTGGGAACTGGTATTAGTTATGTAGTTGCCCTAGGTTATGGTGCTTATCTAGTATCAAAAGGTGAAATGACAGTTGGTAATTTAATCACCTTCAACGTTTACTTAGGAATGGCAATTTGGCCGATGTTTGCAATTGGAGAACTGATCAATGTAATGCAACGTGGAAATGCCTCGTTGGATCGTGTGCAAGAAACACTAGACTACGACCAGGATGTAAAAGATCCTATATCACCAGTCCAGTTAAATAGTGTGGATTCCATTGGATTTAAGGATGTTGGATTCCAATACCCATTGTCCCAAGTAAAAAATCTTCAAAATATTAGAGTGAATCTCCAAAAAGGTCAAACACTAGGGATTGTTGGCAAAACTGGTTCCGGAAAAACTACCTTTATGAAGCAATTATTAAAGGAATATCCGATTGGTGCTGGTCAGCTTACAATAGGAGAAACTGCTATTTCAGCGCAAACGAAAGATCAGGTTCTAGAATGGATTGGATATGTTCCACAGGACCATGTATTGTTTTCTAGAACGATTCGTCAAAATATTCTTTTTGGTAAAGAAGATGCGACGGAGGATGAATTAGAAGAAGCAATTCGATTAGCACATTTTCAACAGGATTTGATGAATTTACCGATGGGCTTAGAAACGTTAGTTGGGGAAAAAGGGGTCTCATTATCAGGTGGACAAAAACAGCGTGTATCGATTGCACGTGCACTTATTAAAAATCCAGAAATTTTACTGTTAGATGATTCTCTTTCTGCTGTAGATGCAAAGACAGAAGCTAAGATTATCGAAAATATACAAAATGAACGTAGTGGGAAGACAACAATTATTACGACGCATCGATTGTCGGGTATACAACATGCTGACCATATTATCGTTTTAGATGAAGGTCTTATTGTGGAAGAAGGGTCTCATGAAGACCTTCTTGAACAAAATGGTTGGTACAAAGAGCAATATGATCGCCAACAGCTTGAGGGGGTGTCGTCATGAGTACTGGAAAACGACTCTACCATTATGCGTTATTTTATAAAAAACCAATTATTCTTGGTCTAATCTTTTTAACTATTGCAGTGTTTGCTGATTTAACAGGTCCATTCATAGCTAAGAAAATTATCGATGACCATATTACAGATGGAGCTATTAATCTTCAGCCTATATTAATGCTATTGGCTCTATATTTTGGTTTAGCAATTGTAACAGCGATTTTTAGATACTTTATGTTTATTTATTTGCAAATTGGCGCAAACCGAGTTGTGCAAAAGCTCCGAAATGATGTTTTCGGGCATATTCAAACATTGCCAATACAGTATTTTGATAACTTGCCTGCTGGAAAAGTTGTAGCACGTGTTACGAACGATACAGAAGCAATTCGTAATTTATATGTGCAAGTATTATCTCAGTTTGCAACAAGTATTATTTCTATTGCAGGGGTTTACGTAGCATTGTTCATCTTAAATGTACAAATGGCTTTAATGGCACTATTTGTTGTTCCAATTGTGTATGTTTGGATGATTGCTTATCGGAAATATGCATCTAAATATAATCATATAGTTCGTACAAAAATTGCTGATTTAAATGCAATGTTAAATGAATCCATCCAAGGAATGTCCATTATTCAAGCATTTAAACGCGAAAAGCAAATGGAACGTGAATTTGAGGAGATGAATGAAGAGCATTATCTCTATCAGAAAAAGTTACTAACTTTAGATTCAGCAACTGCATTTAACCTAGTAAGTGTGCTCCGTACGATTATGTTTATCATGTTCATCTGGTATTTTGGAAGCTTATCCATGGAGCCAGATACAATTATTTCAGCTGGTATGCTCTATGCATTCGTAGATTATACAACACGATTATTTAATCCAATTACAGGGATTGTTAACCAATTTTCGCAGTTAGAACGATCATTGGTTGCTGGAAATCGTGTGTTCCAATTACTTGATGAAACTGGCGAAGAAGTAAATGATGAGCGTATGGAACGATATGAAGGAAATGTTGAATTTCAAGATGTATCCTTTGCATATAAAGCAGATGAATATGTTTTGAAGAATTTAAACTTTGTAGCAAATAAAGGAGAAACAGTAGCGCTTGTTGGTCATACAGGCTCTGGTAAAAGTTCTATTATGAACTTGTTGTTCCGCTTTTATGATCCATCAAAAGGGAGAATTTTGATAGATGGAACAGACATAACTACATTACCTAGACAAACGATTCGTAATCATATGGGTATTGTTTTACAGGATCCTTATTTGTTTTCAGGAACGATAGAGTCAAACGTAAGTTTAAACGATCCTCGTATCTCTCGAGAGAAGGTAGAGGCAGCTTTAGAGGCTGTGGGAGGAGAACGAGTGTTGAAAAATCTAGAAAAAGGTTTGGATGAACCTGTTATTGAAAAGGGGAGCACACTTTCGTCCGGTCAGAGACAGCTCGTTTCTTTCGCAAGAGCCCTTGCATTTGACCCGGCTATATTAATTTTGGATGAAGCGACATCTAATATTGATACGGAAACCGAAGAGATTATTCAACACGCAATGGATGTACTGAAAAAAGGAAGAACTACTTTTATCATTGCTCATCGACTTTCTACTATTAAGAATGCTGATCGCATCTTAGTATTGGACCGTGGAGAAATTGTCGAAAGTGGATCTCATGATGAGTTACTACTATTACAAGGTCGCTATGAACAAATGTATAAATTACAAGCAGGGGTATCTCAGCATGTGTAACACATGCGGGGATATTCCCTTTTTTTTGAAAGAAAGTATATAAAATTGTCTCGTGAACACTGAGTTCAAGATACTTTTTAGAATGAATTAATACTACTACTGATTTGCGTTTCAGGTGGAGGAACAAAGGCTAAGAGCGCCACCTCGTGTGGCAACGCCTTCGTGATCTCGCCGGAGTCGCCACCTTTCAATACAATCAACATAATATGTAGTACTCAACTAACTATAAGATATAACATATCGTATGCTTAGAAATCGTTTCTCTAGTTATCCAAAAACGCTTTAACCTGTTTTTAGGGGGGGTAGAAGGGTGACAGAAAGACAAAAGCCATAAGAATACCAAGAAAAGAGAGGCTGGTCGTGACGTTAGTCACGATCAGTCTCTTAAAAAGTCTATCGTTAATCATATAGCAAAACGTCTGTTCAAACCCCTTCGTAATCTATAGAAACAGGTCTTAATGTTCCGTTTTTTTGCTCGGTTATTCTGATCACATAGTTTGGAGATTTTTTTACTAAACGAATCATACAATGTTAGGACGAAAAACCTGGAGGTGGAAGGTTGGCAAATGAGTTTGTTGGAAGGTCATTAGATGAAATTAGATTTTGGTCAAGGATTATGAAGGAACATGCATTATTTTTAAGCTTAGGATTTACTTTTAATGAGCAAAAGTTAATTGAAGAGGCGCAACAGTACATTGCAATTTTCGAAAAAATCGAAGAGCAGTTAGCGGGGTACTCGTTGAATTCTGATCCAAGGCAAATACAGGCTTTCAATTCACATGTGTATCAAGCGGCCGTATCGATTTGGGCGTATAAACGGAAAGTATTAGGACTAATACTACGTTGCGAAATCAGAACTAACAATTATCCACTATTAGTTGATCATATAAGTAGAGAAGCAGCTTACTTTGCTAAAAGGTTAAAAGAATTAAATGAAGGGAAACTGCAGCCTTTGCCAGAAGCAATTATTAAAGAAAATGTGTTTTTCCTTAAAATTATGGCAGACCACGCTAAATTTATTGGTCATCTTTTAGATCCAAGTGAACGAAAATTAGTCGATCAGGCAAGAGAATTTAGCCACGATTTTGATCAGTTATTATATCAGGCACTTGACTTGGAAAGCATGAGACCACAATCAGAGACTCCACCACTGCTTCACCAGTTTTTAGATCAAAATCGAGTATCTGTCGTTTCATTAAGAGACTTTAAGAAAACGGCACGTGACTTAATTGAGGCGTGTCGAATTAAGAGCAATATTCATCCCCTATTAGCAGACCACACGTTTAGAGAAGCAGAACGTTTTATAGAAATTATCGATCTATTTGAGGAAAATCTTACTAACGGAACCCCTGCAGTAGGACAATAACCACACAGTAGAGAGCGGGAAAGCTAAATTTTCATGATATTAACAGAGTAATAAAAATATTTTATATTGAAATTTTAATTCGAAAAACATATATTTAGAGTATCGAAATAAAAAAGAAGAGGTACTCTATGTATATTTGGATTGCTGATTGGAAAAAGAAGTTGTCATCCTTTAATAGGAATGTGAAAATGTTTATGCTTGCAAATATACTCATTCAAATTGGAATGGGTGTATTTTCAGTTATGTACAACCTATACATAAAAGAGCTTGGCTTCCCTGAAACACTTAATGGCAAGATTATTTCTATGACATCTCTTGCTTCTGCCCTTATGTTAGTGCCGGCAGGTTATTTAAGTGACCGGTTAGGTAGGAAAAGAATCATAATCGCAGGTGCTGTAGTTGCTGCAAGTACTCTATTCTACAGAAGTTTAGTAACGGGCGAACAATCACTGATTTATGCTGCATTCTTTACAGGATTATTTATGGCATTAGTTCAGGTATCCGGCGTTCCTTTTTTAGCTGAAAATACAGATTCTAGTGAGCGTATGCACCTATTTAGTATTCACTTTTCCTTGATGACCATTGCTAGTGTAGTGGGAAGTTTAGGGGGAGGGGTGTTAGCTGATGCCCTTCATGTAATTGGAAATATTCCTACAGTAGATTCCATTAAGTATGTATTAATAATTGGAGCGATTATTTTTACATTGGGTATAGTTCCTTTATTTCAGCTGAAGCCAATAAAAATAGAGGAGAATACTGAGGAGCAAACGGAAGAATCAGGAGTAAGTGCTCCAAGTGGATTCCGAAAAAATCTGAAGGTTATTGTGTTATTTGGAATTGCGAACTTATTGATCGGAACAGGTTCAGGACTTGTAATTCCTTACTTGAACTTATACTTTTCCAACCGATTCGATGCATCGAACACTTATATTGGACTCATCCTGTCGCTCGGATCTGCGATGACGGCAGTGGCAATGTTACTAGGACCTGCCCTTGTGAAGAAGGTCGGGAAAGTAAAGGCTTTAGTTATTTTTCAGCTGCTCTCAATACCATTTCTATTTATCACTGGTTATACCAATTCTTTAATCATCGCTTCTATAGCGTTTTTAATGCGCCAGGCTTTGATGAATGCTGGGAATCCTATTCAAAGTGCAATTGCAATGGACCTAGTGCAGGATAAATATAAGGGGCTTGCAAACTCAGTAAATCAAATGGTTTTTAATGTAGGATGGGCAAGTACTGGAGCTATTTCAACGGGGCTTGTCATGACATTTGGCTTTTACTGGGGATATGCATATACATTTACGATTACCGGAATTCTATATATTATTGCATCTACCTATTTTTATTTATTGTTTGGACGTAAGAAGACTAGTAGCAATTAGAATTATGTCCCTGAAGAAACTAAGAGCTACCTGCCATATGATTTAACATCAATTTATCATTTTTTTGTGGGAATAAAAAAGTGTATGGAAGTGAAGAAATCAATTCCATACACTTTAGTAGGAAGTTGTAGTTTATAAAAAAAGATTGTTTATAGTTTGATAAAAATTACTTCTCAAATTTTTGTTAGAAGTGACTTCTATTGAATACTTATGTTAAAAATGCATTAAAAATTTTGAAAAAATAAACTTAAGTTAATGCGGCAGGTTAGTTCATGGGGCAGTATATGAATCATACTGCGATACTTTATAATCATGTTATATGTTATTAGAAAGGATAATAGGTATGATAACTGTAAAGGAATTATTGCAGTTGCCAGTTACAAAAGATTTTTCGGTTGTAGCAGGTGGCAATGGATTAAATAAAACAATCCAAAGTATTGAAATTTTAGATTTTGAATTTACGGAAGGTATTCATCAAGTGAGAGAAACTGCCTTCAGCTCTCATAGCATTGTATTAAGCAGCTTATTATTTGCTAACCAAAAGCCCAAAAGTTTAATCGACACGATTAAAAAGCTTATTGAATTAAAGGTAAGTGCTTTAGCCTATAAGCCAGTTATTTTTAAGGATTTACCTAGTGAGGTCCTAATTTTCGCAAATGAGCAAGATTTCCCGATTTTACGTTTTGGGGGAGATGAATTTTTTGAAGATGTCATTTTTAAAGTGATGAATCATATAAACAAAAGGAACCATTCGCTCTTCTTGCAAAATACGATGAGATGTCTAATCGAAGAAGAGGTTACAGCGGAACAAATAGAGTCCTTCTTAATACAAATGAATAAACCGTTTGACAAATATGTATTTGTAGCGAATATTCAAATGAAACAGTCCAAAGGCTCCCATTGGATGAATTCCTTTTTCCAGTTAGATTCCTTTTTGAAATCTGGCATAATTTGTACATATAATCAAAGCATCTTCATCCTTTATACAGATAAATCTCAAAAACAATTTGAAAAAATACTTATGGAATGGATGAGGATTTATGCAATTCCAACAGATGCATTAACAATTGGTTTTAGCCAAGTTCACCAGACTAAGACGGAACTTCATCTAGCTGTTAGAGAGGCTTATTATGCTTGTGTCATGGCTAAAATTGAACTAATGCCTATTTGTCACTATAAACAGCTTGCATCTGAACGATTGCTGATTGAGCTTTATCGAAAAGATTTACAGTTTACAAATCATTATGTGGAAATGTATTTAGGACCGCTTTTAGAAGAACAGGATTTACTGGATACAGCTGTGACATTTGTACTTAAAAAAGGCAATGTGAAAGAAATAGCCGTCACACATTATTGTCATCCGAATACGATTCGTTATCGTATGACGAAAATACGTCAATTAATCGAACCTTTTGGCAACGAGTTCATTTTTTTTGAGCATTTATCTACAGCAGTAAAATTGTATTTACTGCATCAAACAATTAAAGAAATAACAATTGCTTTGGAATAAGTCCAAAAATAAGCTGGAAATTTTAGAATTAATATCAAATTACTTTCCCTCTTCTCATGATATCCTTGTTCCTTGTGATAGCAAGGAGGAGAAGAGATGAAACAATATATTGGCGATGGAATGTTGCTCATTACAGCGATTGTTTGGGGCAGTGGATTTGTTGTAACCGACATTGCATTAGAATATTTAACTGCTAGTCAAGTGATGGCAGGAAGATTTGCTTTAGCTACACTTATACTTACAATATTGTTTGGTTACAAATACAAAAAAATGACAAAATCTGTCGTGTGGAAAGGAGTTATATTAGGCACTATTTTATATATTGCTTTTGCATTACAAACGGTAGGTTTACAATATACAACACCATCTAAAAATGCATTTTTAACAGCAATTAATGTTGTGATTGTGCCAATCATTGCTTTTCTAATTTACAAACGTAGGATTGACCGATATGAAATAATAGGCTCAATACTCGCAATCTTAGGCATTGGCTTATTGTCATTACAAGGTTCTATGATGATCAATATAGGTGATGCACTATCCCTTGCGTGTGCAGTCGCCTTTGCTTTTGATATTTTTTATACCAATGTATTTGTCCAAAAGGAAGATGCCATTTTACTAACGATAGTACAATTCATAACAGCATCTTTGATTAGCGTAACCATGGTGTTCATTCAAGGGGATATACCGACAGAAATTGAAAAAGAAGCCTTGTATTCGATTGTGTACTTAGCAGTCTTTTCAACAACGATTGCCTATCTTTTTCAAAATATGGCACATCAATATACAACAGCTACAAAGGCAGCCATTATTTTATCAACAGAATCAATTTTTGGCATGATATTGTCAGTTTTATTTCTACATGAAGTACTGACAGATCGTATGGTTATGGGAGCTGTATTAATTATGGTGGCTATCTTAATTTCTGAAGTAAAGCCAGTCTTCTACAAAAAAACACATTGTAAGAAACGCACGTGAATGAAATAGGTTGTTTTAATCGATTGTTAGAATTGGCCGTTCTAAAACCTTTTTTAATGAAATATAAAAAAACATTTACAAAGCTGAACCGTTTCTACGGGACATTGTGAAAAATGACACTTAAACTGGTACATCAGTTGTATATTCACTTTCCAAAATAATCATTCTTTATTACAAATAGCCCCATTTTGATCAGTCTTTGTTCAAAATAGGGGCTAAAATTTTCTATTAGATAAACATTCGTAGATATGTTTTAATCAATTTTTATTCCGAACGATTAGCAATCACCGATTTAAAAATGAGGAATTTCATTTCCTTCTATTAAAGCTTTGAGATTTTCTAAAGGTTGATCGAATCCTGCTGAATTTATAGTTACTTTTGTGCTTTTGGATTCGATTTCTACCGTAAAAGATATCATTACTTGTTGTTCATCTAAATAGATAGCAAATTCTTTGTATGGATGAATACTTTGAATAGTAAAGGGCATATAAAGCTTTGTTGTTAAACTATTATGTCGGCTAGGCATTAATGTAAAGGTTCCTTTTTCACCTTTCCTCAAATTTGGAATTTCCCAAGGTGAACCTGGAACATACCACTCAGAGAGTATAAGCGGATCCGTTATGGCATCCCAAATAGTTATTGAATCACTATCAATTAAAATAGATCTTTTATTCTCAGATGTATTCATATTAATACTTCAGTCATACACATGAAAAAGCATTAGTTCATGTATCATTTTTTTCACTGTCTCTTCATCAACAGGTGTTTCACCAAGCCATTTAATAGTTCCATCCGGTTCATATTCAGCGGCGTATCTCTGTTGTTTATAAAAGAAAGAGATAGTCCAACCTGGAAGTTGTTTGTTTTCAAAGAGTGGTTTAAAGCTAAAATGTTGAAGCAAGAATATCAACCTTTCATGTGAGTGAATTTGCTCGCATACACTAGTATAAATGATTAGTGAAGGAGCATCGAATTGTTTAATGAGCAGTTAAGGCAAGCCATACTTAACGAATTTCAGGATTATCATTTTTATCGTTCTATGTATAAATTGACGGATGATCCGTATTTTCAAAGTTTTATCGAACATATATATGAGGATGAAAGAAGCCATTACGAAATGTTCCAACAACTCTATTATATGCTGACTGGTACATTTGTACAAAGCTTTCCGGAACCCATTTTATGTACAGACTTGAAGGAATGCTTAAAAGATGCTATTAGAGATGAACTAGAATCTGCGGAGCTTTATAAAGAAATGGTATTACAAATACCAATTCAACAAGCTTACGCCCCCTTATTTGTTGCAATGCATGATGAGACCGAGCATGCAATCCGTCTTACAACTATGCTTCATTTATTGTAAATTCTTTTAGTGTTTGCCCATCCTCTGCTATAATAATCTAGAAGCTAGAGGAAAAAGGTGAAATTGATGGATTTTATATGGACAATCACATTCATGGCAGTAGTCGGAGCAGCTATTGGATCAGTAACTAATCACTTTGCTATTAAGATGTTATTCAGACCACATGAGGCAAAATATATAGGCTCGTGGCGCATCCCATTCACACCTGGTCTGATCCCTAAAAGACGTGATGAGCTTGCGAAACAACTAGGTAATACTGTTATCCAGCATTTGTTGACGCCTGATATTTTTAAGAAAAAATATTTTAACGAAGAAATGAAAAATAAAGCGGCTCATTTCTTAACGGAGCAACTGAACGATAAAATCTTCCAATCGGACAAAACGATAAATGATTGGTTGAAACTTGCTGGACTAGAAAGCGTGCCAACTATTGTAAAGGGAAAAATAGAAGAACAGGTGGACGTGCAATTTAGTCAATTAAAAACTAGATTTGAAAAAGAAACAATACGTCAGCTTGCACCAATTGATTGGCAGCAAAAAGCAGATACTAAAGTGGGAGAAATCGTTTCGTACATTCTACTTAAGGGTGAAGATTTCTTCGAATCAGATGAAGGTAAGCAGACGGTAAAAAATCTTATTGATGATTTCCTTTCTACAAAAGGGACGCTTGGCAATATGATACAAATGTTCATGGGGGAATCATCATCACTTGCTGGGAAGGTTCAGCCGGAAATATTAAAATTTCTAAGAGCACCTGGGACAAAAAATATGCTAGAAAAAATAGTACGAAGCGAATGGGAGAAGTTAAAGGATCGCCCGCTCAATGAAATGATGGAAGGTTTTGACTTTGAGCCTATTGTTAAAAATGTTAAAGTGTATTTGACAGAACAGTTGGCAATCGAAGAAAGATTAGATTATAGTTTCCTCCATTACTTCCCAGGAGTAACTGGATGGACCGAGTCATATCTTATTCCGAAAGTGACGACATTTGCATTCCAGGAAGCAGAAACAAAGCTAGAAGAAGTCTTGCGTAAAATGAAATTAGAAGATATGGTAAAAGAGCAAGTAGATACTTTCCCAGTATCTCGCTTAGAGGAGATTGTTCTTGGTATTTCGAAGAGAGAGTTCAAAATGATTACCATTTTAGGTGGTGTTCTTGGTGGACTTATCGGTATTATTCAAGGACTAATCGTATTCTTTACTACTTAAATTAAAGGGGCTACTAACATGATTAACATTTATGATGACATTAACAAACTAGAAAAAACACTACGCCAAACAGATGAATTCTCCAATGTGCAGACTGCAGTAGAATCTGTAAAAGCAGATGAAGAGGCTCTAGCTTTATTCCAAAGTTTCCGTAAGGTTCAATTGTCTTTACAAGAGAAACAAATGAATGGGGAAGAAATTTCTGGAGAAGAGATTGAGTATGCTCAAAAAACAGCTCAGCTAGCGCAAGGAAACGAAAAAATATTCCACATGCTTCAAGCAGAAATGGCTTTAAGTCAACTAATTGAAGAAGTAAACCGAGTATTGATCAAGCCAGTCCAAGAACTTTATGAAGGCATCTAAGAAATAAACGTAAAGAACTTTTCCTATTACAGGAGAGGTTCTTTTTTTGTCTTTAAATAAAGTATATCAAAAAGTACGTGAACACTAAGTTCTTGATAATTAAATAAATAAATGAATAATATCGCTATGATTTTCACTTCAGTCGGACGCTTTCCGCGGGCGTTGCCTCAGCCTCCTCGCTACGCTGCGGGGTCTTCGCCTAACGCTAATCCCGCTGGAGTCGCCGACTTCCGCTACAATCAATCAATTAATATCCTGCCTTTGTGTTGAACACGATGAATGCAAGATTAGCTAAAGATACTTTTCATTGCAGTCGACCTACTAATTAGAAAAAGACTTTTAAGTAGCTCAATTCTACACATTTAGGCTTTGAATTAGTAAAATACTATGGTAATTTTATCCGTTCCTCAAGTAAATCGCTATCTAGCAGAAGTAACTGGGGAAGAAGCACAAGTTGACTACAGAGTAAAGCAAGTAACAGCCATGCCAACTCAAGTAAATAGTTTTTACTTTTTTCAGCAGGACTTTAAAAGTTTAATGGCGAATCTAATAGAAGAATGAATGACTATTCACTTACAAAGGGGAATGTATATGTATAATACTTTATTGCTGGAAAAAGAAGGTCGTATTGCGACTTTAACAATGAATCGTCCAGAAGCAATGAATTCGATGAATGGAGTGATGATGAGAGAGTTAGCAGAAAGCCTGGAATCTCTTCAATCTGACACATCTGTTCAAGTACTAGTTATTAAAGGAGAGGGGCGCGCATTTTCTGCAGGTGGAGACATTAAAGCGATGCTAGATAAAGAGAATCCTTTTGATATTGATGAGGCGATGACCTACCTTACACGAATTGCTACAACTTTATATACGCTGCCACAGATTACTATTGCATCAGTACATGGGGCAGCTGCTGGATTAGGATTTAGTATGGTATTAGGATGTGATATTATCATAGCTGAAGAAAATAGCAAACTTGCCATGAATTTTATCGGAATTGGTTTAGTTCCAGATGGAGGTGGCCACTTCTTCCTAAAAGAAAGAGTCGGTATTCCAAAAGCAAAACAGCTTATGTGGAGCGGACAGCTTTTCTCTGGAAAAGAAGCTCAAAAAATCGGACTTGTAGATGAAGTTGCTTCAGACGGCTTAGGATCTGCAACTGCAGCTTCCTATGCACAAAAGCTAATCCAATCTCCAGTTGCTGCCATGATCGCATCTAAAGAAATCTTACACGCGACAAAATTAAAAGAACTACAATCCGTTCTAGAAAGAGAAGCTGTTGCCCAATCAGCAATGCGAAAAACGGAAGATCATCAAGAAGGTATTCAGGCTTTTGTAGCAAAGCGTAAGCCTGAGTTTAAAGGTAAATAAGGAAACAAAAGTGAGAAGGTCATTAAGTTGATCTTCTTTTTTTGTATGATTGGATACCAAAAAAGGAAGCAATTCGATACATTATTAATTAAAACAGGGGATGGAAGCGACTTTTAGTCATTCTATCCTCTTTTTATGAAGTCAGAAAAAGTTCAAAACAACTAGAAATACTAAGTCATCAGATGAAAAATTTAAAAAATATTTACTTGACATATTGCTGACTTATTTAGCAGTTAAAGTAGGATTATCAGCAAGTTAGTTGATCATTTCCAAAGCCAATTGAACAAAAAAGGAGTGTAATCATGCCTATTCAAACATCATTTAGTCCAAAGGGGCGACAAGAACTGAAATACGGCATTACATATTTAGATTATATGTTATTAAAAAACAAACTGAAATATGTGATGCGTTTAGATACACATGCTGGTCCAACAGGAAAATATTTAATTCGCTCTTGTTACTTCGATAATTTTGAGAACAAAATAATGAACGAGAAAAAGGAAGGGTATTTAACTAGAGATAAATACCGTGTCCGAATTTATGGGAAAAGTGATCAGATTATTAATCTAGAACGGAAAAGTAAGCGCAATAACTTAACTTTTAAATCTAAGTGTAATATGACACGGACCGAATTTGAAAAGATTCGTATTGGTGATATTTCGTGGATGGAAAAAGATAATCGCTCGTTAATTTGTGACTTGTACTTAGAAATGAAAATGAACTTATTAAAGCCAATGTCAGTAGTAGATTACGAGAGAGAGGCTTACGTTTATTTATATGGGAATGTTAGAGTGACGTTTGATAGTAAAGTGCAAACAAGCATACGTAATACGGATATGTTCAATAAGCATTTACCAATGATCGATGTCCTTGATCCGACAGAGGTTATTTTAGAAGTGAAATTTGACGAGTACTTACCAGATGTTGTGAAAATGATGCTTCAAGGTATTAATACAAAACATGAAGCGTATTCCAAATATCAGTTAAGTCGTATGTATATATAAAGTGAAACTCCATTCAGGGGAGTCTTTATTCCCGCTGATTGTTAGTTAAACCAATCGGGCTTTTACGGGCAGTTATCTTCCAGCTATATGAGTTATTGGGTCAGGCCTTGATGGTGGAGTTATACTGCCCGTTAATCCGGGATAAAATAGGAGGATTTAAAATGGCAACTTCAACAACTTTTACAGATATTTTCAAATCAAGCTTTATAGAAAAAACAGCTACATTTTCTTTAACTGATTCACTAATAGGTCTTATTTCAGCATTTCTTATGGGGGTAGTTATTTATGTAGTTTATAAGAAAACATTTAATGGAGTAATTTACTCTCATACATTTAATATCTCACTGATGATTATGACAATGGCAACATCGCTAGTCATCATGGGTATTAGTCAAAATGTTCTATTGTCTCTTGGTATGGTTGGAGCGTTATCTATCGTTCGTTTCCGTACGCCGATTAAGGATCCAATGGATTTAGTCTACTTATTTTGGTCAATCATTGTCGGGATTTTATGTGGTGCAGGTTTTATACTGTTGGGAATCGTCGGCACAATCTTAATAAGTTTAGTTATTATAATATTTGCAAATAAAATTGTAGTTGAAAATCCATATTTATTAGTTGTGAAATTTGCTAATGGTGAAGCAGCAGATTCTATTGATCAACTATTGAGAAATTCAACGAAGAAATATGCGTTAAAATCGAAGTCTCATATTTTAGAATATGAAACGGAAGTAACGTATGAAATACGTGTGAGAGAAAATGATACAAAAATCGTTTCAGATATTTCACAAGTAAAAGGTGTATCTTCAGCGGTAATGCTAAGCTACGATGGTAATTTTACAGCATAAGTTTAGAAGGTCTGTAAATTTACAGACCTTTTGTTTCTATAGTAGGAGGTAAAATGATGAAGAAAAAAATAGTAATACCGTTAATATTATCGGCAGTTTTAATTGCTGCCGGATGTAATGACAAGAGTAGTTCAGAGACATCATCACTGGATACGGAAGCGCTAATTTCTCAATATGTAGATTATGATTCAGAAGATTACTACACTTCCTGGGAAGGTGATATATTTACCAAAATAACTTTAAATGATGAGGCAACAACTTTTGACGGCTCTGGTGGCGTTATTATTAATGGTCAAAATGTAGAGATTCATACATCAGGTACTTATGTACTGGAAGGATCTCTCTCTGATGGTCAAATTAAGGTGAATACAGAGGACACTGGAAATGTACGCTTAATACTAAATGGTGTAGATATTACTTCATCCACTAATGCAACGATTAATATCGAGCAATCAGATAAAACGATTATCTCACTTGAAAAAGGAAAAGAAAATAATTTAACTGATGCAACATCCTATGTTTATGAAGACGAATCAAATACAGAAGTCGGGGCAGCTATTTTTAGTAAGGATGATTTAGTCATCAATGGTACTGGTGTTTTGACAGTTAATGGTCAGTACAAAGACGGAATAACGAGCCGTGATGATTTGATTATTACAGGTGGAACTATTAATGTAACTGCAGTCGATGATGGAGTTGTCGGTCGCGATGTGTTTGCAATGTCTAATGCTACAGTTAATATAACTGCAGATGGTGATGGTGTAAAATCATCAAATGATGAGGATGCAAATCAAGGTAATATTGTGCTCGAAAGTGGCTATTTAACAGTTGTAGCACAGGGGGACGGTATACAAGCCGAAAAGGAAATTATAGTAATCGATGGGGAGTATTCCATTAAAACAGGTAATGGAAGTCCAGAAGTTGTGTCTTCACCTGAATCAGGAATGGGAATGGGCGGAGGACAAGGTATAGGAACGATACCAGAAATGGGTGCAGGGATGGGCATGGATTTCAGTTCAATGACAGATGCCGAAGTAGAAGCATTTGTGGAAAATATGGAACATATGAATTTCCAAATTGATATTACAACTGAAATTGAAGGCATGACAACAGATGAAATTCGAGAGTATTTAACAACAGCTCTAGAATCTAGGATGCGACAAGGCGGTGGTGGTGCAATGGACCGTGGAATGCCGGAGAATCGAGAATTACCTGAAGATGGTCAATTGCCTCCGTCAGAAGAACAGCAAGATTCAAAAACAAAAGCTCCAGTAGAAAGAAATACAGAAGAAGATAATAACGCCAATACTTCAACTGTTGAGACTGCAAGTCAAAAGGGAATAAAAGCAGGAACAAATTTAAATATCGTAGGTAGTACAATCACAGTTGATGCAGTTGAGGATGCACTGCATAGTAATGGAGATTTAACCATTCACGGTGGAGAAGAAACTCTTTCAACCGGTGATGATGGAATTCATGCGGATGGTAATGTATTTATTGCTGGTGGTGATATTAAGATTTTAAAAAGCCTAGAGGGTATAGAAGGTACTAATATTGAGATTTCAGATGGCTCCATTCATCTTAAATCAGCAGATGATGGTGTCAATGTAAATGGTGGCAGTGATATGAATGAAATGTTTGGGGCTTTCGAACAAACCTCAGCTACAACAGAGACAGAGGAACTAGAAGAAGCTGGCAATACAATCGAGGATGGCCAGCTTACGATATCTGGAGGATATCTATACGTAGATGCAGATGGTGATGGATTAGACTCTAATACGAATATTACGATGACGGGTGGTACTGCTATCGTTTATGGTCCAACGGAGAGTATGAATGGTACGCTAGATTATGATGGAACATTTTTAATGCAAGGCGGAACATTAATAGCTTCTGGTAGTGCTGGAATGCCGTTAGGTGTATCTGACGAATCGACACAAAACACGATTATGATGACATTTGATGAGACACTTGAAGCTAATACACCTGTTACAATGACAAATGCTGATGGTGAACAAATTATCACAGTTGCACCTGAAAAAATGTATCAAATGATAGTAATTAGTTCACCAGATTTAGAACTAAATGCAGAGGCAACTTTAAGTCATGGAGGTACCCTAACAAGTGAAGCTGTTGATGGGATCTATACGAATGCAACGACAACAGATCCAACAGGCAGTGTGACCTATTCACCCACAGCTGTCATGACTTATTTAAATAGTAATGGAGTGACAGAAGAAAGCTCATCTATGATGGGTGGTGGAATGAAAGGTAATATGCAAGGTGGAGGGGCTTTTGGCAGAGGCCAAGAGTGGCAACAACCAGAAACAACTGAAGACGCTACAAATGAATAGTTCAATGTAGTTTCATTTATGTAAATTTAATGAAGTATACTAGTGATTTCATGAGAAAACAGCCTCCAGAGTCGAAAATATCGATTTAGGGGGCTTTAGCATTTAAGTTGCCAACTTGCGGAATTCTATATATTAAAATAATTTGATTCGGTAAGATTCCAGCCGACATTTATCTGACATAAATAGGTGGTATAATGTAAGAAATTAAGATATTGTCAGTTAAAGGGTGTGATGGCCAGATGAAAAAAATATTAATAGTAGAAGATGAATTTGCCATTAGCCAAGTGCTGAAAGCGTATTTAACGAAGCAAAATTATGAAGTAGTGCAGTGCTACGCTGGCGGAGAAGCAATCGAGGTATTCGAAAAGGAAGTTCCTGATCTAGTACTTTTAGATATAATGCTTCCTGGAAAAAACGGCTGGGTTATTTTAAAAGAAATTCGCTCTTTGGGTAGTTGCCCAGTTATCATGTTAACTGCATTGGGAGATGTTAACTATCGGCTAGAAGGTTTTGGCGAAGGTGCAGATGATTATATTATAAAACCATTTATTGCTGATGAAGTTGTCGCAAGAGTGAAGGCTGTAATGCGAAGAGTATCTGGTGAAGAACCATCAACCATCAACTTTGGTAAGCTTCATATAGATTTTATTGGTCATTCTGTAAGACTAGATGGGAAAGAAATATTTCTCACACCAAGAGATTTGTCAGTATTACTTTTTTTGGCTAAGCAACCGAACCAAACATTTACTAGAGATCAGTTAATTGAACATATTTGGGGATGGGATTACGACGGAAGTGATCGAGCAGTTGATTTATCTATAAAGCGTCTGAGAAAAGCGCTCGCTGATTGGTCAGGAGATGAAGGTGAAATTAGGACATTACGAGGATTGGGGTATCAATTCAATGTTCATCAAAAATAAGAGAGTGACTCTGTTGTCGTATTGGACAAGTCGATATTTATTAACATTAATAATAGGACTGTTAATAATCTCTTTCATTTCAGCATTATGGATAAGACATACGACACTCGAAAATCGTTTAGAAATGATGGAGTTTATGGCAGAAGAGATGGTGAATCGGATTACTGATGTAAGTATTCCAGGAATCCCTCCAAGTGAAAGAGTGCCAGATTTTGCTGAAGATCGGTTCAGAATAAGAGATATTAACCCATCCATGTACATAGTCAATACGGATGGAAAAGTAATATCAAGTAATTTACCATTGGAACAAAGAGAGCAAAGGACATTTAGTCAATTAATAGATGGAAAAGATGAAATTGAACCATTTACTTTTTCCGAAAATAACCAAAAATATTATGCAGTAAAAAAGAAAATTGAGATAGATGATGAACTTATTGGCTGGGTATTGATGGTTGAGTCAAAAGATAAATTAACTATGGTCAAACAAGAGTATGGTCAGCTAGCTATATTAATAGTAGGACTTGCATTACTGGGTTGGTGGGCTATATATTTTCTGTCGAGAAGATTAGCGCATCCGATAAAACAAGTAGCAGAAGCAGCTAAGCAAGTACAAAGTGGTAACTATGAAATCAATTTATCGGATCATATTAAGGAAAAAGAAGTTTACGAGCTTGTTTCTTCGTTTAAACAGATGGCAGGTCGGCTAGAGCAATTAGAAAAAACAAGAACTGAATTACTAGCAGGTGTGACCCATGAACTGAAAACACCAGTAACGTCGATTAGTGGATTATTGCAAGCAGTAAATGATGATGTTGTTACTGGACAAGAAGCGGAAGAGTTTATTCGAATGGCGCTTGTTGAAACGACCAAGATGAAAACAATGGTCGGTGATTTACTAGCATTCAACTCCTTTGCAGTAGATGCGGTACCTGTGGAAATTTCTCGGCTAGATATTGATAACTTTATGAAAGATTTAACTACTCAGTGGAAAGCGATACAGGAGAAAACAGATATAGTGGTGAAACTACAATTACTCCATAAAAAAGTAATGATTTCAGCTGATTTAGTTCGTTTACAACAAATCATGACCAATTTACTAACAAACGCAGAACAAGCAATTTCGGGGATAGGTGAAATTACAATCTCGCTTTCTGAAAAAGGAGAGTATGTGTCTGTATTCGTTAAAGATTCAGGCTCAGGAATACCAATTGAAGAGCAAGCTTTAATCTTCGAGCGGTTCTTTAGAGGAGAAAATAAAAAGTACGGTATTCGAGGGCTTGGTTTAGGGTTACCTCTGAGTAAAATGATGGCACAATCGATTAAAGGTAATTTATATTTAGTTGAGAGTACAGAAAAAGGTACGTGCTTTGAATTGCTATTAAGAAAAGAAGGCTAACGATATTCCGTTGCTTTCTTTTTTTTATGTAAATAGGGAGGTATGTATTCTCTAATTATCCAAAAACGCACTTACCTGTTTCTAAGCGGTGTAGGAAGGAGACGGATAGACAAACGCCATAAGATTACCAGCATCTCAAAAAATTCACGCGGTAATAATATAGCGACAAGTCTGTCCAAAGCACTTCGAAAACGCTAGAAGCAGGTTTTGCCCTGTTTTCTTACGCGTACACTTCTAATGGACCCGTGCTCTGTGGTAGCATACTTGCTTTCCTCAAAAACAATAAACGTTGACATCTCACTGACACATTGACCCTTTAAAGTGTAACTAAAGGAAAAAGTATATATTGAGAGGAAGATACAGATGAATTCATTTTTTTATAAATCTTTAAAAGTATTTGCGTTACCGATTGCTTTGACAGTAGTCCTAGCTGGTTGTTCTGCGGAGGCCAAAACTAATAAAGAAACTGTAGCGACTGTAAATGGGGAAAAAATTTCTCAAGAAGAACTAACAGAAACATTGATGACACAATATGGCGTAGCGGCTTTAGACACATTAATTACGAACAAAATTTTCGAAATGGAAGCTGAAAGTGAAGGACTAAGCGTTGCAGAGAAAGAGATTCAAGCAGAGCTCACTAAGCTAATAGAAACATATGGTGGTCAAGAGGAGTACGAGGCTGTTCTAGATGCAAATAATATAGAAGAAGAAGCTTTGCTAGAAGATATTACTACTCATCTATTACAGACAAAAGTATTGGAAAAAGTAATTAATATTACAGATGAAGAATTAGCCACTTACTTCGAAGAAAACAAGACAACCTATGAACAAACAGAGCAAGTGGAAGCGAGTCATATATTAGTTGCCGATGAGGCTACAGCGAAAGAAGTGATCAATAAATTAAATGAGGGTAGTGATTTTGCAGAACTAGCCAGTGAATATTCAACAGATACTTCATCAAGTACCGATGGAGGGAGTTTAGGGTATTTTGGAGCTGGTGAAATGGTAGAAGAATTTGAAAAAGTAGCTTTTGAAATGGAAATAGATGACATTAGTGATCCAGTTGAATCTGAATATGGTTTCCATATCATAAAAGTAACAGGTAAACAGGATGCAAAAGAAGCAGTGTTTGAAGATGTGAAAGAAGATGTATATGATAATTTACTAGAGATGCGCATTCAGGAAGAATACTCGTCATGGCTAACTGAAAGGTATGCAGAATATGATATAGATAACAGCTTAACGGAATAATGAATGCTTAGGTAGAACAACAAAGAGGGATTTAACCATCGAAAGGTTAAAGTCCCTTTTGCTTTTATACGTGAAATAACACTAGTTTACCAGAGCTATTTACTAAGCGATGCGTTTTATCGGCAAAGCCTTTTTCTTCAATAATTGCTTCCCCTTTTTGCTTCGCTACATCATCATTTTCATACTCCCAAGTTTCCTCTAAAATTAGTTCCCCTGTTGGTTCAAATGCAGTAAATTTGTATGATTTCATCAATCAAACACCCCTTTATTATACTACTATACATTATACACAAAAAATTATGAAAATAAAATGTAAAGTTAGCTTGACAATTGGAAGAAAAGTAAAGTATACTTTACGTAAAGTTAGCTTTACAAAAGGAGGATGAAGTTGAAAAACTACGTTCGAGATAAAAGAATGGCATTTGGGATGACACAGGACGAACTTTCAGAGAGACTCGACGTATCGAGACAAACCATCATATCGTTAGAAAAAGGAAAATACAATCCATCTATTAATTTGGCGTTTAAACTATCCAGACTTTTCAAATGTACGATTGAGGATTTATTCATTTATGAAGGAGATGAGAAGGATGTATGAAAAATTTGATTTATTTACATTTTTAATTGGTTTGCCATTAGCAATTGTAATAATAGGTATAGTTTTCTTGATCAATCGAAAAATCGGCAAGAAAAAGAGATGGTTTGATGAACGATACAATAGAATACATGAAAAAGCCCGATCCTATTCATGGATAGCGACGACTATTGCAATCTTAGTTGTATGGATGATTGTCATAGTAATGGAGGGACCTGGGCTGACCTTTTTCTTATTAACTGGACTTTGGATAGTTCATATGGTTTCCTATACAATCGGAGCATTTGTTGGGAATCAAGATAACTAAATAAGGGAGAGAGTAAAATGCAAAATACGAAAATGGCATTAATTGTTTCATTATGCGCTCTAATTGTAGTTCCCGGATTGTTTTTGGTTGTTTCGTTGTTTACTGGTCAATGGAAGTACCTTCTATTTAGTATTCCTCCTTCTCTTGCTGCGGGATTAACTGGACTATTGTTAACTCTTCGACAAATAAAAATAGAACGTAAAAATGTATAAATAATATAGTAAGAGACTGTACACATTTAGTTGTATACAGTCTTTTCTTTATGGTAAAATAAGAACAAATATTCTATTTTGGAATGAGGTGTACTTGATGGCAAGAATACGTTTTCTACATGTGGCAGATTTACATTTGGATAGCCCTTTTAAAGGTATTTCCTCTATTCCTAAAAGTAAATGGAAAGATATACGAGAGAGTACTTTTCAAGCCTTTCAGAACATCATTAATTATGCGATTGAAAGTAAACCGGACTTCGTTTTAATAGTCGGTGATATTTATGATGGGGAAAATCGTAGTCTTCGTGCGCAGCATCTATTTCAAAAAGGAATGGAAGCATTACGTGTAGAAGATATTCCCGTTTTTATTTGTCATGGAAATCATGATCATTTAAGTGGTAATTGGACTCGTTTTCAATTGCCGTCAAATGTACATGTGTTCGGGGAGAAAGTTGAAACAAGAACTCTACAGTTAAATGAGGAAGCAATACATATTACAGGATTTAGTTATAAAGAGCGTCATATAAAAGAATCTATGCATAGCTACTATCCTACTGCAAAACACGATGAGATTCATATTGGGATGCTTCATGGTAGTGTGGAAGGCAATAATGAGCATGATGTTTATGCACCATTTAGAAAAATTGATTTGCTAGAAAAAGGCTATCAGTATTGGGCACTTGGCCATATACATAAGCGCCAAATTATCCATCCGGACCCACCAATTGTTTATCCGGGAAATACCCAAAGCAGGCATCGAAACGAAAGTGGCGTAAAAGGATTTTACGAAGTTTCGTTATTTAACAATCAAGCAGAGCTTCAATTTGTTCCGTCAGCTGCTTTTATATATGATGAGCTTTCACTAGAGTGTGAAGGGATGATCCACGCAAATGAATTAATATCATATATTGAAAATGAATTGATAAGTTATAGTAAATTAAATGGAAAAGCGATTCTTGAGCTTACGATAAACGGAATAACGGAGGAAACAATTGAACTATTACAGTCTACTAGTAAGGATGAATGGCTGTCATTGATCCAAGAGAGTCTAGAGCTGACAAGCACCTTTTTAATAGTAAAAGAATTACATATTCGATTTCCAATTGAGCGGAGCGCAGAATCTACTATGCTTCTATCAGCTTTGAGTGATTGGGATACTTCGGAATGGAAGCTCGCTTTAAAGGAACTCTATCAGCATTCTAAAGGGAGCCGATATTTACAACCAATCGATCGTAACTTTATCGAGGATGTTCTAAAAGAAGCGGATTTAGTAGTTTCAAATGCTATAACAAGGAGGAGTAATGATTGAAACTTCTTAAACTTCATATATATGGCTTTGGAAAGCATGAGAATATAGAAATAGATCTGAACAATGGCATAAATGTGTTTTTCGGTGAGAACGAAGCAGGAAAGACTACTATTCAACAATTCATCTTGCATATTTTGTTTGGATTTCCACAAAGGAACTCACAGTTACTTCGCTATGAGCCAAAAAGCAGCACGACCTATGGAGGTAAAATTCAAATAATAGATGAGGAAGGTCAACCCGTAACTATTGAGCGAGTAAAAGGGAAGGCAAGTGGAGAAGTTACACTATATTATCCGGACGGTAGCCGCGGAGGAGAGAGGGAGCTGGCTAGTATTCTGTACTCGTATTCCCGCGCAGATTTTGAAGCTATTTTCTCTTTTTCCTTACTCCAGTTACAGGGATTCGAAAAGATGACAGAAGAGGAGCTAACGAGAACACTATTATCTTCTGGAACTACAGGAATCGATACAATAGCAGCTGTAGAAAATAAGTTTATAAAAGAAATGGGCGAACTATTTAAGCCAACTGGAAGAAAGCCACTTATCAATCAAAAAATTGAAGAGCTACGAGAGTTGGAAACTACTTACAAGCATCAGCTAGAGGAAGTTGAGAAATATGAACCTTCTATTAAACGTCTTAACGAGCTTGAAACAATTGTTGAGGAACTAGATCAACAAGAGAGAGAGATTTCTAAGCAGTTACAACTATATTTGGAATGGAAACAACTGAAACCATTGAAAGAAAAGGAAATTAAATTGAATCAGGAGCTAGATATAGTAAAGCACCAGCTCTTTCCCGCAGATGGTATCCGTAGATTTGAGTTAATAAAAGACAAATTGAATCGTAATCACATAGAAATGGAGCAGTTGAAAAAAGAGTTGGATTCTTTAACAATCCACGCAACTAGCTTAACAGCTCAGCAAATGGAAGAGTTACAGTCCTTTCTAAATCAAGAAGCTAAATGGCATCAGCTTCGTTCCAAGCGAATACAAATAGAAGAAGACCAAAGTAAAACACTACAACTCCAAATGCAGCAGCTAGCTTTAGTCGGGATTGACTGGGAAAAGAGTCTATCTCATATAGTTCAAGCCGATGTCTCTATTCAGCAAGAAGATAAACTAGTTTCTATTCTTCAAACAGAAAAGAATTTAGAACTTGAGCTGCAACAGGAAAAACGATTATTACAAATGAAGGAACAGGACCTCCTAGGGCATCAGCAAAGAGCGACAGAATCTAAACGAGTAAATAAAAACACTTCCAATAACAAATCGAATAGAATAATGTTTGGCATTATTGCAGCGAGTGTCCTAATTGGAGTAATCGTAGGAGTTACCCAATCGAATTGGATGGTTGCCCTTATAGCTATTATCATTAGTGGAATTGTATATGCAGGCTTTACTCTAATGACGAATACTTGGAAACAATCGAATGATGTTCAAGCATATGCTGATTTATTGAAGAAGGAACAGGAGTCATTACAACAAGCCATTTTTATGTTGAAGCAAGTAATTAGTGAGTTAGAAAACAAAAAGACAGATATATCTAAACAGGTAAACCAGTTTTTAACTAGCTATCATATTAATGAACAACTATCACCAAGTCTATTGCCAGAACTATTTAAGTGTCTGCGCAGGATTCAGGATCAACAAATACAACTAGACCAAATGGAAACAAAGCTCTATGAAATACGTATGCAATTACAGGACCTAAACAAACAAGCGCAGGAAAAAGTCCATGTAGTACTAATTGAAGATATGCTATTTCACCAACTTAGAGAATTCTATCTAGAAGAAAAGAAAAAATCAGAAGATCAACACTATAAAGAGTCAAAGATTTCTGAGCACAAAAAGAAGCTTCAGGAGCTATCATTACTTCAACAATCCTTTACCGAACAAATTGAAATTTTGTATCGTGAGGCAAATGTAGATATGGAGAGCGATTATTATACGGCTCATTCTATCTATGAACAAAAGGTAGAACTTGAAAAAGAATTACACCATATTCACATGCAATTAGCGGGAAAACAAATAAATCTGGATGATTATAATGATGTATTTGAGGACAAGTGTAAAGAGAAATTACTTCACTTACAGCAACAGAGACATATATACAATGATGAAAAAGCAACTTTGTCCTATCAAACAAAGAAGTTATTGGAAGACGAAGAGCAGAGTGAACAATTGCAACAATATGAACAGAAAAAAGCAGAATTACATGAACTTGTGAAAAAATGGGCTGCTCAAAAAGTAGTCGTAGAATCGATTAAACAGATAATGAGACAGTTAAAAGAGGAGCGACTTCCAGAAGTATTGGAAAATGCACAGCATTATTTTCAACTGCTTACAAACAAATCATATGAACAATTGATCCTATCCCCAGAAGGTTGCTTTGAGGCAGTTAAATCATCTGGACAGCGTTTTAAAATAGCAGAGCTAAGTCAAGCGACTAAAGAGCAAGCATATATTTCCTTGCGTATTGCGCTAGCAGTGTCATTACAAAGCAAAGCGCCTTTTCCGATCATAATGGATGATCCATTTGTACATTTCGATCGTGTCAGACTTCAACAAGTGGTACAATTAATGGCAGAGTTACAAAAAGAACACCAACTATTATATTTTACATGTCATGAACAAATGAGATATGTATGGCAAGACGCATCCGTAGTACAAGTAGCTACGTTATTATCCAGAGAGGTGGGGATTGTGAGATGAAAGGCATTACACAATTACGAGTAGGCGATCCAGTTGATCATTACTTACTTATAAAACAATCGACAAAGGGTGTAACAACCGTTGGAAAACCATTTATGTCACTAATATTACAAGATAAGAGTGGAGATATCGAAGCAAAACTTTGGGATACAAATGAAGAACATGAGAAACTTTATGGCGCTAGTCAAATTGTTCGCGTAGGTGGAGAAATTCAAGATTATCGCGGTAAGTTCCAATTACGTGTAAAAAGTATTCGACCAGTAAAGTCAGAAGAGCCAATTGCGATAAATGATTTAGTACCTTCTTCTGAAAAGCCGAAAGAAGAATTGATGGAGGAGCTTTTACAATACTTCTTTGAAATGAAAAATCCATTAATTCAACGCATTACGAGACACTTGATGAAAAAACACCAGACATCATTTATGACGTTTCCAGCAGCAACTAAAAACCATCATGATTATGCTTCTGGATTAATCGACCATGTTGTGTCTATGTTAAAGCTAGGAAAAGCATTATGTGATTTGTATCCAACCTTAAACAAAGATCTTTTATACGCAGGAATCATTTTACATGATATAGGAAAGGTTATAGAGCTCTCAGGTCCTGTGGCAACGACATACACAATCGAAGGGAATTTACTTGGACATATTACAATCATGGTCAATGAAATTTCTAAAGCAGCAGAAGAGCTAGAAATCGAAGGCGAAGAAGTAATGCTTCTGCAGCATATGGTGCTCTCTCATCATGGTAAAGAAGAATGGGGTAGCCCAAAACGTCCTGCACTCCGTGAAGCTGAGATGCTGCATTATATCGATAATATTGATGCAAAAATGAATATGCTCAATCGTGCACTAGATAAAACAAACCCAGGTGAATTCACCGAGCGATTATTCCCACTTGAAAATCGTTCATTTTATAAGCCTACATTTGAGTAAAAGAAAAGCGTAAAAGGTATAAAGCCTTTACGCTTTTTTAGTTAGGCTATGTTTAAGGAAAAGATGATCTATCGCAAAATGGAAATATGACAACTAACCTGCCTCTGATTAAATTAGTTCCAACTCAAAGTGAAGGAATGTACTTCAAATAACACTGCGGTTTAGTTGAACAAGAAAATTAACCCTATAATATACGTATTGACATTGACTTAATCATTTCTTTAGGCTAATGTATTTATAATTAATAGAATATTCGGCTATGATGAGAAGAGTAATTTTGATTCTTTATTTCCAGAGAGCTCCTGTAGGTGGGAAGGAGTAATAATGATCTTTATGAAAAAAGGCTCAGAGCTTCGCACGGATCTAAGATTGATTGCTTAGTGATACTGCGACGGGATCTCCCGTTAAAGAGATAGGGTATAATCAATTACTATTAAATTGCCGTACCCGAAGAGGTTGATATGGCGACATATCAATAAACTGAGGTGGTAACACGGAGCTATAAACTCTCGTCCTCAAGATGAATAATCTTGGGGGTGGGAGTTTTTTTGTTGTTTAGAAATATGAATCCGAATTATAAAAATTTAAAATACAAACTATAGGAATGGAGTGCAATAGAGTGAGTAATGAACAAACAACCCTTAGAATAGAAAAATTAGAGACTTTAAGATCGCAGGGGGTACCAGTATATCCTGAAAGATTTTCGACAAACTACGAACTTTACAAAGCATCTTCACTTGAGGATGGAACATTAGGGGTTCGAGTTGCAGGAAGAATCATGGGGATTCGTCAGTTTAGTAAATTTAGTTTCATCACAATTTCAGACATTCAAGGTAATTTACAACTTCTTCTGAAAAAAGAAGAGATTGGGGACCAAGCTTTTAATGATTTCATCGACTTTTTTGATATAGGTGATTTTATTGGTGTTGAAGGAAATATGTATTCTACGAACACGAACGAAAAAACGCTCCGTATCGAAAATTATGTTTTGCTTGGAAAAGCTTTACACACACTACCAGATAAATGGCATGGATTAAGCAATATTGACACCCGTTATAGACAACGTTATTTAGATTTAATGATGACAAAGGAAACGCAAAATCGCATGTTAATACGAACAAAATTAGTGCGGGCAGTTCGTAGATTTTTAGAAGAAAAAAACTTCTTAGAAGTAGAAACACCTGTGTTACAACATACTTCCTCTGGTGCTTTAGCAAGCCCATTTAGAACTTATCATAACTCGTTAGATACGGAATTAAATTTACGAATTGCACCAGAGACCTACTTAAAAAGACTAATTGTAGGTGGTTTTACAAAAGTATTTGAATTTGCTAAATGCTTTAGAAATGAAGGAATTAGTCCTCAACACCTTCAAGAATTTACAATGGTTGAAGGCTATGCAGCTTATTGGAACTATGAGGATACAATGGAACTCATGCGTGAAATGATTTTATATGTGCTTCAACAAACATTTAATACAACAATTATTAGTATAAAAGGACAAATGATTGATTTTTCATTAGAGTGGAACGTTGTTTCATTTAGGGATTTAATTCTAAAAGATACGGGTATTGATATTGATTTGTATCCAGATGTAAAAGACTTATATTATGAAACAAAGCAAAAAAACATTTATTTAGAGCATGAGAATGTAGAGACTTTAGGTAGAGGGAATTTTATTGATCTTCTATATAAAAAAATGTGTCGTCCACAATTAATAAAACCAACATTTTTAATCAAACACCCTATTGATTTATCACCATTGGCAAGAGCAAATGATGACAATTCAGCAATTACAGATCGATTTCAATTAGTAGTGAATGGTGCTGAGATTATCAATGCTTATTCAGAATTAGTTGATCCCATTGAACAAAGAAAACGTTTAGAGGCACAAGCCATTCTGAAAAGTGGTGGCGATTCAGAAGCAATGGAAATGGATGAAGACTACATATTAGCTATGGAATATGGTTTGCCTCCGATTTCTGGTTGGGGATTTGGGATTGAACGATTGTTAATGGTACTTACGGATAGCGATACAATTAAAGATTGTGTTTTATTTCCATTAACTAAAAAACTATAATTACTCAAAAAATAATGTTCAATACTTTGTCTAAATTGAAAGAAGAACATAAAAATGAAACTTACTCAAATTATAACTTTTACAATAAGCGCATTCGTTTCACTGGTTTTACTCATTTTTTGTTTTTTGAGGAAATTATTATAAACCACCATTTTTTAGCAGAACAAACAAGTTTTTTTCTTGATAGTTTAATTAACTTTATAAAGGTTTTTTATGAAAATAAAAGAAGTATATAACAAAGATATAATAGACCCTAATTGTAAATATTGCTCTAACCGAACAGAAAAACCTTTAACTCACAAATAGTGTTATTGAACTCCCATGAACAAAAAATTAAGCAATTTTATTAGGAGGTGGATTTATGTTCAATTATTCTCGTAACAAATGGGTAGTTTGGTTGGTTATATTTTTCTTAATAGTAGGTTTTTTATTTTATTTATATTTTGAGGAAGGAAAATCTTATAAAAATAGTGCAATGATTTTTGAAATTGAAAAGAAAGAACATCATATTGAACCAGGAAAATATATGAAAATGTGGGTTGTAGGATTTAATGCTAATGATAGCAGTCCTAATAAAGAGAGATATAAAATAATGATTAAGGACTCAAGAATATATAATCTGTTAGAGGAAGGTAATGAATACTTTGTAAATATTCAAGGTGTAAAAAAGAGGAATCAATCAGAATATATATATACTTTTGGTCAATTAGGTTTAGTTGATGGAACACAATTGACTGGAGAAGGAAAAATTGAATAATTAACCAACGGATGCTTTACTTGAAGATTATTGAGCTACTAAGAAGACTTGTATCTTATTGAAATAACGGTACAGTTTAGTTGAACAAGAAGGAGTTTAGATAAGTAAATCGAATTAGTATATATAAAAGGAGATATTAAATAGGGGGGGAATAAAATGGATGTAAAGACACTTTTGTTGCACCAATGGGCAAGTTGCTTAGATGAAGAAGACTGGTTTCCACCACTTGAAAAAGTGCTAGAGGATATTACTTTTGAACAAGCAATTTGGAAACCAGCTGATGATTCGGCAATGAATTCTATTTGGGAATTAGTTTGTCATTTACTTTTCTATGAAAAGAGATTTCTGATGCGATTTCTTGGTGAAACAGCGAATGAACCACAGGCAGAAAATAATAAATCTACATTTCGGTTACCAACTGAGACGTTAGAAAATTGGAAGGAAACAAAACAAGAATACTTTTATATTCATCGTGAACTTGGAAAAATACTAGCAAAATCAGAACATGAAGATTTGTATAGACAGATTCCAGGAGAAGATAATTCATTAGTGCTTGAACTAAAGAGTTTAGCATTACACGACGCATATCATATTGGGCAAATTGTATTCCTAAGTAAAATGCAAGGAGCTTGGCAAGGGAAACGCAGCATTTAAAAAAACTTCCTTGGCTTTACAGTTATCCATTATAGGGCACTTTAATGAAATAAGATTGGGAACGTCCAAATCGGATGTTCCCTATGAATCTTTAAATTTTTAAACTCTGTAAAAGCAATTTTTTCTAGTTAGACAACACTTTTTCCTAATTGAACTAGGTAGTTTACTTGAGGAAAAATATTGTAAAATTATAAGTATTTGCTATAAATTTCCGTTGAACTCAAGAATGGGGGGATTATGATTTTAATTTTATTTGGTTTCTTGATTTCTTTCATTACCGTTATATTATTTTTGTTTTTATGTGCAAAGATAATAATTTCTTTCATTAAAAAGAAACCATTTCCTAAAAAATTACTAATTGCATCGTTGTCTGGGGTTGTACTGGTGTCTTCAATCTATATATATGAAATGTACTTTTTTACATTTAGTGAAATTGATAGAGAATTCACCCAAATGGGACCTGGACCTATAAAATCACCCGCTGAAGAATATACAGCAAATGCTTATTACGAACCTTATGGTGGCGCAGCAGGTGGTGTAAATGTATGGGTTGAAATCATAAATAATAATGAGGAAAATAGTGTTCAAACTGTTTATTATAGTGATGCAAAAAGCAATTTTTCTATGAAATGGATGGATGAAAATACGTTGTATATTCTAAATGACGAACCTGATTATCCAAATTCAAATAGAAGTATCGAATTAGAAATCGGTAAAGAGATTTATCACGAAAATGGTTTGGCTTGTAAAAGTTTGTTAATGAAAGACGAATATGAAACTTGCTACCGAAAATAATACTTATTGCACAACGGGTGCGGCTGGGCAAGAACCCCAAAACAGCATTTTTCTCTGTGAGAAAAATGCTGTTTTTTTTGCTGTGCACAAAATTGATTTCCATTCCAGGGACGCTTTCCACGGGCGTGGACTGAGCCTGTAGTCTCAGGCGTCACGCTATTCCCGTAGGAGTCTCCCCTCCATTTCAATCAATTTGCATGTTAGTTTAACAAAAAGCCATTAAATTGGGAAAAATAAATGTATATTGTGCCTATCGGTTTTTTTATAACTTTTCTTATGTCAACAATCACGGGATTACTTTTAATGTTTAAGCTGAGAAAGAAGGATAAGTATAACGTTGTAACTGGAACTATTTCTTTGGGGACTGGAATTTTTTCTTTAATAGTCTGCATATTTTTTTTGTAATGATTTCTTCAAGATTTTAAGGAATGCCACTGAAAAAAATAGTAAGTCTGAATTATGATTTTTCACTAACCGTTGCTTTAGTTAAACATGCCATTATTTCGATGCAATCGGTAACTTCAATGGAATAATTTAAACAGAAAAGGATCAAAACTTTTTACGAAGTTTGTACAGTCATATAAATCAACTCGTTTTGATCAATCTTTTTTCAAAACGGGTTCTTTCTATTTGCCATAAGTTATGGGTTCATGAGTTCTTTTTGAACAACATTTATTCCTAAGCTATATGTTGTTGAAGACAAAAAAGTCGTGAACTAACTTAAAAAGTGTCAATCAGCAATTATGTAATGATGAACAGGTAAGACCCAATCCCATAAGGATTGGGTCTCAGACTGTAGACATACTCAATTTTTGGTGCATAGAGTTGTATACTAAAATCGGCAAGGACCACCACTTCGCTTTCCGTGGGCTTGGCTTCAGCCTCCTCGTCACTGCGTTCCTGCGGGGTCTTCTGCTCAAGCTGTTCCCACAGGAGTCTTCGTGGTGGTCCTTGCCTTATAAACAACACCTTAAAGGTTTCCACTATATATACTTTTATTTAGATAAAGCAACCTCATTAAAGATATTTATTATTACTCATAGCAGTTTATAAAAATACTTCTGTCGTCAAGCTAAGACCCAATCCCATAAGGATTGGGTCTTTTATATAATAAATTCTATTTCGAAACTACAGTGAACTGTTAATGAGATTGAGGGAGGTAAAGCAAGAGTACTTTAGATTGTCTCTATCTATGGTTGATTTCACCAAATGAGAATTATCCTAGAAAAGCAGAATGTGTACTTAAATTTTTCTTGACAGAAGATAAGAACTAATGTTAAGTTTTAAATCGTAATCATTACTATTTATAAAAAGGGAGGAATAGAAAATGAAGAATCAGATAATAACCGGATTAGGTTTATTGTTATTGATCCTTGCTCTAGTAGCATGTCAGTCAGAAGAAATACAAAGTAGTAGTGCAGTTGAACAGAAGATTGAAGAAACAGATACAGACCGGGAACATGATCATTCAGAAAGTGCTGAAAATAATAATGGTGAAGTTCCGGAAGAAGTAATAATTGAAGGAATTGCTGATCATTATCATACTGGAGATGCATTAGAGCTAACCGCAGTCCTAGAAAAGGGTGCTGAGAGTGACCATTGGCACTGGTATAGTAGAGAGAGCAGTAGCGAAGAGTGGGAAATCGTTTCAGGGCAAGAAACAGCTAACTTTACTGGGGAAGCAACAAGTGACGGAACAGAAATAAAGGCTGTGTTATTTGGTGATGACCATGAACCGGCAGTTCAGTCGGCTCCTGTTAAGGTAGTTATTGATGATCATCACGGCCACGATGAAGAAACTAAACAAATCTATAATGGCTATTTTGAAGATAGCCAAGTTAAAGAACGTGAATTATCAGATTGGGATGGCGACTGGCAGTCTGTTTATCCGTATTTAGTATCAGGGGAGTTAGATGAAGTATTTGCGCATAAAGCTGAAACCGGCGATATGACAGAAGAAGAATACAAAGAATACTACACAGAAGGATATGTAACCGACGTGGATCGTGTCCTTATTGAAGAAGGCACCGTTACTTTTTTTGATGGGAAGGAAGAGTACTCAGGAGAGTATGCTTCTGATGGCTATGAAATTCTTACCTATGAAAGAGGAAATCGAGGAGTACGTTTCATATTTGAACGGACGAGTGGATCGGAACAGGCACCTCAGTACATACAGTTCAGTGACCATAACATCTTTCCGATTAATTCTCACCATTTCCATTTATATTGGGGGGATGACCGAGAGGAATTGTTGAAAGAAGTAACTCACTGGCCAACATATTACCCTGCGGATTTAAATGCTGACGGCTTAGTACGCGATATGCTGGCACATTAATACCAATAGTGCCTTTAGATAATAATCTAAAAACAATGCTAAATAAATAGATTTAGAGCATTGAAAAAAGGAGAAAAAATTCATGAAGAACCCCTGGCTAACTACATTATCACTTGGTTTAATTTCTGTTGCTGTTCTTGCCGGGTGTAGTCAAGCAGACGGAGAAAGCGATTCTACTGAGCAGCTTTCTGTCGTCACATCGTTTTACCCAATGTATGAGTTTACAAAACATGTAGCAGGAGATCGGGCGGATGTTTCATTAATGGTCTCATCTGGCCAGGATGCCCACCATTATGAACCAAGCGCACAAGATGTTGCTAAAGTAAATAAAGCGGATGTTTTTGTCTATAGCAGTGAAGAAATGGAGCATTGGGTGAGTAGTTTATTGAATACTGTTGAAAACAAAGACTTAATCATCGCACGTACCGCAGATGGTAAGGATTCAACTGACTCTCATGATCACAATTCTAATGATGAAGAGGGATATACATCAAATACTCTTCAGAGTTTAACGATCAAAGGAGTTGCAGGACATTATCACACAGGCGATACCATCGAATTGAATGCAGAGTTAGATAAAGCAGTGGATTTGGAACACTGGCATTGGTATACAAGGGGAAGTTCTGCTGAAGAATGGGAAGCTGTATCCGGGCAAGGTGGGTCCACCTTCGAATTTGAAGCGGCAGGAGAAAGTTTTGAAGTGCGTGCTGTGCTCTTTGACGATGACCACAGGGAGTATGCCCAGTCGGAATCGGTGGAAATCATTATTGATAATCATACAGAAGAAGCTGGACACAAGCATGAACAGAAAAGTGATGACGCAGCTGGGGTGCTGACAATCAGTGGACTGGCAGACCATTACCATACAGGGGATACTGTCACACTCAGTGCCGAGGCGCAAGAAGAAACAGAATATAATCATTGGCACTGGTATACACGTGAAAGCGTAGGAGACGAATGGCAAACGGTGGCCAATCAAGAAACGAATCTCTTTGAATATAAAGCTGAAAATGGAAGTCTTGAAGTGAAGGCTGTATTGCTAGATGACGAGCATGGCACTTACGCTGAATCAGAAAGTGTGTCAGTGATAATTGATGATCACGAAAATGAAGATCCCCATATTTGGTTGGATTTGGTTTTAGTGCAAGAGCAAGTGAATATAATTCGCGATGCACTTATTGAAGCAGATCCTGAAGGACAGAGCGTCTATGAAGAAAACGCCAAAGCCTTCAATGAAGAAATTCAGGCTTTGCACAAAGAATATGAAACGGCTCTTGAAGGGGCAGAAAATCGTATTTTTGTAGTACAGCATCAGGCGTTCGGATACATCGCTAAGCGCTATGATCTGGAACAGATTGCCATTGGTGGCTTATCTACAGAAGTCGAACCGAGCCCTTCTCGCATTGCAGAAATTGGAGATCTAGTTGAACAGTATAATGTACCAGTAATTTACTATCAGCAAGGAGCCAACTCAGCAATTGCGGAAACCGTTGCTAAGGAAACTGGGACAGAAACGGCAGTCTTATATGACTTAGAAGTATTATCTGAGGAATTGCAATCTCAAGATCTCGGTTATGTAGATGCGATGCGTGAAAACTTGGAAGCATTACAATTAAGTATTCAATAAAGAGAAAGGTCGCTTACTTATGCACTATATTGACGTAAAAAATTTGGTCTTCCGATACGAAGAGGAACCATTGCTTGAAAATATTTCATTTGAAGTGAATGCAGGAGATTTTGTTATGCTGACAGGAGAAAATGGAGCGGCGAAGACGACGCTACTCCGAAATATACTTGGCTTATTAAAACCTTCGAAAGGAAGTGCCCAGCTCTCACCTAAAAACTTTCGTGGAGAGAAGTTGATCGTCGGATACGTCTCACAGCATGTTTCAGCTTTTAATGCAGGATTTCCAAGCACTGTTTTGGAACTTGTACAATCCGGCCGTTACCAAAGAGGGAAATGGTTTAAAAGGCTTGATCAGACAGACAAGGAACATGTGCATCGTTCACTAGAATCTGTCGGGATGTGGGAGATGCGGCATAAAAAGATAGGAGAACTGTCGGGTGGACAAAAGCAACGTATTTCGATTGCTAGAGTGTTCGCAACAGATCCTGATCTTTTCATATTGGATGAGCCGACGACTGGGATGGACACACGTTCCCGGGAGGAGTTCTATCAATTATTAAAGCACAATAGCGAGAAGCATGCTAAGGGAATTTTAATGGTTACACATGATCATGAAGAAATTCGTCATTACGCAGATAAACATATTGAGCTGGTGCGAAAGGAGGATTCCCCGTGGAGATGTTTTTCCATGGATTCATGCAAAGAGCTTTCCAAGCCACCTTCCTTATCTCAATAATCGCACCAGTGTTGGGTTTGTTTCTAATTTTACGCAGACAGTCTTTGATGGCAGATACCTTATCTCATATCTCTCTAGCAGGAGTAGCATTAGGATTACTAATTGGCATAAATCCAACTTTGACTAATATTTTAGTAGTAGTGCTAGTGGCCGGCCTGTTAGAATACTTGCGGCAAATCTATCGAACTTATTCAGAAATTTCTATTGCGATTTTAATGTCTGTCGGAATGGCATTAGCATTGGTCTTGATGGAATTTAATGATAACGGTGCTACCTTGAGCATAAATCAGTTTTTATTTGGTTCTATTGTTACCATTAGTGTTCTACAAGTATGGGTGTTGCTGGGACTGACTGTTATTATTGCTTTCATGTATCTCCTATTTCGAAAGCCTATGTATGTACTTACTTTCGATGAGGATACGGCCTTTACAGCAGGTCTGCCTACCAAAACAATGTCAATTTTGTTTAATGTGCTAACAGGTGTCACGATCGCAGTAATCATGCCGATTGTAGGAGCTCTACTCGTCTCGGCGATTATTGTATTACCTGCTGCGATCTCGTTGCGGCTAAGTAAAAGCTTCAACGGTGTCATTTTAATTGGTATTGTAATTGCCTTATTTGGTATTGTGGTGTAGTTCACATTAAGAAAGACATTGGATTACTAACTATAATGTAAAAGCCTTAAAGTACAATTGGATAGGTTACCAACTATAATGTTCATGGACAGTTGATTTCCGGTTAAATATTATAGATAATAACTTTCCATTAAAGTAGGTTGCTGATATTTATAAGAGATTTTATTGAATTCATATAAAAAAGTGTTAAAATCACCTCTCTAGTTTTTCTGAGAGGTGATTTTTTATTGGATATTTATATTAAAATAGGTTTACTACAATAGAAGTAATGCATTTTTCTTCTTCAAATAACAGCTCAAGATAGTCGAAGAAATAGTGAAAGTTTGGGAGATACTAATGCCAGAAAATTAAAGTATTCAGCTCTGATAATCGCCGTCCAATTGTCGAATGACTAATCGACTTTAATCCGATTTCTTCTTAAAACTTTGGTTTAGAACAAAGTAATAATAATCGACGTACTAACATATCATTCAAAGAATCTATAGGTTTTTCCCATTGCGAAAGTTACTTAGCTTTGGACGCTGATACTCTAAAAATAATAAAAATATTCAGAAATATGTTGACATTCAGAAATAAGTGATGATATCCTATAGTAGTTAGATATTCAAATTAGAAATGGAGGTACGGAAAATGACTACATTTAGAACTTTAAAAAATAATCGTATAGTGATTTCGTGCCCAACCGCTAATTATTTTTTTGTAAATAATTAATACGGACGGCATGTTATGCCGTTCTTTTTCTATGAGCACACGCTTATGTAAAGAAGCGTGTGCTTTTTTGTGTGCATTTTTAGAAACTTTGGTGTTTTCACGCATTGCGTGTTGCATATATAAACAAAATAACAAGAAAAGGAGTGCTGGTGATGATGATCATGAAACAGCGAAGAAAGTTATTAAAAAAGGAATATCTCGAAAGTGGATAGCACCGGTTGGGGAAAGAAAAACCCCGGTTGACTAAAATGATGCTATTAGTTTAATCGGTAAAATAATAAATGAAGGAGGAAAAAAAATGATGATACCAAAAAATAGTGGTAAGCAGATTAATAAATTTGTAGGTAAAAATAAATTGGAGTTGCCAACACATTACTTAGGTGAAAAGTGGCTAACAGGAATGGTGCTAGCCACACCTTAACAATATAATTGGACTTCTCCTTAAGGAGAAAAATAATGTTTTCGATTAACGATATAGAATATACAAAGCAACGGATGGCTGACTTGGAAAAGGAAGCAAGACAATATAAATTAGGACATAACTACCTAACTAGAAAAAAGAAAATCCAAAAATCTTTTTTGAAAAGAGTCTTGAGTTATTTTACACTCGTAAAATTAAAATAACTTTCAGAATTGGTAACGATAAGTTGACATAAAGTGAACCTTTAATCAGTGGTGGTATTACTGCCAGTTAATGCGGGATTAAGAATCCCATTGAATTCGCTACGTCGCTAGGGACGCCCCTCGCCATGTGGCTACCTTAGGTTAGCTTTCTCTAATCTATAAAGAAATGAACTATAATAAAAAGGCTGTCGAGAAAGTTTCGACAGCCTGCTTGTCTTAATTATAGTGGCAAAAATTCTTTTTCATAGACAGATTGTACTTGTAATAAAACTTTGGGTGCATGCTGTTTAAATTTGAACACAGCAGGCATTCCTTTTGAGACATACAATCCAGCTTCATTCGGGGACCTCTCTAACCCAGCAAACAACCTGCTTGCCCCTACACTAGGATGCGGACCAAACAAACGTATGAACGGCTGCATGATCAATGGCAAACCTCCATTTCTACCCTTTCGCATTGTATTGTTATTGCCTGGATCAATGCTGATAATTGTCACACCCTCTCGCTTTAGTTCTGGTGCCAATGCATGTGTCCACAAAGTGATTGCCAACTTCGTCGATGCATAGGGGCCAATCAGTTTCTGAAATTTAGGCGGGTTTGACAATTCTTCCGGCACGAAAGATTTTTTAAAATTAAACGCATCTGAACTAGTTTGGATAACGATAGCCGGTTTTCCCCTTTTTAAAAGATCAAGCAGTTCCATTGTGATGATAAAGGGAACCACTGTCTGAATTTCATAATGCAGTTCACGTCCTTGTGGTGAAAAGCGGAGTTTCGAGAAACTGCCTCCAGCATTATTGAAGAGAGCATCCAACTTCGTTTCTTTCTCCTTTATTTGCATCAAAGTAGATTTAAGTTGCGTAAAATCAGATAAATCGGCATTATAAATACGGGTATCTCCTTGACTGATTTTTTGTTGGAGCTTTAGCTCTTCCTTTGGAAATTCAGAGCGGATTAAAGCAGCAACTTCCCACCCGTTCTCGATTAATTTTTTCGTAAGTTCCAGTCCTATTCCGCTGTTCGCTCCTGTAACAAGTGCTGTTTTTTTTTCTGACATTAACATTATATTTACCTCCTATTAGTGAATGACTGTAGTATAAAACATGGAGCTAACTTTAGGTCAATAGTAAAGAATCTGCTTGACCTGGAGTTGACTTCATGTTTTATAATTTATCTATAAGAAGGAGGCAGACGTATGTATAGCATCAAACAGGCTAGCACTCTTACCAGGTTGAGCATTGATACAATAAGATATTATGAAAAAGCTGGATTGCTTCCAAATATTAAACGGCTTCCGAATGGACATCGGGTCTTTTTACCATCCGATATTGAACGGTTGCAACTGATCCTCTGTATGAAAAAGGCAAGTCTTAGTTTAGAAGAAGTGAAATTATATCTTGATATTGCTGAAACAAGTAATATGACTCCTGAAATGATCACAAGCATGCTCCAACATAAGGAAAAAGTAAAAAGTCAAATGACTCAATTACAGACTGTTTTGGATTTTATCGATGAAAAAATAGCTGAAGGAACATGGCTAAAGAAGAAAGCTTAAAAATGATATGTCTCTGTTCGCTTCTCCGCTTCAAACGAAGACCATGCTTTTGACAGTAACAATTCCATTCACCCTAAAATAGTAATGTTAAAAGGATTCTTGCCAATTTAATAGAATTATAGACATAGGGTGTATTTTTATTAAAGGGCAGGTTAGTTTAATAAGGATGTAGAAGTGATTATTTCTAATGCGATTTTTGGTGTTATTTAAGGAGTTGCAATATTAAGGAATAATAAATAGCCCTTATTCAACTATTAGGTAGGATTATTGAATATAAATATAGAAATAGAAAAGGAAAGAAAAGGATGGTGGTATAAATTAAAATTTTTCTAAAAATTATAGGTTTAGAATTATTAATAATTTTCTTCTTCACAGTAAATGGAGCTTTTTCAACACTTACTAGTCCTTCAAATGTTCTCTTGCAGTATGTTGGGCTCGTGCCTTTAGCGGGTGGAGTTTACTTTTACCTTCTAAAAACAAAAAAATGGAGAGCTTATTTTACTAGGGACAAACTAATTCCCTTAAAGACTACAGTCTTACTCTGTTCCCCGTTATTATTAGTTTTAGCCCTTTTGTTTATTGGGAACAGTGGGATAGATATTTCCTCGTTTAACAAATTACTTATGATATTGGGTACACAAATAATGATCGTTGCTTTCATAGAAGAGATTATCTTTCGAGGATTTATGCTTAATATACTTATATCCAAGGGAATTAGGTCGGCAGTTCTAACTTCAAGTTTGCTCTTTGCTCTAACTCACTCCTTACAACTTCTTGGTGGGCAATCTCTTGAAACTACTATTTTACAAATTACGTATGCATTCTTTATTGGGATGGTTCTTTCTTTATTGATTGTTAATCAACAATCTATTATTGTTGCTATTGTATTTCATGGTCTTAATAATTCACTTATTATAATGGGAAAAGATAACGATTCATCAATTTATACATATATAATTATATTACTAATGATAATATATACTGTGTTTTTATGGATCCGAGCATTAAAATTTGATGGAGTAATGGCTATCAAATCCTCCTAATGAAGTAATGAATGATTTTTTGAATGCTTTAAACGAACATGCAAACTATAAATTATCGATTGTTATTGAAAAATAGTGGGTAAATATAGTGGAGAGCTTGTGAATCAATGTACTTAAATCAACGGGTGCTTTAGTTAAACAAGTGGCTGCCTATAATGGTAGCTTTTTCTTGTAACGCAGCAGTTTAGTTTAACAAAGAGGTGTAAGGTTTACTTGCCAAGTGAACCTTTTATTTATAAAGTGGGTGTAAGGTTAACCTTACATGAAGCGAGGAATATCAATGATAAATAAAGTAAAGGAATTACGGGAATTCTACGGACTAACTCAGGGGCAATTGGGAGAAAAAGTAAATGTCTCGCGTCAAGCTATCAATGCAATTGAGAAGAATAAATTTGATCCATCAATTTGGTTAGCATACGATTTAGCAAAACTTTTTAATAAATCAATTGAAGAAATATTTGATTTTGAAGGGAGTAAAAGAAAATGACATTATTTAAAAATCCTTTTACTAATATCATTTTTATAATTTTTATGTCCGTAGTCTATTCTTTCATTTTTATTTTCACTTCTGATCATATTGAATTCTTAGGTTTACTCTCACACACCCAAACACTAAATTCTCCATTTTGGAACGAATGGTCAGATTTTATAAAAGCGGGAAATATGAAATTTATTGGATATTTCATAATAGGTTTAACTGTCATTATTCTACTGTGTATGACTATAAAGAGAACTACAAACTACGATGAATACCAGTTGAGTATATTAAATAGGTGTTTTATTGCAGCAGGTTTTATATCTATCGTAATGGTACCAGTAGTTATGGTTATGCTTTTAAGTGATCCTAATTATGCGATAGAGACTATTTTTTTGTTCGCATCTGTACAGTGGGTCAGTGTAATTGTTTTATATTTGATTTACGTTATTAGAAATTAAGTAGAAAGATACTGGAACAGAAAGTAATTTAAGCCGTCTTGGTAACAAATAGAATTTACTAGGAGGACAAAAATTGTATAGGTATATGTTGCAATTTATCGTTGGAATCTTAACTTTAGTTGTATCAACATTTATAGCTTGGTATGAAGGAAGTACAATAACCAATAATTCTTTGGAATGGGGGTATTCAACACCATTTACCAAGTTATTTAACATTGAGATTACGAATGGTCGTGATATTAGTCAACTTGATTATTTTGTTTATGCAGCTAAATTTCATCCACTATTCCCAGCTATTATGATAGTTAGTACATTGTATATTTTGAGTGTAGTTGGTTATCTTTTAATAAAAAATAAGTCTAAATGGACTATAGGATTTTGGGCATTATTAAGTTGTATTATGATATTATTTAGTGGTTTTATTTTTAATTCACCAACCATTGGCGGAAGGATTTTATTTTGGATTGCTTTAGTATGTGGACTTATTAGTATAGCAGTTGCAGTCTTCGTGAGCTTAAGAAATTTCAAGAACAAGGTGACCATTGAATTATAACAATGTGAAAATTTTCACTTAAAGTAACGGGTGCTTTAGTAGGTTTTTAAAATTGAAAGTGGGGATTATTTTGTTGTTTCAAAATGGGTATTTAAAAGTTCGTAAATTAGAAGAAAAGGATAATTATTTGTTAGCAAGTTGGCTTTCGAACCCGTCAGTTCTTGAATTCTATGAAGGAAGAGATAATCCTTTTGATTTAGACAAAGTTAATAAAGTCTTTTATGATTCTGAAGATGATGAATTTAAATGCATTGTAGAATTTGATGGTAACGAAATAGGATATATTCAATTCTATCTATTGGATGATGAAACGAAAAAAGAATATGGGTATTATGATGGGAATATTTATGGTACAGACCAATTTATAGGTGAGGTAGAGTATTGGAATAGAGGGATTGGAACATTACTTGTTACATCAATGGTTAAATTTTTAATCGAACATAAAAAAGCAGACCGAGTAGTTATGGACCCTCAAATAAGAAATACAAGGGCTATAAAATGCTATGAAAAATGTGGTTTTATAAAAGTTAAAATACTTCCTAAGAATGAGTTACATGAAGGAGTATATCAGGACTGTTGGTTGATTGAATATCAAAAATGATTTATTTTTTCTTCAAGTAACGGGTGCTTTACTTCAAGAAGGGGTAAAGCTTTTTTCTTGTTGAACGATAAAGAAGTGATAAAGGAATATAGGCTTAATGGTGGAAGCGATGCATACTTGTTGAGTATAGGAGGTGCAAACATACTGGTTTTTGAAATAGATAATTTGCAATACAGGTTTAGTGCAGATAAAAGAATATCAGAAATGATTACTCCTGAAATTTTAGTTCAGATAGCTAATTCTATTGATATTTGAATCGAATCAAATCAATAACCACCTAAAAATAAAACCACTGGGAGACGAATGCTTCCCAGTGTATATTACGTTATTTAGTTGGTGTTGTTAATTCTTGTTTTGTATATCTGAGTGATTTTAATTTCACTAACAAATGTTGAGGCTAAAAGTAATGCACCACCAAGCATTTGAATTGCTGTCATTTGCTCCTGCAGAATAATTGCCGAAATCAGTATTGCTACGAAAGGATCTACATAGCTTAGCATTGCAATACTTTGTCCTTTTAATCTCTCCATACCAGAAAAGAATAACCAAAATCCAATCCCAGTGTTGACGACTCCTAAAATTACTATAAAAGGTATAGATGAACTAGATACTTCAAATATACCGAAGCCAGAAGTTGAGAAAACATAAGGCATAAGGAGTAAAGAGGTTATTCCAAGCTGAATTATCGTCAACTCAAGTTTCCCCATACCTTTTATAAATTTATTTAACAGCAATAATGCAGCGTAAAATGCAGCTGCTATTAATCCGTAAGAAAGACCAAGGATATCATTTGTATTAGATGCACTGACACCTTCACCTACAATCAATACCAGCCCCATTATCGCGATAATTATACAGATAATCTTTTTAAATGATAATTGTTCTTTAAGTATAAATGGTGAAAGAAGCATCACAAACACTGGGGCAAAGTAATATCCAAGTGTAGCGTTAGCAATTGTCGTATAGTCATAGGATTGGTACAGAAAAACCCAATTTCCACCTAATGCGATACCAGAAAGAAACAAAATTAAAGCATTCGATTTCACTAAATTCCATGATATTTTTTTCTTCATGATAATGAATATTAATGTTAAAAATAAGCAACCTATTAAACTGCTAAGTAAAGCTCTTTCGCTCGAAGAAAGATCAATATACCGAACAACTAAACCAATTGTACCGAAAATGATCATTGATAATATAAACTGAATTTTAGATTTCATTGTATACTCCTTCGAATTTGCGAAACATCTTATATTTCGCAGATTCTTAATCTGTTATTAATTTAATTTTGTGAGTAGCAGTACTTAAACTAATTTGTGCGTATACCTCAAACAAAATATCCAGCTTGCATCCATCACCACGCTGAAAATCGCTAAATACAAAAGTATGATTTGTTTTTCTAAAACTGTACTTTCTGCTTTAATATCCATTCTTCTACTAAAATACATTGCTGAAATCTTTAGATTTATAGAGCTTTTCTGCAGTAGTTACAAATAAATAAAACTTGGTCTTTTTACTATTATTGAGAAAAAGCGTTTTGACCATTTGCATTTTTACTTTTTATTTATCTTTATACATCCATTGAAATGACCTCATCCGTTTCCACACGTTCAAACAATCTCTAACTTTCTAATATTTTATAGACCTTTATTTGCAGAGGGGTTTTATAAAATTGGGTTATTTCACCATAATATCACTCACATAAATCATCTCTATGCTCCTATCGCTTTCTAACTTGATTTTCCAGTAGTAGTAGCATAGCATATTAATATGTATTACTAAATTGAATGTTTATCATGTTTAACATGACAAAATCAGATGTCTGGGAGAGAATATATGAATATCCAAAAATATATGGCCTTTGTCAAAGCAGTTGAATATGGAAGCTTTACAAAAGCTGCTCAAGATTTAAAATATACGCAGTCTGGTATTAGCCGTATGATTAACGATTTAGAATCGGAATGGGGAATTTTACTATTTGAAAGAGGACGTGCAGGTATCACCTTAACATCTGATGGCTTAAGATTATTGCCTCAGTTAAAACGAATCTGTAACGAACATGAGATGTTAATGATACAGATCGAGGAATTACACGATATACAGTCTGGTATTATTCGTATTGGAACCTTTTCAAGCGTTGCGACACATTGGCTACCGAATATAATTAAAAGTTTTAAGAAAGATTATCCTGATATTGATTTTGAATTACTATTAGGGGATTATACAGAAATCGAAAGCTGGATTATCGAAGGGCGGGTCGACTTTGGTTTTTTACGACTACCGATAAAAAGTGAAATGGAAACCATCTTTGTGGAGCAAGACCGTTTGTTGGTAGTAATTCCTGAAGATCATCCTCTTGCAAATTGCGACAAGTTTCCAATAAAAGAGTTATCGAACAGTCCATTTATGCTATTGGAGAAGGGTGCAAAAGCTGAAATCTCCGAAATTTTTGTGCAGCACCAAATCGTACCGCAAGTTGATTTTACGACATGGGATGACTATGCCATTATGTCTATGGTGGAAAACGGACTAGGAATTAGTATATTACCAGAATTGATTTTACAGCGTAGTCCCTACAAAATAATAACGAAAGAGCTTGAAGTTCCTGCTTTTCGAGATATAGGTATCGCTATGAGAGAGCAAAAGTCACTTTCACTAGCTGCCAAGAAATTTTTAGACTATTTATCGTATAGAAAGAGGAAGTGAAAAAGTTTGAGGGAAATTGGTTGTACGTGTTATGTCTCGCTATATAAGAGACATGGAGTAAAGCCAGAAGCTCTCTTAAATGCTACTATAAATGATTGGTCGAAAAATATAAAAGAAGCGTACTATTTTCTAGAACAACGCGGGTATAAAAAGATTTCTCTTATTGGATTAACAGTAGGTGGGATTTTATCGTTAAAATTAGCACAGGATGAGCAGATTGAACGACTTATTGTCATGTCCGTCCTAAAAGATCGTACCGCAGAAACGGTTAAAAACAGCGACTAGCTGATTATGCAAAGGCATATAAGCAGCTAGTAGAAAAAACATCTGAAGTGATTGAAAAGGAAATAGTGCCTTTTCCAAACTCCACACATTTAATGACGCTAGGAAAAGATAAGAAATCACTTTTTGAAGAAGTAATGTCTTTTATTAAATAAATAAAATACCTTTGCGGTAGAAACAAGTTTTGAACTTTAAAGGAAAGCGCACCTTTTTGTCTAGTTTAGCCAACAAAAAAAGTTGATCATGACAGAATGTCACGACCAACTCTCTATTATACTTGTCCTGATTATTTTGTACTTTCAGTTGCTTCCGCATCTTTTTCCGCATCTTCTTCGGTAGTTGCTTCAGCATCTTCAGCCGGTGCTTGTGATTCTGCAGCTGCTAGAAATTGATCTAATGATGTTTTTAAATCTTCATCTTTGATGTCAATATCCGCATCTTTCATCATTTTAGCTACTTTTGGTAACAATGTAGATTGGTCTGCTTTTTCTAGCTTCAATTGTTTTTCAATCTCTGCTTTTTTATCTTCATATGATTCTTCGATTGTACGCTTATCCGTTACTTCAATAATGTGGTAACCAAAGCTTGACTTAATAGGATTACTGATAACATTTTTCTCTAAAGCAAATGCTCCATTTAGGAAATCCTCATCCATCGGAGAAGCTTTTGTAATCCACCCAAGATCTCCACCAGTTGTTTGAGCTGGCTCTTCAATTGAGTATTCTTTTGCTACTTCTGCAAAGTCTTTACCAGAATCTAACTCAGATTTAACTTTTTTAGCTGTTTCTTCATCTTCAACTACAACGTGACGAACATTAATTTCATCTTTGATTTTTTCAAATTGGGCTTTACTTTCGTCTTCAGATACTTTAACATCTTCGATTAAAGCTTTTTCTTGCAATAGGTTTAGTTCTAAGAATTTTTTGTATGATTCTTCAGTATAGCCCTGTTGAGCGATTATAGCTTCAAAGCTCTCACCATATTGCTTTTTATCAGCTTCTAATTGAGTGGTTACTTCCTCTTTAGTCACTTCGTACTTATTGGAAAGTACTTTTTCAATAGCTAGCAATTGGAATGCTTGATCGCCAATTGATGATTTCATCTCTTCATACAAATCATTCTGTGTAATATCCCCGATTTTAGATGTTGCAATTACTTCACTGCTGTCTGCTGAATCCTCGCTACAAGCCCCTAAAGCAAGAACAGATGCTGCAAGCGTTAATGTTAATACTGTTTTTTTCATGAAATTTTCTCTCCTAACTTCTTTGTGTTGCCAGTTGTTACTATAACATAAACGAAATAAAAACAAAAATAGTTCCCGTTCATTTGCCTACCGAATATTTAAAATACCGCATAGGATACATGGAAAAGGAGGTGTTTTAAATGAGCGGACAATATAACGGTGGCGGATATAACGGTGGCTCTGGATTTGCTTTGATCGTAGTTCTATTTATTTTATTGATCATTGTAGGTGCAGCGTTTATCTACTAATTTAACAGGAGAAACTAAGATCGCCTAAAAATCGATCTTGGTTTCCCCTCAATTGGTAGTATGAGAAAAAGAAATGACCCTAAATCATATACATGATTTGGGTCCACTTTTTTTCTCTTAAACTGTATAAACTAGCTCAACATAAAAGGAAACAAGAAGAATCGTGATCAAAATATTGATCGTGCGAAAAATCTTCGGATGCTTCTCTTCCGGAATTTCTTTTGACATTACTAAAGCATATGTCATTCGGTTAATTTGTATCAAATAAAACGCTGAGAATAGAACTAACGTGAATATAATCATGTCTAGACTCCCTTCATATCCTAATTAAGCATAACAAACAATTAGGGGGATATACAAGTGTTACATTTTGTTAATAGTTTGGTTCCGCTATTAAAATCTCGTACCCTGCATCCGTTTCTTCAATTAAAGCGTACTTTGGTGATTTACTTAAGTTTTTTGCATAAATTAGATCAATTAAGCAAATTCCACAATGATAAGCAAATAAAATAGTGAAGTAGTGGGCAAAAATAGGTATTGCTAAAGCTCCGATAATAAATAATACATTAACGAATATAAAAGGAGCTAATAAGATGAAAAGAAATCGACTCTTACGAACTGGCTCAACTATACGCAAATGTAAGGTTGGGACACATTTAAATTGGTTAATGACGATGAATTTTATTTTATCTCTATGACCAAACATTGGGATAAAGTGAAATAATTTATGGAGTGGATAAACACCCAAAAATGCTATCACGAATATCCAAAAGTAATCGTCCGATTTATGAGAGTTATTAATAATTCCTAATAAGACGTATGCAAATGAAAAAACCATTATAACTACTAAAGAGGATAGTATAAACAATCTCTCTAATCCATATTGTTTTTTCACATTGATTGTTTTCCAGCAGTGCAAGGTATGCAACTCCTATATATTAATTTGATTTAGATACATAAGATAATCCTTTTTATAACAAAAAGCAACCTCTTTATTTGTAAAAAATTATTAACCGCTTTCAAACTGCATATTATTCACCTTTGGAACTGAATGTATCCTCTATATTTTTTAAAGATTTTTCGAAAATATCCATGAAATCATCTCCATAAACATTGCGAATGACTGCCGTTACATCCATGAAATCTGGAAATTTCCCATAAAGCTCTTTAATAGGAAGAGACCCCTCCAGTACTGCGTGTGGAGTAGTATGGTAATTTTCATACATTTCTTCTAAAAGTACTTTCCCTTTTTTTGTTACATCTACATACGTATTACGCTTATCTGTCTCTCTTTTAGAAAAAGAAAGTAGCCCACGTTCTTCTAGTTTTTTAGAAAAATTAAATGCTGTCGAGACATGCATTACTCCAAACTTTGCTATATCAGAAATAGTTGCACCTTGTAGGTGATATGATATCCATAAAATATGATGTTCATTAATATTTAAGTCATAAGGTTTTATCCATGCTTGCCAATCTTTTTCTACTGCTTTCCAAAGTGCTTTAGATAGTTGCGCTATCCGCTGACTATAGAGCATTGCCTCTTTCATCGTATAAAATTGATCTGCCATGTAAACCCTGCTTTCTATATTTATTTTCTTTCAAACATTATAGCAAGAAAGTATGTACCTGAATACAAATTTAAAAAATATTATTATATTTATAATAATAAGTACTGCTAGTCACATTGAAAGTAGTTCAAAATTTCTCTATCAAGAAAAAAGAGGACATACCACTATTTGAAATATATCCTTATTTAAAATTTCGCTTTCCATAAACCTAGTTATCTACTTGTATTGAAGAATAGAATCTATACAATGATACCGCTGATTTCCGTCGTTTGTGATGTCTTATCTGTCTCACTCATCCCGCTGTAGTCGCCACCTTCCACTCTAATCAATTAAGTGAGTAGTACTCAATAATAAGGTTTAGCATAGCTTATCGCTTAGATGATAATAGTAGTCAAAGTTAATATAGTGATAAAACGTCTGTTGAATTAGGGGGCCTATTCTAAAATGAAAGATGAAAAAGGTGATTTTCTTTTATACTAGTGGAAATATAGCGAAATAGTAAGTGTTCACAAAATAAAGAAGCGAAATAGCGAACGAAATTGCATCTTCGTATAAGAAGGTATCTTTTCTCTAGTTATCCAAAAACGTATTAAACTGTTTCTAAAAGTTGAAGAAGGGTGACGGACAGAAAAAGTGAAACTTCAATCAGTGGGGGGCTTTAACCCCACTGATTGAAAAATTGAACTCAGGCAAATAACGCCGCGTCGTGCGGCAATGCCTGAGTGACCCTGTTGGCCCGAACCATTCGGGCTTTTACGGGCAGTTTTCTACTGCCCGTTAATGCGGGACAAACGCCATAAGAGTTACTGAAAAAAAGGGATGCTGGTTGGTTGTGACGGACGTCACAACCAACCAGCATCCCTAAAAATTCACTCGGTAATCAAATAGCAACAAGTCTGTCTAAAGCCCACTGAAAACGATAGAAATAGGTTTAGACCTTCAGACTGCTTGCGAATTTCGTATTAAACTGTTTCTTCTTGTTTTTTTGGTAATTTCTTTTCTAGCTCTGTCATTGCTTCTTGAATAGATGAAATTTCTGCCTGAAGCTGGGCTTGTAGAGGGGCAGTTTCATTTTTCCATTGGGCAATACTAGATTTAATGTCTTCAATTGTACTAGGAACTACTTCTTTTGAAGAATTCGTTAAGTTGTTTATCGAATTTTTCACATTTGCTAGTTGAAGCTTTATGTCGGAAAGCTTGTCTCGAAAATCATTGGAGGAAGCCTTAAAGGAAGATCGAACTTCCATACCTGATTTTGGAGTGGTCATAAGTACTGCAGATGCCCCAACTAGTAGACCAGTTGCAAGGCCGCAAAATAATGGTGCTAGTTTCATAATAATTCACTCCTTTGCTTATATGTATTATTCCTTACCTTATGATAATTAAAACATATTATTTTAGACAAAAAAAGCTTTCCTTCGAAAAGGAAAGCAGATAGTTTATATTTTAAGCTGTAAGTGCAGTGTCAAAATTAGTACGTTTGATCAAATTTACGATAATCGGATAGATGATAAAGAATGCTATTGCATTGATAGCAATTGCTGGAAGTACTACAATCACGAATAATTCTTGGAAAATTGCACCTGCACCGAATACAAAAATTGCAGATGATAGGAAAACTGTACCTGATATTAGAGTTCCGATTGCTGTCAGAACTACGCCAACTGCAACTTTATTTGCCAACTTGCTTAATAATAAAACAAGTCCTAAAAAAACAAAGGCTGTTACTGCTTTATCAATGATATTTGGAACGAATCCTCCTGGGAAGGTAGAAAACAACCCTGATATAACTCCTGTTGAAATACCTAACAAAAAAGTACTCTTCACATTAGGGAATAAAAGTATTCCTATAAACATCATCGTAAGCATAAAATCTGGTTTCATCCCACCATTAATACCTGGGATAATAATGTAAAGAACTGCTCCAACACCTACTAATAGGGCCATTAAAACTAAATTCTTCGTATTCATTTTCTCATCTCTCCTCAACTATTCTAAGCTCTGTTTGTTGTTTTCCTCTAACGTATCCTCATGATCGTTAGCAAGAAACTTATATCGATTGTACGTGCTCTACGTCAAAAAAGCAAGAATTACTTCTTCAATTTTTCATATAATTCTACTGCTAAATTTTGAATGATCTCAGGAGTAAATGTTTTCTCTTTCGTAATCCAAGTTGGACGGAATCCATCAGTTTGATCGTAGCGTGGGATAAAGTGTAAATGGAAATGGAACACGCTTTGCCCTGCAGGTGCACCATTATTATTTAATAGGTTCATGCCTACTGGACCGAAGCTCTCTTTTAGTACACTTGCTATTTTTGGGACAACCTTAAACAAGTTACTAGCTTCTTCTTCGGATAAATCATAGACGTTCTCTTTGTGATTTTTTGGAATAATTAGCGTATGACCTTTTGTTAGTGGCATTATATCCATAAAAGCATAAACATGTTCGTCTTCATAGATTTTCGCACTTGGGATAGAACCATCGATTATTTTACAAAAAATACATTCACTCATAATATACCCTCCATATTCATCGTTAAGAAAAGTTTAACATATAATAGGACAGGCTGTGGGATGATAGAGGATTTTTTGAAATTATTTTGGTAAACTTATAAATAAGAAGTGAGGTGCGAAAGATGACTGTATTAGAAGTCAAAGACGTAACAGGTGGTTATACTAGAAAGCCTGTTTTACATGATTTAAACTTTTCAATTGAAAAGGGAGAGCTAGTAGGATTAATCGGGTTAAATGGTGCGGGGAAAAGTACAACCATCAAACATATTATTGGAACAATGAATGCATTAAAGGGTGAGATTCGACTTAATGGTAAAACGTTGAAAGAGGATCCGGCACTATATCGTTCATCTTTTTCCTATATACCTGAAACGCCTGTACTCTATGAAGAGTTAACTTTAAAGGAACATCTACAGCTAACTGCTATGGCCTATAATTTAGATGAATCTGTTTTTGAAGCAAGAAAAGAGGCCCTTTTAAAAGAGTTCCGGATGGAAAAAAGGTTGAATTGGTTTCCGGCACACTTCTCTAAAGGAATGAGACAAAAGGTAATGATTATGTGTGCGTTTCTAGTGAATCCAGCATTATTCATTATCGATGAACCGTTTGTAGGGCTTGATCCTTTAGGTATTCAATCATTATTAGATCAGATGAAATCAAGAAAAGAAGATGGAGCATCCGTATTAATGTCTACACATATATTGACTACAGCAGAAAAATACTGTGATCGTATCCTTCTATTGCATAATGGGAAAATTCGAGCGCAAGGGACAATGGATGATCTACGAGCGGCATTTCAAATGCCCGATGCAACACTGGATGATCTTTATATCGAAATGACGAAGGAACAGCAAAATGAACAATTTGCGTGAAGTATGGAGTAAACGGTTTGTATTTTATATTAATGAACTGCAAAAATACTTGAAGTATATTATTTCTGGGCATATTGCAATTGTTATTGTATTCGTAATAGGTGCTGCAGGGTATACGTATAGTGAATGGTTAAATACAGCTCCAAGGGATTTTCCCGCCTTTTTAGTTGTTTCCTTCATAGTCAGTATTTTAATAGCGTTAAGTACGCCAGTTACGTTGATGAAAAAAGCGGATAGTGTTTACTTTCTTCCATTAGAAACTAAATTAGGCGAATATTTAAAACTCGCCCTTACATGGACATTCTTTTCGTCCATCGTTGTACCATTAGCGGCGTTAGTCGTTTCGATACCATTATTAACAAGAATAGCAGGATCCACATCAGGGGAAATTTTGTATTTCTTCGGTGCAATCCTTATATGGAAGTATTGGAGTATACAAACGGAGTTCCAATATCGATGGGCATCCAATGGTAAAAATGTTTGGGTAGATTACTTTATGAGAATGATATTATTGTTCGCAGGTTTATACTTTTTACTGAGCGGTAGCTATTTATTTTTACTTGCAGTCGTTATTATTCAAGTACTGTATTTAATAGCTTGGAAGAAGAAAAAAGCAGAAGTACCATTTCCTTTTGATCATTTCATTGATGTGGAGCAGGCACGGATGATGCGATTTTATCGTTTTGCTAATTATTTTACGGATGTTCCGCATATTCAGGGTATGACAAAGCGAAGAAAATGGCTTGATATTCTGTACAAATTTGCACCTTATGAACAAAAAAATACACAATTCTATTTAGTTTTACGTACGTTTGTCCGTACGAATGATTACTTTTATTTGTGGGTTCGCCTTACAGCACTTGCGATTGTTGGATCTATTTTCATCCCGTTTCCGATCGTTGCGATTATTTTTACTAGTGCACTGTCATTTGCTACGGTAATTCAACTGCGCCAGTCCTTATCGTCGGGATATGAATTCCGAATGGATCTGCTGTTTCCTATTGATGAAGGAACGCGAAAAAAAGCAAATAACCGCTTAATCCGAATTATCCAATTGATTCAGGCAATCCTTGTACTGGTCGTAATCCTAGTAAAAGCTGGGTTTATAATGGATTTAATCCTTATTCCGATTATGATGATAATTGTTTCTGAATTGACTTTACGAGTTAGTAAGTTATAGCAAGAAAAAAGAGGGAGCTTTAAATAGCTTCCTCTTCTTGTGTGGATTGATAAGTTGAGATGTACGGTGCGCTTGTGAATAGATTTTGTTTATCCGCAACTATACTAAAGTCTAGATCGACTGATTTTTCCCATACTTCGTAGCTGCTTGGACCAGACCATTCCGACATAATGATATATGTATCGGATTTGATAGGTTTAAGAACTCTAAGAGCGATAAATCCAGGTTCATTTTGAGCGGTTGGACTTAAATTTGTATATTTATATTCAAATATGGATTTCCCTTCATCTGAAAGGGGTATATTGTGAAGGACGAAGTAACCTTTATGAGAGAACTGTCCAGCAGACTCTAAAATTTCGTATTTTCTTGGCACTTGAAAAACGGTCTTGTTAGATGTTTCGTGGATAAGGACAGAGTTACCAGTCCCGTGTAATAAGAAGAGCTCTTCTTTCTGGTATTTCTTTTTTATGGATTGCATAAACTCCGGTGTACCGGATGTCATATATAAATTCATTTGGATACCTCCCCTTTTCTTTTTACTTTATCATTCCCATAATAGCTCTTTAAGAAACATATTACCTACCTAACTACACTGAAACAGGACAATTTTATGACAAATACACTATATGGCTATACTTTAGAAATAAGAACGTCTATAGTTGAAACGTATAGAAAATAGTACGTTTATATAATGAGAGGCAGGTTCCTTTAATGACTAAATTTAACGATACACTCCTTCGCGCGGCACGAGGAGAGCAAGTAGATCACACGCCAGTTTGGTTTATGAGGCAAGCTGGAAGATCACAACCTGAATATCGAAAAATAAAAGAAAAATACTCTTTAGAACAAATTACGCATGAGCCTGAATTATGTGCTTATGTTACACGTTTACCAGTAGAAAATTATAACGTTGATGCAGCAATTTTGTATAAAGATATTGTAACACCGCTTGTTGGAATAGGCGTAGATGTAAAGATTAAAAATGGAGTTGGGCCTGTAATTTCAAATCCAATCCGTACAGTTCAAGATGTAGAGAACTTAGGGGATTTATCTCCTGAAGATGATGTGCCATTTGTATTGGATACGATAAAACTATTAACGACTGAACAGCTCAATGTTCCATTAATCGGATTTGCAGGGGCTCCATTCACTCTTGCTAGTTATATGATTGAAGGGGGACCTTCTAAAAGCTATAACAAAACGAAAGCATTTATGGTATCAGAGCCACAAGCTTGGTTTGCGCTAATGGACAAGCTTGCTGATATGATTATTGTATACATTAAAGCACAGGTTAAAGCTGGGGCGAAGGCTATTCAAATATTTGATTCGTGGGTTGGAGCTTTAAATGTAGCGGATTACCGTATTTTCATCAAACCGGTGATGACACGTATTTTCACGGAGCTTCGTGAAACAGGCGTGCCGCTTATTACATTCGGTGTCGGTGCTAGCCACTTAGCAATGGAATGGCATGACCTTCCTGTAGATGTGGTTGGGATAGATTGGCGTTTATCTATAGAAGAAGCCCGTGCAAAAGGACTTACGAAGCCATTGATGGGGAATTTAGATCCATCTTATCTAATTGGTGGCTGGGAAGAGATTGAAAAGCGTGCGAAAATTATTGTAGAGCAAGGTGTGGCACAGCCAGGACATATCTTTAACCTAGGACATGGGGTGTTCCCTGAAGTAGATCCAGACACACTTAAACGTTTAACTTCCTTTGTTCATGATTATAGTAAAGAACTAATCGCAGCAAAATCAAACTAAATTTTTATGAGGTGAATATGATGAAAAAAACAATGGGATTATTAGTAATGGCGTACGGAACCCCATACTCAGAAGCGGATATTGAACGATATTATACACATATCAGACATGGTCGTAAACCAAGTGATGAGCAACTAGCTGATTTAACTGGTCGTTATGAAGCAATAGGCGGGATCTCACCGCTTGCTAAAATCACAGAAAGCCAAGCAAGAGGATTGTGCGACCGTTTAAATGAATTACAAGATGAAATTGAATTCAAGCTATATATTGGCTTAAAGCATATTGAACCTTACTTAGAAGATGCAGTAGCAGAAATGCACAAAGATGGCATCACAGAAGCAGTATCAATGGTATTAGCACCTCATTTCTCAACATTCTCTATTAAGTCCTATAATGGTCGTATTAAAGAGGAAGCAGAAAAGCTTGGCAACTTAAAAATTACTTCAATTGAAAGCTGGTATGATGAACCAAAATTCATCCAGTACTGGAGCGATAAAGTAAGTGCAGCATTTGCAGAAATGACTGAGGAGCAACGCGAAAAGGCATGCTTAATCGTATCTGCTCACTCACTACCAGAAAAAATTAAAGAACTAGGCGATCCATATCCAGACCAATTGCAAGAAACAGCAGACTTAATTGCCGGAGAAGCAGGCGTGAAAAACTACGCAGTCGGCTGGCAAAGTGCTGGACAGACTCCTGAGCCTTGGATTGGTCCGGACGTTCAAGATTTAACACGTGAATTACACGAACAAAAGGGATATACTACATTTGTTTACACTCCAGTAGGATTCGTAGCAGAACATTTAGAAGTTCTTTATGACAATGACTACGAATGTAAAGTAGTATGTGATGATATCGGAGCGACATATGTACGCCCTGAAATGCCAAATGCACAGGCCCAATTTGTCGACGCAATGGCTGATGTCGTTTTAAAACATTTGAAATAATAGTTAGGTAAAATGTCTTAAACATCCTCTAGATGTTTAGGGCATTTTTTTAAAGAATGTATAAAATTTGTGTGCCTTAACAGTGTGCCTGTTATTTTAAAGAGTACAATTATAAATTATTGCTGCTGATTTCCGTTCCAACGCACTTTCATGTTTCGAAGCAAGCGCAGCGATGCAGAAACAGGTGGACGCTTTCCGCGGGCGTTGCCTCAGCCTCCTCGCTTGGCTGCAGGGTCTTCGCTTAACGCTTTTCCCGCAGGAGTCGTCACCTTTCACTTCAATCAACAAAAGGGTAGTACTCAATAATAAGATTTGGCATAGCCTATCGCTTAAACGAATGGATTTTTCAAAGTTAATGTTGGGATAATATCAAACTATAATCGTTGTTTTGCAGCAAGATTACTTAAAAAAGAAAAACTGAACGTGACATCAGTCACGATCAGTCTTTCTAAAAAAATAGTAGGTAATAGTAAAATATCAAATCTGTCAAAAAGCCCACCAAAAACGATAGAAAACGGTTTTGATCTTAAAAGGCACTCACGCTTTTTCTTGTGGAGCTATACTCGCTTTGTGAAACTCTAACTCAGTTTGGAGAAACTCAAAAAAGTTAGAGTTTATTTCAAACTTTTTTCACATGTTCTCGTTATAATGGAAGAAATGGGGGTGGATTGGTGAAAAAGTTATATATACTTTTGTTACTTTGCTTTATTGGAGGGTGTTCAGAGGCAAGTTTTCCAGCCATCCCCTCAGATACTGATTTTGTTGCTAGCTTGAACATTTTAGGGGGAAGTATTGATTTTATCTCTGAAGAGGCTGAGATACTCGAATCGTGGGAGCTAGAAGAGGCCTATACTGGTTTTGCTTTAGTGACGGATGATTTACTTCTGGTTTATGGATATACCGTTGAGAAGGCAAAGCTAATAGAATTGTCCACGGGTAAACAGATAGCTTCGATTGATGTAGGTGAGGGTACTACGAATGCGTATGTATATGAAGAAAAAATCTATATAGCGAATGGGCAGGATAATACAATTTCTCTCTATAACATTGAGGGGAAAAAACTACAGACCAATTCTACTGGTAATTATCCAATGGCCATGATTTCTGATGGAAACCATATTTTTGTAGTTAACTTTAAGGATGAAGTCCTTTCTGTACTGTCTATGAATTTGGCACAAGTGGATGAGTGGATGATTCCGACATCATCTCATGGTCTTTTTATACAAAACAATGAACTTTGGCTTGGTGGGCATGGTGCAGGTAGCAGTCCAAATCGCTCCATTAAAAGAATTAATATAAAAACAGGCGAACTTATAGGAGAAATTGAGGCTCCATTAATGCCTATAAATATGGCAAGAGCAGCAAATGGACATATTTTTACAGTAAGTCATGGAAGTAGTACAGTTTATGAATTATCAGAAACTGGAGAAGTTTTAAACTCTATGAAAGCAGGAGCAAACCCGTTTTGGATAAGCTCTTTTGGGAAAAATATGGTACTTGCCGGCTATGATGACCATCAAATATATTTTATCCAATCCGATGAAATTACAAAAAAACTGCAGGTAGGAAAAGGTCCATTCCAACTAATCGTCAGGGAGGTTGAATGATGACTACTATATTAGTCGTAGATGATGAACGAGAAATGCGCAAGTTAGTTGAACTGCATTTACATCAGGCGGGTCATCATGTACTTCATGCGGAAAATGGAGAATCCGCAATTGAACTAGTACAAACCTCCAAGGTAGATTTAATACTCCTAGATGTGATGATGCCTGACATGAGTGGGTTTGAAGTTTGTAAGGAGATTCGAACGTTTTCTTCCGTACCGATTATATTTCTAACAGCGTTAGATGCTAAGACGGATTTAGTTAAAGGCTTAAAGCTTGGCGGGGATGATTATGTCATTAAACCTTTCACTGCAATTGAATTAATGGCACGTATAAATGCCATATTCCGCAGAGCTGGTATTTATACAACAAATGAGCAACAAAAAGCAGGAGTTATTGAACATGATCTAATAGGTAGACAAATTTCAGTTAATCAGGAAAAAATCCAACTGACGTTAAAGGAATATGAACTGCTTCATATATTTATGAAATACGAAGGGAAAGCTTTTTCCAGGGAGCAGTTATTAGAACGAATTTGGGGAATAGAATATGAAGGTGGAACTCGTACTGTTGATACGCATATTAAAACACTTCGTCTGAAGCTCGGAGAACAGGCAGGGAAATATATTGAGACAGTGTGGGGTATTGGATATCGCTTTGAGGTTGTCGAATGAAAAAGCTATCCGTAAAAATTTGGATGCTGCTTCTTTTATTCATAGCTATTACTGTTGTGTTCTTAGTAATATTCACTAATTTTCTATATGAGGAACTGTATGTAGAGGATACAGAAATCTCCATGACGAAGGTTGCAGAAAATTTACAAAGTACGTACAAGGGTGGAGCAGTTACAAATGAGTTCATCAAACAAACAGAAGACTTCAATCGTTTTTCAGACGTAGAAGTTTTTACTGTTCGAAACCCTCGGGAACTCAGTGCTTGCCTGCCATTTGATATAGACTATGAGACATTGATAGGACCTGAAGAACGCGCTGAGCTTATTAGTGGTGAAGCGGTTATTAAACGTGGTTATGAGAGAAGGTTTAATCGGGAAGTTGTATCCGTTATTTATCCGTTAGTTGATGAAAATAGGCTGGAAGGCATTATTTATGTATATGTACCTTTAACGAAAATGACGGAAATGGCTTCGAAGGATGTAATTTTTCTATTGATAACTGTATCACTTCTACTCCTAATAATGGCGTGGATCAGTTTGAAGACATTGCAAAAAGTTCTTGTTCCGTTAGATAAACTTAAAGTAGCTGCCAATGAAATGGCATCTGGGAAATATGAAACGCGAGTAGAAGTAAAATCCTCTGATGAAATAGGAGAGCTTGCAAAAACCTTTAACCAAATGGCAACGTCTATTCAACAGGAGGACGAGAAGAAAAGAGATTTCTTATCTATTGTCTCTCATGAGCTACGTACGCCAATAAGTTATATAAAAGGATATGGTGAAGCATTTGAACAGGAGCTCGTTCCAGAGGAAAAGAAAAAAGAGGTTTATGCACTTATTGTACAAGAGGCTAATCGTATGCAGAAACTGACAAATGATTTGCTCACAGTAGCACGTTCTGAACAGAATCACGATATTGATATGTCTCCATTAGTATTATCGGAGGTTGTTCGCGAGGTATTGCAGTTAGTAAAATCATTGGCAGACAAGAAGCAAATTCGGTTTACTGTTACAATAGACGAGGAAACAATTCTAAAAGCGGATGAGCAGATGACCAAACAAATATTGATCAATATTTTAGAAAATGCTATTCACTACTCGCCTATTTCATCCACTATAACTATAGAAAATGAAATAGCTAAAAACGAAACAACTATTCATATTAAAGATGAAGGCTGTGGAATTGCACCAGAGCATTTAGCGCATATTACTGAAAGATTTTATCGTGTCAATAAAGCGAGAAGTCGTGCAGACGGGGGAACTGGTCTTGGGTTATCTATTGCTTCTCAACTTATCGAAATGCAAAAAGGTAGACTAGTATTCACAAGTGAAGTAGAAAAAGGAACTGCCGTTTATATAATATTACCAATTTGGGAGGATTCATTTTTATGAAAAAAACATTAGCAGTACTTGCAATAGCAACAATGACACTAGCAGGGTGTGGGGATAAAGATGCAACAGAGAGTAACGCAACACATCATAATGAAGGTACACTAGAAGAAGTGGTAGTAGACATCCAAACGGCAGAAACACTATCCGTAGATGATGTTGTATTATCTGCAAAAGTAACACAATCGGATGAAGCTGTAGATGATGCAACCGTTGAATTTGAAGTGTGGGAATCAGGCTTGCGTGAGGAAGGTCATATGGTAGAGGGAAATTTAACCGAGGATGGCGTGTATGAAGCGAATTATTCATTTGATCATGATGGAGTCTATTATATGTTTGCCCATACAAATGCAAGGGGACTTCATGTTATGCCGAAGCAGGAACTGATTGTTGGAGAACCGGATATGAGTAAAGTGATCCCGGATGAAAGTGATGATTCAATGAGTCATATGAATCATGAATAAAAGGCTTGCCAAAGAATTAAGATGAGTGTATTATAATGACTAGATGACCGAAATGGTTTTCTAGTCATTTTTTTATAGGAGTTGAATAAGAATGGATCGTAGGCAGGAAATATTAGAGGCTGCGACAAAATCTTTTTCTCTTTTTGGCTATAAAGCTACTACGATGGAGCAAATAGCTAAAATAGCGAATGTTGGGAAAGGGACAATCTACACTTTTTTTGAAAATAAAGAAGTCCTTTTTCAGGAAATTGTCCTTCGCATTATTGCTGAGATGAAACAAGAAGCGACAAAAGTGATTAAAGAAGATGCTTCTTTCCAAGAAAATGCGTATGCAGCCTTGATGAAAATGCTAGAATTCCGGGATACTCATCAATTGTTTGCTAAAATTATTGCGGAAGAACAGGAATGGAGAACGCCAGCGGTAAAGCAGGTGAAGGCGCAAATAGAGCAAGCCATTGTTTCTTTTATCAAACAGAAGATTGATAAGTATATGAATCTAGGAGAAGTTCGCCAGGTAAATAGTGAACTAGTTGCATATTTACTATTAAAAGGGTATTTGGCGTTTGTTAACGACTGGAATTTAACTCATGAAAAACCTTTAACAGAACAGGAAATTACAGACTTTTTTCAAGACACTATTTTCCATAGTCTCATTATTTGAGACTAATTTTTTGGAGTGAAATGACTAATTGAACAAATTGGTCACACAGTATTAGGAGGAATATTAATGATTAAATCAGAATGGAAAAGTATTTTCACAAATAGGAAGCTACTCATTCCCATAATTGCAGTATTGTTTATACCTGTAATGTATGCGGGAATGTTCCTATGGGCATTTTGGGATCCCTATGCAAATTTAAGTGATCTTCCGGTAGCAGTAGTAAATGCAGATGAGGGTGCTGAGTATAACGATACTAGTTTAACTTTAGGGGATGACCTATCAGAGAAGTTAAAAGATAGTGGACAGTTTAAGTTTGTTTCAGTTTCAAAGGAAGAAGCAGATAAAGGGTTAGTAAATGAGGATTATTATTTATTAATTGAGATTCCAGAAAACTTTTCTCAACATGCAACAACATTATTAGATGAAGAACCACAAAAAATGGTCATTACGTACAAAGCAAATGAAGGATATAACTTCCTTTCCTCTCAAATTGGTGAAACCGCAATGGACCGAATTCGTGCAGAAGTAAATAAGCAAGTATCTGCAACCTATGCGGAACAATTATTTGATTCTATTACGAAATTGGGAGACGGATTTGCTGAAGCATCGGATGGAGCAGGTGCATTAAAAGATGGTGCAGTAGAAATTAATACAGGCGCATCCGATTTGAAAGGCTATTTAGAACAATTGGCTAGCAGTACAATCGAACTTCGAGATGGCACTAGTACAGTTGTGGATGGGATACAGAAAGCTGCAACAGGTTCAACCGATTTAAATAGTGGATTAACCTCACTTACAGATGGATCAAAGCAATTAGCAGCTGGAGTCAATCAAACTGCTACAGGTGCAGACCAATTAAACAGTGGAATTCAAACGTATACAAGTGGAGTAGCTAAACTAAACGAAAGCTATCAATTATTAAGTGAAAAAGAAAAAGAATTACTAAAATCATTAGCTACATTACAATCAAGCAGTGCAGCTATTAATAATAGCGCAAATCAGTTATCTGAAGGTTCTACACAGGTTACTGCTGGTATTCAAGCGTTATCGAAACAGTTAAATCAGCTATCAGAATCATTACCAGCTGAACAGGCAGCAGCATTAACTGAAACAGTGAAACAGTTAGAGACTGGCAGTTCTACAGTATCGGCAGGTTTAGAAAAGCTAGCTAATGGTACAGCGGCTCTATCAACAGGTACAACTCAAGTTAGCAGTGCCGCAAATCAGCTGAGTGCAGGTTATACACAGGCACAACAAGGGATTTCACAATTAAATGACTCTTCAGGTGCATTATTGGAAGGTTCCGCAAGCTTAGCAACAGGAACTAGTACACTTGCATCGAAAATGAGTGATTTAACAACAGGTATGCAACAAGCATATGAAGGTTCCAATAGTTTAGTAGCCGGTTTAAATGAATTAGCATCTGGCTCAAGTCAGTTAGAAACAGGTACAGGAACATTAGCAGAGAAATCTGGAGAGCTAGCAGATGGCTCAACGAAACTAACAGAGGGAACAGAACAATTAGCAGCAGGAACAGAGACTTTACAATCGAGCTTAAAGGATGCTAGTGAACAATCGAAAGAGGTTTCAGCAAATGATTCAACCTACGACATGGTAGCGTCACCAGTTGACGTGGAAGTCGAAGGAGTGAACGAAGTACCGAACTATGGTACAGGATTTACACCCTACTTCTTATCTCTTGGATTATTTGTAGGTGCATTACTTATATCTATTGTATTTCCTTTTGTCCAGTCGGCGATTAAACCTACAGGTGGTTCATCTTGGTTTATAAGTAAGGTATCGGTATTAGGGATAGTTGGGATTATTCAATCTCTAGTAGTTGTAGCTATCGCATTGTTCGCTTTAAAATTGGAAACACAAAGTGTAGGATTGTTTATATTATCGACAATCATTACAAGTTTTACTTACTTGGCTATTGTCCAATTACTTGTAACGGTATTAGGTGATCCAGGTCGCTTTGTAGCAATTGTCATCTTGATACTTCAATTGACAACTAGTGCAGGTACGTTCCCATTAGAGCTAATACCGCAGCCTTTACAAATTTTTAATAAATTTTTACCTATGACTTATTCAGTCCAAAGCTTTAAAGCTTCCATTTCTACGGGAAGCATAAGCAATTTCTGGTCAACTAACAGTGTGTTATTAGGATTCATGATAGTATGTCTTGCCTTAACTTTGGGTTATTTCATGCTATTATTCAAAAAACGTCACTCTAAAGAAACAGTTGAAGCTTAAGCTTTTGAACCCATCTCGTAAAAGAGATGGGTTTTTGTTTTGAAGAATAAAATTTTTGAGACTTATGAACCCTAAGATACTAGTAATTTGGTGCGTAGATCTATTTAAAGCTATCGCTGATTTCCGTTTCAGGCGGCCGCGTTCCGCAGGGGGAGCGATGAGCCATCCCCGCCGCTACGCGTCCGTTGGGATGTCTCATCTGTCTCCCTCATCCTGCTGGAGTCGCCGCCTTTCACTGCAACCAGCGATGTGAGTAGTACCTAAGTTTAGTACAACCTCTATAAAGATCACGTGGTATGGGTATAGCAACTAAAAGAAAGTATAAATTTATATACTTGAAATCCAGATACTTTAAAAAGTAGATCTCTTAATAGGTACTGGATTTCCGTTTCAGGCGGACGCGTTCCGCAGGGGGAGCGATGAGCCATCCCCGCCGCTACGCGTCCGTTGGGGTGTCTCATCTGTCTCCCTCATCCTGCTGGAGTCGCCGCCTTTCACTGCAATCGATGGAATTGGATTTAATAAACGAATAAACAGGCGTGATTTAATGGAAATATTCAATTTCATAATTAAAACAAATAATTATGAAATTGACTCATTTCACAGCTTACTGATTTCCATAATTAAAAAGTAAATTAGAAAATTAAGTATATACTCGTAAAATACTAAAAATTCTGTATACTTGAATTAGAAAACACTTAGGGGGGAAAATATGAGTACAATTTCATTAAAAAAGAGTGCAGCTAGCATTGTATTGGAAAAGAAGAAATTAACAGATGTCGTGGCTAAAGTCGGAATCGTACTGGATATTTCAGGTTCTATGCGGAAGTTATATAGAGAAGGTATTGTTCAAGATGCTGTGGAACGTGTATTAGCGGTAGCTAGTCAATTTGACGATGATGGTTCGCTAGATGTTTGGGTATATGACAACGAATTTTCACGGTTGCCATCAGTTACTGAAAAAGATTTTACAAGTTACGTAGAAAAGCAGATTCTAATGAACGAAAATATTCATAAATTCGGAAGAAATGATGAACCGAAAGTGATGGAAGATGTTATAAGGAAGTATATAATAGAAGAGCCTAGTAATGACCCCGTTTTCTTAGTATTTATCAATGATGGTGGATGTAAGCCAGGTATAAAAAAATTCATCGTAGAATCATCTAACCAACCTATCTTTTGGCAATTTGTCGGCATAGGTGACTCCAACTTTGACGTTTTAAGAAAATTAGATACGATGGAAGGAAGAATTGTAGATAATGCTAATTTTTTCCATTTAGATGACTTAAAGAAAGTGTCAGATGAAGAGTTATACAATCAATTATTAGACGAATTTCCAATGTGGTTAAAAGAAGCGAAGGAAAAAAGAATACTACGCTAAACCAATTGGAAATGTATTGGATACACTTCGTTAAAACATATTCAGTAAACTTCTATAAACTTTAACTGCATCGAATTGTTAGACACAATCTAACAATTGCGATGCAGTTTTTCTATGAGAAAATTACTCTTGATAAAAGATTGGCAAATTGGCGTATAACAAGATTCTTTTGAAACGTTACTACTAGACAGCACCTTTTGATTATTAAATTTAGGTAATTGAGCTTTTGTATTGCAAATTTCTCAAATTTATATTATATTAGTTGATGCATCAATAATTGATAGGTCAATTAATATATTATGAAAAAGGAGTATATACACATGCATAAATATCAAAAAACAAATGATTTCAATGAAATCGTATACGGCCGTCGTTCCATTAAGGTATATGACCCTGCGGTTAAAATCAGCCGTGAAGAAATGAGCGAAATTATAGCTCAAGCTTCAAAAGCCCCATCTTCTATTAATTTTCAGCCTTGGCGATTTGTAGTCATTGACAGCGAAGAAGGAAAAGCAAAGCTTGCAACACTTGCCAAATTCAACAAGGATAAAGTATTAAGTTCATCTGCGGTGATTGCTGTCTTTGGTGACCGAAATAATTTTGATTATGCCGAAGAGATATTTAGCAAAGCGGTTCAACTTGGATATATGCCTCAAGAAGTTAAAGAAGCTCAATTAAATTATTTTAAACCGTTTTATGAAAATATGTCCGATGAGCAAATGAAAGATATAGTTATGCTAGATGCAGGTCTTGTTTCCATGCAACTTATGCTAGTAGCTCGTTCATACGGGTATGATACGAATCCTATCGGTGGTTATGAGAAAGATAAGATTGCTGAAGCTTATGGTCTGGACAAAGAACGTTATATACCGATTATGTTAATTTCCATTGGTAAAGCCGTTAATGAAGGTTATCAATCGTATCGTCTGCCTGTCGATACAACTACGATCTGGAAATAAGATAGAACCTTTTGAATATAAATTGGTGGATAAGTTACCATTTCGAGTTGTACTTTAAAAAATTTTGTATTATATTTTATTGACAGGTCAATAATTGAGGTTTCAATAAAGTAGTAGACACTCGTATATGTTGACCGCATAAAACTATTTAGGAGGTCAAATGATGCGTTGTTCACTATCTAATCATGAACAAATCTTACATCTGCTTAAAGGGCTTAATAATCAAATTAGCCCTAAATTTGAACGGTGCACAGGCATTAGCTCTTCACGCTATGAATTGCTACATCAGCTTTATGAAACAGATGAAATCAATCAGTCGACCTTGCAAAAAGCTGTTAATATAGATAGTGCTGCTATTACTCGTCATCTAAAACAACTTGAGGCAAACGGAATGGTCGCTAGACGAAGAAATCCTAACGATAATAGAGTGATATTTGTTCGTCTTACAGAGGAAGGGCGCAAACAAATTGTTGGTTACAAAAAAGAAAAGGTTAATTTCGTAAACCAAATGCTTCATGATTTTAACCAAGAAGAATTGGAATCCCTATCTGACATGCTTAATCGTATGCAAAATAACATAAGTGAATACTAGAATTTTCAACTTCAATTGAATCGGATCTTATCAATTGTAAGTCTTAAGTTTAAATAATCTAACATAAAGGATGATAACAATGATTATAATTCATGCACATCTCCAGGTAAAAATGGATCAAGAACAAGCATTCTTGGAAGAAGCCAAAACACTTCTTGCAGCAACAAGAGCTGAAAAAGGCAACATTAGCTATGATTTGATGAAATCTACTGATCAAGATCACCATTATACAATGGTAGAGCTTTGGGAAGATGTAGAGGCTACTAAAGTCCATAATACGAGTGAACATTTCACTGCTTTCATTCAAAAAGCTCAAGCTTTCATGGCCGCACCGATGGACCTTAAAGTATTCAACGGAGAACCTGTAAAAGCATAAATTTTATAATAAGTAGCAAACACCCCAAGGATTTCATTCTTGGGGTGTTTGCTTATGTTTATTTTTTTATAAGATCAAAAATCCCACTAGAAAGGGGAGTATCTAGTGGGTAGTTCTTTCAATTATTAAAGTGTCGTACATTTATCACAGTGGTTCCCGTAGCATTCATGTTGTTCTTCAATTGCTTCACCACATGTTGCACATTTCTTAGCGGGCAGGTTACGGAAAAATTCAATTACGTTTTCTAACATAGTTGTTCCACCTCCATCTGTTATATAACTAACTTTATTATTATCATTGTATTATAACACAGTTCAATTTGTCAACATCTTAGCTGAACTTTTGATAAAATAATCTTAAAGGAGAGATGAACATGTATTTTATTGATAATAAAGGAATTACAGATCCACGTATCAACTTAGCGATTGAGGAGTATGCATTAAACACAATGGACGTTGAAAAGGATTCTTTTCTTCTGTTTTACATAAATCAGCCTTCCATTATTATTGGGAGAAACCAAAATACGATTGAAGAAATAAATACTGATTTTGTAGAAACAAATGGGATTATCCCGGTTCGTAGACTTTCTGGTGGTGGTGCTGTGTACCATGATTTAGGAAACCTGAATTATAGCTTTTTAACAAAGGACGATGGTGAAAGCTTCCGTAACTTTAAAAAATTCACACAGCCTGTTATAGATGCACTTGCAAAAATGGGTGTAAATGCAGAACTGTCCGGAAGAAATGATATTTTGGCTGAAGGGAAAAAGATCTCTGGCAATGCACAATACTCTACTCGGGGACGTATGTTTAGCCATGGAACTTTGATGTTTGATACAGAAATAGATGCTGTTGTATCTGCCTTAAAGGTAAGTAAGGAAAAAATTGAATCTAAAGGTATTAAATCCATCCGTAGTCGTGTCACTAATATAATCGACCTACTAGAAAATCCGATAACAGTTGAGCAATTCCGTTTAGAACTTCTTGCTTCTATTTTTGAAGGAGAAGAGAATATTCAATACTGGGAGCTTACAGATCAGGACTGGGAAAATATCCACAAGCTTTCGGAAGAACGTTACCAACAATGGGATTGGAACTACGGTAAATCACCTAAATTCAATATGAAGCATTCGCATCGTTTCCCAGTTGGCGGTGTTGATGTTCGTTTAGATGTGAACAAAGGGATGATTGAAGAAGTGAAAATCTTCGGAGATTTCTTCGGTGTAGGTGATATGGCGGAAGTAGAACAGCTATTAACTGGTAAGCCATATAGCAAAGAAGGTATTGAAGCAGCCTTAACAAACGTAGACGTACCAAAATACTTCGGTGGTATTACAAAAGAAGAGCTTGTTCAACTAATTTATTAATAAAGTGAAAAATCTGTCTGTGTTGATTCCTTCATCGCCCACTGATTGAAAATGGAACCCAGTCATTTAACGCCGCGTCGTGCGCCAATGCCTGAGTGACCAACATCCTGTTGGTCCGAACCAATCGGGGATTTACAGGCTGTTTATCCCCACCTATTTTTCTCGATTTTCCCCAAATGATGAGGTGGGGGTATTACAGACTGTTAAACCTGGATAAATGGAAGGGAGTCTGACATATGTTGGGCTCTTTTTTGAAACTAAGATGAATGCTCTATAAACTTAGTTACTGAGTTTTTAATGCTTTTACTTATATATGCAAGGTTAGCAGTACACTAATAAGGTTTACTTCAGTAAAATAAGGTATATTATATTTGTTGAATAGATTCTCTTTAAAGACAAGAAAAGTAGGTGAACAAAGTGGGGAAATATCAATTGGATACAAAAGGTCAGGTAGCTGTGACAAAATATCATGAAAACAACAAGCCTGCTAAATTTGATAAAAAGCAGCAACTTGAAAAAATACGTGCGGAGTATTTGAAAAAAAAGCAAAAACAAACAGATAAATAATAAGAATGAAAACATAGAAAGACTAAAATCTCCCTATGTTTTTCTTATTCAAAGTTCTTTTTTCAATTGATGATAGAGTTATTTGAATTTATAAATGAAAGAGAGAAAAGAAGAACAGCTAAAGATGTATTGGTATTCTTAAATTAATTGATAATGCTCATTTAGAAAAAGCATTTAAGGAAGATATATTTTCAAAAATATCTAGACCAGTGGCAAAGGCTATTTTAGAATTATTGACGGTATAACACTTATTTAAGTATTTAATATGTTATAAATAGAAAAAAGGCAAAAAAATAACCGAGTTAGTAAAAGGTTAGACTCTCTTAGAAAACGTAGAAGTATTTAAATACTTCGGTGGTATTACAAAAGAAGAGCTTGTTCTATTAATTTATTGATAAATGGAAGGGAGTCTGACGTATGTTGGACTCTTTTTTGATATGATAAAGTAAGAACCGTTTTTGTGGAGGAGGATTATTGTGACGACGCATCGTGTGTTAGTTGTAGAGGATGATCGAAAAATTGCATCTCTGCTTGCAGATACTTTAAGGAAATACCATTACGAGGTGCACACCATAGAGGATTTTGATCAAATTGTAGAGGAGTTTACTGCGTTTGATCCACATATTGTTTTACTCGATGTAAATTTACCATCTTATGATGGATATTATTGGTGTCGGCAATTGCGCCAAATAACTACTTGCCCGATTATATTCGTTTCTGCGAGATCTGGTGAAATGGATCAAATATTTGCGCTAGAGAATGGTGGAGATGATTTTATCACGAAGCCTTTTCACTATGAAATCGTCCTAGCTAAAATAAGAAGCCATTTGAGAAGAACGTATGGTGAATATGCCGCAAAGCAAGAAGAAAGAGTTGTCAAGGTTGGGAGACTACAGCTTTATATGGAACGTATGGAGTTACATACTATACATGGTGAAATTCCACTCCAAAAGAAAGAGTGTACGATATTGGAATTATTATTACGAAATTATCCGAAGCTAGTAACTAGAGAGCAGCTATTAGAGGAACTTTGGGATGATCAGTCATTTGTTGATGAAAATACGTTAAATGTAAATATGACAAGAGTTCGAAAAAAGCTAAGTGACTATCAAGTTTTGTCAACGATTGAGACTGTAAGAGGAGCAGGGTATCGACTAATCCTAAGCTCGGAGGAGTCATAATATGATTCGATTGTTTATAAAGGAGCATTTAGTCTTTTTAGTATTTCAGGTGTTATTAGTATTATTTGTAATGCTATTATATTGGCTGGATGGCTTCCGAAATGTAGATACCGCGGTGTATTCCATTGTTATTACTAGTATATTGACACTTACCTTTTTAGGAACGTTATTTGTAAAAAAGTATACATTTTATAAAAAGATTCTTTCCGAACCTACTGAAATAGAAGGTGTATTGCAACGGGAGGCCAAGTCCCCAGAAATAAAACAAGTTGAGATGTATTTGCAGCATATTTACCGTTTATATCAAAAGGAAGTACAGCTTCTATATGCTAGGCAAAATAGACATTTACAATTTATGAATAGCTGGGTGCATCAGATGAAAACTCCTATTTCGGTTATAGAGCTGATGACCCAAGGGAATGATCAAGTAGATGCTGCTGGTGTTTCTGAGGAAATGGATCGATTGAAGCGTGGGCTGGATGCAGTTCTGATGAATGCACGATTAGATACATTTGAAGAAGATATGCAAATTGAGCAAATTGATATAAAACAGCTTGTTATGGAAGTGGTATCTAGTAATAAGCGATTATTTATAGGAAGTCATGTATTTCCGGTTATATCTATTGAAGAAGATTGTACGGTTACTTCAGATTCGAAGTGGTTACGGTTTGTAATAGCTCAATTTTTAACGAATGCGATTAAATATACTTTTGAGGAAAACAAAAAGGTATACTTTGAAACTACCTTTGAACATAATCATGTCATTTTATCCGTAAGAGATGAAGGAATTGGTATTCCTGCCTCTGATATGAAAAGAGTTACGAAAGCTTTTTTCACTGGAGAAAATGGCAGGAAAACTGGTGAATCTACTGGGATGGGATTATATTTGGCGCAGGAAATTTGTCATAGATTAGGGCATGAGATGAAAATAACCTCAAACGTTGGAGAAGGAACGACTGTATCGATTATATTTGAACAACAAGAAACTACAGAACGAGGTGAGCTCGATGTCGATATTGATGTTGGAAGAAATAACGAAGGTTTATGAGGGAAAAGTAGCACATCTAGCGATTAATCAACTGAGCTTCGAAGTGGAAAAAGGCGAGTTTCTTGCAGTAATGGGTCCTTCTGGGAGTGGTAAAACAACATTACTGAATTTGATATCAACGATAGATCGACCAACTTCGGGAGATATAACGATTAATGGCTTAGATCCAATGAAATTGAAAAGCAATGATTTATCGTTATTCCGCAGAAGACAGCTTGGCTTTGTATTTCAAGATTTTAATCTACTTCCGGCATTAACAGTGGAAGAAAATATGGTATTGCCATTAACATTAGATGAACAGCCCGTAAATACGATGAAACAAAAAGTTAATAGGATTGCGGAACAGCTTGATATTACCTCTATTTTAGAAAAAAGGCCATTCGAAATTTCCGGGGGACAAGCGCAAAGAACTGCTATTGGACGAGCGTTAATCCATGAACCTAGCATTATACTAGCAGATGAGCCCACAGGAAATTTGGATTCAAAAGCTGCAAAAGACGTATTAGAACTACTTTCTAATGTAAACAAAAGAAGTAATACGACCATCATTATGGTGACACATGATCCGATTGCTGCAAGTTATTGTGATCGAGTTCTGTTTATAAAAGATGGCGAGTATTTTAATGAAATTTATAAAGATGACCGAAGACAAACGTTCTTTCAACGTATTTTAAATGTCTTATCTTTATTAGGTGGAAATGTAAATGACCTTTCGACAATTCGCTTATCATAATGTCATTCGAAATGCTCGCGTATATGCAGCATTTTTATTGGCGAGTATTTTTTCTGTTTTAGTGTTTTTTGTCTATTCAATGTTAATGTTTCATCCCAATATTGAAGATCAATTTTTACAAAATATCGCATTTGGTGGAATGTTCATAGCACAGGTCATTCTTATTATATTTACATTGTTTTTTTTGTTTTATTCGATGAGCGCTTTTTTACAGGCACGTTCACAAGAGTTTGGAGTGCTTCTCAATTTAGGGATGGACAAGCGTCAGCTTAATCGGATGATTTTTCTAGAGACGATGATTTTAGGGTTTATATCAACGACGGTAGGTATCTTTTTTGGATTTACTTTTTCTAAGTTTTTCTTTATGGTAATTCGGGAATTGTTTTTACTGGATAGCCTACCTCTATATCTGTCATGGAAACCCTTTGCATTAACTATATTTGTGTTTTTATCTTTGTTTATCATTATTTCGTTTAGTAGTTCGGTATTTATTCGTAAGAAGAATATTATTCAGCTGCTAAAGGGATTTGGTAAACAAAATGAGCAAGAGGCTTACAGTAAGGGAAAAGCAATGTTAGGATTATTTTTGCTTTTAGCTGCTTATAGTTTAGTTATACTATCTCTTTTTCAAATCAAAGTATATATGAGCTTTATCATTATAATACTGGCACTGGTTGGTACTTATCTGTTTTATACGGATAGTGTTTTGTATTTGTTAGGGATTATTCGAAAGCGTAAGAATTTGTACTGGCATTCATTTCGATTGATAGCTTTTGCAGAAGGTTCTATTAAGATAAGAGAAAATGCTCGAATGTTCTTTATAGTAACGGTTGTTTCGACCATTGCCTTTCTATCGGTAGGTGTCGTAACTTCGTTTACTTCTTTTACAGCGCAATATCGGGAAATGAATCCAGTTAGTATTTTCTACTCTAGTAACTGGGATAACCCCTTTGAGGAAGAGCATGTAATGAAATTATCTCAGGAGCTTCAAAGGGAAGGTTTGTCTTATGAATTGGTTAAGTTCACTGTAAAAAAGCAAACTTCCTCCAATTTACGTAACCAAGTAAATCTTATAAAAGAATCGGAAGTGAATAGTTTAGCGGTTGCATTGAAAATTCCTTTGATCGACCTGCAAAATGGGGAAGCAATGATCATACCGAATACACGTGAAGACTATGCTGGTTTAAGGATAGAGGACGAGCAAACGGTGTTAGAGGAAAGCAGTATACCTATTCAGATTAAAGGAGTCTATGATCGCCTGATATTCCCTTCTTTTGCTATTAAAAATAGATCGTTAATCATTAGTGACGAGGATTACGAACTTATTACCGAGCCTTTATACGGGTATGGCTTAAGGGAATCTAACATCACATTTTATGCTTTTCATGTTTCCGAGTGGCTTCGCACGAAGGATGTAGGAACTGACTTAGACCGAATTATGACACAGTCTATGGGAACTTCAGATATAAATCCTAACACCTTCTATTTCGCCAATCCTGGCTTAAATTATTCGATTATCCGAGCTACGTTTTCCTTATTGTTATTTACTGGTCTACTTGTGGCAGCTGTATTGTTGCTTGCAGCCGGAAGCTTTGTTTACTTTAAGCTTTATACAGACCTAGAACGTGATAAAAAACAATATGATGTACTTCGTAGAATGGGAGTAACGGATAGAGAGCTAGTGAAAATCGTAAATCGTCAGTTAATTCCTCAGTTTTTCTTGCCTTGGGGATTAGCTATGGTGCATAGTACGTTTTCATTTATGTTTTTACAAGCATTTTGGGTAGATCTAGCAGCAGTTTCCATAGCGATGGAAATGTTACTTGTGTTGATAGCATTTACGATTATTCAAGTTTCTTATTTCTTTTTGATCCGCTGGAGATACATTGCTCATATTCAATAATGAAAAGAAGGTTATGAAAGTAGCCTTCTTTTTTTGAGTATAAAGATTTTGAAATTAACTTTTTTCATAAGAATTACGTATTTTACTTAACGACCATAAAACAGATGAATCAGGAAGGCTTACCGAATTTAATGCGGATGACTTAAAATTAACAGAACGTGATAATAGATTACCGCATAAGTCCAATACACCAGGAAAAGAACCCGGAGACCAGTTTTTCTTGAATTGTCAAAACTTTTCTTATATAATGAATATGGGGAAAATGAATGGTTATTCATTTAAAAAGATGGGAGACGAGAATATGAGTTTAGTTTCACGTGTTCAACAGATTGTCACGGAGCATCCAAAGAAGGTTGCCTATCATTTTATGGGGAAAGATACTACATACGCAGAATTCGACCAGTCAGTGGAACTATTTGCAGGGGCATTAAAGTCAATTGGTGTGGAAAAAGGGGATAATATAGGTTTTTTATTGGGGAACACACCACATTTTTTAATTTCTTTGTATGCTACTATGCGGATTGGTGCTACAGCGGTTCCGATTAATCCAATTTATTCACCAGATGAAATTAGTTATATTGTTAAAAACAGTGATGCGAAAGTAATCATTGCTCTTGATGCACTATTGCCTTTAGTTGAGAAAGCAGCAGGGTTTTTCACTTCTGTTGAAAATTATATAATTTGTGAAACACAACCAGATACTGTTCAAAAACTAGCTGCATTACCTGAAAGCTTGAAGACAAAAGTGAAACCGTTTTCACTGCTGATTTCTACACCTAGCTTGGGTACTTCCGCAGTGGAAACAGATCCAGATGATATTGCAGTAATCTTATATACATCCGGGACAACTGGTCAGCCAAAAGGGGCAATGCTAACTTACAATAATATTTATTCAAACGCTCGTGATGTTGCAGAATACTTGCAGATTAATACAGAGGATCGTGTTATCACAACTTTACCTGTATTTCATGTTTTTGCGCTAACAGTTGTTGTGAATGCACCATTATTAATGGGTGCAACACTATTATTAATACCGAAATTTAGTCCACAAGAAGTATTCAAAATGACGAAAGAGCATCAAGCGACTGTGTTTGCAGGTGTTCCGACGATGTATAATTTCCTGTATCAATACCCTGATGCAAATGTAGATGACTTCTCCAGTATTCGCTTAGCGATTTCAGGGGGATCTTCATTGCCAGTAGCACTGTTACATAACTTTGAAAACAAGTTCAAGGTTCGAGTATCAGAAGGATATGGTTTGTCGGAGGCATCACCTGTAACATGCTTTAACCCAATTGATCGTGATCGTAAGCCTGGTTCAATCGGGACGAATATCGTAAATGTTGAAAATAAAATCGTTAATGAGCTTGGAGAAGAAGTTCTAGTTGGCGAAGTAGGAGAACTGATCGTTCGCGGTCCTAATGTCATGAAGGGTTACTACAAGATGCCAGAAGAAACGGAAAGTGCAATTCGTGATGGATGGTTATATACTGGTGATCTTGCAAAACAAGATGAAGAAGGCTATTTCTATATAGTCGATCGCAAAAAAGATATGATAATTGTCGGTGGATTTAACGTATATCCTCGTGAGGTAGAAGAAGTCCTATTTGCACATCCCGATATAGTAGAAGCAGCGGTTGTCGGCATTCCGGATCCGAACTTTGGAGAAGAGGTTCTTGCGTTCGTTGTGAAAAAAGATCCTACATTAACCGAACAGCAGTTACACGACTATTGTGCAGAAAAACTAGCAAAATATAAAGTGCCTAAGAAGTTCGAATTCATAGAGGAACTTCCTAAGAATACAACGGGTAAAATTTTGCGTCGCTCTTTAAAGGTACAAACAGTTTAACCTGATTCAGCAAACTTTGCCTCAATAGTGATAATAAAGTTATTTAATTGTTTCTTCAAGAATTCAGTAACCTCCTACTAAATCCATTAGTAGGAGGTTATTAAAGTTGTATGAATAGCTTTCACACTACTCAGCCATAGAATTGTTTTATATCACATATGATTTGCGGCGCCACACACTTAGTCCGAAACCAATCATCACTGCTGCAATAATCGTTGGCATTAAACCATAACTAATAAAGGGTAATGACATCGCCATAATCGGTAAAAAACCAAAAATCATGCCAATATTCACGACAACTTGTGTGGCAAATAGGGTCAAACTACCAGTTAGTAAATAGCGACCAAATGGATCACGAACCTTTTGAATTATCAAGAGTAAGCGAATGATACAGATAACTAATAAAACAGCGATGAATAAAGCAGGCCCAAACCCGTAGGAACGAATAATCCCAGCAAAAACAAAATCTGTGTGCAATTCTGGGATCCCTTCAAACGGTATAGCACCAAACCATCTCGCTTCACTGAATAATTGTTGTAGACGTATATAGAGATAGCCAAAACCCTCTGCATCCTTGTCTGGATTGATAAACGCAAAAATCCTCGCTACCTGATAAGGCATAGCATTCGCTAAGAAAAATACAATAGATGAAGCACTAGCTGCAGTACTTGTCACTATAGTGAACACTTTTGTTTTGATAGTGTGTTTACTACATAGGAAAATGACCACGAACATTATCGTATGTAATATGAATGCGATTAAATGTGGTTGCAACATAAATAACATAGTAATGAAGGCAAATAACGCGAATCCACCGAATAATGAACGTTTTTTCGCAAAGTGGCCAGCCCAGCCGATGACTAGAATCGGTAACGTCCATAAACTATCTATACGGAAAGGGCCTATTTTCAGTTCTGGCTTGCCGTTTATATGATACGTTGGGAAATACATAAGTAATAGCAACACCACGATAGTAGCTACAAAAAACCACTTCTCCTGCTTTATGAGTTTTCGGTAGTCATATCGGTATAGAACAACAACTAATCCTACGCCAAGGAAAATGGTAATTATCTTTTTTGAATATACTGGTGCTTCAATTGGTAGGAAACCACATAATAATAATGCACTAAATGTAGCAATGAGTAGCCAATCAATTTTAGGCTTATGGATTTTATTCATTGATTTTCCAAGAGCCGCAGGACTTCCCATGTCTTGAATCGCTTTTGTCATCGCTTCCTCTTTAGATAGCCCGCGTTCCATATGTTTTGTTTGCGCTAATACTAAATGTTTCTTTAATTCCTCCGCTACAGTGGCTTTAGCTTCTTTGGATCGAATAAGCTGTGTTACTTGCTGTATAAAGCTTTCCATTTAACACCTCCGATTGGTCTTTGCGTCAATGCTAGCTGCTTATGTCCCTTTTTCGAAAGAAAATATACTTTCTCGCCATTCTTCCATAAGCCAGTTATAAGTTCGGCCGCTTCTAATTCATGTAAGCATTGGTATAGCAACCCTTCATTTTGATAAATGGCTTGCTCGCCGCGCATATGCATTAATTCTGTTAGCTCGAAGCCGGACTTTTCGGTTTGCGTGAGTCCAAGTAATGCATATTTTAATTCCTCGATAGAAATGTGTTGTTGAATTTTTGTATGCACAGCTTTCTGTTTACTTTCATCAAATTGCATATCTTGGAATGTATGCTTTTGCATCGCCTGCTTTAAAGTCTTTAAATCCACTCGTTCACCTCCAACTGCTCTTTTAAAAATTGCTTTGCTTTACGGAGTCTTGTTTTGACCGTATTTTCATTAATCGATAACATAACTGCTATTTCCTTACTCGTATAGTCTTCAAAGTAAAATAAATAAATTACTTCCCGGTACTTGATGGGCAGTTGCATCACCGTTTTTGCAAGCCTTTCCTGCTCGTCTTGCTGAATAACCTGTTGTTCCACATTACTGCTCGCCTGCACGTCGACTCCAGCATTCACAGCCACTTGAATATTCTGGTTATACCAGCTCTTTAAGTAATCTTTACAGTGATTAATAGCAATTCGCCACATCCATGTTTTTAATGTGGATTTCCCTTTATATGTTGGATATGCCTCGTAACATTTCACAAAGATCTCCTGCGTTAAATCCTGTGCGAGTGCCTTGTCCTTTACGTATGTATACACAAGCTGCAATAAGTCTTGACCATAGAGCATCATGTCATCGATTGGGATATGTATAGATTCTATAGGTAGTGATACATCATTCACACATTTCCCTCCTTTACAATGATTAGACGATTATCAAATAAAAATAGTTTGCAAATAGAAGGAAAAAGATTTCGGATGTCGAAATAAATAGGGAGAGAAGATTTAAACAGAAGGGGACTTTTAAATGACTAAAAGAAAACTAGAAGCAACTGATTTATTTGCAATACAATCGATCACAAATCCTGTGATTTCACCAAACGGAAATGAGGCAGTTTTCATCCGAACGGAGATGCATAAGGAGGATAATAAATACTATGCTTATTTATATCATGTAGATATCAAAACGAATGAAATCACTCAATGGACTCATTCGAAAGAAAAAGTCTCATCGCCTAAATGGGCGGCGGATGGGAAACAATTAGCATTTTTATCGAATCGTGACGATAAAAACCAAATCTATATAATGTCGGCAAAAGGTGGAGAAGCAAAACAACTGACAAAATTAGAAAAAGGTGTTTCTAGCTTTATCTGGTCTCCTTGTGGTAAAAAGATTTGGTTCTCCGCTTCACTAACGGAAGAAAAAAGCTGGACAGACGAAGCGGAAAAAGAAGATAAGAAACTACCTGAAGCATATGTTGTAGAAAAAATGAAGTATCACGGTGATGGTGTTGGGTTATTACCAAAAGATACATATCGACAAATTGGATCTATTAACATAGCAACTGATGAAATTACAGCCTTTACTGAAGGTGCATTTAATCATAGTCTTCAAGCTATTTCTCATGATGGAAAAAAACTAGTGATCGGTGTGAATAGAGATGAAAATCAAGACTTTTCATTCCGTGAACCTATGTTGTTAATCGATGTGGAGACAAAAAAAGAATCGATAATTATGGAAGAAAACGGATATTTTGGAGGAGCAACATTCTCAAATGATGATCAATACATCGCTTTTGGTGGAATGCTCCACACATTTAAAAATGCCACGCATGCAGAGGTGTATGTATATGAAGTGAGTACTGGAAAACTTCAAATTCTGACTGAAGGCATTGACGCTCCAGTCGGGGATTATGCAGGAGCAGATATCCAACAAGGAGCAAATGCACCGGATGTTGTTTGGACAGACCATAATCATCTCTATTTTCAGTTATCCACAATGGGAGACGTTCGTTTGTATTTTGCATCTCTTGAAGGGGAAATTTACCCAGCAACTCCAGAAAACGAGCATGTATATGGATACGATATTGCTAGCAACGGAACCTATGCTCTTGCGACAATAAGTAATGCAATATTTCCCGGGGAATTATTTAAACTAAATTTGGCGACTGGTGAAAGAATTGCCCTCACTAAATTTAACGAAGTGTTGTTAAATGAAGTGGAGCTTGTCGAACCAGAAGCCATTGTGTATAAAGGTCTTAACGATTGGGATGTACATGGTTGGCTGATAAAACCAGCAGGCTATCAAGATGGAGAAAAGTATCCACTTATTGTAGAGATTCATGGTGGACCTCATACGATGTATGCAAATACCTTTTTCCATGAGCTCCAACTATTAGCGGCTAAGGGGTACGGAGTATTATATGTAAATCCACGAGGAAGTCATTCATATAGTCAACAATTTGTCGACGCTGTTCGTAATGACTACGGTGGTGGCGACTATGAAGATATTATGGCTGGAGTAGATTATGTATTGAAGGAAAATAGCTGGATTGATGAGAATCGTTTAGGGGTTACCGGTGGGAGTTATGGTGGGTTCATGACTAACTGGATTGTCGGCCATACGAATCGCTTTAAAGCAGCGGTTACGCAACGTTCAATCTCCAACTGGATTAGCTTTTATGGAGTTTCTGATATTGGATATTACTTCACACCATGGCAAATTGGTACCGATATGACAGATATCGATAAACTATGGGATGCATCTCCGCTCAAATATGCAGCTAATGTAGAAACTCCTTTATTAATATTGCATAGCGAAAATGACTATCGCTGTCCAATTGAACAAGGACAACAGCTTTACATTACATTAAAAGCTATGGGGAAAGAGGCAAGCTTCGTCCGCTTCCCGCAATCTGACCACAATTTATCTCGAGTTGGATTACCAAATTTAAGACAAACAAGATTAGAACAAATTACTAGCTGGTTCGCAAAATATCTTTAAGACAGAGAAAACCCCTTTCATTTCGATTGTGAAATGAAAGGGGTTTTGTTGAATCGGTCGAATCTAACAAATATTATTATCTTTTATGAAATCCTTTTTTATAATATACAAACACTAATCCGATTATCCATATGGGTCCAACTATTAGCGCTATACGAGTATCGGGGAAATAAGCCATGAGGCCAAGTACTAATACTAAAAAAGCTAGTGCTAAATAGGATCCTACTGGATAGAACAAAGCTTTATAGGAAAGCCTTGATACTTCTCCTTTTGTTAGTGTTTTACGGAATTTTAATTGAGATAATAATATAATTCCCCATGTCCAAACGGCTCCGAATGTCGAAATACTTGTTACCCAGATGAATACTTTTTCAGGTACTAAGTAATTTAATACAACACCAACTAAAAGTAAAAAGGCAGAAAAAATAATTGCTTTGGAAGGTACTCCCGATCTGCTTATTCTAGCGAATGAGTTAGGAGCCTGTTTCTGCTGTGCCAGATTAAATAACATACGCCCTGTACTAAAAATACCACTATTACAACTAGATAATGCAGCTGTAAGGACAACAAAGTTAATAATACCTGCAGCTGGACCAATCCCAATTTTCTCAAACATTAAAACGAATGGACTTCCATTAGCTCCAATCTCGTTCCATGGATAAATGGACATTATAACGAACAAAGCCCCAACATAGAACAGTAAAATACGCCAAAATACAGTATCTATCGCTCGTGGTATTACCGTTTTAGGATTTTTCGCTTCTCCTGCAGTTACTCCAATCATCTCAACACCCAAATAAGCAAACATGACCATTTGTAGGGACATGAATATGCCAGTAACGCCATTTGGTGCAAATCCGCCGTTCGACCATAAATTACTTATGCCGACTGCAATCCCATCATTGCCAAGACCAAAAAGAATAACACCTAGCCCTACAAAAATCATTGCTAAGATAGCAAGTATTTTAATAAGTGCAAACCAAAATTCAAACTCCCCATATGCTTTTACGGCTATTAAGTTAACGAGTGTCATGATAACTAATGCTGCTAATGCCCATATCCAAGGGGCTGTGTCCGGATACCACATTTGCATGTATACACCTACAGCAGTAATCTCTGCCATACACGTAACTACCCATAAAAACCAATAATTCCATCCTGTTATGTATCCTGCAAGCGGACCTAAGTAATCCTTTGCATACCGACTAAATGAACCCGAAACTGGATTATGTACCGCCATTTCACCAAGTGCTCGCATAATGATAAAAATGGCCATTCCTCCGACAATATAGGAAATCAGTATAGCTGGTCCCGCAAGTTGTATTGCGGTTGCTGACCCTAAAAATAGACCGACTCCGATTGCTGCTCCTAATGACATCAAGGTGATATGTCGCTGTTCTAAACCTCGCTGTAGTTGCTGATTTCCACCCATCTTATGTCACTCCTTAATAATTTAATGCTTTACTGGATTAAACTTTATCACAAGAATATGTATATTGGGAACAGTCTATCATACTGATATTGTGGTAAAATTATGAATACAAAGCATGATAGATTGGAGTTAAATGATGAAAGATGTAACGATTCGTCCTATTATCGAAGAGGAGCTTGTTCGACTTTGGGAATTAAGTGCAAAAGAAGATGCACCAGAATGGAAAAAATGGGACGCACCCTATTATCCCCATATACCTACAACTTTAGAACATTTTTTAGAAAAGAAAGATCAATTGATCCATCAAGAAGATATGTGGGGTATTTATGTAAATGGAAAATTAGTTGGTTCGCTCTGTTACTACTGGGAGCATGAGGAGTCACTCTGGTTAGAAATAGGTATCGTCATTTATGAAGCGCATTTCTGGAGCGGTGGAATAGGTACAGAGGCTCTTCGAATGTGGATTACTCATCTATTTAAAGAATTGCCACTTGTGCGTGTTGGCTATACAACCTGGTCTGGGAATGAACGCATGATTAAAGTCGGTGAAAAATTAGGAATGACGATGGAAGCAAGACTACGAAAATGTCGATTCTATAATGGAATTTATTATGATTCTATTCGAATGGGTATATTAAGAGAAGAATGGGAAGAACATATATGATTCCATTATTTGAAGTAAAGCAGCTGACGAAAAAACATTGGGATGCACAGGTAAAAAGAGAATTATTTTCTGATATAAATACCACTATCGATCGACCAGAGCGTATTGCTTTACTTGGTAAATCTGGTCAAGGCAAAAGTACGCTCTTACGTATTCTAGCTAAATTAGATTCTGTTGATAGCGGAGAGGTATACTTTAACGGTCAATTAATGAATGACGTAGATAGTAGAACATGGCGTATGAATATATGTTATGTAGCACAACAAGCTATAATGCTTCCTGGAACTATAAAAGATAATTTAATGACTAGCAGTAAAATACATAATCGACCTTTTGAGGAAGACTTCGCAAGACAGTTGATAAAAGAAGTAGGATTAGATGAATTAGACTGGGAGAAACAAGCAGGGGATCTATCTGGTGGGGAAAAACAGCGCATCGCTTTGGTTCGCTCTTTATTGTTACAACCGAAAATATTACTTCTTGACGAGATTACAGCTTCTCTTGACCAACAGAGCAAGGAGGTAGTAGAACAGCTATTAATCAAGCTTCACCAAAAAGAGGAAATCGCTTTTATATGGGTAACGCATGATACGGAGCAGGCAAAAAATATTAGTGAGCGTATTTGGTATATGGAAGATGGTAAACTTGCTAGTGATTTAAAGACTTCTGAGTTTTTTGGCGACCAGGCTAGCTTCCCGACACAGGTGATACTATGAGTTTACTAGCATTAAGTTTCACTTTACTATTTGTCATTATTACGATGCTTGTATCAGTCTGGCGAAAGCTTGACTTAGAGAAGGATATTGCAATTGGTACGGTTAGAGCAGCGATTCAGTTACTTGCTGTCGGATATGTTTTACAATTTATATTTCAGTCCGAAAATGTTTTATTTATTATCCTAATTGTTTGCGTCATGATTATTGTTGCAGCATTTAATGCAGCAAAACGGGCAAAAGGCATGGCGGGAGTTGTATGGAGAATTATTCTCTCCATTGCTATGATGGAAATTCTCATGATGGGATTATTACTAAGCTTGCAAATCATTGAAGCAACGCCACAGTACATTATCCCGCTTAGTGGAATGACAATCGGAAACGCAATGGTTGCGTGCGGGTTATTTTTAACCCAATTAAAGCGAGAAACGGAAAGCTCTAAAGGGGAAATTGAAACCTTACTTTCACTCGGTGCAACGAGTCGTCAAGCAATTCAGGATGTGTTAAAACGTTCTGTCAAATTCAGTATGATTCCGACAATTGATGCGATGAAAACAGTAGGACTTGTCCAACTACCGGGTATGATGACAGGAATGATTATTGCTGGAGCAGATCCAGTAGAAGCGGTTCGCTATCAAATATTAATCATTTTTGTATTTACTAGCTCCTCTGCCATTACGAGTATGATGCTTAGTGTACTTTGTTATAAAAAACTATTTACGAAGGATCTACAATTGAAGGATTGGAGATCCAACTGAGCAACAGTTTCGCAAGATAAATCATGACCAATCAGAACACTAGGAATGCCAAGACCTCCCATTATTTATTTGTTTTTTTAGTAATTTCACTTCATTGGTTAAATAATCAATCTGTTTTTGCATATTTTTATTATTATTTTGTTCTTGTTTTTCTTCTTTCAAAGATTGAACTGCTGCGATAGCAGATATTGCATCTCCCAGCGTAGCTAATAATGCACCCCATACAGCAAGCTCTAGCGTACTTATTCCATTGGAATCTTGATCTTTTTGATCATTGTTGTTTTCATTATTTGTCATTCAGATTACCTCCAATACTAAAAAGTACATATTGAGTAGAAAGATTCTGGAAATCTTCCATTAAATACACACTCCTTTGGCTATGCCTTATTGTATGAACAGAATAATGTGCTCTAGAACAAAGCTTAAGGTGACTTCAAAGGAAAATAGAAGTGACTGACAATATGGAATAATTTATTCCATAGGAAAAATTATTCAAATTAAGTTTGGGTTTTCTACAGAAGATGTAAGTGGATAGTTGAATAAGAAATAGTTAGGTTTACAAAGGAGGAAGTTACTATGTCAAAATGGAACAGAGAGATGATTGAGACTTCTCGTGGACGCTTTGAGGTTTTTGTAAAAGGGGAGGGTGAACCTATTTGTATAACTCATCACTATTCGGAGTTTAATGAGTCTGGGGACTACTTTGCCGAAACATTTACAGACATTGGTAAAGTTTTTTTAGTTAACTTAAAGGATTCGGGAAGTTCAGATAAAGCAGAGCATGGCTATGAATTAAGTATGATTGACGCAGTGCTTGACCTTGAAGAAATCCGAAAAGTGAAGGGTTTTCCATCATGGACATTTGCAGGACATTCTACAGGTGGAATGATTGGGGTGCTATATGGTATTCATTTTTCATCCTTTTTAAAATCTCTTTTTCTTGTTGGTTCTTCTGCAAGAGAATATAGCTCATCATCAAGTAAGTGTATATATAATGAGGGACATCCGAATTTTAAAAGGATGCAAGAATTGCTGGAACTTTTAAAACTTCCAAGCCTAGAAGAAGATGAGCGGAATAGGTTGGCTAAAGAAAGAACTCAATTATCTTTATTCAAACCTGAAAATTATGACTTATATTTTTCAGATAATATTATGAAAAAAGTGTCTGCCAATAGACTAAATTTTTTTAGTAGGGAGCAACTAATTTTTGATGTTACTCGCCAACTATCATCGGTTAAAACAAGAACTATCATTCTATGCGGCAGGCATGATGCTCAATGTCCTGTGGATTTTTCAATAGAAATGAATGAGTTAATTTCGGATGCATCACTACATATTTTTGAACAAAGTAATCATTATCCATTCTTAGAAGAAGAGTTCGAATTTAAGCGAGTTTTAAAAAGCGTATATTAAAAGCAAAACGATTTTTCGTTTTGCTTCAGACTGTAGACAAACTCGAGAAATTTAGAGTTTATCTACAGTCTTTTTTCTTTTAAAATAGAATTAGTATTTTTCGAATTAGGGTTAGTTGATTTTCGTTTCGGCGGACGCTTTCCGCGGGCCCGGCTCAAGCCTCCTCGTCGCAAGCTCCTGCGGGGTCTCGAGACTCGGGCTGTTCCCGCAGGAGTCGCCGCCTACACTACAACCAACTACTTTCTAAATAAACATTGAGGTGAATGGATATGATGACTAAAAATCAAAACGTTGAACGCGATCAAATAGAGATGATTACGATTGATGAACTTGTACCACAAGATCATCTTGTACGAAAGCTTGAAGCTACCATAGATTTTTCATTCATATATCCATTAGTCGAACCTCTGTATTCTACCTTCGGTAGACCAAGTATTGACCCGGTTGTTCTATTTAAAATGACTTTTGTTCAGTACGTATTAGGAATTCGTTCAATGCGTCAAACCATAAAGGAAATTGAGACGAATGTGGCATATCGTTGGTTTTTAGGGTTCCATACAGAAGTACCACACTTTTTAACTTTCGGTAAAAACTATGTTCGCCGTTTCCAAGGCCTTTGCAGGATGGAGGAAAATAATTGAATACTAATCAAAAGGCTCTTGAACTATTTGAACAAAATGAATATGAAAAGGCATTAGAACTTTTTCGACATGCAGCAAAGGAATCAAGAAATATTCAATCATTAAATAATCTAGCTTGGATGTATAGTTACGAGGTAGAAGATGATAACAAAGCTCTTGTACTAGTTAAAGAAGTAATACAAATGCAACCTTTGTCTTATTTTCCGTATAGCTTATTAGGGGAAATTTACCTTAGACAAAAAAAGTGGAAACTTTCATCGGATGCACTTTCAAAGTCTATTTCCATTCAACCATCCAAGGAAGCTTATCAAAATTTAGCAGTCGCAAAATATTATTTAGAAGAATTAGAGGAGGCATCTGTTAATTTCTTGCGTGCTGCAGGAAATTCGGATGTTGTTATGTTCTATCATGTTAAATGTTTAATTGAGCTTGAAAAGAAATCGGAAGCAAAAGAAAAACTAGATGCTTTTTATGAAGAAGCAGATGACTTCATAGGAGAGGTTGCGGTTGCTGATCTGTATGTTGAATTGGGTTGCTTTAACGAAGCGATTCAATGGTTTGAAAAAGGGTGGAAAGAATACTGGAAAACCCCTGATTGGATTAGCAGATTTGTCTACGCTCTATTTCAAACAGAAGATATTACCCGCATCAATGAAGTAATAGAAGAATCTATTCTACAAAAAGATGAAGAGATCAAATCTGCTCATGAAGAAGAATGTGATGAAAATTGGACAGAAAGCGATAAAGAAGAACATATTAATCAATTACTTGAAGAAAAGAACGAATATGAGTATATGGTTGACCGAATTTCTTCTGGACATATCCCCTTAATAGAGTTTGAGCCTGAAATTACTGGAGCATGTTATCTATTTGGATGTAAGCGACATAACCATCCAGATTATCAAGAATAAGTATAGGTTAGTTCAATTCTGTCGATAAACCAAAGAATAAAGTGATGCTTATCACTGCTGATAAAAAATACTTGTATTAAACTAAGGAGTATAAAATTTAGTCGAGTAAGATTGGACTATTCTCGACTAGGTGAGGAGAAGTGTGCAGATGAAAAAATCGAATTTACCTATTGTTTATTCTTGTTCTGGATGTTCCTCAGCAGCTCAGACAGCTAACTTAATCGCTCTAAAGATGGATCGCGAGAATATCGCAGAAATGTCTTGTATTGCTGGTGTTGGTGGAGATGTTAAACCGCTTGTTCGGACTGCAAAATCAGGAAGAGAAATTATTGCTATAGATGGCTGTCCACTAGCTTGTTGCAAGCATTCTCTTGCTAGACATGATGTTCAGCCAAGTCATCATTTTTTGCTGTCCGACTTTAATGTTCCTAAAAAGTTAGGAGTAGATCCAGATCCAAACCTGTTTTTAAATGCTTACGATAAAATCTTAGAGCTTTCTAACTAATGATTACCTGGTTTCTTTTTATCTATGACTCTTTTTATATCTTCATGTTGATTTTTTTAGTCGTGCTTGCGGTTGGGAACTTTGCACATACTTCTTATATAATGAGGGGAGAATTATGTAAGAAAGGATTTACTCTATTATGCAATTAACTATAACATTTGTCGTTTTGGGGATAAGTATTGTTTTATTTATTAGTAACCGGGTGCGTGCGGATCTTGTAGCGATACTTGCGTTACTGGCTTTTGTTATTTCAGGTGTGTTAGAGCCGACAGAGGCACTCGTTGGTTTTTCTAATTCGGTCGTCATTATGATTGCAGGACTATTTGTTGTAGGTGCGGGGATTGTTCGAACAGGTCTTGCACAGTCTGCAGGGAATTTATTGTTAAAATGGTCAGGGAAAAGCGAGAAAAAATTATTTGTTTTGTTACTTATCATTACAGGTAGTGTTGGCTCATTTATGAGTAATACAGGGGTAGTTGCTTTAATGCTACCAATTGTGATTAGCATTGCCATCAGTATTAATAGTAGCCCGTCTAAATATTTGATACCCCTATCTTATATTAGTAGCTTATCGGGTCTGATGACGCTAATTGCAACTCCGGCCAATCTTATTGTTAGCCAGGTCCTTGTAGATAATGGTTTTGAGAAACTTAGTTTTTTTGAAATTACTCCACTTGGAATCATTGGAATAACTACAGGTATTTTATATTTTCTATTTGTTAGAAAATATGTACTGCCAGATGATAAAAGAAAAAACAATGCTGGTGAAGGGCATAAGTTATCCCCGAAACAACTGGCAGCAGATTATGAGTTAGGTGGTAACTTGCATCGCATTCGTGTAGTAGAAGAATCCTCAATTATTGGAAAACAGCTTGCAGAGTTAAAGCTCCCTGCAAAATATCATTTAGCAATTTTAAAAATTGACCGTAAATCGATGGAAGGGATGAATATTCTACCTATTCGATATCAGGAAATGGCTGGTCCGACGAGTATGATTGAGGCGAAGGATCTTCTATATGTGCAAGGTCCACTTGAGAATACCTTGCAGTTTGTGAAAGATTTTCACTTAGAGGTAGATGATGGGGAATCGAATGCAGAGGAGCTTGTTTCAAAACAATTAGGTATTGCAGAAGTATTATTAACTCCGCATTCCAATCTGATAAATGAAACGGTTGGGAGCATTAGTTTCCGAGAAAAATATAATTTAAATATACTAGGTATTAATCGCAAAGGAGAATACGTATTAACTGAAATGGCTGATGTACGATTGAGATTTGGAGATGCACTGTTGGTCCAAGGTGCCTGGGAAGAGATTGAGCTTTTATCCAGGGCAGTAAAAGATGTTGTGATTATAGGGCAGCCAAAAGAGCATGCCAGTATGGCTGCTGCCAGTGGAAAAGCACCAGTTGCTGGAGCTATTATGTTATTTATGATTGGGTTAATGGTTTTTGAAGTGTTCCCAGCAGTCATTTCTGTTCTATTAGCCGCTACTTTAATGGTGATGACTGGTTGTCTTCGTAATATGGATGATGCATATGGCAAGATGAACTGGGAGAGTATTATTTTAATCGCTGCCATGCTTCCAATGGCAACTGCCCTTGAAAAAACGGGTGGTATGGTTATCTTATCCGAGGGAATTGTTAGTCTCCTTGGTGGGTTTGGAGCAATGGGTGTGTTGGCTGGTATTTACTTCGTTACGATGGTATTCGGTCAATTCATTAGCAACACGGCGACAGCAGTTTTATTTGCACCTATAGCGATGACCGCTGCCATTAGTCTAGATGCAAATCCGTATACGTTTTTAATCGCAATTGCTGTTTCATCGAGCATGGCATTTGCAACTCCTGTAGCATCTCCAACCAATGCGTTAGTAATGACCGCAGGTGGGTATAAATTCTTTGATTTTATCAAGGCGGGAATTCCCTTACAAATAGTTATGTTCATCATTATGATGATTGCAATTCCAATTTTTTTCCCATTGTAATTCTAATTCGAAAGGAGTTTCTCTTTAAGAGAGGCTCTTTTTAATCAATAAAGACATCTTGAGTATTTGTGTATAACATTAGGTACAATATTCATCAAACTGACTACACATGCTGGAAGTTTGTTATTCAATAATGTAAGGAGTTGCTGCGGCAATTCCTTTTTTTTATTTTCAAGAAAAACACATCCTGTAAATTATATTGTTTCTTAATTAACATTTAATACTTTCTTAAGACTTTGTTTTCAGGGAGTTAAGTATTAAAGGATACACTATAATTACGTCGACGAATAATAAATGTAAATTGATAACAGGAGGAATTAAGATGAAAAAGCTACTAATATTACTTATTGCAAGTATAGGCCTACTTGGAGCCTGTCAATCAAAAACAAACGAAAATGAAAATGCTATAAAAGAGGGAGAAACGCAAAGTAATGAAATCAAAACTGCAGAAGAGGAGAACAAGTCTGAAAATAAGGTAACAAATGGGCAAGAAATGGCTAGTATTCTTAGTGACACAAATTGGCAAGGAACAAAAGTGTATGATAAAAATAATAATGACTTAACAAAAGAAAACGCAAACTTCATCGGTCTTGCTAAATACGATGTAAAAACAGGAAGATATGAATTTTTTGATGCTATGACAAGTGAAAGTCGTGGTGATAATGGGACTTTCTTTATCACTAATGATGGGACGAAGAGAATATTAATATCAGAGTCGATGAATTACCAGGCAGTTGTTGATATAACAGAGTTAAATGAAGATGTTTTTACTTATAAAAGAATGGGAAAAGATGCTAACGGCAGTGACGTAGAGATATTCGTTGAACATGTTCCTTATAAAGAGAAAGAACTTTCTTTTACTGATCCTGACAAGCAGTTGAACACTACTACTGGTGATATTGTTAAAGACGTTGATGGTGATAAAGTTTTAGGTAGTACACTTTGGAATGGAACAAAGGTATTAGATGAAGAGGGCAATGATGTAACAGAATATAATTTGATGTTTATAAGTCTGGGAAAATTTGATGACAAAACAAATAAATATGAGTTTTTCAACATTGAAACAGGCAAAAGTCGTGGAGATTATGGCTACTTCGATATTGTACACGAAAATAAAGTTAGAGCCCATGTTTCAGTTGGAGATAATAAGTATGGTGCCACTCTCGAAATTACCGAACTAAATAATAATAAGTTTACGTATAAAAGAATTGGTAAAGACAAAGATGGCAAGGATATAACTGTATTCGTTGAGCATGAATCTTATAAAGGTGAACTTAAACCAACATTTACTATATAGTTAAAGTGGAACGGTGATTTCCGTTCCCTTTTTAGGTTGGCTCGGATAGTTGTCACAAAACTTGAATAATAATACGAATATTTTTACTCTTTAGGAGGGATTGCATGTCAATCCGTATGAGAATGTTATTATCCTATACAGCCATGTTAGTTGTAACAATGGGGCTTTTTATAATTAGTGGATTGTTGATGATTTTAGCGATTACAGGGGATATAGGTAGTGTAAAACACTTATTTGCAAATCATTACACGCATAAGCCGATAACAGCACAAGAAGAAAATGTGTTTTTGGACTTAAAATATCTAGCGAAAAAACAACCAAATCAATTATTAAATGAAGGTCCTTTAAAGTTATATGATGAGATGTTAAAAGATGTACCAGCTGGTCTTATAATCCTTAAAGGTGATGAAATGATTTATAAGACAGATAGGCTAATCTCGATAACAAGTGCAAATGACCTTCCTTCCTTTGAGCCTTCCAATATAAATGTTAGAGATACGATTAGTTTAGGAAAATATTATTTTTCTTATGTTAAATTTGACTTTTATTATCAGGATAAAGAAGAAGGTAGCATATTTGTCATAAAGAAAGTTAGCCCATATGCCGCGTTATCAAAGAATCTATTTCCTATATTAGCTGGTGTTTTACTCCTTTTATTAATTGTAACTAACGGAATACTTAATTACTTGGTTACTAGAAGTATTGTAAAACCTTTGGATTCATTGAAATTTGCGACAGAAGAAATAAGTGAAGGAAATTTAAACTTTAAAATGACTGCAATTACAAAGGATGAAATTGGACAGCTTAGTATGGCTTTTGAAGAAATGCGTCAAAAATTAAAAGAATCAGTAGACTTGCAGTTAAAATACGAAGAAAACCGTAAGGAACTTATTTCAAATATTTCTCATGATTTGAGAACTCCAATTACGGCCATAAAAGGATATGTAGAGGGGATTAAAGATGGAGTTGCTGATACTCCCCAAAAAATGGACAAATATCTTTCAACAATTTACAGAAGGGCGTCTGATATGGATTCCCTAATTGATGATTTATTTCTTTTTTCAAAGCTCGATCTAAGAAAGATCCAATTTAACTTTGAAGAAATTAATATTGTTCGTTATATCGAGCACTTTATTGAAGAACTAAGCTGGGATCTTGAAGAACAAGGTATCCAAGTACAATTTAATGTTCATATGGATAATTTTCAAGAGTTAGTGATAGCTGATAGGGAAAAATTAAGGCGTGTATTAGCCAATATTATTCAAAATTCCATAAAACATATGAAAAATGAAGAAAGAATTTTACGAATTTCTGTAACCCATAAAGGTGAAAATATGGAGATTAAAATTAGTGACAACGGCAATGGGATTGAACCTACAGCTCTTCCGTATATTTTTGATCGATTTTATCGCGAGGATAGTGCGCGAAATGTTACAACAGGTGGAAGTGGTCTTGGTTTAGCCATTGCAAAACAAATTATTTGTGAGCACGGTGGAGAAATTTGGGCAACGAGTGAATTAGGTAAAGGAACGGACATTTACTTCACACTTAAATATGTCAGAAAAAGAGGTGAACGGATTGAAAAAAATTTTAATTATTGAGGATGACCCTAGCATTGGAGAATTACAAAGAGATTATCTTGTCATTAATGATTATGAGGTTAACCTAGTTGACTCAGGAAAGGTTGGTCTCGAACAAGCGCTTACCGTTGAATATGATTTGATAATTATTGATCTTATGTTACCCCATGTAGATGGTTTTGAAATTTGTAGACAAGTACGGGAAGTAAAGGATATACCGATTTTAATCGTTTCAGCTAAAAAAGAAGATATCGATAAAATTAGAGGTCTCGGTCTTGGGGCAGATGATTATGTGATTAAACCGTTCAGTCCAAGTGAGCTTGTTGCTAGAGTAAAGGCACACTTGGCCCGCTATGACCGTTTAAGTGGTAATAAGCAACAAGATAAAAAAGAAATATGTATCAGAGGATTAAGAATTGATGAGACATCACGTAGAGTTTATGTAAATAATAGTGAAGTCAATTTAACCGGTAAAGAATTTGATCTACTAGCATTTCTTGCGAAGCGTCCAAATCGTGTTTTTAGTAAGGAAGAACTTTTTGAGTTAATATGGGGACTTGAATTAACGGGAGATACTACGACTGTGACTGTCCATATCCGAAAAATACGAGGAAAAATTGAAATTGACCCTGCAAATCCTCAGTTTATTGAAACTGTATGGGGTGCAGGTTATCGATTTTCTGTATAAATATGAAAAAATACCTTGTAGGAAGAGGAGAAAAGGTGATTTTAAAAAAAGTATTATTTCTATTCATAATTCCATTGTTTTTAATAGGGTGTCAAAACACGAAAGAATCGAATGAAATTGACAATACTCCAGAGGTAAATGGGGACAAAATGAATGAACAATTTTTTCAAGCAGTAGAACATGGAAATATATCTAAGATTAAGAGTCTATCGGAGTCAGGGTTAGATATAAATATTATAGACAATAAGGGTAGAACTGCAGTCATGATTGCTACTTATGCCAACGATCCAGAAACAGTAAAGGTCTTAATCGATTATGGTGCAGATTTAGACATTCAAGATGATATGAAAAACAATCCTTTTTTATATGCAGGAGCAGAGGGCTTTTTAGAAATTTTAAGGATGACAATTGACGCGGGTGCTAATCCAAACCTTTTAAATAGATACGGTGGCACAGCACTTATTCCTGCTTCAGAACATGGCTATGTGGAAGTAGTAAAGGAACTTCTAGAGAACACCGATATCGATGTGAATCATGTTAATAATTTAGGTTGGACTGCAATGATGGAAGCGATTGTTCTAAGCGAAGGGGGCAAAATACACCAGGAAACAATTAAATTATTAATTGAACATGGAGCAGATGTGAACATATCCGACTCAAAAGGAGTCACTCCGCTTCAACATGCGAAAGATAGAGGTTTTGAAGAAATCGAAAAAATACTTCTTCATGCTGGAGCGGAGTGATGGAGTTTTAGCACCTTTTTATATTAAATAGGTCTTTAACTGTTTCAAATATGGTTTTTGTAGAAGCAGGCTGCTCCGGAGAAGTTGTTACAATTTTTGGGTACTTTTATTACAAATGCTTAATAGATAGGAGAAGAATATGGAAAAATATTGGATAAAAAACGTTCGACTAGAAAAAGGTTATAAATATGAAGATGGTGTAATTTCATGCACTTTAACAGAGATCTGTCATATTCGAGTGGAAGATGGCAAGATTACGAATATAGTTCCTTTCGACACGATTATAAATGACGATCTAATAAAATATGATTCAAACCAAATGCTAATGTTACCAACTTTTAAGGAAATGCACATACATATCGATAAAACTTATTACGGTGGTCCATGGAAGGCAATACAACCAGCAACAAGTATTTTTGATAAATTCGATGAAGAAAAAGACCTACTGCCAAAACTTTTACCAACTGCCCAGTACAGAGCGGAAAAAATATTGGAGACTTTACTTAGTTTCGGTTCGACACATGTACGTACTCACTGTAACATAGACCCGGTTATTGGATTGTCAAATCTAGAAGCAACAATGCAAGCACTAGAGAATTTTTCAGGAAAGCTTTCCCATGAAATTGTGGCTTTTCCCCAACATGGACTTTTACGTTCTAATTCTGTTGCCAAAGTTAGACAAGCTTTAAAGCAAGGTGCAACAATAGTTGGTGGTGTTGATCCAGGTAGTGTTGATGATAATATCGAAAAATCATTACAAATAATCATGGATATTGCAGTAGAAGCAAATGCAGGTATAGATATCCACCTCCATGACAGGGACACGTTAGGAATGTTAGCTATGAACCGTCTTGCAGATCTCACAGAAGAGGCGAAATGGCATGGAAAAGTAACCGTAAGTCATGCCTTTGGATTTGCTGGACAGTCAAGTGATGGTTCTGCAGAACTTGCTGAACGCTTTGCTAAGCTAGGTATATCAATTACCTCATCAGTACCTATAGGTAATCTTATTATGCCAATTCCAATGCTTCGAGAAAAATGTGTGAAAGTTGAACTAGGAACAGATAGCCTCACAGATCACTGGTCTCCATTTGGCAATGGGGATAATTTAGAGAAGGCTGGACGTTTAGCTGAACTTTACCACCATGTTGACGAATTATCTCTTTCTCAATCGTTAGGCTATATCACGGGAGGTATAACTCCTTTAGATAAGGAAGGAAATCAAGTTTGGCCACAAGTCGGCGATAAGGCAAGCGTTGTATTTGTTGATGCCAGCTGTTCAGCAGAAGCTGTCGCTAGAAGGTCGAAAAAACGAGTTGTTCTTTTCAATGGGAATATTGTTTCAGGATCATTTTAAAAACCCTCTTTAACCAAACTAGAATAAGTGGTTCATGTAAAAGAAATTTTCCCTATTGGTCTTATGTGCAATCCATAGATTTTTAATCACTGAACAAACTTTACTCCCACTGCAAGCTCAGTGGGAATATCCCTTCAAAATGACTTGCAGTTGGACAAGGACTCCTTGGCAAGTAATTATAGTCATTACCATGATGATTGCAATTCCTATTTTTATCCCAGTGTAATAATAAGAGTTTCTCTATATTAGAGAAGCTTTTTTTATTTGACATTTTGTTGGAATATGTTATAACTATTAATATTAAGCCTAAAACAAAGTATACAAGTAGGAATAATATGTTTCAAAAAGGGGTTTTAAAATGGGAAGAGAATTTGTCGATATTTTTGATGGTTGGGCAGACTCTTACGATGCGTCCGTTTCTGGAAAAGATCCAGAGTATAGAGATGTATTTGAAGGCTATGAAACTATTTTAAATGAGGTAGCTAAACGTGTTTCTGGTATTATTATTGAATTTGGAACAGGCACTGGAAATTTAACGGCAAAGCTATTAGAAGCAGGTAATACCGTTATCGGTATAGAACCTAATACTAAGATGCTGGAAGTAACCGCTGAACGTTTTCCTTCTATTAAATTAATTGATGGGGATTTACTCGAATTTAATGTAGAAAATGACCATATAGATGCAATTGTAAGCACGTATGTGTTCCATCATTTGACAGATGAAGAAAAGGGGATAGCACTAAAAAAATATGCTAGCCTACTTCCGGAGAATGGAAAGCTCGTTTTTGCAGATACTGTTTTTCTTACTAAGGAAGCCAAACAAGCACAGATTTCTAAGGAAAAAAAACGTGGCTTTTTAAATGTAGTAGAAGACCTAGAAAGAGAATACTATACGACTATACCTATATTAGAAGAATTATTCACGGAAGCAGGATTTCAAGTAGGTTTCGTGAAAATGAATGATTATGTTTGGTTAATGGATGCAACGAAAAAATAAGGAGCGATTAATCATGAAAAAAATGAATGTAGAAAGCTTTAACTTAGATCACACAAAAGTAGCAGCACCATTCGTACGCCTTGCAGGAACGAAAGTAGGAAACAATGGCGATGAAATATTAAAATACGATATCCGTTTTAAACAGCCAAATAAAGAACATATGGAAATGCCTGGTCTACACTCTTTAGAGCATCTAATGGCAGAAAATATTCGGAATCATACAGATCAGGTAGTGGATATTAGTCCAATGGGCTGCCAAACTGGTTTTTATTTATCTGTCATCAATCACGATAACTTTGATGAAATTCTTGAAATTCTTGAAAAAACATTACAGGATGTTCTAAATGCAACTGAGGTTCCAGCCTGCAATGAAGTGCAATGTGGTTGGGCAGCAAGCCACAGCTTAGAAGGTGCACAAGAAATCGCTTCTGAAATGCTAGCTAAAAAAGATGAATGGCGTCAAATATACATCGAGGAAGCATAATGAATATATTTAGTAGTGTACAAGATTTAATAGGCAATACACCTGTAGTTGAAATAAAGCATATCCCAATTCCAAATAATTGCCGTATATTCGCCAAGCTTGAATATCTCAACCCAGGCGGCAGTGTGAAAGATAGACTGGGCTTATCTTTAATTGAAGATGGAGAAAAGTCAGGGAAGCTTATACCAGGGGGTACCATTATAGAACCAACAGCAGGTAATACTGGTATTGGTATTGCTTTGGCTGCTATTGGAAAAGGATATAAAGTTATTTTTGTTGTTCCACAGAAATTTAGTGTGGAAAAGCAAACATTGATGCGTGCATTAGGAGCTGAGATCGTCAATACAGATACAGCATTAGGCATGCAGGGAGCGATAAAAAAAGCGGCAGACCTAGTGGCTGAAACGGCAAATGCTTTCTCTCCTTCTCAATTTTCTAATCCTGCAAATCCGGATACGTATTCGAAGTCGATAGGACCTGAATTATGGAGAGATTTAGATGGTAAAATTGACGTCTTTGTAGCTGGTGCTGGATCAGGTGGAACATTTATGGGTACCTCAACATATTTAAAAAAGCAAAATGAATCGATTAAAACAGTTATTGTAGAGCCGGTTGGATCCATTTTAAATGGTGGAGAATCTGGATCTCATGTGACAGAAGGAATTGGTATGGAGTTTCTACCGGACTTCATGGATACTGCCTATTTTAATGCAATCCATACCGTAAGTGATGAGGATGCATTTAAACAATTAAGAGCGCTATCAAAAAATGAAGGTTTACTAGTCGGAAGTTCGTCTGGAGCTGCTTTTCATGGTGCGTTGAAGGAAGCAGAGGTAGCTGTTGAGGGAAGTCATATTGTTACGATTTTTCCGGATTCGAGCGAACGATATTTAAGTCAGAAGGTCTATGAATTATTCAGGGAGGCATAAAAATGCGCGCTAAAACGAAATTAATACATGCGGGAATTGTTGGAGACGAGGCAACTGGAGCGGTATCGACACCTATTTATCAAGTAAGTACGTATAAACAAGAAGCAGTAGGTAAATTCAAAGGCTATGAATATTCACGTACTGGAAATCCTACTCGTCATGCTTTAGAAGTATTAATCAGTGAGCTGGAAGGTGGAGTGGCCGGGTTTGCTTTTGCATCTGGAATGGCTGCAACAAGCTCCGTTATGATGCTTTTTGGCAAAGGCGATCATGTTATATTAACAGATGATGTATATGGTGGGACTTTCCGTGTTATTTCTAAAGTGTTGAATCGCTTTGGAATTGAAGCGACTTTCGTGGATACTGGAGATATATCGAATGTAGAAGCGGCCATAACCGAAAATACAAAAGCTATTTTCTTGGAAACACCTACAAATCCATTATTAAAAATTACAGATATTGAAGCGATTGCTAAGTTTGCGAAAGAAAAAGGATTATTAACAATTGTGGATAATACGTTTATGACGCCATATTTTCAACAACCAATTGCACTTGGCGCTGACATTGTCGTACATAGTGCGACAAAGTATTTGGGTGGTCATAGTGATGTAGTAGCCGGTCTTGTCGTTGTAAACTCTGAACAGCTAGCTACCGATTTACATTTTGTACAAAATTCAGTTGGAGCGGTTCTCGGACCTCAGGATTCTTGGCTACTAATGCGTGGTATTAAAACACTTGGTATTCGGATGGAAGAGCATAATACAAATGCACAACGAATTGCAGAGTTTTTGAATAGCCATGAAGCTGTTTCTAACGTTTTTTATCCGGGATTAGCTACTCATCCTGGACATGAGTTGATGAAGAAACAGACGACAGGCTTCGGTGGGATGATATCCTTCGATGTTGGAAGTGCTGAGAAAGCAGATGAGCTTTTAGCGAAGCTGCATTACTTTACACTTGCAGAGAGTCTAGGCGCAGTGGAGAGTTTAATCTCTGTTCCAGCTCGAATGACACACGCATCTATCCCAAGCGAGCGCCGTGCAGAGCTTGGTATTACAGACGGGCTTGTCCGAATTTCAGTAGGAATTGAAGATGTAGAAGACTTATTAGAGGATTTAACGCAAGCACTAGCATAATTTTAAACGTAGAGAGGCTGCAACCTATCTTTACTAAAGATAAGAAGTATATAAAATGTACCATGTATACTGGATTCATTAGACTTAAAAGAATGATTAATACAGTTGATTTCCGTTTCAGGTGGAGAACAAAGGCTAAGAGCGCCACGAGGAGTAGTAAGTGTTTGCCTATAAAGAAGCGAAATAGCGAACGAAATTGCATCTTCGGGACCCGCACGATGCGGGTCAGGCAGTCGTTGCGAAATATTTCTAGCTTTGCGCAGGAGCACCTCGATGTCGCGCACTTAGACTGTCATCATCTCTTTGAATAGGTAAGTATTTTTTCTCTAGTTATCCAAAAAGTACTTACCTGTTTCTAAGAGTTGTAGGAGGACGAGGGATAAACAAACGCCATAAGATTACCGAAAAAAAGGATGCTAGTTTGGTTGTGACAAACGACACAACCAAACTAGCATCCTAAAAAAATCATTCGGTAATCTTATAGCAAACATGTCTGTCCAAAGTTCTTCGAAAACGATAGAAACAGGTTTTGACCTTAAAGAACGGGCATGTCTTTTGTCCGTTTATTCTTATTTACCAGAAAAATGCGGAAGCTAGTGCGATACCGGTAATTGCACCAAGTGCAATACCGAAGCCAAAGCCAAATCCTCCAAAGCCGAAAAATCCTAGCCCATAACCACCAAGCTCCTCATCAGGTCGAATCCAGACCATATTTCTATTTACTCTTGTAACTTCGCCAAGATGTACTCGACCTTCTCTATCTGTAATTCTTACCCTTTTTCCATGATATCTACAACAGAGATTATATAATTCATTTTGATTCATCTTTAGTCCTCCTCTCTATAAAACTACATACAGGTATGTTCTATTAGTTTATGTTTGCAATGAGGACTTGCTAGAGACAGTTGTCTATGCCTCTGTGGCTAAAAAAAAATAGAAACATATGCTATAAGACGAAAAAGGAGAGGATCTATGTCGGTCAAAGAAACGAGAAATATGCTATTTACATTTGTGGAAAGATGCGAAGAACAAGATGGCAGAGGGGTGGAGACTTTACAACGAGAGATTATATGCGATCCAGTTATGAAGTTTTTCCCAGATATAAATTCAGAGGTCATACAATATGAACTTTTAAAAAACGGTTTATTTGAACCAACTGAATGGAAATCTATAAAGAAAATCCTGCGAGAATTAGAAGTCAAAAATATTTGGGATATCGTGAAACAAGAATATAAATATTTGCGAGAATTATGGGATGGTCCAAAGGTTTCCATTTATATTTTCCCGATAAAAAAAGAGAGCAAGCAGAGAAGCAAGGACTTCCCACGTAAAAATGGTATCGCTTATAAAAAAGTGCTTTTTCTTTTCGTATCCCCAGATTTAACAAAAGAAGAGGTTAAAGCATTAGTAGCACATGAGTATAACCACGTATGTAGATTAAAATTTATAGATTTTCCACCAGCAGCTATTTCTCTAAATGAATCGATTATTGTCGAAGGGCTTGGAGAGTTTGCGGTTAAGCAATTGTACGGAAAAAAGTGGTTAGCACCATGGGCAAGTATGTATGATTTAGAAGAGGTAAGTAAAATATGGAAAAGGCATTTTGTTCACGCCTTACAGATAAAGGGGATTAAAAATCATCAGCTCTTCCTATTTGGTCAAACTAACACACCGTTTCCGAAATGGATTGGGTATCATATTGGATATCAAATTGTGCATACGTACAACAAAAATCGTGGTCCTTTTGTTATGAAAGAATTGCTCCTTAAATCCTCCGATGAAATCATAGCAGGCTCTGATTTTGCTATATAAGCAAAAGCGTCATCTCTAGATTTTAGTAGATGACGCTTAATTTTAGTTTGGGCTTTTCGTTTGTCATCCTCTCATTATTCTAAAATGATAATAGTTCAGAGGTTTCTCCTTTACTCAATTCAATAGTTTCGATAAATTTTTCGACCGTCGTTGTTAAATAAGTGTTTGACCGTCTAATAAATACTGTTTTAATTTCACTATATTTGGTCGGTATTAAATGACATTGAATAAGTCCACGCGCTTCTAAGTGTGAAACTGCTGATTTGGGGATTAGGGTGATGCCCAAACCTGCGACAACGCTGCTTAAAATCGTTTCTAATGTTCCGAACTCCATTACTTTTTTAGGAACTATATTTTCATCCTTATACCAAGCTTCTAATCTTGCTCTATATCCACATCCTTTGTTAAAACATAAAAAGGGTTCATTTTTCAGTTGTTCCAAGGATGTTGTATTCTTATTGGATATTAAAACAAGCTCCTCTTGAAAGACATTATGGGAGACAAGCTCAGGGTGTGGAGTGGTTTCTGTGACAAAAGCTCCGTCTAATCGATGATTTAATACTTTCTCCTGTAGCTTCTCTGTGACACCTGAGAAAAGAGAGAGATCTACTTCCTTATACTTTTTAGTAAAGGTAGATAAAATGGTTGGCAGTTTTATGACAGTTTCGATTGTCCCAATTTCTAACTTACCAGACGGTTGGTCTTTATTTTGTACCACTTTTTTCATTTCTTTGGTTAGCGATAAGATTTGTTCGCAATATACTAATAGCTTCTTTCCTTCAGGAGTTAAGCTCATTCCTCTATTATGTCGATTAAATAATGGTGTGTTTAACTCTGTTTCAAGTTTTTTTATACGGGCAGTAATATTTGACTGAACATAACTAAGTTCTTTCGCAACCTCTGTGACGGTTCCTTTTTGAGCAACAAGTTGAAATATTTCTAAGTCTCTTAGCTCCATCTTGTAACTCCTCCTTTGTATATTTTATGGTATCACTAAAAGTGATATATAACATCAAAAATAATCATTTTACATGATAGGTACTTTTGACGTTTAATAGGTAAGGGAATACGAGAAGGAGATTACTTATTTATGAAAAACAATATTTTTTTAGGAGCTTTTCTATGTTTTATCGCAAGTGTATCGTGGGGAGCAATGTTTCCAGTTGCACATCATGCTTTTACATATATTGATCCGTTTTACTTTACTATTTTCCGGTATGGAGCAGTTTCCATTATTTTAGTCGTTCTTTTATTATGGAAGGAAGGACCAAAGGCGTTTCGAATGGAGGGGAAAGGGACGCTATTATGGTTTTTCGGCACAATGGCATTTACCGTTTATAATTTACTTATTTTCTGGGGTGAGGATTTACTAGGAGAGCCAGGTGTAATGGTTGCGTCTATTATGGAATCATTGATGCCGATGATTTCTATTATTATCGTTTGGTTATTTTATAGACGCCGTCCTTATTCATTTACATTATTATGTGTTGTGGTTTCTTTCGTTGGAGCGATACTTGTTATTACGAAAGGAAATATAGGTTCCTTTCTTACTGCAACTAATAATATTATTCCATCCTTATTTATATTAATCGCAGTAGTAGGATGGGTTGTGTATACGATGGGTGGAGACAAATTTAGAGGTTGGTCTGTCCTTCGTTACTCGACATTAAGCTGTTTGCTAGGTACGCTTTCTGCAGTAATCATTGTAGGAATTGCGACAATGATAGGATACGTCTCCATACCGACAGTTGATACGGTTCAAGCAGTTACTCCTCATCTACTATTCATGATTATCTTTCCAGGAGTTATTGCCTTAGTAGGTTGGAATGTTGGAGTTAGTATTCTATCACCTTTAAATGCTTTGTTGTTTATTAATTTTGTTCCTGTAACGACGCTTGTTATTTCGAGTATTCAAGGAAACCATATATCTGCCTTTGAAATTATAGGAGTAGGATTTATCATACTGTCCCTTCTTGCTAATAATATTTTTGTACGGTTAATTCAAAAGAAAGAGACATTGCAAAGTGTAAAACAAAGTTTACAAGAAAGTATTTCCTAATTAACTAAGCGACTTCCACTACAATAGAAATTTTGTAGAAGAAGGCGCTTTTTTTTGAATTTTTGCGATATACTAGTTTTAGTGAAAAAAGGTTGGTGGAAATAATGTTTAAATACATCGGAGAAATATTGCTAGTTCTTACGGCGATTATTTGGGGTAGTGGGTTTGTGGCCAGTGCGGTGGCTTTGGAACACTATACGCCGTATCAGATTTTAGCAGGTAGGTTTTTAATCGGAGCGGTTATATTAAGTCTTATATTTTTCAAGAAGCTAAATAAACTAAAGAAAAGCACGCTGATTAAAGGAGCAGTGTTAGGGATATTTTTATATATAGCTTTTGCTCTTCAAACAGTGGGTTTGCAATTCACAACACCATCAAAAAATGCATTTTTAACGGCTGTGAACGTGGTTATCGTCCCTTTTATAGGATTTCTTCTATATAAAAGAAAAATTGATATGTACGAACTAACTGGTGCAATTCTCGCTATTGTTGGTATTGCTGTACTATCGTTAAAATTATCATCTAACGTGAATGTTGGGGATTTATTGACCTTAGGCTGTGCGGTAGGTTTTGCTTTTCATATTTTTTATACTGCTAAGTTTGTTAAGACGGAAGATCCTGTTGTGCTAACTATTGTACAAATGGTTACGGCGGCAGTAATTGGTTGTATAGTCGTGTTATTTAGAGGAGAGACAAGCTTTTCTATGGAAACTGAGGGTATGATGAATCTGTTGTACTTAGGAATTTTCTCCACAACCATTGCTTTTCTAATGCAAACAGTGGCTCAAAAATACATAACTGAAACAAAGGCGGCAATTATTTTAGCTACTGAATCTTTTTGGGGAATGGTTTTTTCCGTTATCATCCTGAGTGAGATCATGACGAGCAGAATGGTTATCGGTGCATTGCTTATCCTTTTAGCTATTCTTATTTCTGAAACGAAAATGGAATTTATGAAAAAGGATAAAATGAAAACAGTCGCCTAATTTTGCAGTTCTTCTAGGACAAAATAATAATGGAATTTCTCTTCATGTATGATTCGTTACTTATGGTAAAAGATAAGAGCGAATCTTAGTTGTTTACGATATGTTATCCCATATCGTCGCTATCATTCATACAACTAATGAAGGAGGAGTTAATCAATGGGATTTATACATCGGCTTGCTTTAGCCCTCGTTATAATTGGTGCAATTAACTGGGGATTGATCGGCTTTTTCGAATTCGATTTAGTTGCTTCTATTTTCGGCGGGCAGACTGCACTTTTTTCTAAAGTGATCTATGCATTGGTTGGCATAAGTGGCTTAATCTGCATTCCGCTTTTATTTAGAACTGAGGGTGAAGAAGAGTTTGGCACCAGCAGGCAAAGTTCTCGAAATCTTCAATATGGAACTGAATTCGGTGAAGAACCTGATTTCAAAGATATAAACGAAGTCACTTCGAAAGAGAATGAGCTGAAAAAATAACTAAAAAAGGATGGATAACTGCGAATTTGTTGCAGTTTATCTATCCTTTTTTATAAGAATGTATTTAAAGGATAAGCTAGCTGATAATGGTGGATTTTAATTACTAATATGTCTGTTAATTCTGATGTTATAGAACGTGTGTGTGGTATAATAGAGGAAATAGATTGATAAACTCATGGGTGGTTGGCACTTGTTTTATTCTTTCTGTCACTGAATTATAGACAGAAAGGGGGTGTTGCTTTTGACTGTTTTCGAATCGCTTGTAATAATGATTAGTTTTTCTTCGCTACTAGTAGCTCTTATTACGCTTAGCTTTTCAATGACACGGAAAAAGTAATCCACCTATGAGTTAGCGCTCGGTTGGATTACTTTTGTCTGTCGTGCCATTCCCCTTGCAGGGAATCATTCTATTTTGCCGCTTAGATGGTTGCACATCTAAGCGGTTTTTATATTGTATCTATTTTATGCCTTCAGTATACCAAGTTTTAGTCCGAGTATCAAAGAAATCAAAAAAATCTTAACCTACCTTTGCAAATTATTGACACCAACTTATCTGGTTCTCTGACCATGAATCTCAGTGTTCATAATACTTCAAAGTACTAACTGATAAAATTGATTTCTTTAGTAGTGTGTTGCTGCTAATTATTCTTGGATAAATTTAATTTCCTTTAAAAACAGGCTTTCTTTTTTCTCCAAAGGCCTGTAGTGCTTCTAATCGATCCTCTGTAGGTATAGTGACTTCATAGGCTTTTCTTTCAATACTTAGACCAGTTTGTAGATCTACATTCATCCCGTGCTTCACCGCAAACTTAGCTTGTTGTAATGCAATCGGTCCATTTGCAAGCATCAGTGCTGCAAATGCTTCTGTTTCTTCCAACAGCGTTTCCCTTGTTGTTACCTTTGTTACTAGTCCATAGGATATTGCTTCTTCGGCTTTTAGTCTTTTAGCAGTTAAAATTAGTTCTAATGCTTTCGATTCTCCGATAAGTCTTGGGAGACGTTGTGTTCCACCGGCACCTGGAATTATTGCCAAACTTGTCTCAGTTAAACCAAGTTGAATATCATCTGAGGCAATTCTAAAATCACAGGCAAGTGCTAATTCTGTTCCGCCCCCAAAAGCATAGCCATTTAGCATAGCTATTGTTGGTTGTGGAAGGTTTTCAATTGCAGTAAATACTTCACCAATTTTATATATATTACGTTTCACTTGTTGATCAGTTAATGTTTTTCGTTCCTTTAAGTCTGCGCCAACACTAAATGATTTTTCTCCTGCGCCTGTGAAAATAACTACACGGATATCTGGATTAATGCGGATAGATTCTACAATATCTCCAAGTTTACGAAGCATCTCATAGTTAAATGCATTTAATGCTTCTGGTCTATTTAGAGTGACATATGCTAAATTACCCTGTTGTATATAACGGATGGATTCCATTAATATTTCTCCCCTTTCAACTATTCTCTCCCCATTATCAAACATATCATGTTCTAAGTTATCTGTCATCCATAGGAAATTAATAGAAAATATATCGATATTCTTGGAAAGATTTGCTACAATAGATCTATTGAATATTTATGGATTTGAGGAGTTTGGATGGATATTTTCGTGGCGAGACAGCCTATCTTTACAAAAAATGAGCATATTTTTGCCTTCGAATTATTATATCGTGATAGTGACACTAATGCATTTCCGGTTGTAGATGGGGATTTAGCGACTTTAGAGGTATTAACTCATTCATTTTTGACTATAGGCATAAATAACCTCGTGGGAGAAAAATTGTGTTTTATTAATTTTACTGAAAATTTATTAGACAATACAGTATTTGATAAGATTCCTCCTAAACGCATAGTTGTGGAAGTTTTAGAGGATATTCCAATAACACCATCTTTAATTCAGAAGCTTAAATATATTAAAAAGTTAGGTTTTTTACTTGCTTTAGATGATTTTATTTTACATAAAAATATAAAGTTGTATGATGAGTTATTTAGTTTAGTTAATTTTATCAAGGTTGATTTTATTTTGAGCAAACCTTCTGAGAGACAAGTTATTGAAAAAATTGTGAAGAAAAATTATCCTCATATTGTACTTTTAGCTGAAAAAGTAGAGACTCGAGAAGAATTTTATGATGCAAAAGAGGCTGGATACGGATTATTTCAGGGATACTTTTTTGCCAAACCTGAAATTATTAAAGGGACTGACATCCCTGCTAATATGGCACAATATTTTCGAATTATTAGCTTGCTGAGTAACCGATTTTCTTCTATTGAACAAATAGCTGAGGAAATCGAGCGCGATGTGTCACTCTCCTTCAAAGTTTTGAAAATTATTAACTCACCAGCCGCTAGAAAAAAATCTAAAATTCGTTCCATTAAACAAGCGGTAGTGATGTTGGGATTAGAAGAATTGAAACATTGGTTATATGTATTAATGTTAAGAGAGTCGAAAACAAATTCTAATGGAGATGGAATGGCTCTTATTGAAGCATCCTTATTCCGGGCAAAGCTTTGTGAGTTATTGGCTAAAAAACGATTTTTGCGTAACTCCTCTGAATATTTTTTAGTAGGAATGTTTTCTTTAATCGACACATTGCTGCATCAGAAGATGAATCATTTACTTCAAGAACTTCCACTTTCGGATGAAATAGTAGACACGCTTTCGGGGAAACGTACCGATATGACTCCTTATCTAGACCTTTCCGTAGCTTGTGATGAAGTGAGGTGGGATGACATAATTGCGGGGGCAGAGGCTATTGGTATCGATCACGCTACGTTAAATAAATGTTATTTAGAAGCCCGTAGTTGGGCTATGGATATAGTAAGTTAAGAACGACTGCCATTTTTTTAGAATGGCAGTTGTTCTTTTTTTTAAGAAAGTATAAAATTTTGTGCTTGAACTCAGTGAACCAGATAACTTGAAGCCGTTTCAGATGGATGCTTTTGAGCGGGTGAGATGAGCCATCACCGAAAGCTCACGCGTTAGCTGTGACGACTTATCTGCGTCATTCATTTCACTCGCCGCCCTACACTTCCATCATTAAGTAAATATCTTCTGGCGCTTCCTCTTTAATCAATCGGTAATAAGTCTGTCCAAAGCCTGTCCAAAGCCTGTCCAAAGCCTTCTGAAAATGGTAGAAACAGGTTTGAATTTAAAGGAATGGGCATCTGTTTTTCCTGGTTTCTTAAGACTAAAAGCTGGTATTTCATACTTCAACAAAGCTTACTTTTGTCAGTCTAGTCAATTCCTCTATTTTCCAAAGCCTCGATTATTGCATTTCCCGATAAAAGTAGTACAATAAAAATAGAACAGGCGTTCTATAAAAGGAGGAGTAGTTATGCCATTAATACCGGAAGAGGCAATCCCATATTTTGAAAACATGATCTATCTTCCAATGGTCTTGACTATTTTAGAAAAAGATCGAACTATTTTTGAAAAGGCTCCATTTAAACTGAAGCGTCCGTATATCGTTTTAGTGGAAGAAGCAGGAAAGCAAGTTCAGAAAGAATTAAAACAGACGCATATGTATATGAAGCGTCACAGTATGAAAGTTCTTCGTGGAGAAGGAGATGATATGTTCACAGAGTATGTATTTTTTCATGGAGGTTATGAAGAACATCGTCGTTATCTAAACGTTCGTCTCCGCAATAGAGTTGAAGAACTACTCTCTATATATTTGGCGGTAATAGAAAAACTTCATTAGTACTGTGAATCTTTTTGAAATTGTGGAATTCTAGTAATGTAACCAGTATTCATCAGATAACTCATCCGTTTTAGCAAATGCATATTTAGGATATTAGCAAATCCAACCTGTCGACTTATTGTCTGAGGAGATGAAGGCACGGTTATTTTTTGACCATTTGTTAAAACGACCACACAACCATCTTCGGAAGGATAAAATGATTCTATTGCCCTAAAAGAGAACCACACATTCAAATCTGATTTAGGAGAGAGTATTGGTATCAATATACACGGATTTCCGAAGTCATGAGCTATAAGAATCGGTAGCTTCAAATAATTTCCAATCGCATCCCTCGATAATCGAACAGTGTGCTGGAAAGAAGAGCCATAGAAAGAACAAGAGTGACGAACAATATCAAAAGGCTTTTTACCTATTATATTTGACTCACCTGAAAAGTTAGTCACTTTTGTAAATATCGTATTATTCACTACAATAGGTTGAAGTACAGCGGTTTCAAATGAAATAAAAAAAGATTGTTCTTCTACTTTATTCGACATAAAAATCCACTCCTTTGTATTATGCACCTCAATTATAGTTAATTTTGGAAAAAAATCAAGTATATATAATGAATCTTTAAAATATTCACATTTTACTATGTAGTTGTAATTTTCTTAAAATGATTGCAAGTATCTCTTTGCTTTTATATAATAGAAAAAAGACATCGGGGTGATGGAGATGGACAAACAATATTCATATGCAGATTTCTTGAAAGCAATGGGTCAAACGGGGAAAGAAAGTTCTGCCGAAAATTTGTTAAACGAAATATATCTTGATATGTTTTTGAACATTATCCACCGGGAACAAAGTAGTAAACGTCTCTTAGTATTGATAGACGAGGCACTAGATCAGAAAGATATGGCGGCATTTATGGAGTATACAAATGCACTTCATCAACTAAACTGTCCAAAATAACCAACCAATGATTAAAAAAATCACTTCTAAATGGAGTGATTTTTTTATGTGGATAATTCAAAGTCACTGGTATCAGTGGCTTTTTGTACTATATAAAAAACGTATGTTCGTTTTAGTAGGAATCAAAAAAAGAGTGTGTTAAACTGAAATTATTCAAAAAATGGGAGGCTTTTGTATGGAACAAATTTTTGATTTACAAGCTCCGTATGAGCCAGCGGGAGATCAAATAGAAGCAATAAAAGAACTAGTAGAAGGCGTTAATGAAGGAAAAAGATATCAAACCTTACTTGGTGCAACAGGTACAGGTAAAACATATACGATTTCAAACGTGATTCAGCAAACAAACAAACCGACGCTAGTAATGGCACATAACAAAACACTTGCTGGACAATTATATAGCGAGTTTAAAGAATTCTTCCCAAATAATGCTGTGGAGTATTTCGTTAGTTATTATGATTATTTTCAACCGGAAGCATACGTTCCACAAACCGATACATTTATAGAAAAGGATTCAAGTATCAACGAGGAAATAGACAAGTTACGACATTCTGCTACATCCTCTTTATTCGAAAGAAAAGACGTCATTATTATCGCTTCAGTATCCTGTATCTATGGGTTAGGGAATCCAGAAGAATACAAAGAGATGGTCGTATCACTAAGAACGGGAATGGAAATTGAACGGAATCAGCTATTAAGAAAACTCGTTGACATTCAATATGAACGAAACGATTTGAACTTCGTACGTGGAAAGTTCCGTGTTCGTGGTGATGTAGTAGAAATTTTTCCTGCTTCACGTGATGAAAAATGTCTGCGAGTAGAATTTTTCGGAGATGAAATTGATCGTATTCGTGAGGTTAATGCACTTACTGGAGAAATTTTAGGTGAACGTGATCATGTCGCTATATTTCCAGCTTCCCACTTCGTTACTCGTGAGGAAAAGTTGAAAATAGCCTTAGCAAATATTGAAAAAGAATTAGAAGAGCAGCTTGCCTATTTAAGAAGTGAGGATAAATTATTAGAAGCTCAACGTTTGGAGCAACGTACGAGATATGATTTAGAAATGATGGAAGAGATGGGCTTTTGTTCAGGGATCGAAAACTACTCTCGTCATTTAACATTAAGAGAAGCTGGAGCAGTCCCTTATACATTACTGGATTATTTTCCGGAGGACTTTTTACTCGTAGTGGATGAAAGTCACGTTTCATTACCTCAAGTAAGAGGGATGTATAATGGTGACCAAGCTAGAAAATCAGTGCTTGTAAATTATGGTTTCCGATTGCCCTCAGCACTAGATAATCGCCCTCTAACATTCAATGAGTATGAAAAACATATAAACCAAGCTATATTTGTTTCAGCAACACCTGGTCCTTATGAGCTAGAGCATACACCTGAAATGGTGGAGCAAATTATTCGTCCAACTGGTCTATTGGATCCAGTCATTACAGTGAAACCAATTGAAGGACAAATAGATGATTTGATCAATGAAATACATGAAAGATCTTTCAAAAATGAACGGGTTTTAATTACGACACTAACGAAAAAAATGTCGGAGGATTTAACGGATTACTTAAAAGAAATCGGTATAAAGGTACAGTATTTACATTCAGAAGTAAAAACCTTGGAACGTACTGAAATTATTCGTGAGCTCCGTTTAGGTACCTACGATGTATTAATAGGAATTAACTTATTACGAGAGGGTATAGATATACCAGAGGTTTCTCTAGTAGCTATTTTAGATGCTGATAAAGAAGGATTTTTACGTTCTGAGCGTTCTTTGATTCAGACTATTGGTCGTGCTGCTCGTAACTCTAATGGAGAAGTTATTATGTATGCGGATAAGATGACAGACTCCATGAGAAAAGCTATAGATGAAACGAAGCGTCGTCGGTCAATTCAAATGGAATACAACGAGAAACATGGTATAACACCAAAAACAATTCAAAAGAAAATAAGAGAAGTTATACGTGCTTCACAGGTTGCGGAAGAGGAAGAAACGTATGCACAACGTTTAATAAGTGGAAAACCATTAACGAAACAAGAAAAAGCAACACTTCTAGAAAATTTAGAAAAAGAAATGAAAGATGCAGCCAAAGCGCTTAATTTTGAACGAGCTGCAGAATTACGCGACGCAATTTTGGAACTGAAGCTGGAAGGGTGATAGGTGTTGAAAAATCAAGAAATCGTGATTCAAGGTGCACGTGCACATAATTTAAAAAATGTAAGCTTGAAAATACCAAGAGATAAGCTAGTGGTCATGACTGGACTTTCTGGATCAGGTAAGTCTTCTTTAGCCTTTGACACAATTTACGCTGAAGGACAACGAAGATATGTAGAGTCATTATCAGCCTATGCACGACAATTTTTAGGGCAAATGGATAAGCCAGATGTCGATGTCATTGAGGGACTATCACCAGCTATTTCCATTGATCAAAAAACGACTAGTAAAAACCCACGATCTACAGTAGCGACTGTGACCGAAATTTATGACTATATGCGACTTTTGTATGCGAGAGTCGGAAAACCGATCTGTCCAAACCATGGTATTGAAATTTCATCTCAAACAATTGAACAAATGGTAGATCGCTTAAGTGAATACCCAGAAAAAACAAAGATGCAAGTGCTAGCACCTATTGTTTCAGGACGTAAAGGAACCCATGTAAAGCTTTTAGAAGAGATGAAAAAAGAGGGCTTCGTTCGTGTGCGCATCGATGGAGAGTTAATAGACTTAGATGATGATATCAATCTAGATAAAAATAAAAAACATAATATTGAGGTTGTAATCGACCGAATTATAATGAAAGAAGGAGTTGCTGCAAGGCTTAGTGATTCTATAGAGTCTGCTCTAAGACTTGCAGATGGTAGAGTTTTAATAGATGTGATGGAACATGAAGAAGTTCTATTTAGTGAGCATCATGCATGTCCAATATGTGGATTTTCAATCGGAGAATTAGAGCCACGAATGTTTTCTTTCAATAGTCCATTTGGTGCTTGTACAGATTGTGATGGACTTGGCACGAAGTTAGAGGTCGATCCCGACTTAGTTGTTCCCGACAAAAGTGTCACACTCGCAGACGGAGCTATTGTCGCATGGCAACCAACAAGCTCCCAGTATTATCCAAAGCTTTTAGAGGCAGTATGTAAGCATTACAAAATAAAAATGAATGTTCCAGTTGAGAAATTACCGATTGATCAGTGGAACAAAATTATGTATGGCTCAGGAAATGATAAACTTCGTTTCCGCTATGAAAATGAATTTGGACAAGTTCGAGATAGCCTAATTTCATTTGAAGGTGTTCTTGCTAATATTGAGCGTAGATATAAAGATACTTCCTCTGATTATATTCGTGAGCAAATGGAAAAGTATATGGAGCAGCATGATTGTCCTACATGTAATGGCTATCGTCTAAAAGAAGAAACACTTGCAGTGAAGATAAACTCCCTTCATATTGGGGAAATTACAAAGTATTCCATTGAAGAAGCATATAAGTTTTTCAACGAATTGACCTTATCTGAAAAAGATATGCAAATAGCCCGGCTTGTACTGAGAGAGATCAATGAACGTCTAGGGTTTCTGGAGAATGTTGGTTTAGATTATTTAACATTAAACCGTGCGTCAGGAACGTTATCAGGTGGGGAAGCGCAACGTATTCGCTTGGCAACCCAAATTGGATCAAGATTGACAGGTGTGTTATACATTTTGGATGAACCGTCTATCGGTTTACATCAGCGAGATAATGATCGACTAATCGAAACATTAAAAAACATGCGAGATATTGGAAACACCTTAATAGTTGTAGAGCATGATGAGGACACAATGATGGCAGCGGATTATTTAATAGACGTGGGTCCTGGTGCAGGGGTGCATGGCGGAGAGATAATCGCTGCAGGAACTCCTGAGCAAGTGATGAAAAACAAAAAGTCTTTAACTGGTCAATATTTAAGTGGTCAGAAGTTTATTCCTCTTCCAGTAGAAAGAAGAAAGCCAGATGGACGCTTTATCAAAATAAAGGGAGCTTCAGAAAACAACTTGAAAAATGTAAATGTAGATGTTCCGTTAGGAGTATTTACAGCTGTTACAGGAGTTTCGGGATCTGGTAAAAGTACATTAGTAAATGAAATACTATATAAATCTCTAGCACAAAAACTAAATCGTTCCAAAGTGAAGCCCGGGGCACATAAAAGCATGGAAGGTATCGACATGCTGGAAAAAGTCATTGATATAGACCAGTCTCCAATTGGCCGTACGCCAAGGTCCAACCCAGCTACTTATACGGGAGTTTTTGATGATATGCGTGATCTTTTTGCATCAACGAATGAAGCGAAGGTAAGAGGATATAAAAAAGGAAGATTTAGCTTTAATGTTAAAGGCGGTCGTTGTGAGGCTTGTCGTGGAGATGGCATTATAAAAATTGAAATGCATTTCCTTCCAGATGTATATGTTCCATGTGAAATCTGTCATGGCAAACGTTACAACCGTGAAACGTTAGAAGTGCAATACAAAGGTAAAAATATTGCTGATATACTTAAAATGACTGCAGAGGATGGGCTTGCCTTTTTCGAAAATCATCCGAAAATCAGCCGTAAACTACAAACAATTGTAGATGTAGGACTTGGATATATGGAATTAGGACAACCAGCAACTACCCTCTCTGGTGGGGAAGCACAGCGTGTAAAGCTGGCTTCTGAATTACACAAGCGTTCTAATGGGAAGTCATTTTATATTTTGGATGAACCGACTACAGGTCTACATGTAGACGATATCGCAAGATTGCTAGTAGTCCTTCAGCGTTTAGTAGATAACGGAGATAGCGTATTAGTAATTGAGCATAATTTAGATGTCATTAAAACAGCGGATTACATGATTGATCTGGGGCTAGAAGGTGGAGACAAAGGTGGAACAATTCTTGCGGTAGGTACACCTGAGAAAATTGCTGCATCGAAAGACTCGTATACAGGGAAGTACTTGAAAAATATTTTAGAAAGAGATCGACAACGCATGGATGAAGTTGTAACGAAAGCGTCTAAAAAGAAAAAAAGTCCTGTATCGACTTCGTCATGAAACTTTTTGATTTTTCATTCGTATAAAGTAGTGTAAGTAAAATGATTTATATTCTAAATTCATGAGGAGGCCTTTCACTATGCAAGAGGAACGAAAACGTATTTTAGATATGGTTGAAAATGGCACGATTACTGCACAAGAAGCATTGGCATTACTTGAAGAACTTGGAAAACAAACAACACCTGCCACACCGTTTATCCCTGAGGAGAAAGAATATACAAAGTCACAAAACAAAAATACCGATTTTGTGGAAGATTTGAAGCGCGATTTCACCGTAATGGGTGAACGATTTATGCAGTTTATGCAAGGAACTGTGGACAAAATGAAGGATTTCGATATGCCATTTGGAGATCCAGTTGTTTTTGAAGAACAATTCGTCAAAGAGGATGCAAATTTTACAGATATCTCTATTAATATTGCGAATGGTAAAGTTGAAATTCAACCCACGGAAGAACAGCATGCACGTGCTACTGTTAAAGTGAAATCCTTTAAAAATTCAACAGAAGAGGAAGCGAAGAAACGTTTCCATGAAGAGTTTATTTTCACAACAGAAGGAAACAAATTACGTGTGTATAGCGATATGAAAACTACTTCTGTTCAAGTAACGTTATATGTACCAAACAAAGAATATAATAATATTTCTGCACGTTTGTTCAATGGTGAGTTCTCAGCTAAAAATGTAGAGGCAAACTCATTTAAAATCAAAACAACTAATGGAAAAGTAGAATTAGATGAATTGAAGTTTGAAAGAGCTGATATAGAAACGGTTAATGGATCGGTTCAAGTTCAGCGTGTTGAAGGAGAAACGATTGAAGTAGAAACGATGAATGGTCGTATTTATGTAGATGGTAAGCTCAAAGAAATAGAAGGTTCATCGGTGAGTGGACATGTTATTTTAACAACAAAAGATAAAAACGCTCGTAAAATAGAAGGCACAGCGGTGGCTGGAACGGTTGAACTGTATATTCCAAAGGATGTATCGATAAAAGGGGAGGCTACTTCCCAAATTGGTAAAATAGATGTTCAATTGGCTGATGTTACTCACCTAAACCAATCTGAGCAACTGCTAAACAAAAAAGTAGGGTTCACGAAAATAGTGGATTCAGAAGCTGCACCTTTACGTGTACACGGTGATGCAAAAACAGGATCTGTTGTTGTCCGTTATACAGTAGAAGGAGAATAAATAAAGAATGGAGCGGGATATTATTCCCCTCCATTTTTTTATTTTGAAGAATAAGTTATATAAAAAATCGATACTACTGATTTCCGTTTCAGGTGGACGCGTTCCGCGGGCACGACTTCAATCTCCTCGTCACTACGAAAACATATGCTCCTGCGGTTACTCGTCGCAAAGACATCGGTCAAACAAAGTTTGGCCAATGTCTTTCCTGCGGGGCTTTCAGCACGTGCTATTTCCACTGGAGTCGCCACCGTTCACTCCAATCAATATAATGTGTAGCATTCAACTATAAGATATAGCATAGCCTATCGCTTAGATGATAAAAGTTGTCAAAGTTAATATAGTTATAAAACGGTCTGTTAAATATGGGCACTATTCTGTAAATAAGGATGAAGGAAGTAGATTTTCTTTTATACTAGTGGAAGTATAGAGAAATAGTAGTGTTTACCAAATAAAGAAGCGAAATAGCGAACGAAATTGTATCTTCGAGAGCTTGCTCATTGAATAGGATATTATCTTTTCTCTAGTTATCCAAAAAATGCACTAACCTGTTTCTAATAGTAGTAGGAGGGCGACGGACAGATAAATGCCATAAGATTACCGAAAAAAGTGAGTATTGGTAATCTTATGGCAAAACGTTTGTCCAAAGCCCTTCGAAAACGATAGAAATAGGTTTGGGTCTTAAAAGGACTAGACATCTTTTTCCGGGTTTTCTTAGCAAGTTTAACGCTTCTGGTCTATCCAACATAGAATTGCAAAGGCGATGGCTTTTGCGCAGCGCATTCTGTACTCTGTTGATTGCAATAAAATTGCTTCATATTTGTTCGTCATAAATCCACATTCCACTAGCACAGCTGGCATCCTAGTGTCTCTAACAACTGCAAAATCAGCTTTCTTCACTCCTCGACTCGATCTTCCTGTAATAGAGCATAGAGAGTTTTGGATAAGTGTTGCGAGAATAATTGATAGATCGGAAGGTTTTGTATAAGTAAAAGTTTCGATTCCGCTAGCACTATTCCACGTTGTACCAAAAGCATTGGCATGGATAGAGATAAGTGCGTCAACTCCCATTTTGTTAGCTAAAGTTGTTCTTTCTTTAAGAGGAACATCCCTCTCTCTGTCATGACTATTCATAACGATTACTCCAAAAGCAGTCAGTTCCTTTTTTACAAATTGCGCGACCGCCTCATTAAATTCAAATTCTTTCATTTTCCCATCTGGTGTTCTTTTACCACTAGTATTAGGTCCATGGCCTGCATCAAGCATAATTTTCATCGGAAAAACCTCCTTTCTTCTTTTAAATAGAAGAAGAAAAGATAAATGGATACAATTTAAGTAGACAATCATGATAATATAAGTACTAGGTTTACAAATGTAGGACGAAGGGAGTTTAGGGGTATGTCACATGTCACGACGAAGGACATAAAAGAACATTTGAATCTTACACTAGTAAGTGGGGAAGAAGGCATTGGGCGTCATATTTCCGTGAGTGATATTTCTAGACCAGGAATTGAAATCGCAGGATATTTTACACATTATCCTTCAAACCGGATACAGCTTTTAGGTAAGACGGAAATTTCTTTTTTTGATTTATTACAGCCGAAAGAAAAAAGTGAACGTATGAGAAAGCTTTGTGCACAGGATACACCTGTCATAATTGTTTCACACGGAATGGAAGTACCGAAAGAATTAATCACTGCCTCCAATGAAAACTCAGTTCCTGTATTAACGACTAGCTTGCCTACTACCAGATTTTCAAGTATGCTTACAAACTTTTTAGAAAGTAGGCTAGCACCCTCTACTGCTGTACATGGCGTACTTGTAGATATTTATGGGGTTGGTGTGCTGATCACTGGGAAAAGCGGAGTCGGGAAAAGTGAGACTGCATTAGAGCTAGTGAAACGAGGTCATCGTTTAGTAGCGGATGATTGTGTAGAAATTAGGCAAGAGGGCGAGGATACGTTGGTAGGTAGTGCGCCACAGCTAATCGAGCATCTCTTAGAAATTCGTGGGTTAGGTATTATCGATATAATGACACTGTTTGGGGCAAGTGCCATTCGAAGCTATAAACGTATAACGCTTGTAATCGAATTAGAGATTTGGGATGAGAAAAAGACTTATGACCGTCTAGGTCTCGAAGAAGAGAAAATGGAAATTATTAATACAGCAATTACGAAACTGACTGTTCCGGTTCGACCAGGTCGAAATATAGCGGTAATTATTGAAGTGGCTGCAATGAATCATCGATTAAAAAAAATGGGTGTAAATGCTGCGGAAGATTTCGCTAAACGTTTAAATGATGTTATAGAACAAAATACAGAAGTAGATTATTAATAGATGTCTGAAGGGAGTTACATATGAGTTTATTACAAATTATTGATCCGGTAGCATTTTCTCTAGGACCGTTAGAGGTACGTTGGTATGGAGTAATAATTGCCCTCGGAATAGTATTAGCATTTTTCGTTGCGCAAAAAGAAATGGTGAAGCGAGGATTTCATCCAGATTATTTGACGGATTTACTTATTTGGGCAGTTCCGATCGCTATTATTAGTGCTCGTATTTACTATGTTATTTTTAAATGGGATTTTTATAGTCAAAACCCAGGCAAAATTATTGAAATTTGGAATGGCGGAATAGCAATTCATGGGGCATTGATTGGGTCGTTTATAACGGCTTATATTTTCACTAAAAAACGTGGCTCCTCTTTCTGGAAAGTTGCTGATATAGTAGCACCGAGTATTTTAATAGGACAGACTATTGGGCGATGGGGAAATTTCATCAACCAAGAAGCGCATGGTGGAGAAGTAGCTAGATCTTTCTTAGAAAATTTGATGCTTCCAAATTGGATTATCGAACAAATGTATATAGATGGAAAGTATTATCACCCAACATTTTTATATGAATCTGTTTGGAACCTAATGGGAGTTGTTATATTAATACTCCTTCGCAAAGTGAATTTACGTCGAGGGGAAATGGTGTTATTTTACGCGGCATGGTATTCTATTGGACGATTTTTCATCGAAGGAATGCGTACAGACAGCCTCTATTTAATAGGTGAATTGAGAACTGCACAAGTCGTATCGATTGTGACAGTTATAGTTGCAATTATTTTATTTGTATATAGAAGAAAGACAGTAAAACCTGTCGTTCACTATCAGGATAAGTAAGAAAGCTGGGATAAGATGGGAACGTTGAAAAATGGGCTGCTTGCTGGTCTTAAAACAACATGGACATTAAGTAAAGTAATTTTCCCAATTACATTAATCGTAGTAATTTTGCAGCATACGCCTGTTTTGCCTTGGATTATTGACCTCATATCACCGTTTATGGGGCTATTAGGTCTTCGCGGGGAGGCGGCAATTCCTTTAGTGTTGGGAAATGCATTAAATTTATATGCAGGGATAGCAGGAATACTATCTTTGGAATTGACTGTGAAGGAAGTCTTTATATTAGCGACGATGCTATCCTTTTCACATAATATTTTCATTGAAACTGGAGTGGCCCTTCGAGTTGGTGTGAAATTGTGGATTGTATTGGTTGTTCGCTTTGGTTTGGCTATTCTGTCCGCGGTCGTTATTAACCTAGTGTGGCAAGGCGGCGGAGAGATAGCGAAATATGGTGCACTACAAGTAAGTCAACAAGTCCCAGATGGATGGGGAGAAATTATATTGTTTGGCTTACAAAAGGCGACGTTTGGCGTTGGACAATTAGCGCTAATCGTCATACCATTGATGGTTATTATCCAGTTTTTAAAGGATCGGAATTATTTACAAAAGTTTTCAGAAAAGCTAGCTCCCTTTACGAGAGTTATTGGAATACAACCAAATGCTTCCCTAACTCTTGTGGCTGGGCTTGTGATTGGACTTGCATATGGAGCAGGGGTAATGATTCAAGCGGTGCAAGAGGATGGAGTAAGTAAAAAGGATGCGACGCTAGCCTTTATATTCTTAGTGGCATGTCATGCAGTAGTCGAAGATACATTAATCTTTATACCATTAGGAATCCCAATCTGGCCATTATTATTAATCCGATTGCTAACTGCTTTCGTATTAACGATAGTAGTTGCTTATGTTTGGAGGAAAGCAGAGCAAAGTAAACATAAGGAAGTGGTAATCCCGTGAAAAACTATAAAGCATTACTCTTTGATCTAGATGGAACATTATTAGATACGAACGAACTAATTATTGAATCTTTTTTACATGTGTTAGGCGAAACATTTCCGGGGAAATATAGTCGGGAGACTGTCTTACCGTTTTTAGGACCACCATTATTTGAAACATTTGATGCGATAGACCCAACTTTAACAGAGACTTTAATTGCTACCTATCATAAATGGAATCTGGAACGACATGACCAAATGGTAGCTCCATTTGATGGAGTCGTAGAAACATTACGACAACTAAAAAAAGAAGGCTATAAACTGGCGATTGTTTCTACTAAAAGGCGGGAAATGATCGATAGAGGTCTACAAATAATGGAATGTGAAACGTTATTTGATACAATTGTTGGTTTTGACGATGTTACATATACAAAGCCTAATCCTGAGCCTATTCAAATAGCATTACAAAGAATTGGGGCTAATAAGGAAGAGGCGCTTATGATTGGCGACAATTTTCATGATATCGTAGGTGGGCAAAGAGCTGGAGTTGATACAGCTGCTGTAGCGTGGTCCATCAAAGGAGAAGCATTTTTAGCGACTTATAATCCTACTTATATGCTACATCAAATGAGTGACTTACTTGATATAGCAAAAGAGCAGCGTGTATGAGGAGAACAGAACGATATCCTGTAAAAGGGGCAAACTCGCTTTGGCATGTGTATGATACTGTTCCATTTTGGAAAGTTATGAAGAACTTTATCTTTATTCAAGCCGCTAGATATTCCCCTTTTTTAAGCTGGAAGAACTTTTTCTATCGTGTCTTTCTGAAAATGGAAGTTGGAAAAGAAACGTCTTTTGCCTTAATGGTAATGGTTGATGTTATGTTCCCAGAGCGCATTAAAGTTGGCGATAATTCCATTATTGGATACAACACGACGATTCTTGCGCATGAATATTTGATCGATGAATATAGAATTGGTGATGTGATTATTGGCAATCGAGTATTGATCGGAGCAAATACGACTATCTTGCCAGGTATTACGATTGGTGATGACGCCATTGTTTCTGCGGCAACACTCGTCAATGCAGACGTTCCCGAAGGATGCTTCGTTGGCGGAAACCCAATGCGCATTATTTATACGAAGGAACAAATGCTAGAACGAAATAAAAACTAATGAAAAGCTATTCTACTTAGTGTTGAACTAAGAAGGATAGCTTTTTTGATGAATTAATGATTATAGAAATCGTCCAACTGAAACGCGATCAATAGTCGACCTTGCGATAGCACAATTCATATTGCGATTAGTAAAGCTGAACTTGTGATTTGGGGCGACTAACTTGCGATTCGTAAAAATTCGGTAGTGATCTTGCGATTTACACGATTTATCTTGCATTTGAGGCATCGACCTTGCGATTCGGGGAGACTATCTTGCGATTCAGCAAATCCCAGTAGTGACCTTGCGATTTACACGATTTATATTGCGATTAGTGAAGTTGACCTTGCGATTTGGGGCGACTAACTTGCGATTCGGAAAAATCTTATAGGAACTGAAAGATAAGTTGACGAAAAGGATAAAATAGTATAAAATTCTATTAATTCATCTTATTAGTTCTCTAGTGTGTTAAAGTAATGTGAGGGGTGTTCAAATGAGCAAAATTCAGATGTTCGAAAAGCCTCTAGGAATGAGAGACTCTTTTCCAGAAGTAAACGAACAAAAAGAATATATACGATCGACAGCAAGAGACTTTATACGAAGAAAAGGGTACGACTTTATAAAAACACCTTCCGTGGAGTATTTTGAAACAATCGGAAAGGCTTCTGCTATTGATGAGTCTTCGTTGTTTAAACTAGTAGACAATCAAGGTGAAATGCTTGTTTTACGTCCTGATATGACGACACCGATTGCTAGAATAGCAGCTTCCAAGCTATTAAAGGAAAAAAATCCATTACGTTTAGCGTACTATGCAGATGTATTTCGTGCACAACAGCGAGAGGGAGGAAGACCAGCAGAGTTTGAGCAGCTAGGACTGGAACTTGTTGGAGATTTTAGTCCATATGCAGACAGTGAAATAATCTATACTGCGATAGAACTACTGAAGGCTTTAGGGGTAGAAAACTTCCGAATTACTATAGGACATGCCGAAATCTTAACTGCTTTTTTAGGAAACTACACAAATAGCACAGATCAAGTTGAAATGCTGAGACAACTATTAGTAGAGAAAAATTTAGTAGGTTTCTCACAAAAGTTAGAAAGCATGAATTTACTCAAAGAACAAAAAGAAAATCTTATGAAAATAATAGATTATACAATAGACTCCAATGTATTTACGGATTTCCGTCAGTTTCTTAATGACGATCAGCAATATTTGATCGATCAGGTTGAGGAACTTCAAGAATTACTAGAATTCCAATTGAATGACTTTTCAATTGTATCGTTTGATTTTTCTTTAGCGAGTCATATGAGCTATTACACAGGCATGCTATTTGAAATTCACGCCGCTGGAAGTGGTTTCTCCATTGGAAATGGTGGCCGATATGATGAGTTGTTCAAACAGTTCGATGAAAAGGTTGGAGCTACAGGATTTGGTATCCGTGTAGATCGCCTGCTGGAGGTTTTACCGAAGCGAATAATGAAAGAGAAGCATACACTTCTTTTATTTGATAAAGGGTCTTTTTCTAAAGCAAATGTATTAGCGGAAGCTAGAAGAAATGCATCCGAATATGTGACGCTACAATACGCGGAGAGTGTAAATGATATTGAAGCGTTTAAACAAATTTTCGATGAAGTGATTATCGTGTCCGAAGGTGGTTTTTTCCGTGAATGAGTTAACAATTGCAATGCCAAAAGGGCGGATATTTGAAGAAGCATATAAACTATTTGTAGAAGCAGGATTTAACTTGCCTAAAGAGATTAGTGATTCGAGAAAGTTAATCGTCGAAGCTCCTGATGAACGCATACAATTCATATTGGCGAAACCGATGGATGTACCTGTATATGTTGAACATGGCGTAGCAGACATCGGTATTGCGGGGAAGGATGTTTTATTGGAGCAGCAGCGAGATGTCCATGAGCTATTGGATTTACATATTAGTAATTGTTATATAGCAACTGCCGGTCTTCCGAACACGACGATGAATGAGATTGCTCCCCGTGTCGCAACAAAGTATCCGAGAATTGCAACAAACTTCTATAAGGAAAAAGGAGAGCAAGTAGAAATCATTGAGTTGAATGGTTCAATTGAGCTAGCACCAATGATTGGTCTTGCTGATCGCATTGTCGATATTGTTTCCACTGGACAGACGCTTAAGGAAAATGGCTTAGTTGAATTTGAAAAAATCGTTTCTATCTCCTCTCGATTGATCGTCAATCCTGTAAGCTATCGAGTGAAAAGTGAACGGATCAATGTTTTTGTTGCCCAATTAAAAAATGAATTGAACAAAAGGTAGGGAATCCTATGAGAATAGAAAAGCTTACAGATACAATTTCATTAATGCGTTCAGTTGAACAAGCAAATGCAGATTATTTAACGACTGTACGTGAGGTAATAGATGATGTACGGCAGAACGGCGATCAAGCCATTTTTCGTTATACAGAAAAATGGGATGGTGCAAAACTTGCTTCACTCAAAGTATCCAAAGAAGAAATGGATGAAGCATACGCTAATTTTGATAGACAATTGGTAGATGACTTGGAAGAGGCGGCAGCTAATATTCGAGCGTTTCATACGGCGCAAGTTCGCGGTCAAATCGACTTTCCATTAGCTAAAAACTCTTATATTCAATATAAAATTTCACCCTTAGATGCAGTAGGCTTATACGTTCCAGGTGGAACTGCAGCTTATCCTTCTTCGGTGTTAATGAATGCAATACCTGCAATAGTAGCTGGAGTAGAGAGAGTGGTCATCGTATCACCTCCATCTGTGGATGGAAAGCTACCTGATTCTGTATTAGTAGCAGCACGAATAGCCGGTGTTACGGAAATATATAAGGTTGGTGGAGCTCAAGCTATAGCGGCTCTTGCTTACGGTACTGAAACGATCAAGGCGGTAGATAAGATTACTGGTCCGGGGAATAGTTTTGTAGCACTAGCTAAAAGAGAGGTGTTTGGTAAGGTCGCTATCGATATGATTGCTGGTCCTAGTGAAATAGCAATTATTGCAGATGATACTGCCTATGCTGATGAAGTAGCAGCAGATCTTTTAGCTCAAGCAGAGCATGACCGATTTGCAAGTTCTGTGTTAATCACAACAAGCACATCCCTTGCCGAACAAGTGTCAATAGAAGTAGAAAAACAATTAAAGCTTCTTCCTAGAGAAGAAATTGCTCGCGCTTCTATTGAGAACTTTGGATGTATTTACATAGCTGAATCTATGGAACAAGCAGTAGCAGCAGTGAATGAGCTAGCACCGGAACATTTGGAAATTATTACGGAGCAGCCAGATGAGTTGAGTAAAAAGATAAAGCATGCAGGAGCTATTTTCTTAGGGAGATTCAGTAGTGAACCAATAGGCGATTATTTTGCTGGTACGAATCATGTGCTGCCGACAAATAGTACAGCAAGATTCTCAAGTGGATTATGTATTGACGATTTCGTGAAGAAAACAAGCGTTGTATTCTATTCAGAAGAAATGTGGGAGGAGCAATATCCTAAAATTGCCCGCTTAGCTAGATTAGAGAAATTAGAAGGACATGCTAGATCTGTGGAGTCAAGAAGCTGGAATAAGGAGGATTCAAAATGATAAGTAAAAGAGTGGCGAAAATAGAAAGAATGACGAACGAAACAAAGGTATGGGTTGAAATTGATTTAGATGGAGAAGGAAAAGCGGAAATAGATACAGGTGTCCCATTTATGGATCATATGCTCGATCTATTTACAAAGCATGGTTTATTTGATGCTTCTATTAAAGCTAAAGGAGATACATATATCGATGATCATCATACGACAGAGGATATCGGTATCGTCCTTGGGCAGGCTGTGAAAGAAGCATTGGGAGACAAGAAAGGTATTAAGCGCTACGGAAATGCATTTGTTCCAATGGATGATGCATTAGCACAAGTAGTCATTGATATTTCCAATCGTCCGCATTTAGAATTTCGTGCACAGTTTCCGACCCAAAAAGTCGGTAATTTTGATACAGAGCTTGTACATGAGTTTCTATGGAAATTCGCATTGGAGGCACGTATGAATGTCCACGTAATCGTTCATTATGGCGCAAATACACATCATATGATTGAAGCGATTTTCAAAGCGCTAGCTCGTGCAATTGATGATGCTATTACAAAAGACGATCGCGTGAAGGGTGTTCCTTCTACAAAAGGTCTACTTACATAACAAGGAGAGAATAATATGACTTCGATTCAAGTTTACCCTGCAATTGATATGAAAAGCGGGAAATGTGTACGCCTATATCAAGGGGATTATGAGCAAGAAACCGTTTATGGGGATTCTCCCTTCGCTATGGCAAAAAAATTTGCAGATGAAGGCGCGAACTGGATTCATCTAGTAGATTTAGATGGGGCAAAAGATGGCGAGAAAATTCATGCAGATGAAGTTATACGAATTTCAAAAGAGCTTCCGGTTAGTGTGCAAATTGGTGGGGGAATTCGAACAAAGGATGACGTTCAATATTATCTAAATAACGGTGTAAATCGTGTAATTATAGGAAGTCTTGCTATTTCACAACCTGACTTAGTAGTAGAGTTATTGGAAGAATTCGGCGGTGATAGAATTGTCATCGGACTAGATGCAAAGGATGGAATGGTGGCTACACATGGCTGGATAGAAACCTCCACGCAATCTGCTGTTGAAGTAGGACAATATTTTGCTTCTAAAGGCGCTAAGCACATTATCTTTACGGATATTGCAACAGATGGAACGCTTCAAGGACCAAATTTAGTGGCAAATAAAGAACTTGCAGAAAAAACTGGACTATCGATTATTGTATCAGGTGGAATTAGTTCCCTAGAAGATATTGCAGCAGTAGCAAAATTAGCACAAACTACGTCAGTTGCTGGCGTTATTACAGGTAAAGCATTGTACAATGAACGGTTTACACTAACTGAAGCGCTACAAGAAGCGGCAAAATAAGTAAACAAACATTCGGTTATATAGAATGAAAAAGGAGTGGAACTATCATGTCTAATTTAACATATGATGAAAAAGGCTTAATACCTGTAATCGTACAACATGCAATTACAAGAGAAGTGTTAACACTTGCATACATGAACGAGGAAGCTTATGCAAAAACAGTAGAAACAGAAGAAACTTGGTTTTTTAGTCGTAGCAGACAGGAACTTTGGCATAAGGGAGAAACTTCAGGGAATACTCAAAAAGTAGTTTCTATTAAGGCAGACTGCGATTCGGATGCATTAGTAGTAGAAGTACTACCAAATGGACCGGCATGCCACACGGGAGAAGATACATGCTTCCATAATACATTAGAAAAAATGGATGATACGGTAGGCTACAATACGATTACCTCTCTTATCAATGTTATTGAAGAAAGACAACAATCTATGCCTGAAGGTGCGTATACGACGTATTTATTTGAAAAAGGTGTCGATAAAATTTGTAAAAAAGTAGGAGAAGAAGCATCCGAAGTTATTATCGCTTCCAAAAACAATGATGGGGAAGAGCTGAAATGGGAAGCAGCAGATCTTCTATATCATTTGTTAGTTCTTCTGCAAAACCAACAGGTTAGTTTCTATGACTTACTACAAGTATTACAGAAAAGACATGAAGCCAAAGCAGATAAAAATTAAATATATGTGATATACTGAAGGATATACTAATAAGGGACGTTTATTTAACGTTCCTTATTATTTTTCGGAGGATTATGTTGAATAAAAAAAGTAAAAAAGTTCTAAGAGAAAATATCATTTCGTTTTTACCTACGGGTGAATACTACTATAAAAAAGCATTAGATGAACTACAAAAAGATCAATATGAAAAAGCACATAAATATTTAAAACGAGCAGCAGAACTAAGTCCCAATGATCCCATGATATTACTACAATATGCGATATTACAAATGGAGATAGATAATTTTGAACTAGCCCATGAGCTTTTGAGAAGTGCCCATGCAATTGACCAAAACGAATCAGAAATTGTTTTCTTTTTGGCGGAGGTAAATGCCCATCTTGGTAACTTTGTAGAGGCCAATAAATTCGCTCAGATGTATTTGGAAATGGATATTCAAGGGGAATACACGGAAGAGGCAATGGAGATTGTAGACTTCACGGAGCAAGAGGATGTAGTGTCACTTCAGGTAGATACGCCATCTGGTGAAGCGCTCTTTTTACAAGAAAAATCGAGACGTTTGATGGAGCAAGGTAAGTTTGCAGAGGCAGTAGAGTTATTAGAATCCATCGTGGTGGATCATCCAGATTTTTGGGCAGCATTTAATAATCTGGCGCTTGCTTATTTTTATATTGGCGAAGAGGAACAAGCAAAGGCGTTACTACATGATGTACTCAATGAAAATAGAGGTAATATCCACGCGCTATGTAATTTAGCTGTGATTCATTATTATGAAAAAAATGAAGAAGAGCTGGAAGAAATCGTAGAATTACTAGCTAAGATAAACCCTTACTTTGTAGAACATCGCTATAAGTTAGGTGCGACATTTGCGTTAATAGGCAAATATGAACAAGCATTTAAGTGGCTAAGAAGTTTACAGCGAAAAGGTTTTGAAGGAGATCCAGGATTTTATTTCTGGCTGTCACATTCAGCTTATTTTTCTGGACATGAAGAGGTTGCCAAAAATGCTTGGAAGGCATTATTGAAACTGGATCCTGAAAAAGCTGGATTTGAACCTTGGTTACCTGTAAAAAGCGAAAATGATGATGCCGCATCTAAAATTCAAAAGGAATATATTTTGGAAAAGCTAGAGCATAAGCATGTGAGTGAACGTATTTATGGGTTTTATTTGTTAGGAAAATCTAAGCATCGTCAAGAAATAATCTCACATCCAAAATGGATAGTAGTGGACGATTTAACAACGATGGAGAAATTATTCCTAGCTAATTCTTTAGGTCATGATTTTGATGAGAAATCTCCCGCTGAGAAAGCTTTTTTACGTGCAATTGCAGCGACAGATCTATTATATGATAAGTATAAGCCGTTAGAGCATGAAGATACGTTTCTATTTCAAATGTGGTTTGTATTAGTGGAACGCGCATTAGAGAAAGCCTATGGTTTCAAAAATCCACGTGCCTTAGCAGCAGCAACGGAGTATATGTATGAATCGTCCCGTTCTAAAAATGTAACAAAAAAATATTATGCTGAGCAATATGGCATTACAACGAATACATTGACTAAGTATATAAACGAACTTATGCAATTTTTGCCTCTTTTCGATGCCTAGGCAAAAAAGTTGAAGCGTTTCAAAAAATCCTATAGATTGAGGATAGTAGCAACGTAGGAGGAATTTAAAATGACTGAAGATAAAATTTATGATGTAATAATAATTGGTGCTGGACCTGCAGGCATGACAGCTGCAGTATATACATCACGTGCAAACCTATCCACATTAATGATTGAACGCGGAATTCCAGGTGGGCAAATGGCGAACACGGAGGAAGTGGAAAACTATCCTGGATTTGAAATGATCTTAGGACCAGAGCTTTCGACTAAAATGTTCGAGCATGCCAAAAAGTTCGGTGCTGAATACGCATATGGCGATGTTTCAGAAATTGTAGATGGTGAAGATTACAAAACAGTTAAAGTTAGTGGGAAAGAATATAAAGCATTAGCTGTTATTATTTCTTCTGGCGCAGAGTATAAAAAAATGGGTATTCCGGGCGAAACAGAGCTTGGAGGACGCGGAGTTAGTTACTGTGCAGTCTGTGATGGAGCATTCTTTAAACAGAAAAACCTTGTAGTTGTAGGTGGGGGAGACTCTGCTGTTGAAGAAGGTGCGTTCTTAACTAAATTTGCAAACAAAGTAACTATTGTACATCGTCGTGATGAGCTACGTGCACAAAAAATTCTTCAAGATCGTGCGTTTGCAAATGAAAAAATTGATTTTATTTGGAGTACAACATTAAAAGAGATTCATGGAAAGGATGGTAAAGTAGCAAGTGTTACTTTAGTGTCTACCGTGGACGGAACCGAAAGAGAATTTGAAACAGACGGTGTATTTGTATATGTAGGGATGCTTCCTTTAACAAAACCTTTCGGGAATTTAGGGATTTTAAATGACAATGGATACATTGTCACAAACGAGAAAATGGAAACAACTGTACCTGGGATATTCGGCGCAGGTGACGTTCGTGAGAAAATGCTTCGTCAAATTGTCACAGCTACAGGAGACGGAAGTATTGCTGCACAAGCTGCGCAACACTATATTGAAAATTTGAAAGACAAAACAATTTCAAACGCTTAATTTAATTTTATCTTAATCGGATTGTAATAGTCTTGAAATAAATAAAGTGTATAGTAAAGAATATAAATTGACCCCCTTTTTATATAAGAAACATTTGGACAGGCTGTTTCGCGATTTTAATCGTGGAGCAGCCTCTTTTTGTGAAAATTAATGTATAATATAGTTTATTAACACATGATAGATGTGGAGTGAAGATTTGTGCAAAGAATAGCAAACCTACTCGTATGTAAAGACGACAAAGTACTACTATTAAAAAAGCCAAGAAGAAATTGGTATGTGGCACCAGGCGGTAAAATGGAGATAGGCGAATCTATTTTAGTTTCTGCAGTAAGAGAATTTACAGAAGAAACGAATTCAGTTCCTATACAACCACATTTAAAAGGGATCTATACAATGGTCATTGAGGAAGATGGTGAGCGTATAGATGAATGGATGTTATTCACCTTTGTCGCTAAAGACATAGAAGGAATACCTTACGAGGAAACAACGGAAGGTATATTAGAATGGCATTCAGTTGAGGCCTTACATCATCTCCCTATGGCAGAAGGTGACCGAACAAATCTGTTATTTGCAGTTCAAGAAAAAGGAATGCAATATGGAACATTTGTATATACACCTGATTTTTCACTTATAAAGGAAACGATTCAACAATCAACGGAGGGAGAATGAGCAATGGATAGTCTTCAAAAGCACGAAACGGAAGTTGTAATTATTACAGGAATGTCGGGTGCTGGAAAGACTGTGGCTATCCAAAGTTTTGAGGACCTTGGCTATTATTGCATTGATAATCTACCGCCAGAGCTACTCAGTACGTTCATCAAACTAATGATAGATTCGAATAAACAACCTCGAAATATTGCGGTTGTGATGGATTTACGCGGTGGGGAAATGTTCAACTGCTTAGCGGATTCAGTTAATGACTTAGAAGCGGCAACTACTGTTACGCCAAAATTACTATTTTTGGATGCTGGCGACGAGGTATTAGTAAGACGGTACAAGGAAACACGTCGTTCCCATCCACTCGCTAACTCTGGTTTGCCTCTCGAAGGTATAAAAAAAGAAAGACAAATGCTTTCTGATTTAAAGGGGAGAGCACAATATATTTATAATACTTCTAAGATGAAACCTCGAGAGCTAAGAGAGAAAATACAAGAAGAGTTTTCTTCTAAAGGCAGTCAAGTATTTACTGTAAACGTCATGTCCTTCGGATTTAAACATGGTATACCGATAGATGCTGATTTAGTATTTGATGTGCGCTTTCTTCCTAATCCATATTATATAGAAGAGCTACGTTTGAAATCAGGGCTAAACGAAGAGGTATCCAGCTATGTTTTAAAATGGGGAGACACTAAAACATTAATCGAGAAGCTAACGGATTTGTTCCATTTCATGATTCCTCAATATAAAAGAGAAGGCAAAACCCAACTAGTAATTGCATTTGGATGTACCGGAGGGCAGCATCGCTCTGTTACGTTAGCAGAATACTTTGGGAAGTCATTGAAAGCAGACGACAAAACCATTATTACGCATCGCGATGTTGTCATTAGAAAGGAATGAAGGAATGGAACCTACAAAACACCGTAAAAAACTAGTTATACTCGGTGGAGGTACGGGTCTGTCTACGTTACTTCGTGGCTTAAAGAAGTTTCCACTAGATATTACGGCAATCGTAACAGTCGCAGATGACGGAGGAAGCTCAGGAAGACTACGTGACGAATATGACATACCACCTCCAGGAGATGTGCGAAATGTGCTAGCGGCCCTTTCAGAAGTAGAGCCCTTAGTGGAGGAAATGTTTCAGTATAGATTTTCTCAATCAGCTGAATTGGAAGGGCATTCATTAGGTAATTTGATGTTAGCCGCATTAACATCCATAACAGGTGATTTTGCGCATGCTATAACTGAAATGAGTCGAGTATTGAATATTCGGGGGAAAGTGTTACCTGCAGCCAATCAAATAGTAACATTACACGCAATATTTGAAGATCAAACAACCATTAAGGGAGAATCTAAAATCCCGTGCTATGGCAAAAAAATCGAAAAAGTGTTTATTACTCCTCCAGACGTAAAACCGTTGCCAGAAGCTATTAATGTCATTCGACAGGCTGATGTTATCGTTATTGGTCCAGGAAGTTTATATACGAGTATTTTGCCAAATCTATTAGTGCAAGATATACAAAAAGCAATTAGACAATCCAAAGCGAAGAAAGTATATATTTGTAATTTAATGACACAGGCCGGTGAGACAGGGAATTATTCTGCATATGATCATGTAAATGCATTAATCGATCATGTTGGAGAGAACTTCTTGGATGCCGTGTTAATAAGTAAGGAAGAAATTCCTGAAAATGTGAGATATTTATATAAACAAGAGCAGGCATCCCCTGTTAAAATAGATATTGACCAATTAGAAAAATTGAATATCGACATAGTAAAAAAAGACATTTCAGTCGTTCATGACGGTGCTGTTCGTCATGATGCCACAGAAGTAGCGAAATGGCTTGTAGAATACGCAGACGGGTTAAAAGTTTAACCGTCGAGGAGAAAGGGGGAAACGGAATATGTCGTTTGCTTCTGAAACAAAAAAAGAGATGACTCAGGAAGAGTCGGAACCTTGTTGTGCCCGTGCAGAGCTTTCTGCACTTATACGCATGAATGGTTCACTTTCATTTAGCAACAAAATGTTAAGCTTAGACGTTCAAACAGAGAATGCGGCTATTGCTAGAAGACTATATACGTTGATAAAATCATTATATCCATATCAAGTTGAATTACTTGTTCGAAAGAAAATGAGATTGAAAAAGAATAATATTTATATTTGTCGTATTCGAGAAGGGGCAAAAAACCTGTTAGAGGATCTTCAAATTTTAAAGGATGGCTTTCAATTTGAATATTCCATTTCCAAAGAGCTTGTTCAAAAAAGTTGCTGTAAACGTGCTTATTTAAGAGGAGCCTTTTTAGCAGGAGGATCGGTTAATAATCCGGAAACCTCGTCTTATCACTTAGAAATCTATTCTTCTTATAAAACACATAGTGATGCACTAGTAGACTTGATGAATGAATATGAACTAAATGCGAAAACAATTGAACGAAAAAAAGGGTTTGTGGCATATTTGAAAGAAGCAGAAAAGATTTCCGACTTTTTAAGTATTGCAGGAGCACATAGAGCTTTACTGAAATTTGAAGATGTTCGAATCATACGAGATATGCGAAATAGCGTAAACCGCCTTGTCAATTGTGAAACGGCCAACCTGAATAAAACAATCAGTGCAGCCATTCGTCAAGTGGATAATATTCGGTTTATCGAGAATTCTATCGGCTTAGACCAGTTACCAGAAAAACTTCGTGAAATAGCTAGGTTACGAGTAGAGTATCAAGATGTTACACTAAAAGAACTAGGCGAAATGGTTTCTACAGGCAATGTGAGTAAATCAGGTGTTAATCACCGATTACGAAAAATAGATGAAATAGCAGATGCGCTTCGCAATGGAGAGACAATTTAAAGAAATGGGGAGTAGACAATGGCAGAACAGCAGGTGGAAGTAAAATTATCTTCGGGACTTCAAGCAAGACAGGCTGCACTTTTTGTACAAGAAGCAAATCGTTATATTGCAGACGTCTATTTAGAAAAAGATACTAAAAAAGTAAATGCAAAGAGCATTATGGGAATTATGAGCTTGGCAATAGGCAGAGGAACAACTGTAAGTTTAAGTGCGGATGGTTCCGATGCGGAGGAAGCAGTAGAAGCTTTAGGAAATTTCATCTCAAGCGAATCATAAAAATGAACGGCCTCACTAGTCACTTTAGACGAAAGGGCGGTTTTTTTTTTTGAATAAAACTATTAGACACAGTAAATAAAATCTAATTATTACCGCTGATTTCCGATACAAGCGGAAGCTCTCAAGAATTATAAAAGAATCCCAAAGGAATATACCTTTGGGATTATAAAGCAGTTTATTATGATTTTTTCATTTCGCTACGATCGATAATGTGATCGATTAAGCCGTATTCTTTTGCACGTTCAGCAGTCATGAAGTTATCACGATCTGTGTCTCTTGCAATTACCTCGATTGGTTGACCAGTGCGTTCAGAAATAATGTGGTTTAACTTATCGCGTAAATGTAAAATACGTTTTGCAGCAATTTCGATTTCAGTTGCTTGCCCTTGGGCTCCACCAAGTGGTTGGTGAATCATTACTTCAGCATTAGGAAGCGCATAACGTTTACCTTTTGTTCCAGCAGTAAGTAAGAATGCACCCATAGAAGCAGCCATACCGATACAAATTGTTTGTACATCAGGTTTGATGAACTGCATTGTATCATAAATTGCCATACCAGCTGTGATACTTCCGCCTGGGCTATTAATGTAAATAGAGATATCTTTTTCTGGATCTTCAGCTTCTAGGAATAATAATTGAGCAACGATAGAGTTTGAAACGTTGTCGTCAATACCACTTCCAAGCATAATAATACGGTCTTTTAATAATCGAGAATAGATGTCATATGCACGTTCTCCACGATTAGTTTGTTCAATAACTGTAGGAATTAAATTCATCCTGATTGCCTCCTTCAAAGGTGGTTTAGTATAGGTTACTGAGAAAGTCTTCCTCAGTTGTAACTTTATCATACACATTATGGTCAAGGAAGGTCAAATATTAAGCTTCAAAATGTTTGCTTGAATTATATTCTTTCTATTTGTATAATAGATAAGTCGCTTGCCCTTGTAGTGTAATGGATAACACACAAGCCTCCGAAGCTTGGAATGTGAGTTCGATCCTCGCCGAGGGCATAAAGTAAAACACCCTTTCTGTTTAGGGTGTTTTTTTGTTTTCTTTATTTCTTCTATCATAGGAGACTGCATATGTCTCATGTCTAAAATGGAGAATAGGATCATTTGATAATTCGATGCCTTTGCCAACGATAGTAGGGTCGAACAATATGCTTTCTGTTGGAAATATTTTTTTGTTTATTGTTAAGAGACCTACTAAAATTTTTTGCCTATCAGTTGGCCAAATGACGGTAGGATCATCTGTAGGGTCTGTGTCCTCTGCTAAACGAATATATAGCGCGAACGATACAGTTCCCTTTTCGAGTCGTTTTTCCAAATCTTCGCTCAAATAATTGGTGGAAAAATTAATACTTTCGAGGATGGAAGGTGACTTTTCTTCCTTCAATGGATGCCACTCGTATTTTATGGCTTGCCGCTTGCCTTCAGCATTAACTAAATAGAAGGCATGTATAGGGTAGTAATTTAGAGCCGCGTAACTAATTGGTGGTTGCTTTAGTTGTTCTTTAAGTGCGAGTAATGTGTTTTTATGTTCAGGGAAGGTAGTGAGAAGTTGTGCAATTCCTAGTCCGAGATCAATTGAATGTATACCAGTTTTATGAGAACCTAAAATTTTTAGCATTTCAATAAAGGTTTTTGGATCCTTTGTTATGAACATTGGGATGGTGGTACATACTTGGTGACTAGTTGAACCATCTGGTTGATGAAAATGGATAGACATTCCTTTTGCTGGAGATAGGAAATCTGCTGCAGTAGGATCAGGTGGACTATTAGAAAAACGGACTGTAGCGGGTACTGGTTCATGTTGCAGATGTCCTGCTGTCGTAAATGGAATCGCATTTCCATTAGGAGTAAAAATTGCTTCATAAAATTCCCCTTTTGCATGAGCACGACGATAACCAGGAAATTTCCCTTGAATTTGTTCTAATGTATGTACAGCATCTTGTGGTAGTGAATTATTCATCAAAATCACCTCAGTTTTTAGAATGTAACGATAGATTTCATTTATTAATCATTACCACTGAATAAATTACTTAAACAATGAAGTTTATAAAAATATGCATTGGTACTACAAAGTGTTCATCATGGAAAATTTCAATCCTTCCTTTTTAATGTTCTATAGAGCATTTACTTGCGGTAGATGGTGGTTTTACTTGATAAGTGGAAAATTAATCCATTAATAAGGTCATCAAGGTATATGAAACTAAAATTACCTTATTCCGTAAATAAGAATAGGTTTTGTATTTTCGATTTAAAGGTACAATAATACTATAATTACTAAAGAGGTGAACACGATGAAAAAATTACTAGTGCCAATTATTATTGTCATTGTAATTATTGCTGTTATTGCAGGTATATTTATGGCAAGCTATAACGGATTTGTAGACAAAGAAGAAAATGTAAACAATGCGTATGCACAAGTAGAAAACCAGCTGCAACGAAGAATGGACTTAATACCGAACTTAGTTAATACAGTTAAAGGCTTTGCAGCACACGAAGAAGAGGTGCTTGGGAATATCGCAGATGCCAGAACTAAATTGGCGGGAGCTGGGACACCTGAAGAACAATCAGCGGCGAATGATGAATTATCAGGAGCTTTGAGTCGATTATTAGTAGTAGTGGAAAATTATCCAAATCTTAAGGCAGATGCTAACTTTAGACAATTGATGGATGAGCTTGCTGGTACAGAAAATAGACTTTCTGTAGCAAGACAAGATTATAATACAGTTGTTTCGGATTACAATAAAAAAGTAAAACGTATGCCTGGGAGTATAGTAGCGTCTATGTTTGGCTTTGATGAGAAGGAATACTTCCAATCAGCCGAGGGAGTAGAAGAAGCACCAGTAGTCGATTTTGAAGGAGATGGCGAGTGATGAAGAAGAGTGCACGTGTCATTTCACTTGCGCTTCTCCTAACTTTATTGTTCCCGTTAATAACGCTTGCTGTATCTGATTATCCAGAAGCTATACCAGGAGAACTATATGTCCAGGATTTCTATGATGTTCTATCGGAAGAACAGGAGCAGGAAATTGAAATGCTTGGACAAAACTTAGAGAATGCTACTAGTTCTCAAATTGTCGTAATGACAGTCGAGTCTTTAGAAGGACAGGATGTTGCGACATATGCGGTAGATGTGATGCGTGCCTATGGTATTGGTGATGAAGAGAAGGATAATGGAGTTCTTTTTATTCTGGAAATGGATCCTAATAAAGTCGGTAACCGGGATGTTTACATTGGTGTGGGCTACGGTTTAGAGGGTGCTTTACCTGATGGAAAAGTTGGGAGAATATTAGAAGAGTATACATACCCTTTTTTAGAGCAAGGTGATGCGCCGGGGGCTATACTTTCCACTTATCAGCTTTTATATAACCAGGTTGCTACAGAGTATGGATGGGACGGTGAGTTGGCAACACCACAGGAGCCTTCTCCACTTGCTGGCTCTACAGGCGGTGGATTTTCCTTTTCTACAATCATTGTAATAGTAGTTGTTATTTACTTAATTATTACTATGATGAGAGGAGGCGGGGGTGGTACCGGTTCAGGTAGAAGACGTAATAGCACTGGAATGTTCGGCCCCGGTGGCTTCGGAGGTTTCGGAGGAGGCGGAAGAAGTTCTGGTGGCGGCTTTGGAGGTTTTGGCGGCGGTAGCTCCGGCGGTGGAGGAGCGGGTCGCAAGTGGTAAATTATAAATGGAAGAAGCCCTTTATGGGGCTTTTTTTCATTTGAAATTCCTATTATGTGATTGTTTTAATTATTGTGATAAAATAATGTAGAAGTAATATATGGGGGATTTACAATGAAACTAGTAGAGATTACGAAGGATAACTGGTTACAAACGGTTCTTTTGACCACTAATGAAGACGGGAAGGCAACCATAGTAGAAAAATTTGTAGCATCCAATGCGCTATCTATCGTGCAATCAATTTACGAAACTGGATGGATTGTTAGAGGCGTTGAGGAAGATGACAAGATTATTGGCTTCACTATGTATGGATTAGATGAAGATACTAAAAATTACTGGATATGTCGATTAATGATTGAACACACCTATCAGGGGAAAGGCTATGGCAGAAAGGTTGTTCAGATGATATTGGATGAAATGAAACAGATAGATGATTGTGCAACGATTTATCTATCAACGGAGCCAGACAATGAAGTAGCCATAAGACTATACGAAAGCTTAGGATTCCAAAAAACGGGTAATATCAATGACGGAGAAGCAGAGTTTGTATTGAAATTATGAGCGGGGGAGAGTAAATTGTCCTTTAGTAATTTTAAGTACCGACAAGATAAAAAAACCAACAAACAGTTGGTTTTTTTGTTTGATCAATTTTCAGCAAATTCATTTAGCCTCAGCTTGACCTCTTCAAATATCGGTGTATGTCGATCAGTAGTGATATCACCACTAATACCTAAATCAGAACCCGGAGAGTACATCAGCACTCCATCCTTATACAAAGTAATAGTATACAATGTAGTTCCTATATCTACTGCGTTTGTTAGGTATATTTGATAATTATCCATTTGAGGAAGAGCCTCAGCCCTCTCTTGGCTTTCTTGCTCTGTTACTTCTTTTATAAAAGGATAGTCAATCATTGTCATGATGGGATTTATTTCATTTTTATCGGATGTGCATCCCGATTCAAATTTTACTTTTTCTTGCTGGTCAACCATGCGACCATTGAAGCAAAGCGTATCGAAGGATATATCAATTGATGGAGTTCTTACTTCTTCGTTATTTTCAACATATGCGTTAAAGTTCTCTATTTTCTCTCGAAGTTCTAAGCCTCCACCATCTTTAACTCCATTATAGCTGCCTATTTTTCCAGGCTCTGACGTAGAAAAGATAAATTCTTCTTTTAATGTATGAAAAATTTTCTGACCTTGGCTATTGGTGAGGGATACCTCTATATTGGGGCGATAGATATTGGGATGATCTTTTTCTTGTACAATTTTGACGTTTTCTAGGTGCATTTCTATGTCATTATCTATTAAATAATGATTATATTTAAACACCAAATTTGAACTGATCGCATTTGTTAGCATGTTCTCCGTGAAGTATTCACCAAAAGTGGTTTCATAATAATTCATAAAATCTTTGTATTCCTTTGATTGTAGAAGTTGATCGTACTCTTCTTGGGTCTCTGTTTTCGTTGAACTTTGGAGGTCCCACCAATCGTTCAATAAGCGTGAAATTTCCATATCTGGTCCATTGTATTCTCTTTCTTGTACTGCTTTTATAACCTCTTCATTGGAAAGAGGCTGAGCTGATTGTTCAATTTCTGAGGGATTAGTAAAAGTTATGAATAGAAAGGAGGCAATCGCTACTATTGCTAATGAAATAAATGCCGGGAATATGTTGCGTTTTCTTTTTGTTTCTATTCTACCTTTTAAGGCTAGCCACGTATTTTGCTTTGCTTCATCTGAACGCTCTACGTTTTTCATTTCCTCAAAAAGCTCATCGAATTTTTTTGATGGTTTCATTTGCATAACCTCCTTCCTGATGATATTTCTTTTTAAGTGCCTCAAGTGCTCGAGTCATTTTCATCTTTACTTTTGCCTCAGTCCAGCCAAGTATATAGGCTGTTTCTTGGATGGAACACTCTTGTATTTTGCGTAGGAGCAAGACTTCTTGATAATCTTTTTTTAGTTTATATAAGGAGTCGTACATCTTAGCAAGCTGTTCCTTTCGTTCATATCGACTTTCTGGTGATAGTGCATTTGTTTCTAAATCATGTTCTTTATCAAAGGTGAAAAATTGTATTACCCTTTTCCTTCGAAAATAGTCATAGGTCAAATTTCTTGCTATTTTTAATAGCCAAGTGGCAGTTGAAGCTTGCTTGTTAAAGCCGTCTAGCCCTTTATATGCTTTATAAAATGTTTCTTGTGTGAGATCCTCGGCACATTCTTTTTGACGGACAAGATAGTATATATAGCTATAAACTCTATCGCTATGCTCTTTGTATAGCTGTTCCATTTCCATCTTCTGACCTCCCCTTATTGCAATAGACGAACGGATAAATAAAAAGTATCGCTTTTATTTTACCTTATGAGGGAATAACAATTTCAAAAAGACTATAATAAACATAAATCAAATGAGTTTTGGAAGGATGGTATAAAATGATTGTCCATTTTTACACAAGGCCAGGCTGTCATTTATGTGATGATGCAAGGCTTATGTTGAAGCTTGTAAGAGAAGATGTCGTGTTTGACATAAATGAAGTAAATATCGAAGAAGATGATGCACTACATGAAAAATATATGCTGATGATTCCTGTCATCGTATTGGAAGATGAAATTATTCAATATGGGCAAGTAGATTACGCGACTATTTTGGAAGCATTACTTTGATGATTCTACAGGTAATCGCAAGTTAATGGGGCCAAATCGCAAGATCCACGTCCCAAACCGCAATATAGGATCAGATAATCGCAAGATCCAATCCCCAAACCGCAATATAGATAGGTAGAATCGCAATATAAGTATTTATGTGACGCATTTCTGGATTAAATTTGTTCACAATTCTGTTTCAAATTCTTGCTATTGGGAATATACTAATGTATCCTTAATTTAGAAATAAATTTTTTTTAAGCACATGGGACAAAAAAAGTAGTGGTGGGACAAAAATGTCGCAGTCAGTTGGGATGTGAAAAATGGATTCGTTACTACAGGCTCAGTTAAAGCTAATGCCTGAGATGAACATCTTGTTACAAAAAAGGTATCGAATACTCCAAACGATTCAATTGTCTCCAGGGTACGGCCGAAGAGTGATCGGTGACCTTTTAGGATTGTCGGAAAGAGAAACTAGAAAAGAATTAGACTTTTTGCGCAATCAGGGATTTATAGAAATATCGAGAGATGGAGCTAGTATAACTTCTAGTGGAAATGATTTATTGATAGAGCTTAAAGAAGTTGTACGAGAATGGTCTGGTAGATTGCAGCTCGAACAATCACTTGTAAGTTATTTAAATATAAAAGAAGTGATAATTGTACCGGGAGATGTAGATACTAATACGAATACTGCAATGCTTCAGTCACAAGAAGCAGCAAAATATTTGGAAAGTATTTTATCGGATGAGTCCATCATAGCTGTAACTGGCGGAACAACGATTGCTTCCATTTCGAATTATGTTCATCAAACTGACAAGTGGAAGCGACTATTATTTATAGCTGCAAGAGGTGGAGTTGGTAAGGATGTTCGGCTTCAAGCCAATACAATAGCCTCTCTATTTGCCAATAAAATGAATGGTTCTTATCGAACGTTATACATGCCGGATAGCCTGAGTGAGGAAGCTTACTCTACGATGAAAAATGAACCATTTATAAAAGAAATGATGGATTTATACGAACGAACTAATATCATCATTCATGGTATTGGGGATGCACTTGAAATGGCTCGCCGTAGAAATTCAAGTTTAGAAGAAATGCAACGCTTGAAGGAAATCGGTGCAGTTAGTGAAGCCTTTGGGTATTACTTTAATAACCAAGGGGAAGCAGTACACAGAATTCGCACAATTGGAGTTCAACTAAAACAATTAGGAAATATGGAGCATCTTCTAGCAGTAGCTGGAGGCACTAAAAAAGCAAATGCTCTATTATCATATTTTAAACAAGCACCAGCTCAAACGGTTTTAGTTACCGATGAAGGTGCAGCACAAGAAATGATTCAAATAATTGAACAAAACAACTAGGAGGAATTTAAAATGACAGTAAAATTAGCGATTAATGGTTTTGGACGTATTGGACGTAAAGTATTCAGAGAAGCTTTAGAACAAACAGAGATTGAAGTAGTAGCGATCAATGATTTAACGGATGCTGCAATGCTTGCTCATTTATTGAAATATGATTCAGTTCACGGAATCTTCAACGCAGAAGTTTCTTCTGAAGGAGATTACCTTGTAGTAAATGGTAAAAACATTCGCGTATTCGCTGAAAAAGATCCTGCAGCATTACCGTGGAAAGAACAACAAGTAGATATCGTTATTGAGTGTACAGGTATTTTCAGTACAACTGATAAAGCTAGCAAGCATATTGAAGCTGGAGCTAAAAAAGTAATTTTATCACAACCTGCTAAAGACGATATGCCTACATTCGTTATGGGTGTAAATGCTGATCAATACAACCCAGCAACTGATCATGTAATTTCAAACGCTTCTTGTACTACTAACTGTTTATCACCAATTGCAAAAGTTTTACAAGATCAATTTGGTATCAAACGTGGAATGATGACAACAATCCATTCATATACAAATGACCAACGTATTTTAGACTTACCGCATAGCGATTACCGTCGTGCTCGTGCAGCAGCAGAATCTATGATTCCTACAACAACAGGAGCAGCAGCAGCAGTAGCTAAAGTACTTCCTGAGTTGAAAGGGAAATTAGATGGTATGGCAGTTCGTGTACCAACTCCAAACGTATCAATCGTAGACTTTGTTGCTGAATTAGATAAAAACGTTACAGTAGAAGAATTGAATGCAGCTTTAAAACAAGCTTCTGACAATGAGTTAAAAGGAATCTTGGATTATAATGAACTTCCATTAGTTTCTAGAGACTATAACGGAAATACAGCTTCATCTACAGTTGATGGGCTTTCTACTATGGTACTTGAAGATAATTTAGTAAAAGTATTAGCATGGTATGATAACGAATCAGGATATTCTGCGCGTTGTATCGACCTAGCACTACTTATGGCTAATAAAGGACTATAAGATTTTCGTATTTGACTAGGAAAGACACATAAGATGAATGTGATTTTACGTGGCGAATCGATAGAATTACCTCTATAATAAAAGAGGGTAAAGGAGCCAGGGATTACCCCTAGCTCCTTTTTTTAACAGCATGTGTCTAGCTCCTGCGCCTAGCACCTCGAGTCGTTTCAGAATGTCGGATAAAGGCAAAAGACGCCTTTACCGCCATTCTTCCAACGCTTTTCGGTGCTTGAGTAGGCGCTTGCGCTTTTCAAAATATAAGGAGGCTTATCTCATGAAGGTAAAACAAACAATGAGCGATGTAGCTTTACAAGGAAAACGTGTATTTTGTCGTGTAGACTTCAACGTACCAATGGAAGATGGAGCAATCACAGATGATACGAGAATTCGTGCAGCACTACCAACGATTAATAATTTAATCGAACAGGGTGCGAAAGTAATCCTTGCTAGCCATATGGGACGACCTAAAGGTGAAGTGAAGGAAGATTTACGTTTGACTAAAGTTGGAGAGCATTTAGCAAAACTTTTGGATAAGCCAGTAAAAAAACTAGATGAATCTATTGGAGAAACTGTAGAGAATGCAGTTTCAGCTATGAATGATGGAGAAATCGTATTATTAGAAAATGTTCGCTTTCATGCAGGTGAAGAGAAGAATGATGCGGAGCTAGCAAAGTCCTTTGCAAAGCTTGCTGATGTTTACGTAAATGATGCATTTGGTGCTGCACATCGTGCACATGCTACGACAGAAGGTATCGCAAAATTACTTCCTGCGGTTTCAGGGCTATTGATGCAAAAAGAGTTAGATGTATTAGGCAAAGCTTTAGCAGAGCCTGAACGTCCATTTACTGCCATTATTGGTGGTGCAAAAGTAAAAGATAAAATCGGTGTAATTGATCATCTATTGGACAAGGTTGATAATATTTTAATAGGTGGCGGCCTTTCTTATACATTTACAAAGGCACAAGGGCATGAGATTGGTACATCTCTTCTAGAAGAAGATAAACTGGACCTTGCAAGAGGATTCCTTGAAAAAGCAAAAGAAAAAGGTGTTTCTTTCTATTTGCCGGTAGATGTAGTAGTTGCAGATGAATTTTCAAAGGATGCTAACACAAAAGTAGTAGATATCGATCAAATTCCTTCTGATTGGATGGGATTAGATATTGGTCCAAAAACACGAGAACTATACGCTGACGTTATTAAAAATAGTAAGCTAATTATTTGGAATGGACCTATGGGAGTATTCGAAATGGAAGCATTTGCAAACGGTACAAAAGCAGTAGCGGATGCAATGGCACAAACAGCTGGCTATACAATTATCGGAGGCGGCGATTCTGCAGCAGCTGTAGAAAAGTTCGATGTTGGCGATAAGATGGACCATATTTCGACTGGTGGAGGAGCTTCCTTAGAGTTTATGGAAGGCAAGGATTTACCAGGAGTTTCTGCTTTAAACGATAAGTAATGGAGGAGATGTCATATGCGTAAACCAGTAATAGCAGGGAATTGGAAAATGTATAAAACACTTGGTGAGGCAAAGGAATTTGCACTTCAGTTAAAGGAACAACAAGTAGATAGCTCAAAAGTTGATGCAGTAATCTGTGCTCCAGCGCTATTTTTAGATCAGCTTGTTCAAGCGACAAAAGGTTCGTTTATTTCTATCGGAGCACAAACGATGCACGAGGAAAAAGAGGGGGCATATACTGGTGAGGTTAGCGGCCAACAGCTTCAGGACTTAGGAGTAGAATATGTTGTAATTGGGCATTCTGAACGCCGTCAATATTTCAACGAAACAGACGAATCAGTCAATAAAAAAGTAAAATCTGCATTTGAAAATAAACTTACACCAATCATTTGTGTAGGTGAAACATTAGAGCAACGTGAGCAAAATGAAACAGAAGCTATTGTTTCTAACCAAGTAATGGCAGCAATCGAAGGGTTGACAGAAGATCAACTAATCCATTCTATTATTGCGTATGAGCCTATTTGGGCTATTGGAACTGGGAAAACAGCTACTGCAGACGATGCAAATGATGTATGCCAAGCAATCCGTGAAACTATTTTAGATGGTTTTGGTGAAGAAGTGGCAAGTCAAGTTCGCATCCAATACGGAGGTAGTGTGAAACCTGAAAATATTAAAGAGCTTCTTTCTAAGGAGCATATTGACGGTGCACTAGTAGGAGGAGCAAGCCTACAAGTAGATTCTTTTGTGAAACTATTGGAGGCTGGTGCAAATGCCTAAAAGTCCAGTAGCACTAATCATACTAGATGGTTTCGGCTTGCGTCATGAAAAGTTTGGAAATGCAGTTGCTCAGGCAAACAAACCAAATTTCGATCGATATTGGAATAAGTTTCCGAATGCAACACTTACGGCCTCTGGAGAAGCAGTTGGCTTACCAGAAGGGCAAATGGGTAATTCAGAGGTTGGTCATTTAAATATTGGTGCAGGTAGAGTAGTTTATCAAAACCTAACTCGAATTCATAAATCAATTCGTGAAGGAGAATTTTTCTTAGAGCCTAAGCTTTTAGCTGCAATTGAGCATGTAAAGCAAACAGGTGGAAAATTACACTTGATGGGATTACTTTCTGACGGTGGCGTTCATAGTCACTATTCGCATTTATTTGCTTTATTGAAGCTCGCAAAAGAACAAGGGCTAGAAGACGTATTTGTCCATGGATTTTTGGATGGACGCGACGTAGGTCCTAGAACTGCGATCGGATATGTAGCAGAAACTGAGAAACAAATGAAGGATATCGGTATAGGGAAGTTCGCTTCCATCAGTGGTAGATACTATGCTATGGATCGTGATCGCAGATGGGAACGAGTTTTAATCGCATATAAAGCAATAGTAGAAGGTTTAGGGAAAACAGCAGAGTCAGCATCAGCTGGTATTTTAGCTTCTTATGAAGAGGATATTGTGGATGAATTTGTTGTTCCCTTCGTTATTGAAGAAGATGGGAAGCCTGCTGTAACGATTGATACGAACGATGCCGTTATCTTCTTTAACTTCCGTCCCGACCGTGCTATTCAATTATCGATGGCTCTAAACACCCCATCATTTGATAGTCTGCCTTTAAGTGACAATCATCCGACGAATTTAAAATTTGTAACCTTCACGCATTATAGTGATGATGTTGTGGCAGATGTGGTATTCGAGAAAGCAGATCTCTATAACACGGTAGGTGAAGTACTTTCAAACCATAACAAAACACAATTACGTATTGCGGAGACTGAAAAGTATCCACATGTAACGTTCTTTATGAGTGGTGGCAGAGAAGCGACCTTCCCAGGAGAAGAGCGTATACTGATCAACTCTCCAAAGGTTGCTACATATGATTTACAGCCTGAAATGAGCGCTTATGAAGTAACGGATGCACTGTTAGATGCAATTGCCAATGATCGATTCGATGCGATTATATTAAACTTTGCCAATCCAGATATGGTAGGGCATAGTGGAATGCTAGAACCAACGATTAAAGCGATTGAAGCAGTAGACGATTGTTTAGGTAAAGTGGTCGATGCCATTTTAGCTAAGGGCGGGCATGCAATTATTACCGCAGATCACGGTAATTCAGATGAAGTAACAACGATGGAAGGGCAGCCAATGACAGCCCACACGACAAATCCTGTTCCAGTGATTGTCACGTCGAAAAATACAACTCTAAGAAGTGACGGAATTTTAGCCGATTTGGCTCCAACCATGTTACACTTATTAGGGATAGAAACACCGCCTGAAATGACAGGTAAAACACTAATCGAAACGGAGAGTTAAAAATGCCAATTATTACACAAATTCAAGCACGTGAAGTATTAGATTCACGCGGTAACCCAACAGTAGAAGTGGAAGTATTTACAGAAAGCGGTGGATTTGGACGCGCAATCGTTCCGTCTGGTGCATCTACTGGTGAATATGAAGCAGTAGAACTTCGTGATGGTGACAAGTCAAGATATCTAGGCAAAGGTGTTTTAAAAGCAGTTGAAAATGTGAATAACATTATTGCAGCTGAATTAGAAGAGAATTACTCCGTATTGGATCAGGTAGAAATTGACCATGCAATGATCGAACTAGACGGAACTGAAAATAAAGGGAATTTAGGTGCTAACGCTATTCTTGGCGTATCTATTGCTGTTGCACATGCAGCAGCAGATTACTTGGATATTCCACTTTATCAATACTTAGGTGGATTCAACTCGAAACAATTGCCAGTTCCAATGATGAATATCGTAAACGGTGGAGAACATGCGGATAACAACGTAGATATCCAAGAATTTATGGTAATGCCAGTAGGCGCAGAATCTTTCCGCCATGCATTACGTATGGGCGCTGAAATTTTCCATAGCTTAAAATCTGTATTACAAGAAGCAGGACTAAACACAGCAGTTGGGGATGAGGGCGGATTTGCTCCGAACTTAAAATCTAACGAAGAAGCTCTTTCTACTATCGTGACTGCGATTGAAAAAGCAGGATATAAACCAGGAGAAGAAGTACTTCTTGCAATGGACGTTGCCGCTTCTGAATTATTCAACAAAGAAGATGGCAAATACCACTTATCTGGTGAAGGCGTTGTAAAAACTTCTGAAGAAATGGTTGCTTGGTATGAAGAGCTTTGCGAAAAATACCCAATTATCTCAATTGAAGACGGCTTAGACGAAAACGACTGGGATGGTCATAAACTATTAACAGAGCGTTTAGGTAAAAAAGTACAATTGGTGGGCGATGATCTATTCGTAACAAATACGAAAAAATTAGCGCAAGGAATTGAACAAGGTGTAGCTAACTCAATCCTTGTAAAAGTTAACCAAATTGGTACACTTACAGAAACTTTTGATGCAATTGAAATGGCAAAACGTGCTGGTTATACAGCAGTTATCTCTCACCGTTCTGGTGAATCAGAGGATGTAACAATTGCAGATATCGCAGTTGCAACAAACGCTGGCCAAATCAAAACTGGTGCACCATCTCGTTCAGATCGTGTAGCAAAATACAACCAATTACTTCGTATTGAAGATCAGTTATATGAAACTGCTCAGTACCTAGGAAAAGAAACATTCTACAACTTAAAAAAATAATGAAACGAAGCAGTTAGCGAGAGTTGCTAACTGCTTTTTTATTTCTAAAAAAAGTATAAAGTTTTCCGTTCTATAAACTCATTAATAAATAATACTGCTGATTTTCGTTTGAGGTGGAGACAAAGGTACGATGGCTAAGAACGCCACCTCGCGATCGCAACGCCTTCGTGACCAACATCCTGTTGGCCTCCGTGGGGTGAGCGATGAGCTATCACCGTCGCTCCGCGTCGTTGTGATATCTCATCTGTCTCACTCTTCCCACTGGAGTCGCCACCTCTCACTACAATCAGAAGATTTAGCAAAGATTATCGCTTAGACATATTAGATTAACCTAGGATAATGTATGGATAACACCACTTTATAATCATTTGTTGTCACCTTCACTAGTTGAAGGCGAAATGGAACAAAATATAATGGATAAAACTCCCGTTTAGCAAGTAAAATATACTTGAGAGCAAGTATTCAAACTGTGAGCGCAAGTAAGTTATGGATGAAGGCAAGTAAACTTATCGTGAACGCAAGTAACGGTCATATCGGAGCAAGTAAATAAACTTCCAGGTATAACATAGAGGAGTCTGATTTTTTTAACTAAATATTTTGGCGATAGGTTGTCAATGTTCCTGTTTTTTGGTAAAATTAATTTGTTGTGAACGTTCTTATCAGGAGGTGGAATAAATGCACGCATTATTTATGACATTACTTGTCATCGTTGCGATCGCATTGATCGTTGTTGTATTGTTACAATCAGGGAAAAGTGCTGGTCTCTCAGGAGCCATCTCTGGTGGGGCTGAACAACTTTTTGGAAAACAAAAAGCTCGAGGTATGGACTTAGTCTTACATAGAGTAACGATTGTACTTGCAGTTCTATTTTTTATATTGACTATTGCCGTAACTAAATTTTAATCCTAATCTATTGATAGGATAATTTTTTCTGACGAGTGTATTATACACCAAAGCCTTTTTGAATATAAAACAGATGCGAACCGCCTGACCGACTTCTGATTGGTTAGGCGTTTTCTTTTAACTAAAATAGTTTTATAAATAGTTTATACATATGAAATATAAGGCATTATTCGGGCATATTAAACTAATTAATGAAATAATTAGTATGGTGAATAATGCGAAAAGCTTATTATTGATGGAGGTTTTACATATGCGAATTTCAACTCCTAAGCCATTTTTCTTTGAAGCTGGAAAACGTGCCGTATTGCTGTTACACGGTTTTACTGGAAATTCCTCAGATGTTCGTATGCTTGGACGTTTTTTAGAAAAAAACGGATACACATCATTGGCTCCACACTACAAAGGACATGGTGTGCCACCGGAAGAACTGTTGGAAACAGGACCACAAGACTGGTGGAAAGATGTCATGCGAGGATATGACCGACTAAAAGCAGCAGGCTATGATGAAATTGCTGTTGCTGGATTATCACTTGGAGGAGTATTTTCACTGAAGTTAGGGTATACATTACCTGTAAAAGGTATTGTCACCATGTGCTCCCCGATGACGATGAAAACGACGGATATTATGTTTGAAGGTGTATTAAAATACGCAAAAGAATATAAGAAATATGAAGGAAAATCCGAGCAGCAAATAGAAGAAGAAGTAGAGGCTATTAGAAAAACACCGATGGAGACATTGGCTGAGTTAAGAGAATTTGTTTACAACGTCCGTGATCATGTAGATCATGTGTACGCTCCGCTTTTAGTAACTCAAGGGAATAAAGATAAGGTCATCGATATTACTTCTGCCAATTATATCTTTGAACAAGCAGAGTCCTTTGAGAAAAAACTAAATTGGTATGAGAACTCCGGGCATGTAATCACACTTGGCCCAGAAAAAGAACAATTACACGAAGATATATTAAACTTTTTAGAGTCGCTCGATTGGAATGTGTAAAACAGTTCAAATGTGCACACGCTGAAAAAGGAGGGATGTTAGATGGAAAACATGAAAGAACAATTACTCGAATTACTAAACACAGAAGAATATAAACCATTAACAACAAAAGAGTTAGAACAGCATTTTAATCTGGTAGATGCAGATGATTTTAAAGAACTAGTGAAAACGCTTGTTCAAATGGAGGAACACGGTTTAGTCGTCCGCTCTAGATCCAACAGATATGGGATTCCTTCCCGTATGAATCTAATAGTCGGGAAATTCATAGGACATGCAAAAGGATTCGGTTTCGTTACCCCTGAAGAGAGTGGAATGGATGATATATTCATACCTCCAACGGAAGTAAATGGAGCAGTCAACGGAGACAAAGTACTTGTACGAGTTTCCAAGGATTCATCGGGAGACCGCAGAGAAGGTTCTATTATTAAAATTACCCAACGTGGTATGACGCAAGTTGTTGGAACATTCCAAGACAATAAAGGCTTTGGATTTGTTATACCAGACGATAAGAAGGTCCCTATGGATGTATTTATCGCTAAAGGAGATACATTAGGCGCGATTGAAGGGCATAAGGTAGTCGTAGAAATTACGGAATGGCCGAATGAAAGAAAATCCGCTACTGGGATGGTAACGCAAATTCTAGGGCATAAAAATGATCCAGGTGTTGATATACTTTCTATTATTTATAAGCATGGAATTACGATCGACTTCCCAGAAGAAGTGATCAACCAAGCAGAAGCTGTTCCAGATCAAATTGATGAGAAAGACTTAAACGATCGTAGAGATCTTCGAAATGAAGTAATCGTTACAATTGACGGAGCAGATGCTAAAGACTTGGATGACGCAGTAACCGTTACAAAAAATTCGGATGGTACATATAAACTTGGCGTACACATCGCTGACGTAAGTCATTATGTAACTGAAGGATCTCCATTAGACCGTGAAGCATATGACCGTGGAACGAGTGTATACTTAGCGGATCGCGTTATTCCAATGATTCCACATCGTCTATCAAACGGAATTTGTTCGTTAAACCCGCAAGTGGATCGTTTAACGCTATCCTGTGAAATGATTATTGACGGTTCAGGTATGGTTACCTCTCATGAAATTTTCCAAAGTGTTATCCGAACTACGGAAAGAATGACGTATTCAGATGTTTACAAAATTTTAGAAGAAAAAGATGAGGCATTAATAGAGCGTTATAAAGACTTAGTTCCTATGTTTGAACTAATGGGAGAGCTTGCAGAAGTCCTTCGTACGAAACGTGAGAGACGTGGAGCAATTGACTTCGATTTCCCTGAAGCGAAAATTATTGTCGATGAAGATGGCTGGCCAACAGATATTGCAACAAGAGAACGTACAGTTGCAGAGCGTCTGATTGAAGAGTTTATGCTTGCTGCCAATGAAACAGTTGCCGAGCATTTTAAATGGATGGATGTACCTTTCATTTACCGTATTCATGAAGATCCAAAGCCTGAAAAACTAGAACGATTCTTTAATTTCTTAACGAACTTTGGAATAGTTGTTAAAGGTACTGGAAATGAAGTTCATCCAAAAGCGTTACAGGAAATTATTGAAAACATTGAAGGAATGCCAGAGGAACCGGTTATTTCTACAATGCTTTTACGTTCATTGCAACAAGCGAAATACTATGCTGAATGTCTAGGACATTTTGGTTTATCAACCGAATTTTATACCCACTTCACTTCACCAATTCGTCGTTATCCGGATTTAATCGTTCATCGTTTAATACGTACGTACTTGGTAAATGAAGACGTGTCACAGCCTACCATTAATCACTGGGGAGCTATAATGGACGATATTGCAGAGCATACGTCTAAACGTGAACGTCGCGCAGTAGATGCAGAGCGTGATACTGATGCCCTTAAAAAAGCACAGTATATGGCTGACAAAATCGGTGAGGAATTTGAAGGTATTGTTAGTTCCGTAACGAACTTTGGTCTATTTATCGAGCTTCCGAATACAATTGAAGGTCTAGTACATGTCACGAATATGACCGATGATTATTATCGTTTTGACGATCGTCAAATGATGATGATTGGGGAACGTGCTGGTAAGCAGTTCCGTATTGGTGATGAAGTAACGGTTCGAGTATCTGCCGTAAAACCAGAAGAAGCTTCGATTGATTTTGAAATCGTAGGGATGAAAAAAGCATTCCAACGAACTAGAAAAGAAACACCAAAAGTTATACATGCTTCCAAAAAGGGCAGCGGTGACTCTAGAAATAGAGAACAATCTCAGCCTGGTCCGAAAAAAGGTGCAAAACAGAAACAAAAGTTTTACGAGTCCGTTGCGAAAAAATCTCAACGTCGTAAACGTCCAAAGAAAAAATAAAAGAGCGATGACCAAGTCGCTCTTTCTCAGTTTTTGAGGGGTGAATGAAATGGCTAAAAAGCATGACGACAAGGTACTTGCACAGAACAAAAAAGCAAACCATGATTATTATATTGAAGAAACGATTGAAGCAGGGATAGTGCTCCAAGGAACGGAGATCAAATCCATTCGTAATGGGAAGGTGCAGTTGAAAGATGCTTTCATACGAATTCGTAACAATGAGGCATGGATCTCCAATATGCATATAAGTCCATACGAGCAAGGAAATCGATTTAACCACGATCCACTACGAGCGAGAAAGCTATTGCTGCACAAAAAACAAATCAGTACGTTAATCGGTGAAACTAAAAGAGATGGTTATACCATCGTGCCGTTGAAAATGTACTTAAAAAGTGGCTATGCGAAAGTGTTAATCGGTGTTGGTAAAGGGAAAAAAGATTACGATAAACGAGATGTCTTGAAGAAAAAAGAGGCAAAACGTGATATCGAAAGAGCATTCAAAGAACGTAACCAGTAACGCTAACCAGAGTTGGTAGAATGTCTCACTTGAATTTTGACCATATTTGATGTATAGTAAGCTATGTAACTAAGCAACATATTCCATAAACGGGGACGTTATGGATTCGACAGGGATAGTCTGAGCTTGAGTTGCGCGTCGGAGGCTCGGCTCCGTAAAAACGGAACTTATAACAACAGGCAAAACAAACAACAACTTAGCATTCGCAGCGTAAGCTCGGATCTGCTTTATCTATCCATCGCCCATGTGGCTAGGTAGAGCTCAACTTTAGTGGGATACGGTAGCCAGTGCAACTTGAGCTGTCTACAAGAGATTTCCAAGTTAGCGTACAGGACGCCCGCTTATCGGCATAATGCTACGCGAAACTTTAAATAGGTAAGATACACGCGTAGAAGCTTAAGTGTTAGAGTTTCTGGACGCGGGTTCAAATCCCGCCGTCTCCATACTTATTTTTAGCAGTAGAAACACTGTTAAATTGTGACGTAAAGCATAAAATTTCCTTTTGGAAACTTTATGCTTTATTTTATTTTAGGAAATTTTATGCTTGATTTTTTATTCGATAAAGCTGCGACTTTAAGTATATCTTTGCCATATTGGCAAGGATATACTTAAAATATTATATACATCTAGAAATAAATTCGGATAATACAAAATAACGCTTCCTAAACTACCAGAAAACCTTAATATATAAGGGTTTCTGGTTTTTTTATTTGTCAGTTAAGTTAAGGAAAGAAGGATTAACGTATAAAGGCGGAAAAATCTATCTAAAACCAAACGTGAGTTGTTGTAAGGGTGCTTATAGGTAAGCCACAGTAGACACATAATGATTTTAACCAAATAAAAAAGAGTGTAGATTATCCACACTCTTTGGAAATTAATTTAAATGTACTCAAGCCGAAGCCCCTGGGTTTGAGCTAGCTCCACCAATAATCATACCTGCAAATAAACTAATTCCAAAAGCCCAAAGTGACTCAGTGATAATAGACGTTAGTTGTTGTGTTGACATTTGCATTTGCATCGCCTCCATAAATGGTAAGTAATCAGGTAATAAACTGATATAACGTAAACCAGTAAGTAGAATAAATGCACATATGAAGTTGATGAAGATAAGAGCTTTAGGCCCAGACTTCAGTACACTTAATTAATTTATTATATATTCAAGTAAAATGCATGTCAATATTTTCTATATTTTGAATAGGTTTTATAAAGTTTAAGGTAATACAAAATAAGAAAGCGAAGTGAAAGTATGATAAATGTGTCGTATTAGTTGGATATGACAAGTGGTGATAATGTTTATAAATTAAGAGGATATTTTCAAAGGCCTTTAAGATATGGTAAGAGAGATTATGTACATGAATATTGAAACCTTATCCAAAATTGGATAAGGTTTTTTGAATTATAAAGAACAAAGTGTATTTCTAAAAGCATGGTAAGGAACTAATTCTTGCCAATTTAACTTAACCTCTATCTCTTTAAGTTACTAACTATAAAAAAGGTATTTAAAATAAAACGTAGAATTATATATAAATAAATAAAATTGGAGGGAATTCTACATTGGTATTATTAAAACAAAACAAACAACTCTAGGTACAGTTTATGAACAATATGATAATAAAAACAAACTGATTATAAGATTCGGAGCAATTGGTTTTATAAAGAAAGAGTTAGCAAATATGGAAAAAAAGAACAAAGTAGTGGAGTTAAAAAAATTAAAAGTCTTTTTTGTAAGCTTTAATTAATAGAAAAGGGAGTAAAATAATGAAGAAAAAAGAACTTAAGGCTGTTACATCTGATATGATAACGGCGGGTATACCTACTGGAATAACAGATATGCTTAAAAGCCTACCACCGGATTTTCAAACTATAGTATCCCTAGCACTTCCAACATTAGCATGTATTTTTAATTCATATAACCGAAACTTAGAAATGAGAGATTTAGAGAAATTAAAATTGTTTCTAAGTGATACAAAACAAGCTATGGAAGAAAGAGAAATTGAAGAATTGAAACTTTTAGTCAATTTAGATTTTCCAATTGAAATGCAATCTACTATAGAGGAGATTATTAGAAGAGGGGTAAATGCCAAAGGGAAATGGCTAAGAAAACTTGCAGCACATTTTGTAGTTATCTTTGGAAACTCTTCACATCCAAGTTATCAAGCTGGAATGCAAATCTGCCTGGACATTTTAACACAGTTAAATGAGAGTGATTTAAAGCTATTAATTTTGTATGAATTACACAGAAAAGTAAACTTTGAAAATGGCATTTATATGGAAGATGTTAATCTAGAGGTAGAGGAAGTATTAAAGGTACTTATAGAAGATAAAAATGTCTTTGCTCAGACAATATATATTTCATCATTAAAGTTACGTAACATTGGTTTAATCGCAAGGGAATCTTCTTTGACCCCCTATGAGGACCCAGATAATAAAGAAAAAATGATTGAAAATTTTATTTCGCTAAACTGCAATGAAGTAACTAGCTATTATTATCTATTTAAAAGGTATATAAATGGATTTAATCCTTAATATAAAATCTATGAATTTACTAATTTAAATTCTAAAAATAGTTTCCCCTAGACAGTACCACCAGTTATAACTGTCTAGGCTCATAACAGATAGCAAAAATATTAGTTTATCAACACACTCCAAAGAATTAGAAACTCTTAATAATTTTCTTTCTGGAAAATCTGAAAAGGAAATACATTTGATTTATAAAATAGCTCAAGAAATTTTTAAAATATATTAAACTTATATTTAATTGTTGTTTTTTTTAATGTAATATTTCTATCTCCTCGTTCGACTGCAGCTAAGTATGATACTTGCATTTCACATTTTGCTAGATGTTCTTGAGTTAATTTTTTTTATTTTCTAATTTTCTTTATATTTCCACCAACAATATTAACTAAACTCTCCACTCAATCACCCTCTTTAGACTAAATTAGGAATGAGTAAGCAAACAGATAACTATAAGTATATATTTCCATTGCTAGATGGTTGATTTATATTTGTACACTGAATGTATTCTATTATACTTACATAATTAGCAAAAAATGTTTGAAAATATCCCAGAATATAGATTGAAAAATGGTATAATGTTCATGAAGTAATCTAAAGGTATTTAACTAAAACGTTGTAGGACAAGTTAACTCTAATTGAACTAAAAAGGAAGATAACCTTATGAATAAAATCCCATTGAATGATGAGATTGCGGTTGCAATGTCACAAATAGTAGATGACGCGTTGGTTGCAACTCGTAAGCCTAGTCATGCAGATTTAGATAACATTATCCTTCGTCATGGATTAGATAAAGGAGATCCAAAATTAAACGGATTAAATGGTAATGTGGGAAAAGCGAAAAGAGTTTATGCAGTATTGAATTGGGCTTTAGAATACAATCAAGAATTAGGAGAATCATTTGTAGGTTCACTCATCTCGTTACTTAGGGGTCATGGAGGGTTTAGAGATAGTTCACCTAATTATGTTGGAAATGAATCCATTCTAAATCTTCAAAACTCACTAAAATTAGAAGGTATAGTATTGGCAAGTGATGGAACCTTAACTCCGATGGTATTAGAAAACTTATCTGATCTAGAAATGGAAGAAGCGCTAGAGAGCTATATTAGACGTGCTAAAAAGGGAGCATCTGACGCTGCATTATTAACAGGAACAAGTAAGGACCTATTAGAGGCAGTAGCCGCACATGTCATCACAAAACTGCTAGGTAAATATCAACAAAGTAATTTTCCAACTTTATTAGGACTTGCCTTTCATCTTTTAGGATTATCTACACCTAATACCAAAGGAGTAAACGAGTCGATGTCTCGTATGGAGATAAGTTTATACGAGTTAGGGTGTGCGGTAAATAATCTGCGAAATAAACAGGGGACGGGGCACGGGCGGCCTTTTTTACCAACAGTTACACCTAATGAAGCTATAGCTGCTATTGAAAGTATGGGATTAATCTCTGAGTTTCTATTAAATAAGTTAAAAGAAAAAGTTAGTTAAATTTGTTACTAAAGTTGAAGTTGTAGTTTTAACTCATTAAAGAATGGTTTTTTTTAGAACATTTAAACACCTAAGTATAATGATTTTTAAGTAAGCTTAAAAGTAAAAGTTATCATCCAGTTCCCGTAAGGAGAATGTATATTCCCAAGCTTAACTCCAACAAGAAAAGACCGTTGGGGATACCGGAACATGAAGATAAGATTGTACAGAAAGGCATTACAAAAATAATAAATGCTATCTATGAAAACGATTTTCTAGACTGTTCTTTTGGGTTCCGCCCAAATCGTAACTGCCACGATGCTTTGAAAATATTAAATTATTATATTGAAAAGAAATCAGTAAATTATATAGTAGATGTAGATATCAAAGGGTTCTTTGACAATGTTGACCACATATGGATGCTGGAGTTCTTAAAACTGCGAATCGCTGACCCTAACTTACTAAGAATAATTGGTAGGTTTCAAAAAGGTGGATACATGGAGGAAGGAAAGAAATACAAGACAGATAAAGGCACACCGCAAGGTGGAGTCATATCTCCGATACTTGCCAATCTATACCTCCATTATGTCCTGGACCTGTGGTTTGAGAAGGAAGTTAGAAGAAAGTGTAAAGGACAAGCATACATAGTTAGATATGCCGATGATTTTGTTTGTTGCTTCCAATATAAGAGCGAAGCTCAGGAATTCTTTCAATCATTGAAGCTGAGATTACAGAAGTTTAACTTAGAAATAGCTGAGGATAAAACCAAAATTATTCCCTTCGGGAGATCTGCGGAGAAAGATGCAAAACTAAAGGGAAATAGAAAACCTGACACCTTTGATTTCCTAGGTTTTACACACTATTGTGGAAAGAGTAAATCTGGATACTATCGTGTGAAGCGGAAATCAAGCAGGAAAAAGCTACAAGGTAAACTAAAGGAATCGAAGGAATGGATAAAGAAGAACCGAAATAATGATATTCATATGATTATGGATAGATTTAAACGCTCGCTTGTAGGTTATTACAACTACTATTGCATCACGGATAACACTCCAAGTGTTCACCGCTTTAAAGACAAAATCCAATATTTACTGTTTAAATGGCTCAACAGAAGAAGTCAAAGAAAATCCTTTACTTGGGATAAATTCAATCTCTTTCTTCATAAATATCCGTTACCTTCACCACGAATTAAGGTGAATATATACGACCTAAGAAAAGAAATTAGCTATATTTTGTGAACGATGACTAGGAGGAGCCGTGTGCGTAAATAGCGCAAGCACGGTTCTGTGAGGGGGGAGGAACACAATTACCGCAAGGTAGAGAGGTTCCCTTCTACTCGACTAGTCGAAGATATAACAATTAGTTGTGAATAGGAGAATTGGCGATGATATAAAAAAAGACACCAAGGAAGTGTCATAAGTGTTTTCAAATTAGCTCACCGATAAATTGGAATTTATTTTAATCTACTTGAATTCATTTTATATATGCTTCATTACTGGTTACAATTAATTCAAGACGTTTATTATAAGCAGTATCTATATTATTTATTAATTCAATTTGAAACTTCAAAGGTTCTAAATCAGAATAAGGTTTAATAACTAATTCCAATTCATCAATTATTTCTTGTTTCTTAGCCTTTTTTTTAGTTTTTTCGTGTTTTTCTAATCCGTCAGCACCAATATCTAGTAAAAATCCGACACCCTTAAATAATGGACTACTCACAGGACTATTTACAATTTCGCCTACATTCTTCATAACTTTCGCTGGTACATCATTAGCTTTTAATGCCTTAACTTCATTAATATATTTGTTAATTAAACCCTTAATAACGTCATATGCTTCTTGATACATATTGACATTTTTTTTCATTTCCGAAATTACTTTATGTAAGAAAGAAGAATCAGTAATATTTGATAGATTGATTTCCAAATAATATGCCGTTTGGTATAAATAAATTGAATACCAATATTTAGGTAAATAATTTTTATATTTATTAAGTTTTTCTGTTGTTTCTTTGCTATTATCGTTTTGATTAAGTGTTGATTTTAAATTTTGTAATTGCTCATAATATAATTTGATATTAGCTAGAGCTGTTCTCCTTATAGATTGGACATTTATAAGTGTTGCCTGACTATATGTTTCATTATTTAAGATATATTGTGCATTGTCTCGTACTTCTTTTAAGAATTCACCATCTGCCCATAACTGACTTTCTTTATCAATCTCTAGATATCTTTGAATTTCAATCACTTTTTTTTCGATTGATTCTAACCTATTATCAATTCTTGCTAGGAAGTATTGGCTTGTAGCGATAGAAGCAACTGTAAAAGTAGCAGTTACTATATTAGATAATGTCATAAAATCGGATTTATTTAACTCTTGAAGCAATGCTTGTCCTGTAATATCATTATTTTTTCCTGGAGCAACAATATTACCCCTAAATAAAGTTGGATCTTTTGCTGACCTTTGCAACACACCTAGTCCTTTATCATATACGACTTTATATGTTCCAGAATAGTAGTTAGCATCATTAACGCTTTTTAAAAAAAATGGAACATTTTGAAAGCAGGCATTAATTTTTGCAAAGTCATCATTATTAATCTTGTTATATCTATCGTATTTTTGATTGTCTTCAACAGGTGTAATTGATATACCAAGTTTATCATCTAACACTTTTAATAAGCTGTCTGTATTCTCCATTTCAAAATCTCCTTTCAAAATTTCAAACTCACTGATAAATTGTAATTTGCTTCTATTTGCCTGTATAGTACCATACGTTTGCAAAATTACACATAAATAACTAACAGGGGTTTTGATCTAAGAAGGATTGATGCCTTTTTATTGAACTTGCATTCCTGTAAAATTGAAAAAGAGTTTCAAGTTTGTGAAGGATTGTACTTAAACTCCCATGAAAATTAATAACGCTCAAAATCTATAAAATTGCATAACAAAAGAGACTCAGAAATAGCTTTTTTAAAAAAAGGCTGAGCCTTCAGAATGTTTATATTGAGTTAAAAGGTAAATCAGCGACCAACTCCATTCTTCATAGAATAAAGGCATGGCTGGTGCAATAACCAGAGTAGGATTAATCTCCCATGAGTGCTACTCGTATAGAGTGCGACAGTCTGTGATGCACCGTGGTCGTTGGAGTCAGACTAACGGATGGGCTCTATGGCACCATAGTTCATCGACCTTCTTCGCCAGCCATACTAATCTATACCCGTTCTACAACAATTTTCATCCTCTGTGGTGCAGCGTTTTTTTGCTGCATGGATGGCTAACGGGTGCTTTAGTTAAACAAGACCATCATTTCGATGGTCTATTTTTATGTCCAAAACATCAAGTAGATTTCGGCAATCAATTGTGAATTGTTACACTTAAACTACATGAACAGGATACTAAAAAATAGTATAGTGTGGATTTAGAAGATGGAACATATCTAATAATAGCGTGGGAGCTACGGCTAAGGTTTTATATTTTATAAGCTATCACAGTATATACGGCTTAATAAATCTTTGTTATGCTTTTAATGGAAATAATTTAATTATTCATAATTCACCTCCAAAAGTAGTTTTCGGAATATACAGTAGTTTTAATTTAAATAATACCATTATTTAGAAGGAAATGTGTGGAAGTTTGTTTATTAAAATATGTTAGAATTAGCTTATATAGGTTTGCTGAATATAAGGGGATAAGTTATGTCGTATCAATCAGAAGCTCAATTAGAAAAGAATATGTATGACCAATTAATTCGCAAAGGTTATGAACGAGTCGTACTGTCTGATTATGAGGCACTTGTAGCTAACTTCCGACAACAAGTGAATAAATTTAATAAATACAAGTTAGCAGATACACCTCTTTCAGATGATGAGTTCACTCGGTTAATGACCCGTATTGATAAGAAAAGTATCTTTGATTCTGCGAAAATATTACGGGATAAAATAATTCTGCAACGGGATGATGGTTCAGAGGTCTATCTGGAACTGTTTAATACACGTGAGTGGTGTCAAAATCTTTTTCAAGTAACAACTCAGACAACGGTAGAAGGAAAATATGTGAATCGGTACGATGTTACTATACTGATTAATGGATTGCCTGTTGTTCAAATTGAATTAAAAAGGCGTGGGCTTGATTTTAAAGAAGCATTCAATCAAATCCAGCGATATCGAAAACATTCTTATAAGGGATTGTATCGTTACCTACAAATTTTCGTGGTCAGCAATGGAGTAGATACGAAGTACTTCGCCAATAGTGATAGTGATATCTTATTTGGGTATACATTCTTCTGGTCCGATGACAAGAATAGTCGTATTACAAATTTGAGTGACTTTACCGATTCTTTTTTAGAGAAATGCCATATTGCTAAAATGATTGCACGTTATATGGTGATAAATGAAAGTGATAAGTTGCTGATGGTTATGAGACCGTATCAAGTGTATGCGGTAGAAGCACTAGTGCAACGTGCCTTAGAAACGAAAAATAACGGCTATATATGGCATACAACCGGTTCTGGTAAAACCTTAACTTCGTTTAAAGCTAGTCAGATTTTAGCTAATGAGTCTCATATTAAGAAAGTGTTTTTCTTAGTAGATCGTAAAGATTTAGACAGTCAAACTATTGCTGAATTTGATAAGTTTGAAAAAGGATCCGTGGATACAACCGATAAGACAGATAAACTGGTAGAACAAGTACAAGACATGACAAAGCCGCTTATACTGACGACCATCCAAAAGATGGCTAATGCGGTGAAGATTCCAAAGTATGCTGCCATTATGGAACGGTATCAAGATGATCGTGTTATTTTCATTATGGATGAATGTCATCGGAGTCAGTTTGGGGAGATGCATACGGCTATTTCTCGTCACTTTAAAAATGCCCAGTATTTTGGGTTTACTGGAACGCCCCGTTTTGAAGAAAATAAAAGCCAAGATGGTCGTGTGACGGCTGATTTATTTGAGAAGTGTCTGCATACCTACTTAATTAAAGATGCTATTAATGATGGAAACGTGCTTGGTTTCTCTGTAGAGTACCATCGTACATTTGATTCGAAGTTAGATGAAGAAGATGACACACGGGTAGAAGCAATTAATACGGATGAAGTATGGTCCCATGAAGATCGAATGAAGCTAATCGTAGAGAATATTTTAGAAAATCATGAGCGAAAATCCCGTAGCAAAGGGTATACCGGGATTTTTACGGTTCAAAGTATTCCCATGCTCATCAAATACTATGATCTTTTCAAAACCTATGATCATAATTTTAAAATAGCAGGAATCTTTACGTATGGTACAAATGAAGAAAGCGAAGGACGGGATGAACATTCGAGAGATAGTTTAGAGCGAATGATGAAGGACTATAATGGGTTATTCAAAACGAATTATACGACTGATACATACGCAAGTTATTTTTCTGATGTTTCCAAACGTGTTAAATCAGCTCAAATTGATATTTTACTAGTTGTAAATATGTTTTTAACAGGCTTTGACAGTAAAACGTTAAATACCTTATATATAGATAAAAACTTGAAGTACCATGATTTAATTCAAGCATATAGCCGTACAAATCGGGTAGAAAAAGCAACGAAACCTTACGGAAATATCGTTTGCTATCGCAGTCTTAAAAAGAAAACCGATGAAGCCGTACGATTGTTCTCTCAAACGAATTCGGTAGATGATGTACTCATGAGAAGCTATAAGGAATATTTAAATGAATTTCATGACAGCTTAAAAAAAGTACGCGAAATGGCAGCTACTCCCTCTGCAGTGGATCAATTGCAAAGAGAAGAAGAGCAAAAAGCGTATATTGAAAGATTCCGTGAATTAACAAAGATATTGGTGAAACTTCAAACTTTCACTGAATTTATTTTTACTCCAGAAGAATTGAACATTACAAGACAAGACTATGAAGATTACAAAAGTAAATATTTAATGCTATATGAAAAGACCAAAAAAGATGTAGATAAAGTATCCATTTTACAAGACATTGATTTTGCACTAGAACTCATGCATACAGACCGTATTAATGTAAGTTACATCATGAATCTACTCAAAGATATAGATTTTAATGATGCAGAAGATGTGAAGAAGAAAGTGAAGTTTATCGAAGATGAATTAGATCGTGCAGATAATGAAGAATTACGTTTGAAAGTGGATTTAGTCAAAGGATTCTTACAACGTGTAGTCCCAACACTTACAAGTGAAGATTCAATAGACGATAGGTACAATGCATATGAAGAAGAAGAAAGAGAAAAAGAAATTCAGTCGTTCGCAAAAGAAGTTACCCTAAAAAAAGAGCTCTTAAAAGAATACATCCAAGAGTACGAGTATAGCAATATCATTAAACAGTCTGAAATCAGTGATTCTGTAAAGGGTGGTCTGTTAAAGAAAAGGAAATTTTCCCAACGAATTGTTGATTTCATCGTAGAACATACAACCAAATATGGCTGATGAAAGAGGTATATCCACCGATATGCCTCTTTTGATATTTTTAAAAATATCATTTGATTAAAAAGAATATATACGATATAGTGATTGTAGATATTACTAAAAATATCATTTAGGAGGTGTGTTTGTGCAACTGCAAGAGGTAGCAACCGTTACACATGGAGTTTTTGTATCTCGTGTAGAAACAAGCCCGGAGGATAAGGCAGCGCGGAAAGTCAATCTTTATACAATGAAAGAAATGAATGAAAGCCTTGGAGTGGGTTACCGTGGTGATAGTGAACGTGTGACATCGATTCCAATTGAAGTAAATAAATTATCCAAATTAAAACTAGCATCAGAAAAAATGGTCGTAGTGAATCTAATTTCACAAAAAGCGGTAGCTATTCGTGCAGAACACTCCGGACTATTAATTCCTTCTAATTTCGTCGTTATTGAAGGGAAGGGACACTTTTCACCTTTATACTTCGAGTGGTATTTTAATGAACATCCATTTTGCCGAAAGCAATTGCTGATTGCACGACAAGGTACGAGTATCTCTCCCTTATCCATTCAAATGCTGCGAGAATTAGAAATTGTGATGCCTCCCTTAGATAAACAAGAACTGATAGGAAAGATGTATAGGGGAGTAAAAAAGAAACAGGCTTTACAGATGGAACAGAAGCAACTAGAAGAACAATTTATGAATTACACCATTATACATACGATAGGGGATATACATAATGACAACCAGTGAAAAACAGCGTAAACAACAGGCAGACTTACATAAGAAGCTATGGGATATGGCAAATGATCTTCGTGGCCAAATGGAAGCCTATGAATTTAAAAACTATATTCTTAGTTTGATTTTCTATCGTTACTTATCCGAAAAAACAGAAGATCGTGCGGACAAGCTTTTGGAAGAAGATAACGTATCCTACGTAGAAGCTTGGGATGACCCTGAAATGAAGGAAGCATTGATTGACGAGCTATTGCAACAAATTGGGTATGTGATTGAGCCAGAATACCTTTTCACGAACATGATTCATGAAATTGAAAGAGGAGAACTAGGTATTTTCGATACCGAAATGTTGCAACAAGCAATAAATAATGTAACAGAGTCAACTCTTGGTACAGATAGCCAAGAAGATTTTCAAAATCTATTTGATGATATGGACCTAGCTTCATCTAAGTTAGGGAGAGATGTAAAATCTCGCTCTAAGCTTATTGCGAAAATTATGGTAAGCGTAAATAGTATTCCATTCTTACATGATGATGTCGATATTGATGTACTTGGGGATGCTTATGAGTATTTAATTTCTCAGTTCGCGGCAAATGCAGGAAAAAAAGCAGGAGAATTCTATACACCACAACAGGTATCGAAAATCTTGGCGAAAATCGTGGCTCATGGAAAAAAGGATTTAAAAAATGTGTATGATCCAACTTGTGGTTCAGGCTCATTACTTTTACGAGTTGCGAAAGAAACGAATGTGCGTAAGTTTTATGGACAAGAACTTACATCTACAACATATAACTTGGCACGAATGAACATGTTGCTACATGATGTATCTTACCAAAACTTTGACATTCAGAATTCGGATACATTGGAAGAGCCTCGCCATCAAGATATGAAATTCGAAGCAGTTGTAGCTAACCCACCTTATAGCGCTAACTGGAGTGCAGAAGCTAAATTTTTGGATGATGAACGTTTTAGTGCCTACGGAAAACTTGCACCAAAATCTAAAGCTGATTTCGCTTTTGTGCAGCACATGATTCATCACTTAGATGATAACGGTACAATGGCTGTAGTACTTCCTCATGGAGTTCTATTCAGAGGGGCGGCAGAAGGGGTTATTCGTAAATACTTAATTGAAGACAAGAATTATTTGGATGCCGTGATTGGATTACCAGCGAATATTTTCTTTGGGACATCGATTCCTACATGTATCTTAGTATTTAAGAAATGCAGAGAAGCTGGAGATAATATCATTTTTATTGATGCTTCTAGTGAGTTTGAAAAAGGGAAGAATCAAAACAATTTAACTGATGAAAATGTACAAAAGATTATTGAAACGTATGTAAGTCGTGAAACGATTGAGAAGTATTCATATGCAGCAACGTTAGACGAAATCAAGGAAAACGACTATAACTTAAATATTCCCCGATATGTGGATACATTTGAAGAAGAAGAAGTGATTGATTTAGAAGTTGTTTCAAAACGCTTGAAGGAAATTGACGAAGAGATTGCAGAGATTGACGTGGAACTGACGAAATATTTTAAAGAGTTGGGGGTGTAATAGAATGGATGCACCTAAATTACGATTTAAAGGATTTAATGAAGAATGGCAAAAGGCGGTTTTAAGTCATTATTTGTCTTTCAATAATGGGATTAATGCGGATAAAGATAGTTATGGACATGGTCGTAAATTCATTAATGTTTTAGATATATTAAATAACAACTACATTAAATATGAAGATATTGTTGGGTCAGTTTCAGTTCCAGCAAAACTTGAAGAGTCCAATAAAGTTGAGTTCGGTGATATTCTTTTTCTTCGAAGTTCTGAAACTCGTGAAGATGTCGGGAAAAGTTCTGTTTATCTAGACAAGGATAAATATGCGTTATTTGGTGGATTTGTTATTAGAGGTAAGAAGCTAGCAGACTATCACCCGTATTTTTTAAAATTAAATCTAGAATCTTTTAATGTTCGGAATCAAATTGGTGCTAAAGCTGGCGGTAGTACTCGTTATAATATTAGCCAAGCTATTTTAAGTTCAGTAGAGATTAAAATGCCTTTAGAATCTGAACAAACTAAAATTGCGGATTTCCTTACTTTGTTAGATAAAAAAATGCAAAAACAACAAGAAAAAGTTGAGTTGCTGAAACTGCAGAAAAAAGGTCTTATGCAAAAGATTTTTAGTCAAAAGCTACGGTTTAAGAATGAGAATGGGCGAGAGTATCCAGAGTGGAGAATGAGAGTTAAGGCCAAAGATTTATTTCAAAGCGTTTCTGATAAGAGTCATGATGGTACATTAGAGGTGTTGTCAGCTTCTCAAGACCAAGGTATCTTACCAAGAAATCTTTTAAATAGAAAGATGCAGTTTGCATCAAATAATTTGGTTAATTACAAGAGGGTTAGAGTAAATGAATTTATTATAAGTCTTCGATCTTTCGAGGGAGGCATTGAAACCTCTTCATATGATGGATTAGTGAGTCCAGCTTATACAGTATTTAAAATTAGCAGTCCTGAGAATATAGAAGTAGTTTATTTTAAATACTTTTTTAAAACCAAAAACTTCATTACACGCTTGAATAACTTGACATATGGAATTAGAGATGGAAAGGCCATTAGCTATACTGACTTTTCAGAAATGAAATTTGATATTCCGAGTATAGAAGAACAACGAGTAATTGTTAACTTCTTATCGAAAATTGATATGAAAGTTGAAAAAGAAAAATTTAAATTAAATTTTTTGAAAGAGCAAAAAAAAGCATTCATGCAACAAATGTTTATTTAAATTGAAAGAACCAACACCGGCTAACTATGTGTAGCCGGTGTTTCTATGTAGAAATTAATTTCTAATTTTTTGTTGCCTTCATGGCATCACATCAAGTTTTACTTTTGTTGCAGCATCTTCAAGGGTCTGTAACTCTTCTGTCCAAATACCTTTGATAGAAAATAATGATTTGGTTTCGTCATACAGATGGTCAGATAAGATTACTGTAGAAACAGTTGCGCTATATGGATATTTAGATCCACACTCTTTCAATAATGATCTAAATTTCCTTATTATCTTGGCCTTTTCTATTGGAGAACCAGTAGTGATATCATAGGTTTTCACCATTTCAAAAGTCTGTTCTAGTTTATCAAGAACCTTATTTGCTACCTTAAAACGAGGAACAATTATTTCTTCTGTATCATTTAAATCTAGTACTTCAGTAGTAAGCTTACCTAAACCATCTTTACCTTTAATGCGATACTTAGACATATATATATGATTTTGGGGATTTTGTATAGTTGGATCAATTATTGGATTAATATATGTATCGTGAGACCTTTTATGTGAATTGCACCTAATGCAGATAGGAAGAAGGTTATTCCAATCGACAACTTCATCTTCGTAATCGTTCTTGTGATGAAAATGTTCAACTTGCATATATTTCCCTTCTTCTCCTAATTTACATTCACAGAAACAACACTTATCATTTGACATCTTCTGTAAAGGAATAGTGATAAAAGTCTTCTTCCACACAGGTTTTTTTGATGATTTATATTCTTCAGTTAACTCTGATTTTTTGAGTGTCAGTTCACTAGGGCAATTAGGTCTTTCTAACTGAATCACTCATATTCCTCCTTATCGTCTTCAAAGAATTCTTCTGCTTGAATTCTTAGTAGAGCTCCTAGTGAATTTCGAGGATGGATCATTGATGATAAAGCTTTATAATTCTCTTTAATATCCTTTATATTTTCATCATCTAACGCTTGTTCAAATTTCTTTAGTTTTTCACGAAATATCTTTGATTTTGGATCACTTAATCCCATTACATATACAAGAATTTCTTCGATTGTCCAACCTTGATATCCATATTCATTGCTCTCGGGAAGATTCCGTACAAACATCCTGTTATTTTCATCTATTCCTAGAGGTATTATTTCTCCAGGTGATGCATTTTGTATAACATGGGGGCTGTGAGTTGTAATAATAATCTGTGCATTAGGTATAAGCCATTTGAGTATATCCACAATTTTAGATTGCCACTCTGGGTGTAAGTGAAGGTCTATTTCGTCAATTAAAACAATACCATCAAAACTTTCTACAGCCATATGGTTTGTTTCTTCTATTGACCTTATTATACCTATTAATATACTGAAGCAAGCTTTATATCCAGAGGATAGAAAGTCCATATTAATAATTCCCTTAGGGGTTTCTACCATTATTTCTATCACTCTAACTGAGTTACGACTTCCTTGTGTTTCAGTTCTTTCAATAGCATCATTAAAAGTAACATTCGGATCTAATTGACTGAATACTCTTTTGGCTAATACTAAGTTTTTATATTTATCTTCAGTGAAGTCTTTCTTCTGAAAGTAGCATCTATAAAACCAACCTTTGATCAAATCAAATGGTGACATAACTCTAGGTCGGCCATTTTCACCTAAAACAAGTGGTCTTAAATTAGGATTTCTTTGAGTAATCTTTTGGTAAATAAATTTATCAGATTCTATTTTCCCATCACTTTGAAATTTATCAGGTCTAAACAAATCATTCTCTTGGTCTTGAGTTTCAAAAAAATAGGTATAAAATTGTTCTTCTGAAACCGTTATGCTGTAGGAACTCTCGATACTATCAACCGTTCTTCTAATACCACTTCTAGAATACTTTCTAGTGGAGAATGAGTTGTTTATACATTCTAATATAGTAGTTTTACCAGTACCATTAGTCCCGCACAATATGTTTACACCGGGCTGAAACTTTAATTGTAAACTTGTAATAGAATTAATATTATGAATTTCAAGCTCATTAATTTTCAATTTGGAAAATATTCCTTTCTATTAGGAAGTTATTAATATACTTCTACTGTTTCAACACACTTTGTGAAACATAGTGAGATTTATTATTACGGAATTAAGAAATAGAAGGAATATTTTCTGAAATTTAGATATTTCCTTTATAATTTCATTCTACCAATGTTCAAAAAGTAATTCAAGGTGATACTGAAATATACCTAGGATGAAACTACTATTAGGGGGCTGTAAGTAAAACTAGAGATGTTGTCTTTTTGATTCCAATTTTCATGTCACACATTGTTATTTTGATATTACACGGAAACTCGGGGACCCTATTTCAATCTTTTTATAGGAGAGAATGGTGTACAGGCGATTATTAAAGTAGAAGCTTCAGATGATCTTAAGGGCTACCTGTATAAACTTAATTTGGTATAAGGGTTATAACTAATTTCCTTTCGAATTTCACATTGAAAGAGAAATATATAAGTGTGTTCAATACCGTAAAAGGTTCATTAGTGGCAGAGGAAGATGGCGAGGGGAAAAGGGCGTGCTACTTTCGGTAGTTACCAGAGATTAGTATTGCCGACCTATAAATAATCTTTTAAATTATGAGCTCCCTCATTAGGGGGCTTTTTCGTCAGTTTTGATTAACTAAAAAAAATTTCTGTAATGGCTAATAGCAGTCTATAATAGATACAAATTTAACCATTTAAAACAAAGTGAATTATGTAGTTATTTGACGATAAAGAATTGATTTTTAATGAGGTGGAGAAATGTGCAAAAGGCAATCTTGAGAGGAGAGACAATAAATCTAATAGAAAAAAGGTGGAAGAATCGAAGGGAATATTTGAAACAGCCATTACAAAGGAATGAATTGTTTTGTCCACTGTGCGAAAGTAAGGTAGAGATGCATTGGGCTTTGCCTGCAAAGAGAATCTCACATTTCAAACATAAGATTCAAAGAGATTGTACATATGGTGTAGGTGAAAGTGAAGAGCACAATCTAGGGAAATTAAAATTATATGAATATCTAAAAGAAACACTTGCAAGTAAGTTAGAGACCATCCAAGTTGAACATTTTTTGCCAGATTCAAAGCAAGTTGCCGATATCTTTATTCTATTCAAGACCGGTCAGAAATGGGTTGTAGAGTACCAACGTTCGAATATCTCCTCTGAAGATATTCGAAAGCGAAGACTGCTATATAAATCGCTAAATATTACGGATATCTGGATTTGTGGTGAGAATTTGGTGAAGGAAGATGAATTAGTCACTGTAAGTCTGCGTAATGCAGCACAAGAGCTACAGTACAAAGGGAAATTTGGTTCAGCATCATTAATCACGTTCAATCCTATAAAAGAAGAAATTTCCATCTTTAGAGGTTTAGAAAGATTGAACCTAAATTCTTTCACGATAAGTGATATTTTCAAGTGTCAACTCAATGAACTATGCTTCAACGTTTGGGGGATCCTTATTGTAATAAGGATTATATAAAAATGAAGCAATCAGTAGTAGAACAACATCGGGGTGGTATGAGATTAGAATATCCAGTTGAAAAATTAATGCATGCCCAAAAAAATGAAAGATCTTACTTTCTTATAAATGATGAACTCTATCTATTCATTCCTGCAAATCTCCATCGGTTCATACCTTGGGAGATGAAAGACATCACATTAGATGTTTTTTGGAAAAATCGAGCGGAAAACTCTTCGGAGGAAAGTAGTCCGATACTCGTCACAGGAATCAGGTTGAACAGATGGATACAATCGAACTACGACACGCAAGGAGAATCAGTGTTTGAAAGACCTGTTAATTTTGGGATGTTGTTTCTCGTACTAACCTTGCTTTACAGTGATTATTTTATGACTGAAGAAGAGCACGAAAAAGAAGTGAAAATGATAGTTAATGGCAAACAAGTCCCTTACTATACTCAAAATGCGATACTTAAAAAATATCGATGTTATTGAGGTTGATGTATGGAAAGATCAACATTATAGATTAATTTCTTTAGAAGAGGCATGCTTAAATTTTTTTCGTATGATGAGAATAAAGAATACCAGTAATTCTATTAAAACAGCTATAGCTACAGGGATATTACTTTTTGAGGAAACAGAGCAACCATTTAATTTCGATTTATTATTAAAGATTAAAGGACGTGTTGAACAGTATATAGATATTTCTAGTGGAAAGAACGAATGGAGAAGTCTAAAAAGTTAAAAGTGTGGAGGATAAATAAATGGAGTTTACAACTATTATTAGTCTTATCTCAATGATTGCTACTGTTATTTCTACAATATTTGCTTTTAAAGCAAAAAATGAAGCATTAAAAACTAAGAATGAAATCATTCAAATCAGAAATGATTTTTCTTCAGTGGATACTACTAGTTCTATAATTAATCATGGAACTAACTCGGGAGTTCGAGCAGGTACTGTTAATGGGGGGGTTAGTTTTAATGGCAAGTAATACTGGAGAAAATAGAGGGGTTATGGCAGATACGATCAATGGACCAGTAACTTTTATTTATGATTCAAGAGAGAAAAAAGTTCCAACTTTATTGCCTAAACTAATTGCTGCACTCGCAAAAATGGACTTCAAACAGAAAAAAGATTTTAGAAAAATAGAAAAAAACAATGCGTATACAATTGAAGATAAAATTGATCATAATCAAGTAGATTCTTATGAAGAAGTAATCCGAAAGGTATATCCATCACCACAATATCCGCCACAAGGTTTTTCCTCAGGTTGTTCCAGTCTTTTAAATTCCCTCTTTATTTGGTCGAAATTGATCTAGTGAGAGAATATACAAAACATCTCCCTTGCGGATGATTCGTAAGCAATGATATTGTGCTCTTCGAAATCATTAACACTTTGTTTATCCATTAAGACTCTCGTTCGCTTAAACCTATTTTTTCATGGCTTCTAGCTAGAGACCTTCATTTTGATACTTGTTGCTAATTCGTATGGACCAAATTTTTCATTATATATTTTTAATGCTCTCTTGGATTTCTTTCTATTAATCTACTGAAAGAGTTCATAAAAGTATGCGAGAAACCACGAACGTTCATAAGGTTATTTAATGGTATTACGAACTATAGAAAACATTAAATTTGAGTAATTTAAATCAGTTCGCAAAAGTGTACTAATATGGACATTTAGGAATAAATATAAGAACACATGTAAAATAACAGTAATAGTATTGATAATTTCTTGAAGCAAAATACATAAATTACTAGAAATAAAAAGGTAAAAATGAGGAAGAGGTGGTACGATATGTATATTAAAAGTATAATTTATTGAATACTATGAAAAACAGGTGAAGAAAAATGAAGATACATACAGAAATACAAGATGCACTAAGAAAGAACAAATTAATCTTTTTTGTAGGGTCAGGTTTTTCCAAAGATCTTGGCTTTCCAGATTGGAATAGTTTACTGTCTTCCATTCTTAAAGAACTAAGTCATGACTACGATTTTTGTAACTTATTAAAAGCGAATTTAGATTCTGGAATGATGGATGCGTTAGAAATTTTAGACAAACTTAATCAAAAGGGACTAAAATCTTTAGTATTAAACAAGTTAGACAAATTCTTTCTATTAAGTAATGAGAATAAAGAAAAATTAAGGACAGAAGCTACTAAATATAAAAAGATGACCGAAGTTTCAAAAAAAATTATAACGACAAATTATGATCAAATACTAGAAATTGCTAATAGAGATTTACAGAAAATTACCTACCATAATGAGTATAGAATATCTAAATTACCTAGTTATGAAAACTATATTTTTAAGTTACATGGCTGTATTGAGGATCCTTCAAAGGCCATCTTATTCAGAGATGAATATGAAAAATTGTACAGACCGGATTCCATAGCTGTAGAAGAATTAAAAAAATTAATTTCTGATAATACTATTATATTTCTGGGCTTTAGTTTAACCGATGATTATGTTAAATATCAGTTTGAGTATATAAATAATTTATATAATGGTTTAAAGGGTAATCACTTTATGATTACCACAGAACAAAATATTAATATTACAGGTATCGAGTCCATAAAGCTAGAAGATTGGAGTGATCTGGATAATTTTTTTGAGTCCTTATTGGAATTAAAAACATCTTCAAAACAGATATCTGTAACTAATATTGAAGTAGAAGAAGTTATTAAAGAAAATAATACTGATATAGTAAAATTGGTAAGTGAAACCACAAAAATTTGTATATTATTTGCAGAACCTATTAATAAGGGTATTTTATTTGAGAAAAATCATATATTAAAAGCATTCAAGAATTATGACATCAATTTAACTGTTGAGATTTTTTCTGTAAATAAACTTAATAGTATCGAAGATTTTGATTATCTTTTCATTTTTACTGAAATGTATAATAACAAAATTTTAATAGAAGATGATTATATGACATCTAAGTTTATTTCGCTTACCAAGTTGGAAGAAGAACTATATCAAGAGAACCTTAAAGGGGTGTATTTATTTTCTTCTAGTAGTGGTTATGATACTTCAGAGGTATTAACAAATTCCTATGTTATAAACAGATATGATGAGAAAGATTTCAATTCATTGATATTTGGGTTATTTAGAAAAAATAATGTTCTATTTGATGAAAGTACTACTGTATTAAATCAAGCCAATTTAGAAATACCTCAGATTCCGAGAGGTAAATGTATAGTTGTACAGAGACAAACCCCCCTGTCCTCAGGAATTGATCCAAAGAATTTAATAAATTTTGTAGGCAGAACAAGTGATTTAGAATCAATTACCCGTAAATGCTTAGATATCGCTGGACGTGTATTTTCCATTAAAGCTTCTGGTGGAATAGGGAAAACAACTATCGTAAAAAAAATGGCCATTGAATTTGCTAAGAGAAATTATTATAAGGATGGCATTATATTTATAGATTGTGAACATATATATGATCTTAAAACTTTTGAATATAAAATGACGCAATGTTTTGAAATTGATAGCACAATTAATATTATAGAGTACCTACAACAAAATAATATTAAAAAAGACTCTCTTTTAATTCTAGATAATTTCGAATCCTTATTATATTTAAGGAACAAGGAGGATACATCATCCATCAAGAAATTAATTTCTATTATTTGTGATTATAGTTCTATAGTTATAACAACTAGGGAACTTCTTGATGAAGAGTATGAAGAATTTTATGATTTAAGAGCATTAACAACGGATGAAGCAGAAAATCTTTTTAATAGGTATTATAAATCTTATATAAGAGAGTCAGACAGAAAAATATTAAGAGAATCTATCTTAGAAAATCTATTAAACAATAATCCATTAGCAATAAAAATTGTTACTAGCAATATTCCGCATGGTAAAGACTTACTTACACTAAAAAAAGACTTAGAAAAGGATTTTTTTGATGCCACCACAAAAATAGATTATGAAGAAGTTTTTGATGAAAAAGTAGATATTAACATTGAAAGAACAAAATCGCTTTTCCACTCAATTAATTATTCATATAGTAAATTAAAACATAGAGAACAATTAATTTTTGAACTTTTAGCACTATTTCCTGATGGTATAAATATGGTGAATTTCAAGACTTTTTTTGCTAGCGATGCGTACAAGAAAGATGTTAATAAAATTTCTGATAAAGAAATTAGATCTTTAGAAAATAAGTCGTTGATACAAGTTTCAAATGGTAGCATGAAACTACAATCTATAGTAGGAAGATTTGCAAATAGTAAATTTAAGGATAGAATTGAGGCAGAAAAAAAACCATATTATAAAAGAGCGTTTGAATATAATCAATTTGTATTAGAGAGAATTGATAAACTTTATTCGGCAGAAATTAACTCTTCTTCACGTTTTCTAGAAGTTACACAAACACAAATTAACAATTTTATTGAGTGTATAAAATTTATTGAGTTTTTGGATAATGACAAATACGAAACCTTTCAGTATATAAGACAGGTGTGTTCAAGTATACAAATGCTTGAATTGCCTCCGATAACGCCTATTCTTGAAAATATTAAAGAACTATATAACGATATTGAAAATGGTGCATTACTTATTGATATAATTATTTTGAGATCAAAATATTATCGTGGAGATTTTGAAAATGTTCTTAATAAAATGCAACAGATTATTCCATTGCAATCAATTTTCGAGCTCGATAAACAAGAATTCTCTTATAATGAAAGAATAACGATGGATTATATATGTGCCTATGCATTGGAAATTTATTCTTATAAGCAAGAACTAGAAGTTTTAGAGATGGCGATTGCAAATAGTTATTTTTTAGAAGAGGTACCCCTCATACCAAACTTATTTAAACTAGGATTAATAGAGGACTTTGAAGAGTACTCATATAAAACTAATGGATTTTTCTACTGTGAATTCAAGTATAGTAAAGGGCAACTAAGCGTAGAAGAGTTGCAGCAATATATAAATAATCAGTATAGAAAGGATTTTATTGAGTCAATACAATTAAATTATATTAAAGCAAAAATGGGGGCAATTAATAAAAACACAGTTATTAAGCTTGTTCCAGTAAATCCTTATACCAAAGGGCTAAAAAGCTTAATGTTAGCGTTTTTAGAGAAAGACTTTGTTAAAGCGTATTCTCTATATAAATCTGCATTAGAAGACCTAAAACATATAAATTATTATTATGTAGAAGCTATGTATTATTTATCATTATTTCTCAAAAATAATAAACATGACGATTATTATAAATGGTTTGACAGAGGAAGAGATCAATCAAAAAAACGTGGATATATTTATTTATTTAAAAAGTTTAATAGTCTTGAAGGAACAAGTATAGAAGAAGGGGAAGTATTGCATCCAATAGATAAAAATTTGTTAAATAAATATTTAAATGAAATAATAGAAGTCAAATCCCCCAAATAACTAGTGATTGAATCAAAGGACTTCCAACAAATATTGTTGAGCTATTACTAGAGGCCTTATTTTTAAAAAATCTGCATTTGCAGATTTTTTTTGTTTAAAGGCGATACTATTTCTAGATATCGATAACCATCCTTATCGTCACTTAGAAATGGTATAATTTACTACAATCAGCCTTTATTTAATCGAGGTGCATTTTAGAGTAACTACATAAAAGGAGGATATTAAATGGCATGTCCAATAACTATTATCAAAAATGATGAGCATTTATTTGAAGCAACAAATATTCAAGAAGCAGCAAGATATTTAGCAAATCATCTGAAGACATCCAAATTAACATTTGATTCAATTGAACGTGGCTATGTATATGATATTCCTTACTATGTTGGAGAAGATGAATTTCGTTTTGTGGCTCCTGAAGAAATTGCAACCAGTCGTCGGAGAGAACTTGAAGAAAGATGGCATAAAAATGCGCGACGTGTTTGGTTGGTCCCAGCTAATCCAAATGAATACGACTTAGCGAGTGCATTTAGTCGATATGAAACATTAGATTGGAAACGCTCTTATAATTATGAAAAAGGTGATATTTTATTTTTGTATATATCAGGTAATACCCAAAAAGTTCGTTATAAAGTTGAAGTGATAGAGGGATTGGTACGTACTAATGATGTTCATTACAATAAAACTTTTTGGATGGATGAAGAGAAATATAATAAATCCTTAGATTATAATTGGACGCGTGTTCGCTTCGTAGATGAGGTTGATACTTCTGAATTATCCCTTTTTTTGAACATGATTTAACAGAAAATTATTATCCGGACGAAGTTCCTGAAACGTTAGAAGAAGGCATGAGTAAATCTGTTCGAGTCAATGTATATGAACGCAATCCGATTGCTCGCACCCAATGCATGAATCATTATGGAGCCCGATGCCAAGTATGTGATTTGAATTTTGAAAACAAATATGGAAAAGTTGGGAAAGATTTTATCCATGTCCATCACATTATTCCACTTCATCAATTACAACAAGACTACATTGTAGATCCAAAACAAGATCTAATCCCTGTTTGTCCGAACTGTCACGCGATGCTTCATTGTAAAGAAAATGGCAGGTACTTATCGATTGCACAATTAAGAAAACGCATTTTAAATCATAATAGGGCTTGATGAGAAAAACTAGATTTTATTGATAACACATTTTTAAAATAGAGAAAGTAATCTAGATGATGCAACAAACAAAAAGGATATAACACAACCTAACCTAACCGAAAAAAACCTTAATATACTCGGTTTTAAAGGACATAACGAGGAACGGAAAAATAATCACTCTATCAAATTTGAGGCGTGGTGGCTTAAACCAGAAACGATGGGTTGCTAAGCATTTTGAGCAGTATAAATAGTTTGCTTCGTCAACCAATTACTTTAACCTAGCTAATTAAAAAAGAATTTTCATGAAACTGGTGAACAAGCTATCATGTCCAAGACCAGGGAATAATGGGGCGGAAATAGAAAATATAAACCAAAATCCATTTGTGAAGTCTTTTCATAGTTTTAAAGAAATTGGTCAAGACTTTTGGTACGGGGTAGAAGCACGACGCGATAAATCACTAGATTCTAGCTATGATTTTATAAATTATATGACTTTCGGAGTAACAGATGGAATTTTGTCGGGAGCCGAAGAGAGAAGAGGCAAGATGTTCGACTCGGAAATGGACTTTGCTAATTATACTACATTTGGTTTTAGTGGGATGGTTAAAGAAGCAGTCTTGCCGGAAGAATCTTTTTCAAAGGAGCATTGGCTAAATAGCTTTGGTTTAGCAGGGAGCATTTTCGGAGTTGGCAAATTGTTAACATCACCAACTAAACCAGGTGTAGTAGCTCCTAAAGATATTGAAAAGGGAATGGGTTATAAAGAGCAAGGAAAACAAAGCGATTTTAATGAATTAATGGACATAGAAGATTCAAAACGATATGCCCAGTTTCGTGATAAAGTTGTTGTCGGAATGGATAAAGATGTCCGATTTGCAGCTAGTCAAATGGACACTAATAGTTTTATGAATAGTATTCTTCCAATCAAATTAAAAGAGCACAAATTAAGTTACAATCAATTTACTGATTTACGATTAAAACCGTCCTACGAGCTAAATGAAAGTGAAAGAATGATAATTCAAGAATTTCGAGACTCTGTCCCACGTCCAGATAATAAAACAACTTTAATAAAGAACATCCATGTTAAAGATATTCAAAAATATCTTGATGGAGAATATAGAACAGTTAAAGGTTTTTTGGCAAAAGCTGAAGATAGTTCCCATATACATGATTATTCTCACGTTCGAGAGTCTATGAGATTAGATTACTCTTATTAAGATGAATACAATGGAAAAGTAGTAAAACCTTATCCTGAGGATGGAAATAGTTATGGTTATATTGAATTTAAAGTAAAAAACCCGGAATTGCTTGCTCCTGAAAATTTAGAGATTCCCTATGGTCATAATATGAACAAATCGTATAGTGGTTGGGAAAATAATGAGTGGCCATGGACAGGAAATGGGTTTACTGCATCTAGAAATGGTGAAGATATACCAGAATGGACTTCTAAAAATTATATTGAATTAGAATTAGGTGCAAAATTACACAGAGTAGTTGATGGAAAAGATGAGGTTATTGGTTTAACGGCAGAGAATTTATTTCAGAAGATTAACGAGGTGAAAAGTATGTTAAAAAAAGGTTTACATGGAATCTATAAGGGAGTCGAGTATAGAATAACTGTTGATATGGATAATAATTTGAAAATTATTACTGACGAGAAAGAGAAAATAGATGCTACATTTGAAGATACTTACCAAAGTGGAGTTTACACTAAGATAGTGAAACCAAACGAATTAGTGGATTGTGTAAGTATTATTCCTTTTGGATTTATTAAAGGGGAGAAAGTCCAAATCTTACAAGAAAAAGAAAATAAATACCAGGTTGCCACTGGTTCTATACTGGTGGGAAGTAATCTAAATCTGCCCAGAGTAGATAGAGATTCCTGGCTTGGTTGGGTATCAAAAAGTGAGGTTACGCTAATTGAAGAGATAACTCCTGTAAATCCCAAAGAATTATAATTAGTGTCATAAAGCAAAATTGGAATTAAATTATACAGGATGAAAAAGGAGCAGAGATCAATTCGCTGCTCCATTATTTTTATTATATTTACTTTTTTTATAGCCGCCAATATACTCAGATGACTTGAAATTGTAAATTGGCTTTAGAATTTGTTTTACTTCAATAGTTTCCTTAGTGTTTTCAATAATTTCATTCATTGTCTTGTAAGCAAATGGAGATTCATCAATCGTGTCAATATCAACAGAAGTGGTGAATACATCTTTCATGGTTTCCTTAAAATCTTCCATATTGAGAGTAGCCTTAGCCTTAGTTCGACTAAATATCCGCCCTGCTCCGTGAGGACCTGAGTAATTCCAGTCTTCATTTCCTTTCCCTTCGGCCAATAAAGAACCATCTCGCATATTGATGGGAATCAACACGAGTTCCCCTTTTTGAGCAGATATTGCGCCTTTTCTTAATATCATATTATCTAGGTCTACATAGTTATGAACTGTATCTATTCTACCGACTTCTACGAAATTCATGTTTTCTAAGACAACCTGTGCCATTGCTGCTCGATTCCACTTAGCATAATCCTGTGCTATTTTTAAATCGTGAAAGTATTCTTCCATTTGTAACCCTTCCAGATAAGATAGTTCTGCAGGAACAACTACTTCTTTTGTTTTAAAAGATTGAATGGCCTTTTGTATTTCGTTTTGTTTTCCTTCTCTTTTCAAGTTCGCTATTATTTCTTTTAATTCCTCCTTATTAAATCTTAAAGTATCTATTGCACGTTTTTGGTGAAATCTTGCTACTTTAGCTCCTAAATGTCTAGAACCAGAGTGGATAACTATAAATAGTCTTCCATCTTCCGTTTGATTTACTTCGATAAAGTGGTTGCCACCACCAAGTGTACCTAACGAAAGGTTAGCAGTATCAAGTGAGAAGGGAGCAATTACTTTAGAAAGTTCAATATTGGATGTAAATGAGTGCGGGTTCTGTCTAATACCTTGACCTGCTGGTACAAAGAGTCGAATTACTTGATCAAGTTTTTCAAAATCTATATCACTTTTCTGAATCTCCATACATAACATGCCGCAACCAATATCGACTCCTACTAGATTAGGAACGATTTTGTCTTTTATTTTCATTGTAGTACCAATAACTGCCCCTTTTCCTGCATGGCAGTCTGGCATAATACGAACATTACCACCCGCCACAAACTGCTGATCTAAGAATGTTCTAATTTGTTCAATTGTCACGTCATCAATATTTTCTGTAAATACTTTTGCATTATCAAATTTACCTTTAATTATTTTCATCAATTCAACACTCCTTCTTTTCAACTCCTATGTATCCATTCGAGTTCGGAGCAGTAATCCCTTTTTCTTTTTTACTACTTTAAAAAAAAATAAAAAAACGTAGGGGGAAAAGCACTTGCCTCCGAGTGTAAATTTTATCAAACATAGTCTAACAATTTTATGTTAGCTAAAAAACTTCAATCCAAAGGCTGAAATAGAAGGTTTTTCTTTATAAAGGTACTTCTTAAGTTTCTGTTCCAGACTCAGTTTTGTCTTTTCGGGGACGGGCGAAGAAAGTACTTAATGAACTCATTTAAAATATTTCCTTTTAACTACTATTTTCCTCGGAATATAGTGTAAGAGTCACGGGCGATTTTGTTGCATTAATCCGTAAGGTTTATTTTTGAGAATATTATATCTTCTCCCTTTACCTTCCTGAGTAAAAATGGAATATTATAACTATTAATAGTTTGCTAGAGGGGGAGAAGAATGTTTACCTGTGGGGTAATATTGTATAATAGAAAATATGATGAAGTGGCTATTTGTAGATGTTCGATGAGGCAAAGCCTATGAAAATATTGGATGTAGATATATTTCAAGATGGGCTACAGCGCAATCTAGCTATGTTAGACAGGCTATGCAGTGAAATGAAATCAATCCACCATGCAGTGGAGGGTCTAGTCAAGATGGAGGACCAATTAAAGGGAGCGGGGGGAAATGCCATACGTTCCTTTTACCAGGAATGTCATTTACCGTTTCTTCATTTTTTCCAGTTGTTTTCTGAACAGTTTAAACAAGTGCTTAACCAGATGGAGGCAGCACTTCATTCACTGGAACCTGATTCCTCCGGTTACATACTCGAAACATTTCTTGACGGAGAGCTAGAACAGGGACTTACACTTATTGGCGAACTTACAGCTAGCTTGACGGATGAGGCAAACAGTATCATGGATCAAGTGAGTGATATTGTTGCCCTGCCCCATTTAGACGATAGTGAAGTGCAGGAGGGAGTTATTAGTTCTAAAAGAAAACGTGATGATACCTTAATGAAACTTTATGAATTTGATGCTACCCAGACGTACGCACTGAATCCCATTGAACATGGTTTGCAGACGATGGACACGTGGTTGACGGATATGGAAGGACTGTTCCAAGCAGGGGTAAAGGATATAAATTTCTTGCCTAGTCAGTGGGATGTCCTTACGTATAGAAGTGACATTAGAACAGAACTGTTCCCAAAAGTGTTCTTAAATCCAAATGACTTATGGGTAAAGGAAAAGGAACAGCTAATTGGTACCATGATTACCGCAGCGACTTTTCAAACGTTGGAAGGAAAGAAAGTTAAGACGATTGAAGAAAACGTAGCGGAAAATATAAAATATCATGAATATGATAATGGTTTACTCGTTAAAGAGTATGTAGTAAATCAAACTGTTTTCTATGAAATTGTTTCCAAGGTTGAATATAAAGAAGTAGCCGTCAGCTTAGACAAACCGAAAGAAAACAAATTCCTAGATTCTTTACAGTTTGGATTAGATATTGCAGGACTTATACCTGTTGTAGGTGAAATAGCGGATGGAGCAAATGGACTGATCTATACGGCAAGAGGGGATGCATTAAATGCGACACTTTCTTTTTCTGCGATGATTCCAGTTGTAGGCATGGCTAGTACCGGTGGTAAACTTGCTGTAAAAGGAAGTAAGGCAATAGGAGATGCTCAGGATGCGAGCAAAGCTGCAGATTATGTTACAGATGGAGCTAAGGGTAAAGGTAATCCTCTTTTGCCTACAGAAGGTAAAGTTGGGACATTTAAGGAACTTGCAAAACAAGGTACTGCATTTGATAATATTACACCGCATCACATGCCTTCTGCTGCTAAGATGAAACAAGCGGGGATAAAAAGAAATAATGGTGTAAGTATGAATATGGAACAGCCCCATCCAGGAGTAGGTGGAAGGCATAGAGAAACATATACTTATGGTTTAAGTGGAAATAAATTAGAAGAATATTTAAATCTAAGTTACCGTGATGCCCTTGCTCATGATATATTAAATGCAAAAAGAATATACATGAAGGATGGTATGTACACATCTGAAATAAGAGAAGGGCTTATAAATACAATTAGAAAGAATAGAGAAATATATCCAGAGTTATTTAATAAGTGAGTGGGGTGGAGTGTATGGATATTAAATTGGAATTAAAGAAGGTATATACAAATAGACTTTTACAATCTCAAAAAGAAATATCTGAATTTGAAGAAGCGTTAAGTAATCTCATTGGTTTAGGTGATAAATCACTCATTACTGAATTATGCATGGGATTTGACGATGATACTGAACAATATGAAATAATGTTCGGATTAGTACATGGTATAGAGCATCTCTATAAAGAAAATATCGAAGATGGATTATATTTAATAGCTTTAGCTGTCCCGAGAATAATAGATAGAGCTAGAGAATGGATGGAAGTTTTACATTACAGAATTTTAAATCATGAACAGGTAAGAAGAATTTACGGTAGTGTGATTTCTAAGCTAGATATTAAGACAAAAGAGATAATAATCAACTTATTAAGAGACATAAAAAGCGAAGACCCAGATATGTTTGGCAATCCTGTAGATGAAGTATTAAAGGCAGTATAATTATAATCACCTTAATTGGGGTAAAAACCTTTTAAGGTGTTCTTTTTTTATTATGAGCGTAAAATGATAACATTACGAAATTATTCAAAACTGGGAACGTATTTTAATTGCTAATAAGACTTAATCAATCATAGAAATTGAGGAAAGAAATAGAAAGAGACAAGGAATTGGAGGAATAAACTATTTTTCTTCTATAATGGACAATCCTTTGAATCAGCCGTACATGTACATGATTTGAATTGTACAAATAAGTATATTTCAGATTTGGAGAGATGCTTTAATGTATCCATTGGGGGACAAAATATATGTAATATCGTTTATGAGCCTGTTATCGATCCAGGAATGATTTATTATGAAGTAGATTTTGAAATGGAATTTTGTCGGGAGCCGAAGAGAGAAGAGGCAAGATGTTCGACTCGAAAATGGACTTTGCTAATTATGCTACATTTGGTTTTAGTGGGATGGTTAAAGAAGCGGTCTTGCCAGAAGAATCTTTTTCAAAGGAGCATTGGTTAAATAGCTTTGGATTAGCAGGAAGCATTTTCGGAGTTGGCAAATTGTTAACATCACCAATTAAACCAGGTGTAGTAGCTCCTAAAGATATTAATAAGGGAGTGGGTTATAAAGAGTTAGGAAAACAAAGCGATTTTAATGAATTAATGGACATAGAAGATGCAAAACGATATGCTCAGTTTCATGATAAAGTTGTTGTCGGAATGGATAAAGATGTCCGATTTGCAGCTAGTCAAATGGACACTAATAGTTTTATGAATAATATTCTTCCAATCAAATTAAGAGAGCATAAATTAAGTTACAATCAATTTACTGATTTACGATTAAAACCGTACTATGAGCTAAATGAAGGTGAAAGAATGATAATTCAAGAATTTCGAGACTCTGTCCCACGTCCAGATAATAAAACAACTTTAATAAAGAACATCCATGTTAAAGATATTCAAAAATATCTTGATGGAGAAAATAGCACAGTTAAAGGTTTTTTGGCAAAAGCTGAAGATAGTTCCCATATACATGATTATTCTCACGTTCGAGAGTCTATGAGATTAGATTACTCTTATTACGATGAATACAATGGAAAAGTAGTAAAACCTTATCCTGAGGATGGAAATAGTTATGGTTATATTGAATTTAAAGTAAAAAACCCGGAATTGCTTGCTCCTGAAAATTTAGAGATTCCCTATGGTCATAATATGAACAAATCGTATAGTTGGGAAAATAATGAGTGGCCATGGACAGGAAATGGGTTTACTGCATCTAGAAATGGTGAAGTTATACCAGAATGGACTTCTAAAAATTATATTGAATTAGAACTAGGTGCAAAACTACACAGAGTAGTGGGTGGGAAAGATGAGGTTATTGGAATATTTAACGGTAGAGAATTTATTTCAGAAGATTAACGAGGTGAAAAGTATGTTAAAAAAAGGTTTACTTGGAATCTATAAGGGAGTCGAGTATAGAATAACTGTTGATATGGATAATAATTTGAAAATTATTACTGACGAGAAAGAGAAAATAGATTCTACATTTGAAGATACTTACCAAAGTGGAGTTTACACTAAGATAGTGAAACCAAACGAATTAGTGGATTGTGTAAGTATTATTCCTTTTGGAATTATTAAAGGGGAGAAAGTCCAAATCTTACAAGAAAAAGAAAATAAATACCAGGTTGCCACTGGTTCTATACTGGTGGGAAGTAATCTAAATCTGCCCAGAGTAGATAGAGATTCCTGGCTTGGTTGGGTATCAAAAAGTGAGGTTACGCTAATTGAAGAGATAACTCCTGTAAATCCCGAAGAATTATAATTAGTGTCATAAAGCCAAATTGGAATTAAATTATACAGGATGAAAAAGGAGCAGAGATTAATTTTTTGCTCCTTTATTTTTATTATATTTACTGTTTTTTGTAGCCGATATATTCCGAAGACTTGAAATTGTAAATTGGTTTTAAAATTTGTTTCACTTCAATAGTTTCCTTAGTGTTTTCAATAATTTCGAAGAACAATCCAGTAATAGCGTTAGAGCGTGAACAACACAAGCTTATAAATAAAGTACAAAGAGGTATTGACGCAACCAATTAATTACCATTAGATAATATTACGAGTAATTCTAAAATTTTGCGAGATGCTGGTATTTCAGAAGATATTGTAAACGATATTACAAATAAAGCGTTAAATCATATGAAAAATACTCTAGAATAAGGAATGATAAGATGCAAAATGAATTAAAACAATTAATGATGAAGTTAGCAAAATCAATTATGAATGAGGATTTTATTGATGTTACATATGATGTTGTTGAAGAAATAGAAGAAAGGGAGGATGCTTTTGAAGCTATTCTGCCTATTTTTAAGTTGATGGAAAAATATCCAAATATAAATTTCGGTAGACCTGGGCCTCTTGTGCATTTTGTTGAAAAGTTTTATAAAAATGGATATGAAGAAAAGCTTGTTGAATCACTCAAAAGGGAACCTACACAACATACTGTTTGGATGTTAAATAGAGTTATCAATGGTTCTCAAGGGGACAGAAAAGCATATTTTATAAATGTATTGGATAATATTATTGCGTTTCCTAATCTTGATGAAGAAATTGTATCACTTGCTAGCCATTTTAAGTCTTTACATGAATAATTATTAGTTAAAACTTTAATTTTCTTGGCACTGACTATCCATTTGCAGAGCGGAATAAAATACCCTATTATGCAGCCAATTGACGGTATTAAACCGGCGATTGGCTTATTAATTTCATTTGTATCATGGATCAAGTGAGTGATATTGTTGCCCTGCCGCATTTAGATGATAGCGGAGTGCAGGAGGGAGTCATTAGTTCTAAGAGAAAACGTGATGATACTTTAACTCTACTTTATGAATTTAATGCTATCCAAACGAACGCACTGAATCCTATAGAACAAGGTTTGCAGACGATTGACACGTGACTGACCGATATGGAAGGGCTGTTTACGGACGGAGTCACGGACGTAGATTTTCGATCGAACCAATGGGCTGCGATATCAATGAATAGTGGATTGAAGACGGCCATTGAACAACAGACCTCTCGGGTTAATGGAGGCCTAGAGTCCAGCCATCAGGAAAATCTGATAGGTACGGAAATCACACCAGGAACGTTTCGGACACTCGAGGGTAAAAAGACCAAGACAATAGATAGAGATGCTTATGGAAGCTTTAACCTGTTAAAATTCCACCTGTACGAAAATGGTCTGATCGTCAAAGAATACCAGCTTGGGACAAGCAAGCCAATTCAATATGAAGTGGTCAACGAAGTAGAAGAGGAATTCGATGATGGTGGATTCCGCGAGATCGATGGGTACTTTGAAGGTACAAAACTTGCATTCGTTGATTATCTAAGACCGCATGCGATTGTCAAAAAAGGCTTCAAGCTCGCTTTTATCTCCGGAGCCAAGATATCTAAATATAAAGGGGATCTTTCTGTAAAGAAGATTCCTACTTTTGAAAACAAGTCTAAGGGTAGTTTGAATGGTAGTAAAGAGGCGGGAAACCTTAATAAGGGTATAGATAATGCTAAGCTAAGCCCATCAAATTATCCAAATCCAGACCCACCTATGTCTATACCACCTGTAAGATATGAACCAAAAACAATTGAAGAAGTCATAAGAATGCGTCAAGGAAAAGGACCAACAACTAAAATGACGCATGGTGATAAAAATATAGAAGCACACCATAGACAACAAGTCCCTGTTAAAAATTTTGGGATATTAGATGAATTAGAACAAAGAACTCATAGAGGTGGAGGAAATCATACACGTCATGATAAACCTTCCCAGTTAACTCCTTCTCAAAGAGCCAAGGAAATTAGAGAACACTATAAAGAAAGAGGAAAAGAATATATACTACCAGGAGAAGGGATTTAAAAGGAGGAAAAGTAAGTGACAAGAGATGAAATTGCAAATTTATTAGATGGTATATTAGATAAAGAATTAGGAAATATAGATATTCCTTTGGCAAGTGATTGGGAAAATATCGAAAAAAAGTTTGGATGTCAATTTCCATCGGAATTTAAATTTTTTATTGAATTAATGTCTAAATATTCGTTTCCAGGAGATATCTTAAATGTTTCCAATAGTAATACAAATGGAAATGACACTATAGAATTTACCTATAACTATGAAATGAAACAGGGGGGATGGAAGGAAGAATTAATCCCGTTTTATAGTATAGGTAATGGTGACTACTTCTGCCTTCTTTCCAATGAGTATCCAAACACAGGAGTTTACTATTATTCACATGAAGAAACTAATATAGATAAAGAAGCTAATAACTTTGAAGAATGGTTAAAACAGTTGCCGACTTTTTTGAGTTAATAATAAAACCTTGATTGGCTAAATGCCTTTCAAGGTTTCTTTTTCGTGGGGTACCTAGTGCCGAATAAACCACTCTTTATTCAGATAGTAGAGGTATCCCTTGTAACCCCTATATGATGTTAGATCAAATTATATAGTGCGTACAAATTACTTTAAAAATGTATGTCCTAGTTACTTCTTATCACCATCAGTAAATATCCAAAATATCATCAGATACCACCATTTCCATCTTCGAATAGTCTATCCTCGTGATGAGTGCCAGGTACTCAAACAATTGCGACTGACAATAAAGTGAAATGTTTAAAAAGAGCTTGTTTTGAATGAATCATCAAAATGAGCTCTTTTGAATATTCATCTTTCACTTAAATTTGTCGATTATGATCTACTAAATCATTCTGCATGGCAAATCCAGCTAGCGCAAAAACCTGTTGAATATAATCGTGTTATATTTATAAAACCAGATTCTTCTAATAATTGCTTAATAGGAAGTTCAGGAAAGAAATATTCAAAATTACTTTGCTATCTCGCTCAATTTAGACTTATCTTGGCTGACGGATATAGAAGGACTGTTTACGGACGGAGTCACGGACATAGATTTTCGATTGAACCAATGGGCTGCGATATCAATGAATAGTGTATTGAAGACGGCTATTGAACAACAGGGTTAATCGAGGCCTAGAGTCCAGCAATCAGGATAATCTGATAGGTACGGAAATCACACCAGGAATGTTTCGGGAACTCGAGGGGAAAAAGACCAAGACAATCAATAGAGAAGCTTATGGAAGCTTTTACCTATTAAAATTCCACCTGTACGAAAATGGTCTGATCATCAAAGAATACCAGCCTGGGATAAGCAATCCAATTCAATATGAAGTGGTCAACGAAGTAGAAGAGGAATTCGAAGACGGTGGTTTCCGCGAGCTCGATGGATACTTTGAAGGTACACCCCTTGCCTTTCTTTATTATCTAAGACCGCAAGCAATTATCAAAAAAGGCTTAAAGAGCGCTTTTATCTCCTTAGAACAGAGCTGTTCCCAAAAGTATTCTTAGATCCAAATTACTTATGGGTAAGAGAACAGGAACAGCTGATTGGTACAATGATTACTGCACCGACTTTTCAAACCTAGAAGGAAAGAAAGTTAAGACTATTGAAGAAAACGTAGCGGAAAATATAAAATATCATGAATATGATAATGGTTTACTCGTTAAAGAGTATGGTGTGGGCCAAACGGTTTTCTATGAAGTTGTTTCCCATATTGAATATAAGAAAGAAGAGACCGTTAAAGTCGACAAACCGAAAGAAAACAAAATACTAGATTCTTTTCAATTTGGATTAGATATAGCAGGACTTATACCTGGTTTTGGTGAAATAGCAGATGGTGTAAATGGAGCTATCTATACGGCTAGAGGGGATGAATTAAATGCAGCACTTTCTTTTTCGGCGATGATTCCTGTTGTAGGTATGGCTAGTACGGGTGGGAAATTAGCAGTAAAAGGAAGTAAGGCAATAGGGGATGCTCAGGATCCGAGTAAAGTGGTGGATAATGTCATTGACGCACCTAAAAGTAACGACCCATACAATGGTGTGAAGCAAGCATCTGAATTTTTACAATCACAAGGAGTGCCACGTCAATTTAGAAAGACTACATTAGAATCATTCGAAATTGGTACTATTAAGCTTGACGTAGCTGATTCAAATACTTACGGGTTAAGATTTTATGATGATATTAATGCTACTGCAAAAGGTAGATACTTGTTTGAAACATTTTCACTACTATTTAATCCAAATGTCTTTAAAATAATCATATAAATCAATTGTAAGTTAATCTATATTAGAAGTAGTAACTAGTTTGAGGGATTATTTATGAAATCGAAGCACAATCCACTAATAAGAAAAGTCATTTGAAAAAGGGAAATTTTACATATATAAATTAAAGGGATATATTGCTAAGATTTATAAAGTCATGTAAACATGGAAAGTACTTTAAAGACAAAATAAAGTAAGTTTCGCTAACTAAGTATAACAATGAGGAGAGAACAACCGTGAAAAAAAACAAGTTTGAAAAAAATGATTATCAGTGGGGTGCTTGCACTAAGCTGTCTATTAACAGCTACAACAGGAACATTGGCAAATGAGAAGTCAAGCGATAAAATTATGGTTTGGGATGGCGCAGAAGTAGTCAAGAACCAAACAGGTAAAATGACATTCACTAAAGATGTGAAAGTTTACAAGAAAGACGATGAAGGTAATTTTGTATCGCTGGTTGTTCCAAAAGGCAACTTCTTTAGAGTGTACGACATTGAAAAATACAATGGCGAAAGGTACTACAATATGAGTTCAGGGTATCGTGTAAAGGCAACAAAAATGGTAGTTTTCAAAGAAGTACCATTAGAAATAAGACGTAGCTTTTATGAAAATCCTGTATCTATTAATATTAGTCGTAATCCAGTTATCGTAAATTATAATAATGCAGATGCTAATACTTTTGATGTTCCACGTACTGAATATTTAAAGTATGGTGAAATTATAAGTACAAAAGGTACTACTTGGTTCGACACACCACAGGGCAGTGGTGATAGTGCTGAAGGGTATGAAATAGTAGATACAACCAATATTAAGCTAGTTGAAGCTAGTGAATTAAAATTAAAGTAATAATAAAACCACTGTTTTAATAAGTACTCAAAGGCAACCAACCTGAGATGAATCAAATACGAAACCTTTAGATTATATAGAATAAGACTCTACAACTTAAGGGAGATGCACATAAATGAAAAAACGTACAATAGGAGCAGGAGTTTTAATAGCAATGATGCTAATTTCACCAGTCGCAGGGAACACTGCGGAAGCATCATCTTTAGCAAATGCATCAACTCAACAAACAACACAAAAGTTCATGTGGGGAGCAAACGAACTGGGTGATACTCAAATTGGTAGAATCACATTCCTAAAAGACACTAAGCTTTATAAACGAGGCGCTGACAATGTACCGCAGTTCCATTTGAATGCTAAGAAGGGTTCTATGTGGCGAGTGCATAAAATTACTAACGAAGGTGGTAAGAACATCTACGACTTAGGTGGTGTTCGAGTACAACAGTCAAACCTTTCTGAATTCGAGTCAGCACCTACGGCTCTAATTGAGAAACAAGTAAAAGAGAATGGTGCACACATCTGGTGGGACAGAACATATGGCTTCGACTATCCTCAAGTTAGAAGACTTGCAAGTAAAGATGCTGAGGAAAATATTAACAAGAATATTCGAAAACATGTTATCCGTATTGCAATGATCCATGGTATCTGGAATGGTTCACAAGAATTTAGTGTACTGGAGAATAGGGATAATCGTCTATTAATAGTATTTAGTATTTCATATACGGATACTGAGGGTGAGGGAGGAATTGTAAATCAAAACGGAACAATGATATATGATGTAACAACTGGCATGATAATTGAAGAAAAGATCGAATGAATTTTTAAAAGGGGTGCTTGACATCCCTTTTTTAATAGAGTTATAGACATCCGTTATACTAGTATGTAATTCAACTAAGGGAGAGGCACACAAATGAAAAAATGTACAATAGGTGCAGGAATCCTAACAGCAATGATGTTGTTCTCACCAATCGCAGGAGATTATACAGAAGCATCCACACAAACTACTCAGCAAGACACACAGAAGGTTATGTGGGGTAAGAACGAATTATCTCAAACACAGATCGGTAGAATCGTATTCTCCAAAGATGTGAAGATTTATAAGAGAGGCACTGATGGAAAAGTATCATTCCATATGAATGCTAAGAAAGGCTCAATGTGGCGTGTACACAAGATCACTACAGAAGGTAACATGAATGTATATGATCTAGGTGGAGGCGTTCGTGTTAAGCAGTCTAATCTATCTACATACGAAAAAGCGCCATCTGATTTAATTGCGAAGCAAATGAAACAGAATAACAATGGAGCGTTCCTTACGTGGGAAGAAAGAGGTATGAATCATGGTGTATTTAAGCATCCGTATATTCATAAGCTTGCAAACGAATCTGTAAAGAACAAAATCAATGAGGTTATTAGAATGAGCTTTTCCCCAGATATCGGTGAGCCAGATGTATCTAATATCACCTATCTTGTATTAGAAAATGCAAATAATAGATTAGTAATAGAAAGAGGTGCTACATATACGGCATATGAAACAGGAGATTCAAATAGAAGCTATATGAGATTTACGTTTGATTTAACAACTGGAGAGTATACTGGGGAATACTGGTAAGTTTATCGATAATTAATTAACTTTTTAAAATGGGATGCTTGACATCCCTTTTTTTATGTTTACTGGGAAAAAGTGTCCCATTCCAGACACTATTACCTACGACACTTACTCTACACGATATTTACAGATCCGACTCCATAAAATGATGATATAAGCCTCTCATGAGTCTCAAGGATTGACCCTAATTCCTTTCTTCACATCATCCTGTGCAATGGCATCTGAGTCAATCTGAGGCGACTCTAGACAATGCTTAGTTGGTCTACAAGATCTAGAAAGACGATGAAAAGCTGACTACGACATTATCGTACTCTGGTCAAAACCGTGAAATGTGGTTCTTAACAGAAGATGTAATGTAAGTGGACAAGATGCCTAATTAGAAATAGTGAAAGAAAAAACCATAGTTACGATGGATAACAGCGATCAAGTCCAAATTTGCACCCATCAAATTTCTTGTTATTTTGAATGAAGCGAACATAGAAGTAAAATTAGCGTTAGTTCGAGATGCGAAATATTGGTATATATTAGAGCCAGAATATGATGAAATGGTTGCGAATTTAATTATTATATTACTACAATCATTGGAATTGAAGGATGAAGCAATAAGAGTATCTTCAAAGTTTTAGTTAATTACTTTTAAAACGAATGAATATTGGACCATTGAAATAGTCAACGAGAAGTAAATGCAAACCTTACCTTATAGAAAAGTTGTCTTTCATATATCTTCATTTGAAGGTTATATATAATTATTGAGATACCTTACCTGTGTCAGAAACATCCACGTTTGTTTCTAACACAGGGAAAAAATTTAAGTTACTTTGCACGGGTACCAGATGCGACCAGGAATCGCTGGAAAGTATGAATGGTCTCCCACCTGGCACCCTTATTTCATATTAGCTCGTAATTCTCCGGAATATAAAAATTTTCTACTGGAACGTCAAAATACATAAACATATCCTTAAAATATGTCTCATCGATTAATTTGCGAAGCACGCCTTTGTAATAACCAGGCAAGTTACGTATTTGTTTTCGCTTGGTTGCCATCACTGTAATTTTCAGCGCACGATAGGCTAGGTCGTTAAAAATTTCTCCATCATCTTTGTAAATATCAAAACGCAGCATTTCACTTGATAAAGACCGGTGAATGCCGTAAAAATCGCGTGCTTTTTTTGTTTCTCCAATTGTATTTGAAAGCAATTCTTTCATTCTGCTAAATAGACTTGTGGATAACTTTTTCGATTCCATAGGAGACGTGTTAGTAAGATCTTTTAAAGAAGATTTTAAGAATAACGGTTCTTTCTCAGAAATTGGCTCATTTCCCTCGTCGTCATGCGGGTTGTCCGCATCTTCTCGACTGTTCAAACTCCCCTGATCATCGAAAGGTAAAATAATATAAATGTTCGCACCAAGCCCACTCATGACAGGGCGTACATAGTGAATGCGTTGAATAATGCCAAGCTGTTCGAGCTTTCGTATCGCTCGACGAACAGTCGCATTCGATTTGCCGATCGCTGTTTCAATCGTTGCGTGTTTTAAATGGGCAGCTCCATATTTCACCGAATACCTTCGGATTACATCGAGCACCAGTTGATCTGTTTTGTTTAGCTCATATCGATGGAATGCGCAATGTTTTGCAACAGCCTCATCCATCTCTGCTATTGAATTGAAACGAGCGTGCTTTTGTAAGTAGTGAGTCATTAGAATTCCCCCTTTTCTTTCTATATAGAAAGAAGTGGTCGAAAAGTGGACAGGGGATGGAAAAGTTTTATGTGTCGTGTGTTAGAATCGCCATTAAAACAGGAATAAAGAATTACAGGAATTGAAGTACCTTCCCTGCGTCAGAAACATTCAAGTTTATTCAAACAAACGTGAATGTTGTGATTTCCACGTTTGTTTCTAACACAGGGAACTATTGACTTTGTACATACATATTTATACAATTGTAACTCGACTGAAATTTTAGAAAGTTGGGGGGAGTATCATAATGAGCACTATATATGAAGAGGAATTTAAGAGATTGCTAGAGGTTTTATCTACACTGGATGACCGAATACACAAGCTAGAAAGTATTCCAGTTTATCATGGAGATAACTATACCGAGCAAGTTCTTGAAAGTATGAGGGAGTTAAATCGGCAAAACTTACGAATTGGTGTACAGGAGCCATACTTTGGTCGGTTAGATTTTAAGGAGGATGGCCATTTAGAGCCAAATTCATTATATATTGGGAAAGTCGGTGTTTCTGATGAGGAAGCGAAGAAACCAATAGTTATTGATTGGCGTGCACCAGTTGCGAGTATGTTTTATTCCTTCAATGGTGGTGAAGAACCGGCATTTTATCAATCGCCTGATGGATTGGTAGAGGGAGAAGTCTATTTAAAAAGAAACATAGCCATTCGTAAAAGAGAGCTAGAGCGTGTTGTTGATACGTATGTAAAAGGAAGCGAAGATGTATCCCTAACAGATGAATTTCTCTTGTACCGATTAGGTGAAAATAAAGATAATAAATTAAAAGATATCGTTTCAACGATACAATCTGAGCAAAATGAAATTATCCGAGCTGAGAAGAATATACCGTTATTAATCCAAGGGGTTGCAGGGAGTGGGAAAACAACTGTCGCTTTACATCGCCTTGCTTTTTTAATATATGAATATCGTGAACAGCTACAAGCAGATAGAATGATTATTTTCGCTCCAAATAGTTTGTTTTTAGATTATATTTCTGGTGTACTTCCTGAACTGGGAGTAGGTAATATTAAACAAACTACTTTTCCTGAGTGGGGTTTAAGCCTTTTAGATAATACGGTGAAACTAAAACAACCAGAAGAAAAGTTGAAAGAAGCTTTTTCAATTAATCGTGACAATAATAAAGTTATGCAGGGTAAATTAAAGGGGTCAATAAAGTTTAAATCATTTATCGAAAAAAGTCTCATGCAATTTGAAGAAAATCTAGTACCAACAACTAATTTAGAACTATGGGATCAAGCTGTGATAACAGTAGATGAAATTAAGAAGTGGTTATTGGTTGAATATAAGCATTATCCATTAACAAAGCGCAGGGAACGATTAGTTGCACGAATCAAGCGTTGGATAGAGATAGAACTTAAAAAGGTCGAAGGAACAAATGAGAAAAAGCTAGTGAAAAAAGAGGCTAATATAAGATTAAATGCATATATGAAGTTTTGGCCGAAAATGAGCGCTTTATCATTTTATACATCCTTGATGAAACGAAAAGAAATAGTAGAACTATTGCCGGAAGCGCTTGTACGAGAAACAGAAAAGAATTGCCAAAAGAAAGAAGTAAATGTAGAAGATTTAGCGCCACTCCTATATATTCATCACCAGTTAATAGGAATAGAAGGCAAACAAAAATTTCATCATGTTGTCATCGACGAAGCACAAGACTTTTCACCATTTCAAATTTATGTTTTAAAAGAGATTACACTGGGAAATTCTTTTACCATTTTGGGCGATTTATCTCAGGCAATTTATAATTATCAAGGTATTGAGGATTGGAATGACTTTAAAGAAGTGTTTCAAGAGACTGGTTATTATGAACTGACGAGAAGTTACCGTTCTACAAAGGAAATTATCGAATTTGCCAATGAGGTTATTAAGCAGGCGGAAGTTCCAGTAGGTCTTGCAACACCAGTTTTTCGCAGTGGTCAAAAAGTGAAAGTGATTGCTACGGATGATCAAATTACCGAAATCGTGAAGGTATTACAAGATTTACAAAAAGGAAATCACAAGACGATTGCGATTATAGGTAGAACAGATGCTGAATGTCATTCGATACATGAAAAGTTACTAACTGCAGGGATTAATGCGAACGTCATTGAAGCAAATCAAAGTAAATACGCTGGTGGTATTTCAGTAGTTCCTGTGTATTTAGCTAAAGGATTGGAATTTGATGCAGTGCTACTTATCGATGTGGATGCAAGTCACTATAAAGAATCAAAGTATGATGCTAAATTATTATATGTAGGATGCACGAGGTCTCTCCACGATTTACGTATTTTCTATTCCGGTGAAGCTTCACCATTAATTCAAGGAATTCCAGAAGAATTTTATGAAAGTAAATAATAGATGTTTGAAGAGGATTACTCAGTGATATGTTAGAGGACCCTCTTTTTTTTGTGAATTTAGCGAGAGTAGTTGGCCTTCTTGGAGAAACTGTAACTTTTTAAAACCATGTCCTTGTGTCAGAAAAATTCATGCTAATTCAAACAAACGTGAATGTTGTGATTTAAATATATCTTTGCTAAAAGTTCAAGATAAACAACGTTAAGGGTAATTGATAGAATTTGAACTCTTATTGGATATCCCTTTACTTAGGTAAAATACATATTATTTATATTAACTTTGTTTTAAACCTTCTGATTCCAATTTGGATTAGGAGGTTTTTTTATGTCCAATATCAGAAAACATGAAGTTTGGGTAAAAACTGACTAAGTTGGTTTAGATAATTATTGAAAAGAGACAATTAATAAATAATAAAGAACATTTTGGATAGTTTAAGACTAGTATCAATTAATCAACAAGGAGGCTTTTCGATTGGCTTATAACAAAAATCATAATAGCCCAAAATTGAAAAGAAAATCGAAACCAAAGTTGAAAAAAGAAGAAATTACAATTGTTGACACGAATTCCGCACGCAAAGCTGTTTTTGCAACTGCTGTTGGTAATGGAATGGAATGGTTTGATTTTGGAATTTACTCTTATCTAGCTGTTACAATTGGACAAGTATTTTTTCCTGAAGTAAGTGGACCCATGCAATTAGTATTTGCTTTTGCAACATTCGCAGTTGCCTTTATTGCTCGACCTATTGGTGGAATTTTCTTTGGGATGCTTGGTGACCGTTTAGGCCGTAAAAAGGTCTTAGCTATTACCTTGATCATGATGGCTCTGGCCACATTAAGTATAGGTTTGATTCCTGGTCATGCATCTATAGGCTATACTGCCACCGTGCTTTTACTTATTGCTCGTCTAGTTCAAGGTTTTTCAGCGGGTGGAGAATATTCAGGTGCTATGACGTTTATTGCTGAATCCACGCCTGATAAAAAAAGAGGTTTTATGTCAAGTGGTCTTGAGGTTGGTACCTTAGTTGGCTATATCGCAGGAGCTGGTCTTGTTACTTTACTCACCTATATTTTAGGGGAGGAAACAATGTTAGAATGGGGTTGGCGTATTCCTTTTTTCTTATCTGCCCCTATTGGTTTAATTGGCTTTTATTTGCGAAATAATTTAGAAGAAACACCTGCATTTGAGGCAATGAAGGAAAGTAAATCTGATGATGATAATGATGAATCAGTAAAGCATATATTACAGTACCATTGGAGAGCAATACTGATCGGTATGTTTGTTGTTTTCTTTTATATTGTTGTAAACTATATTGTTTTATCGTATATGCCATCTCATTTAACTGCTGTTCTGGGTTATGGAGAAACAGAAGGGCTTTTATTAATTGTTATTGTAATGGTTATAATGATTCCGATTGTTTTGTTAATGGGCTATTTTAGTGATCGTATTGGAGCAAAGAAGGTAATTCAAGGCGGGTTAATCGGGTTGATCCTTTTAAGTATACCTGCGTTTAATTTAATCGGTAGTGGAAACACAATACTAGTATTTTTAGGATTAATGATTCTTGGAGTATTTTCCGCTTCTTTTCAGGGAACAATGCCAGCGCTATTACCGTCCCTATTTTTTACGAATGTGCGGAATGGGGCATTGGCGATTACTTTTAATATTTCTGCATCAGTGTTCGGTGGCACGACACCTTTACTTGTATCTTGGCTAATTAGCAAAACGATGAACCAAATGGTACCTGCCTACTATGTCATATTTGCATCTATTATCGGTATTATTGTTGTAACCATATTTCTTAAAGATACTTCAGGAAAAGCTCTTCGAGGTTCACCGCCAGCGGTTGAAGAGAAAGCTGAAATAAAAGAGATTTTAGAAGAACCAGAAGAAGCATTATGGTGGCACGAAGAAAAGAAAGAAATTGAAGAACGTATTGAAGATCGTTCTGAAGATGGAAAGTAAATTGAGAAAAAAATGGAATGCTTTGCGTAAATATCAATTAGATTCTTCATAACAATATTCAATTTAAGGGCACAATTCTATAACTTAATTGTGCTCTTTCTTTGTGGATAGGACCATTTTGTTGAACAAAATTCTTACATTTAACTATAAAAAATAACCCATCCATGAGTTTGCGCTCTGATGGGTTATTCACTAATATGCAATCCCCTTGAGGGAACGACGTTGTGATAAATCACATTTATATATTAAAGCCCCTCCTCACCGTATTCTCTGTTTTCTCATCCATTGCGTTGCAACCCACTTTTCTCCAGTTATAACAGGTGCTCCACCATGTAAAGTTAAATCGTTTAAATTTTGATCATTATAGAAATACTCGAAATATACTGCCATACCTTTTTTGGGTGTTACTGAAAAGTTCAGTTTAGGGAAATAAGTTTCTCCGCCTTCTTCTACATCATTTAAGTACATAACGAGTGTACTAATTCTATTATTGTTTGCTGCTTTACTAGTAGATGAAAAGAAATCATTATGAGCTCTATACTCTTGACCAGGAGTATACTGTAGTATTTGAAGACCTTCTCCGTGTTCAATAGGGATATTCATAATAGATGAGACCCTTTTTTCCACTCTAGCAACAATTTCGCTTTCACTTTCTTCAAAAAACATACTACTACTTGTTCTCAGTTCATTTACTTCGCGTGTTGTTCCAATTTTTGAACGTTTCAATTTGTCCTTAGATAATCTGATTAGCTCATCGCACTCTTCGTTACTTAAAACATTTCCTAAAACCACTATTAGTGGCTCCCCTAATCTAGTGACTATGTCAATCTCTCTATCTGTAATTATTTTGCTGCCAACATGATCAAATATAGTTTGCTCTTTATTCTCCATTATCAACTTAAATCACCTCTTAAACTATTAAATTTACAAAACAAGTACATTTGTGTACTTCTACCAATTGAATTAAAAGGTAAAATCTTATGCTTTATTCTGGAATTAATTTCAATTTATTTTATCATATTAAATCTATATATCTAAAATATGAGAAAATTCTAATAAAATATTTTTTCGGTAATATAGTTGCTAGTTGAGGAAGAATATAATGATAAATATCTGCGCTTCATTGGTTCTAATAAAATACTTCATGTATGCTTAAGATAGAGAACTAACAAGCCTTGTTTCATAACACACGGTTTTATTAAAGACAAAGATGTGCCAAATATATGCGCGTAATTTATAAAAAAAATATATACGCAATTGAGGAGGATACTCATGAAATGCGGAGCGAAATGCTTTATTGTTCAGGCTGAAATTAATGGTAAAGTGCAAGCAATACCTGTGAATGCGAGGACTTCGATACAAGCAAGAAAAGTTGTATGCCTCGAGTATAGTGATCGATTAAAGATTATTGGGGTGAAGGTTAACAAAGATACACAGTGAACTAAATCTAGTATACAAATTCGGGGGTGTTTGACATGAGCAAAAACGTAGAAAATCACATGGTGACTGAAATTATACTAGATAATAGGTTAATTAAAGTTAATCATTATGAAGAAGAAAAAGTTAATGGCTTACACCAAATTTCAATTGTGTTTAACGTAAAAAGTGAAGAATATCATGATATTGCAACTTTACTCTATAAAGCTTCTTTTGAAGTTACTGTTCCAGATTCTATCTTATTCTTTCGGGGGAAGATTAATAAATACTCTACTTCCATTACCAATTTATATGAGAAAGGCCAAATCGGAGAATTTAGACTCAGTTTGCTGGAAAAGGAGATATAAGAAAGGGCTTTTAGGATAAATCACCAATTTCTTCAAAACACACATCTAAACAAGCTTAAAATGTGTCGTTGAAGTTAGCGCAAGTTCGCTATTGGGTTACGAGTTTCTTTACTTAATATCAAATAATGGGACTTATAATAACTGGAAAGATGGGATATAAAATGGGGAACATTGCAAAGTTAGTAGCTTGTTTAATCAGTATTGTTTTATTGGTGGGATGTATCGGAGAAAATTATGATTACTCACCCCCTAGCGTTACGCTTTCTTACAGTGGAGTTAAATTGGCCGAAGCAAATATAAATTGGGAAAAAGATGGTACGGTAAAAAAAGCAGACAGTTTGGAATTAGCAAGAGAACAACAACAAATAACAGTTAAGGCTGGACTAGAAGACTTTGTAGATTTTGATAGTCAAGATTTTGCGATTTTAGATTTAACCGTTTCAGTTTGGAGAGATGGTGAACAAATACAATTAGATGTAAATAGACTTAAAGAATTTAATTTTCCCGATGAAAAAGGTGAATATTTAATAGAGGTAAATCTTACTTCTGATTTTGGGACGGCACAATATATTGGAAATATATTAGTGGAGTAATAAGAATTCTATATCAATATGGTTGGTTTAATTGAATTTATATATGGACCTACTTTTCCAATGGAAGTTTATGAAAGCACAAATTGAATCGGTGGATATTGAATATTAAAGAAAAGTATGAAATAATTTTATTAACTATTTAGGGGGGATTTAAATGACATTAATTTCAGGGATTCTTGAATACAATAAACAATTCGTTGAAAATAAAGAGTATGAAAAATACAAGACGACTAAATTTCCTAATAAAAAAATGGTTATTCTTACATGTATGGATACTCGACTCGTTGAATTGTTGCCGCAAGCGATGAACTTTAAAAATGGTGATGTAAAGCTTATCAAAAATGCAGGAGCAATCGTTTCACACCCATTTGGTAGTGTCATGCGGAGTATACTAATTGCGCTATATGACCTTGGAGCAAAGGAAGTTGCCATCGTTGGACATCACGGTTGTGGGATGAAAGGGTTAGAACCTAATTCTTTCTTAGAAAAATGTGAACAAGACGGATTAGATAAAGACATCGTAAATACCTTATCAAATGCCGGTATTGATATCAAAGGTTGGCTAACAGGATTTCAATCAGTGGAAGAAAGTATCGAGCAAAGCGTTAAGATGGTCAAAAATCATCCGATGTTCCCCAAAAATGTAAGTGTCCATGGACTTGTCATCCACCCAGAAACAGGGAAATTGGATGTAGTAGTAGACGGATATGAGAGTTAACTAGTTGAAAGAAAAATCTTTCTACTATACCTGTTATTTGACTCATACTACGGATAAAATTACGAAGTCTTAAATTAACTTCCTACACCGAAGTACGAACACCCTTCAGATCACTTAGCTGGAGGGTGTTTTTGTAGGCTCATAAATATATTGAACTCCGATAAATGACTTTATGTTCACAAGATTTGTATAGAGTATATGTATGTTCCTTAGAAGCATGTTCAACTCGAAAGCTGTTGAAGAAGTGCAATATATAAAAAAATGAAGGTAATAAAATCAGAAGTTCTACGGTGTTATTTTAAATAGCAGTTTAAGCGTAAATCAAAGTTCCTAGTTTTTATTCAATAAAATAGGGAATTATAAATTTATAAAGACAACTTACATCGCGATAAAATATGGCCATTACAATCTTCTATAACTGGCCTGCATAATTTTTTCATAATTTCAGTGTAAGATTGTTTAAAACAGCGAGGTGGATCTTGTTGTAAATTCAGAAAAATTTTGAGGAGGATACTAATGAGAAAAAAAATAATGGTTCTTGGTTCGTTGGCTATTGCGATTACATTGTCTGCTTGTGCTGGTGACGAAAAGGAAACTAACACACAAGAAAACATAGATATGAACACGGAAGAAAGTAAGAGTATGGATCATTCAAGTATGGATATGTCTGGATCAGGTGAAGTTCCTAACGGCTTAAAAGTAGCTGAAAATCCAACTTTTGAGGTAGGAAGTCAAGCTATTATTGGAACAGATCATATGGAAGGTATGAAAGGTGCTGAAGCAACGATTGTCGGTGCCTATGATACTACTGTTTATACTGTTTCCTATACTCCTACAACTGGTGGAGAACGAGTAGAAAATCATAAATGGGTTATTCATGAAGAATTAGAGGATCCACAAACTGCACCTTTAGATCCTGGTACAGAAGTTGTGCTAAACGCTGAACATATGGAAGGAATGGAAGGAGCAACCGCCGAAATTGATTCTGCAGAAGAAACAACTGTGTATATGGTTGACTATACTTCTACTACAGGGGAGAAAGTGACTAACCACAAATGGGTAACTGAAAGTGAATTATCACAAACAAAATAAAATTTTACTTTTAGTTTCGCCAAAACAAGCTAACCCGGTGACAGTATTTGAAGCATGAATGTTTGCAGTAGCATTTGCAGCCTTGATTGCTTCAATTCTTTCATTTAACCATAAAAAGTAACCCATTAATGGCTCAGATGTGTTACTTACCCTCAATAGCCAAAACCTTTGAAGGAAATCCACTATTATATTGACCGATTGATGCACTAACATCATTCGGTCTTTTTTATCTTACTCATTTCTTACTTTGATTTGTAATAGCATCAATTAGTCTATGGCAATCGCTTAAGCGGACAGCTTTTGTCATGGGATGTGGTGCAGGTGTTTGGATTTAGTAGCTTGTTTATAACAATCCTTAAACATTATAAATACCTTCGATGATGGTACACTAAATCCAATACTTAAATCCGGAGGTGCTTGGCATGAGCAAAAACCTAGAATATAACATGGCGAAAGAAGTTATGCTAGATAATATACTAATTAAAGTAAATAATTATGAAGAAGAAAAAGTAAATGGTTTACACCAAATTTCTATTGTGTTTAACGTAACTAGTGAAGAATATCATGATATCGCAACTTTTCTATATAAGGGTACTTTTGATGTGACTGTACCAGAGTTTGGTTTATCTTTTAGAGGGAGTATCAATAAGTACTCTACCTCCATAACCAACTTATATGAGAAAGGGCAAGTAGGAGAGTATAAATTGAGCTTGCTGGAAACGAAGATATAAGAAAGGGGTTTGAGGGATGAAGTTAAGTATATTGGATCAATCACCAATTTCTTCAAATCAGACTGCGAAAGATGCTTTAAATGAGTCGTTGAAATTAGCACAAGCCGGAGAGGCGTTTGGGTATACTCGCTATTGGGTTACGGAACATCATGATTTACCTGGACTCGCAAGTTCAGTTCCTGAAGTGATCTTAAGTTATATTGGAGCAAATACCAATACAATTCGCATCGGTTCGGGAGCTGTTTTGTTGCCTCACTATAAACCTTTTAAAGTAGCAGAAATATATAATACACTCGCTACATTATTTCCTAATCGTATTGATGTTGGTTTAGGACGTGCTCCAGGAGGTTCTGCTGAAGTAACCAATGCATTATCAGATAATTTTTTGCAAAATGTCTATAAAATGCCTTGCCTAGTGAAAGATTTTCTCCATTTTTTGGACGATGATTTTCCTGCTGAACTTGAGTATTCTAAAATTTCTGCCTCACCAATTCCGGATATTTCCCCAGTACCTTGGCTTCTTGGGACTAGTAAGAAAAGTGCTTTACTTGCTGCGGAAAATGGGATTGCTTATACATTCGGTCAATTTATGAGTGACAATGATGGGCCGTCCATTATTCAGGAATATTTAGATGCTTTTATTCCTAGAAAACAAGGACAAACAGCTCAAGTCATGGTAACTGTATCAGTCATTTGTGCAGAAACAACTGAAAAAGCACATGAAATATCGTTAAGTGCACTCATATGGGAATTGCAGAAAGCTAAGAGGGAAGGTGGTCAGGGAGTTCCTTCTATTCAAGAGGCAAAGCAATATCTTTTAAACGACCTTGAGCAAGATACATTTGATAAGATGAAACAGAATATGATTATCGGTAATCCACAAGAAGTAAAACAGAAATTACTCCAGTTGCAAGCTACATATAGAGCTGATGAAATCATGCTGAGTACAATTACATATTCTGCAGAAGCTCGAAGAAACTCTTATAAACTAATAGCAACTGAATTGCTTTTTAATGATTAAACAGTTTGGTACTGCTATCCTTTGTTAGAAACATTAAATATATGATTATTGATGTACCAAGTCACTTGATTAACTTGATGTAAGCCCAAAAATGCTCGTGAAGTTATTAACTTCGCGGGCATTTTATTGTTAGTTGAGTAAATTTCATACTTCGAAACATGAAAGTGTGTTGGAGCAGAAATCAACTTTGTTTGGATTTCACTATTTAATATACCTTTAAAAGAAAACCTAAATAAATTTAGATTTTTATATTGCAAATAAAATTGTTTTAAATTTTATAATAGTGTATTATACACAGTATAAGATAGTGTACGACGCATAGTATAAAGTAGTGAGGTGAAATATGGAAAAATTGCTAGGTTCATTAATAACAGAGTTACGCAGAGGAACATTGACGCTTGCTGTACTAAGCCAACTCAGAACACCGCAATATGGATATTCGTTAGTGCAACTACTGGAGGAGTCGAGTGTTTCCATCGAGCAAAGTACCTTATATCCTTTGCTACGGCGTTTAGAAAAACAGGAATTAGTCGAGAGCAGCTGGGATACAACGGAAAGCAGACCGAGGAAATATTACGTATTAAGCGAATATGGGATCGAAATTTTTGAGCAACTAAAAGCCGAATGGGAAAAATCAACGAAAGAACTTCAAAATTTATTAGAAGGAGAAGTGAAAAATGAACCTGATTGATATTTATATACAGGAAGTGACACGAAGGCTTCCAGTGAAAAGTCGTGATGACATTGCTCTGGAATTAAGGTCAACTATTGAAGATATGCTCCCAGAAAATTACTCAGAGAAAGAAGTAAAAAAGGTTCTCCAAAATCTAGGAAATCCAGCATCACTTGCTAGTGAATACTCAGACCGACCAATGTATTTAATAGGTCCAAGATACTTTGATACGTATATGACTCTATTGAAAATAGTTATACCGATCGTGGCAATAATCACATTTTTTGTTATTATTGTGGAAAATATTCTTTCTTATAGTGGGGAAGAAGACATTGTTAACGGAATTATCAACATAATCATTTTAATCCTTGGTCATGGTATTTGGGGTATTATCAGTGCAACGGTTCAGACCTTCTTTTGGATTACGCTCGTTTTTGCCATTTTGGAGCGCACGGATAATTCGAAGGATAAATCGCCGCTTACACCGAGTTGGAAAGAATGGACACCTGATGATTTAAAAAGCATACCGCTTATTTCGAAAGTGAAGAAAATTTCAACTGCAGATATATTTGGTAGCTTGTTATGGATTGCTATTTTTATTGCAGTCTACTTTAATGCTAGTCATTTGATAGGTGTTTATGAAAAAGTACAAGGCAAAATACAGCTAATCATCCCTACATTCAATCAGGAAGTATTACAATCGTTTTGGCTAATCGTAATAGTTGCTCTAATAATAGAAATTGCTCTTGTATTTTATAAACTCATCATTCGGCAATGGACATTTAAATTGGCAATTATGAATACGGTAAGAAATATTGTATCTACCATTGTATTTATCGTCGTAATTACTAATGATCAGCTCATTAATGTAGAATTTTATACGTATTTAGAGAATTTGTTTCATTTATCATTTGAACTAAAAAATTCGGCTATCATTATTAGTATTGTGCTCTGGATATTTTTAAGCATTCTTGATATCGTGCAAGGATTTCGAAAAGGTAATACTAAACAATAGGAATATATAGCACTTTATCTTGTGTAAGAAACTTCATGTTAGTTTCTTACACAAGGGAACAGTAGCAAAGGGCATCCATCAATAAGGATGCTTTTTTCTTGCCTAAATTATTATATTTGTAATTTTAGTCCATCCTTTATCTTTACTTTCACATCTAGGTGGGATATGTATCATTGTTTAATACTCTCAATGTAGCCTAATAGCATCTTAAACAGCTATACTAATATTATAATTTGGATACGTTTGTATCGGAGGTCTATTCATGAATTTCTTTGGAAGCATATATAAGATGAGCTTCAAGTATAAAATTTTTTTCGCCGTACTCTTATGCTGCTTTATAGGTTCAGTTATTTTTGTATTTAATAACCACTCTTTCTATGAACGTCCAATTGCTAAGGTCGTAAAAACAACTATAGAAGATGTGACGGAAGTAAACGGTATTAATGGAAATGAAGATAAATTATATACACAACATATAATTGCAGAATTAATAAATGGAGAGGATAAAGGAAAGGAAATTCATTTGACAAATGAATACTCCCAATCAAAAGCCTATGACCATGAGTTTGAAAATGGAAACGAGTTATTTATTAAAATAGATGAGCATTTGGTAGATAGTTCGGAATTAACTGGGACAATTCTGGATGTCAAACGTGATAAATATTTGTTGCTAGCAGGATGGGTATTTATTTTTGTCTTACTAATCGTAGGAAAAAAGCAGGGGCTGTTCTCGTTCATTAGTCTAGCAATTAATGCCGTAATTTTATCATATGCATTGGATATCTATATTCACACTTCCAATCAAAGTCTATTATGGATTTGCGGAATAAGTGCTATTATATTTACGGTTATTTCGTTGTTACTTGCTAACGGTTTAAATGATAAAACATACGCGGCAATTATAGCGACGCTGCTAGGAACCTTTATTTCACTATTGATAACTTATCTCGTTCTATTATTAACAGGAGAAAAGGGACTTCGATATGAGGAAATGCAGTTTATCACTCGACCATATCGAATGGTGTTTATGGCAGGGCTGTTTCTTGGCTCTTTAGGAGCTGTGATGGATGTAGCTATTACCATGTCTTCTTCGATTTTTGGATTATATGAGAAAAATAATAATATTTCAGTAAAAGCACTTATTACATCAGGGATGGAAATTGGAAAAGATATTATGGGAACGATGACTAATATTTTGTTTTTTGTCTATGTAAGTGGTTCAATTCCAACTCTTGTTCTCTATTTTAAAAACGCAGCTCCGTTTGGTTATACGCTTTCCTTAACTCTTTCACTGGAATTGGCTCGTGCGTTAGCTGGGGGAATAGGAATTGTGTTAACTATTCCGATTGGTCTCTATACAACATTATTTTTCGTGAATAGAAAGAGGGCAAGACAATGAATGTATTAGTAGTACTGGCCGGGATATTATTCCTATTGATGACCCTAATTGGCGGAAGAAAAGGAGTACGATCATTTCTCGCTATATTTTTCAACTTTGGCGTTATCATGATAACTGTCATTTTGATGAACGACCCGATTATTGATCCAGTGATTTTAACAATAGTAGCTTGTGGAGTGATCAGCTGCATCAATCTTTTCTATATTAATGGTGTGAACAGCAAAACAAAAACAGCTTTTCTATCAACGATTATCTGCACTGTTATCTTACTGCTGTTTATTATCTTTATCACTAATAAGGCAATGATTCAAGGATTCGGGGAAGAAGAAATAGGGGAACTTGGAATGTTTTCCTTATTGGTCGAAGTAGATTTTGTGAAAATTACGGTATCTGTGATTATTATGAGTACGATAGGAGCTATTACGGATACGGCTATAGCTGTTTCATCTCCTATGAGGGAAATCCATTTTCATCATCCGAATATTAGTCGAAAAGATTTGTTTCTCTCTGGATTAAATATAGGTAGAGATATATTAGGAACAAGTTCAAATACGCTGTTTTTTGCCTTCTTTGGAGGCTATTTAGCATTGCTCATCTGGTTTAAAGATTTATCGTATTCTGTTGGGGAAGTTGTAAATTCAAAGATTTTTAGTGCAGAAATGATAACCATTCTATGTGCTGGAATTGGTGTAACACTAGTTATCCCGATTACCACATGGATTACTGCTTACTTTTTTGTGAAGAACAAAGAAAATAGCAAAGAAAATTAAATAAAAGGGTACGTTATTCCTTGTAAAAATAGCAGCAAGTACCATGCTTTTAACCTCCAAATTATATTATTTGGAGGTTTTCTTAATGGGAAATATGGGACTAAGAGAGGATTATATAATAAATGTAAGAATGAAGCATTGTATAAAATGAATATCAAGAAAGTTCGAGCTAAATTGAATTGACGTTGATAATGATCATCATATACAATAGTAAATGAAAGTGATTATCATTATCATTTAATTTTAACATGTCATAAAAAAGAATAATACAGGTGACAGTATTGTATAAACAAAAATACAATTTGTATCTTTCAGAGATAACCAAAAACGAGGGAGGACCATCTAGTGAATGAAAATTTTATAATACTAGAAATGTTTCAACATGAAGTAAGCTGCTGCTGTCCGGGACAAAAGCACAAACATGTGATTGAGTTCCACCAAAGTGATGTATGGACAATTACAAATGAGCAGAAGTACGATGACTTGCTTGGATGGCACTTTTTAGTAACGGTAAACAGAGAGTTTCAATTTCTTATTCAAGTGGATGATATAGAGAAACTGTGCAACGAAGACAGGATTTGTTCTATCTTGGACTTGGAACTAAAAATTATTCATCTGAATCTTAATGTGAATAAAGCACTTGATGCATATGATGAGGAATCATTTATGTTATTTGCAACTGAACTAAATAACGTTCAAAAAATCAAGGATAATGGATATTTCTCTGTTGGTACATAAGCTTTTTAAGAAACGAAATAAGTTTTAATCCTTTTCGTATTAGGTATTCAGCCGTATTTTGCTATTAATCAACCCAATCCAAAATTTGCTAATAATAAATACCTCCATTTCGGCAATCATAATTCATGGAGGTGAAGAAAAATGGCAAACAACAATAACAAGGTTCCAAAAGAAGCTCAAACAAATGCGCAAGAAGTTAGAAAACAAAATGCACAATCTGCTCAAAAAGCTCAACAAAATGGACAAGGTGCATCACAAAACATGTTTAATGAATTTGGATCAGAATTTGGCGTATCAATTGAAAGTCAAACAAATGCCCAAGAAGTTAAACAACAAAATGCTCAAGCTAATCGTAAAGCGAAACAAAATGAAAACACTCAAGGTTATAACAAAAAGAACTAATAAAAAATGTCGATGGGAGCTCGAACTCCCATCGTTTTTTTTATTGGAATAGATAATGGATGTTATTGGATACATAATAAATACCGAAGTTTATTCTTACAAAAAATAACAATGCAAAATTCTAAAAATTTGTGCTAAAATAAAATATCAGTCTACTTAAAGTTAAAATAAGTACATATTATTTTACTGAGTTGATTTTTGCTTTTTTATATCAAGGGAGAAAATTTTGGGGGATAGTCGGATGAAAAATTTATTAGTTAAATGGAATCAAGTAAGTCTAGTAAAAAGGATTGTTATTGGTATTATTGTCGGTGTTATCTTGGCTTTAGCTGTTCCAAGTGGTGCAAGCTGGATTTCTATTTTTGGATCTTTATTTGTCGGGGCATTAAAGGCAGTTGCTCCAATACTAGTATTATTTATAGTGATGCATGCAATTGCCAGTCATAAAAGTGGTAAGAAAACGAATATGAAATCGATTCTTGGTCTTTACGCTATCGGTACATTTCTAGCAGGGGCTGTCGCTGTAGTTGCAAGCTTTATGTTCCCGATTACACTAACTCTGACAACAGGAGTAGAAGACTTATCTCCACCAGAAGGTATTGCGGAAGTTTTAGAAACATTACTTTTTAATTTGGTTTCAAATCCAATTGATGCATTAGTAAATGCTAACTATTTAGGTATATTAATGTGGGCAGTCGTTCTTGGGCTTGCACTTAAAAAAGCCAATCAACATACGAAGGACATGTTAGGTAATTTTTCGGATGCAATCACTAAAATAGTTCAATGGGTGATTAATTTAGCACCGATTGGTATTATGGGGCTTGTATATAATGCCATTGTTACGAGTGGTCTTTCTGCTTTACTTGATTACGGTAGATTAATATTAATTTTAGTTGGGTGTATGTTGTTCATCGCATTCGTAGTGAATCCGTTAATCGTATTCTTCTATACTCGAAAAAATCCTTATCCACTTGTTTTAATGGTATTAAGAGAAAGTGGTATAATGGCATTCTTTACACGTAGTTCAGCCGCTAATATTCCGGTAAATATGAAATTATGTGAAAAACTTGGCTTAGATGAGGATACTTATGGAGTGTCAATCCCTCTAGGTGCAACTATTAATATGGCTGGAGCAGCCGTAACTATTGCTGTATTAACTCTAGCAACAGTAAATACTCTTGGCATTGAAGTTGATTTTGTAACTTCATTAATACTTGTTGTTGTTGCAGCTGTCTCTGCGGCAGGCGCATCGGGTGTTGCAGGCGGATCACTGTTACTTATACCATTGGCATGTAATTTATTTGGAGTTCCAAATGATATTGCGATGCAGGTAGTTGGTGTTGGTTTTATCATCGGTGTGATTCAAGATTCTTGTGAAACTGCATTGAATTCATCTTCTGACGTACTGTTCACAGCTACAGCTGAGCACGCTAAAGATCGCAAAGAAGGTAAAATAGTTCCTGTGAATTCTTAAAAAATACGAAAATTTAAGCTTTAATAGCCATGATTACCGAAGATGATTCGGCGATCATGGCTTTTTAGTTTTATAATAATTTATCATCTCGGTATCAGTTACACATAAATACTCTTGAAACAAGAACTAATTTGCCTTTCCTATCAATGTAACATGAACGATGTTGTTACAATTCCTATCAAAAAAAGCTATTTCAAGATATTTATTGCTCTAACGCAAATAAAATTTTACTTAATGATGGTTGCGTTCAAATGAATGTCGGTCATGGTGTTACAAAATAGTGAACCGCTTACAAAAAATATACTTTTCCTTCATCAACATGTAAACATTGTATTTGGACATAATGAGTAATGCAGGTATACTTGTTAAGTGAGTTGTATAGTCATCAGACGTTCAACTTCTAATAATACATCTTTGTGGAGGCATTCAATGAATTATATAATCTCTATCGTTGGTTTAATTGTTGTTCTGGGTCTTGCTTGGATTGCAAGTAGCAATCGTAAAGAAGTAAAAGTCAGACCAATTATACAGATGCTCGTTTTGCAGTTAATTTTATCTTTTATTTTACTGAATACTAAATTTGGATTGATTATTATTGAGGGGATTGCAGCCGTATTTACAAAATTGCTAGATTTTGCAAATGAAGGAATCGGCTTTGTATTTGGAGGCATTACGAATGAAGGACAAGCTCCTTTCTTCTTAACTGTTTTACTACCAATCGTCTTCATTTCGGCTCTAATTGGAATTCTACAGTATATAAAAGTTCTTCCTTTCATTATGAAGTGGTTGGGCTGGGGAATCAGTAAAGTAAACGGTATGGGTAAATTGGAATCTTATAACGGGGTAGCTTCTGCTATTGTTGGCCAATCGGAAGTATTTATCACGGTGAAAAAGCAACTTGGACAATTATCGTCTCAACGTCTATATACACTATGTGCATCAGCAATGTCTACCGTATCGATGTCTATTGTTGGGGCTTATATGACAATGGTGGAACCTAGATATGTTGTTACGGCTATCGTGGTTAATCTATTTGGTGGATTCATCATTGCTTCTATTATTAATCCATACACTGTCAGTGAAGAAGAAGATATTCTCGTGGTTCAAGAAGAAAAACAGAGCTTCTTTGAAATGCTCGGCGAATATATTATGGATGGATTTAAAGTGGCGATCGTAGTTGCGGCGATGTTAATCGGATTCGTTGCACTTATGGCAGGAGTAAATACCATATTCGATATGGCATTAGGAATCTCGTTCCAAGAAATTATTGGATATATCTTTGCCCCATTTGCAATTTTAATGGGTATTCCTGTTTCCGAATCAGTGACAGCTGGTGGTATTATGGCTACCAAACTGGTGACGAACGAATTTGTAGCAATGCTTTCTTTAAATGATTTAGCAGCAAATCTAAGTGAAAGATCGATTGGGATTATATCTGTTTTCCTTGTATCATTTGCAAATTTCTCTTCTATCGGGATTATTTCAGGTGCTGTGAAAGGTCTTAACGAAAAACAAGGAAATGTTGTAGCGCGAATGGGCTTGAAACTTTTATACGGAGCAACATTAGTAAGTGTATTAACAGCAATTGTTGTAAGTTTCATCTTATAAAAGCTGTGATTGTCCTGAAGTTCTATCTTTCTAATTTTAACTTAGAGAACAACACAAAAATCATCTCACCTTTTTAGCTTAAGGTGAGATGATTTTTCTATGATGTTTAGAAACGAAAAATTCTTGTACGCCTGGCACGCCCGAAGTTGAATCTTCGAAGTCCTGTACAATGCGGGTTAGGCAGCTACCCTTGGTATAAAAGCAAATGCGAATGTTATGATTTTTATGTTTTTTTCTGACACAGGGACCAAGATTAAATATGACTCTAATAAAAGTAATTTTTAGTATTAAAAAAGTGTAAATAACAGGTTTTTTTTACAAACTACACTAAAAGTAATATTTCAATGCATTGACCATGTCTTTAGAAGTTGGACTTATAAAATATTATATGGTATTCCATGAACTATAATACTAACTTATACCCTAGTATGACTGGTATTATATAATAATTTTTATATATTTAGAGGATTCAAAATCTTTTATACCCTATGAAATCAATGAAGGAAATCTTTCTAGTATAGTATATTTTAAAAGTTTATACACAAAATACAATTGTGTTTCAGTTGACAAAATTCGACGCCTACGTAACAATTAATACTTGTTAATTATTATTATTACTAATTTTATGGAGGAATTTTAACTATGTCATTAATCGGAAAAGAAGTACTACCATTTACAGCACAAGCATACAAAAACGGTGATTTTATTGAAGTAACTGATCAAGATTTTAAAGGTCATTGGAGTGTTGTTTGCTTCTATCCAGCAGACTTTACTTTTGTTTGTCCAACTGAACTTGAAGACCTTCAAGAGCAATATCCTGCACTACAAGAGTTAGGTGTAGAAGTATTCTCGGCTTCAAGAGATTCTCATTTTACGCATAAAGCATGGCACGATACATCAGACGCTATTGGCAAAATTACCTATACTATGATTGGTGACCCGGCACATGTTCTTTCTCGCAACTTTGAGGTGTTTATCGAAGAAGAGGGCGCTGCTGATCGCGGAACTTTCATCATTGACCCTGATGGTGTGATCCAGGCAATTGAAATTAATGCAGGTGGTATTGGTCGCGATGCTAGTACTCTTATTAACAAAATTAAAGCAGCGCAATATGTTCGCAAAAATCCAGGTGAAGTTTGCCCAGCTAAATGGGAAGAAGGTAGCGAAACACTTAAGCCAAGCCTTGACCTTGTAGGTAAAATTTAAGGGAGCGATACTGAATGGCACTTGATACAGAAATTAAATCTCAATTAAGTCAGTACCTTGAACTGCTTGAAAACGATATCGTTCTTAAAGTAAGTGTAGGTTCGGATAAAGTTTCAGAGGAAATGCTAGCCCTAGTTGAGGAGCTAGCATCCCTTTCATCTAAAATTACAGTAGAAAAAGTAGAATTAACTAGAACACCAAGCTTTAGTATTAACCGTGTTGGAGAAGAAGATACCGCGGTTACTTTTGCTGGTATTCCATTAGGACATGAATTTACTTCTTTAGTTTTAGCTTTACTTCAAGTGAGTGGACGTGCGCCAAAAGTAGATCAAAGTATAATTGATCAAATTAAAAAGATTACTGGTGAATATCACTTTGAGACTTATGTAAGCTTAACTTGCCACAACTGCCCTGATGTTGTCCAAGCTCTTAATATTATGAGTGTACTTAACCCTAATATTACACATACAATGATTGATGGTGCAGCATTCAAAGAAGAAGTAGAGAGTAAAGATATATTGGCAGTGCCAGCAGTGTATATGAATGGTGAGTCTTTTGGAAATGGTCGAATGACAATTGAGGAAATTATATCTAAATTAGGTATTGGACCTGACGTTGAAGAATTTTCCGGAAAAGAGCCTTACGATGTGCTTGTTATTGGTGGTGGTCCAGCCGGTTCTAGTGCAGCAATCTATTCAGCACGTAAAGGTATTCGTACAGGAATTGTAGCTGAACGCTTTGGTGGCCAAATCTTAGACACACTTACTATTGAAAATTTTATCAGTGTGAAAACTACAGAAGGTCCTAAACTTGCACAAGCTCTTGAAGAGCATGTGAAAGAATACAACATTGACGTTATGAACCTACAGCGGGCAAAACGTTTAGAAAAGAAAGACCTAATCGAGGTTGAATTAGAAAATGGTGCTATTCTTAAGAGTAAATCCGTTATCATTTCAACTGGTGCTCGTTGGCGTAATATTAATGTTCCTGGTGAGCAAGAGTTCAAAAATAAAGGTGTCGCTTATTGTCCTCACTGTGATGGTCCGTTATTTGAAGGTAAAGAAGTTGCGGTAATCGGTGGAGGTAACTCCGGTATAGAGGCAGCAATTGACCTTGCAGGGATTGTGAAACATGTAACAGTTCTTGAATATAACTCAGAATTAAAAGCTGATGATGTTCTACAAAAACGTTTACACAGCCTTCCAAATGTCAAAGTCTTAACAAACTCTCAAACAAAAGAAATTACAGGTACTGACAAAGTAAATGGTATTACTTATGTAAATCGAGATACAGGCGAAGAAAGACACATTGAATTAGCTGGTGTATTTGTTCAAATCGGTTTAGTTCCTAACACTGATTGGTTAGAAGGAACGCTTGAAAGAAATCGAATTGGTGAAATCATCGTTGATAAGAGTGGAGCTACTACAATTCCTGGTGTATTTGCTGCTGGTGATTGTACAGACAGTATTCATAAGCAAATCATTATTTCTATGGGATCTGGTGCAACTGCAGCTTTAGGCTCATTTGATTATCTTATTCGAAATTAGTTAACAGAGCTTTAGTTTAGTGGTTTTATAGAGTAAAATACATCAATCTGTAATATATGCTATTCCCACAAAAAATCACTATTCTTTCCTAATGGAAAGGATAGTGATTTTTATTTATTTGACCGATTGATGCGTAAACATCAATCGGTTATTTTATATTACTCGGATGTTACTTTTAGAACCATTTTGACAACTATACTTGTCAAAATGACTAGTTTTTGTTACGCTTTTTTTATGAGAGGGGATGCTATATGAAAACTCGCCTGAAGGAACTAAGGGCACGTGATGGGTTGAACCAAACGCAGCTTGCCAAGCTTACGAAAGTTTCAAGGCAAACGATTAGTTTAATTGAACGGGAAGAATTTATTCCGTCTTTATTAATCGCTGCTCGAATAGCACGTGTTTTTAATGAACCTGTGGAAAGTATATTTTTGATTGAGGAGGATGAATTATAAATGAAAACGGTTATTCAAATATTAATCTCTGCTGTAATTGGATTCATTGTGGCAACACTTATGTTAAATAATTTCACGCTTGACCTTTTCAAATATGCGGATGCGATTGTTGTAATTATTTTATTTATCAATATCATATTGCTAGGAGTTAGCTTTAAAATATATTGGCAAGTGAAAAAACTGCATAACACGGAAGCTAACGGGGATGAAGAAGATGAAGTGGATTTATTAATATATAAAAAATTTGCTGATCACTCATTTTTTATTCATTCTAGTATTGTATTATCGGTGCTGGTTTTATGTACAACACTTATTACATCACAAAGTGTATACTTGACGATTATTGCCATAGTTACTATGATACTTAGTTATTTGTTTACGCTATACATGACAAACTTAATCCGATTAATATATCCTGAACGCAATATCCCAAAAATATCAGATTCCAAATATGAAGAAAAACTTTTAGAAGTTTCGGATGAAGGTGAAAGACATGTAATGCTAATTGGATTCTATAAATCTTATAATCTAATGAATTTTGTTTTATTCATTGCCATTGTACTATCTACTTTCTATTCAATAACTACGAATCATTCTCAGCTATTTTCAATTATTCTAATTGGTATTGTCCTAATAATTGTAAATGGAAAGTATTGTTTTTCTGTTCGCAATAAATGATTGTCCCGCAATCTACTTGCCATTGCAACGATAAAGTGAATATAGAGTTGAAGATGCTCGCTTAGTATTTTCTGAGTCCAATTTATAATAAAGGGGAGGAAAATTTATGAAAAAGAGAGTGTTTCTCTATTTGTTAGGGTTAGCAATATTTGTTGTTGGTTTTTATTTATATAAAAAATGGATTATGGTTGGCAGTATTCTTATTGTGCTTGGGGGGCAACTTTAGTCATAGCAGCCTCATCGAAAAACAACCAGAAACTTTAATATAGAAAATAAAAAAAGCACTATCTCCAAAGAGATAATGCTTTTTTTCTAAAGAATTCTTTGTTCCTAAAGAACTCTTGCGGGTTTGGCACCCATTAATGTCGACTAAAATAGTAATCGATAGTATGGAAGTCAAAATATATTTGTTGTTAGTAAACAAGTATAGCACGTATCAAGACTATAAACAACATTACTTTTTAAAATTGTACAAGAATTCATAAAGTGGTGGTATAATAACACACTGAGGTAGATTTGGAATTCTAGAATCTAATTGAATGGAAGACATATAGTGTTCCTTCCTGTACTTAAATAATAAATATTATCGGAGGTGTCGATATGAATAAAAAATGGACGATAGATGAAATAAGAAATTATGTCAGTAAGAATTCAGAATGTGCATTGCTTTCAAAAGAATATGTAGGATACTCACAAAAACTCCTATTTAAATGTTCATGTGGAACTAATTTTGAAAAAACATTCACAAAGTTTAAGGGGAGCAATCAGAAAAAATGCTCCAACTGTCAGGAAGCTAGACCCTCGAGATAAGTAAAATAAGATTTGATAACAATATTAGAAGAAGTTGAGACATAACAAGTCTTTAAGTTTGAAAACGTGAAATCGGTAACTCGACTTCACGTTGTTCACTTTACAGAGGTATATCATTTGATAGCATTATTATTAAAAACCTATAATTCTAGTTGTTTGAAGTGAAGGCGGCGACTCCTAGGGGGACAGCACGAGCGAGAGACTACAGGCTCGAGCCGTGCCCCCCGGAAAGCGTTCGCCGTAACGGAAAACAACTGTAGTATAAACCTAATAGAAAGCCCCAAAAACTTTACTGATCGTAAATTTTCGGGGCTTATTATTTTTGAAGAATTGTCCCGGCCTCGTTTTCATAATTATTTTATATCAATAGGTATTATTTATTATAGTGAGGCATCTTCTTCAGCAGTTTTGTTAAGACGTTGCTTCTTTGATTTTCTAAAATAAAGTAATTCATATATACATGGAATTACTATTAAAGTCAGTAGGGTAGCCATAGCTAATCCACCAATAACAACAATAGCAAGACTTTGTGATACTAGGCTTCCTGTTTCAGCTTGCTTCACTAGTAGTGGAAGCATCGCACAGATTGTTGCAATGGCTGTCATGAAGATTGGTCTCATTCTTGTTGCGGTTGCTTCCACAAGTGCATCTCGTATAATCATCTTTTGTTCATTTTGTTTAACTCGATCTAACAGTACAATCGCATTTGTTACAACGATACCAATGAGCATTAAGGCACCAAGTAGTGCTGTAATATCTACTGGAATTCGAGTGATAAGAATTCCTAAAATAGCTCCAATTGCAGCTAATGGTAGTGAGCAAAGAATGGCAATAGGTGCTTTGATTGACTTAAAAGTAATGACCATAATTAAGAACACAATTCCGATAGAAACAAGCATTATTAGGAATAAATCTGTAAAATCTTCGGCTTGTTGACTGCTTGAACCACCGATTGATACTTCTACATTTTCTGGTATATCTATTCCTTCCAGATCCTCTTGATCTCCGAATATCTCTAAATTAACTGCGCTTGCGATTTCGGAAAGCTTGGCAGGGTCGACTGATGCTGTTACTCGAAGATAGGCATCGCCATCTTTATGAACCTGGTTAGTTGTACGCTCTTCGCTTTGTAATGTTGCTATGGAGGAGACGGGAACCAGACCTTCATCGGTCATGACCGGAATATCTTTTAAGTCTTCAGGTGTTACTGTATCCAATAGAGGTTCCATAAAAACAGTTTTTTGCTTATCATCTACACTAATTGTTCCAATTGGTGTTTTGTTTAACAATACGGCTAATTGCTGTGCAATTTGTTCTGTATTTCCTTTAGAAGGATCCACAACAAGTGAGTGTACTGTTTTCTTTTCATCCTGGTTAGTCGTAACTTCCTCTACACCGTCTAAGTTTTGTACTTTTCCTTTAATAGTTGTCGCTACATCCTCCAGTTCAGTTAAATCTTCTCCGACAACATCAATAGTAATATTTGTACTAGCTCCTCCCATCATAAAGGAAGCGGTAGTTATTTCAAAAAGTGCATCAGGATATTGTTCTTTTTGCTTTTCCATTTCTTTGACTATAATATCCGTATCCTTTTTGTCCTCTAGTAAAATACTGAAAGATGCTTCTGTGGAGGAACCTACCCAACCGTACTGAGCTGCTTCAGGAGGGGAGCCAACTTGAGCAAATACGTGTTGAACTTCCTCCATAGCTAGTATGGATGATTCAAGTTCAATAGTCTCTTCCTTCACTCTTTCAATCGGTGTATCACTTGGATAACTAACTGTGGCACTGACATAGTCTGCAGAAGAACTATCAACCGCCCCCTTAGGGATGATGAAGTATGCTCCTATAGATCCGACGAAGAGAAGGATAGACACTGTGAATACGATCCATTTATGGTTTAAAGACCAAGTAACCATTTTAGGGAAACGAACAGCTGGCTTATGCTCAGGAATCTTAGCATTCTTCAATAACCCCGCACTCATTAGTGGGACAACTGTCAAAGCAACGATTAATGAAGCGAGTAAGGAATAGGTTACCGTTAAAGCAAATGGTAAAAAGAATTCCTGAAGTCCTCCATTTAACAAACTCATTGGCAGGAAAACGGCTACTGTTGTTAAAGTAGACGCAGTTATGGCTACACCCACTTGCTTAGTTGCGTCAATAATCATCTGGATAGAGAATTTTTCTGTTTGCATCTTACGGAAAATATTTTCAATCACTACAATACTGTCATCTACAAGTCGCCCAACTGCAACCGCAACGCCACCTAGCGTTAAAATATTTAATGTTACACCCGACCAGGATAGCAAAAATAATGTAAAGCAAAGTGATAGAGGGATTGAAATGATCGTAATAAAAGTGGAACGTATATTTCGTAAAAAGAGCATAATAACGATTGTTGCAAATAATGCCCCAAGAAGAACTTCTTTTATCATCGTATGAACGGAATTCTCCACTAAATCGGCTGAGGATATATAAATGACGGATTCCTGGTGGTCATATTTTTCATTGATTTCGTTTGTTAGCTTTTCAATCTCCTTGCTAATCGAAACTGCATTGGATTGACTATCTTTTGTAATGCTAATATCCAAGCTATCCATGCCATTAAAACGGCTAATGAAGTTTGAATCTTTTGTTTCTTCGATAGTTGCGATATCGTTTAGGGATACATCGGAGGTCACTGGAAGATCTTTAAGTTTATCTAGACTATTAATATCGCCAGTTACCTTAATATTGCTTGTTTTTCCATCAATTATTTTCTCTCCGACTGTTACAGAAGTATTTTGACCTTGAAGGATACCCAATATTGATTGAATTGGAATTTGCATCTCTTCTAATTTTTCATCATCTATATTAATAGAAATGAAGGAGTCTGTTATCCCATAAACATCTACTTTAGAAACCCCTTTTACTTCTTGATACATGGATTGTAGTTCATTGCGTGCAAATTCTTTATTTTCTTCCGTTAAACCTTCATCAAAGGTAACCGCAATATTGACGATTGGAATCATAGAAGTATTTAACTGAGAAATAGTTGGCTTGGATACATAGGTAGGCAAGGATATACTACTTAAAGTATCTTGTACGTCCTGTTTTGCCTGTTTCATATCATATCCTGCTTCGTAGAACAGATCTACTTTCGAAAACCCGTCTCCAGTTGTAGAGTAAATGGTCGTTTTTCCATTCAGCCCTGTGACTGCTCTTTCAATAGGGAGAGTTACTTCTGATTCCATCGTTTTGGAATCAACGCCCTGACCCATGGAAATAATAGTGATCTGCGGATTATCCGCAGTTGGTAAAAATTCCATGGGCAGTCTAAAATAACTTACCACCCCTATAATTAATATTAAAATGGTTAAAACTGCTACTGCTGCCCTGTTTCCAAATGCCCACTTTGTAAATAATGACATTGTAAATTTCCTCCCAAGTTAATTGCTTTAGAATAAAAAGTATAAAAAATTGCCTAAACAAAAGAATGTGTAGCGATTATTAGATTTTTACGGTGCCCCTTCCATAGAATGGTTTGGCTACCATTTCATTGTATAAAAGGGAGGAGAGTTCAACATTGAGCCTTAGATTTATCTATTACTAGGGCTAGAGATGTACAAAGTCATGAGCAAATCGATTACGAGCTGGTGGAAAAATAAATTATTATAAGTGGTCTTTTTAGAATGACCCATTTCATAGAATATAATGTTATAGAAACCGGTTTATAAGAATTTTCTAAAAATTCATTGATTTTATTTTAAAATAGATTATAATGTTAAATGAAAGCGCTTTATTTTTTAGTTAACCGATTTATTGCTTATTTTTTTGCCCTTAATGGAAACCGGTTTCTATAAAATTAAAGTGACTATAGGACACCGAAGATGCACATGCTTGAAGGATTAAATGACGGATTGGAGGGCAATTTAGAGGGAGTAAGGTGGTTTACTGTATGAAAACTATTAAACTATTAAATTTCAGGGGGAAATCATAATGAAATTAAAAAAACTGTTAATCGCTTCACTATCCATTTTGTTCGTATTTATCGTTGCAGCGTGTTCTTCTGATAATTCATCTGATGATTCAGATGAAGCGGGAGGAGATGGAGAAAAAATCACTTTAGATTTTTGGTTATTTGGTGCTACCGGGTATGAGGAACTTGTCAAAGAGTATGAGAAACAAAATGAGAATATAAAAATTAAAATAAAAACTTCAGAAACAGCAGATCATCATAACAATTTATTTACAGCTCTTTCTGCTGGTAGTGGTGCGCCGGATATAGCTGCACTTGAGCTTGACCAACTCGATCGTTTCCGTGATGCACAAGATCGCTTTGTCAATCTATATGATATGGGCGCGGATGATGTGAAAGGTGAATATTTGGACTGGAAATGGGAAATTGCAGAGAATGATGATGGCAAGTTCCTAATGGGTCTTCCAACTGATATTGGTCCTAAGGGTCTTTACTACAGACTAGATGTATTTGAAGAAGCAGGTTTACCAACAACTCCCGAAGAGGTTTCTGCTTTAATCGCAACTCCTGAAGATTTTAAGGAAGCTGCTATTCAAATAAAAGAAAAAACTGGTAAACCTATGGTTGCTAGTATGGAAATGATGTACCGAGCACAGTTAGATGCGTTAGAGGAAAGTTATTTTGATAAGGAAGGTAACCTATTGATAGAAGAAAGTGGAAATGGAGTTAAAGAAGCATATGACTTAGCTATCGAAATGAACGAACTTGGTTTGGTCGGAAATTATGCAATGTGGTCAGCTGAATGGGCAAGTGGAGTTGACAATGGAGACTTTGCAGTGGAATTAGGAGCTGCTTGGTTCAAAGGGTGGATGGAATCGAATGCTCCTGAAGCTACTGGAGAATTTAATATAGCTACATTACCGACTGAGTACAGCGGAAACTGGGGTGGTTCTTACATTTCTATCCCTAAAGAAACAAAACATGCAGAAGAAGCATATGAGTTTGTAAAATGGTTGGTTTCACCTGAAAACCAATTAGAATCTTTTAAGAGTAATGGTCTTTTCCCTTCTGCACCTGCTGTATATGATATGGCTGAATTTAAAGAAGCAAGCGATGATTATTTTGGTGGGCAGTCGACACAAACAGTGTTTGCCGAGTCTGCACAAAAGATTGGAAAGGTATACAAAGGGAAGGATTATACAAGCGTACACGATGAAATTCTTGCTGCTTTAGTTAACTCACAGGACGGAGCAGATGCAGAGAAAGAATGGACTGAAGCTATCAAACGTATTAAAACTAAACTAGATCGCTAAAGTTGAGAAAGTGAATGACATATTCGGCGGTTTTACCCGCCGAATATACTCTGTATGTAGGTAGGAGGACGAGTGTATGGTTTCTTTAGATGAAAAACATCAAAAAAGACGAAGGAAAGGTTTTTCATCGCAAGAGATGAAGGAGATGCTTTCGGGGTATTTATATATATCACCTTTTTTTATCATATTTGCGATTATTGGTCTCTATCCGGCAATATTTAGTTTAATCCTAGCATTTCAAAAATGGAATGGTATGGGAGAAATGGAGTTTGTCGGGTTAAGTAATTTTCAGGTAATACTAAGTGATCCGTTATTTTGGAAATCTGTTTACAATACAATTATTCTTGGGTTAATGGGGACTGCTCCTCAACTTGTCATTGGGCTAATCTTGGCTTTTTTATTGAATCTGTCTTACTTACGTTTCAAAGCTTTTTTTAGGGTAACTATTTTTATGCCATATATTACTTCAATGGTAGCGGTTGCTTTAGTATTTAGTGTATTTTTTAGTAACAATGAAACAGCTTTAGTAAACTATATTATCGGCCTATTTGGATTTGACCCAGTCAGCTGGAAGACCTCTGAATGGGGAGCAAAGATAGCGATTTCGACAATGGTTTTTTGGCGCTGGCTTGGTTACAACACGATCATTTATTTAGCCGGTATGCAAAGCATTCCGAACGAACTTTATGAAGCATCTAGAATTGATGGAGCTAGTATTTTCCAACAGCTTCGATATATTACGATTCCATTACTGAAACCATTTATTATACTAACGGTATTCTTTTCGACAGTTGGAGCGATGCAATTATTTACGGAGCCAACTGTGTTTCTAGGTAATACTGCTTTTGCAAGAGATGAAGCAATGACAGTTGTTATGTATTTATATCGCGATGCATTTAGGTTATCCTCCTTCGGGACGGCATCTGCAGCTGCTATTGTTCTGTTGTTATTCATCGTAGTTGCCTCAGCTTTTAATATGATGCTCACTAAAAGACTCGGTAAGGATGGGAGGAAACATGTGTGAAAAGTGATGTAGGAAGTAAAAAGTGGGGCATTGGCCGTATTGGAATGTACTTGTTTTTAACGGTAATATCGCTCTTTTCGTTATTCCCTTTTTACTGGATGTTCGTTATGTCCACGAGTCATAGCTCTGCATACAATTCGATTCCCCCGGCGATGGTTCCAGGTGATCAGTTGAAAGAGAACTTCCAAAAAGTATTGGATATGATTCCGTTTTTTCAGTCCATGTTTAATACATTGATCGTCTGTCTTACTGTAACTATTGTTGTATTATTTATAAGTTCGTTAGCTGGATTTGCATTTTCAAAATTAAAGTTTCCAGGAAAGAATATTCTCTTCTTCGCTATATTATTCACTATTATAATTCCGCCTCAACTAGGATTAATACCGCAGTATTTATTAGTTGCGAAAGCGGGATTATTGGATAATTTATTTGCAGCGATGGTCTTGTTTTTCTTAAATCCTTTAGGAATATTTTTAATGAGACAATATGTAAGTGAATCTGTACCGGAAGAATTGATAGAAGCAGCAAGACTTGATGGTTGTTCTATATTCAGGATATATCGCAGTATTGTACTGCCTATCATTTTACCTGCTTTTGCAACGCTTGGAATTATTGTGTTTACCTCTGTTTGGGGAGAGTTCTTATGGCAATTTACGGTGCTTCGAGATCCTGAATCCTATACAATACAAGTAGCTCTAGCGTCATTAAATAATACTTTTAAGGTGGATTTTGGTATGCTGCTATCCGGTGTATTCTGGGCTACGATACCATTGCTTATAGTGTTCTTACTGTTCAACAAACTGTTTATATCGAGTATTGCCGAGGGATCGGTTAAATAATAGTAATCAGCACATGGAATATGAGGGATGTAAAATGACTTTAACTATACGTGATATTGCTCAAATGGCGGGTGTCTCAAGAGGCACTGTCTCTAAGGTAATCAACAACTATGATGGTGTAAGTGAACAAACAAAGCGTAAAGTACTAGAAGTTATCGACAAAACTAATTATCAACCTACTTTTTCCGCGAAGTCCCTAGCGACGAAGAAATCTAGTCTAATTGGGCTGATATACGCGGGGAAGATAAACGTAGAGTTTAACCATCCCTTTTTCAATGAGGTTATATCATCTTTTCAAAAAACACTTGGTGCAATGGGTTATGATATTATCATTTTCTCCAATGAGATGTTCAATAAGGAAAATGTAGATTATCTTGCCAGATCAAGACATTTTCGTTTAGATGGTTGTTTAGTAATTGCTGGGGAAGAAGTAGAGGAAGCCGTATTGGAGTTGGATAAAAGTGACATCCCTTGTCTTGGGATTGACATCGAGCTGACTGGGCAGAATTCTAGTTACGTTATGACGGATAACTATAAAGTATCGCAGCTTGCGGTGGAATACTTGTATTTAAACTCTATCAGAGACGTTGGGTATATTGCAGGGAAGGAAAGTTCTGATATATCGAACCAGCGATTAGAGGGATTTCTGCAGACGATGAGTCAATTTGGTATTACCACTCAAACGCAATGGATAAAACATGGTAACTTTTTTGAGTCTAGTGGATACGAAGCGATGGAAGAAATTCTTCAGGGAGATTCTTTGCCAAAAGCAGTAATAGCTGCTTCGGATATGATGGCGCTTGGTGCTATGAGGGCCATAAAGGACTACGGACTTCGAGTTCCACAAGATATTCAAGTGATAGGCTGTGATGATGTAGAGGCCTGTCGTTATATGGAGCCTGCTCTCTCCACTATTAAGCAAGACAAGCAGAAAATTGGTAGATTGGCAGCTATAAAGTTAAACGATTTAATAAATGGAGTAACTGGTTTAAGACCGTCACTTGTAGATCCGGAGTTAGTAGTGAGGAATTCTTCGGGTATTGTAGAGGAAACGACCAAGAAACGATAAATGAAGGGTGGGCAATAAATGGCAATTATACAGTTTCCAAAGGATTTTAGGTGGGGTGCAGCAACCGCATCCTATCAAATAGAAGGTGCGACAAACGAAGATGGCAGAGGGGTCTCGATATGGGATACCTTTTCTAAAACTCCAGGGAAGGTACATAATGGAGACACTGGTGATATAGCTTGCGATAGCTACCATCGGTATGAAGAGGATGTAGAGCTAATACATGATCTAGGTGCTGATGTGTACCGCTTTTCAGTTGCTTGGCCAAGGATTTTCCCAAATGGTACAGGAGAAGTGAACCAAAAAGGAGTCGACTATTATCATAAATTAGTCGACTCGATGTTAGATAAAGGCATTGAACCCATGTGTACACTATATCATTGGGACCTCCCGCAGGCGTTACAGGACAAGGGTGGTTGGAATAATCGGGAAACAATTGAAGCGTTCGTTCAGTATGCGGACTTCATGTTTAAGGAATTCAACGGGAAGATTAAAAAATGGATAACTGTTAATGAGCCTTGGTGCTCATCCTTCCTATCGAATTATATTGGAGAGCATGCACCGGGTAATCAAGACCTTCAACTAGCGACTGATATAGCACACCATTTGTTGGTTGCACATGGTCGTGCGGTTAAACTTTTTAGAGAGTGTAACCTAGAAGGTGAAATTGGATACGCCCCTAATGTTACTTGGTTTGAACCCTACAGTACGAAAGAGCAGGATATTGAAGCATGCAATCGAGGAAACGCTTGGAATTTAGAGTGGTTTTTTGATCCAGTTTTTAAAGGTAGCTATCCTGATTTTATGTTGGAATGGTTTAAAGAAAAAGGAGCTGCTCCAACCATTTTAGATGGGGATATGGAAATAATTTCGCAACCAATCGATTTTCTAGGGTTAAATTATTACACGGGTAATGTAGGACGTTATAAAGAAAATGAAGGGTTATTCGATTTAGAAAATATAAATATGGGATATGACAAAACAGATATAGATTGGTTTATCTATCCAGAAGGTTTTTATAAAGTTCTAGTGAAAATTAAAGACCTTTACGGCAGTGTACCGATTTATATTACAGAAAATGGTGCCTGCTATAATGATGAGCCGATTAATGGTGAAGTAGCGGATTATAAAAGAATTGATTACTTAAAGTCTCACTTGACGGCTTTAAAGCGAAGTATGGATTCTGGTGTTAATATAAAAGGGTTTTTATACTGGTCCCTACTGGATAACTTTGAGTGGGCTTTAGGGTATAGTATGCGTTTTGGCATTGTGTATGTGAATTATGATACGTTGGAAAGAACGAAAAAGAATAGCTACCATTGGTTCCATGAAACAATTAAAAAAGGTGAATTTACAGTGTAATTTTTATAATTGAGAGGTGAGCACTTTGTAATTTAGTGCTCTCCTTTTTATTTAGAAAGGAAAGTATATAAAGGTGTCCTGTGAGCACTTGGTTTGTGGCACTAAAAAAATGAATAATATGACTGATTTCCGTTTCAAACAAAGGAACAAAGGCTAAGAGCGCCACTACGGTGGCTGCCACATAAATCCGCTCAACCACCACATTAGCTCATTTATCTACCACATAAACTACAATAACCACCACATATAATGGTGGCTGCCACATAAATCCGCTCAACTAACACATAAGCTCATTTATCTACCGCATAAACTCCTCTAACCACCACATAAAATGGTGGCTGCCACTTAAATCCACTCAACTAACACATAAGCTCATTTATCTACTACATAAACTCCTCTAACCACCACATAAAATGGTGGCTGCCACATAAATCCACTTAACCACCACATAAACTCATTTATCTACCACATAAGCTCATTTATCTACCACATAAACTCCTATAACCACCGCATAAAATGGTGGCTGCCACATAAATCCGCTCAACTAATACATAAGCTCATTTATCTACCACATAAACTCCTCTAACTACCACATAAAATGGTGGCTGCCACATAAATCCGCTCAACTAACACATAAGCTCTTTTATCTACCACATAAACTCCTCTAACCTCCACATAAAATGGTGGCCGCCGCATAAATCCACTTAACCACCACATAAGCTCTTTTATCTACCACATAAACTCCTCTAACCACCACATAAAATGGTAGCTGCCACATAAATCCGCTCAACCACCACATAAGCTCATTTATCTACCACATAAACTTCTATAACCACCACATAATATGGTGGCCGCCACATAAATCCACTCAACCACCACATAAGCTCTTTTATCTATCATATAAACTCCTCTAACCACCACAAAAATGGAGGCAGCCGCATAAATCCACTTAACCAACACATAAGCTCATTTATCTACCACATAAACTCCTCTAACCACCACATTAAATGGTGGTTGCCACATAAATCCGCTCAACTAAAGGACGTTTTGAAAAAGTAATTCATTTTCCGCATGTAATAATTGATTTTCTCCTCTAAGCAAGCAATCTTTTCTTCTAGTGTCATTTCACGTTCAGAAGGTCCTCCAACATCTTTTTTCTCATTATAAGCAAAAGTAACCCATACCCCACAAGAATGACTTTTTTCAAAGTGTCCATCTTATAGGGTACATTTTATTTTTTGCCCGATTTTCCTTATGGATCGTGATTTATAATTAGTTATCCAATTTGTGATAGTATTTACCTTTGAAGGATTTTGAGAAGATTTATAGAATGTTATCAGAACAGTATTTTGAGGAGGATTTACATCATGGACTTCATTACTACATTATTTAATTCGCATTATGACTTGTATATCCGGTTAGGTGTAGCGACACTAATAGGATTTTTTATTGGTCTAGAGCGAGCGATAAAAGATAAACCAGCTGGTATAAGAACGCATATTTTAGTATGTTTAGGATCTACTTTAGCTATGGCGTTGTCATCCCTCAATCAAGGGCCCTATATGGATCCGATGCGTTTGGCTGCCCAAGTAATCAGTGGTATTGGATTTCTGGGAGCAGGTGTAATCTGGTTAGACAAGGATAATGTAAAACGAGGACTTACAACGGCAGCAAATCTTTGGATCACTGCTTGTGTAGGGTTAACTATTGGATATGGAGCTTATGACCTTGCAATTATAACGGTCGTACTAATGTTCATCGCGATGAACTTACCAAAATTAGCGGTTAAAATGGGTATACTTCCTGCACGTGGAAAGGAAGAAGAGGATAGCGACGGCGAATGGAATTAAATTCAAATATGTAAGATAAACTGTCATCACTGTAAATTGCAGTGGAGACAGTTTTTTTGTTTCTAAAAATTAATTTAGTAGCAAACAGTTAGAAATGGGGTATTTCCGAGCCTTTTTAACAAAGAAAAAAATATATTCTGAAAATTGTGTTGACATCTACGTAAAAATGAATAGAATAAATAATATAAATAATGTTATGTTTTCTAACATCACAAGAAAGGAAACCTAACATGAAGAAAAGGGGAGAGATGACAATGGATGATGTAATGTATTTGATGAACAGCTTGTGGACGATGATAGCTGCAATTTTAGTCATATTTATGATTGGTGGATTTATATTACTGGAAGCTGGTTCGACAAGAATGAAAAATGCTGGTCACGTTGCCGGTAAAACAATATTCACATTTGGTCTAGCGTCAATGGTGTTCTGGGCAGTAGGCTATGGGTTTATCTTCGGGGGCGATGCAAATTTCTTCGTAGGAATGACAGACTTTTTCTATAGCGGAGAAATTCTAGAGGGAGCAGGTATTGCAACTACCGTATTCTTTGTTTTCCAATTAGCATTTGCCGGTATTGCAGTAACGATAGCACTTGGTGGTTTTGCAGAGCGTGCAAAATTATCCGCATACGTTATTTTTACTATTCTTTTTGGAATAATTGTTTACCCAGTAATTGCCCACTGGGTCTGGGGTGGAGGTTGGTTAGCCGGCCATGGCAAACAGGATTTTGCAGGCTCAACTGTAGTTCATTTAACTGGTGCAATGGCTGCCCTTGCAGCAACAATGATTCTTAAACCAAGAATTGGGAAGTTCAATAAAGATGGCTCGGCAAATAATCTTGCTGGACATAACCAAGTATATACAGCTTTAGGAGTACTGATCCTTTGGGTTGGTTGGTTCGGATTCAACGCTGGTAGTACAGTATCTGTAGATGCTGCATTCTTTGGATTTGTTGCATTAAATACAACGCTTGCAGCTGGAGCGGGAGCTGTTGCTGCAACGTTGATCTCATGGGTAGTACTAGGTAAGTCTGATATACCGACGATATTAAATGGAGCTTTAGCTGGATTAGTTGCTATTACTGCATCCTGCGCATTCGTAGATGTTTGGGCATCCGTTGTCATTGGTTTGATCGCTGGAGTATTAGTATTCTATAGTGCTAGATTTTTTGAAAAGAGAAAAGTGGATGATCCAATTTATGCGTTATCTGTACATGGAGCTGCTGGAGTATGGGGAACATTATCTACTGGTTTCTTTGCAACACCAGAGCTTGCATCCGTTGGGAAAGCGGGATTATTTTACGGCGGTGGATTAGATCAATTAGGTGTTCAACTAATGGGAGTTGTATCTTGTGGATTATTTGCATTCGTAGTTTCCTATGCTATCCTTTTCATAATGAAAAAAGTAATGGGTGGTATACGGGTATCGGAAGAAGAGGAACTAATGGGTCTAGATATGAGTGAACATGGGAACTATGGCTATCCTGAACAAATGATTTTAGAAGAGTCAAAATCTCATTAATAAAAGCAAAAAAGCCTCTGTAATTTAGAGGCTTTTTATATAAAAGGGCGTGTATTAGTGGAAACGTATGAATCTATTCGAGAATGGAAGGAACTAAATATAACAAACTTCCTAGATGATATCGTTTCGCTCAATGATTTTCATGATCAGGTGATGCTCAAAGTATTAAGACTAGCAACTATGAAAATGGAAACTGGTCCAGCTCCATGTGATTTTTGTTGGTTTATAACAGGTAGTGGTGGGAGACAGGAACAAGGAGTAATCAGTGATCAAGATCATGGAATTGCCTATGAAATATCAACAGAAGAAAATGATTTATATTTTAAGGTATTTGGAAAAGAAATTTCTTACGGGCTATATAAAGTAGGTTACCCGTATTGTGAAGGTAAAGTGATGAGCTCTAATCCAGAGTGGTGTAAATCTTATGATGGTTGGCAAGTACAACTCAATGACTGGATGCATGATAAGAGCTGGGAATCCATTCGTTATCTTCAAATCTTTTATGATGCTAGGGTGCTTCACGGAAAGATGGAATTCATAAATCAGTTAAAATCATCCATTCATGCATACCAATTACAACATCCAATCCTACTAACGCGGTTTACTGCTAATGTAGAGCATGTCAAAAATGTAATTGGTCCGGTTGGTCAACTATTAGTGGAAAGGCATGGTTTATATCAAGGGTGCGTAAATTTAAAATACTCTGGATTCCTGCCGTATGTAAATGCCATTCGACTTCTTTCGATAAGAGAGGGAATAGTGGAAACTTCCACTTTAGTTCGGATGAATAAACTAATCCAAATTCAGGAGTATGCACCTTTATTAAAAAATAGCGAAAAAAATTATATAGATTTGTTAATTTATCGGCTTATGCTATCACAGGTCGAAAGTTATTCAGATACACACTATTTACAGATTGAAAAATTGACGAAGGCGGAACGGAGAGATCTTAAGTGTATTATTAAAGCTGGAACCAAATTACATCGTGAAGTGATTGCGTTGCTGAAAAAGGGTGTTCACAATGGCATTTGAACCATTCATGCAAATACTAAGAGGAATTCAGGGAAAACGTACGAATATTGGTATAGGTGATGTTCAGAGTGCACAACAAATGGCATTCTTAAGGAATTTGCAAAAAGAAATGAAAAAAGAGGATGCACTGAAAACTTCTTTAGATGAACTTAAAGTTGTCGTGTTCGATATTGAAACGACTGGCTTTAACCCAAAACAAGGGCATGATATTATCTCCATTGGTGCAATAAAAATGCATGGTTCATCCATTCAAGAAGACGATATTTTTTACTCGCTTATTTACTCTGAAAAAGAAATTCCTTTGGAGGTTGTCGGACTGACAGGCATTACAAATGACCAATTGAAGGAAGCTAGATTTGTTGGGGATGTACTAATTGAATTTCTTCAATTTACAAATGACTGTATACTTGTAGCGCATCACGCTAATCACGAAAGGAATTTTATGCAATATGCAAGTACAAAACTATTTCGTACATCATTTAAGCATCGAATTGTTGATACCTCTTTTCTCTATAAAATTGCAGAGCCCAATATACAACTAAGTTCTTTAGAAGACCTATGTGAACATAACAGCATCCCAATTGTAGGACGCCATCATGCATTAGAGGATGCCAAAATGACTGCCAAACTTTGGAGCGTCTATTTGGAAAAAGTTAAAATACATGGTTGTAAAACGTTACAGGATGTGTACGATCAGTTTGCTAGAATCTAAAAGCACTACAGGAGAAGTTTACCCTGTAGTGTTTTTTTGCTTATGGGAAAAGTTTTGCTTGTAAATATCAATCCGAAAAAAATACCATAACCAATATGCTGAACGCAATAAATTGTGAAAACATGGTTAATATAACTTGGCCTTATCAGACATAAGTTAGTTCTTTTTTTATAGGCATACTGAATATACTTATCTATGTATCTTGTTTTCTACAATATTAATCAAAGGAGAACAGCCCCTGGAAAGTATAGATCACACATTGTCCCAACAGGACAGCCCGTATTTCTATCGTCGTTTTGGTAAACGAACAGTGGATGTATTAGCTAGTTCATTGCTACTCTTTTTGTTGTTACCAGCTATTGTGTGCTTATCCATAATTCTATTTATCTTCACAGGTAGTCCTGTTCTATATAAACAAAAAAGGGCGGGATTACATAATCGAGCTTTTATAATTTGGAAGTTCCGAACAATGCAAGCAGAGGATGTTGAGTCTAGCTCTCACCAATACGAATGGAAAGATGAAGTCCCTCAAAACTTTTCTTTTACAACACCACCAACTTTAACGATTACTAAACTTGGGAAAATATATAGAAAATATAGTATTGATGAGATTCCCCAGCTTTGGAATGTCTTAAAAGGTGAGATGAGTTTTGTTGGCCCAAGACCAGAAATGATTGAAATTACCAACCATTATTCTCCCCTCCAAAAGAAACGTTTACTAGTTAAGCCAGGAATCACAGGATATGCCCAGGTGCATGGACGTTCCACAATCACGCACGGGGAAAAAATTACCTACGATTTATATTATGTAAAGCATTGCTCATTGCTGCTTGATCTGACGATTATAATACGAACCTTATTTATAGTAATTACGGGAAAAGGAGCATGGTGAACGAGTCAAAACAGAAAGGAAGAGGGGTTTGCTAGTTGATATTCATAATCATATCTTACCAGGACTAGATGATGGTCCCGAGTCTCTAAAAGAAGCTCTATTACTTGCAGAAAACGCTGTTGCTAATGGTATTACACATGTTATTGCAACCCCTCATCATTTAAGTGAAAAATATAGAAACTCAGCTTTAGAAGTTAAAGAGGCAGTTGCAGGTTTCTACAGAGAACTTAGTCAAAGAAATATACATTTAAAAATTCTACCAGGTCAAGAAATTCATTTATCGGCAAATATACTGGAGGAACTTGAAAAAGATCCTTTCACGCTAGCAAATAGTGGTAAGTATTTATTAATTGAACTTCCAAATTCCTATATACCAGCTAATACTTTGGACGTTATTTACAAAATACAGTTAAAAGGATACACCCCTATCATTGTACATCCAGAAAGAAATAAAATTCTTCGAAAAAACAAACAGTTACTTTACGAATATGTATGTAAAGGAGTCCTTATTCAAATTACAGCTTCTAGTTTACTCGGACTTAATGGCAGAAGCTTTAGAAAATATACAAAAGAGTTAATCAAACATAATTTAGTACACTTTATCTCTTCCGATGCGCATCATTATATAAAAAGACCATTCCAACTGACAAAAGCGTTTGAATCTATAAAAAGAGATTTCTCTGAAAGTCATGTTAATTATTATTGTGAAAATGCAAATCATATTGTATATGGTACTGAGATTCAGCCTTTACTACCTATTGGTTTTAAAAATTATTATTATTTGTAACTTAGAATTGCATGCAATTTAAATGGACAGGTATAAGGAGGCTGAATCGTAATGGAAGAAGCGATTACTTTACAAGAATTATTCAAAATTATAAAAAAGCGTTTTGTACTTATTATTACCATATTAGTTTTATCTATGACGGTTGCTGGTGCGGTTAGTTACTATTACCTAACACCAATATTTCAAGCATCGACTCAAGTTCTTATCAATCAAAAGGAATTCGATCAAAATCAATTTAATAGTCAAGATATTGAAACGAATCTTCAATTAATCAACACATATAATGTCATTATAAAAAGCCCGGTTATTCTATCGAAAGTTATTGACAACTTGAATCTAAAAACAACAGCAGATTTACTTCATAAGCAAATAACTGTAACTAGCGAACAAAACTCCCAAGTTGTGAACGTTAGCGTAGAAGATCCAGATTTACAAAAGGCAATCGACATTGCTAATATGACGGTCAAAGTATTTCAAGAAGAGATTAATTTACTGATGAATGTTGATAACGTTAATATTCTGTCACTAGCAGTAATTACGAAAGATACAAAGCCCATTAAACCAAACTTAATACTTAATATAGGAATAGCAGCTATTATCGGCTTAATAATTGGAATTGGAATAACCTTTCTATTGGAGTATTTAGATACATCTGTTAAAACAGAGCAGGATATTGGAGAATTACTTGGTCTACCAATATTAGGGCTTGTCAGTCCCATTTCAAATAAGTATCTAAAAAAAACAAAAGAACCAAAATCACACAATAGAAATGGGGCATAAATTCTTGTTTAAAAGAAGGAAGAAAATAAAACCTTTAGCCCGAAAACTCGTGACAAGCTCCAACCCACAATCGATTATTTCAGAACAATTTCGTACCGTTCGGACAAACATTAAATTTTCAATGCCAAATAGGGAACTTAAAACCCTACTATTTACTTCCTCATCTATTGGAGAGGGGAAATCAACAATAGCAGCGAATGTTGCCATTGCATTTGCGCAAGAAGGAAAAAAAGTACTCCTTATCGATGCAGATTTGAGAAAGCCAACGATGCATTATACATTTCTTAAAACAATCACTCCTGGATTAACCAACTTACTGACGAGCTATTGGAATCTGAACCAAGTAGTGAAAGAATCTGGAATAAATGGATTAGATCTTATTACAAGTGGACCAATACCTTCAAATCCAGCAGAACTTCTTGAGTTGACTTCAATGGATATGCTAATAACAGAAGTAAAAGAAAAATACGACTTAATAATATTTGATGCCCCTCCAGTCTTGTCCGTTTCTGATGCACAAGTACTCGCCAGCAAATGCGACGGTACTATTCTTGTTATCAGCTCAGGTTCAACGGAAAAAGTAAATGTCATTAAAGCTAAAGAAGTACTCCAAGCTTCCTATGCAAACATACTTGGAACAATTCTTAACAACTATAAAATCGGGAAGAATCATTATTATTATCAGTATTATGGGTGAAAAGAATGAAAGAAAATTCATAATCATAATGGAGCTAAAATTTAGGAGTGAAATTTAATATGAGAATCTTATTTGTAGGTTACAACTTACATATAGGTGGAATACAGAGATCGCTAATAAATATATTAAATGTATTAGCAACAGAGAAAGATATTGATATTGATTTATTTCTTTTCTCACCTGGAGGAGAATTATTCGGAGAAATACCTAAAAATGTAAATGTCATTAAAAGTAGCTATCTATTAAGATTAACAGCTACGCCATTTAAGAATGTGATTAAGTATGAAAAGCTATTTAGCTGGATAATGAGAATTATATTGATGTTTTTAGTAAGAATAGTGGGATCAAGTAACTTTTTTAAGATTCTATTCTCATTAGAGAAAAACTTAAATTCATATGATGTTGCTATATCATATTTTAATGATGTTCCAGGTAATTATTTTAATAGGGGTTGCAATCAATTTGTCACTGAAAAAGTCGTTGCGAACAAAAAAATAGGATGGATTCATACAGATCCGATTAAAGCTAAGTTTAGTAAAGAAGAAATTATTGAGTCATACAGGGGCTTTGACTCAATAGTTAATGTTTCGAAAGTAGGGAAAGATGACTTTGATCGTTTGTTTCCATTTTATAGCTATAAGTCTTCTGTAGTTTATAATTTAACTCCAATTGAAGAAATATACAAAAGTGCAAATTCTTTTCCAACATTATTCCAAACTAATATTATTAATTTTGTAACTGTAGCTCGAATAGACAACGCTTCAAAGAGAATAGATCGAATCATAGAAGTAGTGAAATTGTTAAAAATGAGTGGCTATATAAATTTCAAATGGTGGATTATTGGAAATGGTCCTGATTTGAAAAAAAATCAAATACTCTCTGAAAAATATGAAGTGAGCGATTATATAACGTTTGTAGGGGAGAAAGTGAATCCTTATCCTTTTATTAAGGATGCGGATGCTTTTGTACTTACCTCTGAATATGAGGGGTTTCCAATGGTAATAAATGAGGCTTTAATATTATGTACTCCAATAATAACTACCGCTTACGCTTCTGCAGAAGAGCAAATTCAAAACGGTTTTGAAGGGATAATTGTTAATAATGACATTAAATCTCTTTATGAAGTTTTGAAGTCAGTTCTTGACGGTGAATTAATATTACTAGAATTGAAGAAAAACATAAAAAAGAAAAATAATTTCAATCATTTGGCATTAACACAGCTGAAGGATCTTATTTATTAAATATCGGACTATTAAAATCAAACACTCTGATAAACCTCTTTTAATTCTTATAGACTCTAATCTTCTAATATTAATATAATTTATCAAAAGCTAGGAAGGGGTATAAAATGAGGTTTGATAGACTATTAAGAAATGAAGTACTCATTAGTTTTGGAGTACTGTCTATATTAGCTATGTTAATAAGTGGTCAAAAATTATTTTTATTCCTGTTTCTAATAGCAATAGGTTATGGAATCTTTAGAGAAGGATTAGAGGGTAAAATAAAATTTTTATTATTTTTCTGTACATGGATTTATGTTTTGAAATTAGAAGAGGGAGGATTCTCCTTTTTTCACTTACTTCAACTCATATATTTAATGTCCTGTGCAATATTTATAACAGTAAATCGAAATAAAATAAACATAAAAGTATTATTAGGATTTCTGTTTTTTGTTTTATATATTTTATTTAATTTTAGCATTAATGCTAGCAGTGGATTATTTATAGTTTTGGGATTTGTTCTAAACTTCTTTACAATTACAGTTGCTTTTTCAACTATCAAAAATATTGATAGTTTTAATAGTTACGTTCTTTACTACACTTTTGGTCTTTCCATATCGGGTATTGTAGCAATGTTAGGTGAATTCATTCCGCAAATTAAACTGCATATTCAAAGTATGGGTGAAAGTTTTACAGTATACCAGAATGATCATCTCTATATGAGATTTAGTGGTTTAGATATAGACCCTAATTATTTTGCTTTTCAAGTACTATTTGGTATTTCGCTATTGATTGTTATTTCTGGATATAAAAAAAGACATCTTAAAGAAAACTTTTTAATTTTCATCTTGGTATTCATGGGTATCAATACTCTTTCTAAAATGTTTTTAATTTTGCTCATTTTAATAATCTCATTCATCTGCGCTATATATATAAAAAATAATATAATTACTGCTTTAAAATTTAGTTTTGTTCTAATGATCTCTTTTTTAGTCATGTTACCATTAGGATTTATAAATTTTATAAAAGCAACTTTATTTCGTTTTTCATTAGAAGGAAGTTCAACAGTTTCTATTACTACAGGCAGATCAGATTTATGGCTTTTATATATTAGGGAAATTTTATCTAGTTTACGCATATTCCTTGTTGGAAATGGATTTGGTTCGGGATTTTTGGGAGGATATGCAGCACATAATATGTACTTGCTATACTGTTATTTTTTGGGTTTTATTGGAATTCTAATATTACTAATTTTTATATTTACATCGTACAGACACGTTAAAAAACAAGTTGTATTTGACAATAATATTATGAAGGAAATGAAGGGATTTAATAAGCTACCACTATTTGTGTTACTGATTTCAAATTTTTCACTCGACTCAGTAATGATGGATTATTTTCCTCTATTTTTATTTCTCACTGTTATTACTTGTAACTATTTTGGAACCACTAATGATTTTAGTGTTACATCAATATCTGAAATTAATCAATCTCCTAATATTCTAACCCAATAGTGTATTAACTTTTCTAGTAAACATTGAATTAGATAAAAAGAAGGAGTTGAAATTGATTGTGGTTAGACCTTGTTGTAATTGGTAGAAACGAGGAAGTAAATTTAAATGCATTAAAATTATCAATTAATAAAATTGATAAATTGATAAATAAAAGGATTTATGTAGATTCTGCTTCTATAGATAACAGCGTAACAATGGCAAAAGGTTTTTTTGATTTTGTAATAGAATTAAGCAGGAATGAAGATTTGTCAGCATCATTGGGCAGAAAAATTGGTGCAAGTTTTACTGAAAAAGAATGGATATTGTTTCTAGATGCAGACATGGAGTTAAATGATCAATTTACTGAATGGTTATTAAACTTTGAAAATGTAACAAGTAATTTTGGTTTTGTAGGTAAATATAAAGATATTGATAGAGAACGTAATAAAAATAGGTATCGAGTTTTTAAGAGTAAAAATGGTATTGCAAGGTACTTTGGAGGAGCAGTTTTATTAAGAAGAGTAGCCTTATTTGAAGTAGGTAATTGGTCCAGTAATATATATGCAAATGAAGAAATTGAATTGTATTCAAGAATGACAAAGAAAGGTTATAAAGTTGAAATCATCGATCAGGTTATGGTGAATCATTACACTGAGATTCCCAATACTAAAGAAAAAATAATGAACCTATTTATAATAAAAAACAAAAAAAATTTCATTGGCACTAGTCAAGTTTTTATTAAAGCTATTAAGGAAAGATTTTTCATCCAATTATTTCGCTTACAGCCACTCCCTTATTTACTTTTAATTTTTAATTTCCTGTTTTTAAATATACTTATATTTAGTCATTTGATTGCTTTAATTTGGTTAATTTCATCTCACATTTTATTGATAATTTTTCAAAAGGAAATTAAATCAGTTATTTTAGGTTATATTTTTCTATACTTATTAATTATGGGTCTACTTATACAGATAGTAGACTTAGCGAAATTTAAAAGAATGAAAAAAACTTAAATAATTGAAAAATAAATTGAAAGTGGTGTGAAATTGTGAAAATTCTTGTCAGTATTAATTGCACTACATATAACCATGAAGATTATATAGCTGACGCAATTGAGAGTTTCCTTATGCAAAAAACAAATTTCCACTATGAAATTCTCATTGGGGAGGACTGTAGTACAGATAATACTAGGGAAATAATAGAAGAATACGCAAGACTGTATCCTGAGAAAATTAGAATAATAACTTCTGAAAAGAATGTCGGTCCTAGGCAGAATTCTCACAGACTTCTTAATCATAGTAAAGGTAAATATATTGCAGAATGCGAGGGTGATGATTATTGGACTGACCCTTACAAGCTACAACAGCAAGTTGAATATATGGAAAGCCATCCAAATTGCAGTTTGTGTTTTCATGCAGCGGAAATAATAAAAGCTCCTAAAAAATCAACCGGAAAGCAAATTAGACCTTATAAGGAAAATCAAGTAAGTCCTATAGAAGATATAATTTCAGGTGGCGGAGGGTTTTGTCCAACTGGTTCCTTGCTATATCCGAAAAAATTCATGGAAACTCCACCTGATTTTTATTGGAAAGCTCATGTAGGCGATTATCCAATGCAGTTAATACTTTCGAGTAAAGGATATACCTACTATATAGACAAAGGTATGGCGGTATATAGAATTGGAGTTAAAGGTTCGTGGTCAAGTCGTTTAAACGAAGACAAAAATTTTAAAGAAAAAATGATAGAAGTTTATATGGGAGATATTTCAGTTTTAACAGCTTTTAATACCTATACGAATTTAAGGTACTCTATGCAAATAGAGAAAAAAATAATGAAATTAGAATTTGAGATACTGCTACTTAAGAAAGATATAAGTGAATTGAAAAGCTCAAAGTTCAAAGCATATATTAATGAAATGGGCTTTAAAAAAAGAATTGAGATTTATGTAAAATGCCATTTACCAATTCTTTATATAATTTTAGCTCGAATGAAAATAAATAAATGAAATGAAATATAAGCATTGTAAATAAAACACTAGGAGCTTATATATGCACGGTTCAAACTCCTTAAAAAATAAAACCTTACGAGGATTGTTTTGGAGTTCCGCAGATTTATTTGCAAATCATGGGTTTCAGTTTGTTATCCAAATTGTCCTTGCGAGATTATTGCTGCCAGAACATTTTGGTATTATCGGAATGATTTTAGTGTTAATAGCAATTTCAAATTCTATAGTGGATAGTGGTTTTTCACAGGCATTGATTAGGGATCAAAATACGAGCCAAGAGGATTATTCCACGGTATTTTACTTTAATTTATTTATTTCTATTTTGCTCTATTTTCTTTTATATATTGCTGCACCTTCTATTAGTATGTTTTTTCAAAGTAAAGAATTAATTGGAATTATTCGTGTTCTCTCTCTTGTACTTATAATGAATTCATTGGCAATTATTCAAAGAGTTAAACTCACCAAAATTCTAGATTTCAAAACATTAATGAAAATAAATGTCATAGCTGTTTTAACTTCGGGAAGTATATCAATAGCTATGGCATATTTAGGTTTTGGGGTATGGAGTCTAGTTGCTAACATGATATCCATGCAATTTGTACAAACCCTTTTACTATGGAGCTTTAATAGATGGATGCCTTCATTAATATTTAGCACACAATCATTTATAAAGTATTTTAGTTTTGGTTATAAGCTACTTATATCTGGTCTCATTGATACGTTTTACAATAATTTATACTTTTTGATTATTGGTAAGTTTTACTCAGTTGCTCAACTTGGTTATTATAGCAATTCAGTTAGAATTAGAGATATGGCTTCACAGTCAATTGTTGCAACCGTTCAAAGAGTGACTTACCCGGTATTGAGTAGTACTCGAGAGGATGAGAAACGACTTAAATCAGTGTTCAGAAAAATAATCAAGACGATAGCGTTTATTAATTTCCCTTTAATGGTAGGGATAGCTGTTATCGCTACTCCTCTTTTTCAACTTCTCTTTGGGGAAAAATGGCTTCCTTCAGTATACTATTTTCAACTATTGTGTCTTGCGGGTATGCTATATCCAATCCACGCATTAAATCTTAACATATTAAAAGTCAAAGGTAGATCTGATTTGTTTTTGCGATTAGAAATTATTAAAAAAGGCCTTCTCACCATACTTATTGTACTTTCTTTCTTATTTAAGCTAGGAATCATTGGATTAATTTGCGCAGCGGTCATAAATTCTTATCTTTCATTGCTTATTAATATGTATTACTCAGCAAGAGAGATCTCCTATTCGAGCTGGGAGCAGCTGAAGGATATTATGCCATCCTTTGGGATTTCATTATTCATGGGGATTTCCGTTTATGCAGTAGCTCCATTATTACCTGAGAATCATTTCTTTTTATTACTCTGTCAAATAATGATTGGCATTATTGTATACGTTGGACTTTCCAAGCTTTTGAAGGTCAAGGAATTAGAGATTATATATGAATTAATAATTTCACTATTATTTAAGAGAAAAATATAGATTGGGGAAGATATATGAATTTGCTGTTAACATCCGCCGGAAGAAGAGGCTATTTGGTTAATTATTTTAAAGAGGCTTTAGGAGATGAAGGTGAGGTACATGTAGGGAATAGTACAAACTCAACCGCAATGAAGTATGGAGATAAATCTGTCATAACACCCCTTATCTATGATGATAACTATATTCCTTTTTTAAAAAACTATTGCCAATTAAATCACATAGACGCAATCATTCCTTTATTCGATATTGATCTTCCGATTCTTACGAACAGCAAAAAGGAGTTCAATGAAATTGGAGTTAGTGTAATTGTTTCTAGTAAAGAGATAATTAGAATATGCAATGATAAATGGGAAACATATAAATTTCTTATTTCCTATGACTTTCAAACACCAAAGGTTTTCTTGAAAATTTCAGATGCATTAAATGCAATTGAACAAGGAAATATAGAGTTCCCACTGATAATTAAACCTAGATGGGGTATGGGCTCCATTTCGATTTTTGAAGCTGATAATACGAATGAGCTAGAGGTACTATTTGAAAAAGCCAAAAAAAAAATTCATGACTCGTATCTGTCATATGAGTCAAATCAGGACAATCAACTCTCAGTAATTATTCAAGAAAAACTAAATGGCCAAGAATATGGTTTAGACATCATAAATGATTTACAAGGAAAATATATGAATACAATTGTAAAGAAAAAGTGTGCAATGAGATCTGGAGAGACAGATACTGCAGAAACGGTAAAGGATGAAGCTTTTGAGCTTATTGGAAAAAAGCTAGGAGATATTACCAATCATATTGGGAACTTAGATGTTGATGCATTCATTGTGGAAGGAGTTCCTTATATTTTGGAAATGAATGCACGTTTCGGTGGTGGCTATCCATTTAGTCATTACGCAGGTGTAAATCTCCCGAAAGCAATTGTTTCATGGTTAAAACAAGAAAAAGTAGATCCAGCAGTACTGGAAGCAAAAATTGGTGTGATTGGCTATAAGGATATCCAAATTATTGGTGATGAAGCTATTAATACTATACAAAAATCTGAGGAGGCTATCCATTATAGAAATTAAGTTTAAAGAACCTATTTATGTTACAAGACCATTGCTTCCAGATGTTTATGATCTTAATAGTAAGCTTAAAGAAGTTTGGGAGAGTAAATGGCTAACTAATAGTGGTCCGCAGCAAACCAAGTTAGAACTTGAATTAAAAAACTACTTAGATGTAGAAAATTTATCTTTATTTAATAATGGTACATCCGCATTACTCTTAGGTTTAAAAGCTTTAAACCTTACAGGAGAAGTGATTACTACTCCATTTACTTTTCCCGCAACTGTTCAAGCTCTTGATTGGAATAATTTAACTCCTGTTTTTTGTGATATAGAACCTACAACACTTACCCTAGACGCAGCAAAAATCGAACCCCTCATTACTGAAAAAACTTCTGCAATTCTTGGTGTTCACACATTTGGAAATCCATGTGATGTCGAACAAATTCAATTAATCGCAAACAAATATAATTTGAAGCTAATTTACGATGGTGCCCATACATTCGGGACTAATCTAAATAATAAACCTATTGGTTATTATGGCGATATGACGATGTTCAGCTTTCATGCAACAAAGCTATTTAATACAGTTGAAGGTGGAGCATTGACATTTAGAGACAATAGTTTAGTTGAAAAACTAAGCCTTCTAAAAAATTTCGGAATCGCAAATCCAGAGGAAGTTGTTCTTTCAGGACTAAATGCAAAGTTAAACGAAATTCAGGCGGTAGTTGGACTTGAAGTATTAAAGCTTGTGGAAACCGAACGGAAGAAAAGGCATCAAATAAAAAGAGCTTATGAATCGTATTTGAAAGATGTACCTGGTATTAACGTGTTGACGAAATTAGAAGGTGAATGCAGCAGTTATCAATATTTTGTCATTCAAATAGATGAAGAGTTGTATGGTAAAACAAGGGATTGGCTACACAAGAAACTAAAAGAGTACAACGTATTTACGCGAAAATATTTCTATCCTTTATGTAGTGACTTTGAGTGGTACGAGCATTTGGAATCAGCTCGTAAAGAAAATCTTCCAGTTGCTCAAAAAGCTATTACCCAAGTGCTAGCTATGCCGTTTTATGGTGAATTGCAACTTGAATCAGTGGAGGAAATTTGTAAAGTGATTCGTGATTCAATATGAAGGGAATTATTTTAGCTGGTGGTACTGGTACTCGTTTATATCCGCTAACAAAAGCTATCTCTAAGCAAATGCTACCAGTTTACGATAAACCAATGATTTATTATCCTCTATCCGTCTTAATGCTCGCGGGAATAAGAGACATATTAATTATTTCTACTCCAAGAGATATAGAGGGATTTCAAGAGTTATTGGGTGACGGTACTAAAATAGGAATGGATTTGACTTATGCTGTTCAAGAATATCCAACTGGTTTAGCGGACGCCTTTATTATTGGTGAAAAGTTTATAGGTGATTCCCCAGTTGCCTTAGTGCTAGGGGACAACGTTTTTTATGGATCTAATTTTGGTTATAAAGTACAGGAAGTAGCCTCTACTTTGTCAAAAGGTGCGTTTATATTTGGGTGTTATGTAAAGGATCCAAGAGCATATGGGGTTGTGGAAGTAGATGAACAAGGCAATGCAATTTCAATAGAAGAAAAACCAGAAAACCCAAAATCTTTCAATGCAGTACCAGGACTATACTTTTTTGATAACAAAGTGATAAACATTGCAAAAAAGGTAATACCTTCATCTCGTGGAGAAATAGAAATAACCTCTATTATAAATGAGTATCTTAAATTAGGAGAATTGAAAGTAAAAATCATGGGGCGGGGGTTAGCTTGGTTAGATACAGGAACTCATGAGTCTCTACTAGAAGCATCGAATTTTGTAGAAGCAATTCAAAACAGACAAGGATTATATGTTTCTTGTATTGAAGAGATAGCTTTCCGCAGAAACTATATTTCTAGAGAGCAATTGTTACAACTCGCAGAACCTTTAATGAAGACAAATTATGGACAGTATTTGGTTGATGTTGCGACTTCTAATAGAGCATAGAGGAGATTAAGATGAATATTTTAGTTACAGGTGGAGCAGGATTCATCGGGTCGAATTTTATACGATATATGCTATCGAAATATAATTACACCATAGTCAATCTGGATTTGTTAACTTACGCTGGTAATCTCCAAAGCTTACAAGATATACAACCAATGGAAAGATATCATTTTGTTAAAGGAGATATTTGTGATCGTGAACTTTTAACTAAACTCTTTCAACAATTCGATATTCAAACTGTTATACATTTTGCAGCTGAATCTCATGTAGACAACAGTATTAATAATCCTGAAGTTTTTTTAAAAACGAATGTGTTAGGAACACAAGCTTTGTTAGATGTTGCAAAACAATATTGGAAGATAAATAAAATGGATAAGTATTCTACTGAATATAGAGAAAATGTTAAATTTGTTCAAATTTCTACGGATGAAGTTTATGGTGCTTTAGGTAAAGATGGATATTTTACAGAAAAGACGCCTCTCTCTCCGAATAGTCCTTACTCAGCCTCCAAAGCTTCAGCAGATATGGTAGTACGAGCATATTATGAAACTTATAAACTCCCTGTTATCACTACAAGGTGCTCAAATAATTACGGTCCATATCAAAATCATGAAAAGTTAATTCCGTTGATTATCTCTCAAGCTTTAAAGGATCAACCTTTTCCAGTATATGGTGATGGAAAACAAGTAAGGGATTGGTTACACGTAGATGATCATTGTACTGCTATTGATGTAGTGTTCCATCATGGAAGGCTTGGCGAAGTATATAACATAGGTGGAAATAATGAAAAAGAAAACATAGAAACCATTAAATTGATTTTAAATTATTTAAATAAGAGTGAGAATTTAATCCAATTTGTATTTGATCGTCTAGGGCACGATAGGAGATATGCAATCGATAATTCTAAAATGAGTAGAGAGTTGGGATGGTCTCCATCTTATTCATTCAATGAAGGTCTTGCAAAAACAATTCAATGGTATATAGAAAATAATGCTTGGATGAACAAAGTAGCTTCAAAATATCAATTTAGATAGTAGTGTAATTAAATTCAACTCACGGTTCATTAAAGTAAGTACAGCAATTAATATTAATGTCGAAAGTCTATATAAATTATTTCTTCGTTTACATCAATGGAATGAGGGATGTTAATGAGAATTGTTCAACTGATCACACATATGCATGAAGTAGGGGGGGCTCAAGTACATGTTCGAGACCTTTCCAAAAGACTTGCACAGGAAGGGCATCATATTTCCATTCTATACGGAACAGAAAAAAAACTTGCAGATGAGCTATATGTAAATGAAATTGAGTACATTCCAATAAAGCACTTATTAAGGAATATGCATTTGGTCAAGGATTTACTCGCTTTTTTTGAAATGCGAAAATCATTGAAACAAATGAACCCTGATATAGTTGCCATTCATTCTTCCAAAGCTGGCATACTTGGGAGAGTTGCTTGTTGGTCACTTCGGATTCCTTTCGTATTTACAGCTCATGGTTGGGCGTTCACAGAAGGTGTAGGAAAAAATAAACAGGTTTTTTATCGCAGGGTAGAAAAGTGGATAGGTAAAATAACGAAAAAAGTTATTACCGTTTGTGATTATGACAGAATTCTAGCATTGCAGCATCAAGTTCTAACTTCCACAAAACTAGAAACGATTCACAACGGTGTGATGGATCAAAGTAATCCAAACAATCCATTAGTACCTACTGAAATGGTGAAAATTTTAATGGTTGCCCGTTTTGATACACCGAAAAGACATTTAGAACTTTTAGAGGCTCTGTCCCTTATTAAGGATTTAAATTGGTATATGATATTTGCAGGTGATGGAAGGCTGAAAGAACAATGTGCCCAATATGTTCAAGAGCATAACATGGGGCATAAAGTAACTTTTTTAGGTAATCATTCTAACGTTTCGGAACTACTAATGGATGCGGATATTTTTGTGTTGACCTCATCGTGGGAGGGGTTGCCACTTTCAATATTAGAAGCGATGTCGCACGGACTACCAATTGTTGCCTCTAATGTAGGTGGAGTCAAGGAAGCGGTTAGGAATTCTGAAAACGGATATTTAATTCACCATAATTTACCTGAATTACTTTCCACTTTAATAGAAAATCCTTCGCTTCGAAAAAAGATGGGCAAAAAAAGTCGTGAAATATATGAAACTAGTTTTACATTTGAAAGGATGTATTATAAAACCTTTCTTACGTATAAAAACTTAATAAAATTGGGGGAAAAAGATTGAAGGTACTAGTTACAGGAGCGGCAGGATTTATAGGATCATACGTGGTACAAGAGCTTTTAGATCATCAATATTCAGTAGTTGCTTTAGATAATTTATCTAAAGGTAATAAAAGCAGGGTATCTTTGGGTGCTACCTTTTATGAAGCAGATATTAATAGCGAAGAAATAGGACATATTTTTCAGTTTGAACAGCCTGACTTTGTTATCCATTTAGCAGCTCAATCCTCGGTACTTGAATCTATGGAGAGACCAATAGAAGATTGCCAAGCGAATGTTCTAGGTACACTCAATATTCTCCGGCTTTCCAATCAATTTAATGTGAAAAAGTTTATATTAGCTTCCTCAGCAGCTGTTTATGGGAATCCAACTTCTTTGCCAGTAAAAGAGAATTCAAAATTGGCTCCTCTTTCTTTTTATGCATTATCTAAAATTTCCGCGGAGAATTATGTACACTTATATGAAAAAATGTTTGGCCTTAAAAGCTGTATACTACGATTTTCTAATGTGTTTGGACCCAATCAGGAGAGTGGGGTAATTGACAGTTTATTAAATCGAATTTCCAGAATGGAAGCACCGATTATTAACAATGGTAGTCAAACGAGGGATTTTATCTATGTAAAAGATGTTGCCGCCGCTTGTCTTACAGCATTAGTTTCTTATGAAACGGGTGTCTTCCAAATTAGCTCAGGCATAGAAACAACGATTAATGAATTATTTAAGCTAATCTCTCATGTTACCAATATAGAAATAGAGCCGCTTATAAAAGAATTAGATGCTTCGGAGATTAAACGAAGTGTACTCTCAAATGAAAAAGCTGTAAACCTACTGCATTGGGAACCTAATTATTCATTGGAAGAGGGTATAGAAGAAATTATTCAATCTTATAATATGGTGGAACAATTATAAACGAAGGAGGATTATTTGAAGCTTATTAGTATTAAATCTTATTCACATTTAGAAGTTTACGAACAGGACTGGAATAAGATAACAGAGGAAAACGAAAATACTAATCCCTTTATAGAATACGAGTTTGTATATAACTGGTGGAAAATATTGGGGTCTAAAGAAGATGTAGAAATCTTAGCAGTACAGGATCATAATCGGGTTATTGCCTTTTTTCCCTTTCAATTCAAAAAAACATGGTTTGGCTATATGTGTCACTTTTTAGCTTTTGGAGTAGCAAACTATATGGATATTATTGTTAGGAGATCTGATGCAAGCCGAGCCATTATGTTTGTATTGGATGAAATGATAAGTAGAAAAAAAAGCATCGTATTTTATCTCCATGGATTATTAGAGAGTACGAATACTCCGTATGCATTATCACAGTATGTAAATGCAAGGAATTTGAAAGAACGCCACTTTTCCATTATTACACCGTTTATAAATCTTGAGAATCTAGATGTCGATGAGTATATGAAATCTCGAAAAAAACTGCATGGGATGGATCGACGGGACAAGAGGTTAAGGGGGTTAGGTGAAATTTCCTTACAACTATTGGAGTCTAATGATATGGACGAGATAGTTAGATTGCATAAGCGACGATGGGAGAAGAAAAATGACACAAGCGGCTTTTCTTCAGAAAGTAAGCTGGAGTTCTTTAGATATCTAGCTGAGTTACCCAAAGGAAAGTTTTCAGTTCGTTTAACAACACTTCAAGTACAAGAAGAAAAGGTTGCTTTTACGTATGGATTTACTTGTCGTACACGTTATTTAGGATATGTATTAGGACATGATTCGGATTTTGATTGTTATGGGCCAGGCAGATTATTGATAAAAGAAAAAGTTAGCCATTTAATATCCGAAGGGTTTCTAAAATTGGATATGAGTATTGGGTATGAACCTTATAAGATGGATTGGAATACTGATGTGGACTATACAAGAAAATCTATATTTTCTACAAATACCATACGGGCAAAGACTATTAGAAATATACTATGGATCAAGAATATACTTATTTCTAAAGTAAAAAAATACAGAGCTGTTGTGTTGTTTCGAAGAAATACGATAGGGAAAGTTAGATACTTTCTACGTCAAAAAGGAAGTTTTAGATATAAGATAAGAGTTATTAATAGGAAGTTATTTCCCTTTATCTTTGACAAGAGATCTTATGTAATTGGGAAAATTTCAAACTTTGAAGTGGTCGAGGACACAGAGACTAGCTTTAAAGAACTATCTCCAAATTTAGCTCTCACCTCTGAACATGAACGAAAAGAAATTTTACAGAAAATTTATAATGGATATGCAGGATTCTATTCAGAAGACATATTAAAAGCATTTTGGGTAAATGAAAATGTCATACGATTAGATGATGTTGAGGTAGTCCTTAATCTAAAAAAAAGAAGCATTTATATACGAGATTGGAAAAATGAAAATATTCTACAAGTTCTAGGGTTTGTGAATTCTCATTATAAAGGGAAAGATATATTTGTAAGTGTTCATACAAAGGATAAGGAAAGTGTTAAATTACTAACCCAACTTGGGTTTCAGTGGACCGAGAAAGTTTCTTTTATAAGAGTCTTAGGAAAAACTAAAACTAGTAGAGAAAAATTCTAAAAGAAAAGAAGGGTGCCACAATAATCCTAGTAAAGCGAAAGCTTATAAATTTGACTCTAGTAAATTGCTACTTTTTAAAAACTGGTGAAATTCCATTACAACCTGCGCACCTTATCGGTTTTTCACATGCCTATCGACCAGTTAACCAATTAATAAAACAAAATACATTACTTATCGATTTGACAAAAACTGAAGAACAGTTGTTGAATGACCTTCATCGTACAAATAGAAAACAAATTCGACAAGCAGCTAAGCACGATTTTCAAATAGAGGTATTAGACCGTCCAACCCTAGCAAATATCCGGGAATTTCAAAAATTTTACAATGAATTTGCCAAACATACGAATACGTATAAATGTGGTGCATTTCACATTAAAACAATGGAATTATTAATGGAATCTAGTAATTTGATAATCACTAGAATAATAAGTAGCGGTAATAGTGAAATCCTTGCCTACCAAGTTTATATTAATGATGAGGAGACTGCCTTTTCTTTATACTCTGCATCTCACTTTAGATTAAAGGATAATGCAATTGATAAGCGGATGTTAAGTATAGCTAGCCGATATTTGTTTTGGCAAAGTATTCTATATTTTAAAAGAAGAAAAAATTTGGTGTATGACATGGGTGGATTAACCACAAATGAAAATATTAGTAGTTTCAAAATTGAGTTCGGTGGTGAAATTACAGAAGTATATTCAGGGTATGAAGCAACATCAATTCTTGGGAAATTAGTGCTCTTTGGACGAATGATTAAACTGAGGAAAGGATGAGGAACTGGGAGCTCTTATTATTTCATTGGACTTTGAGCTAAATTGGGGAGTACATGATGTTTATACAAAAGAAGAATATGGCAACAATATTTTGGGTGCACGTATAGCTATACCTCAAATACTTCAATTGTTTTTAAAATATGATATTCATGCAACATGGGCGATTGTTGGTATGCTGTATTGTAAGGATAAACAGGAACTTTTATCATATTTTAACACGATGGATATACCTTATGAAAATACTGCATTTAGCCCAGTAATGAATCTATCCAATGTAGGGGCCAATGAAACGGTGGACCCTTATCATTTCGGCATGTCATTAATCGATATGATACGAGAAACATCCAATCAAGAGATAGGAACACATACCTTTTCTCATTATTATTGCTTAGAAAATGGGCAAAATAAGGAGCATTTCGAAAAGGATTTGAAGGCTGTTTCTTCCTTGGGAAAAACAGCATCTTTAGTTTTTCCAAGGAACCAAGTAAACCCACATTATTTACATGTATGCGAAAAGCTTGGAGTAAAGGCATACAGAGGAAATGAAAAGACCTGGATGTATAAAGCTCATACAAGTGAAAAAAATTCATGGCTGAAACGATTGTGTCGTCTAATAGATGCATATGTAAATATATCTGGGAATCACACGTATTGTTTAAAGAATATCGAAACAGATCCAATTGTTAACATTCCTTCTAGTCGCTTCTTGAGACCTTATAATAGTAGATTTTCTATGTTAGAACAGCTTCGGCTCCGCCGTATTAAAAAAGGATTGACTAAGGCCGCAAAGAAAAACGAACTCTATCATTTATGGTGGCATCCGCATAATTTTGGGAGAGATACAAAGGAAAATATCCAATTTTTAGAAGAAATCTTAAAGCATGTCGACTATCTAAAGAACAAGTACAACTTTCAAAGTATGCATATGCGAGATGTTACGGACGTTTTAAAGATTATTACGTCAAAAATAGTAACGAAAAGTTACTATTTCCCATTTATTGTGATTTTTTAATGTCTATAACGGGAATGTCTAATGCTAAAACACCTAATTTCCCAAGTGGACAGACAAACAAGAAGAATGGAGGGTCATACCTAGAAGATGATCCTCTACATATTTTCCTAAACACTATCAATTATTATGCTATACCATATTTCCGCTCAAGTTGAACAAGCTCAGCATCCTCGCTTCGATTTCCTACTATTAAATCTTTTAAAATATGAGAGCCTAGCATACTATAAACAGTTCCATTTCCTCCATAACCGAGTAAATAGAATTGGTTTTGTTTGCTAGGATGTTGCCCGATAAATGGAATATTATCTACGGACTCACCAAAGCTAGCAGCGTAGGCATAATCTATTCGTATATCATAATTAGGAAATAACTCTTTAGCCTGGTGTAATAAATTTTCCGCTCGTTTCTGAATGATTTCATCCGAGTGAGGGGCTTCTGTTTTATCCTCGTCTAATCCTCCAACAACTAATCTTCCTTCAACTGTTGAGCGAATGTATAAATAAGGTCGCTTTGTTTCCCAAATTAATGCTTGTTCATACCAATCACTAAACTCTGGGATTGGATTGCTAACAAATGCATAGGAACGATTAATATCGGCTCCAATCCGTTTACCTACTGGAGTTGTTTCATAGCCAGTTGTGTAGACGATATGTTTGGCATAAAAAGATTGAGCAGAGGTGCGTATATCTAAATTATCGTTATCCTCAAATACATCCAACACCTCTGTATATGGAAATAAATGTACACCTAAATCCTCTAATTTAGTTAGTATTCCATGTACAAACTTCAGTGGATTAATCTCCGCATCACCAAATGTCACTAATGCTCCATTCTTGGCAAAAGGCATTTTTTCAGCCATTTCATTTCGTTCCCAATAGTCACAAGGAAACCCAAACTTTTTTAATGTTTCATATTCTGTTTTTATCTTTTCTACATCGTTTTCATCGCTCGCATAACATATACTTGGTCTTCGGATGAAGTCTACTTCGATGGGTAGGTTCTTTGCTATATTCTCAAGGTCATCCATTGCTTCATAACAAAGCTGGTAAAAGCGAACGGCTTCCTTTTCCCCAATTTGTTCGATTAGTTCGTGTAGCATAATATCATTCGAATATTGCAGGAGCCCTGTATTTGCGCTAGAGCTCCCTGTTGCCATCTCACGCTTGTCTAATATTGCTATTTTAAGACCACTATCTGCTAATGCAAGCGCAGTAAGTGATCCCGATATTCCGGAACCAACTATAACTGCATCATATATGTCTAGTAGTTCATAAGTAGTTTTTGGTGTGAATGGCGCTGTAGTAGTAGGCCAATAAAGAGATCCATTATGTATATTCATCTTTCGTACTCCATTCTATTAATTATTAATTTATATATATATACCCACTGTTTAATAGATTAAATCTACTCATGTTATAATAAGTAAACTATATTAAAAAGGGTGTTTATAATGACTCAGGAAAAACCACATGTATTAGTAATAGATGGAATGGCATTATTATTTAGATCGTTTTTTGCAACTGCAATGTCCGGGAATTATTTTAAAAATGACAAAGGAATTCCAACAAATGCGGTGCAAGGATTCGCTCGCCATGTATTGGCAGCTCAAAATCTAATGCAGCCTACTCATATGGCTATTTGCTGGGATAAAGGCATGCTTACATTTAGAAATGAGTTGTATGATGGCTATAAAGCAAATCGACCTAAGCCAGCCGAAGAGCTTATACCTCAGTTTGATATGGCTCAGGATTTGTCTGAGCATTTAGGGTGGATGAACTTTGGAATAGCTGGAATGGAAGCGGATGATACAATTGCTTCGGTTACACATAAATGGAAGGAGGACGCGAGGTTTACAATAGTTAGTGGAGATAAGGATCTTCTGCAATTACTAGAGCCATCCACAGAAATCGCGTTCACGAAAAAAGGTTTTACCATTTATGATGTATACAATGAAGGTCGTTTCCTTGAGGAATATGGGATCTCTCCATTACTTTTTCCGGATGTGAAGGCATTTATGGGAGATTCTAGTGATGGCTATGCAGGAGTTAAGGGAATAGGTCCGAAAACAGCACTACAGCTTGTCCAAACCTATGGAACTGTAGATAAAGTCATAGAGGCATTGCCACTTTTGAAAGCAGGCCAGAGAACGAAAATTGAGACGGATTTGGAGATGCTGAAACTGTCCAAAGAGCTAGCTACAATTCGAAGAGATGTCCCGATAGGAGCAGAGCTGGATCATTTACTAATACAAGATATCGCTGCGGAGAAACACGATTTCTTATATGAGCATGGTTATACTATATTGGCTAGACAGCTTCAAAAATAGTTATTCTTCTATAGGAGTAATTTGAACGAAAGTGAGAATGGATGCATTATCTGAATAGCGAACTCTTCTAATTTGACTTGGGCGGTTTCTACCTCCATTGTCATGGATGATTAGCACCACTTCACTATCAACTAATTCATAGCCAATAAGCGGAACCCAGTGATAGGAAAAATTGAATTTTTTATTCCACTGTAGCGAAAAGTATTTATCGAATTTTAATGCAACGGGTCTGCCGTTTTTCAATTCGTTAAAAGCTACTTGTAATGTACACTTGCTAACTTTCCAATTTGGTCCTAACAACTTTCGCAAGTTTCGAATAAATCGATAGGTAAATAACCCAATGCGGGTTCCACCTAATTTTTTATATAAATCATTTGGCTGATAGGGACTTGCTTGAGGAAATAAGTAATTTAACAAGACGTAAGCTGTAACTGGTCCGCAAGCAGAAGCACGATAATTAGCTTGAATCAATGAATCATATTGAGAATAACCTTGAACTGGCAGTTGTAATTTCATAGTCGACCTCCGAGTAATAGAGTTTTCCCTTACAAATGGGAAAACTCTTTTTTTAGAATGATAAGCAAATTCTTATTCTCTTAATTGTTCGTCTAATCTATAATACAATTTAACACAATCGTTAATACAGGGGGAAATGGAATGATTAGGTTACTACAAACAGGGGACTTAAAACAGGCAGCCGATATAGCTTCTCTTGCATATCCTGGAATGCTCATACAGTCAGATGAAAAGAAAAAAGAATTCATGGAGCGATTGGCAACAGAGCAAGATGAAGATAATGGGATACAATTTTTTGGTTGTTTTGATGAACAGGATGAACTTCTTGGGATATTTCGAGTGAATGATTTTGAATGTAATATAAATGGAAAGTTTCAGCGCATATTTGGTATTGGAATGGTTGCTGTTCATTTGTTACATAAAAAAGAAAAAATTGCATTTCAACTTCTATCCCATTTTCATGCCTACGCTAGACAGGAAAATGTTGCACTTGTCTCACTATATCCTTTTAACCCTAGTTTTTATCGGAAAATGGGGTATGGGTACGGTCCATTACGATACGAATTTAAATTTAAACCTGGTGAATTGATAGCAGACGGCAATAAAAGCCAGGTGAAGTTTTTAACACCATCGGATGAGGATGCTATCGTATCTCTATATAATGAATACGCTCAAAACAATCATGGAATGTTGAAAAGAACTTGGAAGGAAAAGCAATATATTAAAACGAAAAAAACATATTATGTTGGAGTAGAAGAGGGAAATCGTTTAGTTGGGGCGCTAGCTTTCACTTTGGACCCAGTAAAAGACAGCCATTTTTTGCATCAGCATATGATTATACACGAATGGATATGGAGTAACCCAAGTGCCTATAAACAACTTGCCTCTTGGGTAAGTTCACAGCAGGATCAAGTAGATCGAATTATTTTCCGTACGAATGATCAATCATTTTTGTATAGTCTTTCAAACCCATTAAATGATTCAAATCATGTAATTCCAAGCGTTTATCATGAAGTGGCCACTACTGGTTCAGGCATTATGTATCGAATTACAAATATAGAGTCGTTTGTTAATGGCACTAATTTTCATGGCCAAGGGAGACCACAGGAAAATACAAAGATTATATTGGAAATAAAGGATTCATTTATTGCTGAGCAGCACGGGGTTTATGAATTATCTTTTAGTAGTGAACAATGGGAAATTCATAAAGTAGAAAAAACGGATGAACTGGTGAATGTTATTATCGGAATCCACGATTTAAGTTCATGGTGGATGGGCTGTGTAACATTAGAGTCTCTTTATAATTGCGGAGAAGCAGAGGTACACCAGCAGGATCCTAAAAAACTAGATGAATGGTTTAAACCGAGGAATGGACCTATATGTTTTACAACTTTTTGAGCTATGTCCCTACTTACTTTAAATAGTTAACGAATGAAGGAGAGACTTAATAGTATGGGGGGCTCGTTGTTATAATTAAGTATATAAAAATGTCTTGGTTAATGTACTTAAACAAATGAATAATACAGCTGATTTCTGTTTCATCTGTCTCTGATCCTGCCGGAGTCGCTACCTTTCACTACATTCAATATATTGTGTAGTACTCACTATAAGATTTAGCATAGGTTATGGCTATGAAAATAGAATTAGTTTTAGATAATGTAGTAAGAAAAAATTTATGAAATTGCTGTTGAGTTAGAGATGCTATTATTTAATGATGGATGAGGGAAGTAGATTTCCCTTAATACTAGGGAAATAAAAAAAGAAATAGTAAGTGTATACCCAATGAAGAAGCGAATTGCGCCAGAAATTGTATCTTCTGGCGCTTACTCTATGAATAGGAAAGTAGCTTTTTTCTAGTTATTCAAAAACGCACCTACCTGTTTCTAAGAGTTGTAGGAGGGCGATGGACAGACAAATGCCATAAGATTACCGAAGAAAAAAGAAGCTGATCTTGACGTAAGTCACGACCAGCTTCTTTAAAGATTTAACCGATAATAATATAGCAATAAGACTGTCCGAAGCCTACTGAAAACGGTAGAAACAGTTTTTGAACTTAAAGGACTGAGCACCTTTTGTCCGTTTTTTCATTATTTCATACCGATGAAATTGTTGGATTCAACTAGTAGCTTGTTCAATGCCTCACGGAAGCTTTTATATGTCTCTATATCCACTTGAATACTTGCGTGAACAATTTCACGGATAAATCGAGGATTGAACCCAACATAAATTGGACGAATTCCCATTAATCGAAGGGAGCTATTCAAACTGGAAATAGACATGGCAAGTTCATTGTAATCGAATGCTTCAACATCTTCTACATTAACCCCAGTAAAATCAAATACTGCATGTTCAATTTCTTTATGCTCTCCGATATATTGGAGAGTTTTAGTCTGAATATTTTCAAAGCGCTCTCTAAACATATAGCCAGCAATAGGGATTAAAATGGTCTTAGGAACTATAGATGGAATAATAGGGGTAGAAATTGTTTTAATAATTCGTTCGTAATAAGCAATTTTTTCTTTTAATTCAATTATTTCATGTTCTTTTGACATATATATAAGCACCTCTGTTTTTTCTTATTATACCGAATACATCAACTTGGTCTCGATTTAAAAAGAAAAGGCTGTTTCTTATAGAAACAACCTTTCTTATTAGTTCTGTGCATCTAAGAATTCTGTTACCGTGCTCCTGCGCACAGCTCGTCGCAGTACAACATTTAAATGCCTTGCATAATAGATACTGTCTTACTTTCTTTGAGTATCTAAAAAATCTGTAACGTGCTCCTGCGCACAGCTCGTCGCAGTACAACATTTAAATGCCTTGCATAATAGATACTGTCTTACTTTCTTTGAGTATCTAAAAAATCTGTAACGTGCTCCTGCGCACAGCTCGTCGCAGTACAACATTTAAATGCCTTGCATAATAGATGCTGTCTTACTTTCTTTGAGTATCTAAAAAATCTGTAACGTGCTCCTGCGCACAGCTCGTCGCAGTACAACATTTAAATGCCTTGCATAATAGATACTGTCTTACTTTCTTTGAGTATCTAAAAAAATCTGTAACGTGCTCCTGCGCACAGCTCGTCGCAGTACAACATTTAAATGCCTTGCATAATAGATACTGTCTTACTTTCTTTGAGTATCTAAAAAAATCTGTAACGTGCTCCTGCGCACAGCTCGCCGCAGTACAACATTTAAATACCTTGCATAATAGATACTGTCTTACTTTCTTTGAGTATCTAAAAAAAACTGTAACGTGCTCCAGCGCACAGCTCGTCGCAGTACAACATTTAAATGCCTTGCATAATAGATACTGTCTTACTTTCTTTGAGTATCTAAAAAATCTGTAACGTGCTCCTGCGCACAGCTCGTCGCAGTACAACATTTAAATGCCTTTTCTTATAGATACTATCTTACTTAGTTCTGTGCATCTAAGAATTCTGTTACCTGTTCAGGTGATTTTGCATTTGCACTATGAAGATGTGCTTTTTTCTCGCCGTTTTGGTAAATAAGAAGACTTGGGATTCCCATTACTTCATATTTTTCAGCAACTTCAGGTAGCTCATCGCGATTGACTTCGTACCAAGTATATTGGTTATATTTTTCTACTATTGGATCGATGAACATTTCCATACGACGGCAATCAGGACACCATCCAGCTTCAAATTTTACTAAAACCTCTTTGTCTCCAGAAATGATCTCATTGAATTGTTCAGTAGTTGTAATTTTTTGCATGTTTTGCTTACCTCCTATGACTTTGATTACAGTGTACACTGTTTCTTATGTCGGAGAAAGAAAAAAGAATTATTTATTCATTTTATTATTGCGAAAATTTAAATATTGTTCTAAACTAATAGACATAGAGATTGCTTCTATTTTTTTTGTATTTAAAATGAATGAGTATTCATTCAAGACAAAGGGGAGGCTTTGCACGTGACGTATCAAATTAAAAAGGCAGCTGTTTTAGGTTCTGGAGTAATGGGTTCAGGAATTGCTGCACACTTAGCAAATATTGGTATTCCTACATTATTATTAGATATCGTACCTAAAGAAGTTAGTAAAGATGAAGAAGCAAAGGGGTTAACTTTAGAACATCTAGCAGTAAGAAATAAATTTGCAGGGACAGCTATTCAAAAATTGTTGAAGCAAAAACCAGCACCGCTTACTGCTAAGAAGAACCTGCAGCTCATAACTGCTGGAAACTTAGAGGACGATCTTGAAAAACTAAAAGACGTAGACTGGATTATCGAAGTAGTAGTTGAAAACTTAGAAGTTAAAAAAAGCTTATATGAAAAAATAGATGCAGTTCGTAAGCCAGGAACAATCATTAGCTCTAATACATCGGGTATTAGTATTAATGCAATGGTGGAAGGGCGCTCAGAGGACTTTGGAAAGCATTTCTTAGGAACACATTTTTTCAATCCACCGCGTTATTTGAAGTTATTAGAAGTAATCCCAGCTAAAACGACGGATTCAGAAGTCGTAGAATTCATGAAGCAATTTGGGGAAAATGTGTTAGGAAAAGGTGTGGTACTCGCAAAAGACACTCCAAACTTCATAGCAAACCGCATCGGGACATACGGATTGCTAGTAACATTACGCGAAATGCAAGCTAGAGGATATTCGGTTGGAGAGGTAGATTCTGTTACAGGACCACTAATCGGTCGTCCTAAGTCAGCTACTTTCCGTACTTTAGATGTGGTTGGTTTGGATACATTTGCACATGTTGCGAAAAACGTATATGACCAAACATCTGGTGAGGAACAAAAAGTATTTGAAGTGCCTGCATTTTTGAAAAAAATGCTTGAAAACAAATGGTTAGGAGCTAAATCTGGGCAAGGATTCTTCTTAAAAGAAGGTAAAGAAATCAAAGAACTAAATCCTGAAACACTTGAATATGAGGCAATGAAGAAGTTAAAAACGCCTTCAATGGAAATGGCTAAGCAACAAAAAGGTCTTGCGGCAAAAGTAAAAACATTAACTTATGCGAAAGACAGAACTGGTGAATTACTTTGGAGTATTTTGAGTCCTACATTAATCTATTCTGCTCAGTTACATGGGGAGATTGCAGATGATATAGTTGCGATTGACCAGGGGATGAAGTGGGGATTCGGCTGGCAGCAAGGACCATTTGAGATTTGGGATGCTATTGGAGTAAAGGAATCAGTTGAAAAGATGGCGGCAGAAGGTCTTGAAATTCCAGCGTTTGTCCAATCATTACTTGATAAAGGATTCCAATCCTTCTATAAAGAAGAAGATGGCGATCAATACTACTTCAATGGAACTGATTATTCATTAGTTTTTGTTAGTGAAAAGGTAATTGATTTAAAAAGATATAAGAAAAAACATGGTGTTATTAAATCTAATTCTGGTGCAAGTTTAATAGATTTAGGTGATGGAGTTGCATTGCTTGAATTCCATTCGAAATCGAACTCAATTGGTTTAGATATTCTTCAAATGATTAGCTTTGCCGTTGATGAAGTAGAAAAGAACTTCAAGGGACTTGTTATAGGTAACCAAGGTAAAAACTTCAGTGTGGGAGCAAACCTTGGAATGATTTTAATGGAAGCACAAGACGATAATATTTTCGAATTGGATTTTGTTGTTCGTCAATTCCAAAATGCGATGATGAAAATTAAGTACTCGCCTAAACCAGTAGTAGTTGCTCCATTTGGAATGACATTAGGTGGAGGGGCAGAAACATGCTTACCAGCTGCTCATATCCAAGCATCTTCTGAGACATATATGGGCTTGGTAGAGGCTGGAGTTGGTCTTATACCAGGTGGTGGAGGTAACAAAGAGCTTTATATTAAGCACTTAAAAGGACTTCCAAACGGTGTTGAGATAGATTATCTTACTGTTGCAAGTAAAGTATTTGAAACAATTGCAATGGCAAAAGTATCAACCTCGGGTGAAGAAGCGCGTGAAAATAACTTCTTGAATTTTGCAGATGGAATTAGTGTAAATCCTGATCATTTAATATACGATGCGAAACAAGTGGTATTGGCTCTTGCAGAAGCCGGATATAAAGCACCGATTCGTGAAAAAGTACCAGTTTCTGGATCTCCAGGATATGCAGCACTTATTTTAGGAGCAGAAGGTATGCTTTTATCTGGATTTATCAGTGAGCATGATCTAAAAATCGCGAAAAAGCTTGCTTATGTTATTGCAGGTGGAGAAGTTCCATACGGTACATTAGTGGATGAGCAATATTTACTTAACTTGGAGCGAGAAGCTTTCTTGAGCTTAGTTGCTGATCCAAAATCTCAAGCAAGAATGCAACACATGCTAGTGAAGGGTAAACCATTACGCAACTAATCTTGCATAAAGGTAAAGGAGGAAAACTCATGCGTGAAGCAGTCATAGTAGCAGGGGCAAGAACGCCAGTAGGTAAAGCGAAAAAAGGATCTTTAGCAACTGTACGTCCTGATGATTTTGGGGCACTTGTGGTTAAAGAAACATTACGAAGAGCGGGCGGTTATGATGGTCCGATAGATGATTTTATATTAGGTTGTGCGATGCCTGAAGCAGAGCAGGGGATGAACGTTGCTCGTAATATCGGTGCATTAGCAGGTCTGCCAGATACAACACCAGCTATTACAGTAAACCGTTTCTGTTCATCTGGTTTACAGTCAATTGCATACGGAGCAGAGCGTATTATGCTAGGTCATGCCGAAGCGATTATCGCTGGTGGAGTGGAGTCTATGAGCATGGTTCCGATGATGGGAAATACGATTCGTCCGAATGCACATCTTGCACAAACAGCGCCGCAATACTATATGGGAATGGGTCACACAGCGGAACAAGTAGCAACTAAGTATGGTATTAGTCGTGAAGATCAGGATGGATTTGCAGTAAGATCACATGAACTAGCGGCAGCAGCTATTGCAGCAGGAAAGTTCAATGATGACATTGTACCAGTTGAAGTGATAAAGCATTTTGTAGATGAAAACAATAAAGCACAGCAGAATAAATTCATGTTCGAAATGGATGAAGGCGTACGTATAGGAACTTCGTTAGAAACTCTTGCTAAATTACGCCCTGCATTCAATGTTCGTGGATCAGTAACAGCAGGAAATGCTTCACAAACTTCAGATGGAGCAGGTGCTGTATTAATCATGGATCGTGAAGTTGCAGAAGTACAAGGATTAAAGCCGCTTGCCAAATTCCGTTCATTTGCAGTTGGGGGAGTACCTCCAGAGGTAATGGGAATCGGACCAATTGTAGCGGTACCAAAAGCATTAAAACTTGCAGGATTATCTATCGAAGACATCGATCTTTGGGAAATCAATGAAGCATTCGCGTCTCAATCTATTCAAGTTGTTCGTCACTTAGGTATAGATATGGATAAAGTGAATGTAAACGGTGGGGCAATTGCTCTAGGTCATCCTTTAGGTGCAACAGGAACTATTTTATCTTTGAAATTGATGAGTGAGCTTAGACGTCAAGGGAAACAATTCGGAGTTGTTACTATGTGTATCGGAGGCGGAATGGGAGCTGCTGGAGTGTTCGAATTAATTTAAAAATACAAGGATGGGGGAAATAAACATGAATGAATTAAAAGATGCAGTTAAAGGTGGAGCCTTTTTAGTAGAAGATTTAGACGCAAGCCGCGTATTTACACCAGAGGATTTCAATGATGAGCAAAAGATGATTGCGAAAACGACAGAGGAGTATGTAAAAAATTCTGTGCTACCAGTAGTAGAAAACTTGGAGCATCACGAATTCGAACACTCTGTACGTTTATTAAAAGAAGCAGGAGATCTTGGTTTGCTTGCTGCTGACATTCCAGAAGAATATGGAGGAATTGGCTTAGATAAAATTTCCTCTGCGCTAATTGCAGAAAAACTGTCTGTAGCTGGTGGATTCTCTATTACTCACGGAGCACATGTTGGAATTGGTACATTACCAATCGTTCTATTTGGTAATGAAGAACAAAAGCAAAAATACCTACCTAATTCAGCTTCAGGAGAGAAAATATTTGCTTATGCACTTACAGAGCCAGGTTCAGGATCAGACGCATTAGGAGCAAAAACTACTGCGAAATTAAATGCAGAAGGTACACACTATGTCTTAAATGGTGAAAAACAATGGATTACAAATGCAGGATTTGCTGATGTATTCGTAGTTTACGCTAAAATAGATGGAGACAAATTTTCTGCATTTATCGTAGAAAAAACATTCCCAGGAGTATCTGTTGGGGCAGAAGAGAAGAAAATGGGTATTAAATCTTCTTCTACTCGTACACTAATCCTTGAGGATGCTCAAGTTCCTGTAGAAAATCTGCTGGGTGAAATTGGACGCGGCCATGTTATCGCATTCAATATTTTAAATATTGGGCGTTATAAATTAGGTGTAGGTACAATTGGTGGATCTAAACGTGCGTTAGAATTAGCAATTTCTTATACAAACCAACGCCAACAATTTAAGACACCAATCTCTTCCTTTAATTTAACGAAAAATAAACTAGCTACTATGGCATCTAAATTGTATGCAACTGAAAGCTTGATCTACCGTACAGTTGGATATTTTGAAGAGCGTATGAGTCAGTTGAGTGCGGAAGAACAAAAAGATGGAAAAGCAATTGCTGCTTCAATCGCTGAATATGCAATTGAATGTTCTATTAACAAAGTTGTAGGTTCTGAGGTTTTAGATTACATCGTCGACGAAGCGGTTCAATTACATGGGGGATATGGTTTCATGCAAGAGTATGAAGTAGAACGTATTTACCGTGACTCTCGTATTAACCGTATTTTTGAAGGAACAAATGAAATCAATCGTTTAATCGTACCGGGGACATTCCTGAAAAAAGCGATGAAAGGTGAATTACCACTTCTTCAAAAAGCACAAGGTTTACAAGAAGAGCTATTAATGATGATGCCAGAAGAGGTTGGAACAGAAGCACTTGCTCAGGAAAAAGTGTTAGTAGCTAATGCGAAGAAAATTGGCATTCTAGTTGCTGGACTTGCTGCACAACGTTTCGGTACAAAACTAGAAGCAGAACAAGAAGTACTTGTGAACATCGCTAATATTGCCAACAACTTATTTGCCATGGAATCAGCAGTTCTACGAACAGAAAAAGCAATCGGACGTGATGGAGAAGAAAAAGCAGCACAAAAACTTCTTTATACACAAATCTTCACACAAGAAGCATTTATTGAAATCGAACAGGCAGCAAAAGAAACACTTATTGCATCTGTAGATGGAGATAATCAACGTATGATGATTTCCGCATTACGTAAATTAACACGCTACACACCATACAATGTTATTGAGAAAAAACGTGAAGCATCTGTAAAATTAATCGAAGCAGAAAAATACGTTCATTAATCAAATAAACGAAAAAGCCGATTCTAGTAGATCGGCTTTTTTATTTATCCCTAATTAATAATAATACAGTTGATTTTCGTTGCAAGCGGACGCTTTCCGCAGGCGAGGCCGAGCCTCCTCGGGACAATGGGATTCCGTTCACAAATTAACGACACACGATGTATTAAATCTTTCGTATTTATGAATCCTCCCTGTGGGTCTCGACTTTCTCGCTTATCCTGCTGGAGTCGCCGCTTTCCACTACAATCAATTAAGTGTGTAGTCATTATTCATCAATTAAAATCAAGCCTTTATGAAAAACACGATAAATATGCAGGGGCATCTAAAGACACTATCAATTGCAGTCGACAAATTGAGTGGAAAGCAACTATTAGTCATTCAATTCTACAGATTTAGGCTGTGAATGAGTAATGAAATTTAGTAAAATTATCCACTCCGCGTGTAAAAGGTAAAAGTCCGCAAGTAAATATAGGCCTAGAGCAAGTAAATCGTTTACGACCGCAAGTAAGCCACAGAAATGAGCGAGTAAACAATAGGTGAGAGCAAGTAAAGATAAATTAAGACCAAATCATTCATTAGATATAAGGATATTTATGCATCTTGAGTATATAAAATCAGTCTTCCTGTTGATATAGAATACAGAGGATTGCATGCAATGTAAAGGCTCTGGATTTGTTATCAAAAATTTTTAATTAGGGTATTTCGTATGGATTTCTTCAACTAATAAAAAAGTATACGACATAAAAATAGACGGTATCTATCGTATAGAGTAGCGTTAGAGCCTCCGAAATTGTATCTTCGGGGGCCTGCTTCATGAATAGGAAAGTAGCTTTTCTCTAGTTATCCAAAAATGCACTAACGTGTTTCTAGAAGTTGTAGAAGAGCGACGGACAAATAAGCGCCATAAAATTACCGAAAAAAATGATGCTGGTTGGTTGTGACGGACGTCACAACCAACCAGCATCACTAAAAATTCAATCGGCAATAATATAGCAACAAGTTAGTCCAGAGCATTTCGGAAACGTTGGAAACAGGTTTTGAACTTAAAGATTGGGTATCTTTTTTGTCCGGTATTTCTTAAATTTGCATGTCATGAATCTAGTGTTTCTTGCCTATAAGATATTAAGCTTATACATATTTTCTTCTTCATTGTTCAAAATGATTGCTCATCGTTTACACTATTATGTATGATAAAAAGAAAAAGGTGGTTCCACATGACTATTCAATATTACGGTTATCCTAAATGTACAACTTGTAGAAAGGCGAGTAAATGGTTAAAGGACAATGATTTAGAATACATAGACAACAACATAGCTGAAAGTCCACCAACAAAAGATGTACTTCAAAAAATGTTCGAAGTAAGTGGATTGGAATTAAAAAAATTCTTTAATACATCTGGTATGAAATATCGAGAGCTTGGATTGAAAGACAAGCTTTCTACTATGTCAGAAGATGAGCAATTATCCTTACTTGCCTCTGATGGGATGCTTATTAAACGACCAGTTGTTTTTGATGGAAAAAAATTAACGCTAGGCTTCAAGGATCAACAGTTTGAGGATGTTTGGAAGACTTCTTAAAGTCACTTGTTTTTACTATAAAAATATGTGAATATAATAGATGAATGTATTAATAATGGAGAGGGGTATATAATATGAACGCACCTAAAGATTTAAAATACTCAGCAGAACATGAATGGGTAAAGACTGAAGGCGGAAATGTCCGTATCGGTATTACTGAATTTGCACAATCTGAACTTGGAGATATCGTGTTTGTCGAACTTCCACAAGTTGGAGATGAGATCAAAGCAGGAGATCCATTTGGTAGTGTAGAGTCTGTAAAAACCGTATCTGAACTGTATGCACCAATTAGCGGGAAAGTTGTAGAGGTAAATACAGAATTAGAAGATAGCCCTGAATATGTAAATGAATCCCCTTATGAAAATGCATGGATGATTGTTATCGAGCCAGCTGATTTAACGGAAGTGGATGGTTTACTATCTCCAGAAAAATACGAAGAATTAATTTCAGAATAATTATGAAAACGCCGCTTATTATCGGCGTTTTTTTCATATAATATTGGAAAGGGCGTAGTTAGGAGAGAAGCTGATGGCTATTGTCTTTAGTGAAAAAATAATTCTCGTTGAGGGAAGATCAGATAAACTAAAGCTTTTAAAACTTCTTGACGAATCAACAGAAATTATTTGTACAAATGGAACGATATCAAATGTAAAGCTTGAAGAAATTTTAAGTCCTTATGACGGTATACCTATATATGCGTTTTTAGATGCAGATAAATCCGGAGAGCAAATTCGGTCAGTTGTGAGGAAGGAATACCCAGAGGCGATTCATCTATACACCAACCCAATGTACTGCGAAGTTGCGACTACTCCGTTCAAAGTTTTGGCTTCCATATTAAAAAGTGTTAATATAAAAGTGAAGAGAGAATATTTACTTTAGGATGATGTAATGTGAATGAATGGACACTTGAACAGTGGAATAGTCATAAAAAAAGCGGTAAGCTTACGATGTTTTATATTTATACACCTTTATGTGGAACATGCCAAGTTGCTAGTAAAATGATGCAAGTTGTACAAGAGATGAAGCCTTTTTCGATTGGCCAAGCAAATATTAATTACTTAGAGAATTTTGCAATGGATTATCATATTGAAAGTGTGCCTTGTCTGTTAATAGCTAAAGGTGATGCGGTATATAAAAAAATATATGCCTTTCAATCTGTTCCATTTATATTAGACTCTATAAAAAGTATTGACGAGCAAGTAGTCGTGTGATAATATACGATATACCGACAAATTAAATAGTAATACTCTTATTAAGAGAGGTGGAGGGAAGTGCCCTATGAAGCCCGGCAACCGTCATGTAAATGAAATGGTGCCAAATCACGCAAAGCAAATGCTTTGGGAAATGAGAGAATGGATGAATGTTATTAAAATGGATAACTTAAAGCCCTTCTGCTCTTTTGCAGGAGGGTTTTTTTAGATCGAAATGGGAAGTATATGTATTTATATAGTAACTGTTTGGCACGATAAGTAGCATTAAAATGCTGGATATAAAAATTCATACAACATTACTTAGTGATAAATAGGTAATAAAGTGTTTCATAGAAAGGTGGCAAGATTCGCGTGATTAATTTAAATAATATTTCGAAAAAATTTAGTACGAAACAGGGTACGATCGTTGCAGTTGAAGAGGTGAATCTTGACATAAAGAAAGGCGAAATCTTTGGCATCATTGGCTATAGTGGTGCAGGTAAAAGTACACTTATTCGCTTATTAAATGGATTAGAAAAACCAACTTCTGGACAAATTATCGTGAACAATCAAGATATTACAAAGATAAATGAAGTGAAGCTTCGTCAAGTAAGACAAAAGGTAAGCATGATTTTCCAACATTTTAATCTGTTATGGTCCAGAACGGTTGCAGAAAATATTGCTTTTCCCTTAGAAATAGCTGGTGTTCCAAAAGATCAACGTGCTACACGGGTTAACGAGCTTATTGAGCTTGTAGGCCTTGAGGGACGTGGACATTATTATCCTTCTCAATTATCAGGCGGTCAAAAACAACGTGTCGGAATTGCACGTGCACTAGCAAATCGTCCAGAAGTCCTTCTTTGTGATGAAGCAACCTCGGCGCTAGACCCTGAAACTACGGATTCTATTTTGGATTTATTAGTTAGTATTAACGAAAAGTTAGGTCTTACTATTGTACTGATAACCCATGAGATGCAGGTCATACAAAAAATATGTGGTCGCGTTGCAGTAATGGAAAAAGGGCATGTGGTAGAAGAAGGCGCAGTTTTAGATGTATTCCAAAATCCACAACAACCTATAACGAAGCGTTTTGTTTCACAGGTCAATGATTCAGCTAAAGCCTTACAAACAATACAACATTTAAAAGAGCTTTATCCAAATGGCAAGTTGATCAAGCTAAAATTTGTTGGAGAGCAAACAGAGCAACCAATACTTTCGAGATTGATAAAGCAATTTGATTTAGAAGTGAATATTGTTCAAGGGAATATTTCGCATACACAAAATGGCGCATTTGGTACCCTAATCCTTCAACTCGAGGGAGATGCATTATTGGTGGATGAGGCCATCCGCTATATACATGAACAAAAAGTAAATACAGAGGTGATCAACAATGATTAATAATTTATTTCCAAACGTTGATTGGCCAAAAATGTGGGAAGCAACCGTTGAAACATTATATATGACTGCAGTATCTACTATACTGACAGCAATTATTGGGCTAGTGCTCGGTCTTTTACTTTTCTTAACTAGTCCTCATCAAGCATGGGCGAACAAGTTAGCTAACTGGTTAACAGGAGCTTTCGTTAATATATTCCGTTCCATTCCATTTATTATTTTGATCATTTTATTAATCCCATTAACGAAGTTTTTAGTTGGAACAATGCGTGGGCCAAATGCGGCATTCCCAGCTTTAGTTATTGGAGCTGCTCCATTTTACGCTCGTATGGTGTTGATAGCTCTACGAGAAATTGATAAGGGAGTACTAGAAGCAGCTAAATCGATGGGCGCTAAAACTTCTACTGTTATTTGGAAGGTTCTATTGCCAGAATCTATGCCCGCATTAGTATCAGGGATTACGGTTACGGGGATTTCACTAGTTGGTTATACAGCGATGGCGGGTATTATCGGAGCTGGGGGACTAGGAACATTAGCTTTCTTGGATGGATTCCAAAGAGGGAGAACAGACGTAACACTTGTTGCTACGATTTTAATATTAATCATGGTATTTATCATCCAATGGATAGGCGATGCAATTACTACCAAAATAGATAAACGATAATTGGTGTTAACGAGTGAACTCGATCACATAGAAATTATAAGATAAAAAGGGAGAGATTTGAGAATGAAGAAGTTTTTAGCTGGAGCATTATTGTCAGTAAGTGCACTAACACTTGCAGCATGTGGAGATGAAGAAAGTAGTAAACTTGTGGTAGGTGCATCTAACGTACCTCATGCAGTTATATTGGAAGAAGTTAAACCTATTCTAGAAGAACAAGGAATTGAACTTGTTGTAGAAACGTATCAAGATTATGTATTACCAAACAAAGATTTGGACTCAGGCGATTTGGATGCGAACTATTTCCAACATATCCCTTACTTTGAATCACAAAAAGCTGATTTTGGATATGATTTTGCTAACGCTGGCGAAATACATATTGAACCAATCGGTTTATATTCTAAAAAATACGGTTCTATCGAAGAACTTCCAGAGGGTGCAACAATCTTAATGAGTAACTCCGTTGCCGATCACGGTCGTATCCTTGCTATGTTAGAAGCTAAAGGTCTTATTAAATTAGCAGATGGTGTTGATAAAACAAAAGCTGAAGTGAAAGACATCGTTGAAAACCCTAAAAACCTTCAATTTGACGCTAACTATGAATCAGCACTTATGGTTCAGTTATATGAAAATGAAGAAGGCGATGCAGTATTGATCAACTCTAACTACGCAATCGACGCTGGTATCAATCCATTAGAAGATTCGATCGCAATTGAAGAGTCAGATGAGTCACCATACGTAAATATCATTGCAGTAAACTCAGGCGATGAAGAAAATAAAGAGATCAAAGCTTTAGTAGAAGCATTGAAATCTAAAGAAATCCAAGACTTCATCCTAAGCGAGTGGGGCGGATCAGTAGTACCAGTAAAATAATAATGTATAGGAGAAACAGGCATCCTTGGATGTCTGTTTTTTTGTGTGTTGTGATACACCAAGGAAGAATGCACATGCGCTCCCGAGAGTAGACTAAGTGCCCGAGCAAGGTCCCTATCAGCCCGGTAGGAGGTTGAACGCTCGGGAAAGAGCCGTATGCGCTCGCGCGAGTAGACTAAGCGATCGAGCAAGCCGCCTAACCGCCCGGTAGGATGTTGAACGCTCGGGAAAGAGCCGTATGCGCTCGCGCGAGTAGGCTAAGCGCCCGAGCAAGAACCCTAACCGCCCGGTAGGATGTTGAACGCTCGGGAAAGAGCCGTATGCGCTCGCGAGAGTAGACTAAGCGCCCGAGCAAGCCGCCAATCCGCTCGGTAGGATGTTGAACGCTCGGGAAAGAGTCGCATGCACTCGCGTGAGTAGACTAAGCGCCGGAGCAAGCGCGCTATCAGCCCGGTAGGATGTTGAATGATCGAGAAAGAGCCGTATGCGCTCGCGCAAGTAAACTAAGCGCCCGAGCAAGTCCCCTATCCGCCCGGTAGGATGTCGAACGCTCGAGAAAGAGTCGCATGCGCTCGCGCGAGTAGACTAAACGCCCGAGCAATCCGCCTATCCGCCCGGTAGGATGTCGAACGCTCGAGAAAGAGCCGTATGCGCTCGCGCGAGTAGGCTAAGCGCTCGAGCAAGCCGCCTATCCACCCGGTAGGATGTCGAACGCTCGAGAAAGAGCCGTATGCGCTCGCGCGAGTAGACTAAGCGCCCGAGCAAGAACCCTATCCGCCTAAAAAATTTAATCTAGAAAAAACTAATTATTCATGCTATTCTGTTGAAGAGGTGATGAAAATTTGATAATTAAACCATATTCCCCATCCAAATCTGTAGCAAGGATGTCGGATTTATTGGAAAGACTTTCTCCGCAACATCCACAATATGCAAGGATATCCAAAGAAATAGGTGCTATTAAAGCGGGAGATTATGGAGAAGAGATTGTTTACAAAGAGTTAGAGCAAATGAACCTTCCTTATGAATGCTATATTTTTCACAAAATGTTTCTCTTTGCAGAATGTGCGTTTGAATTAGATTTCTTAATAATAACCCCATATGGAGCCGTTATCCTTGAAGTGAAAAACATTATTGGTGAATTAGAGTTTTCGACAAATCCCTCCCAACTTATCCAACGGAAGGAGGATGGGAAAGTAAATAAATACCCTTGCCCAGCAAACCAGTTGAGTGAATATAAGTATCAACTCTCCCAATTCTTCCGCCGGTACAATATATCAGTTCCTATCCATGGTGTAGTAATCTTTGCTTCTCGGAATAGTTTTATCACACAGTCAGTCAACACCGTTAAAATAATTTATAGGAATGAAATACGTTCCTACCTCCGAACTCTTCCCGAATATAATTCAACCCTAAGTAACGAACAAATGGAGAAATTAAAAGGAATTCTACTGAGTAGACCCTCTTCATCTCCAATCATTCCCCTTACCGATCATTTCTCAATTCCATTTGAAGATTTAAAACTAGGAGTAAAATGTGAATGCTGCGGTTTTATTGGAATGCAGAAAATAATCCGTACTTGGTATTGTCCCGCTTGTAAAAAGACTAATTCGGATGCACATCATAAAGCGATTTCCACTTATTTTTCGCTCTGCAAAGAAACTATTACTAATAAGGAATGTAGAGAGTTTCTTTTATTAAATAATAGACATGAAGCGAAAAGAATACTAACAAGCTCTCTTTTAATAAAGTCTGGAAATAGTGCTGCCACATTTTATAAACCACCCGGCATTTAATAGAATATTACGTATATTACTATACCTATTCAATTTAATAAGTGAGTGTGCTAAAGTGTATAAATATTATTGATAATACATTTGTACATATAAGGAGGACACTTCGTGAAAAGGTTTGGTTTATTGCCACGAATAGTGGTAGCTATTGTGGCTGGGGTTTTATTGGGATTAGTTGTCCCTAAAATAGTGGTAGAGATTATGGCTACTTTTAATAGTATTTTTAGTGCGTTTTTAGGATTTATAGTGCCATTCATCATTATTGGCTTTATCGTACCGGGTATAGCTAAGCTAGGAAAGGGTTCTGGGAGATTACTCGGAATTTCTACTGGCGTTGCTTATTTATCAACGATCGTTGCTGGTTTTATCGCATTTTTTATCGCTTCGAATTTGCTACCAAAGCTTATCGGTGGTAAGGAGAGTGTGGAGTTAGAAAATCCAGAGGAATTTTTAATCGGGGGCTTATTTGAAATGCCGATACCTCCGATGATGGATATAATGACTGCATTGGTTTTTTCATTCATTATGGGGATTGGGATTTCCAAACTGAAAGGAAACACGCTGCAAAATGCATTTGAAGAGTTTAGTGAGATTATTGAAAAGGTAATTTCTTATATTATTATTCCGTTATTACCGATACATATTTTTGGAATCTTTATGAATATGGCGTACGGTGGACAAGTTGCGAAGGTATTATCTGTTTTTGGCGTTGTGTTTGTTATGATTATCGTTTTGCATCTTGTAATGCTTTCGTTACAATATACAGCGGCTGGTACGTTAACAGGGAAAAATCCTTTGAAACTGTTAAAAACAATGTCTCCAGCTTACTTTACAGCTTTAGGTACACAGTCATCAGCAGCAACTATTCCGGTGACGCTAAAACAGGTACAGAAAACTGGTGCTTCTGCAAAAGTTACAGACTTTACGATTCCCTTGTTTGCAACAATCCATTTATCAGGGAGCACGATTACGCTTGTGTCTTGTTCAATTGGTGTGTTGCTTATTAATGGACAAGATATTATGTTATCCGCATTCATCCCTTTTATATTTATGCTTGGCGTAACGATGATTGCGGCACCTGGAGTTCCTGGTGGAGCGGTTATGGCAGCGCTTGGATTACTGGAAACAATGCTTGGATTTAACGGGGCAATGATAGGATTGATGATTGCTCTTTACATTGCGCAGGATAGTTTTGGAACGGCGACAAATGTTACTGGAGACGGAGCACTCGCGATTATCGTAGACAAATTTTCCAAAAAAGATTAAGTTTTTTTAAAATTAATGTTTAAGTCCCGATTAAGCGGGTATATAGAACATGAACTAAAAAAAGAGAGGGATGATTCATTATCAGTTCGGACGATTTACCTTATACAGAACAGATGGACCACGCATTTAGAGGAGTACATGGTTTTGGGTACGATGAATTGAGACAAAGTCAGGAATTACGATTGCAAGTTGAAAACAAACGACAGGAAGATCATGAAAAGTGCATGCAATTAGCAGCGAAAATTGATGCCCAGGCATTTAGGGGATAATATACAAGAATCCATGGAGAATTTCTCCGTGGATTCTTTTGTTTTCACTAGCTTCATAGTGAAATCGATTCTCAATTAGTCGATTCTTATTGAAAATATAGAAAGAATACTATTTACCTAATAGTTTAGTGAAAAGTCAAGAGAAAACAGGAAATCTGTATATTCTACAATATTAAATAGAATATGCTCCAAAAGATTTGCAAGGCACCTTAGTTTGAGTTAAGATTAGAATGATAATAAATTAGAATGATTATACATTCGTATTTACTTAATGGAGGTTATTAAATGTCGACTTTAGTTATTAAAGATTTACACGTTGCAATAGACGGTAAAGAGATTTTAAAGGGTGTTAATTTAACGATTAATACAAACGAAATTCACGCAGTAATGGGTCCTAATGGTACAGGTAAATCTACTTTAGCTTCTGCTATTATGGGTCATCCAAAATATGAAGTTACATCTGGTTCAATTGAATTGGACGGAGAAGATGTTTTAGCAATGGAAGTAGACGAACGTGCTCAAGCTGGTCTTTTCCTAGCAATGCAATATCCAAGTGAAATCACTGGAGTTACAAATGCAGATTTCCTTCGCTCAGCGATCAATGCACGCCGCGAGGAAGGCGATGAAATCTCATTAATGAAATTCATTCGTGAGCTTGATAGCAAAATGGAATTTTTGGAAATGGATTTAGATATGGCACAACGTTATTTAAATGAAGGATTCTCAGGCGGAGAGAAAAAACGTAATGAAATTCTTCAATTAATGATGCTACAACCAAAATTCGCTATTCTAGATGAGATTGACTCTGGTCTTGATATCGATGCATTAAAAGTTGTTTCTAAAGGGATTAACCAAATGCGTGGTGAAGGATTCGGAAGCTTAGTAATCACTCACTATCAACGTCTTCTTAACTATATTACTCCTGACCATGTTCATGTTATGATGCAAGGTCGCGTAGTTAAATCTGGCGGACCTGAGCTTGCACAAAGATTAGAAGCAGAAGGCTACGAATGGATTAAAGAAGAGTTAGGAATCGAAGACGAAACAGTTGGACAAGAAGCATAAGAAAGGGGACGAATCAGCATGACGGTTGAAACAAAATTGGCATTAACCGAGCAAGATATCCGCTCCTTTTCAGAAGGTAAGCAAGAACCAAGCTGGATGACAGAACTTCGTCTGAAAGCATTTGGTGAACTTGAAGCACTTCCGATGCCAACACCAGACAAAACAAAAATTACTAATTGGAATTTCACAGAGTTTCCAGTTCATACTGTAGATAGCAGTAAATTTACTTCTTTAGCTGAGCTACCTGAAGAAGTGAAAGCTGTTGTAAATGCGGATGAGCAAAAAAACATTTACATTCAACATAACAATACACCAGCTTTTCTTTCATTATCTGAGGAACTAAAAGCAAAAGGTGTTATTTTAACAGATATATACACTGCAGTTCGTGAGCATTCAGAGCTTGTTCAACAATACTTTATGACAGATGGTGTCAAAGTAACAGAGCATAAATTAACTGCACTCCATGCTGCACTATTAAACGGTGGTGTATTCTTATACGTACCTAAAAATGTAGTAATTGAAGAACCAATTCAAGTTATCTATTTACATGATGATAAAACAGCTTCCCTTTTCAACCATACTTTACTAGTAGCAGATGAAAATAGTTCTGTAACATATGTAGAGAACTACTTATCTACCGTAGATCATGCAGAAGGGCTAGCTAATATCGTAACGGAAGTAATTGCAAAAGATAATTCTAAAGTCACATTCGGTACTGTTGACGTTCTTGCGGAAGGCTTTACAACATACGTTAATCGTCGTGGGGTAACAAGTCGTGATGCTGTACTTGAATGGGCACTTGGTATGATGAATGACAGTGATACTATTTCTGAAAATACAACGCATTTAGTTGGAGATAATTCAGAGGGTCATGTAAAAATGGTTGTTGTAGGTCGCGGTAAACAAAAACAAAACTTTACAACAAAAGTAATTCACTGGGGTAAACATACAGAAGGTCAAATTCTTAAGCATGGCGTTATGAAAGATGAAGCATCGTCTATTTTCAATGGTATTGGTAAAATTGAATATGGTGCAACCAAATCTAATGCAGAGCAAGAGTCTCGCGTCTTAATGCTTAGCGAAAAAGCACGAGGAGATGCAAATCCTATTCTTTTAATCGATGAAGATGATGTAACAGCAGGTCACGCAGCATCAGTTGGCCGAGTAGATCCACTTCAGTTGTATTATTTAATGAGCCGTGGTATTTCTCAACATGAAGCAGAGCGTCTAGTAATTCATGGATTCCTTGCTCCTGTAGTAAACGAATTACCTATTGAAGGCGTGAAGAAACAGCTGACGGAGGTTATTGAAAGGAAAGTTCGCTAATGCTCAATACTAAAGAGATTCGAAGCTATTTTCCGATTTTAGACCAAGAGATCAATGGGCATCCATTAGTCTATTTAGACAATGGTGCTACTTCTCAAAAACCAATTCAAGTGATTGAAGCTATTAAAAAGTATTATGAATTTGAAAACTCTAATGTGCATCGTGGAGTTCATACGCTTGGTAACCGAGCAACGGACAGTTACGAAGGAGCACGTGAAAAGGTTCAAAAATTCATTAACGCTAAATCTACTAAAGAAGTTATTTTTACTCGTGGTACAACAACCGCTATCAATATGGTGGCACAGAGCTACGGCCAGGCTAACCTAAAAGAAGGCGATGAAATTGTTATTACGCATATGGAGCACCATTCTAATATTATTCCTTGGCAGCAATTGGCGAAGAGAACTGGTGCTGTATTAAAATATATTGATTTAGAAGCTGATGGCACACTCTCTTTAGAAAAGGTTAGAGAAACAATTACTAACCAAACTAAAATTGTGTCAATCGTTTATGTCTCAAACGTTTTAGGTACAATGAATCCTATAAAAGAAATTACGCAAATTGCACATGAGCATGGAGCGGTAATGGTAGTTGATGGTGCACAAGCTGCACCTCATCTAAAATTAGATGTTCAAGCACTTGATTGTGATTTCCTTGCATTCTCTGGTCACAAAATGTGTGGTCCTACTGGTATAGGGGTACTATACGGAAAAGAAGCATTATTGGATAAAATGGAACCAGTCGAATTTGGTGGGGAAATGATTGACTTCGTAGGGTTGTATGATTCTACGTGGAAAGAGCTTCCTTGGAAATTCGAAGGTGGAACTCCGATAATTGCTGGTGCCATTGGTCTTGGAGCTGCAATTGATTTCTTAGAGGAAATCGGGTTAGATGAAATTGAAAAGCATGAACATGAGTTAGCTGCTTACGCAATGGAAAAAATGTCTACGATTGACGGCTTATCCATTTATGGACCTGTTGATCCTGCCAAGCGTGCAGGAATTGTTACATTCAATTTAGATGATGTACATCCACATGATGTCGCAACAGTTCTAGATATGAGTGGAATTGCGGTTCGTGCAGGACATCATTGTGCACAACCATTGATGAAATGGTTGCAATGTGTGGCAACTGCTCGTGCTAGTTTCTATATATACAATTCAGAAGAGGATATTGATCGTCTAGTTACTGGATTGCTTTCAGCAAAGGAGTATTTTAACGATGTCTTCTAATTTAGATCAACTTTATCGTCGTGTGATTATGGATCATTACAAAAATCCTCGTAACAAAGGTAGTATTGAGGATGGAGCTTTAACAATTGATATGAATAATCCTACTTGTGGGGACCGCATTCATTTAACACTTCAAGTGGAAGATGGTAAAATACAAAATGCGAAATTTGATGGAGAAGGATGCTCTATTTCTATGGCATCTGCATCCATGATGACACAAGCAGTTAAAGGAAAATCTGTAGAGGAAGCTCTACAACTTTCTAGTACTTTTTCAGAAATGATGCTAGGGAAAGATTATGATGATTCTATTGAGCTTGAAGATATAGAAGCATTAAGTGGTGTTTCTCAGTTTCCAGCACGTATCAAGTGTGCAACGTTAGCTTGGAAGGCAATGGAAAAAGGCGTTTCAGAAGAAAAAGAATAACACATGAACGGAGGAATTACGATGGCAAAAAAAATGCCTGAAATTGGTGATTACAAATATGGTTTCCACGATAAAGACGTATCCATTTTCCGTTCTAAACGTGGATTAACGAAAGAAATCGTAGAAGAAATATCACGTATGAAATCAGAACCACAATGGATGTTAGATTATCGCTTAAAAGCTTTAGAAATTTTTTACTCAAAACCAATGCCACAATGGGGTGGAGATTTAGGGTCTTTAAATTTCGACGAGATTACGTATTATGTAAAGCCTTCTGAACAAACAGAAACTTCATGGGATGAAGTGCCAGATGAAATCAAAGCTACATTTGATAAATTAGGTATTCCAGAAGCTGAGCAAAAATATCTTGCAGGTGTTTCTGCACAGTACGAATCAGAAGTTGTATACCATAATATGAAGCAAGAGCTTCAAGACTTAGGAATTGTATTTAAAGATACAGATTCAGCACTTCGTGAAAATGAAGATCTTTTCAAAAAGCACTGGGGTACAGTAATTCCTTCATCAGACAATAAGTTTTCAGCACTTAACTCAGCGGTATGGTCGGGTGGATCATTTATCTATGTACCACCAGGTGTGAAAGTGGAAACTCCACTGCAAGCATACTTCCGTATTAACTCTGAAAACATGGGTCAATTTGAACGTACGCTAATTATTGTAGACGAAGGCGCATCTGTACATTATGTTGAAGGATGTACTGCTCCTGTTTACACAACAAACTCACTTCATAGTGCAGTTGTTGAAATCATCATTAAAAAAGATGCTTATTGCCGTTACACTACAATCCAAAACTGGGCAAACAACGTTTATAACTTAGTTACAAAACGTGCAGTTTGTGATGCAAACGCAACAATGGAATGGATTGACGGAAATATTGGATCAAAATTAACGATGAAATATCCAGCTGTTATCTTAAAAGGTGAAGGCGCTCGTGGTATGACGCTTTCAATCGCAATTGCTGGTAAAGGTCAACATCAAGATGCTGGTGCGAAAATGATGCACTTAGCTCCGAATACTTCATCTACTATTGTTTCTAAATCTATTTCGAAACAAGGTGGTAAGGTAACTTATCGTGGTATCGTTCATTTTGGACGTAAAGCTACAGGTGCTCGTGCAAATATCGAATGTGATACATTGATCATGGATAATCAGTCTACTTCTGATACAATCCCTTACAACGAAATCTTGAATGATAATATTTCTTTAGAACATGAAGCAAAAGTTTCAAAAGTATCTGAAGAACAATTATTCTACCTGATGAGTCGTGGGTTAAGTGAAGAAGAAGCAACTGAAATGATCGTAATGGGCTTCATCGAACCATTTACAAAAGAACTTCCAATGGAATACGCAGTAGAAATGAACCGTCTGATTAAATTCGAGATGGAAGGTTCTATTGGTTAATCCAATTATATAAATGCAGCAAGGTGTACTATTCACCTTGCTGCATTTTTTTATTTATAGACTTGTTAAATAATGTTAGTTTGATGCAATTCATTAAGTGGTAATCAAAAAGTAGTATAAGTAATTAAACTAGTGTAATTTTGTAAAGAGAGGATATTGAAAATGATTGTATATAAACGAGAAGATAGCTATGTAATGATTACTCAGGATGATCATGCGCAAGTTTCAAAGCAGATAGCCGAACATTGTAAGGATGATTTTTATTATGGTTCTAAAGATAACGAAGAAGTAATACTAGCGATTCAGGAGCATGACCGTGGTTGGATAGATCCAGATAAGTCTCCGCTTTGGAATGATAAGTCAGAGGAGCCTTTCTCTTTTATTGATTATCCTACTGACCTTAAAATTTCTTTTTATGAAAAAGGATTGGATGAGGTGGAGGGAATGGGTAAGTATGCTTGTTTATTGTGTAGTTTACATTATTCTTCATTCGTTCAAGATGCTGAAGAACCCGCAGTTCGAGAATTTTGGAATATTGAAAAGCAAAGACAGGATCGACTTTATGATGAATTAGGAATAATCGGGAATGAGGAGAAGAAAAAGACATTAATGTATCATTTGGATCTGTTAAAATTCTCCGATTTCCTCTCATTATATATTTGTTTACATGAACCAGGAAATAATAAGAAGAAGCATCCTTTTTTCAAAAATGGATTTCCACAGATGTTTTTATTTGCTACGGAAGAGCCAATTATAGCAAGTTGGGAAAACGAAGAACTTATTTCCCTATCATTCTCCCCTTTGAAGAGCAAACTAGTTGTAAAACTGCCTTATAAAGAAGTAATGAAGGAACAGATTGAGAAGGATGGCCTCTTACAGGCTTTTAAGGATACTCCAGTTACTATTAGAGAAGTGACGTTCAAATGAAATCATTATAAAACCAGTCAAAATATTTTGACTGGTTTTGTTGTATGTTAAACCATCACAACAAATTGAGAAGCAAAAGATTGTTCTTTTTCTACTTGAATAGCTTGAATTTTAGCCACTTCTTTTTTCCGAACTGAGGCACAATCAGCAGTATTAAGCTGGGTAATTGTATTTTTATCGATCAATGAAGCGAAATAATCCGCATCCTTCAAAGCACTATTTAATCCAAATGCCCCAGTAGGTGTCATCGTATGAACTGCATCTCCGATTAATGCGACTCCTTTTTTTCCCCAGTTTTCACTAGTGCTACTATACACATCTAATAGAACGAAATCCTTCCACGATATAATATTTTCGCGCACTGTTTGTTCAAGTTCTGGAAATGCAACAATCAGCTGCTCGATAAATGGTGTAAAAGGCTGTTTTCTAAGTGCTACAAATGAACCTTCTTCAATATTCCAACCAATTTGAATATAACCTTTTGCTTGGGTAAAAAGGGAAATTTGTTTATCACCAATTAAGGCCATTTTAATAGAAGGTTCCCATTTTTCTGGTGCTGGAATTCTTGCCCAAAGCAAATCATATCCATGTTTACGAGTAGTTACATCTAGATTCGCTTTTTTACGAACAGTAGAATTACGGCCATCAGCACCAATAACTAGTTCACTTTCAATGAACACTTTTTCATCATTCTGTGAAGCTGAGACACCCGTATAAGTCCCATCTTCATCCTGCAGTAGTTCCTCCACCTTCGTACTCAACATTAGTTGAAACGTTGGGTATTGCTCAGCTGCTGCTAATAATACATGCAACAAATGCGCTTGAGGAACATGAATACCAAGATGTCCGACTGCTGAATCTGGTAAGATTGTTTTATAAAGCTTACCATCTTGCCAATACTCAAGCTTCTCCATTCGTAAGAGACCGAGTTTTTCCACTTCGTCAAATAAATTATATTTTTTTAAAATAGCTTCGCCTTCTTCATTTAAATGCTCTCCACGAAACGTTTTACCAATTTGATTTGTTCGCTCTATTAACACAACAGAAACATTCTTCCTAGCCAATAAATAAGCAAGAAGTGCTCCCCCTGGACCTGCACCTACGATACATACATCTACTTTCACTATATTTAATTCCTCCCTTTGCTTCAAATAAGCGTAATGGGCTATTCGTAACGACACATATATATTTTAGCGAAATAAAAAATTATTATCCATCTTTTCATACTCTAAAGATTAAATACGTTATTGGGAAGATCATATCCGACTAAAATCTGGATATAAGTCATTAATTATCTCTGAAGCAAACTGAGTGATATGATATTATTGTATTAATAGTGAGGTGATGAAAATGATTCAAATCGGCCTAACCGGTTGGGGAGATCATCCAGATTTGTACGTATCCTCCGCAAAGGAAAGATTACAAGATTACAGTGCACACTTTCCCGTCGTGGAATTAGATGCGGCATTTTACGCAATTCAACCGATAAAAAATAGTATAAAGTGGATTAAAGAAACTCCAGATAATTTTCAATTTGTTGTGAAAGCATATCAAGGAATAACTGGTCATTTACGAGGTGATTTTCCTTTTGATTCGCTTGACGAAATGTTTGAATTATATAGACAATCAATTATGCCATTTAAAGAATCAGGGAAGCTGTCCATGATACTTGCGCAATTTCCGCCTTGGTTCCAATGTAATAAGGAAAGTGTACAATATATACGTAAAGTAAGAGAAGAGTTAAAGGATTTTGATGTGGTTGTTGAGTTTCGTCATCAATCCTGGTATGCTCCAGAATACAAAGACTCCACACTTCAATTTTTGAAGGAAAATCATCTTCATCATAGCGTTTGTGATGAACCACAGGCAGGTGATGGCAGTATTCCTTTAGTTCCGATTGCCACTACAAATAAGGTGCTAGTTCGGTTGCATGGTAGAAATACATATGGGTGGATAAATCCGGGCAATAATGTGAAGTGGAGAGAAGTAAGGTACTTATATGATTACAATAAAGAAGAACTTTCTTCTATTAAAAATGTTTGTGAACAACTAGAAAAACTGGCAAATGAAGTTGTCGTCTTGTTTAATAATAACTCTGGTGGGCATGCGGCAAGCAATGCAAAAACATTCCAGAACATGCTAGGATTAAATTTTGAAGGACTTGCTCCAAAACAATTAGATTTATTTGAAGGAGATTTTTAAATGGAATGGATTATACTTGCAGTTAGTGGTCTTTTCTCAGGAATTGTCGGAGCATTGGTTGGCCTTGGTGGAGGCGTCATTTTAGTACCAGCTACACTGTTTTTTGGCGCAACTCTTGGTATGATACCAAATATTACGCCGCAGAGTGTAGTTGGACTGTCTGTTATTATGATGATATTTACGGGACTGTCCTCTACATTATCCTATATGAAGACTAAAACAGTTGACTTTAAAAGTGGGTTTATTTTCTTTATCGGTAGTATTCCTGGAACCATACTTGGTGCATTTGTGAACAAAGGATTGGATTTGCCTTCATTTAACTTATATTTTGGTATTTTACTTGTTATCTTATCCACTTTGTTGTTAGTTCGAGATCGCCTAAAACCAGTTCGATGGTTTGTGGAAAATGGGAAAAAGAAAACCTTTAATGATGGCGATAAAACATATGTATACGGATATCCCATTTGGTTTGCATTATTATTAACTTTTGGTGTTGGTTTTGCATCAGGTCTATTTGGTATTGGCGGGGGATCTATTATCGTACCTGCGATGATTTTATTATTCCTATTCCCACCTCATGTAGCAGTTGGTACGTCTATGTTTATGGTGTTTTTATCAGCAATGGTGAATTCTGTTACGCATATATCATTAGGAAATGTACCTTGGTTATATACAATTCCAGTAATTCCCGCTGCTTATATTGGAGCAAAAATAGGAGCAAAGTTAAACAAAAAGCTGAATTCTGATACACTTGTGTTGGCTTTACGAATTGTACTTCTATTATTAGGTATACGATCTATTATAGATGGACTACTATAACTTCATTCAGTTAATGTTTTTCCAGCGGAGCTGAACAAAGTGAAGCGAAAGCAATATTTTTCCTGCGGAGTTGAACAAAGTGAAGCGGAAGCAATCACACGGAGGCATATTTGATTAGGGTGGGTGAAAAATGAGAGAGACGATTTATATATACCATACAAATGATTTGCATAGTCATCTAGAAAATTGGCCTGCTATTCATCAATTTCTCTCAGATAGTCGGAAAAAACATGGTGCACAGGCTTCTCACTTAACCTTAGATATTGGAGATCATCTGGATCGTTCGAATATATTTACGGAGGGTACTTTGGGAAAGGGGAATGTGCGTCTGTTAAATGAAGCCCATTACGATTATGTAACGATTGGAAATAATGAGGGGATCACTCTAAGCCATGAAGACTTGGAATCCTTATACATAGAGGCTAATTTTGAAGTTATCGTCTCCAATTTTACTGATTTGGAAGGGAATATTCCACCGTGGGTATTACCCTTTAAAATACATGTGACACCGACAGGTATTAAAATAGGAATTGTTGCGGCAACTGCAGATTACGGCATTTACTATGAAAAATTAGGTTGGCATGTTCAAGAACCGATTCCACGTCTAAAAGGGGTATGTGAAGCACTTCGTCCACAAGTGGATGTTCTTATTTGCATGTCTCACTTAGGAATGTCACAGGATGAAATAATTTCGTTGGAAATTCCGCAGGTGGATTTGATTTTGGGGTCGCATACTCATCACGCATTTGAAGAAGGAAAGGTAATCGGTAGTTCGTTGCAAGCCGCTACAGGTAAATTTGGTATGAATGTTGGGCTTGTGACGTTGGAATTTGACCATGCAGCAGGAGCAATCCAATCGAAGAAAGCAGTGCTATTTCCTATTGAGGCACTGTCAGTCCCAATGAACGCAAAAGATTCACAGTTAGCTTGGGAAAATGAAGGAATAGCTGAAATGTCTAGTATTGCTTTTTACAACTCATCCATATTGAAAAAGGAATGGTTTATGGAATCTGATTTATCTCATTTCTTCGGAAAAGCATTACTTTCCTTTACTAATGCAAACTGTGCGATGTTTCCGGCGGGTATCTTCTTAAAGGACCTACAGCAGGGGCCAATTACTGCGAGAGACTTACATCAATGTTTGCCGCACCCTATTAATCCATGTGTTATTACTTTAACCGGTACAGAGCTACTCGAAGTTATTCGAACAGCGAAAAATGAAAAATGGCCAAAGCTTGAAGTAAAGGGGCTAGGTTTTAGAGGTAACTTTCTTGGAGCAATACTATACGAACAGCTTCAAGAGCTAGAAGATGGTTCAGTGTTAGTCGATGAAAAGCCACTTGAGCATGAAAACATATATACGTTGGCAACTTTAGATATGTTTACATTTGGTTACTTTTTTCCTTCATTAAAGTTTGCTCCAAAACAATACTTTATGCCCGAAATGATTCGAGATGTCGTAAAATGGTATGGACAGTATGAAAAAAATGAATATAAGTCATGAAAATCCCCCTCCTTACATAAGTAGTAATTAGGGGGATTGTTTTTGTTCTATCGAAAGAAAAAAAAGCGATTTACTTTCTTTACTAATCAGCGTAAATTAGCCATTTTTTTAACTTGTTTTATGTTATCAGTTGGAGGACTCATCTATTATATTAATAAGCAGTTGAATGCTACCTACTTGGAATATGCAGAAGTTCAAACAACTAAAATAGCATCCATGGTAATAAATAAAGCGATTAACTCAAGAATTTCGAATACGCTCGATGTAAATGACATAATCGAAGAGGTGCCATCAGATAGTACTACAATGGTCACTACTCGATTTAATACAGAAATAATAAATCGTATACTATCTGATACAAATCAGCTTGTTCAGTCTCATTTAGAACAGGCTGAGCAGGGTAACTTTTCAAGTCTACCTTATTTAGATGACATCGAGTACGATAAACAAACGATGGAGGATCAGGGGGGAGTCGTATTTTTCGTTCCGATGGGGCAAGCGGCGAATATCCCCATCATTGGAAACTTAGGTCCGAAAATTCCTATACGCTTTCACGTCATTGGTAATGTACAATCAAATGTAGTGCCTTCAATTACTAAATTTGGTATTAATAATGCGTATGTTGAAGTCAATATCCATATTACGGTAAACGTACAAATAATTGTTCCTCTAGCAAGTAAAATGAGTACGGTTGAACAGAGTATCCCGGTTGCAATGGGGATTGTTCAAGGCCAGGTTCCATATATATACACAGGTGGCGACGGGGATGCAGCTCCATCAATAGAAGTACCACTACCATTACCAGAAAAATAAAAAACCTTTATAACCTAGTATTTACTGTTATACTGGTAGAAATGAATAGAAATAGGTAGAGGCTGCAGAACTTAAGAGTAGTTTACAGGAGAATGACAACTGTGATTGTAAACGGAAGGAAGTTTTGCCGAAATTAGATGCTGATCGTCGAAACAAATCTAATTGGGGTTATTTTAAACAAAAATAACACTGTCATTTATACAAAAGTATAAATGGAGAACTACAAAGTATATAAAATTTATGCTTGAAATTTTAATTAAAAGCCAACCTATATGTATATTAGGTTGGCTTTTTTATATTTGAGGAGGATTTGTTTTGGAAAATACGATATTTTCAATTTTACCACCACTACTAGCGATTGTAATGGTGCTTGTGACGAAGAGGGTTTTATTATCATTGGGGGTCGGAATCGTTTCGGCAGCTCTATTAGTAGAAAACTTTTCACCCGTTGATTCACTAATCATTCTTTGGGATTCCTTTATCACGTCGTTTTGGGATAATGGATTGAATATGTATAATATTTATATATTGTCTTTTATCTTGCTGCTTGGAGTAGTTACAGCGATGGTCAGCTTATCAGGAGGAAGTACTGCGTTTGCAGCGTGGGCAGTCAAACGTATTAGAACGAATCGTGGTTCAAAACTATTAACTGCCTTTTTAGGTATTATTATTTTTGTAGACGATTATTTTAATGCACTTGCTGTTGGACAAATTGCCCGTCCAATCACAGATTCTCACCGAGTATCACGTGCAAAGCTAGCTTATTTTATCGACTCTACATCAGCACCAGTTTGTGTAGTTTCTCCAGTTTCTAGTTGGGGAGCTTTTCTAATAAGTCAGTTAGGTGTTATTTTCGCTACTTATGCAGTAACAGACTATACACCACTTCAGGCATTTCTGATAATGGCCCCGATGAATTTCTATGTTATTGCTGCACTTGCAATGGTATTTTTTATAGCATGGACAGACAATGACTTAGGTGAGATGAAAAAACATGAAAAACGTGCAAAAGAAACAGGAGTGCTTTTTGATCCCAATAAATCAAATCCAGGTGATTTACAAGGTAATTTCCCGGAAAATAATTATGGAAAAGTGAATGATTTAATCTTACCAATTGTATCGTTAATAGGTATAACACTTGTTTCAATGTTTTGGACAGGGTACCAGGCTTCAGGAAAAGTAATGAACTTATTTGTTATTTTTGAGAATACAGACGTTCCACTTTCTTTATTTATAGGTGGAATTGTATCGAGTATATTAGCGATTCTGTTATACACTCGTCAATTAAAGAGAAATCCAGAAGCAAATGCTGGGTTAATAGGGAAAGCGATTATATCTGGTATTAATTCAATGTTACCAGCTATTTGTATTTTAATATTTGCTTGGGCTCTTTCATTTTTAATAAATGCACTGGGAACAGGAGAGTTTTTAGCTAAAATCGTTACGGAAAATAATATTCCAGTCGGTATAATTCCTTTCTTATTATTTGTTTTAACCGCTTTTATGGCGTTTGCAACTGGTTCCTCATGGGGATCATTCGGTATTTTAATACCAATTGGTGCAAGCATCATTATGGTCGTAGAACCGGAATTATTACTTCCTGTTTTAGCTGCAGTTTTAGCAGGTGCAGTTTTTGGTGATCATTGTTCACCAATTTCTGATACTACCATTATGTCAGCAACAGGTGCAGGAGTTAACGTAATTGACCATGTAATGACACAGTTACCTTATGCTATTATTAGTGCTGTCATTGCAGCAATTGGTTATTTAATATTGGGTCTTACTGGATCCGTTATTTTTGGATTTATAACGGTAGTCGTCATCCTAATCTTATTTTTCTCTATCTGGAGTCTCAAAGGTAAAAAAGTAGTTTAGCTATTTTTATATTGGATGACTCTGGTAATTGTATGGTTGTTTGCAATTAAATATTATGTTACATTGACAACAGTGTAGTTAGTTTATTTAGAATGGGGTCGAGATGAAATGACATCGTGTAAACCAACGAAAACAGAGCACCAAAGAAAACCAGAGTGGCTAAAAATCAAGTTAAATACGAACGATGAATACAAGGGTCTAAAAAAGTTAATGCGTGAAAATAATTTAAATACGGTATGTGAGGAAGCAAAATGTCCAAATATACATGAGTGCTGGGGTTCACGTAGAACAGCTACATTTATGATTTTAGGAGCTATTTGCACACGAGCTTGCCGTTTTTGTGCAGTAAAAACTGGACTACCTAATGAATTAGATTTAGCTGAACCAGAAAGAGTTGCTGATTCGGTTGTTATTATGAATTTAAAACATGTAGTTGTAACAGCAGTTGCTCGGGATGATTTAAAAGATGGTGGTTCTGAAGTTTTTGCTGAAACGATCCGAGCGATTCGCCGAAAAAATCCTTTTACTTCAATAGAAGTTTTGCCTTCTGATATGGGTGGAATTGAGCAAAATATCCGTAATATTATGGATGCAAAACCCGATATCCTTAACCATAATATTGAAACAGTTCGTCGACTGACTCCTAGAGTTCGTGCAAGAGCTAAATACGATCGTTCACTAGAGCTACTACGTCGAGCAAAAGAAATGCAACCAAGCATTCCGACAAAATCGTCACTAATGTTGGGTTTAGGAGAAACACATGAAGAGATACTAGAAGTGATGGATGACCTTCGCGCTAACAACGTAGATATAATGACGATTGGTCAATACTTACAGCCTACCAAAAAACATTTACCAGTTCTGAAATATTACTCCCCAGCGGAATTTGGAGAATTGCGTAAAATTGCCATGAGCAAAGGATTCTCCCATTGCGAAGCTGGTCCACTAGTTAGAAGTAGTTATCATGCAGATGAACAGGTTAACGCTGCTGCTAAGCAAAGACAATTGCAAGGTGAGGAACTTCTAGCTACTCCAAATAGCTAATGGATGGTGATTGAATGATAGTTGCAGAAGGCTTTACTTATGAGATTATAGAAGATTATCGTGAGGCATTTAAAGAAGAAGCTTTTTTAGATCGTTATAGTGAAATCTTAACCAAATACGATTATATTATGGGTGATTGGGGCTATGGTCAGCTTCGCCTCAAAGGTTTTTTTGAGGATCGTAGTCATAAAGCTACATTTGACACAAAAATAGGGACGATGAAAGATTATTTATATGAATATTGTAATTTTGGCTGTGCCTATTTTGTCGTAAAGAAAACAGGAGTAGCTCCTAAAATAGTTCCTGTAGAAGCTATAAAAGAAGTAAACGAAAACCTTGAGCAAGATCAATTATGATCTACTCAAGGTTTTTTTGTTTTATGGGCTATAACACAGGGTTAATGGGCTATCCGAGAGTGCACATAAAAATAGCTAGTCATGATAGTAATCACAACTAGCCACTTTGTATCAACTTAATAATTCGCGTAGATAATCGCGTAGTTCTACTGCTTCTTCTTCTGATCTATTAAATACATGTTCGAGATAGCCCGGTTCCTCCACATCATCCGCTCCTATTATTGCTGCTCGTCCATATTGTATATCCATAACTAGTACTTTTCCAAAAAATCGAGAGCTTTGGGAAATAGCTAGATCATATCTTTGGGATTCCCCTGTAAAGCCAACAAATCGCGTTTTCGTATCCTCTACATCATCGTACAAATAAAATCGTTCCACCATGTGACACTCCTTCCTACCTAAGAATTATGGTACTATAGAATAGGAGTATATATCAAATGAACAACAATTAGGAGGCCTTTCCATGTATTTTGTAGATAGAAAAAAAATAGCTTTAACATTGGCACATATGAACCAATTGTTAAACATTATAGAGGCAAAACAAGATTGGCAAGCAGATGAAGTATCCAAATTAGCGTTTGAACGAATTGGTCATAATATTATCGAATCTATAATCGATGTAGGAAATTCAATGATTGATGGGTTTATCATGCGCGATCCAGGTGGATACGATGATATAATCGATATTTTAACGGATGAAAAAGTTATCACTGTTGAAATGGATCGACCTTTAAAAGAAGTTATCGAATATAGAAAAGTACTTGTTCGTCAATTTTATGCGGTGGACCATCTAAAATTAGAGGAAGTTCTGACAAAGAATTTGCGATTCTTAAAGGAATACCCTAAAGCTGTGGAAACATATCTAGTAGATGAATTAGGGCCAGTTTCTGCATTTTTACCTGAGGATTCCAATGTTAAATTATAAAGCATATTTTATTGATCTAGATGGAACCGTCTATAAAGGAAAAACGCCCATTCCTGAGGCGGTTGAATTTATACATTATTTGCAAAGCAATGGAACGGAGCCTTTTTTTGTTACGAATAATTCTTCCATGACCCAAAAGCAGCTGCAAGAAAAACTAGCAATAATGGATATTCATATAGATACTGCCCATATTATTTCATCTTCCATTGCCGCGGCAAATTATATTAACGAGTATATACCGGGTAAAGAAGTATTTATGATTGGCGAACTTGGGTTGGAAGATGCTTTAAAATCAAGAAGTATTTCCATAACTAAAGGAATGGCAGATGTTGTCGTCCTTGGAATTGATCGTGACATTAATTATGAAAAGCTAGCTACTGCTTGTCTTTCAGTAAGGGCAGGAGCAGCATTTCTATCCACTAATAGTGACCATGCTTTTCCTTCAGAAATAGGGTTTTTACCGGGTAATGGAGCTTTTACAAAATTGGTCGAGCATTCTACTGGAGTAGAGCCTATGTATATGGGAAAACCTCAACCATTTATGTTAGAGTTCATACAAAAACAATATGGATTTAGCAAAGAAGAGATGGTGATGATTGGGGATAATTATCAAACAGATATTTTGACTGGAATTCGTATGGGGATTGATACAGTACATGTGAATAGTGGGGTAAATAGTACAGCAGAAGTAAAACTTCAATCAGAGCAACCTACCTATTATTTAGAATCTTTAAGTGAATGGACAAAATAAAAAAAGACTGTAGCTCTAGTCTCAGTCTTTTAAAATAGGGGATTGTCCTCTATATATTGATAAATGTTTGCAACAAGTTCGCTTGGGGTATTTGCTTCTACAACCTCACCATTTACAATGGCAAATAAAGTTTCAGAACAGAGGGAGCAATAACTAAGGCAACCATACTCTAAAACATCTAAATTAGAGTCCTGTTCTAATATTTCAAAAGCTTCTTGGGACCCATTTGCAAGGTTGCTTATACAAAATTCAACCATAGGATTCACAGCTGTTCACCTCACTACATGGTCATGCTACTCTTTTTTAAAGAAAACGTCAATTAAGATGTTCTATTGTGAAATGTATCACAATCTATTATAATTTGAGATGACATTAAATTTAAGGGAGAATATTATGCGAAAATTAGTATTGTTAGGTGGGGGATATGGAAATATGCGAATATTACTTCGCTTATTGCCGAATAATATTCCTGATGATGTAGAAATTACTTTAATAGACAGAACGCCATTTCATAGTTTAAAAACTGAGTTTTATGCGCTAGCTGCTGGAACTTCTCCGGATAGTGGTATTCGAGTAGCATTCCCAGAAAACGAAAAATTAAAAGTTACCTACGGAGAAATTATAGAAATTGATGTAGAAAGCAAACAAGTCTTACTAGCTGATGGACAAGCGATTTCTTATGATGACTTAGTAATTGGACTTGGATGTGAGGACAAATATCATAACGTACCTGGGGCTGATGAATTTACTTATAGTATTCAAACGATAGGGCGTTCAAGAGATACTTACAATAAAATTGGGGGTCTACCTTCGGGTTCTGTTGTAGGAATTGTGGGAGCAGGACTTAGCGGAATAGAACTTGCAAGTGAACTTCGTGAAAGCCGTCCAGACTTGTCGATCAAGTTATTTGACCGCAGTCCGCGTGTTTTAAGAGACTTCCCAGAAAGATTAAGTAATTATGTACAAAAATGGTTTGATAATAACAATGTAGACGTAGTTAGTAATTCTAACATTACAAAAGTAGAACCGAACAAATTATACAATCACGAAGAAGTAATTCCTGTAGATGTGGTTGTTTGGACAGCGGGTATTCAACCAGCGGCTCCTGTAAGAGCCCTACCAGGTGAAAAAGATAAAACAGGCCGCGTCATTTTAACACAATATCACGATTTACCAAGCTATCCAAATGTATATGTCGTTGGTGATGCTGCATCTCTTCCATTAGCGCCAAGTGCCCAATTAGCGGAAGAACAAGCTGAGCAAATTGTTAAAGTGCTTCAAGCACGCTGGAAGGATACACCACTTCCTGAGAAGATGCCGGAAATCAAACTTAAAGGGTTTATGGGCTCACTTGGGAAAAAACAAGGATTTGCATACTTGGCAGATATCTCTGTAACTGGACGAATCGCACGTTTGATGAAATCTGGTTTACTTTGGATGTATAAACGTCATAACGGGTAATTTAAAAAGAGTCGAAATGCGCTATATCGAGCATTTCGACTCTTTTTTTGTTGAATTATTCTGTATAGCCATATTTCTCAAGTGTGGCATAGACAGGTTTTAGCTGGATATAGCCTTCACCAATCATTTCATCATTAATCATCACGAGTGGATAAAAGAATTCATCCTCAGCTATTTGGTTGGCGATATGTTGGTGTCGCTCATTCTCAATTGGCTTTTCGATGTCGATATAGGTGAAAGTAACTTGGTGATTTGGAAATTTACGGTCGATGGCAGCTTGTAGCCATTCGTATGTATCCTTGGAAGATGGCGCATTTACGCAACTTGCGCAAACAACATCAGCTCCATATACTTCTATATTTAAAGATTGAAACGTCATAATGGTGACCTCCTCGGAATTCTTTATTGGATTTTTTCCTTCCTTCACATTATAATGATTATAGCGAAAGGAGTCGATAGATATGACTGATACAATGAATGAACAAGTTCAAGAAGTTTTAGATAAATTGCGTCCATTTTTACTTAGAGATGGTGGAGACTGTGAGCTTGTAGATATTGAAGATGGTATTGTAAAACTACGCCTTCTAGGAGCTTGCGGCAGCTGCCCAAGTTCAACGATTACACTTAAAGCAGGTATTGAACGTGCACTTTTGGAAGAAGTTCCAGGAGTAGTAGAAGTAGAACAAGTATTTTAATAAAGTGACTAACATCCTATGGTACGAACCACAGGATATGGCAACTTTATCTGCCAGCCCGTTAAAGCGGGATAAATTTAAAAAGAAGCCTCTTTAAAGGGCTTCTTTTTCTTTTTGAGCACGAATTTCATACCAACGATCTTTTGCCATTTCAATAATAGTTGGTTCTATGGAAGAATTTTGTTTTTCAATTACTTTAGAAAAATACCGTGTAGCATATTCGATATCACCTATTTTTCTAGATAATTCTGCTATTAAATAGAGCATGCGGGATTCGGACATTTGTGTGCCATTGTAGTCATCATTTAAATAGGAGTCCGCATAACGATCACGAGCAATTTCCATGAACCGAATCTCTTCTTTCTGCTTATTCTGTAGTCGGAATAACCAAGCTGTACGTAGTGCTAAACCTGCAATACTTACAAATTTCTCTTTTTTTAAAGTCCCTGAAAGAATTCCTAGTTTATAGGTCATAATTCCTTCTTCAATCGTTCGTTCATTGCCAAATGATCTTGGAGTCCATTTGCTGGCAATTTGTTCTTGGATTATTTCCTTTACTCCTGGAGCAAAATATTTTGTAAAGTCATCTGTAAACGAAAATCCACAATGCTCACAAACAAATATATTATATAGTAATGGATTTACTTCTTTGTTTTCATAAATAGGTTGAAAATCTGTATGATGCGATACAACTTTTATAAATTTTGAGCGGACCTTTGTTGTTTTAAACTTTTGTTTGCAGTTTAAGCATTCTATGTCTTTTTGATAATAGGGAGTTAATTCCATCTTTAGTCCTCTTTTCACTCAACTACGTTATAGTTCTATTATACCTGAAATTCATCTTGAAAGCGAAGTAAATATTCGAGTAGTTTTCCTTGTATACATAGTAAAAACATTGATATGATATAAAGTGAAACTTCATTCAGTGAGGGTTTTCTTCATCCATACTGATTGAAAAAATGAACTCAGACAAATAACGCAGCTTCGTGCGGCAATGCCTGAGTGAACAACATCCTGTTGGCCCGAACCATTCGGGCTTTTACGGGCAGTTATCTCCCGCTAATGCTTTTTTGCTTGGACCGAGCCTTGAATTGGGAGACTTAATGCCCTTTAATGCGGGATAAAAAAGAAAGGAAAGGTGATTCAGATGACAGAAGTAGTTATTTTGTCTGAAGCGGCAGCTTACCGTGTAAAAGAAATGATGACGCATAATGGAGAAGAAGGCTCTGCCCTTCGAGTTTCAGTAAATGGTGGTGGATGCAGCGGTCTTTCTTATGGGATGGGATTTGAAAAAGAAAAACAGCAAGAAGATATAGAGCTTCATCAGCATGGAATAGAAATAGTAGTGTCAACAGAAGATGCCTCTATACTAAATGGAACCACAATCGATTATAAGGAATCATTAATGGGTGGCGGATTCACGATTGAAAATCCTAATGCTATTGCATCTTGCGGATGTGGGACATCATTTAGAACAGCCAAAAAAGAGGGAACACCTGAAAGCTGTTAGTCATATGTAAGAACATTTTCTATTAATGAAAATGTTCTTTTTTTTTTTGCACCTTACATGAAAATTTTATTGGCATGTTAATATAGTTGTTGAGATTTTAACTCAGGATTTTCAGACCTTTACAATTAAATAACAATGTATTGAAATCATATGTAAAAAGGTCTAATATAGGAAGTAAGGGTTTTTGTCGAACACTAGACAAAGATGAAGAGTTTAATGATGTAAATTTTGTGTCATAACTTTTCTTAAAAAATATAAAAAGGTGGTTGCGATCTTCGTGAAAAGACCAACAATTCTAGTATTAGGTGCAGGATATGGTGGATTATCTACAGTAGTAAACCTTCAAAAATTAGTAGGTGCAAATGAAGCGGATATTACATTGATCAATAAAAATGACTATCATTATGAATCTACTTGGTTACATGAAGCTTCTGCTGGTACTCTACGACCAGATCAAGTTCGTTATGATGTGAAAAGTGTTATCAATTCTAGTAAAGTAAATTTTGTGAAAGCTACAGTCGATGCTATTGACGTGAATACTAAAAAAGTTACAACAAGTGCTGGTGAGTATACATATGACTACTTAGTTATTGGTTTAGGCTTCGAAGGTGAAACGTTCGGTATCCCTGGTTTAGATAAATATGCGCTTTCAATTGCTAACGTAAATGCTGCTCGTCAAATTCGTGACCATATTGAATACCAATTTGCATCATGGTCTACAGAAGAAGTACAAGATGATACTCGCCTAACAATCGTAGTAGGAGGAGCAGGATTCTCAGGTATAGAATTTTTAGGTGAATTAGGAAATCGCGTTCCTGAACTTTGTAAAGAATACGATGTGCCAAAAGATAAAGTACGTGTAGTTTGTGTAGAAGCAGCTCCAATGGTATTACCAGGATTTGATCCGGAGCTAGTTGATTATGCAGTAAGACAATTAGAAGCTAAAGGAATTGAATTCTCTATTGGAACTCCAGTAGTTGAAGCAACTCCAGAAGGCGTAAAAATTAAAACAGGCGAAGAAGAATTTGAATTCATCAAAGCTGGTACAGTAGTATGGGCTGCAGGTGTTCGTGGGAATCGCTTAATGGAGTCATCGGGTATTGAAAATATGCGTGCGCGTGTTAAAGTAGAAAAAGATATGAGAGCTCCTGGATTCCCTGATGTATTTATCGTGGGAGACTGCGCTCTAATGATCAATGAAGCTATTAACCGTCCGTATCCACCAACAGCTCAAATTGCAATGCAACAAGCAGTAACTATTGCAAAAAACATTGTTGCCCTTATGAATGGTAATGCGACAGAAGAATTTGTACCAAGTTTAAAAGGAACTGTTTGTTCTCTTGGTGAACATGATGCAATTGGAGATGTAATGGGAAGAAAACTTACAGGTACAAAAGCATCAATTATGAAAAAAGTAATCGATAATCGTGCCCTTTACATGATCGGTGGAATTCCACTAGTAGTGAAAAAAGGTAAATTCAGTTTATAATTATATGAAACTATAGTAGCTCCCACTTTCTTTTTAGTGGGAGCCTTTTTTATAAGGCTATGCTAAAGTTAGTGGTTAATTTTGTATAGGAAAATGAGCTTGGAAATGCTTCTCCAAGCTCATCTTTTCCTGTCTTTTTTTACTAAAGCACCACGTTAGTGAAAAGTCAGATTTTCCTTTTTAATAAATTTATTAAGTAGTACAGGAGTGAAATCAAAAATGATAGAAGTATAACAATTATTGTACCGAATGTATAAATCGCTGTTTCAGCATAATCCCCGCCATCAAACAAATTAGAAAAAATAAAAAAGAAAATTACACTAACCATTAAAGTTAAGAAAAATATACTAATGTACTTTGACATATTATCCCCCCTACAATCAAACTTCTCGTTAAGCTAAAGCACCTGTTTGTTTAATAACTTATCTATATTGCTTTGGGTCCTTTTCCCTTTTAATTGGACCTTTATGAGCTAAACTCCATTCAATGATACGGTCAGTAATTCGATCATATAAATCATCTTCAAAGTACGGTACTTCACTATTATTTACCATATCAATATATGTTCTTATTTCATTTAAAACATCATGTCCAAAAACTCTGTTATCGTTTAGATTATCCCATAAGTACTGGCAAAATAGTTCAAACCCTTCATCCCAGTTACCATTCCCATTATTCTGTGCTTCATATCGAAGCTTTTCAATCGCCCTTATTAATTCACCTTCAACAGTATCTGATTGACCACTCTTTGGAACGTAATTTATCCAAATATTTTTGGCTTCTTCAAAGTATTTCACAATCTCACCCCACTAAAGTATCTAATCAAATTTCACCATTTTAAAAATACTCATTTCGTATTTAAAATAAAGTCTACTTCTCTTCAACGTTACTTTTGAACATGGAACGATTTTTGAGGATAATGCAGCGAGCGATATCGGGCATTAGAGCATAGGTACCATACACAACAAAACAGGCTCCTTCCGACCAGTTGTTTCCATGGGGTAGCCTGAAATAAATAAGTATTTATTTTGAGAAGTTAGATTTAATTGAATCATTTTTCAGGTGGTCCGATTGATAATACACCCAAAAAATTAAAGAAAGTACAAAGTAAAAAATTAAAACAATACTAATATTGACTATAGTATATTCTAGAAGACTCATAGCCAAGATAGTGAAAAATAGAATACCGGTAAGTATTTCATATATTCCAATAGTTATCATTGATTTTTTTGAATTTGTCACTCTTTTAGGTAACCATTTAGCCTTTTTTCCTGTCTTTCTAAATATGGTATATAGCCCTAACATCAAATGAGCAAAACCAAACAGGAGGTTTATTAACATAAACCACTTAGGGAACATGAAAATCACCACTTTCTAATCAGTTTTAGAACTTATTATCAAATCTATGCGATTTTCAGTATGCCTAGTAAATAAGTGGTTACACCAATTCCCACTCTGTTTTCGACATTATACTTATTTTTTAGGGAGTGTACGATCTCACATACTCGCCTTCTACTAACTTTTAATCTGTTGGCTATTTCTTGATCTTTCAGACCTTTTGAAATTAATAATGCCACCTCTATTTCTTTAGGAGTTAGAACAACATTATTTAACATATTAATACCTCCATTTTCATTCAAGATATATGCTACTTATTTTTTACTTTTATTCCAAAATACATAGGCAAAAGAGATTGACAATATTTGAGTTAAACTCTAGTCATTACCAAATTTATGGGGTAATATATAAAAGAGATTCAACTACTGCGGACAAAACCTCTCCACCAACGATATACAGGATGAGTCCCGTTAGTAACATTTTTTTCTTCATTACACTTTTACCTCCTCTTGTTTAAGTTTGTTTAATTAATTATTTCATAACCGTTACTATAGCTTTGAATTTTTCTAATATATTGGAAAAAGTGGGTGTCAAATGGATAGTTACGGAAAAACTTTTCGGGAAATTAGAAAACAAAAGAACCTAACTCTTCAGTATATCGCCAAAGATATAATGTCGGTCTCAATGATTTCAAAGTTCGAAAGAGATGAGTCAGACGTGACTCTATCAAGGATAATTCCTTTGTTGAATAGAATGAACGTTACCTTAGAAGAATTTCTCTACACACATAATGAGTTTAAAAAGAGTGAATTCAGAGAGAAATTGTCACTTGTTATTAAGGCGTATCATCAATCTAATGTGACTATTATCCGTAAGATTATTGAAGAGGAAGAAGAAAAGTTTACTAAAACTGAAATTACGGACTTTAGGATGAATAGTTTAATGTTTGAAGCAATTCTAAGTGATTTAACCGGGGAGCCTCTGGCTCAAGAATCGATAGATTTAGTGGTAAATAGCTTGTGGTCATTAGAGGTATGGGGAGAGTATGAGGTAACAATTTATGGAAATATGATTAAAGTATTAAATATTGAATCTGTCATTTTGCTATCTAAAGAAATATTCAAGAAGAGTAAACGTTATGCTCGATTGATGAGTCATCGTGCTGATATATACGGTATTATATTTAATACAATTATTGTTTGTTTAGAAAAAAAGAAAATTGAAGAAGCGACTATTTTTCTATCTGAAGTTAAAAACTCTAATATACCTGAGAAGTTTATCTATGAAAGATTGCTATTCAAATATCTAGAAGGATTATTAGAAATAACAAAAGGAAATATAAAAAATGGCTATGATCTAACTGATGAAGTCATAAGAATCTTTACGTTTACTGAATCAAATAGTAATGTCACGATTTATACCAGATACCTCAATGAATTTATTCAAAAGAGAAATTCTCTCAGACCCGAATAATATTTAATGATTCAACAAAAATAAAACCCAGAATAGTTTCACTAACAAAAGAGTGATTGCTATTCTGGATTTTTATGGTATAAAAATTCTTACTTATACTTTTTCATTTTCGATAGTGCATTATACGCATTAATGATACCACTTTGAGAAATATGTTTATCGTAACCATCCAGTTTCATCGATGTTTGATACAATACTTTTTCCACTTGTTCATTCTTCATTTCTTTGTTATTTGTTTTAAGATACTCCGATTTGAGTAAAGCGACGATGGCTGTTACTTTTGGGGCTGCTACGCTCGTTCCTACTGTCATTTCATACCCATGATCAAGACCTAAATACTGACTAATAAATGTCTGTGGAAGGTTAGTAGGAAACGTTGTTAAAGTCATTGATGTCAAATCTAATGTGTAAGTTTCCGTATCAAATTCATAACTTCCTCCTGGTGCTAGTATACTAACGTTTTTACCATAGTTAGAATAGGTAGATAATAAATTCTTCTTATTCGTTGCTGCCACTGTTATAAGGTGATTAGACCCGCCTGGCAAATGGATAATTAAATCCTCTGGCTTCTCCAGTTGTTCAGCTAACAGTTTCGGGTTAGTAATATCTAATCCCTCATTTCCGGCTGAAACGACCAAAGTAGTATTGTGTTTTTTTGCATATCTAAAGGCTTTTTCATAAGCTTTGATAATAGCTCTATCATCTTTATTTTTTAAAGATTTGAAAGTGCTTAAACTTAGATTAACTACATCCATATCGTCATTCGTGGCTTGGATGATGGCTTCAATTACCCAACTAGAATTGGCCCCTTTCGCGTCAAAAACTTTATATGGGACTAGTCCAATTTCCGGTGCTATCCCTTTCATTTTTCCATCAGCAGCAATTACGCCGGCAACCATTGTCCCGTGACCTAAATAATCTTGTGTGCTCATTTCCCCGGGAACAAAAGAATGACCCTGACTAATAATATTATCCTTCAAAGCCGGGTGATTAAAGTCAATTCCTGAATCAATAATTCCTACTTTGATTTCAGGGGATCCTTTACTTAGTTGATAGGAAGCGTAATTGTTTGTAACTAGCTTAATATCCCATAAAAGCTCATCATAAATATTGGGTGAGTTAATCTCATAGTTGTCTAATAGCAACGAAGTTCCATGAGATATCTTTTCTACAATAGGGACATCTAATGATAAATCCGTTGCGATCTCATCTTCACTTACACCAAGATCTTGTTTAAGATATGTTTTGAATTCTTCTATTTCATCACCTGAAAAATTCTCTGCAACCAGGACATTAATTGCATCAATCTCTTTCACTTTTATATTTTTAAATTTCATGCGGATTTCTCGTGCTATGTTGCCTAATTCACTCTCTGAATCTAACATTATCATTAAAGATTGATTTTTTTCATTATTATTGGAACTACTTGCCTTCACATCATTAGTGTTGATTAAAAGTGTAAAAGAAAAAGTAAAGATTAGGATGCTAAGTATTTTATACCATGTGTACTTCAAGTTCATTTTGTTCTTCCTCCTCTATAAGTTGAGTTTTATATAAATCTTGGAATAGTTCATTCGATTTCTTTAATTCTTCGTAGGAGCCAATTCCTTTAACTTTTCCATCATTTATTACTATTATTTTGTCGGCTTGCATGATGGTACTTAAGCGATGAGTGATGACTAGAGTTGTGCAAGCTATGTTTTCTCTGATGTTCTTCGTTATTTGAGATTCGGTTACACTATCTAAAGCACTTGTTGCCTCATCGAGAACGAGAATGGCTGGTTTCTTTAGAAGCGCTCTAGCTAAAATAAATCTTTGTTTTTGCCCACCGGAGAAGTTTAAACCATTTTCAGAAGCAATCGTGAATAATCCCATAGGGTATTTGATAATTTCATCGTGAATGCATGCAATTCTAGTCGCTTCAACAGCATCCTCATAAGTTGCCTCTTTTTGATTGTTTATTAAATTTTCATACAGGGACTTGTTAAACAATCTTGCATCTTGTAGAACAGCTCCCATTTTACTTCTTATTTTACGGGGATTAAACTCTTGCAAAGGTTGATTGTCTATAAGAATTTCTCCTTCAGTTGGTATATACAATCCAAGAATAAGTTTAGCTATAGTACTCTTTCCTGATCCGGAAAGACCCACCACTGCCACCCTCTCTCCAGGGTTAATTACAAAATTTAAGTTTTCTACTGTATTTTTCGCGAACTCATCATACTTAAAGGAAACATTTGAAAACTCAATCTTCCCTTTCAAGGTATCTACATTATTTGAACCTTCTGTCAAATTTTCAGAGGTTGCACCAATCACATCGTATAGTCTTTGCACAAATGTCCCAACCACCACAAAATCTATATAGGTTGTCCCTAATGAAATCAATGGTGTAATAAAGGAAAGCGCAAGCGTATTGAACGCCAATAGGGTCCCTAGTGTTATATCACCTTTTATTACCATCGAAGCCCCGTACCACAAGATTGATAAGGTGAAAATAAATTGTAGTGAAGTGGTTATCGAGCTGATAGAACCTGTCCATTTATTCTGCTTTTCGGTGTTCGACAGTTGTTTCTTGAAATCTTTTTCCCACTCTTCAAGAATTAAATCTTCATTTCCCATCATCTTCACATCTACTATCCCAGTGATACTTTCCGTTAAGCTATTCTGCACACGGGTTTGTGTATGAATGTTTAATTTCGATAAGTTTTTTGTAATTTTTGAACTTAAAATCAAAAGGATTAGAATAGTAACACCAATACCTAGAACAATCATGGACATTGAAATCGAAATTCTCATCATCAACAGCATATAGACAAATAACAAAAGGCTATCAACTATTAAAGTCACCGTTCGTGTTGATAAGATCTGTCTTATATACATATTAGAGTTTGCTCTAAAGATTAGCTCTCCGCTTGATCGGTTCTCAAAAAAGCGATAGGGAAGTTTCAACAAGTGGTCCATAAAATTTGACATCATAAAGTAATCCATGAGTGTTTGTAGTTTTGCTACGGTAAATATTCGAAGAATTGAAAGTGCTGAAAACCCAATAAATAACATGCAAATTAGGAGGCCGATCATTGGTAACGATGAAAGCTCTTTGGTAACTATCACTTTGTCAGTGATAAATGCTGTTATGTAAGGGATTGAGATACTAAAGAATAGAGAATCCTAAACCTCCGGCTCCTCCAATGGTAGCTGAAACAATAAAGCATAGTGGTGTAGTGTCAGGTTGTACGTCATATGCTCCTTGAATTTCTTTTAGCTCCCACTCATTCAAATCTTCGATGGTACTGCAACTAAAATTAAAACAATACTAAAACTACGGAGGTACTAACAATGACTCAAGAACAAATAATCAATGCTTGGAAAAATCCGGAATTACGTAACAATTTCACTGGAAACCTGAATCACCCTTCCGGCACAAGTCTTTCAGAACTTTCTATTGAAGAAATGCAATTTATTCAAGGTGCAGGTGACGTACAGCCAGATGCAGTAACAACTCCTATCTGTGCTGTAGCTGCAGCAGCTTTAATTGCAAGCAGCTTACCGTGCGCAGCAGGTGCTGGTGTTTCAGCTATTGCAACAATGCTTCTGTCTTTAGAAATTTGCTAATAAATACTAACCTGCCTCATTCCGATACAGGAGTGAGGCTTTTTAAAAATATACCCTAGAAAGGATGTTCTTGTATGGAGACTCTAACTAAAAATTTAGAAATAAAGCAGCCGAAAAATTATTTGTATCTTGAGGAAAAGCGAAATTACTTGCTACAGGAACTAGCAGTGAAAAACTCATCAGACATTTATACAAAATGGTTGGAGAGGACTCTCTTAAAAGATATTCCTGAAGGTGTGCAAACTAAATTAGCCACTTCCAATCTATCTCAAGAAGAATTTACTATTCTATTATCTAAAGAGATATCTTTAAATGATAAAGCGAGTGAATACATTCTCAGTAGTGAATGGTTTAAGGTTTATGAGGAGGGTCTTATACTCGCGAGAGAGACTGCGGATCAGCCGATTGAAGAAGTTGATATAACTTTGGCATTCAAACCATTTGCATTGTGGGCTTGGAATTCAATCAAAAACACGCTCCATAAAAATGGCTGGGAGAAGTATATTAGTTCCCAATCTTTCCTCGTATCAAATATCAACTCACTACTTAACACCCTGAACAAGGAAGCTATAAGATCGATAGTATTAGAACTACATATTGCGAAGCTTAGAGGAGAAATAGATGGTGACACACCGGAAGAAAGATTCATTTGTTTTATTAGAAATACATTTTTAAATTTAAACAACCTCGAAGAATTTTATAATGAATATGCAGTTCTTCTGAGAACCTTAGCTACTAAGACTCTATACTTTGTAAATAACCTTGAAGAGTTCATGGAAAGGTATGTTCAAGATTTTGAACTATTAGGGAGCACGTTTAAAATTCCAAGTACAGACACCATAAATATGCTCGTCACAGATCTCGGGGATACACATGAACAAGGGAAGTCAGTTATCAATGTTATTTTAAGTTCTGGAGTTGAACTGATCTATAAACCTAAGAATTTGCTTGCTACGAAAAGGTTTCATCAACTTTTGGATTGGATCAACTTGAAGAAACAGACTATTGATCTTAAATATCACAAGTCTATTGCAAAAGATGGTTATGGTTGGGAAGAAAAGGTCATTACAAAAGACTGTAAATCAACCATTCAAGTCGAACAATATTACGAAAGGTTTGGCTCGTTACTTTCTGTTGTCCATTTGTTAAAAGGTTGTGATATTCATCTAGAAAATATTATTGCATCAGGTGATTCTCCATACATTATTGATTTAGAAACGCTATTGCACCAATATGTTCCATTTGCAGTTGACAAAAATGCAGAATTTCTTGCCAAAGACAAAATAAGCGATTCTGTTTTAGGTACTGCCCTACTTCCAATGGTTATGTTTAAAAGTGCAAAAAGTAAAGGGTTGGATATGAGTGCATTGAATGGAAGAGAACAAGATTTACCATTCAAAGTATTACAACTGAAGGGACGTAATACAGATGATATGCAATTTACCTATGATTATGGTAAATCCATAAAGGGGAAAAATATTCCTCACCTGGATAATAATCAGGTCGAGGTTGGAGAATATATAGAAAAAATTATGAAAGGTTTTAAAGAAACTTATAATCTTTTTCTAGATTTCCAGGAAGAATTATTATCAGAGGATGGTCCAATCACGTTATTTAAAGATTTGGATATTCGTATTATTGCTCGAAATACGCAAACTTATGCAAATTTCCTTCAAGAAGCTACTCATCCTGATTACACAAGGGATGCCCTTGAAAGAGAAATACTGTTTGATCGCCTTTGGTACTATCCGTTTAAGAACAAAAACATAATTAAATCTGAAATAGAAGACATGCTCAATGGAGATATCCCTTTTTTCAAAGCGAATACTAATTCCACTTCATTAGTCGACAGTCGAGGAAAAGAGATACCCAATGTCTATTTAAATACTACCTATGACTTACTTCGCAACAATCTAGAAAATATTTCTATTGAAACAATGAATGAACAATTGGAGTTAATCAAACTTTCCACAATGCCTCTGACCAAAAAGCAAGCAAAGAAATATACAAAGGTTAATCGTCAACATATAATTGAAGCTAACAAGGAAAACAACTACAATCAAGAAATTTTCATAAACAAAGCTGACCTTATCGCTGAATATATGTACGATAGAGCTATATTCTCTGAAGATCGAAAAACAGTTTCCTGGATTAACAAGCAAGTAAGCGAGGAAGGTTTTGGGGTTATTTTGCCAATTGAGTCACATCTGTACAATGGTATTTTAGGATTAGCACTATTTTTCTTATATAACGGAAAAATAACAGGAAACCAAAAATACTATGATATATCTAAAGCATGCATAAATACAGCCTCTCAGTCGGTCACTTTCAGTAACTATAACGAAATTTCAGCTTTTTATGGTATAGGCTCGCTCATTTCCCCTATGTACCAATACAAAAAGATTACGGGGGACAATTTTTTTGATGAGCTATTTGATAAGTACCTAGATTTAATCGACGAGCATTTCACAAAAGACATCTCTTTCGATTTTCTCAGCGGTTCTAGTGGTCTAATTCATGTATTTCTCACGATATATGAGGAGAACAATGACGTCCAATTCCTAATCAGAGCCAAAGGATTGGCAGATCATATTATTCAACATATCAAGATGGATGGAGAATTTACGTTAATTGACTTTAAAGACGAACGTGTGAATCTAGGAGGCTTTTCACATGGGGCCAGCGGTTTTGCTTATACTTTTGCTCGGCTTTCTGCTTATGATGAGAAATTTAATAAATTCACCGATGGTTTCCTAGCGTTTGATAAGAGTCTGTACAACGGAGAAGTTCATGGGTGGAAGGATTTAAGGAAGGAAGACAGAAAAGATGCAAATCAATGGTGCCATGGTTCTACTGGTATAGGGCTAAGTAGGATTTTGATACGTAATGAGCATCAAGGGTTGAAAGTTTTTATCGATAAGGTGTTAAATGGTTATCAAAAGACTGATGACGGTTTGTGTCATGGAAACATGGGGGATATTGAATTACTCCTTACTTATGCTGAAAAGATGCAAAAGGATGAATTTCACTTCTTTTCAAAGGTCCTTGTATATGAGACTGCAAAAAACATTGATTTATCAGGCAAGGAAAAATTCTCTAGTGATTTAGGTTTGTTCAATGGATTAGCAGGAATAGGATATCAATTACTCAGGGTTTCCCATCCTAACGAGGTTCCCTCTGTTTTGGCACTTAACAGGTTTTAATATAAAATACATTTAATTATTAAAGGGGATGAATTCTATGAAGCGATTCCTGACACCTAAATGGATTGTTTTCTTTTTAATCTGTGGTGCAGTAACCTTTTGGTTCATGGAGATTCATGTCCGGATTGTAGAGGTATTTTTTATTCTTCTCGGACTAACTTGGTTAGCTATAACCCTCCATGAGTTAGGTCATATTATTTTTGGTAAAGTGCAAAACTTTCAATTTCTTTATTTTATTACGGGGCCATTTGAAATAACAAACAAAGGAAATCGATTAAAAATCAGTGAGAATAAAAATTGGTTATACTTTTTCGGCGTTTCAATGCTAATGCCTTATGAAAAGAAACCTGAGGCACTGAGAAAAAAATGGTTGATCCTAGCTTTAGGTGGCCCTATTATCTCGCTATTTGTCTCAATTGTCAGCATGTTGGTATACGTTCTCTTTGATAATTCTATCGCTCTAGTTTTCAGTGTCATAAATTTCTTTATTTCAGTATTCACTTTTATCCCATTCAAATCAGGAATTCGGAGTGATGGAAATGTTGTAATGACATTGTATAAGGATGATAGTGAAAGTACAAATCTAATTAACCAATTGTTGATCATTAATGAGGTGATGAGCGACAAAGAGCCAGATGATTGGGACAATGATATTTTTAGAATCGCTAGAGACCAACCCGCTAGTATTGAAAATATCTCTGCAGCCTTACTAGTGTTTTATAAGGTTTTTAGAACTAATGGCTTTGACTCGGCTTATGAAGAAATTTCTTCATATTTGGAGATTCCAGTCACTAAAAAGAATAAACATTTAATGGGCTTCTTGATCGGTTTAAAACAGATGAATCTGTTTCTAAACGGTGGAGCTAGTCGGAAGGAAATCTTGTTATTACAAAACCATTTATCGCCCCTTGAGCCCTTCTCTTATTATCGTGGACAAGTAATAATTGATTATCTTGATGGGAATCTTCTGGCTTCATTAGAAAATGTTAATAGAATATACTCTGTCATTGCAAGGAGTCATGCTAAACTTGGATTCTATCAAGATGAAAAGAAACTGACAAAGCTTCTAGAAGATAAGATATGTATAAGTAAAAGCTCTCCCCCAAAAAATTGAACATCATTTGGAAGCGCTCATCTATTAAATAGAAGCACCTAATTTTTATTTCAACTAACGATGCCTTACTGGATTATATCTAAAAACGCTTTTTTGCATAGAAAAGAGCGATAAGGGTTTGTCTTAACCCGTTCAGTTGAGTGGTACAAACATTCAAAATAACATTCGAATTAGCAGAATATTTATATGTAAATTATCATCGCAATTAACATATCAATTAGCTGTATTTTTGACACAAAAAATGGCTTAGTTCTCCTTGATTGAGAACTAAGCCATAACTATTTCGATATTCGAATCTTTAACAAACGCACCCGTTAGATCCCTTTACAAACATACAGTATGTATGTTAAAGTGGCTTTATAAATATTGGAGGTGGATTTTTCTATGAGAACAAATAGTTTTTATCCTGTTATTTTGACAGACAAGGTTGAGGAAAGTTCAAAATTTTACACAGATTTCTTTGGATTTGAAACAGTATATAATGCAGACTGGTACGTTAGTTTAAGAAAATCCAAGAGTTCCTTTCCTTTTGAATTGGCACTCATTGATAGTTCACATCCCACGATTCCAGTTGCTTATAAAAAATCAGTACAAGGCCTGATTTTGAACTTTGAAGTGGAAGATGTGGATAAGGAGTACCATCGACTCATTATTTCTGAAAATCTCCCTCTAAAGCTTGATATTCGTGATGAGGTGTTTGGACAACGGCATTTTATAACAAGTGACCCAAACGGAGTCTTAATTGACGTAATAAAAGTCATTCCTCCTTCACAAGAGGAAAGTACTCAATATGTTGAGAAGGTATGGTCAAGTAACGAAAAAGGGGAAACAGATGAGTGAGAGAAAAGCTCTAAAGTATTACTTCGATTTGGAGTTAGCTCACCGGCTCTCTAGTCTCATAAAACCCTATTTTCCAACATTTCCAACAGATTTATTTGTTCAATCTGTTGCACTTAAAACCGAACCGCTAGAATTAAAAGGAAGGGTTGCTGTCCTAGCCGATGAATTAAGAAACACTCTTCCTACCGATTATTCAGAGGCATTAAACATTCTCTTAAGAATTCTTGGACCGGAAAATGAAACAGAACAAGGAATGTTTACGAATGGTTATTTTTTAATGCCTATTGCTTTTTTTGTGGAAAGATATGGGTTACAGCATTTTGAAATTTCCATGCATGCAATGTATGAAATTACTAAGCGACATACTTCAGAATATACCATACGCCCTTATTTGGAGTGCTATCCAGATGAATGTTTGAAGTGTTTAAACACCTGGTTGCATGACACGAACCCACATGTTCGCCGCCTTGTTAGTGAAGGGACACGTACACGTCTTCCTTGGGCAAAGCGTACGCAAGCAATTAAAGGGAATCCAGCTAATAATTTAGATTTATTATTTCCATTATTAAAGGATTCTTCTTACTATGTAAGAAAGTCAGTAGCCAACCATTTAAATGATTTAACAAAGGACTACAGAGATGCTACTCTTGATTGGATTCACCGTTTGGATTTAGAAGATGATAGTATTAACTGGGTTATTCGTCGTGGTTTACGTTCTCTAACAAGTTCGGGAGACCCAGCTGCTATAGAACTATTGGAAATACTATGAGCAATGAGAAGAATAGGAGAATCGCCTTTCATGAAAAGAAGTAAGGAAGAAAGTTACGAAACAATTAGCAAACTCAAGGAAGTTGCTAGAAAGCACTTTACCGAGCACGGCTACTCAGCTACTGTATTGGATGAAATAGTTAAAGAAGCTAGCTTAACTAGAGGGGCAGTCTATCACCATTTTGGGAGTAAAAAAGGACTCTTTCTCGCTGTACTAGAGTCTATTCAGAGAGAAGTTGCTAAAAAGGTAGAATCTGAGGCAGCCCAGAGCGAGGATCTATGGGACCAACTAATTTTTGGATGTCGTGCATTTGTTACTGCAGCCGTCGAAGAAAAAAACAAGCGAATCATGCTTATAGATGGACCGGCCGTGCTAGGATGGGAAACTTGGCGGAGCATGGATGAAAAAGGCTCTATGCTGCTATTACACGAACAGCTTCAAATAATGCAGAAAAAAGGGTACTTTGAATCGTTATCTATCGATGCATTAACACATATCCTATCGGGTGCATTAAATGAATCTGCTCTATGGATTGCACAGACTCAAAATAAAAAAGAATCTGTCGAGGAAACTTTAAAAATCCTTTCACTGTTGTTGGATAGATATAAATCTTAGATGTATTGCCGCACTGGCAATATACTCCAGCGCATACTTTCCGAACCATAAAGTTAATGCATTTATAATAAGTAAGTAGATAAATTGTTCAGCGACTCAGTATCACTGATATAGAAGTGCTTTGTTAAAAGTTTCATCAATTGTTATCACTTATTTGAGCGTAAAAATAATATAGAGTAGCATATTTATGTAACTATATTACCCTTTACAAATTATTTTGTATGTGATATATTATCTGAATATTAAAAATAGAACGAAAAGGAGACGATTTCTATGACAAGAATGAAAACTGAGACGAAAAATACGCATTGTCCTTATTGCAAAGGAGAAGGCTATTTCCAACTTAGATTAGGTGGATCTGAAACATGCAACTGTTGTAATGGTTCTGGAAGAAAGAAATGAAGATTATGACAAAAAAGTGAAAACAAATATGTTCATTGAATACTAACCTCCGTTAAGGTAAACTATTTACAGATGTTACGGAGGTTATATAAAATGGAGTTTATGCTAGTTCAAATGATACTTTCAGTTGTTATATTTTTTGTCATGTTTTTTGGAATCGCCTTCTTATTGAATATGTTACTTCGTATGACATGGTTCATGGCCATTCTTTATCCGATTGTTGTGGTACTAATCATTGATGAAGTTAAATTTTTTGATTATTTTACAAAACCAGGATCTGCTTTCTCGGCTTTAGGGGAAAAAATTGTTTCTCTTCACGCTGCGGATATAATAATTTTAGCTGGCGGTCTTGTTGGTGCAATCGCTGCAGGCTTTGTCATTAAGTATTTAAGAAAAAATGGATATCAGATGTTTTAATAAGAAAAGGATGACTCATAATTGAGCCATCCTTTTCTTAAAAGATGAGAAAGTACATAAAAATGTAGCGTGAACACTGAGTTTATGGAAGAAAAGAATGAATAAATAATACTACTGATTTCCGTTACATGTGGACGCTTTCCGCGGGCGAGGCCGAGCCTCCTCAGTCAGGCGCTACACTTCTTCCCTGCGGGGTCTCGACTTTCTCGCTTATCCCGCTGGAGTCGCCACATTTCACTACAATCAATTTAGTAAGTAGTACTCCACTATAAAACTTAGCATAGCCTCTCGCTTAGATGATAAGAGTAGTCAAAGTTAATAGAGGGATAAAAACGTCCGCCGGTTAGGAATACTATTTTACTAGGAAAGAAGAAAGTAGATTTTCCATAATATGAGTCCATTTCATCCCTACTTATTTTAAGATAAAACAAGTATATTTAGGTGGTTTTATATCGAATTATCCGATAAAAGTGGACCTAGTTGATTGGAGCGCAGAGCGGCGACTCCAGTGGGAACAGCGCGAGCTGAAGACCCTGGACTGAGCATCGCGAGGGAAGCGGCTGAAGCCGTGCCCACGGAAAGCGTCCGCTCGGAGCGGAAATCAATGGCATATCTACGTTTCTGTTTTTAGTGGACCAGGGGTTAATGCCCGGTTTTTCTTATTGTATAAAGTTATAAATTACAACGGAAATTAGTATACCAGTTATGGCGCCCATGAAAACTTCAATAGGTTTATGACCAAGTAAGGTTTTAAGTTCTTCCATTTTTTCTTCATTTTTCTTATGCGACCAATCTTTTGTTTGCTCTACAAATAATTGGAAGTCAAGTCGCATTTGATTGATCATAATTGCTTGCTGACCTGCCTGAAAACGGACACCTGTTGCATCGAACATAACAATTACTGCAAATACCGTAGCAACAGCAAACAATGGAGATCCAAGTCCTGTTTCAAAAGCAATAGCGGTACATAAAGAAGTAACAGCAGCAGAGTGAGAACTAGGCATTCCACCAGTAGAAGTGAATAACGACCAATCTAATCTTCTCGTCATTAAAAAGTGAATAGGAATTTTGACGAATTGTGCAAAGAAAATAGAAAAAAGTGCAGCCATAAGTGGAGTATTTTGGAGGATTGCCAAAGTAGACACCGCCTTTCATTTGAACTTATATTATTGATAGTATAACACACTCAAACAATTCGAAAAATACGTAAGGTTCCTATATAATAAGATTATATCCGAAATAGTAGGGGGAAAAATGATGATTATCCATACAAATGAAGTAATATTTGAAGAAGTACAATCTGAAACGCTTGTAGTTGCGGTTTCAAAGCATGTGGAAAATACACCAAAATGGGATGCTTTTTTAAATAGTTTTGGAGAGCATATTGGGGACTGGGTAAAAAGTGGGGATATCTCTACAGACTTAAAGAAAATCGTCAAAATTCCTGTATCGAATCATGAGTCAGTAAAAAGAGTGCTATTTGTAGGAATCGGTGATCGAAAACAATTAACGCAAGAGCGAGTGCGGGAAGCGTTTGGGCTTGTGGGTAAAGAATTACTAAGTAGTAAACCAGAATCACTAGGGATTTGGCTTCCTTCATTTACTACAGAAGCGATAACTGTAGCAGATGTAGCATACTTAGCAGCTGAAGGAATTGGCATGGGGTCATTTACATATGAAGGGTATAAAACAACTTCGAATGTTCCGGACTATTATTTACCGTCTATCGAACTGTTAATGGACGAAGAAGATGATGAGGTCGTTTCTTATTTTGAAGTAGGAACTATATATGCAGATGCTGTAAACGAAGCAAGAATTCTTGTTAATACGCCAGGTAATGTATTGACCTCTACTCAATTAGGGGAATATGCAAGAGAACTTGGAGAAACATACGGATTTGAAACAGAAATTCTTGGTAAAAAAGAGATTGAAGAGCTTGGAATGGGCGCACTTCTTGCTGTAAATCAAGGCTCTGTTGAGGAACCAAGACTTATTGCATTAAAATATCAAGCAACAGATGATTGGACTGATGTTGTAGGATTAGTAGGGAAAGGTATCACATTTGACACAGGTGGATACTCTATTAAAACTAAAACAGGTATCGTTGGTATGAAAGGTGATATGGGGGGAGCAGCAGCAGTTTTAGGTGCAATGCAAATTATTGGAGAGCTTCGTCCAAATAAAAATGTCATTGCTATTATTGCTTCTACAGACAATATGATCTCAGGCAATGCTTTTAAACCAGATGATGTTATTACATCAATGAGTGGGAAAACTATTGAAATTTTAAATACAGATGCAGAAGGACGCTTAGTTTTAGCAGATGCTGTAACATACGCTAAGCAACAAGGAGCGAACTATATTGTAGATGTTGCAACATTAACAGGTGGAGTTATAACAGCATTAGGATACGATAAAACTGGCGCATTAACGAACAATGAAGAATTCTTTGAAACTTTCATGGAATCCTCACTAGAGACAGGGGAATTCGTTTGGAGGCTGCCACTAACTGAAAATGACAAAAAGCGTATTCGTAAAAGTGACGTAGCAGATCTAAATAATTCACCAGGTGGAGATGGACATATGATTTTCGGTGGGGGGTTTGTTGGAGAATTTGTTGAGGAAACTCCGTGGATTCATCTGGACATTGCTGGTACTTCAGATACGAAAGCGGCCCATGACTTTGGACCAAAAGGTGGTACAGGTGTAATGGTTCGTACACTTGCAACTCTAGTAGAAAGAATGGCTGGCGAAGAATAGGCTAAAGTCATATAGGTTGCTCACCCATCTGCATAAACTGAGGTGAGAGGAGGAGCAGCATGACAAGATTTCATAGAGATAATTTCAGAAGAAATCCTTTTATAGGTGGGTTTGGATTTGGAGCACCATTACTGGGAAGTTTTGTAGGGGGACTTTTAGGTTCTTCGATAGGTAATTATGGAGGATATAGACAGCCGTATCCGTATCAGCCATATCCGTATTATTATCCTTATCCACCATATCCTTATCAACCATACTATGGTGGTTATTACTAAGAAAAGCGTTAACTAGAAAAGCTTTTGTATCTACGAATAATTCGTGGGTGCAGGAGCTTTATTTTATTTATTATAGAGAGACAATCTAAGAAAAATGAATAAATAAAAATAACTAATAATCCCAATTCTTTCGATGTTTTTTGAAACTAATAGAAAATTCAAACGTCTATTATTTATAGAATCTTTTGGGGGACGATACACATGGGAAAAAGTAAAGAAAAAAATGAATTATTAGAATGGATAAAAGCGATAGGTATTGCTTTTTTATTTGCTTGGGGAATTAGGTTTTTCCTTTTAACACCAATTGTAGTTGATGGTGCTTCTATGATGCCTACCTTTGAAAATGGAGACAAAGTAGTAGTAGATAAAATTGGACCAAGATTGACGGAGTATAACCGATTCGATGTGATTGTATTTGAAGCGAAGGAAAATACAAATTATATCAAGCGTATTATCGGTGTTCCTGGTGATAGCATTTCTTTCGAAAATGATGAACTATTTATAAACAATAAGCGATACGAAGAACCATACTTGGAAACATATAAAAAAGAATTACTAGACAATGGTACACTTACTGAGGATTTTACATTAGAAGACTACTTAGGTGAGGTTGTTGTGCCAGAAGGACACTTTTTTGTTTTAGGGGATAATCGCCGACACAGTACAGATAGCCGCGATCCTAACGTTGGTTTTGTTTCGAGAGAAAAAGTATTAGGAACTGCAAAAGTTGTATTTTTTCCATTTAATAATGTAAAGGTTATAAAATGAAAAAATGAATTTGCAAAGTAAAATATTTTGATGGCCATTTTTCATCCGATTAATGGGGGTGCTTTATGAGATACAATACTATTAGCCTCTTATTGCTATTATTATTGGCTGGATGTTCTCAAAATCTTGGTAACCCAACAGCAAGAGATGTCATTAAAGAAAATGAAGATGCAGATATCTTTCAGTGGAATGATGGTTTGGTCTATTCAAACGCTGCCAACATAGAGTGGATTCAAGAATTAGAACTAACAAAAGGTGAAGAACTCGGTGAAATCACTGGGCAAACTAATAAGAAATGGTTATTTAAAGATGGAGTTGCTACCCAATTACCAGTAGGAACGAAGATATACAAAGCAAACGATGATGATACTTATAAGTTAATCATTGAGCTAGAAAATACTGAAATTGTTTACATAGCCTTGCTAGAAGGTTAGTTGCACATTTGTCTGCCATTTAATGAGCGATTAAGAAGGGGTTTATTTTTAGCAAAGTAGTAAGTGTTTGCTCCATAAAGAAGCGAAATAGCGAACTAAATTGCATCTTCGAGAGAGCTTACTCAATGAATAGGAAAGTAACTACCAAATTGTATAACTGCCATGTTCAATTTAGCGCCAGAAATGAAAAAGAGTGACTCAAAAGCTTTTGCTTTTAAGTCACTCTTTCTATTAGTCAATCAAGTTCTGAAACAGTCACAAATGTATAACCTTCACTCGTCAAATATGCAAGCACACTTTCTAATCCTTGGGCAGTTGATAAATGAATATCGTGCATTAAAATGGTGCTTCCGTCATGTACACTGCTTTTCACAGATGCGAGTAGCTGAGTAGCATCACGGTGTTTCCAATCAAGCGTATCAACGTCCCAAAGTACGACCGGTAAGCTCAAAACGTTCAGCATGTCATCATTAAAAGCACCGTATGGAGGACGAAAAACAGTTGGTGTTTCGCCAGTGGATTTTTCGATGATGTTATTTGTTCTGGAAACTTCTTCTGTTATTGCATCTGATGACATATTCGTTAAGTTTGCATGAGTCCAAGTATGGTTGCCAAGCTCGTGACCAGCTTCCAAAACATTGTTCGCGATTTCTGGGTAGAATTCTACTCTGCTCCCAAGCATAAAGAAAGTTGCTTTAGCATCATACTTTGCTAAAGTTGCAAGAATCTTAGGTGTTACTTTTGGATCTGGTCCATCATCAAAAGTAAGGGCTACTTGCTTCTTCTTCGCATTTTCAGTTTGTTCGTCATCTTGAGTTTCAGTCTCAATGCCGTTGTTTTTCTCTTCTTCTTTTTCTTCTCTAATATTCTCAGAATCTTCTTCAACAGGCGGTTTTGGCAATACTTCCACTGAGACAGTAGGCTTGAAGGGTGCGACAAGCTGTTCAGATAGCTCTGCAAGAGGGACTGAAATAATCGGTGCGCCTGCAGAACCATTAGCTATTTCATACTCATCAAAATACAAAACAAGTGTATCGTCTATTAAGGCAAACTTCTCAAAGTTACTCCATTTCGGTTCAGTAGCCAGCATCATCTCTTCTTCTAGTAATTTATCTTTTAGGCTGGGATCTTTCATAATATTGTCTCGTACAAGTGATGAAAGTTTTATAAGTTTAGATTCGTCATGTCCAAACAAATCATCAATCTCTATAATTTTCCCAGAAGCAGCATGGAAATGAATCGTGTTAAAACTTGTGTATCCATTTGCCCCTCCTAAATAAGTTCCAGTAATCATTACAAACGAATAAGAACCAGATGTATGTGGAAATACTTCAAACGCAATGTTCAATTCTCCGGGGGTCTTACTACCGATCCGTTTGTTTTCTTGCATGGCGATTAAATAAGTTTCAAGTTGTTCATCTATGTATTTATTAATCTGTGCATTAAATGATTCTACTTTACTTTGTGGATATTGTATGGAATAAGGGGAGTATTTATCATTGGATACCTCCGTTTTAATAAGTATTCCAGGAAAAGCCGATTCTTTAGTCGATTCCTCTTTTATTATTTCAGGGGCTTTTCCGTTGTTGGTAGATTGATTTGCATTGCTCTTTGTTGAGTGACTGAGGAAGATGAGGCTAATACTCAGAAGTGCAATCATACTAATAACAGCAGCGTCAATCCAAGGTCTTCGTTGTTTGTAACGGGATTTGTTCATATCTAGGTCTCCTTTCATTTATTAGACGTGTAGTCTGACAAAAAAGTTTGCTAAAAAAATCAAATAAAAGCATGTTTTGAAAAAAACTATTTCAAAACATGCTTTATAGATTGCTCTTACTCATTTTCTATTATTGTAGCTTTTCTCTTTTCTCTTTAATCACTTCGGCTAAATCATCCCGTACAGTCTTATCGGACAATTTCACACCCGACAGGTAAGCTGCACGACCCATCATATGACCCCCTACAGGTCCCGTGATGAATATAAAGACGATTCCGAGTAAAATACGAGAATTGAAATGACCTTCGATTAACCAAAAATGAAGGAATACTCCTAGTAATATGCTCATTACCCCTAAAGTAGCACTTTTTGAGGCAGCATGAGCTCTAGAGAATGCATCGGGTAGGCGTACTAAACCAATAGCAGTAACTAAGATGAAAATGGTTCCAAAAGAAATAGTAGCAATGATAAGTATATTAGCTATTACGGTCACGTTGAATGATTTCTCCCTTCTCCGTGAATTTAGAAAAAGCAACAGTCCCGATAAAAGATAGAACCGCTAGTAACAATATAACCTCTAAGAAAAAGACGGTATCAAAAAGAATGGATATAAGCCCGATCAGCGTTATAAGCCCTACTCCTACAGCATCCAATGCAATAACACGGTCAGGAGTAGAAGGACCTTTCACTAGGCGATAAACAAAGCCTAGAATAGATAAACTGATTAACACTACAATTACCCATAGAAAGGTTATCATGATCTGCTCACCTCCAAAATGGCTTTTTCGAATGTATTACGTATGGATTCTACCGCTTCATCAATATCTTCAAAATCTATGGAGTGGATATACAATGTTTTATTGTCATCTGAAATATCAATTACTACTGTACCTGGTGTTAAAGTGATTAAACTAGACAAAAGGGTAATCTCCCAATCTTGTTCCAGTACCGTTGGCATCGCGAAGATTGCTGGACGAATAGGCATTGTTGGTTGTACGATTAACTTTAATACAGAAAAGTTGGACAACACAAGTTCCTTTAAGAATAGACTAGCTAACTTAATGACGGCCCATAGACGATCCATATAAAATCTAGAGCTAAAGGATTTACGAAGCATGAAAAGCATCAACAGACCAAGTAAATAACCTACTATAAACGTCGTAGGCTTAAAAGAAACTGATAGGAACATCCAGGTAAGTGCGATTAGTACATTCAATAAAATTTGGAAAGCCATATTATTTCACCCCTTCGAATACAGCATCAACATAAATAGAAGGATCGAGGAGCACATTTGTTGCATCAGCCATAAATGGTACCAAGTATTCTGCACCAACACCATATAGGACAGTAATACCAGCTAATGTGATGGCTGGAGCCAATAAATGACGGTATTTTTTCTTACTAATAAGATGATCTCCTTTTTCCTCGCCCCAGAATGCGTAGATGAAAATACGAATTGCTGAAAGAAGAACTAGAAGACTTGACGCTAGGATGAAGATACTTTGCCATAAAAGCTCACCTTCAAATCCACCTTGTACGATTAAAAGCTTCCCAATAAAACCACTTAGAGGAGGAATACCAGCTAGTCCAAATGCAACGATTAAGTAACACCATGCTAGCAAGGGATAGCGCTTCATAAGACCGCCCATTTTACGTAAATCTGAAGTTCCTGTTATCTTAATAATAATTCCTATCAATAGGAACAGTGCACCTTTAATGAGAATATCATGGATCAAATAAAATACAGACCCCATCATTCCGCTTTCATTCATCACAGATGCCCCAAACAATATAACACCCACTGCTATGACGATATTGTAAATAATAATTTGTTTCACATCAAAATACGCTAGAGCTCCAATACAGCCTACTACAATAGTAAGAATGGACAGTATCATTAATAAGTTATGCGTATACCCAATATCTGCTGTGAAAAATAAGGTATACGTTCGCATGATTGCATATACTCCAACTTTTGTTAGCAGTGCTCCAAATAACGCAAGGACTGGAACAGGTGGGGCTGCATACGATCCTGGTAACCAGAAGAATAAAGGGAATATACCGCCCTTAATTCCAAATACGATAAGGAATAGTACAGCTATAACTGTGACAATTCCGGAAGGTCCTACTTCTGCTAGCTTTACAGAAATATCCGCCATATTCAGCGTACCAACTACCGAATATAAATAACCTACTGTAATAACAAACAATGAGGAAGATACAACATTAACAATTATGTATTTGATCGATTCTTTCAGCTGAACCTTTTCTCCTCCTAAAACAATCAAAACATAAGACGACATTAATAATACTTCAAAGAATACAAACATATTGAAAATATCACCGGTAGTAAATGCACCATTTACACCAGTAAGCATGAATAGTATCGCTGGGTAATAAAATGCTTTTTCTCGTTCCTCTCCTATAGAAGTGAAGCTATACCACACTACAAATAATGCGATGATTAGAGAAGAAGTAACCAATAATGCAGAAAGCATATCAGAAACCATTGTAATTCCAAATGGAGGTGCCCAGCTACCTAATGTGAGCGCTTGTACACCATCTACTTTTACTTTGTAAAGCAAGACAAAGGATGAAGCTAAAGCAAATAGCAAACCTATCATCGTTACAATTCGCTGAGCTTTCACTTTCTTAGGGAAAAGTAATAGAACAGCAGCAAACAGAAAAGGAATTAGGACAGGGAATAATAATAAGTTAATCATTGTCTTCATTTCCTTTCATTAAATCCATATTATCGGTACCAACAACTTTATAAGTACGGTAAGCTAAAACGAGCGAAAACGCAGTTACACCAAAGCTAATTACAATCGCAGTTAAAATTAGCGCTTGTGGTAATGGATCTGCATAATCAGTAATTCCGTCTGCTAAAACTGGAGCAGATTCTCCACCTAAACCACCCATCGTCAGTAGTAATAGATGTGTTCCATGACTAAGTAAACCAGTGCCAATTATTATACGTATTAAACTTCTAGAGAGTATTAAATAGACGGCAGCCATAAATAGAAAGCCGATTAAAATGGACATCAGGATCTCCATTATTCATCTCCTCCTATCATTTGGATAATGGTCATCGTAACTCCAACAACTACTAAGTAAACACCCGTGTCGAAAAACATAGCGGTATGAATAGAAGTTTCTCCAAGCAGTGGTAAGTTAAAGTAATCGTATACATGGGTGAAGAATGGGACATCAAAGAAAATAGAACCTGCTGCAGTTAATATTGAAATCAACAGACCAATAGCAGTAACTACTGTGTAATTGAAAGGTAACATTTCCTGTACAGTTTTTAAATCGAAAGCTAACATAAGCAAAACTATAGCGCTAGACATGACTAATCCGCCTACAAACCCTCCACCAGGAGTATAATGACCTGCAAAAAAGATATGAATGGAGAATAGAAAGATGATGAAAAACACTACCTTTGTGGCCGTTTGAATAATTAAATCATTTGTTTTCAACTTTTCTATCTCCTTTCTTTTTTGCTAGGCGAACTGTGATCATTCCTATAATTCCAAGTGATGCAATAGTAAGTACACTAATTTCAAATAATGTATCGAAGCCACGATAATCGACTAAAATTACATTTACAATATTTCCTCCACCGGCCTCTGAATAGACGGTTTCCTTGTAATATTCAGAGATGGATGAGACTAGCTTTTGGGAATGAGAGGCAATAGCTATTAACGTAACCATGATACCCACACCTAAAGCAATGAGGAAGTTATTCAAGCGGAAACGACGATCTTCTTTCCCTTTTTCATACTTGTCCATCTTAGGAAGGTGATAGAAAGCACCTAAAAATAGAGCTACCGATACAGTTTCTATAACTAACTGAGTTAACGCTAAATCTGGCGCCTTAAAAATGATATAAAATAACGCCACTGTATAACCAACTGCTCCAAGAGCAATAATTGCTGTTAATCGAGATTTAGTTACCAAAATAGTAATAGTACTGATTATCAGCACAATGGAAATTAATACCTCAAAAAATTGAATTGGTGCTAAATTTGTAAGATCCATAATAAATGCATCTTTTATCCACATTGTAAGTGCTAATAGAATAATTAGCGCCGCAAACATATACATTAAATAAGAACGAATTGATCCAGTCATATAAGAAGAAGATAATCGATTTGCACCTTTGTCTGATAGGTTCATCAGTCCATCATAAAAACTGTTGAGTGATATTTTAGAAGGCATCCTGTCGTAAACAGGTGACCATTTATTAATCGTTTTGTATAAGATGAAACCTATTAAAAAGACGCCTAATGTCATGTACAATGCTACAGAGCCAAAGCCATGCCATGCTTTTATCTTAAATCCAATATCTGCTGGTACTTGATAAGCTATTGGCTGAATGGCAGCTACAGCCGGTTTTATGAAAGTGTTCCCAAAAAAGTTTGGAACAAAGAAAATAACTATGACAAGTATTGCTAATATTCCTGGAGACACGAGCATACCAAACGGGGCTTCATGTGCTTTTTTAGGTAATAGCTCTGGTTTGTATTTTCCACGAAATGTATGCAATACGAAGTACAGGCTATACACAAACGTGAAAACACTAGCGATCCATGCAACTAGTGGGAACAAAATCCACCATGATTCCAAAGCATGTACATTGAAATGCTGTAAGGAAAGGGTAGCATCTAAAAACATTTCCTTGCTTAAGAATCCATTAAATAGCGGAATACCAGCCATTGAGAAGCTACCGATCATAGCGATAGTAAAGCTAATAGGCATCAGGCTCATTAATCCGCCCAGCTTACGAATATCTCGAGTTCCTGTTTCATGATCAATAATACCTGCTATCATAAACAAGCTGCCTTTAAACGTAGCATGATTCATTAAGTGGAATATTGCTGCAAAAGAAGCGAATGTAAAGGTAGCCACTAAATCTCCAGTAACATGATAAGAGATAGAACCTATACCAAGCAAGGACATGATCAACCCAAGCTGGCTTACTGTAGAGAAAGCTAGTATTGCCTTTAAATCTGTTTGCTTCACTGCAAAGACAGAGCCCCAGAACAATGTCAGTAATCCTACTCCTGTTACGAGCCAAACCCAAACTTCAGATAAAGCGAATATGGGTGTGAATCTTGCAACTAAGTATAAGCCTGCTTTAACCATAGTTGCTGAATGCAGGTAAGCACTGACCGGAGTCGGAGCTTCCATTGCATCTGGTAACCATATGTAAAATGGAAACTGAGCGGATTTCGTAAATGCCCCGATTAGTACGAGCACTAGTGCCCAGATAAATAACTCATGGTTAACAAGTGTTGGAGCCTGATCGATTAATTCACGAATAGAGAACGTTTCTCCCATAATACCTAATAATAGGAATCCTCCTAGCATCATCAGCCCGCCGAATACAGTAATCAGCATCGATTTTAAAGCACCAAATCGAGAACGGTCCTTTGTATACCAATATCCGATTAGTAGAAAGGAAGAAATGGAGGTTAATTCCCAAAAGAAATATAAACTTATGAGATGGTCCGATTGGACAACTCCAAGCATTGCACTCATAAATAGTAATAAGTAAACGTAGAAGTTACCTAATTTCTCTTTCGCTTTATCTAGATAAAAGATAGAGTAGAGAATTACTAATGCTCCAATTCCGGTTATAAGTAGTGAAAAAAGTAAACTTAGCCCGTCTATGTATGAAACTAATGAAATATCCAATGATGGAATCCATTCAAATTTATCTAAATATGTGGAGCCATCCATTATGGCGGATATATATGTTGCATAAAACCCAACTAAAACAACGGGTACAATTAACACAAACCATCCTGTATGGATACTTGAAATCTTTTTGAATAAAAATGGAATAACTAGAGCCGCTAAGATGGGCAAGAAAATTGCAAAAATTAGGGACAAGTGAATCCTCCTCTCAAGTATATGTATTCTAATGTATCCCTAAAATTATAACGCAAATAAGTATTAATTGCATGGGAAAGTAATGGTTACTATTGCATATAGGTTCTTTCTTTCGATATGATATTTAGGAATAGTTAAATAAGTAGAACTAGGTTATTTTACAGTGTCACAAAAAATTCACTTGCTCCAACAACAGTCGTAGCAAAAAGGAAAAATAACAGTAACAGTCTATTAAAGGAGTACATATGAAAAACCCCTATGTGTTTGGCTTTTTACCACTAATTACAATAGTATTATTCAGTTTCTCATTTGCTATATTTACAATGAATGAAGTTATAGAGCTTTTTAAGGTAATTGGTGTGTACAGTGGAATGAGAGAATTTCTTTCGGATTTAGAACTAAAACTGTTTTTATTGATTTTACTGGCATTAATCTATTTTATGATTTTCTCTGCATTAAAACTAATTGCAGAAACAATTCATGAAATAGGAATGTTATTTTTCTCAAAGGACTTTGAAGGAAAAACTATGGCACAGGCACGTGGAGGCTTTGTAATATTTTTTATAGGAGCAGTAATTTCTCTAGTAGGATTTCAATCGATTCAAATATTGCTAATTATCTTTATGTTGACTAGTTTTATATATTTTGTTTATGTCGTATATAAATTGAGCAACTCGATGAGTCTTGTCGGTACACTAGGATTAGTCATGTTTGAAATCATTGTCTGGAGTCTTTTCATCGCACTCGTTATATATATAATTATCAAATTATACAATGGTATAGTCGCAAGTCTTCCATTACTTTAAGATATTTTTAAAGTAATACTGTTGATTTTCGTAACAACGCCCTACTATGTTTCGAAGCTAGCGAAGCGATGCAGAAACAGTAGGATGCTTTCCGTTGGCGAAGCCGAGCCTCCTCGGGCTCATAATATGCTATTCACGATTGCTGACACACAATCTAGGTGTCTAGCCTTCGTACATAGAAATACTCCTGTGGGGGGCTCAACTTTCTCGCTTCCCTCACTGGAGTCGCCGACTATAACGAAAATCAAAAATGGGTAGTACTTAGCCAATATTTAGTATGAGGTTTCAATTAAACACGAACACATTACATCCATATGTAACAATTCGATAACCCGCAAATCGGACGACACTTAGTCGTTCGAGATTAACCCATAGAAGTAAAGATGTATAATCTATTAAGAATAGGCAAATCATAGACTTATAGATTCTAGATTGTAGATAAGAATACAAAGTTAATTGTTTGAAAATTATGTAATTAATAGTGAGGTATAGATATGGAAGCAATAGATAAAATCATAAACACGCTTAAGTACAAGGACATTATTAAAGAAGAGAGTATAGATTATAAAGAAATAAAAAGTGGTACTACAAATGGAATTATATATAGTCTATTGAGTGAGGAGAAGCCATTATATGTATTGAAAAAAGATCAACCTGAAATTATTACTACAACTAAGGATTTCCTTATTACTTATAGAAACGTAAAGTTGCTGCCAAATGTACTTTACACAGACGAAAACAATGAATTTATCGTGTACTCATATATTTTAGGAGATACTCATGTCAATCGAGGATCTAAATTAGAATGGATGACCATTATAGTTGAAGAACTATTTAATAAATATAAAAAAGCAGATGAGAACGTAAGTCGTGGTAGGGTTACTGGGATTAATAGAAACTTATGGGCAGACTTTAATCTTGAAAGCTTGGAATATGCTAAAGCTAATATTGGGGATTTATTTTCGATTGAGGAACATAGGCGTGTAGAAGTTTTAGTAAATAAACTAAATACTTATGAATATCAGGAAGAGAAGTATTATTTGCACGGAGATGCTGGAGTTCATAATTTCGTATTTAATGACAATAAACTAAATGGAATTATTGACCCTTCACCACTAGTAGGTCCCAGGATTTATGATTTTACATACGCATTTTGCTCTTCTCCAGACGATTTAGACTTAGGGACATTATTTACTTCGTTTTCGTTATTGAACCTGGATAACTCAATCGATAATTCAATGCTTTTGGAAGAGGTTCTTTTTCAATTGTATACCCGTATTGGGATTTGTAAAAAAGTCCATCCACAGGACTTAGATGCTTACCTTGAAGCGTGGAAGGAATGGCGAGAGTATCTGCCTTCTTTAAAGTACTACGAATAATAGAGAAGATTTAACTTGAAATTTTAAGAATGGAGTTTTCTAATGAAAAGATTAGCCATTATAACTGTAGGAAAAACGCATAGTGGCAAAACGACATTTGCCAAAGCTTTAGAAAAAGAACTTGCAAACTCAGTTGTGGTTGACCAAGATAATCATGCTGAGTTCCTTCATACGTATTACCAATCTCTATTGCCCAAGCAGGGGAGTAACACGATAAAATATGCCATTACACAAACGATTGTAAATCATGCAGTTCATGAGACCAATTGTCATATTATTCTTTGCAATTCAAATCGTAATCGCAGAGGCCGATTGAGACTAATCGAATATTATCAAAACCAAGGTTTTCATTGTGTCCTCGTAAATTTTGAACTTCCAGATCATATTCTGAAAGTAAGAATTGCTGAAAGTAGGCGAAGTACAAAGATATTAAGAGTCGCTTCCACTTTTGATGAAGTATTCTCTAGGCAGCAGTCAGAGACCAATAAAGGCGATATAATAGAACCGACTGAAGAGGAAGCAGATCACTTATTTATTATTAAAAATTCGGATGGCATACCGTCTATTATTAGAGAAATCGTAGATCTGGCTGTAAACTTTTAAATAGATCATTTAAAATTGGCTACAATACTCAATTTCTAGGGAAAAACAAACCTCTTATTTTGAACAAATCTTGATCAAAATAAGAGGTTTCACATTGTTATTCATTCTTATAAAAAGAAATTGATTATTTCGGAGGGCGAATATTAAACTAACCCTAATAAGAAATTTTAATTATCTTCCCACCAAGTGAAGAGCTACACTGTCATCAACTGAATAACCCTCTTTTATTTTTTTTCTAATATTAATTGGTTAATAGAGGGCTTTCTCTCTTTATCAATTCCACTTCAATAACCTGCGTCTCAACAGTTCCCTTTGAAAAAATCGTTTCCGGTTTACCCTTTAATTGACCTCATTTTTTTCTTACCTATGAACCAAATTAGTATCGTCAGAACAAGTAGTATGAGTGGTGTCAAACCAACATATTTCCAAGCATTATTTGCTCCTGAAAAATAATATGATATTGGTATAAATGTAATTGTACTAATTAATAAGAATACCCAAGACTTTTTAATAATACCTACCATTAAAGCTAAAATTGAAATAAATAATGAAAGTTGCCATAATAATAACATTTTTCTACCTCCATTTAACTTATTCATTCATAAACTACCAGTTTGTAATTGAAGCTACCTCCAGCTTTTCCCCATTTCAAATACAGAATTCGCATTGAGGTAAATTTATTAAAAAAGAAAATAGCAGTAAAATTATCTTTCTTTGGGGAATTATAAATGAAAGGAGTGAAAACAATGAAGAGATTTTTTGTTTGTTTATTAATAATGATTTTAGTATGTCAAACAGGAAAAGTATATGCGTTTCAAAGAATTGTAACGTCACATATTATATCTAATGTGTGGTATGAAAATATTTTTTTAATTGCTGATAAGGTGGATAGTATGGCTACGAAAAACTTTACGGTTCAAGTTGGTGAGTTGTTATACAACTTTCCAAATTGGTATAATTCAAAGTTTGCTCCTAAATTATTTTATGAGGATATTAATGGCGATGAACTAAAAGATGTTATTGTCGCATTGATTTCTGGTGCAGGCTCTGGAATTTCTACAAAGGAAATACATGTGTTAAATCATGTAAATGACCCATATACAAGATACGAAGAGGTGCCAGTTGAGTCCATAAATGACGCACTCAAAAGACTTGTAAAAATGGAACGAAAAGGCGATGAGATTACTGTTTTAATTGGTAACAAGAAATACGTAGTGGACTATTTAAAATTTGGTTATCAATATTCTGATGACCCTCCTGGAGTAGGTTCGAGGGAGGATTATAAACCTAAAAATGGCGTTCTTTATGGCTATACAACTGTGTTTGTATCTATTCCTGAGGCTGGCATAGGTAGTCTAAAAGTTAAATATGGTTGGGATGGAAAAATGTATAAAGCTGAATCTGTTACATTTAAGAAAGAACCATTTAAGATTACAACTCATTAGATACTTTATCTAAAAAAAGTTGTACTTCTCTTGGAGATTTTAAAATAATGACTTTCTTATCATTGGGTAATTTTTCAAGTTTCTCTAAAACAACAGGTTTCTTTGTTTTCGGGTAATCCCATACCCATTTCAGAAAGTCAAAATCAAATCTCTCATTGACGCCCTCAGCCATATCTGGTCTCGATTTTCCACGATATTGGATCATCCGCTTGAAAACTCTATAGATGCATATTACCCTATTGATATCAACAAAGATAATGGTGTCTACTGCATTCAGTCTTATATCCATTGTACCGTTATAATTCCCATCAATAATCCATTCTTCTTGTTTGACTAATTCATTTTGAACCTTTCTTTGTTCCTCTTTTGCCGTTGGAGTCCAATTTAGCTTCCAGAACAATGCATCTAAATGATACACTTCTATGTTCAACTTTTCCCCTAATCTTCGGGCCAGAGTAGACTTCCCTGACCCTCCGGAACCAATCAATGCAATCTTTTTCATAGTGGCCCACCTTTTTGTATACTTAAAAAAACTAAATAGCTAGTTTAGTGATCATACTTTAATTCTTTATTTTTCATGTCATTGTAAAGATAAATTAATGCCAAAATTGCGTCTATCGAAATAAACATCCAAAAATCGATTTCTATTATGTGTATAGTTAAGCTAGCCTGCGCCGTTGTTAGATGCAGAAATTCATGAAATCTTTCTCAATTCATTATTTGATTAAATATTTTATGGTGAATCTTTTTAGATTCTATTTGTTTCATATTTTGCGGCATATCATAGCCAATCCATACAGCTGTTGTATAAGTATCTGTAAGTCCAGTAACCCAGTAATCAAAATAATCGTTAGTCGTACCTGTTTTTGCCCCAACATAGGAGGAGTTAACAGTTATTCCTTTTCCCGTCCCATTCACTACAACATCTGCTAGCAAATCTCTCATTATATTTACCGTTTTAGAAGACCATACTTCCACTTTTTCTTCTTTCCACTCATACAGAATGTCCCCATTCTTGTTTGTTACTTTGCGAATAGCGTGAGCGGGTTTATACATTCCATCAATAAAACCAGAGTAAGCATCTGCCATTTCGAGTACTGTTACTCCATTTGTCAAACCGCCTAGAGCTGCAGAGTAGGTATGATCCTCTTCTAATAAATGATTAAACTGGAACTGCTCTAATTTCCCAAACGCCTCTTCCATTCCCACAGTTTGTAGTAGACGAACAGCAGGAGTGTTATGACTAAAACGAAACGCCTGTTTTAGAGAAACGTTTCCGTATACGGCTCCTCCATAATTTTGAGGACAATAATTCGCAATACATAACTTACCCCCGCTAATCTCGTTATTAGGAGTTAATGAAGTCATTTCAAAAACTGGACCGTATACAAGTAGGGGTTTGAAAGCAGAACCAGGTTGTCGCACTGCTTGATTTGCACGATTAAAATCAAACTTTCGATAATCCTTTCCACCGAATATGCTAATAATTTCTCTTGTCTCATTATTAATAACGACAGAAGCAGCTTGTAAATCTTTTGTTTTGTCTAGGAGATTATCAATATATGCTACGTCTTCTTTTTGTTTAAGAGGGTCTAAAGCTGTATGTACAATTAGCCCTTGAGAAATTACTTCATTCACACGAGTTTGTAACTCATTTTTGAAAAATATTGCTTGCTGCTCGTTGGAGGCGGATTCAATTTTTTCTTGAAATCCCTCGTTAGAACTGATCAAAGACTTTAATTCGTCTAAAACATAAGTACTATAAACTGGATATAATTGCTTTTTTGATTTTGTTTGAAGAACGATAGTCTCTTCTTTTAACCTATTTCCATGCTCTTCAGAAATTTTTTCGTTTTTCACTAAAATATCTATCAACAATTCTTGCCGCTTTTTAGTAGCTTCAAAGTTTTTCAATGGATTATATACAGACGGGTTATTTGGAATAGCACTAATAAATACTTGTTGCGCTTCAGTTAATTCGCTTAAAGGTTTTCCAAAATAATAGGTTGCGGCTGCGCCTATTCCATATACTTGGTTGCTAAAATATATTTCATTTAAATAATTTTCTAATATTTCTTCTTTGTTCGATTGTTTTTCCATCTCGTACGCATAGACAAGTTCTATCACTTTGCGTTCATATGTTTTTTCTGTAGATAAGTAACGTAGCCTTACTAATTGCTGTGTGATTGTACTTGCGCCTTGGTCGCTTGAATTGGCTGCCGCATTTGCAAAAACGGCACGGAAAATTGCACTGAAATCAAAGCCAATATGATTATAAAACTCTACATCCTCGCTTTGTATAAGCACTTCTTGTATGAAGAGTGGAATAGATTCTAATGGCAGGGGATCTCGCCATTCGACATAATCCTCCGAGAAAACTTCCTTATCTTTATCTAACAGAACAATAGGCGAAGTAATTGCTGGTGTATGAAGCGGAATAGCTTCTTTTAAATCCTCTCTGAATTCAGAGGCTGTTAACATCTCAGTATGGATAAACGAATATAGAATCCAAATGAGCGGGAAGCATAGTAGAACGATAATATATCCAATTGCCTGACGCATGATTTGCACTCCAATTCCAATAATCTAATAAGAAAAGCGCAAGCGCCTAAGTCAAAGAAAGCAGTCAAAGTTCGCGTTCATCGTGTCGCAATGACTGCATGACCCACATCGTGCGGGCCAAGAATTGCAACAAAGACGTTTTTGGCCTTTATTTGCAACTCTATGGGCTAGGGGCTCGAGCTGGACAGATAATAAGTAAAAAGCATATATTTTCTAATAAAAAGAATAGCACACTTTCGGCATTGAAAGTGTGCTATCTTCACGATAACTTTGCGTGCATTTCTTCTTCTATTAATACATCCTCAAAATCTATTCGAGGTTTCTTTCTAGCGAAGTATATGATGGTAAATGCGATTAGGAATAATGCGCCGGTTACAAAAAAGACGGATGAAATACCTATGTAACCACTAATAAATCCACCAAACATTGGTCCAATAATATTACCTAAAAAGCGGAAACTTGTATTATAGCCCATTAGTTCACCTTGAACCTCAATCGGAGCTTCTCTACGTATTAAAGCAGTAGTGATTGGTATTAGGCCACCGGAGGCTATACCAAATAAGAAACGTAGTATTACTAATTGCCATAGCTCTGAGACGAATGCCTGGGGAATGATAAACACGAAGGCAAGAATCAGAAGAAAGGATAGTATTTTTTCATATCCAATCGAATCACCTAGTTTACCCCATGTTCTAGCAAATAATAGACTTCCGACTCCGGTTGCACTAAACGTAATTCCCGCGAGAAGCGCAACTTCTTTAGAGTTTGTTAAATGAGAAACATATAAAGATAAAAGGGGTTGAATACTAAACAGTCCAATTTGTATCAACGAGGTAATCATAAGAACATTTAAGATGAGACGATGATGAAATATACTTGAAATAACTGTCTTTCTAGAATATTCATGATCACCAGCTTTTTTCTCTTTGCGAATTTCATGTATACCAAAGAGTACAATCAACGCAGCAATAGAAACAGCTGAAGCTGTAATAATGAATGTGTACTGGAAACCGAATGTATCTGCTAAAAAACCACCAATAATAGGTCCGAATAGTGTACCAGAAACACTTCCCATCTGTAATGTCCCCATCGTTTTTCCGGCAATATTTTTTGGAGTTTGAGAGCTTATGAAGGCTAAAGAGGTAGGGATAAATCCAGTAACAATCCCCATAAATAAACGAAGGACAAAGAAGGCTTCAACTGAATTGACAAACCCCATTAGCAAAACACTAAATGCGATTCCAAATCCATTAATGATTAAGATTGGCTTATATCCGTATTTATCAGCTATTCTTCCCCAAATAGGTGACATTAAAAATGCAGACACAAATGTAGCGCCGAACACGAGTCCAGACCACTTTTGTACATAGCTTTCAGAGAAATCACCCATCGTATTTATATATAATGATAAGAATGGCATGATCATTGTCATAGTGGCCGAAACTAGAAAGTTAGAAAACCACATGATCGTAAAATTTCGTTTTTGTACGCTCATTGTAATCCCTTCTTTCTATGGAAGCGTAACTGTTCTACTTCTAGTATAGAACATTTAGTGTGTCGAAGAAAGTTAGATACTTTGTCACTGAATTTTGATGTATTGTTATGGTAAACTAATTTGGGGTGAATAATTCATGAAAAAAATATTATTACTTATAGGAATAGCAACAACTATTTTCTTTTTAAGTGCTTGTGGATCAGATGATTCTAGTGCACCGAAGGAAGAGGTAGAAAAAGAAGATACTAATGTAAATACTGATACTGGGCAAGAAGGAGAGTCAATAATGTATCCACAACTTTCTAAAGAAGTAGCTGCAAATGAAGCGTTAGTTACAATGAATACGTCAATGGGACCTATTAAGATTAAACTATTCCCTGATTTAGCGCCAAAAACAGTGGAGAATTTCTTAACACATGCAGAAAATGGTTATTATGATGGGATTATATTCCACCGAATTATTCAAGACTTCATGATTCAAGGCGGAGATCCAACTGGTACTGGTATGGGTGGAGAAAGTATTTACGGAGCAGACTTTGAGGATGAATTTTCGATGAATCTCTTTAATATAAGAGGGGCTCTTTCAATGGCAAATGCAGGAGCAAATACAAATGGTAGTCAGTTTTTCATCGTTCAAGCACCTAATGCTCAAGCAACAGCGAAGCAACTAATTGATGGTGGATGGCCAAAGGAAATTGCTGAGGCTTATGGGGAAATGGGTGGTACGCCGACCCTTGATCAAAAACATACGGTATTTGGACAAGTGATTGAAGGATTAGACATAGTGGACAAAATGGCTGCAGTAGAAACAGATGCTAATGATAAGCCAGTAGAAGATATTACTATAGATTCGATTGAAATTGTTCAGAAATAATTAGAGGAGTGTATATATGTTTTCGTTTTTACACCTAGCTTTTTTGTATTTTCCAGAAGATAAATCGGAATATATACCTGTTGTAATCGAATTAGTTGTTTTAATGGCTATTTGCGTATTCGTTTTTAGATGGCTAATAAAAAAATCTAAAAAAGATGCAGAAAAAGCAAAAGTTTTAGAAGAAAAAATAATGCAAGCAAAACAAGATGAACTTAAATAACAGTCTCTGTAATTGGGCTCAGTATAAATGAAAACATAAAAGACCTTCCTTGATGGGAGGTCTTTTAGTGTTTTACTATCAATTAGTATGCAGTACTCCACTATAAGATTTAGCATAGCTTATAGCTAAGATGATAAGATTGCTCAAATTTTAGAGATTAATAAAATTATTTGTAATGCTATTACCAATAATAGATTAAGAAAGCAGGTTTTCTTTACTAGTGTAAATAAAGAGAAGTAGTAAGTGTTTGACTCATAAAGAAGCGAATAGCTCACGAAATTGCATCTTCGTGAGCTTGTCTTATCAATAGGGAAGTATTTATATCTAGTTACCCAAAAACGTACCTAACCTGTTTCTAAGAGTTGTAGGAGGGCGACGGATAGGCTACGCTATGCCATAAGATTACCGAAAAATAGATACTGGTTGGATATGACGGAGGTCACAACCAACCAGTATCTTTAAAAACTCACACAGTAATAATATTGCGACAAATCTGCAAAAGAACTCCGGAAACGCTAGAAACAGGTTTTGACCTAAAAGGACCAATCGTGTTTGCCCGGTTTTTCTTAAAGCAGATATATGCTTTCAAAACATATCTATTGAAGTGATTTTACGAAGCGTGCTACTCCATCTTCAACAGTAGAGAGTGGACAAGCCACATTCATCCGTAAAAATCCATCTCCAGCTTTTCCGTACTTAGTGCCAGGCTCTAGAGCAAGCTTTCCAACTTTTAATAGGCGATCCATCATTTCTTTTTCAGAAAGACCCGTCCCACGGTAATCTATCCAAAGTAAGTATGTACCCTCTGGTTTGGAAACTTTTATACCATCTAATTTCGAAAGATGCTCCACCACGTAATCCATATTTACTGTCAATACCTCTAACAGCTCCTCTAACCAAGGTGCTCCTTGTTCGTATGCTGTTTGGAGTGCTGTAAGTGAAAATATATTTAATCCCATATATCCACGGTTCATCTCAAGATTTTCTAGTACCTTCCGTTTTTTCTCATCGGGAACAACCATAGTAGCAGCTTGAATCCCTGCTAAATTAAATGTTTTTGTTGGTGCTAAAAAAGTTATGATGTTATTTGGATCTTCCGCCACTTTAAGCATTGGTATATGCTTATTTGGTTCGAAAATGAGATCCGAGTGAATTTCATCTGACAAGATTAAAACATTATATTGTTGACAAAGTTTAGCTATCTTCGTTAAGTCTTTTTCGCTCCATACCTTTCCACCAGGATTATGTGGATTACATAAGATAAAAGCTTTCACATCATTTTTTAAACAGTCCTCAAATGATTCCCAGTCCATCTCGTAGGAATTATTCTTTTCTAATAACTGACTAGTGACTACTTTTCTACCTAAATTTGTAGGTACACTCATAAATGGAGGATATACCGGTGTATGGATAAGAACTTTATCCCCAACTTCAGTGAATGCTTCAATAGCTTCTGCTATTCCAGGAATGACCCCATGGAGAAACAGAATCCATTCATTTTTTATAGTAAGTTGATGCTTTTCAGCTACCCAATTAGTAAGGGATGATTTTGTTTCTTCAGGCGCCATGGAATAACCAAACACTGGATGTTCCATTCGTTTATGTAATGCCTCAATAATTGTGGAAGGAATAGCAAAATCCATATCCGCTACCCACATAGGGAGTACTTCAGAAGCATCGTTGATAGAATATACTTGCTCTAACATATCCCATTTTGCAGAATATGTATTTCGTCGATTAAAAACAGTAGAAAAAATAGACAAGGTAATTTCCCCTTTCAATTTGTATTTATTATGTTATTATAACCCTATCTAATAAAACTAGTAAGGTGAAATTAAAATGGACACAATTGAAATGAATAGAAGAGCAGTATGGACATTACAACAATGGGATCCTTTCCACCTTGGAGAACATGCCTATGAAACAGAAACGGCAGATGTAGTCGCATATTTGCAAGACATTGATCACCCATCTGAATTGGCAAAGCGAATTCAGGAAATTTATGAACATTCTTTTGAAGAATGGATTCCATTAGAAAAATGCGTGGATATATCTTACAAGTTGATCGCATTAAAGTATGAAATGAAATGTATTATATAAAATGAAAAAGCTTTCGGTTTTAATACCGAAAGCTTTTTTTATATAATGATTAAACTTCTTGTAGACCGTCTAATAAGTTTGAAGCTGGAACTTCGAGTGCATTGGACAATTTCAATATTGTTTGTACTGATGGCTTTTCTACGCCTGATTCATATGCTTCTAGCTTCCCAGTACCAATTCTTGTTTTCAACGCAAGAGTTTCTAGCGTAATATTACGCTCTTCTCTTAATTGACGTAATTGCTCATGTAAATCTTTCTTCATGATTTCATCAACCCCTGTCTTAATTATTTTATTATTATAACACAATTTTTCTTTGATTTTTTGATATAAATGTCAGAAAAAGTACAATTATTACATTAACAATTTCATAGCACCTTGGATAAAAACGATTAGTATTGCGATCGGAGCTGCAAAGCGGACGATAATATACCAAGAATTCAAAAGAATATCATTCAGTCTAAGCTCATGGATTAGCGAGGGCTTAGAAAAATGGAAACCAGCAAATAATGAAATAAATAATGCACCTAGCGGTAGTCCGATACTACTTGTTAGGAAGTCGGCAAAGTCAAAGATCGACATACCTAGGACGTCAACGTCTGATAGTACACCAAAAGATAAGGCACTTGGAATTCCAAATAAGAAGATAAGGAATCCGAAAAACCATGCAGCACGTTTCCTTCTATCATATTTTGATTTAATCCCAATTGATACAATTATTTCTAACATACTGATGGAAGAAGTAAGCGTTGCAAACAGTAGCAGAATAAAAAATAAAATTAAGAAAAATTGACCGAAAATAATTTGTTCAAATACAGCTGGGATAATGATAAATGCTAAACCAGGTCCAGCATCTGGCGAGAAGCCTAATGCAAAGACTGCTGGGAAAATAACAAGTCCTGCCATTATGGATATTCCTATGTTCAGGACAGACACACTCAGTGCGGACGTACTTAAATTTGTCTCCTTCGGTAAATAGGACGCATAAGTAACCATTCCAGAAACACCAACACTTAAAGAGAAGAAAGCCTGTCCTAAGGCAAGTAAAGCTGTTTCCCATGTGAAATAAGACCAGTCTGGTACAAATAAAAACTTTATCCCTTCAATAGCACCGTCTAATGTAAGGGACCGAATTGCTAATACTACAAAGAAAATAAGAAGGATTGGCATCATCCACTTACTCGCCTTCTCGATTCCTCCTTTAATCCCACCAGCTACAATCCAAATAGTTAGAAGGATGAAAGTTGCCTGAGCGACTACTACCTCCCATGGATTTGAAATAACTGTATTAAACAAGTCATTAAAGAATGTTTTGCTACTACCGTTTAAACTAAACGTAATTGCGCGGAACAAATAAGATAAAATCCAGCCACCAACAACGCTATAGAATGATAATATGATAAACGAAAAGGCAAAACCTGCCCAACCAATTAAAAACCATGGTTTTCCGGGAGCCAACTTTTTAAAACTTGTAACAGCATCTGCTTGACCTTTTTTTCCTATAACAAATTCAGCAAGTAAAATAGGGAGACCGATAAGAAAAGTACATAGAATAAACAAAATTACAAATACACTACCTCCATTTGTACCTGCCATATATGGAAACTTCCAAATAGCACCTAACCCGATTGCGCTTCCGGCTGCCGCTAATATAAATCCGATTTTAGATCCAAAATGATCTCGGTTTGTCACGATAATTCCTCCTTTACCCCGCAATAACGGGCAATAGAACTCCGACCTCAAGAATTGGACCAAGTAACAGAGCGTAAGTAGGAAATCAACTGCCCGTAAATGCCCGTCGTAGAACATAGACGAAAAGCGCCACGTCGTGTGGCATCGTCTATGTGACTCGCATCCTGCGAGCCGCGGGTCAACAGGATGTTGATCACTCAGGCATTGCCGCACGACGTGGCGTTATTTGCCTAAGTTCCGATTTCAATTAGTAGGGGAGAAGATCCTCACTAATTGAAGTTTTTCTTTTATAGGACTGTCTTATTGTACTCCAGGATTTATAGAAGATGTAAACTGATTTTTGAAACAATCTAGAACAATCTTTCGTGTCACCAATAGAACAACAGAGAGAGAGGGAGGACTATGTTAGAGCTTGAGTTAATAGAACGAGCACAACAGGGGGACAAAGCAGCATATACAGAACTCATACATATACATCACAGGACCGTTGAAAAGTTTGCATTTCAGTGTGGTGTTCGAGTCCATGACATTCCAGATGTAACTCAAGAAGTTTTTGTGAAGCTATATCGATTTCTACATCAATTTCAGCGTGACAGGTTTACAACGTGGTTATACAAAATCACATTAAATACTGCAAGGGATTATTACAGAAAGGAAACGAAAGAAAAAGAGAAAGAACAGAAACTACATGAAGATGGATTAAATTATACGTCGAAATCCGCAGAAGACCGAGTTTTAGTATTTGAAGAAGACCGGGAACTCCATAATGCCATTCAATCATTGGACGAAAAATATCGACATCCTATCATAATGTTTTACTTTCATGATTTATCATATGAGCAAATTGCAGAAATATTAAATGTTCCTTTATCAACGATAAAGATACGTTTAATGAGAGCAAAGGCATTATTAAAATCGGCATTACAGATGAGTGGAGGAGTAAAGCATGGACGATAAACAATTAGAAGAACGCCTAAACCTTTTAAAATCATCTTATGATCGATTGCCCTCATTCGCGGATACTGATGAAATTCTTAAAAAAATAGAAAATGAAAATAATGTTGCTCCAATAGTAAAGAAAAATAAAGGAACCAAACGGCAGCGAATCACAGTGTGGGCAGTGAGTTTAGCAAGTGTATTTATCATTGGGATTCTGGGAACAACTTTTCTAAATGATTCTAATGATGTTATAACAAGTGATCAAGAAAATAGCGGAGATGATATTAAAAATTTGGAAAAACAATATAAAGAAGAACGCTTAAAACGTCAGCAAATGCTTCAAATGGATGAAGTTGACTTTGCTAACATCGAATTTGTTCAATATGCAGACAATATTTTCACTGCACAAATAAGTCCAGGTACATTGGAGGGTAAAAATGATGACGTGTCTATAAAAGACGGATATGAAAGGGCCATTGATGGGTTAATGCTTCCATCCGAAATGGTAGAGGAATTTAAAACTAAAGGGAAATTAGATGCAATACAAAGTATTAGTTTTATAAATGATTTTGTTGCGAAATCTGAACATCTCATTAATATCTATGAACTAATACTTCGGGACAATGAACAATCTCTAAATATTGCAAAACACGATGGTAGACTAAGCGAGCATGTTCTAATTGCGAATCGATATAATATGCCTGAGGAAATACAAAATATGATTGAGGTATTACCTAAACAGGGACTAAAATTGGTAGTTAATGCAGATGGAACAGAATTTCGAATTGAAACTGATTGGGCCTTATTTACAAGAGATCTATTCACGGTTCTAGACGAAAATGAGTCGCGCTATTTATCATTATATAATTCAATTCCGGGTATTTATGGCATAGCTTATTTACTAGAGGAGCAGGAATTATCTCTCCTTGGATACTATTTAGCAGAAATAGAATTTATTCTATTAAATTCCACAGAAGATACAGTTATGCATTCTCGATTCGAAAATTATTACTTTGATCTGGCTGAGGCAATTCTTTTTCCATCAGAAACAAGCGAAATGTTTAATGAAAAAAATGAAGTTAATATGGACACACGAATGGCTTGGGAATCGTTAGTTAATATTCCGGGTGTGTCTCCAATAGCCACCTTAATGAAGCCAGTTGTTTCATCTATGAATGCAAGTGATTGGAAATACAACGAAACCTATAAAAGATTAGACATAGAGCAGCTGAGAGATTATTACTATATGGCTTTAGATGATGAGCTTGATATAACCAAATTAGATTGGTTTTCTATACTACCGGATGGAGCAGAGGTAAGCCTAGAAACTCCATATGCTCTATATGGTGTACATGAGTTATATAAAAAATTCAACGAAAATTTTGATTCATTAGTATTACATGGATTTAGCCCCATAGATATTACCCTTTTATATCATTATGCTGATAGTGAAAATAACTATGAAGTAATGTGGGAATTAATGAGTAGTGAGTTTAAAAATGAGAATGATAAAGAGGAATTTTTAAAAAATCCAACTCTAAGGAATATTATTGGAGAAAGTGCCGAAAACTTATACTTCAATAAAGACTATCTAATCCAAGACTTTCAATACTTAAAGACCTATTTAGGGCAGGAAAAAAATAGTCAAGTTAGCTATGATTTACTTCTCTATCTAGAAAGTGATGACATTTGGAGAATTCATGGGGTAGAGGATTATTTTGTAACTAAAGCAACTATAGTGGATGACGAATTTGTCCAACGGGTGCATACTTTATATAAATCATTTTCTGGAACATACGATCAAACAGTGTTAAAAGAGGCTAGCCCTGAGGAAATTGTTGGTTTATATTATTACTCAGCTAGTCTAGAGGACTATGAAACACAGTATGAATTGTATATTAAAGACAATAGAAGACTGCAGATACCCAAAGATGAATATATAAACGGTGAGCATCAGAATATAGTAGATATTAGGCTTGAAATTAAAGAGATGAAGTTTAAGGATTATTCGAAAGGTGATGGAGTAGTCACGATAACGAAAAATACTAAAGCACATAAGTTTGCAGAGGATTCAGTTCTTGGCTTTCAACTTATCCAAACCGAAAATGGATGGAGACCACCGTTTATGCCAACTCAGTGATTTTTGCCGTCATACTTCCTACTATGTTATAATTTAACATGACTATAACGTATATAAGAAAGTAGGAACGGATTATGACTCAAAATTATAAGGTAGGAGATGTTGTCACAGGTAAAGTTACAGGGATTCAGCCATATGGAGCTTTCGTAAGCCTAGATGAGCAAACACAAGGACTTGTGCATATTTCAGAAATAACATACGGGTTTGTAAAAGAAGTGGAAGAATTTTTAACTGTAGGGCAAGAGGTAGAGGTGAAAATTCTGGAGATCGACGACGAGGCCGGTAAAATTAGTTTATCGATGCGAGAACTTCAAGAAAAACCAGCACTACCAAAACGTGACGATAGACCTCGGAAATCACTTCAAGATCGAGTAGATGAGCATGATGAGGAAGGATTTAATACATTGAAAGAAAAGTTAGCCGACTGGATTAAACAATCGGCACTTTAAAAGGAATTCTACAGTGAAAAAATCACTGTAGAATTTTTTTTGAAATGTAAGAAATTATATAAAAATGTCCTGTGAATAGCGGGTTCTCGACACATTCAAGAGAGAGTGATACCGCTGATTTTCGTTTGAGGCAAAGGAACAAAGGCTAAGAGCGCCACCTCGTGTGGCAACGCCTTCGTGACCAACATCCTGTTGGCCACCGCGGGGGAGCAATGAACCATCACCGCCCCTTCGGGTACGTTGTGATATTTCATTTGTCTCCCACATCCCGCCGGAGTCGCCACCTTTCACTTCAATCAATGTAATGATTATTACTCCATTAGGTGATCGGGCAAAACATATCACGTAGATGATAAGATTTTCCTTATTACTAGCTTTAATATTCTTGACGTTTTATCCTATAATCCTCGTTTATTTAGCTGATCCTGATTCCAATTATCTGTTTTTGTAAAGGGAATATGGTTGATTGGAGCACAGGGCGTGGACTCCAGTGGGAACAGGACGAGCTGAAGTCGTGTCCACGGAAAGCGTCCGCTCAGAGCGGAAATATGATTACCGAAAAAAGTGACATTGGTTGTGACGGATGTCACAACCAATGTCACTAAAAATTCAATCGGTAATTATATACCAAAACGTCTGTCCTATGCCCTTCGAAAACAATAGAAACAGGTTTTGAAAATATAGGACTGGGCATTTTTTCTTACTTCTTCATCTTCCTAATTCGATACTGTAAATTTTGCCGGCTCATTCCTAGTGCTTCAGCCGCTTTTGTAATATTACCATCGAATTTATCTAAAGCTTTTTGTAGGTAGTACATTTCTGCAGAACGTAAATACTCATCAAGTGGCACTAATTCCTTATCAGATGTAATAACAAAATCCTCGGCTTTCCCTAAGGTTTCATTAAAATCCTGAACCTTCAGTTTGAAGTGGAGAGGCAGCATATCAAACTTCAATACTTGCTCGGTAGTAACCATTGAGCTAATCTCATCCAGGAGTAATTCCAATTCCTTTAGATTGCCTGGCCATTCATACATTAAAAAAGCTTGAACAACATCCTCATCAATTTCATTAATCGTGGAGCCATAGCGATTCAAATATCGATTAAAGTAATCATACATAAAAGGTAGAATATCCTCAGTGCGTTTGCGTAAAGGTGGAATACTTATTGATATTTTGGCGAAATAATAATATAACTCCTTATTTAACTTGTTAGAAGCTATAAGATCTACTGGATCCTCGCCGATGCTTGCAATATATAAATTTTGTCGTCCTTCATTTGAAGAAAGAATTTGCAATAGTTCATTTTGTAATTCGAGGGATAATAAATCAATTCTTTCACAAAATATTGTACAGTTCGAGATATCTGCTAGTTCTTTTTGAAATTTATTTATTAATAAACTATCTGAGCTATGGCAAAAGAGAGAGATGAACTGTATATTTACAGGTGAAAGTTGATTGTGAATACCTTCGGCTATTAACTCCTTGCCGGTACCAGCTTCTCCAACTAAGAGGACAGGCATTCGTACATGTGCAGCCTTAATCGAACGTTCTAATACTTCCTGCATATCTGTCGAAACGGCTGTAATGCTAGAAAGGGTGATTGCTTCATTGTAACGCTTTAAAGGCTGATAAATTAGTCTTTCTAAAGCTGTTATATCGCGAGAGAATTCAACTGCCCCAATAAGTTTTTTATCTTGCCATACAGGGTATGTATCGTTAATAGTAGTTATTTCTTGTCCATTACGATTCCAGTATGTCTGTTTTGCACGTAAAACTGGTTCTCCATTATTTAAAACTTTTAGTAATGTACTTTCTTGTTGTTCAAATTGAAATAGTTCAAAGATGGATCGGTCGACAATATCTGTTAAATTTAAACCTTCAATTTCTTTCATTTTTTCGTTGTAAATAATTGTTTTGCCAGATAGGTTAACGGCGTGAATGCCTACTGCTACATGCTCGGTAGCAAATTTATAAAACGGTAGAAAATCTTTTATTTGTTCGTCCAAATGGCTCACCTCAAAAAAATATTTCACATTTTAGAATTTTTTACTTGAAAAACGCAACAATCTTTTGCATTATTATATATGTAAACTAAAAGAAACTGCAAATTTTTTTTGCACCCAATTCAAAGGAGGATATACATTTGATACCTTACAAACATGAAGCGTTCACAGATTTTTCGAAAGAAGAAAATAAAAAAGCAATTCAAGAAGGCTACAAAGTAGTTGATGCATACCTAGGAAATGATTTTCCGTTAATCGTTGGTGGGGAACGTATTACTACAGAAGCTAAAATAAAGTCTTATAATCCAGCAAAAAAAGAAGAACTAGTTGGTGCTGTTTCAAAAGCAACAAAAGAAATTGCTTCTAAAGCTATGGATATTGCAGATGAAACATTCAAAACTTGGAAAAAAGTAAAGCCTGAAATTCGTGCAGACGTTCTTTTCAAAGCAGCAGCAATCATTCGTCGTCGTAAATTCGAATTCACTGCTCTATTATCAAGAGAAGCAGGAAAAACATGGGTTGAGGCCGATGTAGAAGTTGCAGAAGGAATCGACTTCTTAGAATACTATGGTCGAGAAATGCTACGTATAAAAAATGGTGCGCCAGTTGAAAGTCGCCCAGGTGAATATAACCAATATAATTATATTCCACTAGGTGTTGCTGTTGTTATTTCACCTTGGAACTTCCCGTTTGCAATTATGGCAGGTACTACTGTTGCTGCAATGGTAGCTGGTAACACTGTACTATTAAAACCAGCTTCTACAACACCAGTAGTTTCTTATAAATTTGTAGAAGTATTAGAAGAAGCAGGGATGCTTCCAGGAGTAGTAAACTTCATACCAGGTTCTGGTGCTGAGATTGGTGACTTCATGGTAGAACACCCACGTACGCGTCTAATCAGCTTCACTGGTTCTCGTGATGTTGGTCTAGGAATCGTAGAGAAATCCTCTAAATTAGCTCCAGGGCAAATTTGGATTAAACGTTCAATCCTTGAAATGGGTGGTAAAGATACAATCGTTGTTGATAAAGAAGCTGATTTAGAATTAGCGGCTCAATCTATCGTTAAATCTGCATTTGGTTTCAGTGGACAAAAATGTTCTGCATGTTCACGTGCAGTAATCGTAGAAGACGTATATGACACAGTATTAAACCGTGTAGAAGAATTAACGAACGCTTTAACAGTTGGAATTCCTGATAACGACGAGCATTTCGTTGGTCCAGTTATCGATGGTGCATCATTCAAAAAAATTATGAGCTATATCGAGATTGGTAAAGAAGAAGGCCGTCTGGTTACTGGTGGTACTGGTGATGATTCTAAAGGATTCTTCATCCAACCAACTGTAATTGCTGACCTATCTCCAACTGCTCGTATTATGCAAGAAGAAATCTTTGGTCCAGTTGTTGGTATTACTAAAGCAAAAGATTTTGATGAAGCGTTAGATATTGCTAACAATACTGAATATGGTTTGACAGGTGCTGTTATTACTAACAATCGTCTAAACCAAGAAAAAGCACGTGAAGAGTTCCACGTTGGTAACTTATACTTCAACCGTGGATGTACTGGTGCAATTGTTGGATACCAACCATTCGGTGGATTCAATATGTCTGGAACAGATTCAAAAGCTGGTGGACCAGATTACGTCCAACTTCACATGCAAGCAAAAACAACTTCTGAAATGCTTTAAGATTTTTGAGGCAGACTTGGATAAAAGTCTGCCTTTATTTTAAATAAAAGGGGTAATGAGTGAATGACAATTTCATCACAAGTGATTGAGCAAACGAACAAATTTGGTGCAAACAACTATAACCCACTTCCAATCGTAGTATCTGAAGCTGAAGGAGTTTGGGTAAAAGATCCTGAAGGTAACAAATACATGGATATGCTGTCGGCTTATTCTGCAGTAAACCAAGGGCATCGCCATCCGAAAATTATTCAAGCATTAAAAGACCAAGCTGATCGTGTAACTTTAACTTCTCGTGCCTTCCATAATGACCAATTAGGTCCTTGGTATGAAAAAGTTAGTGAGTTAACAGGAAAAGAAATGGTATTACCAATGAATACTGGTGCTGAAGCTGTTGAAACTGCATTTAAAGCAGCTCGCAGATGGGCTTATGATGTTAAAGGGGTAGAAGCAGATCAAGCAGAAGTAATTGCTTGTAATGGAAACTTCCACGGTCGTACTATGGGAGCAGTTTCACTTTCATCTGATCCTGAATACAAACGTGGATTCGGACCATTGCTTCCTGGTATTAAACTTATTCCATATGGTGATTTAGAAGCGTTGAAAGCTGCAATTACACCTAATACCGCTGCATTTTTAATAGAACCAATTCAAGGAGAAGCAGGAATTATTATTCCTCCAGCTGGTTTCATGAAAGCAGCTCTTGAATTATGTCGTGAAAATAATGTGTTATTTATCGCTGATGAAATCCAAGCTGGTTTATGCCGTACTGGTAAAATGTTCGCATGTGAATGGGAAGAAGTAGACCCAGACATGTACATTCTAGGAAAAGCATTAGGTGGAGGAGTATTCCCAATCTCATGTATCGTTGCAAATAAAGATATTCTAAGTGTATTTAACCCAGGTTCTCATGGTTCTACATTTGGTGGTAACCCAATGGCATGTGCGGTTTCTTTAGCTGCATTAGACGTTTTAGTGGATGAAAAATTAGCTGATCGCTCTCTAGAATTGGGTAATTATTTCATGGATGCACTAAAAGAAATTAAACATCCTTCTATTAAAGACGTTCGTGGTCGTGGATTATTTATAGGAATGGAATTAACAGAAGAAGCACGTCCATTCTGTGAAGAGTTAAAAGAACTAGGATTATTATGTAAAGAAACGCATGATACGGTAATTCGTTTTGCTCCACCTCTAATCATTTCAAAAGAAGAGTTAGATTGGGCTATCGAAAAAATTCAAAAAGTATTCAATAAATAATAATTCTTAGAGAAATATCAACAATTCTATGTTACAATGGTTGCGAAGAAATAATAATAAATTAAAGAGGCGAAAATATAAAATGGCTGAAAATTTAAACCTGTTCACATCAACTCAGGCGGTTATTAAAGAGGCTCTGCACAAACTTGGTTATGACGAAGCAATGTATGATTTATTGAAAGAACCACTACGTATGCTAGAAGTTCGAATTCCAGTACGTATGGATGACAACACGGTGAAAGTTTTCACTGGATACCGTTCACAACATAATGATGCTGTTGGACCTACAAAAGGTGGAGTCCGTTTCCATCCAGGAGTAACACCAGATGAAATGAAAGCTCTATCTATGTGGATGACTTTAAAAGCTGGTATTGTTGACCTTCCTTATGGTGGTGGTAAAGGTGGAGTTATTTGTGATCCACGTGAAATGTCAATGGGAGAAATAGAACGCCTAAGCCGTGGATATGTACGTGCTGTTGGACAAATCGTTGGACCGACAAAAGACATTCCTGCTCCAGACGTATTTACAAATGCTCAAATCATGGCATGGATGATGGATGAATACAGTCGTATGGACCAATTCAATTCACCAGGCTTCATCACTGGTAAGCCACTAGTACTCGGTGGTTCACAAGGACGCGACCGCGCAACTGCTCAAGGTGTTACAATTATCATCAATGAAGCAGCAAAAAAACGCGATATTGATATGCAAGGTGCACGCGTTGTTATCCAAGGATTTGGTAATGCAGGAAGCTTTCTAGCTAAGTTTTTAAGTGACCAAGGTGCAAAAGTTATTGCTATTTCCGATGCATACGGGGCTTTACATGATCCAAACGGTTTAGACATTGACTATCTATTAGATCGTCGTGATAGCTTTGGAACGGTAACAACTCTATTTGAAAATACGATTTCTAACCAAGAATTATTAGAATTGGAATGTGATATTTTAGTTCCAGCTGCTATCGAAAACCAAATTACTGCGGAAAACGCTCATAATATTAAAGCGACTATCGTAGTAGAGGCTGCAAATGGACCAACTACAACAGAAGGTACTAAAATTCTTTATGATAGAGGAATTCTATTAGTGCCTGATGTTTTAGCTAGTGCTGGTGGAGTAACTGTTTCATATTTTGAATGGGTTCAAAATAACCAAGGTTACTACTGGACAGAAGAAGAAGTAGATGAAAAACTAGTGAAGAAAATGGTAGAAGCATTCCAAAACATTTACGAAGTTGCAACAACTCGTAATATTGATATGCGTCTAGCTGCTTATATGGTAGGTGTACGTAAAACTGCAGAAGCATCACGTTTCCGTGGTTGGGTATAAGTTAATAGTAAGGTGAACCGCTTGTATTTTACAAGCGGTTTTTTTATTATTAAGAAAGTATGGAAAGAGGAGGATTTTAGATGAACGCTTTTTCATTTTATAACCCTGTGAAATTGATATTTGGTAAAGGTCAAATAAGTAAATTAGGAGGAGAGTTATCTCCTTATGGGAAGAAAGTTCTTGTCGTTTACGGTGGAGGTAGTATAAAGAAAAATGGATTATACGACCAAGTAATGGCCGAATTAAAAGAAGTTGAAATGGTAGTATTTGAATTAGAGGGTGTAGAACCAAATCCTAGATTGGCAACTGCAAAACGGGGTGCAGAAATCTGTAAAGAAGAAGGGATAGACGTAATACTCGCAGTAGGTGGAGGTTCAGTGATAGATTGTACTAAACTTATCGCAGCTGCGGCTAAGTACGACGGAGATCCTTGGGATTTTGTCACGCGCAAAGCGGTTCCGCAAGAAGCATTGCCTTTTGGAGCTATATTAACGCTGGCAGCAACCGGTTCAGAGATGAATTCTGGGTCTGTTATTACTAATGAAGAAACACTAGAAAAATATGGCTGGGGAAATCCTTTAGTTTATCCGAAATTCTCCATTTTAGATCCGGTAAACACTTTCACAGTTCCTCTTGATCAAACGGTTTACGGAATAGTTGATATGATGTCTCATATGTTTGAGCAATACTATAACAATGCAACAAATACACCTGTTCAGGACGAATTGATAGAAGGGACTTTACGTTCAGTTATAGAAGTAGGACCAAAACTCATCAATGACCTAACCAACTATGAATATCGAGAAACTATATTATTTGCGGGCACCCTTGGTTTAAATGGCTTCCTACAAATGGGTTATAACGGCGACTGGGCAAGTCATAATTTAGAGCATGCAATTTCAGCTGTATATGATATTCCACACGGCGGGGGATTGGCTATCGTTTTCCCTAGATGGATGCGTCATAACGTAAAAGTAAATCCACAGCGTTTTGCGAAGCTTGCAACAAATGTTTTTAAAGTGAATCCAGAAGGTAAAACTGTTGAAGAGGTAGCTCATGAAGGAATAGATCGCTTAGAGGAGTTTTGGAATTCTTTAAACGCACCATCCAAATTAGCTGACTATAATATAGATGACAGCAAAATAGACCTTATGGTAGAAAAGGCAATGGTCTACGGAGACTATGGTAACTTCCATAAGTTAAATGCTGAAGACACTAAATCTATTTTGACTGCTTGTCTATAGTGAAATGAAACCACATGACAATTAATTGTCATGTGGTTTTTTATTTACTCCAAGATAGAAAAAGATGAATCACAACGCTAGTCATGATTCACCTTTTAAATTTAGTCAAGCACGTGTTTTTAACACAGTATGGGGATCCTTATGTTGAGTCCATGTTCTGATTCCATCATCCTCATCAAATGAGATTGTAATATCTGTTACTCCTTGTTGAGTTAAAATTAGTTCTTTTATATTATCGCTGATATCATCTACTTCGGCGAAGGTATACTGAGGATCAATTTCTACAATTATTTCTACATGCAGATATTCACCTTCCTTTATTACCTCAAGCTTTTGAATATCTTTTACATGCTCATTTTCAGATACAATATGAGCAATATGAACAAGCATTTGTTCATCCGTTTCCCCTAATGCGCCTCTAGCGTTATCTAGGAATACTTTTCCAACTACATAGAACATCATTATACCAATCATAATAGAAGCGATACCCTCTGCTTGTAAAAAACCAGTGAAGTGAGAAATTAGAACAGCTACGAAAGCTAAGATACCTCCAGATGTTGCTACCAAATCTTCCATAAAAACAAGTTTTGTTGCAGGTTTTGCTCTACTTAAGTTAGCAAAACTTGTTGTTAATGGGGATAGAAGGGTACCTTTAATACCAACTTCATGCAAAATTTCTTTCCCTGCTTTGTACAGAACTACAAATTCTAACACAATGGCAATTGCAAGTACGCTAAGTGTGATTGCTACACCTGTAGATTCGCTTGGATGTTGTATATGGTGCCATCCTTCTATAATAGTCTCGTAAGATAAAATACCGACGATAATTACAGCGCCTAAGCAAACGAGGTTTACTAAGCGCCCAAAACCATTTGGAAATCTTGGTGTTGGTGCTTTCTTAGACAATGAAGAACCGATGTAAACGAAGAATTGGTTTGCTGCATCACCTATGGAGTGCATCATTTCTGCGAACATTGCTACATTTCCAGTAAAGAAAAACGCTCCACCTTTTAACAAGGCTATAATTGTATTTACAATTGCTGCTAATAAAGAGGGTTTGTTGCCGTCTTTTAATAACTTGAATAATTCTCCCATATGATTGCTCCTTTTAAATAGATTCTACCTCTACCGATTCAATAAAACTTTGTTTTTTTATCGTAGCGTAGAATTCAGCAGTATTTTTTTTAGTAATTATGGATAATCTCATATCCATTTCGTGTTTAACCGTATTATTGTCTAAAGTGATGTCTTTAATGCGGATACTTTCTATATAAACACCGCTTCCTTGTAAAAAGTCATATACTTTAGGTATACTTTCTGGATTTCCTACCAAAACTGTAAGGGATAATTCCTTCGATCTCAATCGTTTTGGTCCTATTTTAGTGAGAAGTGGAGGGATCAATTCAATTCCTACTATTACAATAATTACACTAAGTGCTGATTCAACATAAAACCCTGCACCAACGGCTATACCTATTCCTCCAGCTCCCCAAATCATAGCAGCAGTCGTTAAGCCGGTTATACTATCATTTCCTTTACGTAATATAACTCCAGCTCCGAGAAAACCTATTCCACTAACTATTTGTGCTGCTAAACGCAAAGGATCCATCGTAATATTTATAGCGTCATTTGGAGAAGCTTTATAAGCAGCTTCAATGGATATGTATGTTAGTAGACAGCTAAATGTAGCAATTACTATACTTGTCTTTAATCCAATCGGTTTCTTCTTTAGTTCCCTTTCTATACCTATTATTAAACTTAATAATGCAGCAAAAATTAATTTAAATATGATTTCAGTATAATCATTAAGGTAGTTTAGCCATTCCATCAAAACTCCTCCTTATTTCTTTTAATGTATTGAGAGCTTTTTTAACCACTATCTACTATTAATTGCCCTACTTTATGGAATAGCATAGTTCGGTAGATTTGTTTCTCTTATTATAAGGATTGAGATAATTAAAATAAAGCGCTGTTGTATTCGTTGTTTTGAGTTATGAGAGGTTTTCTATTACTCAAACTAATATTTTTTTCGGCTTGAAATGAATTGATAATTTGATTTATCAAGTTAATAATGGGCTAAAAGGATAGAAAGATACCTAGTTGGTTGTTTCGAATAATGAAGATCTGTTCTTAATAAGATACGAGTAATTCAAGAGTTTAGTAGTTATTTAAGTTTTTTTCATAAAAAGGGTTGCTTTTTATTTCTAAACGATGTATATTAATACTTGTCCTTCGGAACGAGATACAAACAACTTGAAAAACTTCAAAAAAATGTTTGACATCAAATCTGAAATAAGTTATACTAATAAAGTCGTCAAAACGACTTGAACAACATGAACATTGAAAACTGAACATGCAAAACGTTAAGACATACAGCTTATCAGCTAACTTGTTAGAATGATAAGCAAAACAATTTTGACATCATTTAATGATGATGCCAGCAAAACAAAATGAGCTTTTTAAGTTCTCTATTATGGAGAGTTTGATCCTGGCTCAGGACGAACGCTGGCGGCATGCCTAATACATGCAAGTCGAGCGAATGACGAAGAAGCTTGCTTCTTCTGATTTAGCGGCGGACGGGTGAGTAACACGTGGGCAACCTGCCCTGTAGATTGGGATAACTCCGGGAAACCGGGGCTAATACCGAATAATCCATTTCCTCACATGGGGAAATGTTAAAAGACGGTCTCGGCTGTCACTACAGGATGGGCCCGCGGCGCATTAGCTAGTTGGTGAGGTAACGGCTCACCAAGGCGACGATGCGTAGCCGACCTGAGAGGGTGATCGGCCACACTGGGACTGAGACACGGCCCAGACTCCTACGGGAGGCAGCAGTAGGGAATCTTCCACAATGGACGAAAGTCTGATGGAGCAATGCCGCGTGAGTGAAGAAGGTTTTCGGATCGTAAAACTCTGTTGTGAGGGAAGAACAAGTACGAGAGTAACTGCTCGTACCTTGACGGTACCTCATTAGAAAGCCACGGCTAACTACGTGCCAGCAGCCGCGGTAATACGTAGGTGGCAAGCGTTGTCCGGAATTATTGGGCGTAAAGCGCGCGCAGGCGGTCCTTTAAGTCTGATGTGAAATCCCACGGCTCAACCGTGGAAGGTCATTGGAAACTGGGGGACTTGAGTACAGAAGAGGAAAGCGGAATTCCAAGTGTAGCGGTGAAATGCGTAGAGATTTGGAGGAACACCAGTGGCGAAGGCGGCTTTCTGGTCTGTAACTGACGCTGAGGCGCGAAAGCGTGGGGAGCAAACAGGATTAGATACCCTGGTAGTCCACGCCGTAAACGATGAGTGCTAAGTGTTAGGGGGTTTCCGCCCCTTAGTGCTGCAGCTAACGCATTAAGCACTCCGCCTGGGGAGTACGGTCGCAAGACTGAAACTCAAAGGAATTGACGGGGGCCCGCACAAGCGGTGGAGCATGTGGTTTAATTCGAAGCAACGCGAAGAACCTTACCAGGTCTTGACATCCCGCTGACCGCTCTAGAGATAGAGTTTTCCCTTCGGGGACAGCGGTGACAGGTGGTGCATGGTTGTCGTCAGCTCGTGTCGTGAGATGTTGGGTTAAGTCCCGCAACGAGCGCAACCCTTGATCTTAGTTGCCAGCATTCAGTTGGGCACTCTAAGGTGACTGCCGGTGATAAACCGGAGGAAGGTGGGGATGACGTCAAATCATCATGCCCCTTATGACCTGGGCTACACACGTGCTACAATGGACGGTACAGAGGGTCGCAACCCCGCGAGGGTGAGCAAATCCCATAAAACCGTTCTCAGTTCGGATTGTAGGCTGCAACTCGCCTACATGAAGCCGGAATCGCTAGTAATCGTGGATCAGCATGCCACGGTGAATACGTTCCCGGGCCTTGTACACACCGCCCGTCACACCACGAGAGTTTGTAACACCCGAAGTCGGTGGGGTAACCCTTACGGGAGCCAGCCGCCGAAGGTGGGACAGATGATTGGGGTGAAGTCGTAACAAGGTAGCCGTATCGGAAGGTGCGGCTGGATCACCTCCTTTCTAAGGATAATATCGGAATACAGATCTTTATCTGTATCTTAACGTTTTGCAGTTCAGTTTTGAATGTTCATTTTTATATGAAGATTCAACGCTTGTTCTTTGAAAACTGGATAAAACGACATTGAAACAATAAACAACAAGAAATTCTGTTGTGATTATTTACGTAATCATGACGTGTAAGACTTTTTAACTTTTAGGTTAAGTTAATAAGGGCGCACGGTGAATGCCTTGGCACTAGGAGTCGACGAAGGACGGCACTAACACCGATATGCTTCGGGGAGCTGTAAGTGAGCTTTGATCCGGAGATTTCCGAATGGGGAAACCCACTGTTCGTAATGGAGCAGTACATTTGCGTGAATACATAGCGCATCTGAGACACACCCAGGGAACTGAAACATCTAAGTACCTGGAGGAAGAGAAAGAAAAATCGATTCCCTGAGTAGCGGCGAGCGAAACGGGAATAGCCCAAACCAAGAGGCTTGCCTCTTGGGGTTGTAGGACACTCTACATAGAGTTACAAAGGAATGAGTTAGACGAAGCGATCTGGAAAGGTCCGCAGGATAGGGTAAAAGCCCCGTAGTCCAAAATTCATTCTCTCTTGAGTGTATCCTGAGTACGGCGGAACACGTGAAATTCCGTCGGAATCCGGGAGGACCATCTCCCAAGGCTAAATACTACCTAGTGACCGATAGTGAACCAGTACCGTGAGGGAAAGGTGAAAAGCACCCCGGAAGGGGAGTGAAATAGATCCTGAAACCGTGTGCCTACAAGTAGTTAGAGCCCGTTAATGGGTGATAGCGTGCCTTTTGTAGAATGAACCGGCGAGTTACGATTACATGCAAGGTTAAGTTGAGAAGACGGAGCCGCAGCGAAAGCGAGTCTGAATAGGGCGAATGAGTATGTGGTCGTAGACCCGAAACCAGGTGATCTACCCATGTCCAGGATGAAGGTAAGGTAACACTTACTGGAGGTCCGAACCCACGCACGTTGAAAAGTGCGGGGATGAGGTGTGGGTAGCGGAGAAATTCCAATCGAACCTGGAGATAGCTGGTTCTCTCCGAAATAGCTTTAGGGCTAGCCTCAAACGTTAGAATCTTGGAGGTAGAGCACTGTTTGGACTAGGGGCCCATCCCGGGTTACCGAATTCAGACAAACTCCGAATGCCAATGATTTATGTTTGGGAGTCAGACTGCGAGTGATAAGATCCGTAGTCAAGAGGGAAACAGCCCAGACCACCAGCTAAGGTCCCAAAGTATTTGTTAAGTGGAAAAGGATGTGGCGTTGCTTAGACAACCAGGATGTTGGCTTAGAAGCAGCCATCATTTAAAGAGTGCGTAATAGCTCACTGGTCGAGTGACGCTGCGCCGAAAATGTATCGGGGCTAAACAAATCACCGAAGCTGTGGATTGATACCTTTGGTATCAGTGGTAGGAGAGCGTTCTAAGGGCGTTGAAGTCAGACCGGAAGGACTGGTGGAGCGCTTAGAAGTGAGAATGCCGGTATGAGTAGCGAAAGACGGGTGAGAATCCCGTCCACCGTATGACTAAGGTTTCCTGAGGAAGGCTCGTCCGCTCAGGGTTAGTCGGGACCTAAGCCGAGGCCGATAGGCGTAGGCGATGGATAACAGGTTGATATTCCTGTACCACCAAACCACCGTTTGAGTAATGGGGGGACGCAGAAGGATAGGGTAAGCATGCTGTTGGTTATGCATGTCCAAGCAGTAAGGTGTGAATGTAGGCAAATCCGCATTCTATAACATTGAGCTGTGATGGCGAGGACGTATGTCCGGAGTTCCTGATTTCACACTGCCAAGAAAAGCCTCTAGCGAGGTGATAGGTGCCCGTACCGCAAACCGACACAGGTAGTCGAGGAGAGAATCCTAAGGTGAGCGAGAGAACTCTCGTTAAGGAACTCGGCAAAATGACCCCGTAACTTCGGGAGAAGGGGTGCTCTTTAGGGTGAATAGCCTTGAAGAGCCGCAGTGAATAGGCCCAGGCGACTGTTTAGCAAAAACACAGGTCTCTGCAAAACCGTAAGGTGAAGTATAGGGGCTGACGCCTGCCCGGTGCTGGAAGGTTAAGAGGAGTGCTTAGCGCAAGCGAAGGTGCGAATTGAAGCCCCAGTAAACGGCGGCCGTAACTATAACGGTCCTAAGGTAGCGAAATTCCTTGTCGGGTAAGTTCCGACCCGCACGAAAGGCGTAACGATCTGGGCACTGTCTCAACGAGAGACTCGGTGAAATTATAGTACCTGTGAAGATGCAGGTTACCCGCGACAGGACGGAAAGACCCCGTGGAGCTTTACTATAGCTTGATATTGAATTTTGGTGCAACTTGTACAGGATAGGCAGGAGCCATAGAGCCCGGAGCGCCAGCTTCGGAGGAGGCGTCGGTGGGATACTGCCCTGGTTGTATTGAAATTCTAACCCATACCCGTAACCCGGGTAGGAGACAGTGTCAGGCGGGTAGTTTGACTGGGGCGGTCGCCTCCTAAAGTGTAACGGAGGCGCCCAAAGGTTCCCTCAGAATGGTTGGAAATCATTCGAAGAGTGTAAAGGCAGAAGGGAGCTTGACTGCGAGACCTACAAGTCGAGCAGGGTCGAAAGACGGGCTTAGTGATCCGGTGGTTCCGCATGGAAGGGCCATCGCTCAACGGATAAAAGCTACCCCGGGGATAACAGGCTTATCTCCCCCAAGAGTCCACATCGACGGGGAGGTTTGGCACCTCGATGTCGGCTCATCGCATCCTGGGGCTGTAGTCGGTCCCAAGGGTTGGGCTGTTCGCCCATTAAAGCGGTACGCGAGCTGGGTTCAGAACGTCGTGAGACAGTTCGGTCCCTATCCGTCGTGGGCGTAGGAAATTTGAGAGGAGCTGTCCTTAGTACGAGAGGACCGGGATGGACACACCGCTGGTGTACCAGTTGTTCTGCCAAGAGCATCGCTGGGTAGCTATGTGTGGACGGGATAAGTGCTGAAAGCATCTAAGCACGAAGCCCCCCTCAAGATGAGATTTCCCATTACGCAAGTAAGTAAGATCCCTCAAAGACGATGAGGTAGATAGGTTCGGGGTGGAAGCGTGGCGACATGTGCAGCTGACGAATACTAATCGATCGAGGACTTAACCAAATTTGTTTATCGTAACAATGTCGTTTATCCAGTTTTGAAAGAATAAATTTTTTATTAAAAAACTCTTGCAATATTCTACAGGGTTGTTATAATAAAACTTGTCTTTCAATAATTATTCAGGTCTAGTGATGATGGCAAAGAGGTCACACCCGTTCCCATACCGAACACGGAAGTTAAGCTCTTTAGCGCCGATGGTAGTTGGGGGTTTCCCCCTGTGAGAGTAGGACGTCGCTGGGCTTGCAAATAATACATAAATTACCCAGGAGGATTAGCTCAGCTGGGAGAGCATCTGCCTTACAAGCAGAGGGTCGGCGGTTCGAGCCCGTCATCCTCCACCATAATATTTTACTCCTGCCGGAGTAGCTCAACTGGTAGAGCAACTGACTTGTAATCAGTAGGTTGAGGGTTCAAGTCCTTTCTCCGGCACCATTTTTCGAGCCATTAGCTCAGTTGGTAGAGCATCTGACTTTTAATCAGAGGGTCGTAGGTTCGAATCCTACATGGCTCATCACTTTTTATAGTGAATATATATTGCGGGTGTGGCGGAACTGGCAGACGCACTAGACTTAGGATCTAGCGCCGCAAGGCGTGGGGGTTCGACTCCCTTCACCCGCACCATTTAATTTAATAACCGAGCGGAAGTAGTTCAGTGGTAGAACACCACCTTGCCAAGGTGGGGGTCGCGAGTTCGAACCTCGTCTTCCGCTCCAAAGATTCACTAAAGTGCCGGGGTGGCGGAACTGGCAGACGCACAGGACTTAAAATCCTGCGGTAGGTGACTACCGTACCGGTTCGATTCCGGTCCTCGGCACCACTTTTATGAAACATTGCGCTCGTAGCTCAATTGGATAGAGCACTTGACTACGAATCAAGAGGTTGCAGGTTCGAGTCCTGCCGAGCGCACCATATAACGGGAAGTAGCTCAGCTTGGTAGAGCACTTGGTTTGGGACCAAGGGGTCGCAGGTTCGAATCCTGTCTTCCCGACCAGTTATTATTTTTGGGGCCTTAGCTCAGCTGGGAGAGCGCCTGCCTTGCACGCAGGAGGTCAGCGGTTCGATCCCGCTAGGCTCCACCATTTATAAAAAGTTTGAAAATCTTGGCGGTGTAGCTCAGCTGGCTAGAGCACTCGGTTCATACCCGAAAGGTCGTGGGTTCGACTCCCTCTGCCGCCATCTTAAGGACCTTTAGCTCAGTTGGTTAGAGCAGACGGCTCATAACCGTCCGGTCGCAGGTTCGAGTCCTGCAAGGTCCACCAACAATATCTTGGAGGAATACCCAAGTCTGGCTGAAGGGATCGGTCTTGAAAACCGACAGGCGGGTCATACCGCGCGGGGGTTCGAATCCCTCTTCCTCCTCCATTTTCATCTTATTGTTTGTGGAAGTAATAAATTATCCTTAAGTATTGTATTGTCGCGGGGTGGAGCAGTGGTAGCTCGTCGGGCTCATAACCCGAAGGTCGCAGGTTCAAATCCTGTCCCCGCAACCAAATGGTCCCGTGGTGTAGCGGTTAACATGCCTGCCTGTCACGCAGGAGATCGCCGGTTCGATCCCGGTCGGGACCGCCATTTATTTATATAAGTTTCAAACCTTATACATATTAATTATTGATTTAGGATAAGCAAAAGGCTTAGCGTAAATCGATTAGAAGTTTGGAATAAGCAAGCAGGTCGAGGAAGCAATCGAGCGAAAGAAGGAGCGTACTAAAGTACGTGACTGATTGAACGAGTGAAGTTGACGAAGAGATGCGTAGCTTAGTGCAAACTGAAGAGGCTCAGTAGCTCAGTCGGTAGAGCAAAGGACTGAAAATCCTTGTGTCGGCGGTTCGATTCCGTCCTGAGCCACCATAGTAATGCGGGTGTAGTTTAGTGGTAAAACCTCAGCCTTCCAAGCTGATGATGAGAGTTCGATTCTCTTCACCCGCTCCAATAATGGGCCTATAGCTCAGCTGGTTAGAGCGCACGCCTGATAAGCGTGAGGTCGATGGTTCGAGTCCATTTAGGCCCACCATTATTCCGAAGTAGCTCAGTGGTAGAGCAATCGACTGTTAATCGATTGGTCGTAGGTTCGAGTCCTACCTTCGGAGCCATATATATGGGGAAGTACTCAAGTGGCTGAAGAGGCGCCCCTGCTAAGGGTGTAGGTCGGGCAACCGGCGCGAGGGTTCAAATCCCTCCTTCTCCGCCATATATAGGCCCCTTGGTCAAGCGGTTAAGACACCGCCCTTTCACGGCGGTAACACGGGTTCGAATCCCGTAGGGGTCATACTCAAAAAAAGGTAACCATTCATTGGTTACCTTTTTTTATATTTGCATTTCATTACTATTAACTATTTCTGCTGTTATACATAGGCGCTTGCACTTTCCTAGAAAAATAAGAACGTATATGGAATATCATGCTGCGAACCGAGCGTTCGTAATACTTTAAAGAATGTTTCAATAGCTACTATATAGGGAGTAGATTTAGTTTTATAATAGTGGTAATACAGAGAAATAGTAACTGTTTATCTAATATAGAAGGAAAGGTGCAACTGAAATTGTATCTTCGGAGGCCGCGCGATGCGGATTAGGCAGTCGTCGTGATACGATGTAGCGTTCTTAGAACGTCATCCTCATTAAAAGATTGGAATGAGTTTCTTCCCAAAAGCTATATTAACCTAGTTCCTAAAGTTGAAGGAGGGGGATGGATATAAAAACGCTATAAAAGTACCGGGCGTCTATTTACCGGTTTTTCGAACCAAATATAATATGTAGATAGAAAACTAGATTAGCGTACATTATATAAACAAAAACAGATGAGAAGGTAAATAACCCCTCATCTGTTTTTATTTTAATTGTTATAAATAATAGCCAATCAGTAAACCTATTCCTAATAGAAACACAAAAATCGTATTTGTCAGTGCAGTATCTTTCATAGCTGGTGCTACTTGAACTGGATTTTCTGTTTGCTTAAACAATTTAATCGCATGTATTGGTTTCTTCAGACTTAATAAGACCAATAAACTCCATGGGGTGATTATTTGTAGAAGTACTAAACCAATGATCCATAGGTAAGATAATACAAAATAAGAAGCTAGAATAGTAATGGCGTTTTTTCGACCAACTAATATAGCCATCGTTTTTCGACCACCTACAGTATCTTCAACTAAATCTCGAATATTATTAGAAAGCATTATCCCAGCAACAAGAAGGGCACTTGGTACAGATAATAAAACAGCAAATACTGGCACTGAACCAACTTGAATATAAACGGCAATTAAAACAATTAACATACCCATAAACAACCCACTAAATAGTTCTCCAAAGGGAGTACTAGAAATAGGGTAAGGTCCACCTGTGTAGAAATATCCCACTGCCATAGAAATCGCACCAACTACTAATAATAGCCAGGAGCTTTCGTAACAAATATAGATTCCTAATAAGGCAGCTATTATATATAATAATAGGGCTAATTGCATGACAGTTTTGGGTTTTACACCATTACGGACAATAGCTCCACCGATACCTACCGATTCCTCGCTATCGAGGCCTCGTACAAAATCATAATATTCGTTAAACATATTTGTAGCAGCTTGTATGAGTAGACATGCTAGTAACATAGCTATAAATAATAACCAGTCAATTTTAGCCTCATATAGGGCAATCATTGTACCTAAGAAAACAGGAGCAAATGAGGCAGTTAGAGTATGTGGTCTTGTTAATTTCCACCAAACACGCCAGCCTTTATCTGCTTGAAATTCGTGTGACATCATTTTTCTCTCCTTTAAAAGAATCCAAACTCAATTTTAGCATATATTTATGGCTAAATGTGTGCTGAAATGTGTAGAAAGATGTATGATTAAGGGTAGAGTAAATTAATTATCCTAGATAAAAGAGTAGTTATTAAACGGAGGTCATATTTATGCCGAAAACTACCGGTGCCATTAATACAAAATACCGTTTTTATACGGAAACGATAGAAGTATCAAGATTATCCGCACAAGCCTTTTTTGAGGCAGGGGACGAAATATATAAAGGGAAACGTTATTTTTGGCAAAACAAAGAGAAAACGCTCACTTTAGTAGGGTTGGGACATGCCCATACAATTACAAATAATTTAGAAGATGATAGATACAAGGATATTGATATGAAGTGGAAGGAACTATGCCAGTCATCATTAAAGGAAAAAGCAGATGTATCTCCTATTCTTTTTGGGGGATTCGCGTTTGATCCGAAAAACAAGATTAAGTCGGAATGGGATACATTTCCGTCTGCATTCTTTGTCGTATCTACATTTCAGTTAGTTATTCGACATGACCAAGCATTTGTAAATATTCACTATATTACGGATGAAGCGAAGAGCACGGAAACTTTTGAACAGCTACGTATAGAAAGAGACACACTAATACACACTGCTCAAGTAAAAGAGTTAAAGGTACATGCCAAACCAACCCTAATCAACCGAGAAGATCGCTTGAAGGATGAGTATTTGCATGCGGTGGAGGATGTAACGAAAAGAATAAGAGAAGATGAAGTACAAAAGGTAGTAATTGCAAGATCACTAAAACTAACATTTGACGATAATTTCTCTCCAGCTACAGCAATATATAATACTTCAATGGAACAACCAGAGAGTTATTTGTTTGGTATAGAGAATGATGAGAAAATCTTTTTTGGTGCAACACCTGAGCGATTAGTAAAAGTGGAAAATGATAAAGCACAATCTGCTGGACTAGCGGGTTCTATAAGACGAGGGAAAAATTCTCTCGAGGACAAAGAGCTAGGAGATTCTTTATTGTCAGATTCCAAAAATTTAGGTGAGCATAAATATGTAGTTGAAATGATTAAGAAAGTATTTATGCAATATTGTGAGGATATTAAAGTACCTACTAGACCAAAGCTTATGAAAATCAGAGATATTCAGCATCTATATTCTCCGATAGAAGGGAATCTTAAAAAGGATTCTTCGCTATTCGAGCTAGTACAGGCTTTACATCCAACTCCAGCATTAGGGGGAGAGCCTCGTCAGGATGCGATTAAGATTATTCGTGAGTCTGAACAGATGAACCGTGGATATTATGCTGCACCTATTGGCTGGATCAATGCTGAAGGAGACGGTGAGTTCGCTGTTGGGATACGTTCCGCTTTAGTGGAAAATGAACATGCCTATTTATATGCAGGTGGTGGAATTGTTGCCGAATCATCATCCTTGGATGAATTTGAGGAGACACGAGTGAAGTTCCGTCCGATGCTTCGAACACTTGGAGGAAATATGAATGACTAACATCGAGTATTTAACATCTTATGTCAATCACTTTGTAGAAACGATTAAACAGGCAGGGGTTCAGGATATTGTTATGTGTCCTGGTTCAAGGTCTACTCCACTTGCTTATGCATTTGCCAAAAGTGAGGGTTTTCAATTTTATCGTCAAATAGATGAGCGTTCTGCTGGTTATTTTGCGCTGGGGATTGCAAAAGCAAAAAAAAATCCTGTTGTACTTTTATGTACTTCTGGGACCGCAGCTGCAAATTTCTTTCCCGCTATAGTGGAAGCATACTACGCTCGAGTGCCTTTATTGGTCGTTACAGCCGATCGTCCACATGAACTAAGAGAAGTAGGCGCACCTCAAGCAATTGATCAGCTTCATTTATACGGTAAGCATGTGAAGTGGACAGTTGACTTTCCCTTACCTGAAAAGGATGTAGCAAATTTGGCATTTGTAGAGCGTCATATTCAGCGTGCAGTGTCTACATCTAAAGCTTTTCCGATGGGTCCTGTCCATATTAACGTACCATTCCGTGAACCGTTATTACTTGATATGGAGCAAGCCTTACCAACAGTGAATATGCAAGTACCGGAGATAGGAAAGCTAGTACCTAGTGAAGAATTTTTAGTATGGTATAAAGATATTCTTCAAAATGAAGAAAAGGGATTATTTATAGTTGGAGATTCTCTTCCAACTACTGATGGTTTTTGGGAATTTGCAAAAATGGTACAGTGGCCAGTTCTAGTTGACCCGTTATCGAATTTAAGAACGTCTGTACCTGATGATTGTATGGATTTATGTGTTGATCAATACGACGCTATTCTTAAAAATGATACTTTTAAAAAAGAGGCTGGTCCAAATGTAGTAATCCGTTTTGGAGCTCAACCAGTTTCTAAGCCCTTAATGTTGTTTTTAAAGTCTTGTAAGCCTAAAGTGTTTATTGTTGTAGATGAAAGCCCTCTATTCCGTGATTCACTTCATATCGCTACTCATCATGTACAGGTTGAGGCTGAATCATTATGGATCAAAGCACTGGAAAAGGCAGCTTCTTCATATACAAATTCCTGGTCTCAAGCAAATGAAATAGCGACTAAGCATGTGAACAATTATATCCAAAATGAATCAGATGAAGGTGCATTAGCAGGAATGTTGTTTGAAAAATTGCCTGATATGTCTTATTTATTTGCTAGTAGCAGCATGCCTATTCGAGATGTAGATACTTTTTTCAATAAAACGACTAAGGATATTCTGCTCTATGCGAATAGAGGAACTAATGGAATAGACGGAGTAGTTTCTTCAGCACTCGGAGCTCAAGCGGCATTAGATCGTCCAGGATATCTTTTAATTGGAGACTTAGCGTTTCTACATGACTTGAATGGTTTGGTTGTGACTCGATTCCACCCAACCGATATGACAATTATCGTTATGAATAATGATGGTGGAGGAATTTTCTCTTATTTATCCCAATCTACTGAAACCAATTATTTTGAACATTTATTTGGTACTCCTACAGGATTAGAGTTTTCACATATTGCAGCTATGTATAATGCTCAGTATACTGCAGTTCATTCGAAGGAAGGCTTTAAAGATGCATTAGCTGAAGAGAAGTCGAAGGATATTCGTATTATAGAAGTATTTACGAATAGACAAGTTAATACAGAAACACATCGCAAATTATGGACTGATATTTCGAAGGAGCTGGACTCGGTTTGGAAAGTACAACTGTAAATGTCCGTGGGATTGATATCCATTTCAACAGATATAATAATGGAGCAAAGGAAAGAATCGTTTTTTTACATGGCTTTACGGGATCTAGACATTCCTGGGATGAAGTGATTACATTTCTACCTAAAACATTTGATATATTAACCATTGATCTTATTGGGCACGGAGAAACTTCTAAGCCTATGATTTCATCCCGTTATGCTGTAGAGGAGCAGATTGCAGACTTACAAGCATTGTTTCAGCAGCTTCAGTGGAGTAATTTTACGCTAGTTGGTTATTCAATGGGTGGTCGATTGGCTCTTCCCTATGCAAGCCAATATCCTGTAAAAAAGCTTATACTTGAAAGTAGTTCTCCTGGTCTTATTGATAAAGAAGAACGTTTAAATAGAAAACAATCAGATGAGCAGCTTGCGGACCGAATATTGAATGAAGGACTCACATCCTTTGTGGATTTTTGGGAAGGAATTCCTTTATTTCATTCTCAGCGACAACTAACTTTGGAGAAAAAACAGCACATACGACAGGAGCGACTTGCGGGCTCTGAAATAGGGTTAGCTAATAGCTTGCGTGGATTTAGTACTGGCGTGCAGCCTTCCTATTGGGACAAGCTCGAAGAAATCGTCACACCAACATTTTTGATAACTGGAGAGCTAGATGAAAAGTTTAGCAAGCTTGCGAAAGAGATGAAAAAATACCTTCCAAAAGCTGCACATAAAGAAATTATGGATGTAGGTCATGCAATTCATGTGGAAAATCCTGAATTGTTTGCTACAATAGTAGAGGATATTATTTTAAAGGAGGATGTAAGATGACTCGCGAATGGACAACATTACATACATATGAAGACATTAAGTATGAGTTTTATAACGGAATTGCTAAAGTAACTATTAACCGTCCTGAGGTGCGTAATGCATTTCGCCCTAAAACAGTAATGGAAATGATTGATGCATTTTCTCGTGCTCGTGACGATCAAAATGTAGGTGTCATTATTTTAACTGGTGAAGGTGAGCATGCATTTTGTTCAGGAGGAGACCAAAAAGTACGTGGACATGGTGGATATGTAGGAGAAGACGAAATTCCACGTTTAAACGTACTAGATTTACAACGTCTTATCCGTGTAATCCCTAAACCAGTAGTAGCAATGGTAGCTGGATATGCAATTGGAGGCGGACATGTTTTACATGTAGTATGTGATTTAACAATTGCTGCTGATAATGCGAGATTTGGACAAACTGGACCTAAGGTTGGATCGTTTGATGCCGGCTACGGTTCTGGTTATTTAGCACGCATTATCGGACATAAAAAAGCGCGTGAAATTTGGTACTTATGCCGTCAATATGATGCACAGCAAGCACTTGATATGGGATTAGTCAATACGGTAGTTCCATACGCGCAATTAGAGGATGAAACTGTTCAATGGTGTGAGGAAATGCTAGAAATGAGTCCAACAGCACTTCGTTTCTTAAAAGCTGCGATGAATGCAGATACGGATGGTTTAGCAGGTCTTCAACAATTAGCAGGTGACGCAACTCTGCTTTACTATACAACGGATGAGGCAAAAGAAGGTCGCGATTCTTTTAAAGAAAAACGCAAACCAGATTTTGGTCAATTCCCACGTTTCCCGTGATGAGTGAACCTCTGTAAGTAAGAAGCTATCCTTTTATAGGATGGCTTTTTTACATAGAGTATATCAAATTAACCAATGGTACCAGATTATTGCATAAAGGAGGGTGATACAATGTTTCCGAATTTACTTTTAAAACGTGCCCGTTTAACACCCGACCGATTAGCATTATGCTATTTAGGAGAAGAATGGACATTTCAACAAATCTACGATGAATCAACGACATTTGCAGAAAGACTACATTCAGCAGGTATCCTACCTGGGATGCGGATAGCTGTATTAGCTTCCTCTAATTCTCAATTAGTCATCGCACTATATGGATGTATGCAGCTTGGTTGTGAGATAGTTATGTTAAATGAACGTTTGAGTGATGAAGAATTGAAATACCAGCTCTACGACAGCAAACCAGATGCATTGCTTGTAGATAACCTGGAAAAGAGAAATTTAAGTTATATTCAAAAGTTCTCCTATGCAGATATTCATGACAAAATTAGAAAGCCTTTTTCTATTGAGGCTGAGTGGTCTAAAGATCGCACGATTACTATTATGTATACATCGGGGACTACTGGTCGTCCAAAAGGAGTTCGCCAATCGTTAGAAAATCATGTGATGAATGCAACTAGTTCTGCTCTACATCTAGGTGTGCATCCGAATGATTGCTGGCTATGTACAGTGCCGCTATTTCATATTAGTGGATTTTCTATTCTCATGAGATCATTGTTTTATGGAATGACAGTTAGTCTCCATACTAAATTTGATGCAGAAATTGTGGCAGATGAAATAGTAGGTGGAATAGCTACTAGAATGTCTTTAGTTGCAGTAATGCTAGAACGAATTTTAACGGTATTAGAAAATAGAAATCAGCTTGTTCCCAGCTCTTTTCAATCGATGCTAGTTGGAGGAGGACCTGTTCCTTTGTCTTATTTAGAAAGAGCAATTGGACGTAATATACCCATACTTCAAACATATGGTATGACGGAAACTTCCTCCCAAACAACTACGTTATCGAGTGAGGATGCCATTCGCAAACTTGGTTCAGCTGGAAAGCCACTTTTCTTTGCAGATGTTAAGATTGAAGGAAAAGAAAAATTGGGAGAAATTTGTATTAAAGGACCCCATGTGACAACAGGATATATTGGAGCAGCTGAATCCAAAAGTCCTTTAATAGATGGCTGGCTTCATACCGGGGATATCGGTTATATGGATGAGGAAGGATATTTGTTCGTTGTCGATCGGCGCTCAGATCTAATCATATCAGGTGGGGAAAATATCTATCCAGCAGAAGTAGAGCAAGCACTCATCAAACATCCAGCGGTAATTGAAGCAGGGGTTACAGGTCGTCAGGATGACAAATGGGGCCAAATACCAATAGCATTTATTGTTATAAAAGAGCAAATTACTATAGATGAGTTAAAGACCTTTTTGAAGACTCAAATTGCATCATATAAGCTACCAAAGGAATATTACTTTATAGATGCTCTCCCTCGCAATGGAGCCAATAAATTAGTAAGAAGAGAATTATTAAAATTCATATGATTGTTAAAAAGCAACTTCAATTTAGAAGTTGCTTTTTATATCAGTAACAATATTACTTAGTCAAAACGGTTTTTAATGTCTCTAGGTTTTTGTTCATCAATGTAAAATAAGTTTCTTTGTTTTCAATATCTTCCTTTGATAATACGCCTAAGTTGTGCAGTACTAAGCTATCTGCACCAATTTCTCGTTGAATCACTTCGGTTAGTTTTGATGAAACATTTTGTTCAAATAAAATATAGTTTATATTTTTTTCTTCTGCTAAATCAATGAGTTTCGTCAGCTCTTTTTGAGATGGCTCATCCTGTGAATTTAATCCAGCTACTGCTAATTGTTCTAAGCCATAGGTGTTTGCTATATAACCAAATGCTGCATGTGAGACAAAGAATGTTTTGTTCTTAGCAGTTTGTGCCATTTCTTCAAAATCTGTATCTAATTGCTGAAGTTCATTAATAAGTTCCTCATAGTTTTTTTCAAAAGTCTCTTTTTGCTCAGGTGAAATTTCCACTAAAGAGTCTTTAATCGAAAGTGCGAGACTTTGACTAATTTTAGGTGATATCCAAACATGTGGATCTATATTTCCATGATCATGACCTTCATGACTGTCATGCTCTTCTGCTGATTCATCTTCATGCTCATGAGCTTCCTCTGTAGTAGTATCCTCATGTGCATGATCGTGTGATTCCTCTGTAGTAGCTTCCTCATGCTCGTGATCGTGTGATTCCTCTGTAGTAGCCTCTTCATGCACGTGATCAGATTCTTCCAATTGTTCATCTGATACGGCATCTACCGTGGCCACCATCTTCACATGTTCCTCTGCTAATGTCTTCTTAGCATTTTCTACAAAGCCCTCTAAGCCAAGTCCTATGTAAAAAAATAAATCAGCATCAGCAAGTGACATCATATCTTTTTGTGTTGGCTCAAAAGTATGCTCATTTGCTCCTGCTGGATAGATAGAAGAGACGTCCACAGATTCTCCTCCAATACGTTCAGCAAAATATTGTAATGGATACACAGTTGTATAAACTTGTACCGGTTGATTGTCGTTTTCTACCTTCTCTTCGCTGTTTCCACAAGCAGCTAAGAATAATAATATAAAAAGAACACTAACTATAATTATACGTTTCAATAAACTCACTTCCTTAAATAGTAATGATTACGCTTTGAAAATTGATAACTTCATTAGGTTACAGTATTATCAAAAAAAAAGCAAGAAAAAAATAGCCTTTGAATTATTATTTTTTCAAAGGCCATTCATCAGGAACGGGATCAACGCCACCTTCATGAAAAGGATGGCACTTGGAAATTCTTTTTATCGTTAAAAAGCTTCCTTTTATTGCCCCGTGTTTTTGAACTGCTTCTACTCCGTAATGAGAACATGTTGGATAGAAACGGCAACTAGGTGGGGAAAGTGGCGAGATAAACTTTTGATAAAAGCGAAAAATAGATATAATTATATGCTTCATGGATTATTCAGCATCCTTAGGTTTTGGATCAATTTTCGAAGGCTTGTCATTCATAGCTAGCTTGTATAAAAAAGAAAAGCCAAAAATACTTAGTATTATTGCTGCACCTAATATCCAAAATACCATTATTGCTCACTCCAATTAACTTATCGTTATGTTTATTGTATGAAAATTAGAGGTATATTGAAAGAGAAAGCAACTATATTTAAAGGGAGAGTGACAATTTTATGTCAGCAGCACTAAACAAAGAACTAAATAAACAAGTAGCAACATGGTCGGTTATGTACACTAAATTACATAATTTCCATTGGTATGTAAAGGGGCCGTCATTTTTTACTTTACACGCCAAATTCGAAGAGTTATATAACGAAGCTACACTTAATATGGATGAAATTGCAGAGCGTTTATTAACACTAGGTGGACAACCAGTTGCAACCTTAACAGAACATCTGGAGCTTTCAGAGATAAAAGAAGCTTCAAGTAAAGAGTCGGCTGACCAAATGGTAGAAACTGTGGTAGACGATTTTGATAAAATCATGAAATCTCTTAAAAAAGGGATGGAAGAAGCAGCAAAAGATGAAGATGATATGACAGAAGATATTTTAAATGCAATTTACCAAAAAACAGAAAAACATCAATGGATGTTAAATGCATTTTTAGGAGACACAAATAAATAATATGTACTTCATTATAATCTAAGCTAACCGATATAAAGCTTGTTATGAAGGAGGGATTTCTATGGATATAAACTCCATAATGTCATCTAATTTACTACAGTTGCAACAAACCGTGCAAATGAGCGTATTACAAAATGCTATGAACATGGAAACTGTAGTAGCGGTAAAAATGTTGGAAGACATGCCTCAAACAGCTGCTCCACATCCTAATAAAGGATCAGTTGTAGACATTCAAGCTTAAAAAGAAAAGGGAGGCGCCTATTTATAGGAATTCAGTCTAAGTTTGCGACATCGTGTCGCCACAACTGACTGACCCATATCCTGTGGGCCGCCTAAAAGCGTTGAAAGAATGACAGTAAAGGCGTTCTTTGCCTTTACCTGCCATTCTGAAACGACTCAAGGGGCTAGGCGTCAGAGCCTAGATAGATACTGAGTAGAAAGTATATTCTCATAGCTTAAAAAACATGCGCTTTAAGTGCATGTTTTTTTATTTTCCGCACAGACTCTTATAAAAGGATGTGTGAAAATGACCTTATACAAAGTGTATATCTCCGTAAAGAGTCAGCAAGTATATGCTTATCCCGATGAATCTCAGTGGGAATTTGAAGTAACTGCTACTCGAAATGAAATTAAAGTATTTGAAAGACTTTTTTATCAAATGAAAAATGTACAAAGCAGAAATTTTCTACGAGCACATGAACCAATGTCCGTGAAGCCATATCATGTGGATGGAGAAAATGATCAATACGATAGAAGACTAAAGAAAGTGTATGCATGGATTCATGAATTCACTTCAGGTGACGCGAAAAGATTTATAGAACAGCTACCTTATTTTCAAAGAAGAATGGAGGTTCAATTATGAGTAAAAATTTAAACAGAAAAGGAAATGAAAATCCAGTAACGTATCGAAATGTTAGTTCCCTTCTTAATCAAAATCCACAAGATAAATCAAAGCAGAATATTGCACAAAATAGAGAAGAAGGTAATGAGGATTACAAAATGGGGCCTCCCAAATAGAGGATACTTAAAGACTTAGCTCTTACTGGGCTAAGTCTTTTCTTATTCATATGTTAAAATTTAAAGAAAACAAGGGGGAATCAGAAAATGATCTCTTTCGAAGATTTAAACGGCTATCAAGTGAAGTTATCCTTTCAACAAGGAAGCTTTTCAATTGCATCCAAACATGTACTTGTTTTAGCAAAGCATAAAGACAAATGGTTATTGACGAAGCATCCTAAAAGAGGATTGGAGTTTCCAGGTGGTAAGGCAGAGAGAGGGGAAACTTTAGTTGAAGCTGCAATTAGAGAAACAAAAGAAGAAACAAATGTTGATATAGTGAAGCTAGAATGGCTTGCAGAATATATGGTAATGGATAATATCCCTTTTTGTAAAACTGTTTATATAGCTGAAGTTGGGTATATTAATAAAGAGCGGACAAGCTTTGAGACTGAAGGTGCTTTCTGGCTATCTTCAGAGGAACTCACACATAGTGATTATTTAAGTTTCCATATGAAAGATGATGGAATGAAAGCCATTTTAAAGAAGGTGAATGAAGTTGAAAATAAATGGAACGATTGAAAAGGTTCGAATCTATCCATCTCCAAACCCTCATATTGTATTGAAAGAAATTACATATTGGTCCTGTGGTCTTCGAGTTAAAGGAATGTTAGCTTCGCCAAAAAAGGCAGGAAGCTATGAAGGTATTTTATATTGTCGAGGCGGCATGCAAAGTATTGGCATGGTTCGGCCAGCACGAATTGCACAAATTGCATCTGAAGGATTTATCGTATTTGCACCGTATTATCGCGGTAATCGTGGTGGGGAAGGAAGAGATGAATTTGCTGGAGAGGATCGCTGGGATGCCATCTGCGGAGTAGATGTACTAAAGCAATATTGTATACCGGAACGGATTCACCTATTTGCATTTTCTCGTGGTGGAATCATGGGATTATGGATTGCTATTTTACGTAATGATATTACATCCTTAGTAACATGGGCGGGAGTTTCCGATATTTATTTAACTTATGAAGAAAGATTAGATATGAGAAAGATGATGAAACGAGTTATCGGTGGAACCCCAACTAAATATCCATTGGGGTATGAGCAGCGAGATGTATTACCTCATATAGGGGAATTGAAAGTATCCACTTTAATAATACATGGGGAACGAGATACAAATGTTTCTTTTGAGCACGCAAAGGTTTTAGAACAGGCATTAATAGGGAATAGTATACCAGTTGAAACATGGTACTATCCAGAGTTCACACATTTCTTTCCAAGCAAAATAAATAGACGTGTAGTTAAAGATGCATGTCACTGGATGAAAAATGAGAGAGGGGTTTAATAATGGGCAATGTTGTAGTGACAACTGAGACAATGAGTGTAGAAGGAAAATCCTCTTTTCCTATAGATACTAGTTTTTGGGAGGATTTGTGGGATCAATATACAACTGAATTCCAAGAAGTGGTTATCCATTGTTGGATGGAGGAACTAGACGTATTAGAAGAGTTAAATTCTCGAGCAGTTTCTGTTCAAACAGAGGGATTGATGAGAGTAGTTACTATTAATCTAACGGATGAAAATAGGCTCTATTTTAGAAATTATTCTGTTGATCCAAAGGGTGGGTTAAAGTGGTTCACGATGTTCTTCCAAGAGGATGGAGTTGAACAGATGGAAATAGGTCATTATGGTTCGGAAATTATTCTATTTAAGGTTAATGAAGAAGAAGCAGAAAAGTTCAGAGAAATATTTCCGAAAATAACTGATAGTGTATTTCATGAGACAAATGGTGATTAATGCTAATTAGGAGACGTAAATATCTTTTTCAATAGAGAGTGAAGAGACGAATTTTCCAGTTGTTAATACAAGTTTATATGTAAGTGGAAATCAGAAACTATATTGTTTCTGATTTTTTTGATATAAGTAACAATTAATTTAATAAGGTGGAATTAATGAAGGTGTTGAATATCTATGATAAGAAGAGGTGCTTTTTAAAAAGTGGACTTGGTCAGTTCAAAAAATGAATCTTTTTAGTTTGGAAATCCGTATTAGAATTAATAAATCAGAAAAATCTTAAAGTTCTAATAGGGGGTAAGTTTAATGGATAAAGTTTATATTATTGCAGTTACAGTAGCTATTGAAACACTTTCACTTTGGTTAGTTTCACTTTTTTTTGGATGGAGTTTCATAGATACGATATTTTTAGGGGGACTTGCTATATTTGGGTGTGTTTGGTTATTTCAATTAAATAACAATCAAACAAATAACGAATATAATGCTTTTGCAAAAGGACAGAATGGTCTAGACACCGGGGGTATAATGCCATTTCAATTTAAGATGACACCTATTACTTTGGGGCTTTTAGCATTTATAGTGATTAGTTTTTTGGTGACGGTTGTTAAATATTATCCATACTTTTCAAATTAACAAATTTTAGTATATGAACAATACTCAAAAAAAAGAGCCCCAAATATTCATTTTGGGGCTCTTTTATATTTTAAATTTATTAAGCTAATGGTCCGCCTTTAAAGGAAATGTCTTCAGAGACTGTACCAAATTTTTTGAAGTTCTCACGGAATGATTGAGCTAACTCAGCGGCTTTTTGGTCATATGCTGCTTTATCTGCCCATGCATTACGAGGTATAAGTACCTCAGTAGGAACGCCTTCTACTTCTTTAGGAATAGCTAAACCGAATACTGTATCTGTTTCTGTTTCAGCATTGTTTAGTTTACCATCAATTGCAGCACGAACCATTGTACGAGTGTATGACAGCTTCATGCGGTTACCTACGCCGTATTCTCCACCAGTCCAACCAGTGTTTACTAAGAATACTTGTGCATCATGCTCATCAATTTTATTACCAAGCATTTCTGCATATACCGTTGCATGTAATGGTAAGAATGGTGAACCGAAGCAAGTAGAAAATACTGGTTGTGGCGAAGTAACTCCACGTTCAGTTCCAGCAAGCTTAGAAGTAAAGCCACTTAAGAAATGGTACATTGCTTGTTCTTTTGTTAGTTTACTGATTGGAGGCAATACGCCAAAAGCATCGGCAGTTAAGAAAATAATTGTATTTGGATGACCCGCTACAGATGGGTCTACAATATTATCGATATATTGAATTGGGTAAGCCGCACGAGTATTTTCTGTTAATGAGTTGTCAGTATAATTAGCAACGCGAGTTTCCGCATCTACCACTACGTTTTCTAATACAGTTCCGAATGATATCGCATCCCAGATTTGAGGTTCATTTTCTCGAGTTAGGTCAATACATTTTGCATAACAGCCACCTTCGATATTGAACACACCGTTATCTGACCAGCCATGCTCGTCATCACCGATTAGTTTACGACCAGCATCTGCAGAAAGGGTAGTTTTACCTGTTCCAGATAAACCGAAGAATAATGCAACATCTCCAGCATCCCCAACGTTTGCAGAGCAGTGCATTGGTAAAATATCTTGTTCTGGAAGTAAGTAGTTCATAATAGAGAAAATTGATTTTTTCATCTCGCCAGCATATTCAGTACCACCTATTAAAACAGTGCGTTTTTCCATGGATACAATGATAAACGTTTCTGAACGTGTTCCATCTATAGCAGGAACTGCCTTGAAATTAGGTGCAGAAAGAATAGTAAAATCTGTTGTATGTGTTGCAAGATCTTCTTGTGTTGGACGGATAAATAGCTGATGAGCGAAGAGGTTATGCCAAGCATATTCGTTAATTACTTGAATACCCAAACGTGATTCTTTATCAGCTCCAGCATATCCTTTAAATTCGAAGATTTCATCTTGCTTGTTTAAGAAGTTAATCATTTTTTTATATAGTGCTTCAAAAACGTCAGAAGAAATTGGTTGGTTTACTGAACCCCAATCGATTTTGTCTTTTGAAATAGCTTCATCTACTATATACTTATCTTGTGGAGAGCGGCCAGTATATTTTCCTGTTTCAGCTTTTACTGCACCAGTAGAAGTTAGAACAGCTTCTCCTCTTGTTGTAGCTTTTTCCACAAGTTGTGGCACTGACAATTGGCTGCTAACGTTATTTCCTGCTAACAATTCTTTCAGTTCACTCACAGTATCAATTGAATTCATCTTGAATATACCATCCTTTTTTTATATTTCCCCTAAAAAAGAGGAAGTTTTCTAGATATGTGAAATAGTATAACACATTAAAGTAATTAGTCTATACTAATCAAATTAAATTTTTTCTTTTGTGTACAAAATACAAACAAAAAATAGTTGACTTCTAATACATATTTACGTATGATGATAAATTGAACGGATACTCTTATCCCGAGCTGGTGGAGGGGTCAGGCCCTATGAAACCCGGCAACCTGTAATTTTTTTATTATTACAAAGGTGCCAAACCTGAGACAAGGTGAAATTCCTTGATTTGATAAGAGTGAAAGGTGCTTATGATACTAATGCCTTTCCTCATGTATAAATACGTGAGTGAGGGGTTTTTTTATTTAACATCGCCCTTTATCCTTGTGTGCCAAGTCCGAAACGGCTTCAAGTTAACTTCAATGCATAATTATTACATTAGAAATTTTGTGATGAAAATGCATGAATCATTTTGAATGGCTTGACATGGGAATGAGTACCGTATCAATTCTTGAGAGAAATCTCGCAGGATATAGGAGGAATAATCTATGACACAACGTCGATTATTTACATCAGAATCAGTAACAGAGGGGCATCCAGATAAAATCTGTGATCAAATCTCTGATGCAATTCTAGATGCAATTTTAGCAGAAGACCCAAATGCTCGTGTAGCTTGCGAAACGAGTGTAACGACAGGACTAGTATTAGTTGCTGGAGAAATTACTACATCTACTTACGTAGATATCCCTAAAGTAGTTCGTTCTACTATTAAAGAAATTGGCTATACACGTGCAAAGTATGGCTTTGATGCAGAAACTTCTGCTGTGCTTACTTCAATTGATGAACAATCACCTGACATCGCGCAAGGTGTGGACCAAGCTTTAGAAGCAAGAGAAGGCTCTATGAGTGATTCTGACATTGATGCAATTGGAGCAGGAGACCAAGGTTTAATGTTCGGTTATGCTTGTAATGAAACACCAGAGCTTATGCCACTACCAATTAGTTTAGCGCATAAACTATCTCATCGATTGGCACAAGTTCGTAAAGACGAAACTTTAGACTATCTTCGTCCGGACGGAAAAACTCAAGTAACAGTAGAATATGATGAAAATAATAATCCTGTTCGTATCGATACAATTGTTATTTCTACTCAACATCATCCAGAAATTACTTTAGAGCAAATTCAAAAAGATATTAAAGAAGTAGTGATCAATCCGATTGTTCCTACAAATTTAATAGATGAAAATACAAAATACTTTATCAATCCAACTGGACGCTTCGTAATTGGTGGACCACAAGGAGATGCAGGTCTAACAGGACGTAAAATTATCGTAGACACTTACGGTGGTTATGCTCGTCATGGCGGAGGAGCATTCTCTGGTAAAGATCCTACAAAAGTTGACCGTTCCGCTGCATATGCTGCACGTTATGTTGCTAAAAACATTGTTGCTGCTGGCCTTGCAGATCGTTGTGAAGTACAACTTGCTTATGCAATTGGTGTAGCTAAACCTGTTTCAATTGCTGTAGAAACTTTTGGTACTGGAAAGGTAGAAGAAGTTGAATTAGTTTCATATATTCGCGAACTATTCGACTTACGTCCAGCAGGAATCATTAAAATGCTAGATCTTCGCCGTCCAATATACAAACAAACAGCTGCTTATGGTCACTTTGGTCGAACAGACATTGATGTACCATGGGAAAAAACAGATAAAGCTGCAGCGTTGAAAGAAAAAGCTGGATTATAATTAGTATGAACAAAAAAGGCTTTCCTATAATGGAAAGCCTTTTTTTTCAATAGTAGAAAATAAAAAAATGTGGAATGATCAAACATTGTGTAAAATCGATTAATCTACACAAACTAATCGTTATCCCAATTATTTTTGAAGTGTTTTATAATATTGCCCTTTTTCTACATATTCTCGGATAATTCTTTGTACATCAGCTTTGTCTTCATCATTTAGCTCGCGCACAACTTTTGCAGGACTGCCTAGTGCTAATGAATTTGGAGGTATTTTCTTGCCAGGTGGTACGAGACTCCCAGCTCCGATAAATGCACCTTCACCAATTTCAGCTCCATCTAAAATAATGGACCCCATTCCTATTAACGCACCTTTACGTACTGTACAGCTATGTAAAGTCACTTGATGTCCGATAGTCACTTCATCTTCTATTAAAAGTGGTTTATTTGGACTTTGATGTAGGCAACTTAAATCTTGAATACTTACTTTACTTCCAATAATAGTAGGAGCAACATCCCCTCTAATTACCGTATTAAACCAAATTGTAGTCTCTGGACCGATTGTCACATCACCTGTTATTGTGACATAATCAGCTATAAAAGCAGAGTCGTCAATTGTGGGGGTTTTATCTTTATATGGATAAATCATTTTGCATACGCTCCTTTTAAAATTAGAATATAATTAATCGTATCAGACATACAGATTGAAAGAAACCAAATACGATGAAATTGCAAGGAAAGAAAAGAGGTTTGTTTATATGTGGAAATGGGAAACAGAAGGAAAGCCCAAAGCCGTAATAGTTATTGTGCACAGTGCTTATGAGCATCATAGAAGATATGCTTGGTTAATTGAAAAATTGAGAAGCTCCAACTATCATATCGTTATGGGTGACTTGCCAGGCCATGGAGAATTAAAAAAATCAAAAACTATTCACGACGAATCCTTCGAACTATATAAGAACTACATTAAACAAGCAATGCAAGTTGCAGTTACGTATGATCTTCCAATATTTTTAATGGGACATGGTCTTGGAGCCACCCTTCTTATAAAAGTTTTACGTAAACTAGATATTGAATATGCGGGAGTAATACTGACATCGCCATGGTTCCAGCTTGAAAAGCTTCCTTCGAAATGGACGAACACACTAGCGAAATTATCAATACCGCAGAAAATCAATCATGATATTCACTTAAATGATTTAACAAGAAATTATGAAGTATTTCAACAATTCGTATCAGATCCCACGTATAGAACCTTCATTTCAACAGAATGGTACAAGGAACTCCAAGCACTTTTAAAATCAGTGAACCAATCGACTATCTCCATACCAAATAAACCTATTCTTGTAATGACTGGAGAGCGAGATAAGATTACTGATACAAATGCTGCAGCAAGCTGGCTAAGGAAGCAGGAGCTTTCTGAATATCAATATAAAGAATGGAAAAATTGTTTTCATGACCTCTATCAAGAACCGGAGCGAGAAGAAATTTTTACTTATTCACAGTCTTTTATCAATAATGTGCTAACGGACATTGGCTATATTGTTTGAATTTAAAATCCCATCTACTAACTGTAGATGGGGATTTTTGTGGTGAAGCAGAGGTAATATAATTTCTGCAAGTTGACATAACACCTTTTGGTTATATATAATATAACACCTAGGGGTTACATTATATATTGAAAAGGAGCTATTAATGATGAAAGAAAATTTACCTGATATAACACAAACTGTTTTAGTAGAGGCACCAATCCAAAAGGTTTGGAATTATGTGTCAACAGCGGAAGGAATCTCTGCTTGGTTTATGCCTAATGATTTTCAAGCGCAGGAAGGATACGAATTTACAATCCAGTCACCATTTGGCCCGTCTCCTTGTAAGGTGCTTGAGATTGACGAGCCACACAAACTTTCGTTTCAATGGGACACAGATGGTTGGTTTGTTACATTTCTTTTGAAAGAAAACGGTACTAGGACTGAATTCACATTAATTCATGGTGGATGGAAAGACGGAGAATCCATTATTTCGAAAGCTAAAAAGTCGAGTACAGATGTCCGTAGCATAATGAATCAAGGCTGGGTTGGAATTGTACAAAACAAATTTAAGCAAGTTGTCGAAGCTTAATGAATGATGCCATCAAAAAGGTGGATGTTTTTCAAGCGATAGCTGATCCAACAAGGCGCGATGTCCTTCGACTATTAGCGAACGGGGAGAGATCTATTGCCGAAATTTCTTCTCATTACGATATGAGTAGAACAGCAATTGTGAAGCATCTTAATGTTTTAACTGAAGCTGGTTTAGTCAATGGTCAAAAGTTAGGTAGAGAAAAAGTGTATCATTTGCAACCAGAGCCATTGACAGAAGTAAAACAGTGGCTCGATTATTATGAACAGTTCTGGAATAACAAACTATCAAGATTAAAGTTCTTAGTCGAAAATGATGACAAGGATAAATAAAAGCTATATCACCCCCGTCAGCGTGAGTGCTGACGGTTTTTTTAACGAAAGTATTAAATTATATGTACTTGAAGTTCAGTATTGCCGATACATAACGATACGCCCGCACGAGAGTTGCTCCATGTGCCAGAGCAACAGAGCTATCCGCTCGAGGAAAAGCCAAACGCCCGAGGTAGAACGCTATCCGCCCGGTGCAGAATACTATCCGCTCGAGGGAAAGCCGAACGCCCGGTGCAGAACACTATCCGCCCGATGATCGAGTCCATACGCCCGAGCAACAGGTCTATCCGCTCGAGGAAAAGCCAAACGCCCGAGATTGAACGTTATCCGCCCGAGCAACGAGTCCATACGCCCGAGGAACAGGGCTATCCGCTCGAGGGAAAGCCGAACGCTCGAGGCAGAATGCTATCCGCTCGAGGAAAAGCCAAACGCTCGAGTCAGAATACTATCCGCTCGATGAACGAGTCCATACGCCCGAGGAACAGGGTTATCCGCTCGAGGAAAAGCCAAACGCTCGAGGGAGAACGTTATCCGCCCGATCGACGAGTCCATACGCCCGAGGTACAGAGCTATCCGCTCGAGGGAAAGCTAAACGCCCGAGGCAGAATGCTATCCGCCCGATCGACGAGGCTATACGCCCGAGGAACAGAGCTATCCGCTCAAGGTAAAGCCGAACGCCCGAGGCAGAACGCTATCCGCCCGATGATCGAGTCCATACGCCCGAGCAACAGGGCTATCCGCTCGAGGGACAGAGCAATCCGCTCGAGGGAAAGCCAAACGCCCGAGATTGAACGTTATCCGCCCGAGCAACAGCGCTATCCGCTCGCCCCCGAGTCGTCATGCACCCTAGCATATCCACTCACAACTAACAAAAAAGCTGGATCCAGGTTAAGTGTATGCCGTGGATCCAGCTTTTTATAGTATAGGCTTTACATTTTCACTGACCAGTCTATCTTATTTGTCGATTGCAAATAAATCACTTGCAAATAGATGTGATAAAATATATAGTGTTAGTGTAATATATAACTATTACACAGATACACTATGACGACGGTGATTACAAAAGGAGAGGGAAAATGAAAGGGTTGTTGTTAAAGGAATGGGCTCTATATAAGACATGGCTTTTCGGTTCAGCGGTAATGGGTATTGGGGTTGTCTTAATTCTTCCGATAATATTGGAGAGATATTTAATAACTTCGGCTCCCATTCAGGAAATTAGAATAGTTTTAATGTTTTTAATGCTTGGCTTTAGTTCTATTAATATCCTAATTCAATTTAATAGCTCACTAAATCACGATAACAGAAAAAAAGATATGTGGCTGCATAATCCTCATTCTATGCATACATTGATTGGTGCGAAATTTTTATTTAGTTTAGTTATTTATTTTGTTGGAAATGTTTTTATCACGACAGCAGGGATATATTTCTTATCGGATTTGTTTGTAGGTAGCTTTGCAAAATTGTTTAATTTACAGCTTTTATTGCTAGTTATAATGTTATTTGTCGGTGTCTTAGTCAATATTGTATGGTTATTCTTATGGACAATTTATTTAGAAGGTAAATATTGGATTGGTAAATTTTCACTAATCACAACGGTAGCAATTTTCTTTTTAATAGTTAGTTATTTACCGCAACTATTTAGTTTTCTTTCATTAGATAAAGTACTAAACCAAGGTGAAATATCTATAAAATTTATAGCAGATTATTTACCTACAATTACAACTAGTAATTTTAACTTAGAAGTTGACTCCATATACATTGTAGAGGAATTGTTCAATTGGATAATCTTTGTATTGTTATTTTGGGCGATTTGTAAGTGGGTGGAGAGGGTGGTTACGAGATGACGCAGGATTTCACTCGTGATAAACCTATTTATAGTCAGCTTGTGGATTTAATATGTGGGGATATTTTAAAAGGAAACTTAAAGTCCGGAGATAAAATGCAATCCGTACGAGAATATTCATTGGAAGTTGGTGTTAATGTTAACACCGTACAACGTGTATATAAGGAGCTTGAATTGATGGAGCTAACAGAGACGAAGCGCGGGCAAGGCACATTCATCACAACAGATGAAGAACGTATTTTGCATTTGCGTGAGGATATGAAAGTGAAATTGGTCAATCAATTTATTCAGTCTATTGCAGTTTTTGGTTTTTCGAAAGAAGAGATCGTTCAAATTTTGCAAAGAAAGGAAGGGACTCAATGATTCAACTTCAACATGTTTCGTTTAATTACCAAAGACGGGAAGTACTTAAGGATATATCACTAACGTTTCCCCTAGGAACGACAATAGGTATAGCTGGGGAAAATGGTAGTGGCAAATCTACGTTATTGAAAATAATTGCTGGTATACAAAGACCTCGAAAGGGAACTATTTCCATTCATAAGGAGTCTTTATCTAGAATACATGCGACTGACATTGCATATTTACCTGATACGGATTTGTTTTATAGCTTTTATACAACAAAAGAGCTTTTCGCATTTTACGCATCGCAATTTGAGGATTTTACTATAGAAAAGGCATTGGAGGTAGCCAACTTTTTGGAAGTAGATGTTGATGTGAAGCTTAAGAAACTTTCTAAAGGGAATCGTGGAAGAGCGAAAATGGCAGCGACTCTTGGTAGAAATACATCCTACTATGTGATGGATGAACCGTTTTCTGGGTTAGATCCAATCGTGCGTGAATCTCTTATAAAGGGGCTCATTCGGTATACTAATATCGAGGAACAATCTATTATTTTATCGACTCATGAATTGCATGAAGTCGAACCGATACTAGATCAGCTAATAGTTTTAAAGGATGGCAAAGTAATTGCCCAGGACGAATTAGAAACAATACGCTTTAACACAAATCAGGATGCAGTAAGTTGGATGAAAAATGTAACGAAAGAGAAGGTGAAATGAAATGACTAAGCCAATCGTTCAGTTAAAGAATATTACCAAAATTATTAGAGGGAAAACACTTATCGATAATGTTTCACTAGAGTTATTTCCCGGTCAAATCACTGGATTTTTAGGTCCAAATGGTGCTGGTAAAACAACGACTATCCGTTTAATGACTGGTCTTATGCATCTAACTAGTGGGACTATTACTATTGAAGGCGCATCTATTGCAGATGATTATGAAAAGGCAATTGCAAATGTAGGGGTTATCGTAGAAAATCCGGAAATGTATAAGTATATGTCGGGCTATAAAAACTTACTTCATTTTTCTAGAATGCATAATGGAGTAACGAAGGCACGGATAGATGAAGTGATTAACCAGGTAGGACTAACTAAGCGAATCCATGAAAAGGTGTCGACGTATTCTTTAGGTATGCGTCAACGTTTAGGATTAGCACAAGCCTTACTGCATGATCCGAAATTCTTAATATTAGATGAACCAACAAATGGTTTAGATCCTGCTGGAATTCGTGAGTTCCGCACGTATCTTCGCAAAATAGCAGAGGAGAATAATGTATCTATTTTTGTATCTAGTCATTTACTGTCAGAAATAGAGTTGATGTGTGACCGTGTGGCTGTTATTCAAAATGGTAAGCTGATTGATGAACGGATGATTCAAAATGATGAAAAGACACGTATGCAACTTAAAGCAGAGCCAACTGAAGTAGTAGAAACTTACTTAAGTTCAAATGGTTATGTATTCACATTGCATGAAGGAGTATTTTTACTTGATTTGAAAGAAGAGAAGGTACCAAGTCTTATTAATGAACTTGTTGCGCAGAAGGTTCAAATTTTTGCTATCTCGGCAGTGCATGAAACGCTTGAAGAGCAGTTCCTTCAAATGACAGGAGGCGGTCAAATTGTTTAGTTTGATACAAAATGAATGGATGAAACTATGGCATAAAAAAGGTACATGGGCTATTTTAGGTATTCTATTATTGGTGATTATTGGTGTCGGTGTGTTGGATAAGGTAACTATGGAAGAAGTGGATACCACCAATTGGAAACAGGAACAACAAGTTTTAATCGATGATTCTAATGCACAGCTTAAAACACCTGACCTAGATGAATGGTCTATCCAAATGTATGAGGAGCAAAAAGCGATGGCACAGTATCGCTTAGATAATAATGCAGCACCTCAAGTCAATCAAAGTATGGAAGGAAATATGGCATTTGGTGCGTCCATCATGGTGCTTATTACATTATTAGCAGTTATTCCCGGAGCATCCATTGTATCGCAGGAATTTACAGATGGTACGATTAAAATGCTTCTAACACGACCTGTTTCCCGATTCAAAATATTAGCGTCCAAACTAATTACGATTTTCTTGTTTGGTATATCATTAATAGTAGTAACGATTATTCTCACTACGGTAATTGGATTTATCTTATTTGGAACTGCAACTGGAGTCGACCTGACTATTGTTGATGGTGTAGTGCAGCAAACAAACACGATGAAAGATATTTTCTTAACATATGTGTACTCCTTAGGTGATTTCACCATGTCTATACTATTTGCATTCTTTATCGGAACGGTATTTAGTTCACCTTCCATTGCTATCGCATTATCTATGCTGTTTTTAATGATGGGACCAATGATCATAATGCTTCTACAAAAGTATATACCTGTAGAATATATTTGGTTAACACATTCTGATTTAACGCAGCATCTCAGAAAAGAATTTTTTATACACGAAACTACTCTCACTATGTCTTTAACTGTCCTCGGAATTTATGCGATACTATTTTTGGCATTAAGCTTTATGACGTTTATTAAACGAGATGTGAAGGCATAAGTAGACATTTTATGTTATAATTTGTTGGTTGAAATAGAGAATAGAGTAAGGAGATTTGACATGCAAAACCAACATATTATTCGTAACATCATCGTGGAAACACCTTCAAAACCTGGTAATTTTGCAAAGGTTGCTACTGCAATTGGTATGGCCGAGGGAGACATTGGTGACATTACAACACTTAAAAGTGGTGCGTTAACAACTGTTCGCGACATTACAATCACTTGTAAATCGAAAGATCAATTAGATCAAGTGATTTCCAATATTGAATCGATTGATAACGGTGTGAAAATTCATGCCGTTACAGATGATGTATTAAAGGCGCATGAAGGCGGTAAAATCGCTATGAAGAGCAGACTAGATGTTCGTTCATTGCGCGATCTTCAACGTATTTATACACCAGGTGTAGCATCCGTTTGTATGGACATTTTACATAATCCAGAAAAAGCTAACTATTTTACTTCCATCGGCACATCTGTAGCCATCGTGACGGATGGTACAGCTATTTTAGGACTAGGTAATATAGGACCAGTTGCAGGGATGCCGGTTATGGAAGGAAAAGCAGTATTGCTAGACCAATTTGTGGGATTAAGTGGCATTCCGATTTTATTGAATACAAGCGATCCAGATGAAATTGTTGAGACAGTCAAACACATTCATAAAGGGTTTGGAGCGATCTTACTAGAGGATATTGGATCTCCACATTGCTTTGAAATAGAAGAAAGATTGAAAGCAGAGTTGCCAATTCCGGTTATGCATGATGACCAACATGGTACTGCAGTAGTAGCATTGGCTGCAATATTATCTGCTTGCAAAGCTACAAATGTTGACATTAAAAATGCGAAAATTGGTCAAATTGGATTGGGTGCAGCAGGTTTAGCTATTTGTCGTATGTTAATGGCGTATGGTGTGGAGGGAGTTTATGGTTTAGATCGTCAAGAGGCTGCTCAAGAGCGTTTGCTAAATTATGGCGGTCAAACTCTAGAATCATTAGACGCTCTAATGGAAAAATGTGATATTATTGTTGCTACAACTGGGGTTTCTGGTCTTATTAAGCCAGAAATGGTTCGTAAAGGGCAAATAATATTAGCATTATCTAACCCAAACCCAGAGATTTTACCTTCAGATGCAATTGCTGCAGGAGCAGCATTTGCAGCTGATGGACGTTCCGTAAATAATGTTATCGGGTTCCCGGGTATCTTCAAGGGTGCTTTGGATGCTGGAGCAAAAGAGATTACATATCCAATGTTAATCGCTGCGTCTCTAGCAATTGTTAATCACACTAAACCGGGCGAACTTATTCCTAACCCGTTGGATCCAACATTACATCATTTAGTTGCAAGAGCAGTAGAAGAAGCTGCCAATAAAGAAATGAGTAATTAATAGAATAAAAGAAAATAAATAATAAAAAGAAGATTTCGGTTAGGATGCCGAAATCTTCTTTTTAAATTTGTCCTCATAATTAGTAGCTTCTCTTAATGCTTTTTCCTCGGTAGGGATACGTACAGAGAGCATGGCAATATTTAATAGCGTAAAGGTAATAGCAGTTATATATGCTTGGAACATTAATGGTAGTAAAATAATTTCCAAACAAACTACTACATAGTTTGGATGTCGAATGAAGGAATAAGGACCTCTTTTCACTACATTAGCCCCTGGTAGAATAATGATTTTAGTATTCCAAAAAGAACCTAAAGATGCGAGGCACCATATTCGAAGTAATTGAACAATTATAAAGCCGATTAAAAATGCAGAAAATAAAGGTGAAATCGCTCTATCAAATATCAACACTTCTAAAATGAGACTTATAAAAAAGCTCACATGCATAGCAACCATTACGGGATAGTGGGATGCTCCAACTTCATAGGCACCTTGTTGAAGCATTCTTTTTTCATTTCTTTTTGCTATTACTACCTCCGCAAGTCGTTGAAGAACCACTAGTGAGATAAGGATGAAGAATAACAAACTAATCCCTCCAATTTAGTAATATAGCTTCTCCACAAAATCCAGGACCAAGTGCAACTAGTAAACCTAACTCTTCCTCATTATTTTGTTTCTTCATAAATTGCTCCAACACATAAAGAACAGTAGGAGAAGACATATTCCCATGACTTTTTAACACTTCTCGTGAGATGTACGTATGCTCTTCTGTTAGTTCCAACGTTTCTTCATATGCTTTTAATACTTTCTTTCCTCCTGGATGTGCAACAAAGTTCACTAGGTCATTCTTAGTCACTCGCTGTTCACCTAGAAAATCATCTACAAATGGTCCCAACCAAGAAGTAATAATAGAAGGAATGCTTTTGGAAAAAACTACATGTAGTCCATTGTTTTTAATATCCCAACCCATGACATCCTCTGAATCCGGCATCCACTTAGAAGCTGTCGCGATGATGTGAGGCACTGGTTTTGAGGTAGACAGCTTTACGTCATCTCCGCAAACTAGTGCACACGCGGCTCCATCAGCAAATAACGAGGCTCCTATTAAATTACTCTTCGAAAAGTCATTTGGTTGAAAGGTCAAACTACAGAGTTCTACACAAACTACTAATACTTTGGAGGTCGGATGCGCCTTGCAATAGTCGAAAGCTCTACTAATCCCAGATGCACCCCCGGCACAGCCTAAACCCCATAAGGGAATGCGTTTCATGCGATCAGAAAAAGGTAAATGATTCATCACCCGAGCATCAATACTTGGAGTAGAAATACCAGTACTACTAACGAACACTATTGCATCAATTTCACTTGGATGCAGGGAAGATTCTAAAAAATCGAGACTATTTAAACAACGATGGATAACTTCAATACTATATTTGGTAGCTAACTCTATATACAAATTATTACGTTCTTCAAAGCTATGTTCACTTTGATGCCATTCTAAAGGAACACAAAAATGGCGAGTTTGTATATCTCCATTTTCAAACACTTTTAATAGTCTATTCAATTGAGGTATTTTATCTTGAAATAGTTCTTTTGTGAGATTTTCAATGTTTGATTGTTCTAATGTATATGGTGGGTTATATGTACTAATTGAAGCAATTTTTGGCATAATGTCACTCCTTTTTGTTACTTATAATTCCCTTACTCACGCCAGATATACAACTACTTTTGCTCTTTCATCTTTTCAATTGCGATGATAAATGGAGGATCATTTTGTTGGTTAAGAAATTGATAGCTTAAGACGTGGACAAAGGATTGTGGTAAACTCTGCACGTACCGAAGAATGGAATCCTTTTCTTCTTTACCACCCTGATGACCATGGTAAACTACTAGGACAATTATTCCGCCTACTTTAAGTAATTGTAATAATGATTCAATTGCCTGCTGAGTAGAAGCTCCTGTTGTAATTATTTCATGATTACTTCCAGGCAAGTAGCCCAAATTGAATATTCCTGCTGAAACTTTTTGCTGAATATAAAGATGAAGATTTTCATGTCCATCTTGAATTAATGTAGTTATTTCTAATTTGTTCGCTTCTTCTAATCTTTTGGTAGTTGCATAGATAGCCTCTGCTTGAACATCAAAAGCATATACATGTCCATGCTCACCAACAAGTTCTGTTAAAAACAAAGTGTCATGTCCATTTCCGGCTGTTGCATCCACCACAATATCTCCAGGTTCAACTGTAGACATTAATAATTGTTTAGCGAAAGGTAAAACTCGTTTTAGTTTCATTTTGCTGCACCACTTTTTACATAGTATTTTCCTTGGTAACTCTCCCTAGAGGTTAGCTCAGCGTCAATTCCATTTAATACATCCCATTTGTTTACACTCCACATGGGCCCGATCATTAAGTCAATTGGTCCATCACCAGTTATTCGTTGAACGACCATCTCAGGAGGTAAAACTTCTAGCTGATCTGCAACAAGCTGGATATAGGCATCTCGATCCATGAACTCGAGCATTCCCTTTTCGTATTGCTTAACCATTGGAGTTCCCTTCAATAAATGCAGTAAATGAATTTTAATCCCTTGAACATCTAGCTTGGCCACTTCTCGTGCGGTTTCCATCATCATTTCCCGATTTTCTAAAGGCAGACCATTTATAATATGCGTACATATAGGGATTTCATGCTTCCTTAGTTTGTTCACACCTTCTATATAGGAAGGATAATCGTGAGCCCTATTCACCAAATTAGCTGTGCGCTCATGTACTGTTTGAAGACCAAGCTCTATCCATAAAAAAGTACGTTTGTTAAGCTCTGCCAAGTATTCGACTATATCGTCGGGTAAACAATCAGGTCTTGTTGCAATGGAAATTCCTATAACACCTTCTAATGCTAGTGCCGCTTCAAATTTCTCCTTCAGAACAGGAAGGGGGGCATGCGTATTCGTATAAGCCTGGAAATAGGCAATGTATTTTCCGTTCTTCCATTTTTCATGCATGTTCATCTTGATTTTTTCAAATTGAACTGGAATGGGATCTACCTTATCTCCAGCAAAATCACCACTTCCTGCCACACTACAAAAAGTACAGCCACCAAATGCGACTGTTCCGTCTCTATTAGGACAATCAAAACCAGCATCTAATGCTACTTTAAAAATTTTCATACCAAATATATCTCGTAAATAACGATTCCATGTAAAATAGCGTTTCCCATCAGATGGGAAAGGTAAATTATTTTCATTCATATTCTTCACTCCTTAACAGGCTTATTTTATCATGACTTTATAAAGTTTTGTCTAATCTTCTTGAAGTGCCATTTGAAAAGGACTACAATATTCTTCTGAGTACAATAGAAGTGAGGTGTTTAAATTGCCTAAAGCAGTATGGTTTTTAATAATCGGAATGTTCATCAATACAACGGGAAATTCTTTTTTATGGCCGTTACATACTATATACATGCATGATCATCTTGGGCAAACGCTAACAATGGCTGGGTTTGTGCTAATGATTAATGCGGGAACAGGAGTTATTGGTAATTTATTAGGAGGATTTCTATTTGACAGAATAGGTGGATATAAATCTATTATGTTTGGGATTATATTGTCAATGGTCTCATTAATGCTCTTAACATTTTGGCATGGTTGGCCAGAATATATTTGGTTTGTTGCTATTCTTGGTTTTAGCGGGGGTATTATTTTCCCAAGCATGTATGCTTTAGTAGGGAGTGTCTGGCCCGAAGGTGGAAGAAAAGCTTTTAATGCAATTTATTTGTCTCAAAACTTAGGAGTGGCAATTGGCCCTGCGGTTGCAGGCTTAGTTGCGGATCATAATATAAATAATATTTTTCTAGCTAATTTATTGACTTATGTATTATTTCTTGTGGTAGCGGGAGTTTATTACCGCAAAATGTCAGTAGCTCCTAATATAAATGCTTCAATAATGAAAAGCTCTAAAAAAATCAAACAAAAAGCACCATTTTATGCAATGATGATTGTATCAATTGGTTATATGCTTACGTGGGTCGCTTATGTACAATGGACATCCACTATTTCTACCCATGTTTTGGATTTAGGTATTACTTTAAAAGAATATAGCATGCTTTGGACGATGAACGGTGCTCTAATACTATTAACTCAGCCACTTATTAAGCCAATTATTAATAGGTTGGAGCATCGAATTAAAACACAGATGGTGATTGGTATAGTAATATTTATGGCTTCTTTTGTTGTTGTTTCTTATGCTGAAGATTACACAATGTTTATCGTTGCAATGGTTGTCCTAACACTTGGAGAGGTATTCATCTGGCCAGCAGTACCGACATTAGCCGGACAGCTAGCACCGAAAGGGAGAGAAGGATTTTATCAAGGTATTGTGAACAGCATGGCTACTATAGGAAGAATGATTGGTCCGTTTGCTGGAGGAATTTTAGTTGATGTTTATGGAATACAAGCCATGTTCTTAGTTTTTACTTTACTTATAGCGTTAGCAATAGTTCCTACCCTTTTATACGATCGCCCACTTAAGAAAGTAGCACCTGAGAAGGATGTGAATTGATTTGGAGAATTTACAAAAAAACCTATCAACCTCTGTTCTTGCTGAAATTTTAGAAAATGCTTTTCAATGGTTTGTTGTAGTAGATGCAGATTCGAAAATTCTTTATATTAATGAGGATTATTGTAGCTTTCTTGAAGTAAAGCGTGAGGAAGCGATAGGGAGACCTGTTGCAGATATAATTGAAAATACCAAAATGCATGAAGTTATTAAATCAGGGGTTCCAGATAATGCTTCTCCCCATTATATAAAAGGCACATATATGCTTGCGAATCGTGTACCCCTTTTTGTTGATGGTAAAATTGTTGGCGCTTTTGGTAGTGTCATTTTTCGAGATATGTCTGATTGGAAAAAGTTAAGTTCTCATGTTCGAAACACAATGGAAAGAATTCAGTTAAATATAGAAGATAATAGTTACACAGAATACAGATTAGGAGATATTAAAGGAACTTCTCCAGCAATTCGAAAAATAAAAGAAACAATTGAGATAATTGCGCCAAGTGACCTTCCAGTGTTAATCGAAGGAGAAAGTGGAACAGGAAAAGATATGTTCGCTCATAGTATCCATCAGCTTTCTGAACGCTCTGATTACCCTTTTGTTAAAGTAAATTGTGCTGCAATACCACCAGAGTTGCTTGAGAAAGAAATATTTGGAGTACTTGATCATAACAACGGGACCTTACGAAACGGTCGATATAAGCAAGCAGATAAAGGAACTCTCTATATAGATGAAATTAGTGCACTTCCTCTGACACTTCAAGCGAAGCTTTTAAGAGCGATGCAGGAAGAGGAAATTACGCCACTGAATTCGGAGAACAGCGAAAAAGTAAATGTTCGTATTGTTGTTTCATCAAATGTTGCTCTCTCAAAGCTAATTGAGGAGAAGAAGTTCCGTGCGGATTTATATTACCGTTTACAAGCAATTACTCTATCCATTCCACCATTAAGAGAACGAATGGAAGATTTTATAGATATACTCAACTATTTTCTTCAAAAATTTATGCTTCAGGCTGGTCGTAGACATGTCACTTTAGCAACAAAAACTAGGGAAATACTTCAGTCGTATCACTGGCCAGGCAATGTAAGGGAATTACAAAATATTTTGCAAGCAGCGGTTTTCTTAGCGGAAAACGATATTATTTTGCCATCTGCCCTTCCTTCACAGATAAAACTAAGTAATGTACCTTCTTTCCAAACTACTGGAACGCTCGAGAACATTTTAGCAGAAGTAGAAAAGAAAGTGCTTCAGTCTTACTTAGAGGAAGAATCAGATAAAATAAGGATTGCAAAGCAACTTGGTCTAAGTAGATCCACATTGTACGAAAAAATAAAAAAACACAACTTATGACCTAAATCCGATTTATTGGACATTTATCCAGTAAATCGGATTTTTTGCATTTTAAATAAACATTGTATTTGTTGTTTTTAATAATGAAATAATCCGATAAATCGGATTATTTTCATTTGGACTCTGAACGACCCCGTCACAATTTCTATTGAATGAAAATTTAGATTATGTTTTAATGACTTATGAAAGCGCTTTTATAATTGGTTGTAAGTTTGATAGATAGATCCAGAAATCCGATTCTACTGCAGAGAAACGGTGGTTGATTACACTATTAAAATACAGGGGGATTTGTTTATGGATGGTAGTATTCTAATGAGTATGATTGGGTTAATAGGAGGTCTTGTTCTATTAATCGGTTTAACTTTAAAAGGGGTAAATATTATTATAGTTGGACCGATATCTGCTTTATTTGTGGCATTAATGAGTGGTATGCCACTGTTTCCACAATTAGTAGAGGATGGCGTACCTAACTTTGTGACCAACTATATGTCAGGATTTACGGGGTTTATCATGTCCTGGTATTTAATGTTCTTATTAGGTGCGGTTTTTGGAAAGGTTATGGAAGATAGTGGTGCGGCGGATTCAGTTGCAAAAATGATAGTGGACAAATTAGGGATGAAATTTGCTGTCCTAGCTATTGTTATTGCGTGTGCAATCTTGACCTACGGTGGAGTTAGCTTATTTGTAGTAGCATTTGCAGTGTACCCAATGGCTATTTCTTTGTTTAAACAAGCAGATTTGCCACGTCGTTTTATACCAGCAACGCTTGCTTTAGGATCTGTAACATTTACAATGACTTCTGCTGGATCACCAGAAATTCAAAACTGGATTCCAATGGATTATCTTGAAACAACACCATATGCTGGATGGGAAGTAAGTATAATTGTTGCAGTCTTTATGGCAGTATTTGGTTACTGGTGGCTGAAGAAAATTATTACGAAAGCAGTAAATAACGGTGAGCGCTTTGAAGATAGAAAAACTGATCCTACCTTTGATACAACTCGTGCATTACCGAATCCGTTTCTAGCATTTATCCCATTAATAGTAGTTTTAGTTATATCATATATTTTCCACGATGAATTAAAGCAATCTGCACTAATCTTAGCATTACTTGGTGGAATCATTTCAACATTTATCGTGAGTTGGAAATACTTTAAAAGCCCATGGGAAGCAGTTTCTGCTGGTACAATAGGGGCTATTATAGCAATTGGTAATACAGCTGCAGTAGTAGGATTTGGTGGTGTAGCAAAAGCTGTTCCTGCATTTGGTGTAGCAGTAGATGCTATGGCTAGTATACCGGGTTCTCCATTAATAGGTGCTGGTGTAGCGGTATCGGTGATCGCAGGTATGACAGGATCTGCTTCTGGTGGTCAAACAATTGCATTACCACTATTAGCACCAGGTTATATTGATGCAGGAGTAAACCAAGAAGCGTTGCACCGTGTTGTAGCAATCTCATCCGGTGCATTAGATTCCCTACCACATAACGGATATGTTGTAACAACGATTCAATCAATCTGTGGAGAAAAACATAGTGCTGCCTATTGGGCTGTAGCGGCAACAACAGTTGTAACACCTTTAATAGGGTTAGCGATTGCGATTATATTATTCTCATTTGGTTTAGGTATAGGTAGTTAATTTTTCAGTCCATCAAGTAAAAGGGTTGATAGTTGGAGGTTAAGCGTATGGTAAAAGATAGAATACTTCTTATCACGGGAGCGGCACAGGGTATTGGCTTTGAAATTGCACAGGAATTTTACAAAGCAGGTGCGAAGGTTGTTCTAACAGATATAGATGAAGAGAAGGTAAAGAATGCTGCAATAGCACTAGGTAATGATGTACTTGGGATTAAATGTGATGTGACAAACGAGGAAGATATTATTAACTCCATTAATCTAACCGTAAGAGAGTACGGACGAATTGATATATTGATTAATAATGCTGGAATGCAGCATGTTTCAATGCTAGAAGATTTTCCGACTGAACGCTTTGAACTATTGATAAAAATAATGCTGACGGCTCCATTTGTGGCTACTAAACACGTTCTTCCGCATATGCGGAAGAATGGATTCGGTAGAATTATTAATATGGCTTCTATAAATGGTTTAGTTGGTTTTGCTGGTAAAGCAGCCTATAACTCAGCCAAACATGGAGTAATCGGACTTACAAAAGTTGCAGCTCTTGAGACAGCTGCAGATGGGATTACAGTAAATGCTGTTTGTCCAGGCTATGTGGACACGCCGCTTGTTCGAAACCAATTTAAGGATTTAGCGAAAGTACGTAATGTACCAGTTGAATCTGTTTTAGAGGAAGTATTATATCCTTTAGTTCCTCAGAAAAGATTATTAGATGTAAAGGAAGTTGCTGATTTAGCTTTGTTTTTAGCAAGTGATGCAGCTAAAGGGATGACGGGGCAAGCAGTTGTCTTGGACGGTGGCTACACGAGTCAATAATTTCATAAACTATATTAAACTTTTAGAAGAATAAGACATAATACTATTGATTTCCGTTTCAGGCGGATTACAAAGGCTAAGCGCACCACCTTTCACTTCAATCAACGGAGTGTGTATTACTCAATAGTAGATTTAGCAGAGCTTATCGCTAGGACAATAGAAATTAAATTAAGTAAATGTAGTGATAATCATACTCTGTAATGGTTGTTTAAATTCAACACTATTATTTAGTAAATAGACTATAAGATATAGTTAGTACTTACCCAATAAAGAAGCGAAATAGGTAACGAAATTGCATCTTCATGGGCTTGCTCTAGGCATTAGAAAGAATCTTTTCTCTCATTATACAAAAATGCACTGAACATGTTCCTATAGTTGAAGAAGGGCAATGGACAGTTATTCGCCATAAAATTACCGGAAAAGTTGGCAGGTCGTGACTATCGTCACGACCTGCCTTCCCAATAATTACTCGTTAATAATCTAGCGATAAATCTGTCCAAAGTGCCTACGGAAACGGTAGATGCGGGTTTTGATTTTACAGGTTACTTGCACATTATTATATCTAGATGTAGGAATTATGAATCGTAGAAACAGATTTAGGAAAATAGTTTGCTAAGTTATCGGATATTTGAGAAAATAATAATGTATCAAGCTTACAAATGGAAGGGGACTGGGAGCATGAAACCTATTTATAATTCAGCTAAAGAAGCTGTTGCGGGAGTTCAAGATGGAATGACACTAATGGTTGGAGGCTTTGGACTTGTTGGAATTCCGGAGCAGCTAATTTTAGCATTAGTCGATAAAGGTGTGAAGGACTTAACAGTAATCTCCAACAATTGTGGTGTAGATGAATGGGGTCTAGGACTACTACTTAAAAATAAACAGATAAAGAAAATGATAGGATCATATGTTGGAGAAAATAAAGAGTTTGAAAGACAGGTAATCTCTGGTGAGATAGAGGTGGAATTGACACCACAAGGAACGCTGGCAGAAAAAATCCGCGCTGGTGGTGCAGGAATTCCAGCTTTCTTTACTCCTGCTGGTGTAGGAACCATAGTAGCAGAAGGAAAAGAAGTGCGAGTCTACGATGGAAAAGAGTATGTGCTGGAAGAGGCACTGCGTGCTGATTATTCTTTTATCCGCGCAGCTAAGGCGGACAAATTTGGGAATCTTATTTATAATATGACCGCGCAAAACTTTAATCCAATGATGGCAGCAGCAGGTAAAATTACAATTGCAGAAGTAGAAGAAATTGTAGAAACAGGAGATCTAAATCCAGCTCAAATACATACACCGAGCATTTATGTTCAAGGTCTATTCCAAGCAGAACAGGAAAAAAGAATCGAACGTTTAACGACACGTTCTTAAGGAGGAGTTTCGATTGAATTCACGTGAGAAGATTGCAAGAAGAGCAGAAAAAGAAATCGAAGATGGAAACTACGTAAACCTAGGAATAGGAATTCCGACTTTAGTAGCTAATTTCATTTCACCAGATAAAACAGTCGTTTTACAATCTGAGAATGGCCTGCTTGGCATTGGACCATACCCAACCGAGCAAGAAGTAGACCCTGATCTTATTAATGCTGGGAAGGAAACAGTGACTACTATTCCGGGCTCTGCTTTTTTCAATAGTGCGGAGTCATTTGCGATGATTCGTGGAGGACATGTCGACGTAGCTATTTTAGGTGCAATGGAAGTATCCGAAAAAGGTGATCTTGCTAACTGGATGATCCCAGGAAAGATGATTAAGGGAATGGGCGGAGCAATGGACCTAGTGCACGGTGCTAAGAAAATTATTGTCATTATGGATCATTGTGCAAAAGACGGTTCTGCTAAAATAAAAAAACAATGTGAATTACCTTTAACAGGTAAAGCCGTTGTGAATAAAATAATAACAGAACGGGCAATGATAGAAGTAACTGAAAATGGACTTGAATTGAAAGAGGTATTCGAGGGTTATTCGGTTCAAGATATTATCGATGCTACAGATGCTGAGCTTATAGTCAATAATGTTAGAGAAAATGTTTCTATCTAACATCAGCTTGTTTTTTAATGTGGAATCCATTATTATTAAATCTAATAGAAGTCGACTGTGAAAAGGATTAGTAGATAGATCTCGTTTCTTTAGAGAGCTAACGGATGGTGTAAGTTAGCGTAACGAATTATTGAACTCGCCTTTGAGTCTGTGTAAGTGAACTGATAGTAGCTTATACCGTTTTCCGCGTTAAGGAATCAAGTTGAGTGAGGTTTTCACTAATTTGGGTGGTACCGCGTGAGTATATCTCTCGTCCCTTAGTTTTTTTAAGGGGCGAGTTTTTTTATTTTGAGGAGGAGTTACGATGAGCTTTAATCATGAAGCAATTGAAAAAAAGTGGCAAAAATATTGGCAGGAGAATAAGACGTATAAGATGACGGATGATCCATCTAAACCAAAGTTTTATGCATTAGATATGTTCCCTTATCCTTCAGGAGTAGGTCTTCACGTAGGGCATCCACTTGGGTATATAGCGACGGATATTCTAAGTGCATTTAAACGCAAACAAGGCTATAACGTTCTTCATCCAATGGGATGGGATGCATTTGGACTTCCAGCGGAGCAATATGCAATTGATACGGGGAATGACCCTGCAGAATTCACTGCGAAAAATATTGCCACATTTAAACGTCAAATGACAGATTTGGGATTTTCATTTGACTGGGATCGAGAAGTTAATACGACAGATCCTTCTTATTACAAATGGACACAATGGATTTTCATCCAGCTGTACAAAAAAGGTCTTGCATATGTAGATGAAGTGCCAGTAAACTGGTGCCCAGCATTAGGTACTGTATTGGCTAATGAAGAAGTAATCGATGGTGTGTCGGAGCGTGGGGGACATCCTGTAGAACGTCGTCCGATGCGTCAATGGGTGCTTCGTATAACTGCTTATGCAGACAGACTTTTAGAAGATTTAGATGATCTTGACTGGCCGGATAGCTTAAAAGAAATGCAACGTAACTGGATTGGACGCTCAGAGGGTGCAGAGCTTATATTTGAAGTGGACGGTACAAATGAATCATTCCGTGCTTTTACAACTCGACCAGACACTATATTTGGTGCAACTTATGCGGTATTAGCGCCCGAGCATAAGCTTGTGGATACAATAACAACTGCTGACCAAGCAGAAGCAGTGCAAGCTTATAAAGATCAAGTAATATTAAAAAGTGACTTAGAACGTACAGATCTTGCAAAACACAAAACAGGTGTATTTACAGGTGCTTATGCAGTTAACCCGGTAAGCGGTGAAAAAATGCCGATTTGGATTGCAGATTATGTGTTAGCATCATACGGTACAGGAGCTATTATGGCAGTTCCTGCGCATGATGAGCGTGACTATGAGTTCGCAAAACAATTTGATCTACCAATCGTGGAAGTAGTATCTGGTGGGGATATCGCAAAAGAAGCTTATACAGCCGACGGTACGCTTGTTAACTCAGAATTCTTAAATGGTTTAAATAAACAAGAAGCGATTTCTAAAGCGATTGAATGGTTTGAAGCGAATGGTAAAGGTGAGAAGAAAATTACGTATCGTCTACGTGATTGGTTATTCAGCCGTCAACGTTATTGGGGTGAACCAATTCCAATAATCCATTGGGAGGATGGCACATCGACACCTGTAGAGGAATCTGAGTTGCCATTAATGCTTCCAGTAACTACGGATATTAAACCAAGTGGAACAGGAGAATCACCACTTGCGAATATTACAGAGTGGGTAAATGTTGTAGATCCAGTAACAGGCAAAAAAGGTCGTCGTGAAACGAATACAATGCCTCAGTGGGCTGGTAGCTGCTGGTATTACTTACGCTACATCGATCCAAATAATGACGAGGCGCTTGTCGATCCAGAACTAGCAAAACGTTGGCTTCCAGTTGACATTTATGTAGGTGGAGCAGAGCATGCAGTACTTCATTTGTTATACGCACGCTTCTGGCATAAATTCCTTTACGACATTGGTGTGGTGACAACGAAAGAGCCATTCCAAAAGCTATTTAACCAAGGGATGATTCTTGGTGAAGGTAACGAGAAAATGTCTAAGTCAAAAGGGAATGTAGTAAACCCTGATGATATCGTGAAAAGTCATGGTGCTGATTCACTTCGTCTATATGAAATGTTCATGGGTCCATTAGACTCTTCGAAACCATGGTCTACAAACGGATTAGATGGTTCAAGAAGATTCCTAGATCGTATTTGGCGTTTACTTGTTGATGAAGATGGTAAGTTGAGTGCTAAAGTAACGAACACTTCTTCTGATAATATGGAAAAAGCGTATCACCAAACGGTTAAAAAAGTAACGGAAGACTTTGAAGCAATGCATTATAATACAGCCATTTCGCAAATGATGGTATTTATCAATGAAGGCTACAAAGCAGAGCAAATTTCAAAAGAATATGTAGAAGGCTTTGTGAAGCTGATTTCTCCTATCGTTCCACATATTGCAGAAGAACTATGGAGTATTCTTGGACATGACGATACAATCGTGTATGAAGCATGGCCAACTTTCGACGAGTCTAAATTAGTAGACAATGAAGTAGAAATTCCTGTTCAAATTAAAGGAAAAGTCCGTGCGAAATTACATGTTGCAAAAGATGCAACAAAAGAAGAGTTAGAAGCATTAGCTCTTGCATCTGAACAAGTACAACAATGGCTAGAAGGGCAAGAAGTGAAGAAAATTATTGCCATACCAGGTAAAATGGTCAATATCGTAATTTAATGCAGCTTTTATAAAGAGATTTGACCATAAGTTACACGAATGTTTAAAATCATCTCGACTCTATGTTTTTCATAGAGTCGAGATGATTTTTTTGTTAGGTTTATGGTTAGAAACATTGTTGATTTGTGATTTGGCTCGTAACTTTTCAAACTTAATCTAAAATCGGTTCTATTTTTGGAAAATCTGGATTTTCCAAGAGATCATTGCCCCCAGCCATTAGATATAAGTAAAGGTTTCCCCCAGGAACGATTGTTGCTTTTAATAGCTGACCGGTATCCTTCGAGTAGAAATAACGGTCATTACCACTCGTTGGAGTAAGAAATTTAAAGCCATTGTAATCATTAAACAATTTGTTAAAAAAGTTTTCATCTACATTCATGAATATGATTGAATCTAATTTTTCTTGGTAAAAATAGAATCGCGCAATACCATCATAATCCAATATGAAGTCTGCATCACTACCATCCTCGTAGTCACCAATTGTATAATTTTCACCTAAGTGTTCTATTACTTTTGATTGTGAGTCACCTAATGTTACTCCATGAAGATAAAGTAAACCTTGTTCCTCGGAGAATGTAGGTTTGGTAAAATCTAGCTGCACTTCGGTTGCAGTCTGTTGTTCATTTTCCAAAAATATTTCGTTGAAGACAAATAGGATTGCGCTTATTGTCAAAATAGTGGTGATCACTACATATCGCCATTTATGTTTTGATGTTCTTGAAGTATTTTCTAGCTCATTGACTACGTTTTGCATTACACGTTGTTTACTGGCTGTTAAATCTTTCACTTCATTAGGGATATAATTATTCATTTAAAAGTACCTCCCATTCTATTCCTTTCAGTTGCTTTCTTAATAGTTCTTTACCTCGCCTTAATCGAGTTTTTACTGTACCTTCTGGAATAGATAAAATATGTGCAATCTCTGTAATTGTCATTTCATTAAAATAAAAATAAATAAGAACTTCTCGCTGTTTTAAGGGTAATTCTAGTATTGCTTCTCCAATTATTGCTTGCTCATCTTTTTTTACTAATTCGTCCAAATTTCTTTTACTAGCATGTGAAAATAATTTATTTTGTAATTGGACCTTTCTATAGGTCCAACTCTTTAAATAATCTTTGCTTTTATTAATAGTCATTGTTGTTAAAAAAGCCTTTAACTCACCACGTTCTTCATAATGATACTGATTATGAAAAAGCTTGATGAATACTTCTTGTACAATATCCTCTGCCGCTTGGAGATCCTTGACGTAGTAATAGGCCAAACGTATTAAGGGTTCTGTATATTGAAACATTAATTCTTTTAGATCATTAATATTCAACAAAACCACAACTCCTTCCGTTATATATTAAACGATTCTCGAAGCATTGAAGTTTGTATTTTTCTGAAAATATTATAACGTTAAGTAGGGTTCGAATCCATTCGTATTTTAATCATGGCCGTGTAAGTTCCAAAAAATGATATGATGGAAATAGATAGTGAATTGAAGTTTCAAAGAGAAAGATAAAAATATGTGGGGAGTGTATGCAATGAGTACGTTTATTAAAAGAGTGGGGACTACATACATACCTGTTGTAGATCCGGAGAAATCATCGAAGTGGTATCAGGAGATGCTTGGAGCTTTTGAAAACTTTAGAAATGCTGATAAAGCAATCTTAGAATTTGCTGATCAAAGCTTCTTTCTTGTTAAGGCTAAAATAGGGGAGAGGTCTGGGTTTTTGGATAGCTATGAACAGGAACATTTTACAATAACTTTTGAAGTTGATGGAAGTGAGCAATTGATAGAATTTCATGACTTTCTTAAGGAAAAGGGAGTACATGTTGGAGAAATAGAAGATCGGGGACATCCAGGAAATAATTTTGTTTTCCACGATATAGATGGAAATATGTTTGATGTATGGAGTGAATTGAGTCCTATTTTCAAGGGAAAATTGGATTAGTGATGTTTGAATGGGCAAAAGGTCAGGTGAAAAACTCAAAAAAAGAGGGAAGTGCTAAACGATGAATATGGAAATGGTTATGCAGGAGCTTGAATCGCTTGCCAAGGAACGAACTAAAAAAATGTACATATCCAATGGTGCGCAGGAGCCGCTTTTTGGTGTGGCTACAGGTGTTATGAAACCAATCGCAAAGAAAATAAAAATAGATCAAAATTTAGCTGAAGAGCTTTATGCCACTGGGAACTACGATGCAATGTACTTTGCTGGCATTATTGCAGACCCAAAAGCCATGACGGAGTCGGATTATGATCGTTGGATCGATGCGGCGTATTTTTATATGCTATCCGATTATGTAGTCTCTGTTACTTTATCTGAATCGGATATTGCACAAGAAGTTTCTGATAAATGGATCGCAAGTGGTGACGAGCTGAGAATGTCGGCAGGTTGGAGTTGCTACTGTTGGCTTCTGGGGAGTCGGAAAGATGTTGAGTTTTCGGAAATCAAGATTTCTAATATGCTTGATCTTGTGAAAGATACGATACATGATTCGCCAGAACGAACGAAATCCGCTATGAATAATTTTCTATACACAGTGGGGATTTCCTATCTGCCACTACATGAAAAGGCGGTCGAAACCGCAAAGGCAATAGGTATAGTAGAAGTTAAACGGGAAAAGAAAAAAAACAGTTTCCTAAATGCTTTCGAAAGTATTCAAAAGGAAGTAGATAGAGGAAAGCTTGGTTTTAAACGCAATTATGTAAGATGTTAAAATTAGCCTCGCATCATCCTTTTTAAAAGTACCTTTTAATGAAGTTAATAAAGCTGCTTAGCCCTTATTCGGGATAAGCAGCTTAATATTGTTTTTTGGTTATTCCAACTAAAAAGATGCTGTTTTTTTGCTGTGCACAAAATTGATTTCCATTCCAGGGACGCTTTCCACGGGCGTGGCCTGAGCCTGTAGTCTCAGGCGTCACGCTATTCCCGTAGGAGTCGCCCCTCCATTTCAATCAATTTTATTAAATACCTATTATTTAGTAAAGGTTTCTCCTTATCCAATAAAATTTCTACTTCTGTCCCAGCCTCTCAGCTATATCTTATTTTACATAATTTCTTTCAAGGATTTTGATAAATGAGTGCATAATTCGATTACCGTGCTCTGTACCAATCGATTCCGGGTGAAATTGAAGGCCATAAAGAGGGTAGTAGACATGCTTAATAGCCATTATTTCATCGTCGTCTTGTGACCTTGCAAGCACTTCCAGTTGATCTATTAATGACGCCTCTTCAATTACAAGCGAATGATATCGCATGACTGAAATTGGTTCATCAAAAGATTCAAATAAGGACTGATTTCTATGGGATAGTATGGACATTTTACCGTGCATAATCGTTTTTGCCTGCACAATTTTTGCTCCAAAAGCTGCTCCAATCGATTGATGACCAAGACAGATTCCTAAAATCGGAAATTTTTTGTGTAGCTTTTGAATAAGCTCGATAGAAATACCTGCATCAACAGGAATGCCTGGTCCGGGAGAAATAATAATTGCCTCAGGGTTTAATTTTTCTATTTCAATTATAGTAATAGCATCATTGCGAACGACTTTTACTTCTTTGCCGAGCATACTTATTTGCTGATATAAATTATACGTAAAGGAATCATAGTTATCTATCAATAAAATCATCGTTGCACCTCCAAAAGAGCTTTCGCTTTATGGATTGTTTCCTCGTACTCACTCTTCGGGATAGAATCATGGACAACACCGGCTCCAGCTTGAACATGGGCATGATGATCCTTCACAACCATTGTTCGAATGGCGAGTGCTAAATCCATATTACCTGTAACGGAAATATAGCCAACAGCCCCCGCGTAAACACCACGTTTCATAGGCTCTAAATTATTGATAATCTGCATAGCTCTGATTTTCGGTGCTCCAGAAACGGTTCCAGCAGGTAGGCAGGTAGTTAGCACATCCAGAACATGGGCATCTTCTTTTAGTTGACCAGTTACTTCGGACACAATATGCATGACATATTTGTAGTACTCAATTTTCATATATTTCTCGACTTGAACAGTTCCGACTTCTGCAATTCGACCAATATCATTTCGTCCTAGATCAACGAGCATACGATGCTCTGCGATTTCTTTTTCATCATTTAATAACCCTTTTGCAATACGGGCATCTTCCTCGGCAGTTTTCCCACGGGGCTTAGTCCCAGCAATCGGGTTCGTTGTCACTAATCCATCTTTCACCTTTACTAAGCTTTCAGGAGATGTTCCTAAAATAGTATAGGTTTCAAAATCCATATAGAACATATAAGGAGATGGATTGGAAGTACGAAGCTGGCGATACAGCGAGAAAGAGTCTCCGTTAAATGGAGATGTAAAACGCTGAGATAGGACAATCTGAAAAATGTCGCCTCTTAAAATATGCTCCTTTGCTTTTTCCACCATATCCGTAAAGTCTTTTTCCTGAATTTGAGGTTGAAAAGCGAGTTTAGGCTCCGTACTGTCAGGAGTTCTCGGTCCTTGCTTAAGCTCGGAGAAAATCTTTTCAATCGCATTAATCATCGCATTTTCAGAACGTCCATTTTGAAACAAATCGATAGCGGCAATGGAAACAGTTTGTTTCAAATGATCGAAAATAATAAATGTATCGTAAAACATGACATGTACATCTGGCATTTCTAATTCATCTTTCAATAAATCTCCTATTTGCTCATTATAGAATGCAGTTTCATAGCCAAAATAGCCAATAGCCCCTCCAAAGAAGGAAAATGGATATGGATCTTGGTGAACAGGAAACATTGTTTTAAGTTTTTCTATTACAGATATTTGCTCTCGTTCAATTTCTTCATTTTCAAAGGATAATGAATATCCATGCTGATCACCGGTTAATTCACCGATGGGGTCCACAGCGATAAAGGAATATCTTCCGCTTTCCTCATGCTTTGCGGAAGATTCAAATAACATTTTTTTCTTTCCGTGCAATGAATGAAAAATGGAAATAGGAGTCATCATATCCCCTTGTACTTCTTTCATTTGATAGCTTCTCGTCTCAACTTTCATTACTCAGCTCTCCTTTTCTAAGGCTAATCTCAGCTCAACTAAATACAAAAAGGCCCTCCATCGAAAAGGACGGAGAGCCGTGGTGCCACCTTCATTGATCACTATTGTAATCCACTTATTGCAACGAAACAGTTGCGAGTCCTATAACGTAGACGAACGCCAAAACCTACTAAAACTAAATGTTCAGCCTTGGAGCTAAGAAGCCCATTCACTTTATAGTCTGCACTGACTCGCACCTACCGTCAGCTCTCTAGAGCATTTCATAAAGTTACTATTCTTCCTTATCGCTTGTTATAGTTTATTGTATTATAAATTATTTTAAAATTCAATCGATTTCGCGGCACTCATACCAGCAATTTTTCCTGTTACAAGGGCCGAGGTAATATTATACCCCCCTGTGTAACCATGAATATCCAATATTTCACCACAAAAATATAGTCCTGCCTTTTTCTTCGAAGCCATAGTTTTAGGCTCTATTTCCTTGATAGATACACCCCCACCAGTAACAAAAGCTTTCTCTAAAGGTTGTGTACCATAAACAAAGACGTTGAATTGCTTTAACTCATGCGCAAGTGCACGAATCTTTTCGTGCGCAAGATTTTGGCCATCCTCACTTTCTTGAATGCCAGTACGTTGAAGTAAAAATAATAGCCATCTTTCAGGTACAATGCCTTTCCATACATTTTTTACTGCTTTTTTAGGATCTTCTTTTATAGTGGATAGTAGCATTTGGAAAGTTTGTTCTTCATTTTGTTCTGGAAGACTGTCAATTCGAACAGCAACAGGTTGTCCGCCATTTTTCTTTTGTTCCTTTACAACGAATTGACTGCATCTCAAGACGGCAGGGCCACTTAAGCCAAAGTGGGTAAATAACATATCCATCTCATGCGTAATAATTGGCTTTCCTTTTTTGTTTAACACAGAAACACCGGCGCCTCGAAGTGCAAGACCTTGAAGTTCTTTAGATTTAATAAATGCTTCATTGGACAATAAAGGTACTTCTGTTGGATATAAGTCCGTTACAGTATGTCCAGCTTTTTCAGCCCATGGATAACCGTCCCCAGTTGAGCCTGTTTGAGGAACTGCTTTACCGCCGACTGCTACGACGATAGCACCTGAAGTAATTTCTTCGCCTGAAGCTAGTCTTACGCCAATTACTTTTTCATCATTCATCAATAACTTGGCTACAGCTGAATTTAACTTTATTTCCACTTGTAATCTTTTTAATTCATCTAGCAGGGCATTTACAACATCCATAGCCTTGTTAGATACTGGGAACATTCTTCCGTGATCTTCTTCCTTTAAAGCAACTCCTAGATTTTCAAAGAATTCAATGATATCTTCATTATTAAAAACAGAAAATGGGCTAAATAAAAATCGACCATTTCCAGGGATGTTTTTTACAATTTCTTCTTGAGGGAGTCTATTCGTAACATTACAACGCCCGCCACCTGATATTGCGAGCTTTTTCCCAAGCTTGTTTCCTTTTTCAATAAGTAGTACTTTCTTATTTTCTGCACCAGCTGCCGCAGCGGCCATTAATCCTGAGGGACCCCCACCAATTACAATAACGTCATACATAATAAATTCACACTTTCAGTTTTTTCTTTATTATACATGATTGTGGTTTTGTTTAGACAGTTGTAAACTGTAAGATAGACATTTTAACTTCATTAAGCAAATGTTTTTTTGTGACGAGCTTGCGCAGGAGCAGAACTATCCCACTTCTATAAGTGGTGAGGTGAATGCAAGATATGTATTCAACTAAGTGGTGTCTACAAACCCCTGCTTAATAAAGTAAAGGCCTCCGCGGATGTCACAGATTTTTCTTAAGCAAGCTCGAGAAAAATCTGGGCGCACTGTTTTCTGCAATGAGCTTGCGCAGGAGCATATTCGCCGAGGCGAATATGATAAGAATGGACGGGTTAGATGGCATCGAATTTATTGAAAGGGACAATGATATTAACGGTCGGTCTCTTATTATCAAGAATACTAGGTGTTCTTTATGTAATACCTTTTTATCAAATAGTGGGGGAAGAGTATATTGCACTTTATCAATACGCTTATACTCCATATTCCATTATGCTAGCAATTGCAGTTTCTGGAGTCCCAGTTGCTGTTTCGAAGTTTGTATCTAAATATAATTCACTTGGTGATTATGCCACTGGCAGAAAGCTCGTGAAATCGAGTATGCTACTAATGGCAGTGACAGGATTCTTAGGCTTTTTAATCCTTTTTTTCCTAGCTGATCCTATTGCGCATCTAATTATAAAAGATGATGAGGCAGTATTTTCCGTAAATGATGTAGCTTCTGTGATTAAATTTGTAAGTTTTGCTGTAATTGTAGTGCCAATTATGAGCTTAGTAAGAGGGTTTTTCCAAGGCTATCAACATATGACTCCCACGGCGATTTCTCAATTGTGGGAACAAATTGTTCGAATCCTTTTTGTACTAGTCGGTGGTTTTTTTGTTGTATACATATTTAATGGCACAGAAAAAACTGCAGTTTCCTTTGCAGTATTTGCCGCGTTTTTAGGGGCAATTGCGGGATTAGTAGTGTTACTTTGGTATTGGAGAAAACTGAAGCCCGAGTTTAACAATTTGTTAACTACTTCAGGTAAAGTTAGTTCAGATGTGTCGTTAACTAACATTTATAAAGAAATGTTAATTTATACAGTACCATTTGCACTTGTAGGGGTCATTAATCCCTTGTTCCAATTTATAGACATGATTACGTTTAATAGTGCGATGTCTATAATTGGGATAAGTGGGGATATATCTAACACATTATTAGGTATGTTGAATTACAGTACCCATAAGCTTGTGATGATTCCTGTTATGCTAGCAACTGGTTTCAGTATGACGTTGATCCCATTGATCACTAGTTATTATGCAAAACAAGACTTTGTGCAGGTTCGTAAAGCATTGGACCAATCTTTCCAGATTTTATTGTTCTTAACAGTACCTGCAGCAATGGGAATTTCTGTGTTAGCTGATGAATTTTACTTAGTGTTTTATGAAGCGAGTGAAACAGGCGCAACCGTGCTTGCTCATTATGCTCCGATTGCAATTTTATTTGCGTTGTATCCAGTAACTACTTCTATATTGCAAGGAATTGATCGACAAAAGTTAATAATACTAAACCTATTACTTGGAATACTGACGAAGCTTGTTCTAAATACGCCGCTTATTAAAGCGTTCGAAACAGATGGTGCAATTATAGCTACAGCCTGCGGTTATATAGTAGCAATTGGATTGAACATGTTTGCTATACACAAAACGCTACATTATAAATCGAATATGGTCATACGTAGAATTATGCTTATATTAATAGTGAATGCAGCAATGCTAATACTTGTGTTTATAGTGAAATTAGGATTTGGACAGTTAATGTCCATTGATACTAAGCTAAAAGGGCTACTTGCAATAATCGTTTGTGCAGGTATAGGAGCAGTATTTTATGCCTTTGTTACTTTGCGATTGGGCCTTGCTCAAAAACTATTTGGGGATAGACTTACCCGTTTTACGAAAAAAAATGGTTTTTAGGAGAATAAAATGCGATTAGATAAATTTCTATCTCATATGGGATATGGTACAAGGAAAGAAGTAAAAATATTGGTCAAATCAAAGGCTATTCAAGTAAATGAGGCTGTTGTAAAAGACAGTTCCATGCACGTGAATGAGCTAAATGATAGAGTGACGGTTTACGGAGAAGTAGTTGAATATAAAGAGTTCATCTATTTAATGATGAATAAACCACCTGGAGTAATTTCTGCAACAGAGGACTCAAGGGATCAAACAGTTATTGATTTATTAGATGATGATGTTCGCCATTTTGAACCATACCCAGTAGGTAGATTAGATAAGGATACTGTAGGACTTCTTTTATTGACGAATGACGGTGCTTTAACACATCGACTACTATCACCAAATAAGGATGTACCAAAAGTGTATTATGCGAAAGTGGAAGGTGTAGTAGATGAATCAGATATTACAGCATTTTCAGATGGAGTAATATTGGATGATGGCTATCATACAAAGCCTGGAATTCTTACTATCTTAAATAGTGGTCCTATTTCTGAAATAGAATTATCCATTACAGAAGGTAAATTTCATCAAGTGAAAAGAATGTTTGAATCGGTGGGGAAAAAAGTAGTTTATTTAAAAAGGCTTTCTATGGGAATGTTATTGTTAGACAGTTCTCTTGCAGAGGGCACATACAGAGAATTAACTGCAGAAGAGTTAGAACAAATACAGCAAAAGAATGACCTCGCTTAAATCTGAGCATGGTCATTCTTTTCATATTGTTAGTATCTAAGATGTCAATTTAACTCGTTTGTTCGTCGTGGTCCATTTGCCTCTGGTAGGACTAATGACTAGGTCATTAAAAGCAAGCACATTCAAATCTCGTTGAATCGTGCGAGGAGTGATGCCAAATTCATTGACTAAGTCTTGTGTTGTAACTGTTCCATTATCCCGGATGAACATATACATGTCTTTTATTCGAGTTAGCATCCGATCAGTAGTTGGTTTCATAAGTAACCACTCCTTCATCATGATATCTCTTGGCTAGACTAGCGGACGACTTGGGTGAAAAGCAACTGAGTAATTGCAATTTACAGCCCCTTTACAAAATGATTGTCAAAATATTTACTTTCTGACAATTCCATTATAGTAGATTTCTATTGAAATTTCTATAGATATTATGATATTTACAAATAATTCACATTTCTCTTTAGTTTAGGAACATGCTAGAAATACAGCATTATCTAAGTTTTTTCAGAGTAATAGCTAGAGGGTAATGGATAAATTTTCCTATTTGTAAGTAAATTCACTTTGAGAGCAAGTAAACAAACAGCGAACACAAGTTATAGACATGCCACAGCAAGTAAATGGTCTACGGGGATGTTGTTTATAGTTTAAAAGAAGGTCATAAAATGCCTTCTTTTTTTGTGTCTTTTCCTATAAAAAGTGTAAAATGGAGTATAAGCATTATTTAGGGGGAAACAAATATGAACTGGTTAGAACTAGCAGAATCGAAAAAATCAGATATTGTAGCAGAATTACAAAGATTAATACAAATTCCAAGTGTGATGGATGAAAAAGAAGGTAATGATGAAATGCCTTTTGGTCCCAAGCCATTAGAAGCTCTTTTACACATGTTGAATGAAGGTGAGCAAGAAGGATTTATAACAAAGAACGTGGATAATGTAGCTGGACATATTGAAATGGGTGAAGGGGAAGATATTTTAGGAATCCTTTGTCATGTTGATGTTGTGCCAGAAGGTAAAAATTGGACGTATCCACCATTTGAAGGCGTTGTAGCAGAGGATAAAGTATACGGACGCGGTGCAATAGACGACAAAGGTCCAACAATAGCCGCTTGGATGGCGATGAAATTAGTGAAAGAAGCTGGAATTGAGCTTTCGAAAAAAGTCCGTCTCATCATTGGAACAGACGAAGAAAGTGGATTCCGTTGTATGGCTAGATATTTTGAAAAAGAAGCAATGCCCCAAATGGGATTTGCCCCTGATGCAGATTTTCCGATTATTAATGCAGAAAAAGGGATTGCAAATCTAATCTTTACGCAAACTGGTTCAGCTGATACAGAAACGATTCAATTTTTTCAAGCAGGTAAACGCACAAATATGGTGCCAGATGAAGCATTTGCTGTAATTTTCGGTGGTCTACATATGATCAAAGAAAAATTCCAAGCGTTTGCAACAGAACATAATGTAGAAGGAGAAGTTACGCAAGAAGGTCCTATGGTTAAAGTACTTGTGCATGGTAAATCAGCACATGCAATGGAACCAGATGATGGTGTCAATGCGGGAATTTTATTGGCAAAATTCTTACAAAGTATTAACTTGACTCCTCATTCAAAAGCATTCGTCAACTTTTTAGTAAGTTCCTTCGGAGAAGAAAGCAGAGGGCATGCACTGGCACTTAATTTTACAGATGAGATTTCAGGGGATACGACTTTAAATCCAGGGGTTATTCATTATGCACCTGCACAGGGATCTTGTACACAGGTGAGTATGCGTTATTCTGTAAGCTATCCTTTCGATGAACAATTAAGTGCATGTAGAGAGGTGCTTAGTAGTACAGGTATTACATTGGATTTGGGTACTAATGCTAAGCCGCATTATGTCGATAAAGAAGATATACTCATTAAAACATTACAAAAAGTATACGAAAAACATACCGGTGAGACAGCAGAGCTATTATCTATCGGTGGTGGCACGTATGCGAGAGTATTAGAAAAAGGGGTAGCATTTGGTATGCTTTTCCCAGGTAGAACAGATGTAGCTCATCAAATAGATGAATATGTAGATATTGAAGATTTAGTTAAAGCAACTGCAATTTATGCAGATGCTATAGTAGAACTTGCTGGAAGCTCAAAATTGGAGGAGAAATAAGCATGGTAAAAGTATTATGGAATGATCAATTTGTACAAGAAGAAGATGTGAAAATTGGATACGAAGATCGTGGTTATCAATTTGGTGATGGAATTTATGAAGTGATTAAAATATATAACGGAGATATGTTCACTGCAACAGAGCATATTGATCGATTGTATGCGAGTGCTGACAAAATTCAATTAGTCATTCCATATACAAAAGACGTCATGCATAAAATGCTACACGATCTTATAGAAATGAACGAGCTTCAAGATGGGCAAGTGTATCTTCAATTTACGCGCGGTACTAGTATGCGTCAACATAATTTCCCGATTCCGTCGGTTGAATCCGTATTAACAGCTTATACAAAGGAAACTGTACGTCCTCTATCACAGCTAGAAAATGGAGTCAAAGCTTGCTTTGTAGAAGATCTCCGCTGGCTTCGTTGTGATATCAAATCGTTAAATTTATTAGGAAATGTGTTAGCAAAACAGGAAGCAATCAGTAAAGACTGCTATGAGGCGGTTTTACATCGTGGAGAAACAATTACGGAAGGTTCATCTTCTAATATGTACGGTATTAAAGATGGCGTTTTATATACACATCCAGTTAGCAATTTAATACTTAATGGAATTACTCGCCAAGTTATTTTAAGCTGCTGTGAAGAGGTAGGGCTTCCAGTAGTTGAAGAAGCATTTACAAAAGCACAAGCACTTGAGATGGATGAAATGATTATGTCTTCGACAAATGCGGAAGTAATGCCAATAATTTCGATTGACAGTAAATTAATCGGTAACGGAAAACGTGGCAAATGGACCCAAAAGCTTCAAGTAGCATTTGAAAAAAGAATTCCTTCGTCCGTTAAAATATGACCAAGCATTATTTTATCGCTGTAAAAATTCCAAAGCAGATAGCAAATGCAATTATTCACGAACGTGATAAAACAAATTTACTAAAGACACATAAAGTGTTACCTGTGGCAGAAGATTTGCATATTACACTCTATTATTTAGGGCATGTAGAAGATAGTACATTAGAGCAGATAATTCATGCTCTTCACCAATTAGTATGGGAACCGTTTGAACTGAAGACAAGTGGAGTGGCGCATTTTGGAAATGAAGCCACTCCACGCGTTGTATATACCGCCTTGGAAAAAAGTAATCCATTGCAATTATTACAAAAAAAAATTGTACAGCTATTAGCGAATTTTATAGAAGTGCAGAAAAAAAATGAATTTACTGCCCATATTACAATCGCAAAAAAATGGGCTACTAAAGAGTCGCTAAATTTAACAGAGTTTACATTACCTAATTTAGCCTTTAACGTATTAAGCTTGTCTCTTTTTACGATTAATGCGAATCGTTCTCCGCGTTATGAAGAAATAAGTACAGTTTTAGTGAAGGAGGGGAGAAAAGAATGGCCCAACTAGTTAAGCTACAAGATTATGTTTCTCGCTATCAAATTGATCTAAAAAGATATCCAACTCAGTTTGTAAGATTAAAGAAACAACAGTGGGATCGAACAAAGGAAGAGTGGGAACGAGGTTCTTTTAATGCAGATTGGATCGAAAAAGAAGAGGAAGTTGTTGTAGAATACGAGAAAAAGTCGCTTTTCTCTATTCTTTTTCCTAAGCATAAAAAAGAAATAACAGAAGAAATAGACTGGCAAAATGATGAGTTGACTGAAGAGGTACCAATCCCAGAAGAATCTAGTACGTTACTTTTTGAACCCAAATTAGTATATAAGCCTCAAACAATAGAAGAGTTAAAGCGAATGTATTTAGATCAGTTATTTCATTTTCAATTAAAATGGGCAAGCTCCACTTTACGAGAAAAGTCTTATGTAGATCCAAAATATATGCGTGATTCACTGCTAAGAGATTTAACACAGAAACTACCGGATAATTATTTTTTATTTTATTATCCTATTTTAAAGCTAAAAAAAGCACCAATTGAGTTAGATATTATACTAATACTTCCTACTGAAGTTGTCTGTATTGTAGTTCTGGAGGACAAAACTTCCGATGCGTTTATAGGGAGTGGGGAACGATTTTGGCTAAAGAAAAGTGGGAAAGAAGAAAAGAAAATATTAAATCCTACAATTAATCTGAATCGAATGGAATCAATTTTAGGGCAGATTTTCGAAAAACAAGAAATAGAGTTACCGATAAAAAAAGTAATTCTTTCAAGGAATGGTTATATTGATTATCCAGGAAACTCGTTTCATACCGAATTTATCGATACTAGAAAATTTCCAGAATGGTTTTTATCATTGAAATCTTCCCATTCTCCGATGAAGCATATGCAATTTAAAGCAGCACAGGCTATATTGGACCTAGTACAAACCACTTCGTATTCAAGATCTAGTTGGGATTTAGGTAGTGAGGAAACCAATGAGTAATATAGTCTTTATCGTAAATGAGTATGCAGGGAATGGGTTAGGTAAGAAGATATGGAGAAAGTGGAAAGACGCTATCGATTTTCCTCATACAGTATTTATCACAGAGAGTAAAGACCATGCCACGAAAATAGCAAGAAAATGCGCAGAATCTATGGATAATTTGCTCATTGTTGGTGTTGGCGGAGATGGGACCATTCATGAAATTATCGTTGGTGTAGTTGGGTTTGAGCATGTTCGAATCGGTATCATTGCTGCAGGAAGTGGAAATGACTTCGGCCGAACATTTTCCGTTTTTCGTACCTTGAAGGACCTACAGGCTTTTGCTATGAGCGATTTTCATACAAAGATGGATATTGGGACCGTGCAAACTCATAATTCAACATACCAATTTGTTAATAATGCAGGATTTGGATTTGATGCAAAAGTTGCTTACCTCGCTAATTATTCTGTGTGGAAAAGTAGATTAAATCTTTTAAAACTAGGTAAGCTTGCATACATATTATATCTTATTAAAGAGTTATTTACGTTCAATAAATTTTCCTTTACCCTACATAATAAAGAAGAAGTTATCCAATTTGATGATGTGTGGTTCTTTGTTATTTGCAATCAGCCGTTTTTTGGAGGTGGTATGAAAATTTCACCAACATCTATTCCTAATGATCAATTACTAGAAATGACAGTCATTAACAAATTATCAAGATGGAAATTATTATTTATTTTTGGTACAGTATTCTTTGGAAAACATACTAAATTTAAAGAAGTTACACAGTTTCAAGCATCAGATTTTAATATAGTTATCCATGATGAAGTGTTCGGCCATGTAGATGGAGAGTTTTCTTGCATAACCGATAAAGATACAGCTTTTGCATGTTCAGTAATAGCAAATGCATGGAATTTAGCAAACCGTTAAAGAAAAAGGAGTTTGAATAATGAGGTTAAGACATAAACCATGGGCAGAGGATTTTATCAATGCTCATCCAGAAATAGTGATCCCAAATCCAGAAGAAATCAAAGGGAAATGGGATATCGAATTTAAGAATGATCATCCACTACACATCGAAGTAGGTTCAGGAAAAGGGCAGTTTGTAACAGGAATGGCCAAGCAAAATCCTGAAATCAATTATATCGGCATCGAGCTATATGACAGTGTGATTGTGTCAGCGTTGGAAAATGCTATTGCTGCTCAGCCATTACCAAATTTACGTTTATTAAAAGTTAACGGAGCAGATTTAGCAAAGTATTTTGAAAAAAATGACGTAGATCGAGTTTACTTAAACTTCTCTGATCCGTGGCCAAAAACTAGACATGCTAAACGACGCTTAACACATGCAGAGTTTTTAGAGTTATACAAATCCATTTTGGTTGACCATGCTGAAATTCATTTCAAAACGGATAATCGTGGACTATTTGAATATTCATTAACGAGTATGTCAGCCTTCGGTATGCTTATCAAAGATGTTTCCCTCGATTTACATGTTAATATGCCTGAGGATAATGTTATGACGGAATATGAAGAAAAATTTTCTGCAAAAGGCCAACCGATATACCGAGTAGAAGCAAAATACGTTTAACTTCATTCAGCAGTTGTTTTTTTGCAACGAATCTGTGTGAAGAATGTATGCAAATAAGTAGGGGTCCACAAGACCACTGCTAAACAAAGTTAAAGCCTCCGGCGGATGTCACAGATTTTTAGAGGAATTTATCGAGCGAACTCGATAAAAATCTGGACGCAAATATGCTGGGGCATATTTGAAAGGGGACTTCGGAGAATGGACACATTTAAATTTCATGAAATGTCATTCACATGGTTAAAGGGAGGAACAACTTTTATGGACGGGGGTGCCATGTTTGGAGTTGTCCCAAAGCCATTATGGGAAAAGAAATATCCTGTTAATGAGAAAAACCAGATTGAACTACCATCGGATCCGTTACTGATCCAATATAAGGGGCAAAATATTTTAATGGAATCAGGCCTTGGTTATCGAAAAATGACCGAGAAACAATTACGAAACTATGGGGTTTCCGATCAATCACAAGTGGAAGATAATCTTGTAGAATTAGGCTTATTACTAGAGGACATCCATATTGTCATTATGACTCATCTCCATTTCGATCACGCCTGTGGTCTGACAAAATGGGAAGGAAACCAAATTGTATCCACTTTTCCAAATGCCAAAATATATGTATCCGATGTTGAATGGCATGAGATGAAAAATCCCAATATTCGCTCCAAAAATACATACTGGAAAGAAAATTGGGAGGCAATTGAAAGTCAGGTAATTCCGTTTACAAATTCTCTTGAGGTAGTAGATGGAATCGAAATGATTCATACCGGAGGACACAGTGACGGACATAGTATTGTTGTATTCAAGCAAGCGGAGGATACTGTAATACATATGGCAGATCTTATGCCTACCCATGCGCACCAAAATCCGCTTTGGGTTCTTGCGTATGACGATTATCCAATGACATCTGTATATGCGAAAGAAAAATGGGTCAAACAAGCACTTCAACAAAATTACTGGTTCAGCTTCTACCATGATGCCTTCTATCGAATGATCAAATGGTCCGAGGATGGAAAAGAAATAATGGATTTAGTTGAGAGAAGTCGATGAATAAAAAACGAGCAGTGACATTTAGTCATCGCTCGTTTTTTATTTTTGTGAATAATTATCCAATTTCATCCAAAGTTTTACGGATTTATTAAAAGTAATGGATAAATTTACCGCTCAGCAAGTAAATCACATTTGAGAGCAAGTAAACAAACAATGAGCAAAAGTAAATTATAGAGGAAAGCAAGTAATTGGAGGGTCAAAGCAAGTAAATAGTCTTAGAGATAAAGATTTAATCAGTGAGAGTTTTTCTAATGAGATAAATGGTAAGGATATTTTAATCGTGACGATTGAAAGATAAGAAAATGGCTAATCATAATAGAAATCATGACCAACCATTCTTTCCAGAGCTTAAATCTTCACCAAATCGACGACGGATCCTGTTTTTGCATCTGCTGCAAACTCAAATTGCTCAAGTTCACCGTTTTTTACTCGAGAAATTCCACCTTTATACACATTCATACTAATGGCTTCTTTTTGAAATTTCTCAGGCGTCATATATATCCATGATCCATCAATTGGACCCTCTTGTTTAAAAGAATTTTTAATTTCGTTTAATACTAACTCTGCTGAACGATTGAAATCCATCTTATTTGTAGCTTTGCTGGCAATAACACCAATAACAATTCCAGTTCCAAGTCCCATCATATAATCCTTTAATTTCATTAGTATTCCTCCCTATCTCATTTTTTTTAGTGTATCATACATCCTCGTTTCGATTAAATTTTTCGGTTCACGAAGTTTTAATGTAGTAAACGAACCGATCTTTTATTACAATAGAATGTGAAGATAATTTTCTACATAGCTTTAGGAGGCTTTTTTATATGAATGAAGAGACGCGCTCACTATTTAAAACGTTGACAGAACTACCAGGAGCCCCTGGAAATGAGTATGCTGTTCGTGCCTTTATGCGCAATGAACTGACTAAATATTCAGATGAAATTGTTCAGGATAATTTAGGTGGAATATTTGGGCTTAAAAAAGGGGACGAAAATGGTCCAAAAATTTTAGTTGCAGGTCATATGGATGAAGTTGGATTTATGGTTTCTGGAATCACCGATAATGGAATGATTCGTTTTCAACCATTGGGCGGTTGGTGGAGCCAGGTTTTACTTGCGCAAAGAGTAGACGTTGTCACTAAAGATCAAACAATTCCTGGAGTAATCGGTTCTATTCCTCCACACTTGTTAAGCGACGAGCTACGAAACAAACCGATGGATATAAAAAATATGCTAATTGATGTTGGAGCAGATGATAAAGAGGATGCTCTACGAATGGGTATTAAACCAGGAGATCAAATCTTACCGGTTTGTTCATTTACACCAATGGCAAATGATAAAAAAATTATGGCAAAGGCTTGGGACAATCGTTATGGCTGTGGTTTAGCAATTGAGCTTTTAAAAGAAGTACAAAATGAGCAATTGCCGAATATGCTTTATTCTGGTGCGAATGTTATGGAAGAAGTTGGTCTTAGAGGTGCACAGGCATCTGCGAACATGATTAATCCTGACTTATTCTTTGCCCTAGATGCAAGTCCTGCAAATGATGCTTCTGGTAACAAAAATGAGTTTGGACAACTAGGAAAAGGGGCATTACTACGAATTTTCGATCGTACAATGGTGACGCACCGTGGTATGCGTGAATTCGTTTTAGATACGGCAGAAACACATAAAATTCCATATCAGTATTTCATCTCACAGGGCGGAACAGACGCTGGACGTGTTCATACATCGAATGAAGGTATCCCAAGTGCAGTAATCGGTATTTGCTCACGATATATCCATACGTCAGCTTCTATTATTCATACAGATGATTATGCTGCAGCGAAAGAGCTTATTGTAAAACTAGTTAAGTCATGCGATCGTACAACTTTGGAGACAATTAAAGCGAATGTATAAATGAACAAATTTTCAACAGAAAATATAATTTAACTTCGACAATTTTAAAAGATGCCTCCCGGGGCATCTTTTTATCTAGAAAGGGGGATTAATGTATGAAAATATTAATAGGTACACATAATAGAGCTAAAACAAAAGCGGTTCAAGCGATTTCAAGTATTTATTATCCAAATGCTAAATTTGAGAATATAGAAGTTCCATCCCTAGTTTCCGATCAACCATTGAGTCAGGAAGAGACAAGGCAAGGTGCTATTAACCGAGCCAAGCATCTTATGGAAGATACAGATGCTCTGTTTGGAATAGGTTTAGAAGGTGGAGTTCAAGAAATAGATGGCCAGATGTACATTTGTAATTGGGGTGCCCTGGTGACACAAAAGGGAGATGTTTTTACGGCTACTGGAGCTGGAGTTCCACTGCCTAAGGAATTAGCAGAACAATTACTAGGCGGTGCGGAACTTGGGCCTGTAATGGACGTCTATACTAATAAGAACGATATTCGACATGATGAAGGTGCAATTGGTGTATTTTCAAATGGACTTGTTAATAGAAGTACTATGTTTGAGCATATAATGCTTTTATTGATAGGGCAATTTGAATTTGCCAATAAGCCCAAGTAGTTGCAACTGTAGAAAATCATCGTTAAAATATATACCAGTTATGCACTGAATGGAGGAAAGGGAATGGCTCGAAAATGGATGCGATTCTTGATCGCGTCACTAGCTGTCATTTTATTAGCTGGATGTTCTTCTCTGGAAGAACAGTCTCTAGATGGGCTTGAGAATGCAAAAGTAGTGTTTCAAGACGATGCAGAAAAACCAAATGAAAAAGTGAATGATATGAATATATTTATACCTAGTGGTTTTTCAATAGAGGAAGAATCGGATACGACGAATATTATTCTTTCAAAAGGAAATGATTCATATATTCTCTTTATTAATCCAAATGAATTACAGAGCAGTCAACTATACTATGATTTAATGACGTCAGATAGTAATCTAGAAGTATTAGATGAAAAAACATTTGAGCAAAATGGTCGATTTGGATTTGCTGCAATTATTGAAAACAGTAAAGAAAAGTATGAGCTTATAACGAGTATTGGTGGTATTAAATTAACAACTATTTCAGAGCAACAAAATATTGCCAATAACTTAGAGGACATGATGCTAATTGTGAGGTCAATTTCAACAAACTAGAGGAGTGATACATATGGAAAACCTAGCTTCAATAGAACAATTCGAACAGTTAAAGCAGCAAGGAAAAGTCGTGTTTAAATTCACAGCCGGCTGGTGTCCAGATTGTCATTTTATCGATCCATTTATGGGTGAGGTAGAAGAAAAATTTACGGATATCACTTTTATATCTGTAGACCGTGATCAGTTTATCGATTTATGTATCGAGCTTGATATATTTGGTATTCCTAGTTTCCTAGCATTTGAAAATGGCGAAGAAAAAGGTCGATTTGTTAGTAAGGATCGTAAAACTAGGGAAGAAATTGAATCATTTCTTCAATCGATTTAATCCATCAAAACGGTTCACCTAGTGGACCGTTTTGTTTTATGAAAGGAAAAGATAAAAGATGAAAGCACTTGAACTAGTAAGACTCTTAAAAACAAAGCTTTCCGAAGATCTATATACGTATGATTATAATAGAGAAACAAATAAGCTCAGATTGACTCATAAAGCAACAGGAAAAGGAATTGAGATTTCAGTTCCTCCAATTTTAGCTAAATATGAAACGAAAAAAGAAGCGGCGATTAATGAGGTAGTGTATACGATACACGAAACATTTAAAGCTATGGAAAAAGAGATGGCTGGTGAAATAGATCCATCATTTTCGGTATATCCAGTTATTCGTTCCACTTCTTTTCCACTTAATTCTAATGAGGGTAATCGTTTTATCACGAAGGATCATACAGCAGAGACTCGTATTTACTATGCAGTTGATCTAGGTAGCACTTACCGTTTACTAGATGAAAAAATGTTGGCGGATTGGAAAATAAGAGAGACAGAAGTACGTGAACGAGCACTCTTCCAAGTAAGAAATTTAGAAAATCACTTTAAAACAGATGAGGTAGCAGGCAATATTTTTTATTTCTTTAATAATAACGATGGATACGATGCAAGTCGTATACTAAACGAATCGCTATTAAAAGAGATGAAAAAGAAAATTACCGGAGATATGACTATTTCTGTACCCCATCAAGATGTTATGATAATTGGTGATATAAGAAATGAAACAGGTTACGACGTTCTAGCGCAAATGACGATGCATTTCTTCACCGTAGGAATCGTACCGATTACTTCATTATCTTTCATCTATGACAATGGAGATTTAGAACCAATATTTATCATGGCGAAAAATCGAGTATCAAAGGAGAACGAAGACAAATGAATATTTTTTACAACAAACCTGGAGTTGGAGATGTATTATTAATCCAATTAACACCTGAAAAAAAACAAAAAGTTATAACGGAAACAAATGGCGATGTTACGCAAGTAAAAGATGCACAAACAAACGAAGTGTTGGCTATCAACATTTTTGAATTCAGTAAATATAAAGAACTGGATGTACAAGGTAATGTTCCTTTAACTGCTGAAATAGTAGAAGCTGTACAACAAATTTTAACGAAAAATGACGTTTCTTTTACCTTAGAAGTGGATCTATCTCCTAAGTTTGTAGTCGGCCATGTGGACTCGTTAGAACAGCACCCAAATGCCGATAAATTAAAAGTATGCCAAGTAAACGTTGGGGAATCTACGTTGCAAATCGTATGTGGTGCACCTAACGTAGAAGCAGGACAAAAAGTAGTAGTAGCTAAAGTAGGTGCAGTAATGCCTTCAGGAATGGTTATTAAAGACGCTGAACTTAGAGGTGTTGCATCGAGTGGTATGCTATGCTCTGCAAGAGAATTGGCGATTCCAAACGCTCCAGAAGTAAAAGGAATTCTTATTTTAGACGAGCAAAAAGAAGTTGGAAGTGAATTTTTAGTTTAATGAATGAAAAGCATGCCTTATAGGTGTGCTTTTTTCGTTAATGAACAAAACAGTACATATAATGACCTCTATGATTTCCCCTTCAGGCGGACGCTTACCGTAGTCGTTCCCACAGCCTATTTCGCTGCAGGTCTTCACCTAACGCTAATCTCTCTGGAGTTACCGCCTTGCGATCCAATCATTTAAGTGAGTAGTTATTATTAATTAAAGTAGCCTTTATGAAAAACACGATGAATATGCAGGGTCATTTAAAGGCACTATGCTTTGCAGTCTCCCTCGTGACTAGAGAACAAACGATTAGTAATACGATTCTACACATTTAGTCTGTGAATTAGCAAAAAAATAGTTAAATTATCCATTATGCAAGAAATAAGACGTTTCTGGAAAACTAGTAAAAAAACCTTCCTATTTATAGAACAAGCGCCCGAAGATATAATTTCGGTCGCTCTAACGCCACTCTATATGATAGATACCAGTTAATTTTATGTCGTATACTTTTTGACTAGTAGAAGAAATACATAAGAAATGACCTGAGGGAGGTGTCTGCCAGACAAACGCCAAAAGAGAGGCTGGTCGTGACTCAGTCACCACCTGCCTCTCAAAAAAACAATCGGTAATAATATTGCAAGTCTGTCCAAAGCACTTCGGAAACTAAACAGGTTTTGAACTTAAAGCACTGGGTCTCTTGGTTCGGTTATCCTAAATTGGAATAGTTAGTAACACTCCACTTATCTAATTAAGACGATACATGAATTTCAATGTTGGTTAATGATGTTCATATGTTATTTTACTTGCGAATCGGAATATTTATCCATTAATTTCGACCTCCCAATACATAAGTGGCATTTTCGGGATAGGTAAAATTGTAAAACACATGATTTTTTTCCCATTCTACCTCATAAATACAGACGAAACCTATTATTATTGGTAGAATAAGAGGTATCTTTTAGAAAGAGTGATGAATTTGAATTGGTTAAAAAAACTATTTGCATCAGAAGAAAAAGAATATGAAGAGGAATACAAAGAGCAGCAACAAATAGTACATTCTAAAGCGAAGAAAACTCCTTTTCGTTTCCCGTTAATATCAGATGAAGAGAAAAATGAGACATTATATGGATATCCAAAGGAAGAAAAAATAGTTGAAACATATAAAGAAGAACCTTATTTCAAGGAGCCCGAATATAAACCATTACATACACAAAACTTATGGCAGCAAAGAGCGCAACCTACTGTAATACATCGGGCAGAGAAGAAAATAGTAGAGGAAAAAAAAGTAGTAGATACTCCCGTTATAAATCGAAAGAAAAGAGCATTCACACCTACAGAAGTGCCTTCTCCGATTTATGGATATTCCAAAACAACAATAGATAATAAAGTAAAAGAAAAAGAGATTTTAGTAGAAAAAGAACAAAAAACGGATACGGTAAGTTCAGAGGTACTATTTAATCCGGAACCAATTAGTCCAGTACAAGAAGTGGTGGAAGAAGTAAGCCATGTAATTCAAGCAAGTGAAGTTGAACAATTTGTCCAGGGAAATGAAGTAGAAGAAGTTCGAGAGGTTGAAGTAGTACAGGATGACCTACAACTAACTGAGCTTGTAGAAGTTGTACAAGCAGAGGTAGCTGTAACGCAAGCACAAGATACAATTGAACCAGTTCATAATGAAGTGGAAGATGCACAAGAGGTTGAAGTAGTTCAGGATGATTTACAAGTAACTGAGTTAGTAGAAGTTGTACAAGCAGAGGTAGCTGTAACGCAAGTACAAGAAACAATTGAACCAGTTCAAAATATGGAGATCCTAGAAACAGAAAAACCTGTGAAAGAAAACATTAGACCTTTTAATGTACTAATGTTGAAATCAGATAAAAGTAAAATGAATAGAATAGATACTATGAACAAAATATCCCCTGTTGCAAAGAAAGCGGTCACTACAACAGCGCCATCAATTCAACAGGAACAAAAACAAATGATTGAGCAGGTTCAAGTGAATAAGCAAGAAATAGAGCCAATAGTAGTGGAAGAGCAAGAAGAAATCCAAACAAATTATGTAAGACCATCTTTTAGTCATTTACTTCCGCCCGAAATGAATGTGGAGGATAAAGAATGGATGGAGGAACAGGCATTCACGTTAGTAGATACGCTATCTCATTTTCAAGTTACGGGTGAAATTGTTCAAATGGTACAGGGACCAGCCGTCACCCAATTTGAAATTACAGTTGGTCAGGGGACTAAAGTAAGTAAAATACGTAACCTAGCGGATGACCTAAAGCTTGCATTAGCAGCAAAGGATATTCGAATTCAAGCACCTATTCCAGGAAAGAGCTCAATAGGAATTGAGATACCAAACAGAAAATCTCGTGCAGTGCGCTTATCTGAAGTAATAAATACAGATACATTTTTACACTCAGAATCCCCGCTAGAGGCGGCCTTAGGATTGGATCTTACAGGCAAACCAGTGACATTGGATTTGCGTAAAATGCCGCATGGACTAATTGCGGGAGCGACTGGATCTGGGAAATCTGTATTTATTAACTCATTATTAGTAAGTCTGTTGTATAAAGCGACGCCTGATGAAGTAAAATTATTACTAATCGATCCAAAAATGGTTGAGCTTGCACCATTTAATCATATTCCCCATCTTGTCAGTCCAGTCATTACGGATGTAAAAGCCGCAACTGCTGCATTGAAATGGGCAGTGGAGGAAATGGAACGACGCTATCAATTGTTTGCACATATTGGTGTGCGAGATATTACTAGGTATAATACGCTTGCTACAGAAAAGCGGCAGTTTGCGCAAAAACTGCCTTATATTGTCATTGTAATTGATGAGCTTGCTGACTTAATGATGATGGCGCCTACAGAAGTAGAGGACGCTATATGCCGAATCGCACAAAAAGCAAGAGCATGTGGCATACATTTAGTATTAGCTACACAGCGTCCTTCAGTAGACGTAATTACTGGTCTGATCAAAGCTAATATCCCTACACGAATTGCATTTTCTGTATCCTCACAAATTGATTCGCGTACCATTTTAGATCAGCAGGGCGCGGAACGTTTGCTAGGAAAAGGAGATATGCTTTATCAAGGGAATGGTATGTCTAGTCCTGTACGTATCCAAGGTACGTATGTCTCAGATGATGAAATTGAAAGTGTTATTGAATATGCTAGAAGTCAAGGTAATCCAGATTATATGTTTGAGCAAGAGGAGCTTCTCCAAAAAGAAATTACTTCTGAGCAGGATGATTTATTTGAAGAGGCTTGCCGTTTTATCGTAGAGCAAGGCACTGCATCCACTTCGTTATTACAACGTAAATTCCATCTAGGATATAATCGAGCAGCTCGTTTAATAGATGCCATGTATGAAAATGGATATATTACGGAGCAAAAGGGAAGTAAGGCAAGAGATGTACTATTAACGAGCGATACGCTAGATGAAATATTTAGTTAAAATTGTTTATCACGCTTTAATAGGCAAGGTCGATTAAAGTCGCCACTTCCTGTGGCAACATCGGCACTAGTACGTCCTGTACTTCGTACGATTCCCGATTCAGTGTATGTCCCAATCAACAAAGCGAAAGTGGGAGATCAACTGCCCGTAAAGCTCGACGTAGAACTAGACGATAAGCGCCACATCGTGTGGCTTCGGTTATGTAACTCGCATTCTGCGAGCTACGGGCTAACAAAACGTTAATCACTCAGGCATTGCCGCAGGACGCGGTGTTTTTTTCCTGAGTACCATCAATCAGTGGGATAAAGAAAAAAACCACTGATTGAAGTTTCACTTTATTAAAGTTTTACAAGAAAAGTGATATAATTATAAATACGTCTAAATAGGCGCATGAAATATTTAATGTATATAAGTGGGGCGAATCCCAGGAGGTTTCTACGTATGACAAAGTACCATTTTACAGGCATTAAAGGGTCTGGAATGAGTCCATTAGCGCAAATTTTGCATGATACTGGTTATGAAGTACAAGGCTCTGATATTGAAAAATATTTTTTTACTGAAAAGCCATTACATGAGCGAAATATAAACATATTACTATTTGATGAATCGAATATTAAAGAGGGTTGGACTATTATTGCAGGAAATGCGTTTCCAGATAGTCATCCTGAGCTAGTTAAAGCTAAAGAACTTGGCTTAGAGGTAATTCGATATCATGACTTCTTAGGGAATTACATGAGCCAGTTTACCTCTATAGCAATTACTGGGGCTCATGGCAAAACATCGACTACTGGTTTGTTATCTCATGTTTTAAGTGGATACCAGCCCACATCCTATTTAATAGGGGATGGCACCGGAAAAGGTATGCTAAATGCTTCTAACTTTGTGTTTGAGGCTTGCGAATATCGCCGTCATTTTCTAGCGTACAATCCGGATTATGCAATCATGACAAATGTTGATTTTGATCATCCAGATTATTTCCAAGATATTGATGATGTATTCCAAGCATTTCAGTCAATGGCAATGCAAGTGAAAAAAGGCATCTTTGCTTGTGGAGATGACAAATACTTGCAACAGATTAAATCGGAAGTTCCTGTCGTATACTACGGTTTTGGGGAACATAATGATTTTGCTGCACGCAATATTGAAATTACACCAAAAGGTACATCTTTTGATGTATTTGTACGCAACGAATTGTATGATCGCTTCTCTATTCCATTGTTTGGTGACCATACTATTCTAAATGCTCTTTCAGTTATTTCTCTATGTCATTATGAAGGTGTCCCAGCAGATACTATTCAAAAAGGATTAGAGACTTTTGAAGGGGTTAAAAGAAGGTTTACGGAGACTATAGTAAATAATGATATTATCATTGATGATTATGCTCATCATCCCACGGAAATAAAAGCAACTATTCAATCGGCTAGACAAAAGTATCCGACTCATCAAATTATTGCGATTTTCCAACCACATACTTTTACAAGAACTCAAAAGTTTTTACAAGAATTCAGTGAGGCTTTGAGTTTGGCAGATAGAGTCTATTTATGTGATATTTTTGGATCTGCAAGAGAGAATGCAGGGAATTTAACTATAGCAACTCTTGGAGATATTATCGAAGGAAGCCATATTTTAACTGAAGAAAATGTAGGGGAATTACAGACAAAAGAACATTCTGTTTTCTTATTTATGGGAGCAGGGGACGTTCAAAAGTATCAACAAGCTTTTGAAGCAAAACTTAATAGCTAATAAAAAAGCTTAATCTATTTGGATTAAGCTTTTTTTTTGAAGGAAATTTAAAAGAAACGTAGTATAGTATAGGTAGGAAGTTTAATTTGATTTGATTAGGGTAAAATTGTATTAAGACATATGAGTTTTAGGAGGATGTAAAATGGAAAATCTTTTATACATAGCTGCTATTATAGCCGCTGTTGCATTTCTAATACTTTGTATTAGTTTAGCAATGACATTATTTTCAGTTAAGAAGACGCTTAATAATGTAGCAGACACATTAGATGGGTTAGAAACAAATTTACAAAACATGACAAAAGAAACTGCTGAACTACTTCATAAAACAAACGATTTAGCAGAAGATATTCAAGCTAAATCTGAGAAGTTAAATACGGTAGTCGATGCAGTTAAAAATGTGGGGACTTCTGTAAATGGATTTAATCATTCTATCCAACGCTTAACAACTTCTGTAACCTCAGAAGTGGAAAAGAATGAAGAAAAAATTGCCCAGGTTGTACAATGGAGTAACGTTTTCCTAGGAGTTCGCGACAAATGGAGAGAGCGTAAAGCTTTAGAACGTGCTGGGTATTATACTTACGATAACGATAACGACAACCATAAACCACTATAATCGGAGGGATTTACATGACAAATCAAAAACAAACTAAACCTAACTACAGTGAAGCAACTTATAATCATGAATATTATGCAAACCAACCATCTTATAATCAGCAAGGACATTCGAATTATCCACCAGTTCCATACTACAACAATGATTCAAGAGATGATATTTATCGTGACGAGGAAGTAAATGGTAAGGATTTTATCATCGGTGTTTTAATCGGGGGAATTATTGGGGCAACGACTGCATTATTATTAGCGCCAAAAACTGGTACAGAGCTTCGTGGAAATCTTTCCACTCAGGCCGGTCAGCTTAAAGAAAAAACAATGGACTTTTCATCTACTGCAAAAGAAAAAACAACACAGCTTTCTAAGCAAATTCAAGAGCAATCTGGTCAATTTGTTGAAAAAGTAAAAGCTATTAAGCCAAGTGCTTCTTCACCACTGGATGACGGTACAGCATCATCTGAGGGAGAAGAGCCAATGGAATTTATGGAAACTATCTCTCATACAACAGAAGAATTAACAGAGCAAGAAGAAAACGCAACAGCAATCGCAGAGGCTATTAAAGAAGCGGTTGTAGCTGAAGAAAAAAAGTAAACTTTTAAAAACACAAAATACAAAAGAGCATTGCTTTATGCAGTGCTTTTTTTATTTGTTTAAACAAAGCAAATTTCTTCAAAATGTGGAATTATGTATTGAAAAGAAAGCGTCAAGTAGGAATTATCATTTATGAAAGCTACATTGGAAGTTAATTTGTTAAAAGATTAAACTTTTATTAATCGGGCACGCTATTTAAGAGGTGAAATACGATATGAATTTTCCAATAATTCATACCAATTTTTGGGATGCTCTCATAGCTATACCTTTAATTATGATCCTAACTCAATTACTAAAAATATACTTTAAAATACCTAACAAATTTGTTCCCCTTGTTGCATTACTAGTAGGTCTAATAATTTCTATCTTCATTAGCCATCGTTATAACTTAGTAGCGGGCATTTTCATGGGTTGGTTTTATGGCAATGCAGCTATAGGAAATTACGCTGCTTTAAAAACATCATTAGTTGCATATAGAAATAAAAAGTAAAGAACTACTGCGATTAATATTTTTAACTGGGAAGTAAACGTTTAGAAGAAAAAAATTATAAAAGTACAAATACGCATTTCTATTAGAGAGGTACTCTTTATATTTCACAAAGTATTCTAATAATAAAAGAGAATTTAATAATAATATGGTAAGATTTGTTTATAAGGATCAAGAAAAATCATGAATCCTTTTATAATGATAGGAGACTGATGATGAGAGCTTTTATATTTGATTTTGATGGGACATTGGCTAATACATTGCCCATTTGTTTTTATGCTTTTCAAAATGTATTTAAAGAATTTGATCATAAGGATCTTAGTTCAGAAGACATAAAGGATATGTTTGGTCCTTCTGAAACAGGTATTATTAGAAATAACCTGTCCAATCCTAATAAGGAGGATGCTATAGAATATTATTACGAAAAATATTCTGAACATCATAAAAGTTTAGTAGAAAGTAATTCTGAAATTCTAGAATTATTGAAGTCCTTGAAAGAGCAATCTATAAAAATAGGGATTTTTACTGGAAAGGCAAAAAGAAGCTTAGATATTTCTTTAAAAGCATTAAAGATGGATGAATTATTTGACGTTATTATAACTGGTGATGATGTGCTAAATCCCAAGCCTAATTCAGAGGGTCTTCTAAAAGCTTTATCTTTATTAGGAGTAAATAATTCAGATGCAATTTATATAGGAGATAGTGATGCAGATGTGATTGCAGGGGTGCAAGCTAATGTCTATACAATTGGTGTACAGTGGTTACCGGAATACCAAACATCTACATTTAGCGAACAACCAAATTTAATCATAAAAAGTGTAAAAGAATTTAAAAGTTCCTTCAAAGTGGGTGTCTAATGAGTAACCAATGGTTGGAATGGGCAAAAAGAATTCAGGCTCTGTCTCAGTCTGGACTGGCTTTTTCAAAAGATATTTATGATATCGAACGTTATGAAGAATTACGTAATATAAGTATAGAAATTATAGCAGAACATACAGAACTCGATATGGATAAAGTTAGAGATTTATTTGCAAATGAAACCGGTTATCAAACTCCGAAAGTTGATGTCCGCGGTGTGGTTTTTAAAGATAATCAGATCTTAATGGTAAAAGAAAATATAGATGATAAATGGGCTTTGCCAGGAGGATTTTGTGATATAGGATTATCACCTTCTGAAAATGTAGTGAAGGAAATACAAGAGGAATCTGGGTTCGAGGTAATGCCAATTAGACTAGTTGCCTTATTGGATAAAAACAAACACCCACATCCTCCAGAAGCATATCATTATTATAAGTTATTTATATTATGTGAAATTATCGGAGGAAAACCAGCAATTGGTATTGAAACGAATAATATTAACTTTTTTTCGGAACATAATTTACCACAGCTTTCCACTAATAGGAATACAGAGTCACAAATTTTAACTCTCTTCGAATTTTTACGGAACCCTGAAAAAGAAACTATATTCGATTAACGTAAAGAGTAAGTTTGAATGAAAGTGAGGCTGATTTGATGAAGAGATATTTAGGCTCGATTTCATTGGTGTTGATCATTATATTTATCGTTTTAGCTTTTTTTATCCCGCAAGTATTGAATCCCTTACCTGAATCCTTGGACTTATGGTTGTTAATAGTATTACTATTGGGATCATTTTTCACTGCTCTTTTTAGTGTGAAAGGGCGTTTAAAAACAATTGCTTTACTTATTTCCTCTCTTGGTATGTTAGCTTTGTTAGTCTTAACTATTTTCGCTATTGGTATGATATTGTTTGGTAACTTTGGGACATAGACCAGATAGATATTTTAATACAACGTTTTCTTACTTACTATGCTAGGAAGTTGAAGGAGTTTTATTAAAAACATAGATAATATTTTTAGAAATGTAGCTATGAGCATCAATTTTGCGGAGCAAGTAGAGGTGAAATATGGATAAAATATTACATGAAATAATCAATTTGATTAGCAGGAAGGATAATAGAATAATTATTGGGATCTCGGGTCATGGTGCATCTGGAAAGACAACGTTTGCTAATAATCTTTTGAAGATTCTAGGACATGACATTGTGAATTATGTCAATACGGACCCATATATTATAGGCTCTTCTCTTAGGAAGTACGCTTTTATCGATTATGAATATAAGAACCAACTTCATCACGATAAAATGACAGCCTGTCATCATGCTGCACATAATATATTAGCTTTAGAGAGAGATATTCATATGATGAGAGATGGTTTGGATTTTTATACAATAGGTACGAGTTATACAAAGAGCATGCTGATTTCTTCGCAAAACAAAATAAATATTGTAGAAGGTATGAGCGTTGCATTTACAGATCCCGATTTGTATGATCTAAAGGTTTACTTATATACAGAGGGAGAAACTGAGCTAATGAGAAGAAGTTTACGTGATGTTTCTGAAAGGGGAACAGACATAAATTATTTAAGAAAATCTCATGAAGAGCGTAGAATTCAATATGAATTATTCATGCATCCTTATCTTCGAAACTTTGATATCGTTTTAAAAAACTCCAACGAAGAGTATATCCTTGAAAAAGGTAATTTTAATGAACTTGGAGAAAGAATATTTGAAGTATCAAAAATTGATGATTCAATCAGAAGATAAGATTTTCTCTGTTAAAACAAATATAGTTAATAATCGATAAAAGTGCCCAAACTGAATTTGGGCTTTTTTTAAAAGATTAAGTATAAAAATCTCCCGTGAACACAAGGCTCATGATACTTTAAGGAATGAATAATGCTAGTGATTTCCGTTACAACGCACTTTCATGTTTCGAAGCTAGCGTAGCGATGCAGAAACAGGTGGACGCGTTCTAGCTGAGCGAGGCCGAGCCTCCTCGCGGACCAGTACAGTGCTGGTTACGAATCGTCGACACATGCTGTAGATTTCTTGACCTTCGTTCCTAATAAACACTGCTTTTGGGTTCATGTCAAAACGCCATAAGATTACCGAAAAAAAGGGATATTGGTTGTGACTTCAGTCACAACCAATATCCCTAAAAATTCCCTCGGTAATCATATAGTAAAATGTCTGTCCAAAGCCCTTCGGAAATGATAGAAACAGGTTTTGATCTTAAAGGACCGGGCATCTTTTTGTCCGTTTTTTCTTGTGTGTTTAATTTATCCAAATATAATTTCCAATTGATCTCCACCGAATATTTCTTCATCGAAACGAGAAGCTACTCCGTTTTTTAAAATCCGGAAGGAACCAGCTTGTTCAGGCATATTCCATTCAGTAAAACGAAAAACGTCTTGAAAAATCCAAGGAGAATTATTTACATCTTGCCACTGAATGTTTGATTCGTTAGGAATAGCATCAGTAGAGGATAATTGGACGGTACCTTTATGAACAATTGCACATTCTCTTGAAAGCTCCACCGTTTTGTTTTGGAACTTAATTATTATTTGATCTACTATTTTCTTTTCCAGCTGATTTGCGAGTTTTTCCAACGTTGGTGAACTGACAGTTTCCAGTTGTATAATATCATTCTCTTGAACAGAATAGGATAGTTTTACTGGATTTCCATTCAGTAATAATCTTGATGAAAATGTCGGGATAAAATGGTTTTTATTATTTATAGTAACTGTATAAGGCTGAAGCTGCGTTAAATAATTTTCTTTATGGATAGCATGCAAAACTTGTTCGACTGTTTGCGGAGTCTCTACTGTAATTTTGTCATTCTCTTGCAACACAGTATCTAAAGATACCTTTTGTCCATTTATTTTAATTACCGGTTCTACTATATACATAACCCCTTGGAATGTAATAGATTTAATAGTAGCATCGTCCAGTAGATCTCGCACCGTGGCAAATCCTTCTTTACCGTCAATGCCCTCTAAAAGTTCAATTTTATCCTTGTTTTGAATAGATGTTTTTGTATTAGCATCTAAACCATTTAGCTGGATAACAGCTGGTTTTCCATGCTCTCCTGGGATATGGATGATTTGCCCATTCACATGTACGGTTAAAGCAGCTCCGGGTTTCCCATAGAGTTTACGAGCAGAAATATTAGCAGCTAAAAAGGCATCCGCAATGGTCATTTCCTTTAGTTCAAACAAACGAATTATTTGATTGTTCACTTGCACAGACATATATTGAATTGGTGCTCGTTTTGCAGCAATAGCAATACCGATAGGAGTTACCAATTCAGGAGTAATTGGTATATGCTCTGCTTTTGTTAAATGCTGAATGGCATCTATACCGCGAACGGCTACGCGGTTGGAAGGTAAATTTAGTTTTTCAGCTAAAATACTAGGCAGGTTTGGTGTCAAACTTCCTCCGCCAACTAGCATAACCGCCTTCGTAGGTTTGTTATTATTCAGTCGAAGAATTTCGTCTGAGATGGAGCTAGCTAAAACCTCTATTGCAGGCTTGAGCGATTCAATAACTTCTTCTTTTGGGATATCTTGCTCGAAGCCTAAAATATCTTGAATCTGTATGAAATCTTCGGTATTAATCATTCTTTTTGCTTCTTCAGCTAATGGGAAGTCTAATAAGTAATGATCACTCAAAGCTTCTGTAATTTCATCACCAGCCGTTGCAACCATACCGTATGCGACTACTGTTCCTAAATCTGTAATAGCAATATCGGAAGTTCCAGCACCAATATCGACTAGTGCTACGTTCAATCTTCGCATCGAAGGGGGGATCAACACATTAATCGCAGCAATTGGTTCTAGCGTCAATGCTTCCATTTCTAAGTTTGCCCGTTTTAACGCAGAAAGAAGTGATTCTACTACGACACGTGGTAGAAAAGTAGCGATAACCTCTATAGATGCTTCGTTACCTTGCTGATCAACTAAACTCCCTATTTCTTCCCCATCTAATCGATAATAGACAACACTGTACCCAACACAATAATAATGATTGGTATGTTTGTCTGTATCATTTTGAATTAGATTACTTTGTGCTTTTTGAACAGCTGATAATTCAAGTCGATTCATATCATCTTCTGAAAAAATAGGTCTATTCTTAATGTCCATTTTTACTTCGGCTTGCTCTGTTTTTAACGCTCTTCCAGCCGCAGCCACGCTTACTTTTTCAAGAGTCCCGTACTTTTCTTCTAGTTTTTCTTTGACGGACTGAATTATCTCTGCCACTTTTAGTACATTATGTATTTGTCCGTCGACCATTGCGCGCTCTTTATGTTCTTCTACTAATATATCAACTACATGAAAAGATTCCCCATGTTCTTCTAAAATAATACCAACTACAGATCTTGTCCCAATATCTAATGCAAATAATTTAGATGTCAATTTCCCACGTCCTTTTTTAGACAAATACTTTAGCGAGTTGAATCGCTAAAATAAAATGCGTGACATTTTCTCATGCATTGATTATAATATGTCTTATATCTAAAAATGTATCACAATTTTCAGTCGTTATAAAGTACCGATGGAGAGAAGAGAGGAGAATTATCTATGAGTCATGTAGATTTAGACGCTTTACGCGCACGTGTTGATGAGATTAACGTTGAGATTTTACAGTTAATAAACGAAAGAACTGGTGTTATTCAAGAGATTGGTAAAGTAAAAGAAAAGCAAGGTGTTAATAGATATGATCCTCTACGTGAAAGACATATGTTAGACCACCTGAAAGAAAATAACGCTGGACCACTTCCACAATCAACGGTTGAGCATATCTTTAAAGAAATTTTCAAAACTGCTTTGGAATTACAAGTGGACGATCAAAAGAAAGCACTTCTTGTTTCTCGTAAAAGAAAACCAGAAGACACAATCGTCAATATTAATGGCGAACAAATTGGAACAGGAACACCATCATTTGTATTTGGTCCTTGTTCAGTTGAATCCTATACGCAAGTTGCAGAGGTGGCAGCAGCTATCCAATCTAAAGGCTTAAAACTAATCCGTGGTGGAGCATATAAACCACGTACATCTCCTTACGATTTCCAAGGATTAGGATTAGAAGGTTTAAAAATATTAAAGAAAATTTCACAAGAATTTGGTTTGTCTACGGTATCTGAGATTGTAACGCCAAGTCATTTAGATGAAGCACTAGATTATATTGATGTAGTACAAATTGGGGCTCGTAACATGCAAAACTTTGAATTATTAAAAGCAGTAGGATCTATCAATAAACCAGTCCTTTTAAAAAGAGGAATGGCTGCTACATTAGATGAATTCATCCATGCGGCTGAATATATTATGTCTCAAGGTAATGACCAAATTATCCTATGTGAACGCGGTATTCGTACGTATGAGCGTGCAACTCGAAACACATTAGACATTTCAGCGGTACCAATTTTAAAACAAGAAACACATTTACCTGTATTTGTGGATGTAACGCATTCAACTGGTCGTCGTGATATTCTTTTACCTGCTGCAAAAGCTGCAATTGCAATTGGAGCAGATGGAGTAATGGCAGAAGTACATCCAGATCCAGCGGTAGCTTTATCGGATGCTGCACAACAAATGAACTTACAACAATTTGATGAGTTTTATGATTCTGTACAAAAGTTCTTGAAAAATCATGAGATTCATGCCTAGTTAGTGAAAAAATTCACAAAACCGACTCTTATTTTAGAGTCGGTTTTACTATTTGATTGAAAGTTAGGTTGGTTATCAAGTATTATTTATATATATGTATTATTTATATGTAAAAAGTGAAGGAGGGATAAATGTTGACTATTACAATTTATGATGTTGCAAGAGAGGCAAACGTATCAATGGCAACCGTTTCACGTGTTGTAAATGGAAACCAGAATGTGAAGCCAGCTACACGTCAAAAAGTTTTGGCGGTAATTGAACGACTGGATTATCGACCTAATGCTGTTGCAAGGGGATTAGCTAGTAAAAAAACAAAAACGGTCGGCGTTATCATTCCAGATATTTCGAATGTATTTTATGCAGAGCTTGTTCGTGGAATAGAAGATATTGCAACAATGTATCGTTACAACATCATTTTAACAAACTCAGATCAGCAAGAAGATAAAGAAGTACAATTACTATCCACATTACTGAGTAAGCAAGTTGATGGGATTGTTATGATGAGTGATGAAATTTCCCCTGAAATGTTGCATGAAATGAAAAGGGCAACCGTTCCTATTGTACTAGCAGGGACAGTGGAAACATCTAACTCGTTTCCTTCGGTAAATATTGAATATCATGAAGCAGCAGTAGATGCAGTTAATCGTCTTATCAAAAATGGTCATACCCGGATTGCATTTGTATCTGGATCTATTGATAGCACAATTACTAGATTATACAACTTATCAGGTTATGAAAAAGCGTTAAATGAGGCAGGTGTCGAAATTGACACGGATTTAATTGTTGGAGTTAATAATACATACGACGATGGCCTTGTTGCATGGGACCAGTTACGAGAGCTTAAGGATCCTCCAACAGCTTTTTTTGCTGGGAATGATGAAATCGCTATTGGCTTAATCCATGGAGCACAAGATAATGGTTTAAGTGTACCAGATGATATCGAAGTGATAAGCTTTGAAAACTCAAAATTAACAAGAATGGTAAGACCTCAACTAACGAGTGTAGTTCTACCTTTGTATGATATTGGTGCAGTTTCTATGAGGTTGTTGACTAAGCATATGAACAAAGAGAATATTGAAGAAGACAATGTTATTCTTCCACATTGGATTGAAGAAAGAAAATCAGTTAAGTAAAAAAGCGCAATATCAAAAAGTATTTTATTTCATTTACAGTAAGCAGGGTCGTGACAGTAGTCATGACCCTTTATTTCTACTGTGCTTACTTACTATTTTTTTAGTCAATATAACAGTTGAATTAATAAAAATTATTTTTTAAAGAACATAACATAAACGTTTTACAGAAAGATAAAAAAGTGACTGATGCGTTTCAACAGTGAGTGGAGAATTGTAACCACACTAAATTAAGTTGTAAAAACTTTACAAGATAGGTATATAAAAATGTACCGTGAACTCTGGGTTCGTGGGACTTTAATTAAGTGATAGGACAGCTGATTTCCGCTTTAGGCGGGCGCTTTCCACTGTAATCAATATAATTAGCAGTACTCAAGTATAAGATGGCATAGCCTATGACTTAGATGATAATAGTATTCAAAGTAAATATAGTAAAAACTTTTTGTTAAATAAAGAATACTATTCTTTAATGAAGGAAGAAGAGAGTAGATTTTCTTTGATACTAGTGGATATAAAGAAAAATAGTAAGTGTTCACTAAATAAAGAAGTGAAATAGCGAACGAAATCGCATCTTTGAGGTCCGCACGATGCGGGTCAGGCAGTCGTTGCGAAATGTTTTTTTATTTTGCAACGAGCTTTGCCAGGAGCACCACGATGTCGCGTACTTAGACTGTCATCTCCACTATGAATAGGAAAGTAGCGTTTCTATAGTTATTCAATAAAGCACTAACCTGTTTCTAAGAGTTGTAAGAGGGCGACGGATAGGCAAACGCCATAAGATTACCGAAAAAAGTGATATTGGTTGTGACGGATATCACAACCAATATCACTAAAAAATTCACTCGGTAATAATATAGCAAAACGGCTGTCCAAAGTCCTTCAGAAACGATTGAAACAGGTTGTAACATTAAAGGTCCGGGCGTCTTTTTATCCGCTTTTTCTCATGCTATTAGTTAATAGATAAGTTTTTTCAATTATTTTGTTAGGTACTAAATACTAAAACATCAGTAGCTATTTTGCTACTGGTGTTTTTTAAATGCTTGCTGATTTCTCAACTGGTAAAGTGCTTTGTCGAGCATTTGTTTATTCTTTTCTGTAATTTCTATTTTACGTGGAATAGGTTCATATAATGGTTCAGGATCTAACCAAGTAGGTATAAGTGGGACTGGTGACTCTTTTGACCATCTATCTAACCAATTCTCTGGGAGCTTACCCTTTGGAAATTGAAAGTCATTCATCTCCATCCATACGTAGGACCATGCACGAGGCACTACCCTCCATATATCGTATCCACCACCACCAACTGCAATCCATTTACCATCGCAAAATTCATGTGCAAGCTCATGTGCGAGCTTCGGAATCTCTTGATAAATTTTCATCGTTCCATATAGATGGGTAAGAGGATCAAAATAATGAGCATCAGCACCATTCTGACTAAGAATAACATCCGGCTTAAATGCCTCTACAATTTCTCGAAAACTTGTCCGATAAATATCTAAAAAGGATTCATCCTCTGTAAAAGCATCAATAGGGAAATTAAAGGAGGTACCATAACCTTCTCCGGAACCTCTTTCCGTGATACTCCCAGTCCCAGGGAATAGATATCTTCCTGTTTCATGAATCGAAATGGTACAAACATTTGGATCGTCGTAAAAACTCCATTGGACTCCATCTCCGTGATGAGCATCTGTATCTATGTAAAGAACACGTGCATTATACTTTTCTTGCATATACTTTATCGCAACAGAACTATCATTGTATACACAAAAACCAGATGCACGTCCTCTGAAACCATGATGAAGACCGCCACCTAAATTCACTGCATGGGAAGATCTCCCTTCCATCACATAGTCAACTGCGGTCAAAGTACCTCCGACTAGAGTTGCACTTGCTTCATGCATTTCCGGAAAAATAGGGGTATCCTCTGTGCCAATACCATAGCTTTCATATTTAGTACTGTCTGCGTTTTCCTTGCTTGCTTCTTTTACTATCTCAATGTAGTTTGCATCATGAACGAGAAGCAGTTCCTCGTCTGTAGCCATTCTAGGAGGGACAATTTCTGTTAAAGATAAAGCATTTACTTCTTTTAGTAGATCAACCGTTAACGTGAGTCTTTTTTGATTGAATGGATGAGTATCCGAAAACTTGTAGCCTAACTGGTCCTCGGAAAAGACAAATACAGCATTTTTCATAGCCCTAGTCCCGGATGATTTGGCCATAATACTTCGTAACCCTCTGCACGAATAGCTTCAATAAGTACAAGTGGGTTTATAGTCTTTACTCGGAGTACTAAGATTTTATAATCACTTTTATCTTTATCAGGATAAACTAATACACTTAACACATTTACTTTTTGATCGTGAAAAACTTTAGAAACGCCGAAAAGAACACCAGGCTTGTTAGGAACTCGGATTTCAATTTGAGATCCTGGTTGATGAACACCTGTAAGTTCGATAAATTTATAGAGTAAATCGGACTCGGTAATCATTCCTACAAGTTTTCCATGTGATACGATTGGTAAACAACCAATTCGATTATCATAAAATATACTTGCCGTTTCCTCTACGAAATCCAAAGGATGACCCGTTATCGGGTTTTTGGTCATAATTTCTTCTAATGTTCTATTATATATTTCTGGGTCCGATACATTTTGTAGTGTAGACGGAGTTGCTTCTTTTAAGTCCCGATCGGTTACGACTCCAAGTACTTGTCGTTTATCATTAATAATTGGTAAATGACGTATTTTCTTCTCTTTGAGTAATTGTAATGCATCATTAATCGTATGCTCTGGTGTTAAACTCGGTACGGAAGTATTCATAATTTGTTCAACTAGCATGTGCAGGAACTCCTTTTGTTAGAAAGTTAGTAAATGATTAATACATAAAACGATTCATAAAACGTAATTGGTCAAATTGCTGGATGGATTCAGTATCAATTCTACTACCAATCTTAGCCATTAAACAATTGGCTGGGTGGGAGCTAATTTCAGGATCGTCTGTTGCAAAATATTCCAGTCCACCTGCTTGCATCATTTTCTCCATGACTTTTCTGTATTCCCAAACATTTAAACCAGTGCCTTTTAAATCCCAGTGCCAGTAATATTCTGTCGTAATCGTAATATAATCTTCCATTGCATCATCCATCATCGATACACGGAGGAGTGTTTTTCCTACTCCAGTGCCCCGGAATTTTGGTATTACCTCAATAGCCCCTAACTCTATCAAATTTTCCATATTCCCGTGCGACCATCTTTCCAAAGGATCTGGATGCAAGTATGTACAATAACCTACAATCGTTTCTTGATCTCGCACAATAATTATTCTTCCTTCAGGTAACTTGGCAATTTCAATAATTGCTTGATGCTGCTGAGATGGCGCACGAAAAGCTACTAAATCCTCATGGAATTGTAGCCTGGCAATTTCCTCAGAAGAAATAGGGCCTTCAATAACGACAGTACCATGTATTGTTTCTTTCTGTGCTGCATTATACGTTTTAGAATGTATCACGGATTCACCACCTAATAACATAATTGTAATTGTATTTATTATACATGATTTTAAATAGAGAAAGCGATTACCTCTATCATTTTAATCAAACATTCTAAAAAGTAAAAAGATTAGCAAAAGTGTAAAAAAGTATTGTAGAATGAAATAGTATAGTTATAGAAAGGGTGAATAGGATGAAAATTGAAACATTACAAGTTGTTCAAGGGGATTTCCAGTTAAGTAATTATGAGGAAACTGCAAAAAACTTTAAATGGGAAGATGCAGAGAAAGAGTTCTCATGGTATAAAACTGGAAAAGTGAATATGGCGTATGAAGCAATTGACCGTCATGCAGAATCCGATAAGAAGGATAAAGTCGCACTTCATTATCAAGATGCAGAACGTAAAGAATCTTATACTTTCGGCGATATGAAAAAATGGACGGATAAAGCTGCTAATGTGTATGTAACCCATTCGAATTTGACAAAAGGGGATCGCCTGTTTATATTCATGCCAAGATCACCCGAGCTGTATTTTGCACTTCTTGGGGCTACAAAAATGGGCTTAATAGTTGGTCCACTTTTTGAAGCGTTTATGGAAGGCGCTGTATACGATCGTTTACTGGATAGTGAAGCTAAAGCAATTGTCACAACACCAGAATTATTAAATAGAATTCCATTAGATAAATTACCTAATTTAGAGACTGTATTTATAGTTGGTGAAAATGTAGAGGAATCGGATAAGTTTATCGATTTCAAAAAAGCATTACATAATGCATCAGAATCCTTTGAAATCAGGTGGGTTGATAAAGAGGATGGACTAATTTTACATTATACTTCTGGTTCTACTGGTAAGCCGAAAGGGATATTGCATGCTCACTACGCAATGGTGCAGCAATACCAATCTATGAAATGGGTAATGGATATTAGAGATGACGATATTTATTGGTGTACAGCAGATCCAGGTTGGGTAACTGGAACGGCATATGGTATATTTGGTCCCTGGCTAACAGGTGCTACATCACTTATTCTTGGAGGTCGATTCTCACCGGACGCTTGGTATAATGCAATTGATGAGTATGGAGTTACTGTATGGTACAGTGCCCCAACAGCATTCCGCATGCTAATGGGAGCAGGAGATGCCATCGTTAAGAAGCATGATTTGTCTTCATTGCGTCATGTGTTATCAGTAGGTGAACCATTAAATCCAGAGGTTATTAAATGGGGTATGCAAGTTTTCAATAAACGAATTCATGATACATGGTGGATGACAGAAACCGGTGCGCTGATGATCTGTAACTATGGTTGCTTACCTATTAAACCAGGTTCAATGGGTAAACCACTACCTGGAATTGAAGCAGCAATTATAGATAATCAGGGTAAAGTTGTACCGCCTTATACAATGGGAAATCTAGCACTTAAAAAGGGTTGGCCTGCTATGATGCGCCAGGTATGGAACAACAAAGAGAAGTACGATTCTTATTTCATTAATGACGAATGGTATTTCTCTGGAGACTCCGCATATATGGATGAGGAAGGATACTATTGGTTCCAAGGTCGAGTGGATGATGTAATAATGACATCTGGTGAACGGGTAGGACCATTTGAAGTGGAAAGTAAATTACTAGAGCATCCAGCTATTCTAGAAGCAGGGGTAATAGGGAAACCTGATCCTGTACGAGGTGAAATCATTAAAGCCTTTGTCGCATTAAATGAAGGATATGAACCATCTGACGAGCTGATAACAGATATTCAACAATTTGTGAAAAAAGGCCTTGCAGCACATGCAGCACCTAGAGAAATAGAATTCAAAGATAAGCTTCCAAAAACAAGAAGTGGTAAAATCATGCGCCGCGTATTAAAAGCTTGGGAGTTAAAGCTGCCAACAGGCGATTTATCTACGATGGAAGACTAATGGTATAAGTAACTAAAGAATCACTAAAATATAAAAATAGAAAAGGCATTGCATTTAGCAGTGCTTTTTCTATTTGAAAAGCCAATATAAAAATGGCACGTGAATACTGGGTTTACGTAATAACAGGAACTACTGGATATAGTCAAGGAGGTAAAGTTTATGTATGGATTTGAGCGAATGTTTTGGCTTGAGTTAATTCTCTTGATAACTATTGTTGTATTACTTTTGTTTTTATTTAATGTTGTTATGAGAAAATGGCTAAAAGTTGAGAAGAAGAAAATTTTTTCTTATAACCATATTAATGAGAAACATAAAAAAATTGATTGGACGATAAGAATTACTTTTTTAGTTTGCATCATGCTTGGGTATTTTATAAATGTCACGAGAGAGCCTACGGAGTGGTTTTGGTTTTTGGAAACATGGTTTTTATTGATTATTTTTATAGTTGTATCCGAATCCGTTAGGGCTGTGATGGAGTGGAAGCATGCAGTAAACAGAAAAGATTATATATTTACAATCAGCCAGTTAGTATTTGGTGTTATTTTGTTATTAACAGTAATTCAGACTAATTTTTTCGGATTAATATAAACAATAAAATATTTATCTTCTTTAATAAAATATAATTACAACTATATTTAGGAGGTTATATTATGGACAAATCATTCGCAGTGTTTTTAGATATTTATTTAGATGTTTGGAGAGCTTCATCTTTAAAGGATATGAAAAACTTAATATCACAAGATTATGAAGCAAGAGAAATAACAGGTGGAGATATAGTTGACTTTGGGTATGAAGAATCAGTTTATGGATGGGAACATGGTTTTAATTTTGCTAAAGAAAATAATGCACAATGGAATATAAATGTAATTTCCATTCTTCCCATAAGAGAATCTGAAACTATTGCTATTTTATCAGCTACAATGGTTATTCAGGGGAAGAGTCTTGATACAGCAAATTTATTCTTTCAAACGTTCCAAAAAAATAGCTTAAATGATTGGAAATTAGTTAGAAGTTATATAGAAGCAGGAATTCCTAACGTTAGTACAAACAGTGTGCTATTTAATTTCAAGGTACGATAGATGCTTTTAAAAGTAATCATTCTAAAAAGATGTGGGTGATATTTAATGGAACAATTAAATCAAATTATAGAAAAGTTTCAACTTAATGTTCTTTCCATTGAAGATGTTCCTAATTCATTTAGCTCAACTGTATATAAAATACAACAAATAAATCAACAAATAGTATATCTGAAAATTCCTTATTCTAAAGTGAAATTAGTACGTGAATATGAAGCAATTGAAATATTAAGTGATGCGTTACCAGTACCTACGCTATTAGGGTATTGGGAAGGGAATGATGAAATACCAGGTGCTCTTCTCCTTTCAGAGATCAGGGGGCAGCCTATTTCTAGAAAGGTTGATGAAATATTAGCCTATGATATTGGAATACACCATGCAAAGTTGCATAACGTGATTCCACAGGAAAATAATTTATATAAAGGGATTTCAAATGTGTATGAACAATGGTCAGCTTTTAGTGAAGCGCATTTTTATGGTTTTGCAGAAGATGTAAAAGAAGTGCTACCAGAGAATTTGTTATTACAATCAATAGAATTATTTGAAGAACAACGTAAATATCTTCCTAAACCAGATGGACCGAGCTTTATACATATGGATTTTCGTCCGGCTAATATTATTGTCCATGAAAATCAGGTATCAGGAATTATAGATTTTGAAAGTGCTCGTTTTGGTTCGACGGAAATGGATTTCACGAAAATAAACCGTGATATATTTATGAAAAATCCAGGGACATTAGAAGCATACAAAAAGGGCTATCAATCTATTCGTCCAATAATAGATTTAGAAGTCATATTACCATTCTATCGTTTTACGGATGCATTTAATTCTTTGGGTTGGTGTAAACGACGCGGAATCGAGAAGAATCAGCAATTTTTTGATGAAAACTATGCTTTGTTAAAATTTATATTGCAAGAACACAGCTACAAATGCTGATTCTAATAGAAAAATTGGGCTGTTTTAATTTCTGTATAAGTTTTTGTAAATAAAGAGAATGTAATAATTAAAGCAGAAGAACTTTCTGAGGTATTCAAATCATCAGGTATTAAAAGACCTTCAGATGATTTGAACAGACTGCAGCGCATGATTGAAAACTCAGGCGTTTTGATTACTGCTTGGGATAATCACCGACTTATTGGTGTCGCTAGGGCTATTACGGATTACAGTTATTGTTGTTATCTATCAGATTTAGCTGTAAATAAAGATTATCAAAATAAGGGGATTGGCAGAGAACTTATACGGTTAGTACAAGAACAAATTGGTGAAGAAGTTGCCTTATTACTTTTGTCTTCCCCTATTGCGATGGAATACTACCCCAAAATCGGTTTCGAAAAAATTGAGAATGGTTTTAAAATTGCAAGAAAGAGATAGTACCTTCGAAGTGGCTTATGGTCACTTCTTTTTTATTCCTTATTGTTCTAACCTGCGTCGATAGTTTAAGTGCATTTCTTCACAATCTCTATAATTTTACTTACATAAATATCATATGAGATCTCTAGGAAATATACAGTGGAAAGGCGGCGATTTTTATTAATTTATTGATAAAGAGTCAAACTTTTTTACAAAGCTATAAATGAGTAATAGCACATTCTAGAATAGTGTTGGCAAGCAGAATATTCACTAAGGAGCAAATAAGGGTGGCAGAAAACAGTGGAAATGTTAGAGGCATACAGGAACAAAACAAAAAAAGAGTCGTTCAAAATTTAACTTTGAACGACTTTTTTACAATTATTGGTATGCTGAAGAAAATTGAATTTGCGAGAACTTTTTACACATTATTTCTCTTCTTTGTTAAACCACAGTTCATCTTTGTTATCAATGTCACCATTGTAATTGATAAGAATTTCATCTCCTGCTTTTATATCTGTATAAGCATAGAAGTCAAATGTGTGATTATTAAAGTTAATCTCATACATTCCATTAGGTTCATAAGAATGGTTAAACAACATACCATAACCTAGAAGGATAGCTGAATGATTTATCCCATACTCAAAAGCATAATCACCAAGTATGGTTTGCTCGATGTGTTGATGCTGGTCATTTGGATACGCAATGACAGGAGCTTCATGGAAAAGCTCTCCTTTTTTGATATCACATGTAGCAAATACGCCTCTATTGAATTCTCCATCACTTAATGGAGATGATTTTACCTCAATCATGTTAGTTCGCCTACTCACTTTTAAAATATTCTTTCTAACTGTAACATTAAATTGAACATTATGCTCTTTTTTATTTGATGTGAGAATAGTGAGTTATAAGTGACCCGTTTAATGTGATAAGAAAAATCGCAAAAGATACAAGGTCCTATAAGATCAAAACCTATTTCTATTGTTTTCGAAGGGTACGAATAATCGTTTTGCTATATTTCCACTTGAATAACAGAAAATCTATTTCTATCATCTAATTCAATTGCAATTACTAAAGGCTTATTAACTTTAACTAATGCTATATTTAGGGTGATAGAAACTGTAGGGCACTACTCACATAATTAATTGTAGTAGAAATGTGGCGACTATGAAGCTGGGGTTCACTGTACTATTTTTATATTTTTTATTCAAAAAAGCCCAATTCTAAATAGAATTGGGCTTTTCGATATTTCAATGTGTTTTAATTATTCCCCGCCTTCACCCGGAGAGGATGGTTCTTCCTCTACCGGAGGAGTGACAGGATTTTCTTCAACAGGTGGAACAATTGGATCTATAATAGGAGGTATCACGGGATTCTCTTCATTCTCTTCTGGTGCTGTTGGTGGAACCACTTGCTCCGGTGGTTCTGCAGCCTCTATGGATACAATATTAGATGATCCAGATTCTAATCCAGTGATATCCACAGCAACAGCGATAAATTGACCTGCTCGATTAATAGGTAAACTATTTCCGGCAGCTTCTTTGCTAGAAGAAATCAGTGCTCTTTGTCCATTTCCGACTTCATACACTCGGTACCCGACAACATCTGCAGAAGTGGATTTAGACCAAGTCATTGTACCATTAGTCATTGTTGCTGTTACTGTAGCTGGTGGACTTCCGTCAGCATTATATACTTCCTCAGAAACTACATTTCCTCCAAATGCAGATTTTGTAGGGAAGAGCTTAGAAGCGTTGCCTCCGAATTTGCCAAGCATACGCTTGATAAAGTCTTCGTTTACTCCATAACCACCACTTACAACAAATTCACCAGGTGTAGTATCGAGCGCGCGATATCTGTTTCCATTTATCTCTACGTAAGAAGAAGAGATTAGGCTATCATCTTTTGCGGTTGGTAATAAGACAGCCGCGTTAAATAAATCAGACTTCACTAAACCAGCTTGAGAACATGCGTCTGAAACTGCTAATCCAGAAATTCCACAGAAGGATCTAGTAACGACTCCTTCAGGAGCTGTAAAGTTAGTAGAGGCATCTACTAGTTCAGGATTTACATCATACATAGCGTTCATCATATTAGACCAGAACATATTGATACGTACACTAGGGTGATTGTAACGATTATTCATATAATATAATGTTTGCGTATCATCTCCATAACCCAACCAAACTCCTAAAGAAATATTTGGGTTATAGCCTACTAGCCATGAATCATTATGATTTTGTGTCGTACCCGTTTTTGCAGCAAAATCAGATTGGAATTTCAATCTAGAGTTTGCTAATTTTGCAGTCCCTTTAGACAGTACATCTCTTAACATATCAGTAGTAATATAGGAAGTAGCGGCACTAAACACGGGTACAGGTTCCACTTCATGTTGATAGATTATATTACCGTCTACATCTTCAATTTTTTCTATCATATAAGCATCGATAAACTGACCATTATTTGCAAATGTTCCGAATGCGTTTGTGTTTTCCTCTAGTGTTGCACCATTTGTCATTCCACCTATGGAAAGTGCATGATTGGCATACTCATTTTCTTCGATATGCTCAAATCCCATTTTTGTTAAGAAGTCAGTAGGCTTGCGATCCATGATTAAATCGTATAACCGAATAGTTGACAAGTTTTGAGATGTTGTTAAAGCATCCCGAGCAGAAATAATGCCTAGCTCTTGTTCAGTTGTATAGTTAGATGGAGATTTCGCCCATGTGGTACTACTTAAATTTTCCAGCTTTAGATCGACTACTGGACTACCTGCACCTATTACTCCGTATTCTATTGCTGGAGCATATACTAGCAGTGGCTTAATCGTAGAACCTATTGGTCTAATACCTTGTGTAGCACTATTTTGAGCTTCAATCCTATGATCTCGTCCACCTAAAAATGAAAGAATTTTACCAGTGCCATTCTCTATTAGCATCCCACCGACTTGAACAGGGAAGTCTTTTAAAACTATCTCTCCTGAATCCTCATCTTTTACTTCCTTTTGGAAGGTATGACCATAATATTCGAATTCATCTCTCACTTTTAACATAGCTTCATACATGTCTTTATTAATAGTAGTGTAGATACGATAACCATCAGTACTAATTGAACGTTGTGCTAAAATCTCATATTTCTCATATAGTCTATCTTCTTTATCTAATCTGGCAGGATCAATTGAATCTGCCTCTGCAAACTTATCTCTTAAAATATCTTTGACTCTATTTTCAATTTCTGTTGTCAACCAAGGATATTTATCCTGAGGGAGCATTTCCGGCTCTCTAAAATCTTTAGTAATATCATAGCTAACAGCATTATTATATTCTTCATCCGTAATATAACCAGTTTCATTCATCCGGAATAGAACAGTCTTCATCCGTTCAATACCAAGCTGTAGAGCTTTTCCTTCTTTAATCTCTCCACCTTGTCGAAATGGCGTGTAAGCAAATGGAGCTTGTGGAATACCAGCAATATAGGCTGCTTGAGGTAATGTAAGATCCTTTGCTTTAATATTAAATATTCCATTTGCCGCGGTTTCTATCCCTGCAATATTTCTACCATTAGAATTTCTCCCATAAGGGATAATATTTAGATATGATTCTAGTATTTCATCTTTGTTCATAAAGTGTTCTAAACGCATAGCTAATAATATCTCTTTAGCCTTACGTTCATAAGAAACTTCGTTTGTTAAAATTTGGTTTTTGATCAATTGTTGTGTTAATGTGGATCCACCAGTTTGTGTATCAGAATTTGATACATCTTGAAGTAATCCGCGGAAGATAGCTTTTGGAACAATTCCATTATGCACTTCAAAATATTCATCCTCAGTTGCAAGGACTGCATCAATTACAAAAGGAGAAACTTCTGATAATTTTGTTTCTGTTCTTTCTAAGTCAGTGCGCAATTTACCTAAATATACATCTCCAGCAAAATAGACTTCAGATGTCTCTTCATAATTAAATACAGCACTTCGCATTTCGTCCTTATCACGAAGCGGTTCTTCTTTTACTAATGAAGCAAAATAACCTGCGCCGACAGATAAACCGAATACTCCGAGTGTCAGGAGTCCGACAATAAAAAGTAAACATAAATTCCATATTACACTAGAGGATACTCTTAATCCCTTAGCCCATTTAGTAGACTCCCACTTATCAATTTTATCTTTAAATATCTGTATTTTTTCTAGCCATTTCTTCATTCAGTTTTCCCCCCTAAATCATGAATTATTATACCATAAGCACATATTGTTAGACGATAGTTATTGACATACAACGTAGATTAGGTAAAATAGGTATATATTTTAACGAAGAAAAGTCCGAAGTAGTGTTTATGCATACTGTCAAGAGAGCTAGCGGTTGGTGAGAGCTAGTCAGTGTATAAAAGCGAATTACAGGCTTGGAGTTAAACGTACTCACAACGATACAGTGATTGAAGCGGAGGGAGTAAATCCTTCAAGCTGGGTGGTACCGCGCTAATTGATTAAAGCGTCCCTGCATGATTTATATCATGTAGGGACTTTTTTTATTTTAAGGAGGTAGGATAAATGACGAATTTATTAGATGATTTAGCATGGAGAGGTCTTTTATACCAACAAACAGATGCTGAAGGTATGGAACAGCTTCTAAGTAATGAAAAAGTCTCATTGTACTGTGGAGTGGATCCGACAGCAGATAGTATGCATATTGGACATATTGTCCCATTGTTAACGCTAAGACGTTTCCAAATGCACGGACATAGACCGATACTTCTAGTTGGTGGTGCAACAGGAATGATTGGGGATCCATCCGGTCGTTCAGAAGAGCGCCAATTACAAACTACTGAACAGATTGATTTGAATGTCCAGGGGATAAAAAAACAAATGGAGCAAATTTTTGATTTTGATACCGAAAACGGTGCACAAATGGTTAATAACCGAGAGTGGATTGGCTCCATGAATGTTATTGAATTCCTACGAGATTTTGGAAAACTGATTAATATCAACTATATGCTCGGAAAAGATTCTATTGCTTCTCGGTTAGATACAGGGCTTTCTTTCACAGAGTTTGCATATACGCTAATTCAGGGAATTGACTTTAATCATTTATATGATCATTTTGGATGTCGCGTACAAGTTGGGGGATCTGATCAGTGGGGGAATATTACTACTGGTTTAGAGGTGATTCGCAAAACACATGATGATAATACAAAGGCGTACGGTATTACGATTCCGTTAGTAACAAAAGCAGATGGAACGAAATTTGGTAAGTCTGCATCAGGTTCGGTTTGGTTAGATGCCAAGAAGACATCGCCATACGAATTTTATCAGTTTTGGATTAATACAGCAGACTCAGATGTTATTAAATACTTGAAAATCTTTACTTTCTTAGAGCGAGCAGAAATTGAAGCTTTAGAAGTAACAGTTGAAAATGAACCTCATTTAAGAAAAGCGCAAATTACTTTAGCGGAAGAAATGACTCGCCTCATCCATGGGCAGGATGCTTTAGACCAAGCAATACGAATTTCTAGGGCATTGTTTAGCGGTGATTTGAAGGCTTTAACTGCTGAAGAAATGAAAGATGCTTTTAAAGATGTACCTTCTGTTGAGATGACTAAAGAAGAAAAAACGATTGTAGACTTTATAGTGGAGTGCGCAGTGTCACCATCTAAACGCCAGGCACGTGAAGATGTAACCAATGGTGCTATTTCTATTAATGGAGAAAAAATCACGGATGTTGCATATGTAGTAAGTGGAGCAGATCGATTAGACGATGAATTTATGATTATTCGTCGTGGTAAGAAAAACTATAAAATGATTAAATTTGTATAAGATAAAAGCTACTTCCCAATACTACAAGGGGAAGTAGCTTTTTACGTTTTTAAAAACCTCCACGCTCATCTATGTGATGATTGTTCTGACCATCCTTTACTTGAAGCTGTTTCTTCTGCTGTTCATCTAGCTTTTGATACTCCAGATAATTTTCACCTGTAACATTATTTTTATTCTTCTTATTAGGCGAATTAAATGATTTACCCATTTTCATATTAAACCCTCCAATTTCTTAAAAGTTCCTCGTTAGTATTGACCAGTTTTGTTTAAATAGTCACAAATTTAACAAGAAAACGAAAAAAGAAAACATTATTAGTTAAAAAAGAGCATGAAATAGGTTAAAATGAAACTTGAGACAAAAGTTTGGATTTAAATATAGTTTTTTATTATTGGATTGAGGGGACGTTCGCAGTGAGTGCAAAGAGATATGTATTACATCATTTTGATGATTTTTTTGTTGTTCTATTTGAAAAGGATAATAAAGCAAATAAATTAGTCATCTTAAAAGATAAATTTACGGTAAATGCAAAAGAGGGAGATTTATTAGAGGTGGAAGTCAACCAAGATAAATCTGGCTATAATTTTAAAATGCTAGAAGAAGAAGCAGATAATACGAAACAAAGATTATTGGATTTAATAGAGAATATGAAAAAAGGTAACGACTGAAAATAAATTAAAGCCAATTGTGGAAGCGTAAACATTTGGAGTAATAGAATAAGTTTGCCAAAACACCTTTAAGTTGTAAAAGAGGGATAATTTATCCAAAACAACTTTGAGGTGTTTTTGCTGTGTAAACATTTTATAGTTTTAGCTTTATTTGTATTGGTTTCTATTTTTACTTTTATAATTCCCCTGGTGTTTCGTAATAAAAATAATCAATCAAAAATCTATCAATTTCTAAGGAACGGGAGATTTTTTTACCTTATACTCAAATGATTCTTTGACCGTTTGAATGAAGATGAATATAATAAATATAACAATCAAATAAACATTTGAATAAAAGGGGAGAACTAATTTGAATAAAGACGTATGTGAAGTAACTTGTATAGATGAAGGAAAGGTGAAAAGTGTCCAAAATCAACTCTCAGGTCAAAATCATATGGAAGTGGCCAAAATATTTAAGGCATTGTCAGATGATACTAGAATAAAAATTGCATATGCATTGTCCCTAGAAGAATTATGTGTATGTGATGTGGCAAACATTGTTGGATCTACTACTGCAACAGCTTCGCATCATTTAAGATTATTAAAAAATCTTGGTGTAGCAAAATACCGTAAAGAAGGCAAGCTAGTGTTTTATTCATTGGATGATGAACATGTAAAGGAACTAATAAAATTAGCGTATGAACATCAGAAGGAGGTTGTTGGAGTTTGAGTGAAGCTACAAAATCTTCGGAAGAAAAAAATGTTTATCGTGTTGAGGGTTTTTCATGTGCAAACTGTGCTGGAAAGTTTGAAAGAAACGTAAAGGAACTTCCTGGAGTTCAGGATGCAAAAGTAAACTTTGGGGCTTCTAAAATCTCCGTTTACGGGGAAGTAACTGTTGAGGAACTTGAAAAAGCTGGAGCTTTTGAGAATCTTAAAGTAGCCTCAGAAAAACCAAAACGACAACTAAAACCTATTCCAACTGGTGGAGATACTGTTTATCGAGTAGAAGGCTTTTCATGTGCAAACTGTGCAGGGAAATTTGAACGTAATGTAAAAGAAATATCTGGTGTTCAAGACGCAAAAGTAAATTTTGGGGCATCTAAAATCTCTGTCACTGGAGAGGTTTCAATTGAAGAATTGGAAAAGGCAGGAGCATTTGAAAACCTTAAAGTATCTTTAAATACACCTAGTTACGCATCTACACCATATGAAAAGGGTAAAGAACCTACAGAAAAGAAAATTCCATTCTACAAAAAACATAGCACTTTGTTGTACGCTACATTATTCATCGTATTTGGCTATCTATCGCAATACGTAAATGGCGAAGATAACCTCATCACTTCCTTATTATTTGTTGCTTCCGTTGTAATTGGAGGTTTCTCTTTGTTCAAAGTAGGTTTTCAAAATTTAACTCGCTTTGACTTTGATATGAAGACTTTGATGACTATTGCGGTGATTGGGGCAGCGATAATAGGTGAGTGGGCTGAAGCGTCCGTCGTAGTAATTCTCTTTGCGATTAGTGAAGCACTTGAACGTTTCTCGATGGAAAAAGCGAGACAATCTATCCGATCGTTGATGGATATTGCTCCAAAAGAAGCACTAGTAAAAAGAAATGGCCAAGAAATAATGATTCATGTGGAAGATATAGCGATTGGTGACATTATGATTGTCAAACCCGGACAAAAGATTGCCATGGATGGTACGGTTGTTTCTGGTTATTCAGCCGTAAATCAAGCTCCTATTACAGGTGAGTCAGTTCCAGTTGCTAAGACGATTGAAGATGAAGTATTTGCAGGTACATTAAATGAAGAGGGTATACTTGAGGTAGAGATCACCAAACTTGTAGAAGATACAACAATATCTAAAATTATTCACCTTGTAGAGGAAGCACAAGGTGAACGCGCCCCTGCCCAAGCCTTTATTGATAAGTTTGCAAAATATTATACTCCAATTATTATAGTGATTGCAGCCCTGGTTGCTGTAGTACCTCCATTATTCTTTGATGGTGGGTGGGAAACTTGGGTTTACCAAGGGTTATCTGTTCTCGTTGTTGGCTGTCCTTGTGCACTAGTAATATCGACTCCTATTTCTATTGTATCTGCCATAGGAAATGCAGCCAAAAAAGGTGTGCTTATTAAAGGCGGTATTTATCTAGAAGAAATGGGTGGTTTAAAAGCCATTGCATTTGATAAAACAGGTACTTTAACTAAAGGAGTCCCAGTAGTAACTGATTTTATCGTATTAAATAGTCAAACAGATGAAAAAGAATTGCTATCGATCGTTACGGCATTAGAATATCATTCACAACATCCTCTTGCATCAGCAATCATGAAAAAAGCGGCAGAGGAGAAAGTTTCTTATTCTAATGTCACGGTAGAGAGTTTCTCATCTATTACAGGTAAAGGTATCAGGGGAAGTGTCAATGGTAGTACCTATTACATTGGGAGTCCAAAACTATTTAGGGAATTAACAACCTCAAATTTTGAAGAAAGCTTAGTGAACAATGTAACAACACTTCAAAACCAAGGTAAAACAGCAATGGTAATTGGAACAGAAAGAGAGATTCTAGGCATCATTGCGGTAGCAGATGAAGTACGTGAATCAAGTAAGGAAATCATGCAAAAGCTACATCAACTTGGAATCAAAAAGACGATTATGCTTACAGGTGATAATTTAGGTACGGCTAATGCGATCGGTAACCACGTCGGAGTTTCAGAAATCCAAGCAGAGTTGATGCCGCAGGATAAGTTGGATTTTATCAAGCAATTGAGATCCGAGTATGGCAAAGTAGCGATGGTCGGAGATGGCGTTAATGATGCCCCTGCACTTGCTGCATCCACTGTTGGAATTGCTATGGGTGGTGCTGGAACTGATACAGCATTAGAAACTGCTGACGTAGCACTTATGGGGGATGATTTAAAAAAACTTCCATTTACTATAAAACTTAGTCGTAAAGCTCTAAATATTATTAAAGCTAACATTATTTTCGCCATTGGTATTAAACTAATTGCTTTACTCTTGGTAATACCAGGTTGGTTAACCCTTTGGATTGCCATAGCATCAGATATGGGTGCAACCCTTGTGGTAGCCTTAAATAGTTTACGTTTGATGCGAGTAAAAGAATAGAGAGAAGGGCTTTCCATATGGGAAAGCCCTTTTAGCTGACAATACCTTTCTTAGCTACAACTGCTTTTACTTTAATAACTGTTACCATAACAAGAGGAAAACCACTTACATATCCCTGTACATACGGGCCACTAATAATTTATGTTAGCTTTAATAACTTGCTTTTTAATGCTTAATCCTGCATTGTTGTGAAAATAAAAAAACCTCCAAAACCCTGTGTTATCAAGGTTTCGAAGGCTTTTAATATTACTCTTTGCAGAGCAATAATATTAACGAGAGTAGAACTCAACGATTAGTGCTTCATTGATTTCAGCAGATAGTTCTCCGCGTTCTGGATTACGAACGAAAGTACCTACTTTGTTGTCTGCGTCAAAAGTTAAGTATTCTGGTACGAAGTTATTAACTTCGATAGATTCGTTTACAACGTCAAGGTTTTGAGATTTTTCACGAAGAGAAATTTCTTGACCTGCTTTAAGACGGAATGAAGGAATATCAACGCGTTTACCATCAACCATTACGTGACCGTGGTTTACTAATTGACGTGCTCCACGACGTGTACGAGCAAGACCTAAACGGTATACAATATTATCAAGGCGAGTTTCAAGAAGGATCATGAAGTTTTCACCATGTTTACCTTGCATTTTACCAGCTCTATCAAATAATGTACGGAATTGACGTTCGTTTACACCATAAGTGTGACGAAGTTTTTGTTTTTCTTGTAATTGAAGACCGTACTCAGTTAATTTTTTGCGTTGGTTAGGACCGTGTTGTCCTGGTGCGTAAGGGCGTTTTTCTAATTCTTTACCAGTACCGCTTAGTGAAATACCAAGACGACGTGATAATTTCCATGATGGACCTGTATAACGAGACATGTATGTCTCCTCCTCTATGTTGGTTTTATTTTGTTGTAAAATAAGACCAGATGTATTCAGACTAGCAGACATTTTGTTTTCATGTACCATCGCCCTAGCAGCCGAGGGTTACGGGATACACCATCTATAGTATAGAGGAACAAAATGAGCAATCTAGGCCATACAACTGCTGCATTTATTTTACACAAAGTCCATTCTAACTCTATATATAGTAAAAGTCAAACCATATTATAATCCAAAAATAATTACAAGAATATGATAGACATAGAATGGATAAATAGGATAAAATATAGTTATATTGAATTATGTATAACTGTGATAAAAGTATCACGGTTGCTCTTGGAAAGCTGAGAGGTGAAGTAATGGAAAGCGAAGATAAGATTATCCATCTAAAAAGCGATATTCTAGATATTTGGAATGAAAGCGTATTTACACATGAATCGAGTATTAAATGGTTTGAAGATTTGCAAAATATTTTATTTGAGTTTTTTGATATACAACAAGCAAAATACTTTATATATGATGCAGAAACTTTTTTACAGCTTTCATGGAATCATTCATTTACGAAAAAGCTCAATGCTATTAAATGGTCAGAGATCGAAACGTTTTTCTATGACAAAGACTTTATCGATGTGCATACACTTCAAATAAAATATTCTTCCGATAATGACGTAGCTTTACTATTAAGAGATGTGGATCTACAACCATTAGGATTAATCATAATGGAATCCACTGAAAAATGGAAAGAATTTTCACAAACACCACAACTAGAAGAATTCATGCTAACTATTACTAAATTAGTTAAAACCATTAAAAAGTCAGTATATTTAACACAACAGGAAAACCAGTATCGAAATTTGTTTAATGTAACGAAAATGTTTAATTCTACATTAGATATCGGTCAAATATTAGAAGGGACATTAAACTCCATTCAAATAGCTTTTCCTAATTTCAAGCCTATACTTATCTTATCAAATGATCAGGATCGTAAAACATCTGCTCCATATAAATTATTCGATTATACAACAGAGAGAAATACTACGGTTGAGGCCTATGTCTCTGGTGAAATAACGACAGAGTTGGCTCAGGACTTAGGAGTCAGATTGCTGAATATTCCGATTGTTGGAAAGCAAGGGATTTACGGTATTTTACAAATTTCTGCCCCGCTGGATTACTTATTTTCGATCAGGCAAAAAGAATATGCAATTTTACTCGCTGAAGCGGCAGGTAATGCATTGGAAAATGCTAAATTATATATTCAATCCCATCGATTAGTCTCCGATTTACAATTAATCAACGAAACGTCGCATAAGTTGAATATGAATTTGTCATTGGATGAGATGGTTATCTTTTTACGGGATCAGTTAATGAAGTTTTTCCAACCAGAGCACGTTGGTTTTGTTTTTATAGAAAATGATGAATATAAAATTTCGCCTGCAAGTACGGAGTTATTTCATACGATGGATGGACAACTATATATTCAATATATTACTAATCACTTTAAAACGGAGAAGGATTCTGTATTTATAGCAGATTTCAATCGTTTAACAGATTTAAAATACGAATACCGTTCTTTAGTGGCGATACCTTTAAAAGAACAAAGCAATATTACCGGATTTAGTATTATCATGCATAAGGAACCTTATTATTTCTCTTTTGACAATTACAAATTAATGCAGTCCTTAATACAGCATTCGTCTCTAGCCATTAGCAATTCAACTTTAAGAAACAAACTACAAAAAATGGTTGATCGAGATCATTTAACGAATCTTTTTGCGAGAAATTATTTGGATAGGTTTGTTGAAAAGGCGATGGAAACTGATGACAAAGGTGTCTTTGTACTTATTGATATTGATAATTTTAAACGTATCAATGATACACATGGTCATCAAAAAGGGGACGAAATTTTAATACAAATAGCAAGAGTTATACAAGGAATGATTGAAAATAGAGGAATTAGTGCTAGATGGGGTGGGGAAGAGCTGGCTCTATACTTGTCTAAGTTGTCATTAGAACAAGGCGTAGAATTGGCTAAACAGTTATTAATGGCCATTCCTCAAAAGACCAATCCTTCCGTTACAGTATCCATCGGTGTGTCGAGCTGGCAGAAAAGTGATAATTTAAGTTTTAATAAGCTATTCCACAATGCAGATACTGTATTGTATAAAGCGAAAAACAATGGTAAAAATCAACTTTGCGTTTATAAGGCATCTCACTCTTTATGAGGGGGTGTCTATTCTTTTTTTAAAATTCCGTGTACACTATATGTAAGCGTTTACAAATGGGGGTATTTAAATGGTTAATTCGAATTTTTCTAAAGAAACATTGTATATCCATAAAGGGTATAAAACAGCTGAGCACCATGATAGCCTTTCTGTTCCACTTTATCAGACGTCGACATTCGCATTCGACACAGCAGAGCAGGGAGAAAGAAGATTTGCTGGAGAAGAATCTGGTGGAGTATACTCTCGATTAGGAAACCCTACCGTCCAGGTATTAGAGGAACGTATTGCTGCAATGGAGCTAGGAGAAGGCGCACTAGCATTTGGCTCTGGTATGGCTGCGGTGAGTGCTATTTTAGTCCACCTTACTAAATCAGGTGATCATATTCTATGTACGAGAGGGATTTATGGTTGTACGTTTGGACTGTTAAAAATATTAAAGGAAAAGTACAATATTTCGCATGACTTAAAAGCTTTAATGACAGAAAAAGATATAGAAGATGCGATTAAACCAAATACTACTTGTATATATATAGAAACACCGATAAATCCAACGATGGAAATTGTAGATATCGAACTAATCACAAAAGTTGCAAAGAAGCACGGCATTCCAGTTGTTGTAGATAATACTTTCTCCTCACCTTACTTACAAAATCCGATTGAGCTAGGAGCAGACTTCGTTCTTCACAGTGCCACAAAATATATTAATGGACATGGTGATGTCATAGCGGGAATACTAGTAGGAAAAGAAAAAGTGGAAATGGAGACAATTCGCGGCACTGTTCAAAAAGACTTTGGTGGTATCATTTCACCTTTTGATGCATGGCTATTAATAAGAGGTTTAAAAACGTTGCATATACGAATGGACAGACATTCGGAAAACGCTAGTAAAGTATTCAACTTGTTAAAGGAACATCCAGCTGTTGAGAGTATTTATTATCCATTTGATGTAAATAATCCAGGGTATCATGTGGCGAAGAAGCAGATGAAAGCCGGTGGCGGTCTCATTTCCTTCACTATAAAAGGGGGAGTGAAACAAGCACAAAAGCTTATGAATGAACTAAAGCTGATAAAAATTGCTGTTAGTTTAGGAGATGCTGAAACATTGATCCAACATCCTTACACGATGACTCATTCAGTTGTACCGGAAAAAGAAAGATTAGAGATGGGTATAACTGGTGGCTTATTAAGACTTTCCGTTGGGCTAGAGAACTCTAGTGATATCGTAGAAGATTTAAAGCAAGCCTTATCTAAAATGTAAAGGAGGCTGGGACAGAAGTAGTAATTTTATTGGATAAGGAGAAACCTTTACTAAATAATGGATATTTAATAAAATTGATTGGAATGGAGGGGCGACTCCCACGCCCGTGGAAAGCGTCCCTGGAATGGAAATCAATTTTGTGCACAGCAAAAAAACAGCATTTTTCTCACAGAGAAAAATGCTGTTTTGGGGTTCTGTCCTAGCCTCTTTATTTTACGCCTTTATGAGTATTCTATTGGAAAAAATATGAAGGCAGAAGTTGTAGTTTGCTTAATACAATCTATGTAGGATTGCCGATTTAAATAATGTTTATGGGGGATTAATTTTTGAGTAAATTAGAACTAGAATATAAAGAGTTTGGGGATGGAGAATCTACTATCATTATAGAGATTGGAATAGGAAGCTCCTTTTATAATTGGTATCCATTGGTTGAAAAGATAAAACAAGATTTTAGAGTAATTTTGTATCATAGGGCTGGTTACGGTAGAAGTCAGACCCCTAGAAAATCTCGGACAACTCAGCATATTGCTGAAGAACTCAACGACTTTGTAAGGGAGATAGGGATTTCAGATAAATTTATATTAATGGGTCACTCTTTTGGAGGGTTATGTGCACAGCAGTACGTAAAAATGTATCCAAGTAAAGTTAAAGGACTAATACTCGTCGATTCTACTTCTTTTAACTTTAACAAATTATACGATCTTGATATACCAGTTATGAACTCTCTAATCTCAGTAGGGAAAATGGTTGAAAGTAATAGGGTAATATCTAAAAAATCAAATACCGAACTTAAAGAAATATTTAAAAATACGATTGATGAATATAAAAAAATATTACCAGATATTGACGGGTTAGTTTTTGAGGAATTTATAACGAATCCCCGACTATTTAATACAATTGCAGATGAGTTTGAAAATTGGGGCTCTAGCAGTGAGTGCATAAAAGCGATGGGGAAGTTTCCGAATATTCCTCTAAAAGTAATTGCAAGAGATAAAGAACTAGCGGTGAAACCATTTATAAAACACGGTATTCCAGAACAAGAAGCAATTTTATATGAAGAGTGTTGGCGTCAATTACAACTTGAATTATCTCATTTGTCCGAAGGAGGGATTTTGATAATAGCAGACTCGAGTGACCATGACATTCATACTGATAGACCTGATATCATAATTGAGTGCTTAAAAGAATTTAAGTAACTAAATATATTATATCTAACGTATTTTCAATGCAATACTATGAGCTGCCTAACACTTACGATCATTTCGTTTGTTTGAAGTGGGGTGTCTTGGGTAGTCGTCCCTTTTATGAGTTGACCAAGCTAACCATCTTGTTCCAAAAGCTGATACATATTACATTAGGCATTTGCTAATAGGCGAATGCCTTCTTTTTTTGATATTGAGTGCAGAGTTAAAATCTCCCATAATGCATATAAAATTCAGGAACTTTTTCAATATTCTAACGTATATCTTGTAGTAGTTATTTTTGCATTAGAGGATGAGTGAATCTGTTTGGCAAACTGTTCATTAGAACTCCATTTATTAAGTAAGTGGAATGAAAGGGGAAATATAATTGGAGATTGACTACCTTATTTTTGATTCGTTACCTGATGCTTTTTTATTAGATAGTATTGTAGAATTACATACAGAAATTTTTGGTGCAGCTGATAATTTAATTGACAAAATGGAAAAAAAATCTCAGTTATTAGTTATTACTGCTATGAGTGGTGAAAAAGTTATTGGATATAAGATTGGATATGCGTTAGACGATACTAAATTTTATAGTTGGTTAGGCGGAGTAGATACTGATTTTAGGGAATTTGGTATTGGCTCTACCATAATGGAAAAGCAACATCAATATTTAAGAGAAAAAGGTTATAGTGTTGTTCAAACAAAAACAATGAATAAATGGCGTAGCATGCTAATTTTGAATATAAAAAATGGCTTTGATGTCATGAACACATATAAGGATGAAAAAGGATTACATAAAATTATACTTGAAAAAAATTTAAAAAATTAGCTTAAGCATTAAATAGGTAGCTGACTGTCTGAATTTATTACTTTCTCGTTGTAGCAATGTAACTTCTTTTATAAGCTAATTGGAAAGGGTGCTAGTTTGAGAATAGATGAATTTATCGAACAATTTAATGGGAAGTATCCTGATGTTGATCGATTCGATGTTGCTACAGATGAAATGATTACGATATATGAAGAAACACTTGGATATCGTTTGCCTGTTTCATTTGTAAAGTTTCTAAAGGAATTCTCCAATGGTATTTTTTTATTGGATTGTGAACCCATTGGAGGTGTTAGTAAAGAATCTCCATCTGGTGATATTTGCAAAGTCGATCGAATTATCCCAGACATTCCTAATGAAATTTTAATAGTAGAAACTAAAGAGTGGATAGATTCTAATCGGCTTATATCCTTCACAACGTTTGATGCTGGAGATCACTCGAACAATCATTGAGTATTTATGTATGAAGATAATGTTCCTAATGATGAATATAGGGTTGGGTATGTTAGCCAAATTGAACCACGTATTGTTAAGGTTTTAGATAACTTTGAGGAATGGTTAACATTATTTTGGAAACAAGATGATGAGGATGAGAGGACATATCCTGTGTTCTATGTACTTTTCCCATCGTATGATGAACGATTAGAAATACTCTATGACTGGTTTGACTAAACAGACCCTAGATGTCGACAAGAAAGGGATTTGATATAGGAATATAGACAGGGTGGTTTTGGTACAAGAATAAAGAAAATATAATTATGTAAACCTAGATTTATTGAAAGGAGACTATAAAGTTTTGTATGCGAAATGTATTAAGTTCTATGAATTCGGTAGTCCTAAAAATGTTTTGAAAGTTGAGGAGAAAAGGATTGAACTTCCTAAAGAAAATGAAGTCATTGTTCGAATGTTGGCACGACCTATAAACCCTTCAGACTTAATTCCAATAAGAGGGGCTTATTCCCATCGAATTTCGCTACCAAATATTCCGGGTTATGAAGGGATAGGTATTGTAGAGGGGGTTGGTCCTTTAGTTTCTAAAGGTCTTATTGGGAAACGTGTTTTGCCCTTACGCGGGGAAGGCACTTGGCAAGAACTTGTTAAAACATCAGCTGAACTTGCTGTTCCCATACCCGATTCTATTGATGACTTTACGGCATCACAAATGTATATCAATCCAATTACAGCATGGGTAACTTGTACGGAAGTTTTAAACTTAAAACCGAATGACGTTTTGTTAGTTAATGCGTGTGGTTCTTCCATTGGTCATATTTATGCTCAATTATCGAGAATAATAGGTTTTCGATTAATTGCAGTAACTAGAAGTAATAAATATACAGAAGATTTACTCCGTCTTGGCGCATCTTATGTAATTGATACCTCTACTGTTCCACTCTATGAAACAGTTATGGAAATAACAAATGGAATCGGCGCAGATGCTGCTATTGACTCTATTGGAGGCGTATCTGGAAACGAGCTGGCATTTTGTGTACATCCTAATGGCAATTTTTTAACAATCGGTCTTTTATCGGGGATACAAGTAAACTGGGCAGACATTGTAAATAATGCCAAAGTTAATGCTAATATCTTTCATTTGCGGAATTGGAATAATATTGTAACGGCAGATAAATGGCAGAAAACGTTTAGAAGCTTGATAAGGTTAATAGATGACCAAAAGTTAAGCTTGATGAGGGTAGATTCTAAATATGATTTGCTGAATATACATGCTGCTATTGATGATGTTGAGTCTTCTACAGAGAAAAAAGGGAAATTAATCTTAACAAGCTACTAAGTTATTTTTCATTAAATTACATAGTAATTTTGCAGTGTAAAAATATTAGGAAAGCATTCAATGGAATATAGTTTTAGATTGGCTAATGAAAGAGCTTTAGATAGTTTATGCGTTATTAGAAATACTAAGGATTTATTTGTAAGTTATGTATCGAAAATTTTAAAAACTGCTATTTTCTATAATGAAGATGGAACTAGTTATAATAAAACAAATTTGGTTGAACGAGAAAAAACTTATTATGAAAAATAAAGTCAAATTTAGAAAAAGAATTTGGGGTGTATTATGAAACCATTCAGTATAAGTTCAATAGTCTCTATCATTTTAGGGACTCTGTTCTTTGCATTAACTTGGATAGATAAGGATTATTATTTTGAGCCCATTCTGTTTGTAGGAGCTATTTTTTTATTAATTGGAGGTATATTTAGTTTTATAGCTATTTCTAAAAAGGAAAAAGGAAGTTTAAAGTTTATATCAGTTGCTTCTTTTTTTATTATTATATTTTTAGTTACTTGGTTTGAACCATTTCAGATTATTCGAATAATGACTTGGCTTAAAATTATTACATAACAGGCATATGCTTTAATCAGGAGGATTAACGCATTTTGTAGGATTTTGTACTAAAGAGTAGGTCTCTCTATCAAGGAGGAATTTAATATGAAGAAATTTGTTTTTATATTTGGACCACAAGCAGTTGGAAAAATGACTGTCGGACAAGAACTAGCAAAGGTAACAGGCATGAAGTTATTCCATAACCATATGACTATTGATCTGTTAGAGCCACTATTTGGCTTTAGTCCAGAAATGTGGAGATTAACACATCTATTTCGGCAGGAAATATTTAAATCATTTTCAAAAAGTGATAGTAATGGGATGATTTTTACTAAGGTATGGTATTTTGATCAAAAAGAAGATTGGGAAGAAATAGAAAAGATGTGTCAAATCATAGCCGCACAGGGGGCTAATATTTATTTTATTGAATTAGAAGCCAACGTAGCTGAAAGGTTAAAAAGAAATAAGACACCACATAGACTTGAACATAAACCAACTAAAAGAAATATGGAACAATCTGAACAACATTTATTAAGTTCTCTAGAAAGTAACAGGTTGAATTCTAAGAAGGGTGAAATTGACAAGGAAAACTATTTACGGATAGATAACACATATTTGAGTGTAGAAGAAGTAGCCCAAATTATAAAAAAAGAGTTTCAATTATAGTAGTTTATATTAACAAATGAGATGTATTACTGAAATATTTTTTGGTAAGGAGAACAGAGGGAGTGAGTATTTTGACGAAGGAAGCGCTATTAATAATTGACGTTCAAAATGGAATGTTCCAAGTAGGAGAAGAAGTATTCAAAGGGGATAGGTTATTACAAAATTTAAATGGTTTATTAATCCGGGCAAGGTCGATGGAGATACCGATTTTTTATGTACAGCATAATGAAGCCGCTGGGAAACAATTAGAGTATGGAACAAATAGTTGGGAAATCCATTCTTCCATTACTCCAAAAAGTGAAGATATTATCATTCAAAAAACGACTCCAGATTCATTTTTTAATACCTCTTTAGATGAGGAACTGAAGAGACAAGGGATTGAACATTTGATTATTTCAGGCATTCAAACAGAAGTGTGTGTTGACACAACATGTAGAAGAGCTTTTAGTATGGGGTATAAGGTGACTCTAGTTTCAGACACACATAGCACGTGGGATTCCAAAGAACTAACAGCGGGGCAGATCATCAATCATCACAATAGCGTGCTGCGTTGGTTTGCTGATGTTTATCCGAGTAAAGACGTTAAATTTAAATTATTTTAATTTTTCACTAGCGAAACAAGTTAGTACAGAAAAGAGGCGATTAATAATACCTTATCATGAATTCGGAATAGTTGAGGACATTAACATTGAGCAAAATTTTAATAATTATAGTCCTCAAAAGTTTAATTGTATTTCTGTGGATGATGATATTATTAATGACTTATATGAACATTTATCTATCATGAAAACGTATTATCATTCACTTGATCGCCCTGAGTTTGGTTTAGCTAATTGGGGGATCACGATCATTCCACCACAATCACTTTCGTTATTCTATGATGTAGTTGCTTCTTCAAAAATTATTAAAAAATCTATTGAACTTAATGATTTAGCCACAAAAATAAATCAGGCAAAAAAAGAACAGAAATATATGATACATTACGGAATTTAGGATTAGTTTTCATATTTATATAACCTGAGGAAGATATAAAACTTGTTATGGATTTGCAGGAATTAGAAGCTAAACTTTTGAAGCTATTCAGCAATGTTAAAAAGGGGAGAAAACAATGTTGCAGTCACTGATTTTTGATATGGATGGAACTCTATTTCAAACAGATAAAATTTTAGAATTATCACTTGATGACACTTTTAACCATTTACGTTCATTACATAAATGGGATACAGTAACTCCTATTGATAAATACCGTGAAATTATGGGTGTACCTTTACCAAAAGTTTGGGAAGCTTTGTTACCTAATCATTCCAATGAAGAAAGAGAACAAACGGATGCTTATTTTCTGGAAAGATTAGTTGAAAATATAAAAGGTGGGAAAGGTGCTTTATATCCTAATGTAAAGGAAGTTTTCAGTTATTTAAAAGAGAAAAATTGTTCCATTTACATAGCTAGTAATGGTTTAACGGAATATTTAAACGCAATTGTAAGTTATTATAATTTAGATAACTGGGTTACTGAAACTTTTAGTATTCAACAAATACTGACGCTGGATAAAGCAGATTTAGTTAGGACTATTATAAAGAAATATGATATAAAAAAAGCAGCGGTAGTCGGAGACCGTCTATCAGATATAAGTGCGGCTAAAGAAAATGGTTTAATTGCAATTGGGTGTAATTTTGATTTTGCACAAGAAGATGAACTTGCTCAGGCTGATTTGGTAATAGATGACTTAATTGAACTAACTACCATTTTTCCTAAATTGTGAAAAAAGTGTACTACTTGGTAGCTTAAAGGAGAAGGTGGAGGTTTGTATATTTAAACTAGTTTTATTTTTATCGTAGTCATTGCATTCTATGCTATTTCGATTTGGCAATATAAAATCCAACAAAGGCTATCCGTCTATGGCATAAATCGGCGTATATTAAGGAACCAAAAGTAGACGAGGCGGCTGTACGACGTACTTTTATAACAAGAGGTATTTCTTTACGTTAGCTTTTATAGTAATGATTGTTATGACACAGGTTATTTAAAATAGAAGTTATTGCACCATGAATAGCTGTGGTCATAAAATAGATAGTTAAAACAGGAACCAATAAATAAGGGGGACCTTATAAAGGGCCCCCTTATCGTTAAATATGCTTAACCAACACTTGGATAAATTGCTCCAAACCTTCCGAATCCTGCTTTGTGAATCGATCTTTAATAGGGCTATCGATGTCCAAAACTCCTACAAGTTCTCCGTCTTTAACGATGGGAACTACAATTTCGGATTGTGACGCTGCATCACATGCGATATGACCTGGATATGCGTGCACATCTGGGACAATAACTGTTTCTTGTTTTGAAGCAGCTGCTCCGCATACACCTCTATTCAGCGGGATTCTTACACATGCAGGTAATCCTTGGAATGGTCCTAATACTAGCTCTCCATCTTCCATTATATAAAACCCAACCCAATTAATCTGATCAAAAAATTGATTTAATAAGGCGGATGCATTACTGAAATTTGCAATTGCATTTGTCTCTCCAGTTAAAAGAGCGTCTAATTGTTTGGATAACATATTGTAATTTGCTGTTAAATCTTCTGAGTAGGCTGATTTTGTGAACATAATTATTGTCTCCATTCTAACTATAGTAAAGTACTTATTTCGTTGTAAAACTGATGTAAATCTTTTGCTTGATGTGCATCCGATCCAAATACAAGTGGAATCTCGAGTTCCTTCGCTAGCTTTATATAAGGAAGTGGAGGATACGTTTCTAAACAATAAGGCTTAGCTAAACCAGCGCTATTTACATCAAGTTCTAGCTTCTGATGTTTGATTTCATTCAAAATAGCTACTATATCTTCATGGTCTTGAACTTCTTCGCTAAAGGCATGTTGGAATTTGTGTACTAACGTTATATGACCGATTCGATTCGGTTTATAATTTCCAAGATTACTCGTTATTGAATCCATCAGTGTTTTATAATACAATTTATACACAGACATTGGGTTTCCAAGTCGATCGATGAAATCTAAAAATGTAGATTTAGAAAAGTCAATACAAGTATAATCATCTTCGTATTTTATAAAATGAACTGATAAAATAGAGTCATCTAAGTATTTTCCATATGTATTTAAGAAAGAAATAGTATTTTGTTCAAACCCAGTTATAAAATCGATTTCTAAGCCTGTAGAAATAACAATATCTTGGTTATATTCTTTTTTCAACTTTTGTACCTCGTAAATATAAGATTCTAATTGGTTCATGCTCATCCCGCTATCCTTATTCGGTGTTGGGTCTATAAAACCAACAGGTAAGGGTGCGTGCTCCGTAAAGGTAATTGCCCCAAAATCCTTTTGAATAGCTTGTTCAATATACAAATGAAAAGAATCTTCAGTCCCATGTGGACAATAGGGTGTGTGGATATGACCATCCTTTTTCAAAGAAATCAGCCTCCAAATTATAGAAATATAAGATTTTTTAAGATTTAATTGTTTTTCTCTTGTTTTATGAAACAATAACATAAAAAGCATGGTAAGATATAGAGTAACATTGGAAATAGAACTTTTTGAATTTGGAACAGGGGGCTTACAATGAAGTATATCATCCCAGCAGTCATTATACTTTTAGTAATTGCAATTTTTGCATTTATCATAAGACGAAAACATAACGCAGAAATAGAAAGATTAGAACATGAGAAACATCAAATTCAAAACAAACCAATTTTAGAAGAAATGACAAAAGTGAAACAACTTAATATGAATGGGCAAACAGAGGAAATGTTTGAAAGATGGAGAAATGCATGGACAGAGGTAATGGATGTACATATGCCCAAGATTGATGTTCTTTTATTTGATGCGGAAGAAAGTATAGATAGATTTATATTTCCAAAAGCGACAAAAATTGAAAAAGAGATTCAAATATTAATATCCCTTTGTGATAAAAAAATGTCCGAAATATTAAATGAACTCGAAGATCTAATCGGTAGTGAAGAAAAAAATCGTATCGAGATGGAGCAACTAAAAGAGCAGCATCGTGCAGCTAGAAAAACACTTCTAGCTCATCAGCATTCCTTTGGTGCAGCAGTAAATGCGCTGGAGCAAAAGCTAGAATCCTTCATTCCGCAATTTGACGAATTCGATCGTCTAACGGATACGGGAAATTATTTAAGTGCCCGTGAACTTGTTATTACTGTTCAAGATGAAGGGCAAAAATTCTTCCCTAAATTACATGATATTCCAGCAGTTTTATCCGAAATTCAACATAAAATTCCAGCCATAATTCATGAATTACGTAATGGACAAAAAGAAATGGAAGAGAGTTCTTATTACTTGCAGCATCTTGAAATGAATAAAAAATTAGATAGCATTGAAGCGGAACTCATAGAGCTAAAACAAGCAATCATTGAACTAAATGTCGGTAAAACAATTAGTAGAGTAGAAGAGTTAAAAGATGAATTAGACACATTCTATGATATGTTGGAAAAAGAAGTACTTGCAAAAAAATATGTAGATCAATACAAAGAGCAAACGGGTACACGTTTACGAGAAGTAACATCTGTTACACGTGCTGTTAGTGAAGAAGCTGCGTATGTACAGCAAAGCTATCGTCTACCTGAAAAAGAGGCGGAAATTCCACAAAGCTGCTTAAAAGAGTTGGAGGAATTAGAGAAGAAGTATGAATTGCTTTCTAGCCGTGTAGAGGAAGAACAATCTGCATACTCAAGCCTCCAAGAAGAGTTAAATGATATTGCTGAAGAAATTGATCGACTTTACGAAGAACAAGACCGATTTGCTAATCGCTTGAAAAATCTTCGAATTGATGAGAATAGTGCACGTGCAAAACTAGATGAGCTAAAAAGTATGTTACATGATACTGACCGCATGCTACAAAAAGCCAATATACCTGGAATTCCAGAGGATATGGATGTTCGTTTAGAAGAAGCAGAAGAGCATATTTATGTAGCAATGCAAAGCCTTCAGGAAGTGCCACTAAATATGTCGTTAGTAGATAATTATTTAGAAAAAGCAGAGGCGTGTATGGAAGAAGTACATAACAGAGCGAAAGAAATGCTAGAAAATGTTTTACTTACAGAAAAAATTATTCAGTATGGTAACCGCTATCGCGCAAGTCATCCGCAAGTTCACGCAAGACTATTGGAAGCAGAGGAAGCATTTAGACAATTACGTTATTCTAAGGCTTTAGAGGATGCAGCGACGGCAGTGGAAGAGGTAGAGCCAGGTGCTTTAAAGAAGATTGATGCATTAGTGAAAGAAAACGATTTGCGTACATAATCATACGATTAAAAAAAAGTATGAAATTGTAGACGTTTGAAAATCATATTTTGTATACAAATGTGAACCACCTCACTCTGTGACGGTGGTTTTTTTCCGAAAAGGAGAGTTATTGAAAATGATTTATTTTGATAATAGTGCGACGACTAAAGTACATCCTGAGGTACTAAATACATTCGTTACTGTCAACGAAAAATTTTGGGCAAATCCAGCTTCCATTCATACGTTTGGACATCAGACAAATGAATTGTTACAATCTGCTAGAGAACAAATTGCAGATATACTGAAAACTTCGAGTGAAAAAATATTTTTTACATCAGGTGGAACAGAGTCCAATAACCTAGCAATATTTGGTCTAGCTCATAAATATAAGCATCGTGGGAAGCATGTATTAATTTCTGAAATTGAGCATCCTTCTATTTTAGAAGCAGCTAAAAAATTGAGCGAACAAGGATTTGAAGTTGAATGGATTCCTGTAGATACAGAAGGAATCATTTTGTTGGAGTCAGTTAAAAAAAATCTCCGAGATGATACCGTATTGGTAAGTGTCATGCATGTAAATAATGAAACAGGTGCAATACAGCCAATCGAACAACTTTCAAAAATTGTAAGAGAACAAAGTAGAGCACTTATTCATATGGACGCAGTTCAAAGTTTTGGGAAAATGCAGGTTAATTTTAAGAATCTCGATGTTGATGCTATAACTATCTCTTCTCATAAAATACATGGATTAAAGGGTTCAGGATTACTCGCTTTAAAAAAATTCATCGAAATTGAACCGATATTATACGGTGGTGGACAGGAATCGGGTATTCGCAGTGGTACAACTTCTGTACCTTTGGCGGTCTCAACAGCGAAAGCAATGAGACTTGCTATGGAAGATCTAGAAAACAAAGTAGAGAAATTACAAATATGGTCAAATGATTTAGTGGAATTTTTGCAATCTTTCTCTTTTGTTAAAATTATATCGCCATCTAAAAAAGCTCCACATATAATTTCATTTTCGGTACGAAAAATTAAAGGAGAAGTACTGATCAATGCGTTACAGCAACAGGATGTCATTGTTTCGACTAGTAGTGCATGCTCTTCAAGACAAACGAAGACAAGTCATGTACTAAAGTCTATGCACATTTCAGACGATTATATAAAAGGCGTATTGAGAGTAAGCCTTAGTACCATTAATACCCAACAGGAAATAGACCAATTTAAAATTGTGTTCAAGCAAGTAATGAATGTAATAAAAGGAGATTAAATAAGTATGAAGTGGGAAAAAATATTAGTACGTTATGGTGAATTATCCACCAAAGGAAAAAATCGTAAGCAATTTATATCACATTTACGCAATAATATAAGGTTTTCCTTTGTGGATTTGCCTAATATTAAGATTCAAGCCGAAAGAGATCGCATGTTCTTAACATCATCCGATGATTCGGAAATTCATGCGTTAATAGAACGATTGCCTAAAATATTTGGTATTCAATCATTTAGTCCAGTAGCTTCTTGTTCAAAAGATTTAGATGATATTCAAGCAACTGCACTCAAAATTATGGACAGCCTAGAAAGCCAAGATAAAACATTTCGTGTTACCGTAAAACGTTCAGATAAGTTTTTCCCGCTGGACACATATGAGCTGCAAAGCGTGGTAGCAAGCAATGTATTAAGACAATATCCAACTTTAAAAGTTCAAATGAAAAAGCCAGAGATAGATTTACGTATTGAAGTATTAAATGATGCTGTATATATGATGGCACAGGTAATTCCTGGCGCAGGTGGAATGCCTCTTGGTTCAAACGGTCGTTCCTTACTGATGTTATCAGGCGGAATTGATAGCCCTGTTGCTGGATATATGCTTTTGAAACGTGGTGTTCGCCTGGATGCAATTCATTTTCATAGTCCTCCATTTACAAGTGAACGGTCAAAAGAAAAAGTGATGGATCTTGCCAATCAGTTAAGCCACTTTGGTGCAACAGTAAGACTGCATGTTATACCTTTTACAGATATTCAACAAAGTATACAAGCTCAAATACCTGAAAACGTATCAATGACTACTACTAGACGCTTAATGATGAAAATTTCAGATCTCGTTCGTGAAGAAATAGGAGCTTTAGGAATTGTAACTGGCGAGAGCTTAGGCCAAGTTGCAAGCCAGACGTTGGAAAGCTTAACTGCGATTAATGCTGTTACATCAACACCGATCTTCAGACCGCTAATTTCTATGGATAAGTTAGATATTATAGATATTGCCCGGGAAATTGGAACGTACGAAACTTCCATCTTACCTTATGAAGACTGTTGTACTATCTTTACACCATCCTGTCCAAAGACTAAACCGAAGCTTGAAAAAGTGGAATACTACGAGAGCTTTAAGGATTTTGATGAATTAATAACAGAAGCAGTACAAAATAGAGAAGTTCTTTCATTCCCAATGAAAAAGTCGAATGATTTTTCAAATCTACTTTAACAAATGACAAAAAATACCTTTTCTTCTCTGTGTATGAATTAGATGAAAATGAACAATCTAATTTCACAAGGAGGTGAGGAACATGCCAAACAATAATAGCTCAAACCAACTTCTAGTACCAGGTGTAAGACAAGCGCTAGATCAAATGAAATATGAGATCGCTCAAGAGTTTGGAGTACAACTTGGTGGTGAAGCATCATCGCGTGCCAACGGATCCGTAGGCGGAGAAATTACTAAGCGATTAGTTGCCCAAGCCCAACAACAAATGAACGGATTCCAAAAATAAGTAATCATAAAAAACCGGTAGCCTAGGCTATCGGTTTTTTTGATACCTACATCCAGTGTTCTGGAATGGTGAAATGTTGTGCAAAGACTCACGGAAGTTGTGCATTCGAAAAAAAATGCGTATACCAGAGTGAATGATGCGCAAAAGGGAGCGAATGTTGCGAGAACCCACGGCAAAGTTGCGCAATGACTTCTGAAAGTTGCGCATCCCAAAAAAGCTGTGTACCGGAGCGAATGTTGCGCAAACGACGACCAATGTTGCGAGAACCCACGGCAAAGTTGTGCAAAGACTCCCGAACGTTACGCATCCAAAAAAGTCTCACGTACCGAATGTATTTATTCAGCTCTCTGTTTTTGCACATTTTAAGCTGATAATGGAGGAAAGACCTTGCATGCACCACAACATCAAGTTTGTTTGTCTTAATACTACAACATTTATTGGATAAAATTTTCTTTTGGAGTACTTCAATAGAGAAATATCTGAAAGTTGAAACTTTTGTTTACTAAAACTTGTGATTTTCCTCTATAATTAAAACATTGAAAAGGAGGAAGTCAAATGAATAAACAAAATTTAATAGCTCCGGAACATTATAACCTTGTAACAGAATTTGAAAAATTTGCGGTTGATGAAGAAAAATTAGCGTTAATATGGGAATCAGAAGATGGGGAACAGAAAAAAAGTACATACAAGCATTTACTCCAAAGAGCTAACAAAATTGCCAATCTGTTCACCCGTAAAGGCCTCCAAAAAGGTGACGTAGTATTAATAATGGTACCTCGTTTAATCGAAGCGTATGAAATATATATTGCTGCACTAAAAGCAGGTCTTGTTGTAATACCAAGTTCTGAAATGCTTCGTGCAAAGGATATTGAATACCGTTTGACACATAGTGAAGCAAAGGCAATTATTGCATATGAACCATTCCTTGATCAATTTGAAGAAGTACGCAACATAGATGATCAACTATTATTTGTAATCGGCAATAAGAAGGACAATTGGATTTCATTGACGGAAGAAATAAAAGCGGAGTCGGAAGAATTTCAAACAATTGATACATTAAAGGATGACATGGCATTCCTTTCCTACACAAGTGGTACGACTGGAAATCCTAAAGGTGTTGTCCATACACATGGCTGGGCTTTTGCACATTTACGCACTTCTGGACCAAACTGGTTGGCAATTCAAGAGGGAGATGTTGTGTGGGCAACAGCAAGTCCGGGCTGGCAAAAATGGATTTGGAGTCCTTTCTTAGCTACGCTAGGTAGTGGTGCAATCGGCTATGTTTATAACGGGAAGTTTGAACCTAAAACATACCTTAAAATTATACAAGAGAAGAAAGTTAATGTTCTTTGTTGTACGCCTACAGAGTACCGAATCATGGCGAAAGTAGATACATTAAACGAGTATAATCTATCCTCTCTTCATAGTGCTGTTTCTGCAGGGGAGCCGTTGAATAGAGAGGTAATTGAAACTTTTGATAGAGTGTTTGGTCTAGAAGTGCGAGATGGCTACGGCCAAACGGAAAATACGTTACTTGTTGGCACGATGAAGGGCATGGAGGCAAGACCTGGATCCATGGGGAAACCAACTCCAGGAAATACAGTTGATATTATTAATGACCTAGGGCAAATTTGTGCTCCAGGAGAAGTTGGAGATATAGCTGTTCATCTAGAAACACCAGCATTATTTAAAGAATACTTAAAAGATCCTGAAAGAACTTCTATGCAATTTAGAGGAGACTACTATATTACAGGTGACCTTGCGAAAAAAGATGAGGATGGTTACTTCTGGTTTGAAGGTCGAGGAGACGACATTATAATTAGCTCGGGTTACACAATCGGTCCATTTGAAGTAGAAGATGCATTGACAAAACATCCAGCAGTGCAAGAATGCGCTGTAGTTGGAAAACCACATCCTGAAAGAGGAAGCATTGTTAAGGCATTTGTAGTATTACGTGATGCATCAATTATAGGTTCAGAGGAGTTAATAAAAGAACTACAAAATCATGTGAAACAAATAACTGCTCCTTATAAATATCCTAGAGAAATCGAATTTATCGATGTATTACCAAAAACAACATCTGGTAAAATTAGAAGATTAGACTTACGACAAAAAGAACAGAGTAAAAAGTAAGTGTATGAGTTGAAAATTATTCAGAAAACACGGTGAGAAATTATCTCTCCGTGTTTTCTTATTTACTTTAGTAATTTAAAGCAATATAATAGTTTAATATTTCGAGTTACAAAGTAAAAGAGGTGTCATAATTGGGATCGGAAGAAAAACAAGGAATCATATTTGTAGTACTGGCATACGTTTTATGGGGATTCATGCCAATATATTGGAAATTATTAGAGCATGTATCAAGTGATGAAATACTTTCAGGGAGGGTAATTTGGTCATTTATATTTACACTGATGCTAGTAATTGTAGGTAGAAATTTTAAACAGCTTAAAATTGATCTGAAGGATTTATGGGCAAACAAAAAATCTTTCTGGGGGCTTTTTGTAGCTTCCTATCTAATAACAGGAAATTGGTTTACATACATATATGCAGTGAATGCTGGTTTTATCGTACAGACAAGCTTAGGGTATTATATAAATCCGCTACTTTCCATATTACTAGGAATTGTGTTCTTAAAAGAAAGATTATCAAGAGCGCAACAACTCTCTGTGCTACTTGCAGCTGTTGGTGTGATTATTTTAACTGTTTCTTACGGTGGAATTCCGTGGATAGCATTTACGCTCGCTATCACATTTGCCTTATATGGTCTCATCAAGAAAAGTATCAAAATCGATGCGTTACGAGGATTAACGATTGAAACCTTTTTTGTTTTACCTGTTGCGTTAGTCTATTTTGTCTACCTAGTAGTTTCCGATAAAGCAGCATTTTTTACGTCGAATGCACCTACTGTCATCCTCCTAATATTCACAGGTGTTGCAACTGCTGTGCCATTAATATTATTTGCTAAGGGAACGAAAACAATGCCGCTATATATGTCAGGATTTTTTCAGTACATAGCACCTACGATAATGCTGCTAGTAGGGATCTTGTTATACGATGAGGCATTTAGTAAGATAGAATTTCTATCATTTTCATGTATCTGGCTTGCACTGATATTATTTACAGTTTCTAAAATAATGGAAGTAAGAAAAGCTCAAGCGCCTATGTAAGTCAGACAATCGCTGAAATCCTGAAGCGACTAAAGGGGCTAGACGCTGGAACTGGGCAGATAAGAAAAAAACAGATAGTTCCGTTGCAAAACGAAGCTATCTGTTTTGAATTATAAAAACGATCTTTTCACTTTTTCCCAATAACTATTATTCTTCATTTTAACGGTCTTGATGATTTTATCACTTAAACAAATAGATACATTCTCTACATGCTGGATGCTAAGTGCTTCGTTATCTGTGCTCATCGAAGGGTAATCATTCCAGTCCTTATGCAAGCGAAGCTCTAGTGTTCTCTGACCACTTAATATAAAGGATGAACCTAAAGTTCTATATTCATTGCTATTTACAGATGCTATTTCTGCAACTTGAATACATGGAAGCAGAGGGTCAACCACCGCACCATTCAGTGATTTGTTATAACCTGAGCTACCTGTTGGAGTAGAAATTACCATGCCGTCGCCTCGGAAGGACTCAAAATGCTTCTGATCGATTATGATATCTAATACAAATGCTTTAATAATATTCGAGCGAATTGTAAATTCATTTAGACATAAAAACTTCGGGTGATTATTTACCGAAACTTCTAGCAATGGATATTTCCGAACTTGTATATTCTTCGTAAGAACTGCCTCAGCCATAGCATCTATATCATCTGCTAAAAAATCACAGTACATACTGAGTGTATCCGTTGTGGAAATACCAGCATACAAACAATCCTGTCTAAATCCAGTTTTACGAACTGCTTGTAAAAAGGATCCATCCGTACCAATGCTGACGATTATGGATGCAAGCCTGGAGTCTTCAACAACCTTAAAACCATGACTATGTATTGCTTCGGCGATTCTGTCTTTTCTTTGCAAAGATTTTGTGTCATTCTTAGTATATAAATATATTGCGTTTTTGGAGGCCATAAACATTCTCCTTTACTGTTGTATATATTTATTTTACCATTTCGTGAAACATTTAGATATTTTTTACGTATGTAAAGAGAAGTATTAAAGGAGGAATTGTACATATGAATATGAAACGCTGGTTTGCTATTTTAGGAGCATCATTATTATTACTTATTTCGATTTTCGTCAATACCGTTTCAACAGCATTTTCAACAGATTGGACATCGTATTTGGATGAATTTGCATCTGCTTCTAGCTCAGAATTCTTTGAAACCGTTGTAGAAGAAGGAAGTACAAACGAACGAATTGCATTACTTACAGTAGATGGGACAATACAAGATACAGGAAGTGCAAGCTCACTTTTTGCAGCAGAAGGATATAACCATCAATATTTCCTACAGCAATTAGAGCAAGTGAAAGTGGATGATTCGGTTAAAGCAATTGTGTTACAAGTAAATTCACCTGGTGGTGGAGTTGTCGAATCTGCACAAATTTATAAAGAAATTATTGAACTTCAGGAAGAAACTGAAAAGCCAATATATGTTTCGATGGGAAGTATGGCTGCATCGGGCGGTTATTACATTTCGGCTCCTGCAGATAAAATATTTGTAAATAAAGAAACGATGACAGGGTCAATTGGTGTAATCATGCAAAGTGTTAACTATGGTAAATTAGCAGAAAAATATGGCGTGGAATTTGTAACAATTAAATCAGGACCATACAAAGATATTATGAGTCCTACAAGAGAAATGACAGAGGCAGAAAGGGCAATGCTTCAAGAAATGTTAAACGACTCGTATGAGGACTTCGTTGATATTATCGAAAAAGGTAGAAACATGACGGAAGCAGAAGTTAAGAAAGTTGCAGATGGTCGAATATTAAATGGTCGTCAGGCAATCGAAGCTGGATTAGCTGATGACTATGGATTTTTAGAGGATGTCGTTCAAGCTATAAAAACAGACTATAACCTGGAGAATGCAGAAGTATTTGAATATGGTTACTCACAAAGCTTTGCTTCGTTATTTGCGATGAAAGCCCAATCATTCTTAGGTTTAGACATTGAATCCAAGCTTATTGGACAGTTAATCACAGAAAATAGTTCGCCAAAAATGATGTATTTATATGGGAATGAATAAGGAGGGTTTAAGATGAGTGAATTTGTACAATCAGAAGAGCAGCATGTGCAAGCGAACACCTCTGCAACCCAGCAAGTAATTGTTCATCGTACTGCACAATATGGACAGAAGGCTGCAGGCTTTTGGATTCGTTTTTGGGCATATACAGTAGATATTCTCGTTTTAGCATCTATAGGAATGTTATTGATCAAACCTATATTTCGTTTGTTTTCATTCGAGTTAAATAGTCCCGAATGGTATGCACCCTTTACAGTAATCACAGCAGTTATCTTCTATGCGTATTTTGTGTTGATGACAAAACTATGCAGCCAGACGGTTGGAAAGATGATATTTGGCATTCGTGTAATATCGAAAGACGGTGAAAAACTAAAATGGAGTACTGTTATATTTAGAGAGTGGATTGGTCGATTAATATCTATAATTCCATTGAATATTCCTTATTTAGTCGTAGCTTTCACACCTAAAAAGCAAGGTGTACATGATTTTATAGCTGATACATTAGTCGTACATGAAGCAGTGTATGATTTGAAAGAGAAAGTAACATATGAAAATGCTGTTGCAAAAGAGTTGCATGAGCCGAACGTATTCTAGTAAGATGAAGGTATGAAAAAGGAGGCTACATATTATGGCACAAGTAACATTTAAAAATAATCCTGTAACATTAGTTGGTAAAGAAGTGGTTGTTGGGGAAAAGGCACCAAGCTTTACAGTGCTAGCAAATGATTTATCACCCGTTACTCTACAAGATTCAGCTGGTAAAATTCGTTTAATCAGTGTAGTTCCTTCCCTAGATACAGGAGTTTGTTCTACACAAACTAACAAATTTAACTCAGAGGCTGCTAGTTTAGGTGATGATGTAGCAATTTTAACTGTTTCAATGGATTTACCTTTCGCTCAAAAACGTTGGTGTGGGGCTAATGCTGCTGATGCAATCCAAACTTTATCTGATCACCGTGATGCATCATTCGGAGAGTCTTACGGAGTACTTATGCAAGAATTACGTTTATTAGCTCGTTCTGTATTTGTAGTAGATAAAAACGATGTTGTAACTTATGCTGAATATGTTGGAGAAGGAACAGATCATCCAAACTATGAAAAAGCATTAGAAGCAGTAAAAGCATTAACAAAATAAGAAAGCCCAAACGCCTATGTTAGCCGTGAAAAGCGCTGGAAGAATTGCAATAAAGGCGCACTTTGCCTTGCACTTTTGAAGCGTTCGAAGGACTAGGAGTTGGAGCTAGACATATAATGGGTATAAAGGATATACTTTTTATCTATAAAATAAAAGCAAGCCCACTCTGAAGCTATAGAGTGGGTTTTACTATGAGGGATACTATGCACACACATGTTGAACAAATCTTTACATTTATTGATCAAGAAAGCAGTTTTATCGAGAATGAGGCTTTTGCTACATATTTAGAAGGTGTCGTTTATGCACTAGAACTTTGGCTATCTGATAAAAAGAGACCGTCTATTATCGATGCAGATAAAGAACAAATTCGCAAAGCTATTCAATTAGCCATTTTAAAAGGCATGAAGAAATCTGCTCAGGTTAATCATCAAATGACACCAGATGCAATTGGACTATTAGTAAGTTATTTTGTAAAAGAACTGACAAAAAACAAAAAAGAACTATCTATTTTAGACCCTGCACTTGGAACGGGTAATTTATTGTATACTATTATGAATGCATTGCCATCGGAAAACTATGCATTTGGTGTAGAAATTGATGAACTGTTAATCCAATTGGCTGCACAAACTGGTGAACTCCTTACACATGACATTCAATTATTTAGACAGGATGCATTAAAACCTCTTTTAATCGATCCTGTTGATATTGTCGTAAGCGACCTACCAGTTGGATATTATCCAGATGCAGAAACTTCACAGGAATACTTCTTACACAGTACAGAGGAAATGCCGTATGCTCACCATTTGTTTATGGAACAATCGATGAAGCATGTAAAACCAGGTGGCTATCTATTCTTTTTAGTACCAGATACTATATTTGAATCTAAGCAGGCACCAAAACTTCATGAATTCATCAAGGAAAATGGTTGGATTCAAGCAGTCATACAATTTCCAAATTCCATTTTCAAAACAAAGGGACAAGAGAAAAGCCTCTTGATATTACAAAAGAAAAGCGATAATTTGAAGGCACCGAGAGAGGTTCTATTAGCGAAGGTTCCGAATATGATGAACAAAGAAGCGATGGAACTATTTTTGAAAAAGATCGAAATTTGGCAAGAAGAGAATATGAAGTAAGTTGCTTGCTCCTTCTTTGAACGGTACAATTAAAGTACTAGTTCAACGAAGGAGCGTTTTTTATGCCAATAATATTAGCGATAAATGCAGGAAGCTCTTCATTAAAATTCCAAGTTTTTGAAATGGTAGACGAACAGGTAATTGCAAAAGGGTTAATCGAAAGAATTGGTCTAGGTAATCCTATTTTTACAATGACGACAAATGAAGAACGTATTAATATAATTGAACAGGTGGACAATCACGAACAAGCAGTAAAACTATTGATAAATATGCTGATTGAAAAAAATGTAATTCATTCGTTAGATGAAATCCAAGGAGTTGGGCATCGAGTAGTACATGGAGGTGAGGTTTACAGTGATTCTGTTTTAATAAACGAGGAAGTATTAAAGAGCCTCGACGAATTATCTGAGTTAGCTCCACTCCATAATCCAGCAAACATAACTGGTATAAAGGTATTTAAAAAGGAGCTTCCAAATGTCCCAGCTGTAGCTGTTTTTGATACAGCTTTTCATCAAACGATGCCAGAAAGCTCTTATCTATACTCAATTCCTTACGACTACTATGAAAAATACGGTATTAGAAAATATGGTTTTCACGGGACTTCCCATAAGTATGTATCGCAAAGAGCTGCAGTCCTATTAAATAGACAGCTGGAGACAACTCGATTTATATCCTGTCACCTAGGCAATGGGGCAAGTATTGCTGCTATTCATCATGGTAAATCAATCGATACATCCATGGGATTTACGCCACTAGCTGGTGTAACAATGGGAACAAGATCTGGTAATATTGATCCTGCTTTAATCCCTTATTTGATGGAGAAAACAGGCAAAGATGCAGAGGGTATCCTAGATATTCTTAATAAAAAATCGGGAATGCTAGGTGTTTCAGGATTCTCTAGTGATTTAAGAGATATTGTTGGAGAAGCTGCCAAAGGAAACGATCGTGCGCAGCTGGCACTAGACGTATTTGCCGATCGAATTCATAAATACATGGGTTCTTATGCAGCACGTATGAATGGCGTAGATGCAATTATTTTCACAGCGGGTATTGGAGAGAATAGTGAAGTAATACGTGAAAAAGTATTAAAAGGGCTCCAGTTTATGGGAGTGTACATGGATCCAGATTTAAATAAAATAAACGGGAAAGAAACTTTTATTAATTATCCTCATTCTCCAGTAAAAGTTATCGTCATTCCGACAAATGAAGAAATTATGATAGCTAGAGATACGGTGAGAATTGCGAACCTGTGAAGGTGTTCTATAGCTTGACCAAGACTGAATATTTAAAATGGATATAAAAGTGGGGCTGGGACAGAAGTAGAAATTTTTATTGGATAAGGAGAAACCTTTACTAAATAATGGATATTTAATAAAATTGATTGGAATGGAGGGGCGACTCCTACGGGAATAGCGTGACGCCTGAGACTACAGGCTCAGGCCACGCCCGTGGAAAGGGTCCCTGGAATGGAAATCAATTTTGTGCACAGCAAAAAAACAGCATTTTTCTCACAGAGAAAAATGCTGTTTTGGGGTTCTGTCCCATCCTCTTTTACTTTAAAGAAGAGGCAAGGTTTTTGGAAGTAACTATAGAATAGAGGGATAGAGGTAAATTTAAGAGAGATATGAAACACTCTCAGATGTCTAAATGTGAATTTAAAAAGCTTCAGTACTTGGGCAGAAACAAAGGAGGTATTCTAATTCTGTTTCCGATAGAACAAGAAGTAAAAGGAATGCTAAACGTCGGTTTCACTATTATTATGGGGATTGCCGTTTTATAACATTACTCTTCTGGGTAAAAAATAGAAATACAAGTGCTGGCTACTGTTTGATTGTTACACTTTGGATTATTTTCAGGAATAGCATGGATTTTAATTATGTTTTGTTTTATATTAGGGATTTTTAGCTTTTCAAATTTCAAAAAGAATAACGTCTCTTTCCATTATGGTAAGTTTATTACGCAAATTTCAGCGCAGGTAGGGAGTATAATATGAAACCTTTTGTCATTTCTATAGCTGCCGTTTCTGGTGGTGGGAAAACAACTATAGTAAAACAACTAAACGAAAAATTACATAATTCTAAAGCGCTATTCTTTGATACCTATGATTTGGAAGGACCCGAGAACATCATAAGTTGGGTGGATAATGGTGCCAACTATGACGAGTGGAATTTATCCCCTTTCTTAGAGGAATTGGAAATACTACTTTCTGAACGGTTGGACTTTATAATATTAGATTATCCTTTTGCATATAAGCATTCTTTAATAAGTAGATTCATTGATTTAAGTGTATTTATTGATACCCCGTTAGACGTTGCTCTAGTGCGGCGGTTAACTCGAGATTTCCACGGTAATACCACCCAAAATATTTTATCCGATATGGATAACTATGTTTCGGGTGGAAGAAGAGGCTATCTTGAGATGTTAAAAACAATTAAACCAGACTCTGACATAATAGTGGATGGGACTTTGTCAATCTTTGAGATTGCAGATATTATATGTGAGAGGATTATAAGAAGTAAGTAAGAGGAGAGCATATCTAGATAAAATGGTAAATCATTATAGCACTCACTGATTAGAATCTGAGAAACTAGGCAATTCTATCTAATAACAGAAAAAATGGTTGGCCATGAGAAGAATCACGGCCAACCATTTGATATTATACATCTAGTACTTCATCAGTACGAACTACAAGAACATCACAGGAAGCGGAACGCACGATATATTCGGATACGCTGCCGATTAAGAATCTTTCCATTGCATTTAGACCAGTAGCACCACAGATGATTAGATCTGCTTCTACTTTTTTAGCAATGTCTTTAGAAATCATAGTTTTTGGTGAACCGTAGTCTACTACTACATTCACATTTTGTACTCCAGCAGCTAGTGCTTCTTTTTTATATCCACCTAGTAATTCTTCAGCGAAAGTTTGAGCTCTTTCAGCAATCGAACGGTCATACGCCTCGATTGCAGCAAATGAACGAGTATCGATAATGTTTATTAGATTTAATGTTGCATTGTTACGTGCTGCAATAGATACAGATTTTTTAAATGCATATTCGGCTTCTTTCGAACCATCAACAGCCACTAAAATTTGATTGTATTTTAATGTCATTTTAAAAACCTCCTTATTGGTTATATATATAATATTCGAGATTGTTAGACATAATTCCTCCTTTCCCTTCATTTTTATTTAGTCTTATTTGTGAACGCATACATGAGAATATTAAATTATTGCAGTAATTTAAATATATAAATGATAAAATGGATTTGTATGAAATGATGCGATTAAATAATGCGTCATCTTCACAACAACATGGTTTACATAGGAGGATACGAAAATGCGTATAGGGATTCCAAAGGAAACGAAAAACAATGAGAATCGCGTTGCAATGACGCCAGCTGGGGTAGTAAGTTTAACGCATTATAAACATGAGGTTTTTATTGAAACTGGAGCTGGACTTGGGTCAAGCTTTACAGATGAAGACTACATTGTTGCAGGAGCAAAAATTGTACCAACTGCAAAAGAAGCATGGGACCAAGAAATGGTCATGAAAGTAAAGGAACCTACTCATGCGGAATATGACTTAATTCGTGAAGAGTCGATTCTTTTCACTTATTTACATCTAGCTCCTGAGGCAGATTTAACAAAAGTATTACTGGATAAAAAAGTTACAGCAATTGCCTATGAAACAGTTCAATTGCCTAATAATACACTACCATTATTGTCTCCGATGAGTGAAGTTGCCGGTCGTATGGCAACTCAAATTGGTGCACAGTATTTAGAGCAAATTAACGGGGGTAAAGGAATATTACTTGGAGGAGTTCCTGGAGTTCCACGTGCGAAAGTTGCAATCATTGGTGGAGGAATTGCTGGTGCCAATGCTGCTCGAGTTGCAATTGGGATGGGAGCACAAGTTACGATTATCGATTTAAACCCTGATCGTCTTCGCCAATTAGAGGATATCTTTGGCTCAAGCATCCAAACATTAATCTCTAGTCCGTATAATATTGCAGAAGCAGTGAAAGAAGCAGATTTAGTTATTGGATGTGTATTAATACCAGGTGCAAAAGCTCCGAAACTAGTAACAGAGGAAATGATTAAAACGATGTCTTCTGGTTCTGTTGTTATTGATATTGCAATCGACCAAGGTGGGATTTTCGAAACTTCTGATCGTATTACAACACATGATAACCCAACGTATGAAAAGCATGGAGTAGTACATTACGCTGTTGCTAATATGCCTGGAGCAGTTCCAAGAACTTCTACAATGGCGCTTATAAATGCGACAATACCGTATGCGTTACAAATTGCCAATAAAGGATATAAGCAAGCATGTCTAGATAATCTTTCTCTTCAAAAAGGACTTAACACTTTAGCAGGACATGTTACCTTTAAAGCAGTTGCAGAGGCGCAAGACCTACCTTATGTGGATGTAACGACACTTTTAAACTAATATTTTAAAATAGATCACTCAAGGCAATAATGCTTTGGGTGATTTCTGGTTAATGGGGTGATCTTCATGGTGTATATGTACATAGGAATCGCAGGTGCTTTAGGGGCAATTGCTAGATATTCAATAGGTGTTATTATGATATCTGAATCAGGTTTTCCATTCGGTACTTTATTGGTCAATTTGGTTGGATGCTATGCATTGGCTTTTATAACCTCCAGAACTCTACCTTTTTCTAATAAACTGAAGTCTGCCATTGGAACAGGTTTTTTAGGATCTTTTACAACCTTTTCCACGTTTAGCGTAGAAACGATAGCGATGATAGAGAATGAACAAGTTGTTCTTGCAATAATTTATATTACACTTAGTATTGTGGGTGGAATTATAATCAGTAATTTTGGTTGGAAAAATGAGGTGACTAAATGAGTATCCTCTTAATAGGTATTGCAGGATTTATAGGTGCAAATATTCGATATATTGTTTCCGAAAAGGTGAACAAAAGCACAAGCGGTGCATTTCCATGTGGAACCCTTTTAGTAAATCTTGTTGGAGCCTTTTTACTTGGACTGTTGGTCGGTGGTCAAGCAGGAGAAATTTATCTGCTTTTAATTGGCACAGGGCTCCTAGGTTCTATTACAACTTTTTCTACATTGAATAAAGAACTATATACTTTGCAAAAGTATCCCAAAACTTGGCTGATGTATTTTCTAATTACATATGTAGGCGGATTTGTTTTTGCCTATGTTGGATACTTGATATTGTAGTATAAGAAATTAGCGGGTAAGGTAATATAAGAACGGTTGGCATATATGGGTTTATTGTATTTTATTTTATCGGATAGGAGCTAAGTATTTCATGACAGATTATCAAAAATCTAAAAAAGCGAACTGGAATGATGGGCATAGATTATGGCCCTTACCTAACTTACCATGGGTAATGAAGCAAACTTGGAATGATTTACTATTTGCTCATTTTCCGGTTAAATTCGATGTTTTACGCAAACTAGTTCCTGAAGTGTTACCTTTGGATACTTATGATGGTTTGTGTTGGGTCGGGGTAGTTCCGTTTCACATGACTGATATTCGATTGCGTGGATTACCACCTATACCAGGCACTGATAAATTTCCCGAGCTGAATGTTAGAACATATATAACGCTTGATGGAAAACCAGGGGTATACTTTTTTAGTCTAGATGCAACGAATCTTCTTGCAGTAAAAGTAGCTAGAACATTTTATCACCTACCATATGTTCATGCAGATATGAAGGTCGAAAAGCAGGGTGATTTGATTGGATATGAGAGTAGAAGGAAGTGTGGGGAGGCACAGTTCATAGCTGATTATCGTCCAATTTCAGAGCCATATTATGCTGAACGGGGATCATTTGATGAATGGTTAGTCGAACGATATTGTCTTTATACATTGAATTCAAAGGGTATTCCTTTGCGATGTGACATATTGCATCACCCATGGCTGCTTCAACATGCAGAGTCTGAAATAAAAGTGAACACAATGCTCTCTAGTCAGGGGGTTGCTATAGAAAATGATGAACCAATCTTACATTACTCGAAAAAGATCGAAGTACGTATGTGGCCGCTTGTAAAGGCATTTGAAAACTAAAAAAAGCACTGCAGGTCATCCACAGTGCTTTTTAAATCTATTATAAAATTTGTAATTCTTTTGGGAATTTTGTTAAAACTTCTACTCCATTTTCTGTTACAACTACATCATCTTCAATACGAACGCCTGTAATTTCCGGGTGATAAATACCTGGCTCGATTGTAAACACCATACCTGTTTCAAGTTTCATATCATTTACACCCGTAATCGATGGGAATTCATGAACTGAAATTCCAAGTCCATGTCCTAAACGATGTGTAAAATAATCACCGTAGCCAGCTTCTGTAATGACATCTCTTGCAATTTTATCAAGTGCCATAGCAGTAATGCCTGGTTTAACTGCTTCAACCGCTGCTTCTTCTGCTCGGCGAACCGTCTCATATATTTCACGTTTGTCTGGAGTAGGTTCTCCGAATGCTACAGTGCGAGTAATATCTGAGCAATAGCCATTATAAACTACGCCTAAGTCAAACAGGACAAAATCCCCTTTTTGTATTTTACGATCTCCTGGAGTTCCGTGAGGTGAGGCTGTTTTAGGTCCACTTAGAACCATCGTGTCGAATGACATCTGTGCAGCCCCTTTTTCCTTTACGGCTAACTCAATTGCATTTAAAATTTCCAGCTCTGTTTTACCTTCTGCAATTTCCTTACAACCTACTTCGATGGCATAGTCTGCAAGCTCAGCTGCCTTGCGCATGTTAACTAATTCTTCTTCTGATTTAATAACTCGAAGGTCATTAATTGTTTCGTCGATTCTAGATACTTGAAGTGCAGAAATTCGTTCTTCTAATGCTTCTAATCTTTCCACTGTCATATGCGACTTCTCAACGGCAAGGCTTTGGATATTACCAGCTGTTGCTGTGATTTTTTGTACGAGGATATCCCACGCGTTTTCCGTATCCTGATGTCCGATTATTTCTCCTGTCCATCCTGTTGCTTTTGCATCTGGAATTTCCATTTGAGGACAAATGATAAATGGAGAGGCTTCTTTGAAAATTGCTACACCTAACAGGCGTTCATGTGGGTTACTTCTAAATCCTGTAAAGTAAAATACGTTGTCTGGAGTAGTGATAAATGCTGCATCAATTTGATGAGCCTGTAGATATGATTGTATTTTTTCTGTTTGATTCATACGGGCACCTCTTTTTAAATTTAATACTATAAGCATATCAGAATAAAGGATTTCTGGCATCTACGTTGAATGAATAACTAAGTAAGAGTAATACTTTAAAATAACTACCCAAAAGGAGAGGATACATTATGCAAATCAGCTATCACGGACATTCAGTGGTGAAAATAAAAACAAATACGCACATATTCCTAATTGACCCATTTATCACAGGGAATGGACAAACCGATTTAAACGCATCCGAAGAGAAAGTAGATGTTATTTTATTGACGCATGGTCATAATGATCATCTTGGGGATACAGTAGACTTAGCAAAACGAAATAATGCCACGGTGATTGCGACATTCGAGCTTGCCAACTATATCGAATCATTCGGTATTAATGTACATGCAATGGGTATAGGGGGGGCTTATGATTTTGAGTTTGGAAGAGTGAAATTCACACAAGCATTCCATAGTAATTCTTATACGACAGAAAATGGAGAAATTATATACGGTGGAATGCCGGCAGGGGTTCTTCTTACGTTACAGGATAAAACAATCTATCATGCAGGTGATACCGCTTTGTTTGGAGATATGAAACTAATAGGGGAACGTAATAATATTGATGTTGCATTTCTTCCAATTGGGGACAATTTTACAATGGGTCCAGAGGATGCTGCGTATGCAGTGCAACTATTAAAACCTCAAATTGTAGTACCAGTGCACTATAATACGTTTCCTCCGATAAAACAAGATCCGCAAATATTCAAAAGTCTAGTAAAGACTGCAGAAGTTCAAGTGTTAAACGCAGGAGAGTTTGTTCAATGGACTCGTGACTAGGAAATGATGCTTATGTGGTACAATAAACGTATAACAATCGTTTGGATGTGACTACATGACAACAAAACATGAACAAATTTTAGCATACATTGAAAAACTTCCAGTTGGCGATAAAATATCTGTTAGACAAATAGCCAAAGATTTGACTGTCAGTGAGGGGACAGCCTATCGCGCGATTAAAGAGGCAGAAACTAGAAGGCTAGTTAGTACAATTGAAAGAGTAGGAACGATTCGAATCGAGTTAAAGAAAAAAGAGCATTTCGAGCGTTTAACCTATGCAGAAGTAGTAAACATTGTAGATGGACAGGTTTTAGGTGGAAAAACAGGATTGCATAAAACATTAAACAAATTTGTCATTGGTGCAATGCAACTTGAAGACATGATGCGGTATGTAGAACCGAGTAATCTGTTAATAGCGGGAAATCGACTTAAGGTTCATGAAACTGCGTTACAAGCAGGTGCTGCAGTATTAGTTACAGGTGGTTTTGATGTTACAGAGAATACAAAAAGGTTAGCAGACGAGCTAGAGCTTCCTGTCATATCTACTAGTTTTGATACATTTACTGTAGCTACGATGATTAATCGTGCCATTGACGACCAACTTATTAAAAAAGATGTGTTATTAATCGAGGATATATATGTTCCACTACAAGAGACGTCATATTTGTATGCAACAGATAAAGTCAAACAATACCGAGTACTGAATGATGTTACGACGCATGGTGTTTTCCCAGTAGTAGATGCATCGAAGAAACTAGTAGGAATTATTACTGCGAGAGATGTCATCGGTAAATCGAACAATGAACCAATTGAAAAAGTTATGACGAAAAATCCGATTTCTGTCACGATGAAAACAAGTGTATCTTCTGCAAGTCATCGAATGATCTGGGAAGGCGTAGATTTGTTACCTGTAGTGCGGGATACAAATTATTTAGAGGGTGTCATTAGTAGACAAGATGTATTGAAAGCATTGCAAGCTGCTGCTAGACAACCACAAAACGGTGAAACGATCGATGATATTGTAAAGCAACAAATAAAAATCATTTCTACAGAAGATTTTATATTTGAATTTGTTGTTACACCACAAATGACAGATCATTATGGCGCTATGTCCAATGGTGCTTTTACAATATTAGTAACTGAAACCGGGGCACAAACCTTGAAGATTCGTAAGCGTGGAGAAAGTGTCGTGGAGAATATGACCATTTACTATACGAAGCCAATTCAGCTCGAAAGTATCTTACGCATTCAAGCCAGAGTGTTAGAATTGAGTAGAAAAGTAGCGAAGATGGATATTGAAATCTTTAATGACAAACTATTAGTCGGAAAAGCAATGGTAACGTATCAGTTATTGGAGAGATAAGACAAACCTTGCAAAAAAACGCCCGGTCCTTTAAAAACAAAAACGTAGATATACCGTTGGTTTCCGCTTCGAGCAGACGCTTTCCGTGGGCACGGCTTCAGCCGCTTCACTCGCGATGCTCAGTCCAGGGTCTTCAGCTCGCCCCGCGGAAAGCGTCCACCTGAAACGGAAATCAGTTGTATTATTCATTCTTTTCATTCCATAAACTCAGTGTTCACGCTACATTTTTATACTTTCTTATCTTTTAAAAAATGATGCAGCTAGTTTAGCTGCATCATTGATTAATAGATAATTCTTCTTCTACAAATTGCCCGTAGTGCTTGGCCACTTTTACATTGTGATACGTAAAATAACCTCCCAGTAAGATAAACAGACCGGCAACAATATATGTTACGGAAGATTGGTAAATGATTAAAAAGTTAATGCCAAAAAATAATAAAAAAGCTCCAAGACAAACAGAAGCCTTTGCACCAAGCCATTTTTTACGAATAGGTAATGGTGTGCGGAATTGTTTCGTTTTAAAATAAAAATACCAAACAAATGTAACTACTATTGCAGCTACTAATAGTATATTAAGCATAATGAACCTCCAATAAAAAGTTAACCTTCTATCTATTGTAAAGGGAAATTTATAAAAATGCGAATAGTAAAACCAAACAAGAGAGGTAATTTCAGATGAAAAGACAAATCATAGACACAATAGAAAAGTATGACAAGATTATTTTGCATCGCCATGTTAGACCTGATCCAGATGCCTATGGTTCGCAAATCGGTTTAAAAGAGCTCATTTCATTAAATTATCCAACAAAGAAAGTCTTAGCAACGGGCACTCATGATAATACTTTAAATTTCCTTGCCCATCCTGATAATGTTTCTGATGAGGATTTTGAAAATGCTTTAATCATTGTTACAGATACAGCAAATACGGAAAGAATTGATGATGCTCGTTATAAGCTTGGAAGTTTTCTTATGAAAATAGATCATCATCCTAACGATGATGCCTATGGTGATTTACTGTGGGTAAATACAGATGCTAGTTCGGTTAGTGAAATGATTTGTGAGTTGTTCGTAGAAGCAAAAGAATATAAACAGTGGAAAATGGATGCCTCCATTGCACGTTTATTATTTGCAGGAATTGTAGGGGATACAGGTAGATTTATGTTCCAAAGTACAACCAAGCAGACTATGGATTTTGCTGGAGAGTTGTTAACATATGATTTTGATAGTACTGCTTTATATAATGGAATGTATGAAGTCGAAAGAAATCTCCTTCAGCTAAAAGGCTATGTATACGAAAACTTTGAGATGGATGAAACTGGTGTAGGTCATGTTAAACTTACGAAAGAAATTCTCCAAAAGTATAAAGTAGATCAATCAGAAGCGTCTCTGCTAGTAAGTTCCTTAGCTGATGTGAAGGGTATGAAATGTTGGGTATTTTTTATAGAAGACTCCTCAGAAATTCGAGTTCGACTTCGTTCAAAAGGTCCTGTTATCAATGGAATAGCCAAAAAGTATGGCGGTGGAGGACATCCACTTGCTTCAGGAGCTGCCGTAAAGACATGGGAAGAAGCTGCTTTGGTTATAGAAGATTTAAAAATGTTGTAAATTGAGGTGTTTACATGAAAACAGTATATCCACAAATTGTGACGTCGGCGGATATGCTGAAGAGCACAATACAATTGGAACAACTTACGCAAAAGCTAAAACAGAATAATGCGAGGGCAGCTGCCATTACAAATAGTAAATTGTATGGATTACTGCCTTTTTGGCATGCATTACATGCGCACAAGATTAAACCTGTCCTGGGACTCACCGTTAATGTTCAATTAGAGTCAAATATTGTAGGTCTGGTGCTATACGCGAAAGATCATAATGGTTATGAAAATTTGCTGAAAATATCAAGTAGTATCGAGACAAGAGATATTACAGCTCTACCTAAAAGATGGCTAGAAGCATATAAAAGTGGATTGATCGCTGTTTATAAAGGGGAGTCTTCTACTTCGATAGAGCAGCTTACCGAATTGCAAAATATATTTGGAAGTGTGAATTTCTATCTTGCAATGGAACGACCAAATGGTGAAAAACTAGACCATGAAGAAATAATCATTCAGTTGGGTGAACAGTTGTCCATACCAATTACTGCATACCATATGAGTCGATACATAGAAAAAGAAGATGCTTTTGCATATGAAGTGTTAAATGCGATGGATCAGTCGCTAAAAATGAGTGATCACGCTCGCTTAAAACCTTCTTCCAACTCCCTTCATCTCCTTTCTACTGAAGAATGGAGTGAATGGTTTTCAGACGTTCCAAACTGGATTGAAAACACAGAGCAGATGCTTAATAGCTGTAATGTTGATATTGAAAAAACTGCTTCTATTATGCCTAAATATCCATTACCCGAAACGAAGAATTCTAAGGACTTTTTAAGAGAACTTTGTGAGGATGGACTGAGTAAACGGATAAAGGAAATTACGAAGCCATATATAGAGCGCTTAAATTATGAACTGTCCATTATTAACCAAATGAACTATGAGGACTATTTTTTAATCGTTCAGGATTTCATGAAGTTCTCTAAACAACAAAATATATTAACTGGCCCGGGTCGTGGATCTTCCGCCAGTTCACTTGTAGCATTTTCTTTAAATATTACCGACGTAGATCCCCTTCGTTATGGTTTACTATTTGAGCGGTTTTTAAATCCAGAACGAATTACAATGCCAGATATTGATATTGACTTTGCGGATTCGAGAAGGATGGAAGTTATTCAATATGTCGTAGAGAAATATGGAAAGAACTATGTCTCCCAAATTATTACGTTTGGAACATTGTCAGCAAAAGCTGCTGCTAGAGAAGTTGCTAGAGTGTTTGGATTTGAGTCTACTACTTTGGAAGCTATTTCTTCTTTTATACCTGCAAAGCCCGGAATCACGTTAAATGAAGCATATACGATGTCTGAGAAGTTGCGTGAGTTTATACAAACAGAAGACGTTCGAAAAAAATGGTTTAAGGTCGCACTTGCTTTAGAGGGATTACCAAGGAATGCCTCTACACACGCAGCAGGGGTGGTATTATCACCAGTATCTTTAGTGGACGTTATTCCTATTCAAAGTGGGCATGAGGATATCTATTTAACGCAATGGCCGATGAAGGAAGTAGAACAAGTCGGATTACTTAAAATGGATTTTTTAGGGCTACGAAATTTGACGATTATTGAAAGAATTTTGAAGATCATTAATTATAAACAATCAAATCCATTTAAATTAACAGAAATTCCGCTGCATGATGAGCTGACCTTTCAGCTATTACAGCAAGGAAATACTACAGGTGTATTTCAATTGGAATCAGCCGGAATGCGACAAGCCCTTAAACAAATTCATCCAACAAAGTTTGAAGATGTAGTTGCAGTAAACGCATTATTCCGTCCAGGTCCAATGGAAAGCATACCTCTATACGCAAAGCGAAAAGCAGGACAGGCTCCCATAACTTATGAACATCCCATATTAGAGCCAATTTTAAAAGAAACCTATGGCATCATAGTTTACCAGGAGCAGATTATGCAAATTGCCTCAAAAATGGCTGGTTTTACGTTCGGAGAAGCCGATTTATTACGTAGAGCTGTAAGCAAAAAAAATCGTGAAGTTTTACAAAATGAACGTGTACACTTTGTTCAAAAAGCTATTCAAGAGGGGCACTCAGAACAGTCAGCGTCAGCAGTTTATGATTTAATCGTCCGATTTGCTGACTATGGTTTTCCAAAAAGTCATGCTGTGGCCTATAGTGTTATTTCTTTTCAAATGGCTTATTTAAAAGCACATTTCCCTGTAGCTTTTTATAGTGCTTTATTGAGCATAGCTACCGGAAACCAAGCGAAAATAAATGAGTTAATGATGGAAATGAAACAAAAAGACATGGAGATTCTTGCACCCTCCATTTTCCGTAGTCAACGCTTCTTCACAGTTGAAAAAGGAGGAGTGCGATTTGGTTTACAAGCCATAAAAGGGGTTTCCTATAATTTTATACAAAAATTATTACAGAAACGTATCGAACGAGAAACCAAATGGGAGGATATATTTGACTTGGCTTCTGATTTGTCAGCAGTTCATTTTACAAGAAAAAATGTAGAACCATTGATCAAAGCAGGGGCTTTAGATGAATTCGGTTATGAGAGATCGACTCTGTTATCTACTTTAGACGCAGCTGTTAAATATGCTGAATTGATAAGTCCCACCGAGGAATCAGATTTGTTTGGGGGAGATGCCTCTCATTTTGGAAAGTCTAAGTATATAAAATCAGATCCACTTCCAATTATGGAGAAGCTACAATTTGAAAAGGAAGTTTTAGGTCAATACTTTTCAGAGCATCCTACACTATCTAAGAAGAAAATGTTGAAGGATAAAATCAATAACATTTGGGATATATTGCAGACAACAAAAGATATGTCTGTAAAGATAGTAGGACTAATACAGGACATAAAACGAATTCGTACAAAAAAAGGAGAGGCAATGGCTTTTCTAACAGTACAGGACGATACTGGTAGCTTGTCAGTAACCTTATTTCCAGAGGAATATGCAAAATTTAATACGTTATTAAAAGAGCAGGAAATGCTTGTTATCACAGGAAAATCAGAACGTAGAAATGGCCGCTCTCAAATCATTACTAAATATATGGAGAAGTAAACTGCTTATTTAATATGCAGTTTTTTCTTTACGTATGTAGAAATCTTTTGTATGCTATTAATTATGAGTGGTCAGACCACTTTGTAATTTATGGAAGAGTGAGGCTTAATGGACCCAACGAATAATCCTAAAAAAATGTTTCTGGAAATAGTCAAGCAGTTGAGACAACTAATTGCAGAAGAAAATGTTTCTGTTGGTGGTAAATTGCCTTCTGAAAGAGAGCTAGCAGAGCGACTTCAGGTAGGTAGATCAACAGTAAGGGAAGCGCTTAGGAGTTTAGAATTACTCGGTCTAATAGAAACACGTCGAGGTGAAGGTACTTTTCTATCGGATTATCGCAAGCATCGGCTAGTTGAGGTACTATCTACATTTATCCTACAAGAGTCTAAGTCGAAGGAAGATGTGCATATAACGAGACATGCATTAGAGAAAGATGCAATCTATACAATTAGTAACTCTAAGAGACTTTATGAACTACATATATGGGATGCCTTTAAAGAAAAACTTATGGTAGAAGAAATAATTCGAGAAGATATAATTCGTGAAATTATAATCATCTCCAATAATCGATTAGGTTTAAAAATTTGGTTTTTGTTAAAACAGTTTGCAGGAGAGCCTTACCAAGAGATTATGATTCTAGAAGAGAAATCACTTTGGATTCAGCTTCTTACTGCAATGCAAAATGGAGAAGAACACCAAGCGATATCTCTATATAATGAATGGCTTTTGCTAATTAATAGGGGAGATGTATAAATGAGTATTCGAGATATATTTAGAAAAAATCAAAAGAAAAAATATGCCACAATACCGACTGAAAAAGCAAAAAATGATGTGCCAGAAGGTATTATGATGAAATGCCCTGAGTGTAGAAAAAATGTATTTACAAAAGACTTGATGAAGAATTTAAAGGTATGTCCTACATGTGATCATCATATGAAAATGACAGCCTGGGAGCGTGTAGAAATTTTTCTAGATGAAAATACATTTGAGTCGATGGATGATCATTTAGAAACTGTAAATCCTTTGAATTTCCCTAGTTATACGGAAAAGATAAAGGCGGACGCACAAAAGACAGGATTGAATGAAGCTGTTCTTACTGGAATTGGACAATTAGATGGACAACAAGTCGTTGTAGCTATCATGGATTCACATTTTAGAATGGGATCTATGGGTTCAGTAGTAGGCGAGAAAATTACGAGAGCTGTTGAGAAGGCTACAGAGCTTAGTATTCCTTTTATTATTTTCACTGCAAGTGGAGGAGCAAGAATGCAAGAAGGTGTCCTTTCGCTAATGCAAATGGCAAAAACGTCTGTAGCATTAAGACGACATAGTGATCATGGACTATTATATATTTCAATTCTTACGCATCCTACAACGGGTGGAGTTTCTGCAAGCTTCGCATCAGTAGGAGATATTAATATTGCCGAGCCTAAAGCTTTAATCGGCTTTGCTGGTAGACGAGTGATTGAACAGACAGTGCGAGAAAAACTTCCAGAAGATTTTCAAACTGCTGAGTTTTTGATGAATCATGGACAGTTGGATGCCATAATTCATCGAAAAGAAATGCGCGAAAAAGTTGCTTCCATCGTTCATCTTCATATGACTAAGGAGGGTGCAAAATGGTAAAAGTACTACCTTTTGAAGAACCAATTGTACAATTAAAAACAAAAATAGAAGAATTGAAAGAGTACACAAAAAGTGCTGACGTTGATATGTCAGTAGAAATCGTCAATTTAGAAGCTAGACTAGAAAAATTAGAGCAAGAGATATATGAAAATATGGAACCTTGGGATCGGGTTCAGGTCGCTCGTCATCCTAGTCGTCCCACTACAAGAGATTATATCCAATTATTATGTACAGAATTTATTGAACTCCACGGAGATAGATTTTTCGGTGACGATGCAGCGATTATAGGTGGAATAGCGTTGTTTGAAGGGAAACCAATAACAATCATTGGACATCAAAGAGGGTTAGATACAAAAGAGAATATAAAACGTAATTTTGGTATGCCTCATCCAGAGGGGTATCGAAAAGCCTTGCGATTAATGAAACAAGCAGAAAAGTTTAATCGTCCGATAGTTTGTATGATAGATACGAAAGGCGCTTATCCAGGAAAAGCAGCGGAGGAACGTGGGCAAAGTGAAGCTATAGCTAGAAACTTAGTAGAAATGGCTGGACTTAAAGTGCCGGTAATAAGTGTTGTTATTGGAGAAGGTGGCAGTGGAGGAGCATTAGCATTAGGTGTAGCTAATCATATTCATATGTTAGAAAACTCTACGTACTCCGTTATTTCACCAGAAGGAGCTGCATCGATTCTTTGGAAGGATGCATCCTTGGCAAAACAAGCTGCAGAAGCGATGAAAATTACTGCTCCAGATTTAAAGAAGATGGGTATTATTGATACTGTCATCACAGAAGTACATGGAGGAGCTCATAAAGATATAGCCGCACAGGCTAATTATATGAAAGAAACCCTTCTTACTTCTTTAAAACAATTACAGAATTTAGCACCAGATGAACTAATAGAAAATCGTTATGTTAAATTTAAAAATATTGGGGAATTTAATGAATAAAATGCGTCAAGAACGACGCATTTTTTTTTAGTTCATTTCATGATAAGCTTATATTATGAAATTCATGTTTTGGAGGAGAAATAGATGAAGAGAATTGGCGTATTAACAAGTGGAGGAGACGCTCCCGGCATGAACGCAGCAGTTCGAGCTGTTGTAAGAAAAGCCATCTACGAGGGGCTGGAAGTAGTGGGTATCTTCCATGGCTATCAAGGTCTAATCGAAGGTAAAATGGAAGTTTTAGACCTAGGTTCTGTTGGCGATATTATTCAAAGAGGTGGAACAAAACTGTATTCCGCAAGATGCCCAGAGTTCCGGACAGAGGAAGGTCAACAAAAAGCGGTAGAGCAACTAAAGGCTCATGGTATTGAAGGTTTAGTAATTATCGGTGGGGATGGTTCTTATCGTGGTTCTATGAAATTAACGGAAAATGGTTTCCCTTGTGTAGGAATACCAGGAACAATCGATAATGATATTCCAGGTACAGATTATACGCTTGGATTTGATACAGCTTTAAATACAGTCATCGAAAGTATCGATAAAATCAGAGATACTGCCACATCGCATGAACGTACATTTATCGTGGAAGTAATGGGGAGAGATGCCGGAGACCTTGCTTTATGGGCTGGAGTTGCAGGTGGAGCAGAAACTATTATTATTCCTGAAGTAGAGATAAATATGGATGAGATTGTCGAGCGTCTAAAAAGCGGTTCGGAACGAGGGAAAAAGCATAGTATTATTATTGTTGCTGAGGGTGTGATGAGTGGTGCAGAATTTGCTAGTAAACTCAAGGACTTAGCAGATATTGAGACGAGAGTTTCGGTACTTGGACATATTCAACGCGGTGGTTCACCAACAGGTCGCGATCGTGTGCTAGCAAGTTTATTTGGAGCTAAAGCTGTAGAGGTTCTTCTAACTGGAAATGGCGGGCGTGCGATTGGCATACGGAATCATCAAGTGGTAGACTATGATATGAATGAAGCATTTGAAAATCATGAAGAATTTGATATATCTATGTATCAATTATCTAAAGAATTATCTATCTAATGAGGCAATATCTTCCCATTATAGAAAGGACTGTACTATGAGAAAAACTAAAATAGTTTGTACAATTGGACCCGCAAGTGAATCAGAAGAAATGTTAGAGAAACTAATTAATGCTGGTATGAATGTTGCCAGATTGAATTTCTCACATGGAAATCACGAGGAACATTCTGCAAGAATTCAAACGATTCGTAAAGTATCTAAGAAAACAGGTAAAGTTGTTGGAATATTATTGGATACAAAAGGACCTGAAATTCGCACACATAAAATGGAAAATGGTGCGATTGAGCTTCAATCTGGAGAAACAATTGAAATTTCGATGACAGAAGTGTTAGGTACTTTAGAGCGTTTCTCTATTTCCTACGAAAAATTAATCGAGGATGTTCATGAAGGTTCAGTCATTCTATTGGATGACGGACTAATTGAATTAATCGTGCAAAAAATTGATAAAGAGAATGGAATTATTTCTACTTATATTCAAAATGCAGGAACGTTAAAAAATAATAAAGGTGTCAATGTACCAGGAGTATCGGTACAATTACCTGGCATGACAGAAAAGGATGCTCAGGATATCCTCTTTGGTATTGAACAGGATATAGACTTTGTTGCTGCTTCTTTCGTTCGTCGTGCAAAAGATGTGCTAGAAATCCGTAAGCTACTAGAAGAAAATAATGGTGAACATATTCAAATTATCGCTAAAATCGAAAATCAAGAAGGCGTAGATAATATTGATGAAATTATTCAAGTATCTGACGGCTTAATGGTTGCAAGGGGAGATCTAGGTGTAGAAATTCCAGCAGAAGAAGTTCCTTTAGTTCAAAAGAAACTAATTACAAAATGTAACGAAGCTGGAAAACCTGTTATTACAGCTACTCAAATGCTCGATTCTATGCAAAGAAATCCTAGACCTACTCGCGCAGAAGCAAGTGACGTCGCAAATGCTATATTTGATGGAACAGATGCAATTATGCTTTCTGGGGAAACAGCAGCTGGGCTTTATCCAGTAGAGGCTGTTCAAACGATGGATAAAATAGCTCGTCGTACGGAAAATGCAGTAGATTATCGTGAAAATGTAACGAAAATTAGTAAAGCACGTGACGTTAACCTAACGGATGCTATTGGTCAAGCAGTTGCACACACGGCGATAAACCTAAAGGTAAAAGCAGTTATTGCACCAACCGAAAGTGGATATACTGCAAAAATGATTGCTAAATTTAGACCTGGTGTTCCGATTATTGCTGTGACTTCAACTGCTACCCCATCTAGAAAACTAACATTAGTTTGGGGAGTATATCCAATTGTTGGAAAAAAAGCTCACTCAACAGATGAGATTTTGGAAGTAGCTGTGGAGGAAAGTATTCTTCACCATTACGTAACTCATGGGGATCTAGTTGTCATTACGGCTGGTGTACCTGTTGGAGAAGCGGGCACAACAAACTTGATGAAGGTTCATATTATTGGAGACTTAGTTGCAAGAGGACAAGGTATTGGTAAAAATACTGCATTCGGAAAAGCAATAGTTGTGAATAACGCGGAAGAATTAGCTGGACAAGATACAACGGATAGTATTATTGTGACATTAGGATCTGACCGTGATATGGTCCCTAGTATTGAAAAATGCAGAGGTTTAATCACCGAAGAGGGTGGTTTAACTAGTCATGCCGCAGTCGTTGGACTTAGCTTAGGTGTGCCGGTTATTGTAGGTGTTAAAGATGCCACAACTCTTATAAAAAATGGCCAAGAATTAACGATAGATGCTGAAAGTGGATTTATCTATCATGGTCACGCTAGCATAATTTAAGAAAATGCCTCACCCTAAAAGGTGGGGCTTTTATTGAATGAAAAGAAGTAGCGTATTAGAATCTATTTATTAATACTATTGATTTTCGTTTCAGGTGGACGCTTTCCGCGGGGTGAGCGATGAGCCGTCACCGTCGCTTGCGCGTCGATGTGATGCCTCATCTGTCTCACTCATCCCGGTGGAGTCGCCACCTTGCACTACAATCAATTAAGTGAGCAGTACTCAGCAGGAAGATTTTGCAGAGCCTATCGCTAAGATGATATCATTAGGCAGAGTGATTATAGTGATAAAACTTTCTGTAATCGTTGTTGATTTAGAGATGCTATTATTTAGTGATAGATAGTGGGAAATTTAAAAAAATAGTAAGTTTTACTTAATAAAGAAGCAAAATAGCGACCGAAATTGTAATTTAGGACACATACTCTATGAATAAGAAAGTTCTTTTCCCTAGTTATCCGAAAAGACACTTGCCTGTTTCTCAAAGTTGTAGAAGGGCGACGGACAGACAAACGCCATAAGATTACCGAGAAAAGGGAGGCTGGTCGTGACGTCAGTCACGATCAGCCTCTCAAAAAATTATCCGATAATATTGTAGTAACAAGTCTGTCCAATGCCCGCTGGAAACGTTTGAAATAGGTTTTGAGTTTAAATGGTGCTTAAGCTATTTCTAAAAGGAAGGTGAAATGATGAAATGGATTATTGGTTTGTTTATCTTAATCCCTGCGGTTGAATTATATATTCTAATGCTATCAGGTAAAACGATTGGAGTAGGATATACATTTTTATTGATCATTGCAAGTGGAATAATTGGTGGCTATTTTGCAAAAAGACAAGGCTTTAAAGCATTCCGTGAAGTATCCGACAGCGTTAAAAACTATCAAGCACCAGGAGAAGCAGCGATAAATGGTATTAGTATATTTGTCGGAGCTATATTAGTTGTACTGCCTGGATTTATCTCTGATTTAATTGGCTTCATGCTTTTATTTGCTCCAACGCGTAACTTATTTAAACCACTTGTTTATAGATGGATTCGCAAAAAGATGAAAAACGGTCAAGTTATTGTGATGAAGTCTTCGTAAAGCTTTCCCATTTATGGGCGAATAGATAAATAAATGGACTAAACAATATCCCTACAAATCCAAAGATTAAAATGGCTGCCGCGCTCAAATAAAAGACGTGGACAGCCTTTATTTGTGTGGTGGATGACCAGAGTACCGATTCGACGATATGTCTTGTTAACTGAACAAACAAGTATAAAAGTAAGATAATAGTACCTACCATATGCATTTCCATTAAAAAAAAGTAAATACATAAAGGGATTAGTATTAGGCCTGTACCTAAAAAAGGAACGCTATCGACTAAAGAAATAAGAAATGCATACTTAATCGGATTATGTAATCCTAATACCGAAAATCCAATAGTGATTAAGATAAACGTTAATACAAATAACTTAAACTCTACATGTATAAATTGATTTACGATGGTTGAAGATTTCAATAATGCTCTGTGGCAAAGACTGCGCATTTTTTTAGGAAAGTAAACTAGAAACCATTCTCGGTCCTTTATAGATTCGATTAAGGAAAAGAATAATCCAATACTAAACAAGAATATCTCAAAAAAATAAGAGGGTAAATGCGTTACATTTAATAATAAATCATTCAATATTTTATTTAGTAATGTTTGAAATTTGCCTTCAAACATCATAAATATAGGGTGATTTTGTATTTCCATAACAGGTAGTAAAACAACATGTTCGTGTATAAATGGAATTAGATCAATTAATGTTTGAATTAGAAAAAATAAGATGATTAAAAAACTCGATAAAATTAAAACTACAGTGAGTAAAACACTTAAAAATACTGGAATTTTGAATTTTTTATGTAATAAATTAGTTAATGGAAATAGAAAGTAACCTCCAATAATTGACAAAGTAAGAGGGTAAGCAATAAATGATATCAGTATAATTATTCCAATTGGCAGCCATTGTGATAACAAATCTTTTTTATTTAATTGTAGAGTAATCATTTTCATCCAATCTTTTCAATTAATTAGGAGATTTTATGATATTTTTCAACAAACTTAAGCGTTTTCATTCACAAAGACGACAATATTGATTATACTGTTTAAGTAAGCAATACTAAAAACATTAATATATACATATAGTTCTTCTGATTTTGAAAATATGATCAGAAGTCTTATGTTGTAAAGGGGAGACTTTGATATGACAACAACTAAAGGTTTAGAAGGAATTGTAGCGGCAGAAACGTCAATCAGTTCAATCATCGATGATACACTTACATACGTTGGATATGATATTGATGATTTAGCAAACAATGCGAGCTTTGAAGAAGTAGTTTACTTGCTTTGGCATAAGCGTCTTCCAAATGCGACAGAACTTGCTGAATTGAAGCAACAATTAGCTGATCATATGGCTGTACCGCAAGAAGTTTTGAATTTTTTCAAAACATTCCCAATCAATGATGTACATCCAATGACTGCTCTTAGAACAACAGTTTCTATGCTTGCATTATATGATGATGCTGCAGAAGATATGTCCGATGAGGCGAATTACTTAAAAGCAATTAAATTACAAGCAAAAATCCCGACATTAGTAACAGCTTTCTCACGTGTTCGCAAAGGTCAAGAACCTGTAGCACCTAAAACAGACTTAGGCTATGCTGCTAACTTCTTGTACATGCTACACGGAGAATTACCACAAGACATAGAGGTCGAAGCGTTTGACAAAGCACTTGTATTGCATGCGGATCATGAGTTGAATGCTTCTACATTCACTGCTCGCGTATGTGTAGCAACCCTTTCAGACATCTATTCTGGCGTAGTTGCAGCAATTGGAGCTTTAAAAGGACCTCTACATGGTGGAGCAAACGAGCAAGTTATGAAAATGTTAACTGAAATCGATACACTTGATAATGTTGACACTTATATTGACGAAAAATTAGAAAACAAAGTAAAAATTATGGGATTCGGTCACCGTGTATATAGAAAAGGAGATCCACGTGCAAAACATTTACGTGAAATGTCTAAAAAATTGACTACACTTAATGGCGAATCTAAACTATATGATATGTCTATTCGTATCGAAGAAATAGTTACAGGACAAAAGAACTTACCACCAAACGTAGATTTCTATTCTGCATCTGTTTATCATTCCTTGAAAATAGATCATGATTTATTTACACCAATCTTTGCAGTATCACGTGTATCTGGTTGGAGCGCTCATATTCTTGAGCAATATGCAAACAATCGTTTAATCCGTCCACGTGCAGAATATGTAGGGCCTGGAATGCAAAAATATATTCCAATTGAAGAAAGATAATAGTAGTATTATCTTAGTAGCTAGGGCTTAAACACTTCCCGTGTTTACTGCCCTATGATTATGATAGTAGGAGGAAATAACAAATGACAACAGGCAAAATTACAGTAGAAAACGGTGTACTTAACGTACCAAACACAGCAGTAATTCCTTTCATCGAGGGAGACGGAACAGGTCCAGATATTTGGGCAGCAGCATCCCGTGTATTAGAAGCTTCAGTAGAAAAAGCTTATAATGGTGAAAAGAAAATTGAATGGAAAGAAGTTCTTGCAGGTCAAAAAGCATTCGATAAAACTGGCGAATGGTTACCTCAAGAAACTTTAGATGTTATTAATGAGTACCTAATTGCTATTAAAGGACCTTTAACTACACCAATCGGTGGGGGAATTCGTTCATTAAACGTAGCGTTACGTCAAGAACTTGATCTATATACTTGCCTGCGTCCAGTTCGTTATTTCACTGGTGTTCCATCTCCAGTTAAACGTCCGGAAGATACAGACATGGTTATTTTCCGTGAAAATACGGAAGATATCTACGCTGGTATTGAGTATGCAAAAGGTACAGATAATGCGAAAAAACTAATCGATTTCTTACAAACAGAATTCGGTGTTACAAATATTCGTTTCCCAGAAACTTCAGGTATCGGTATTAAACCAATTTCTGAAGAAGGTACAAAACGTTTAGTTCGCGCGGCTATTAACTATATTATTAAAGAAGGTCGTACTTCTTTAACATTAGTTCATAAAGGGAATATCATGAAGTTCACAGAAGGTGCTTTCAAAACTTGGGGTTACGAAGTAGCAGAACAAGAATTTGGTGATAAAGTATTTACTTGGAACCAATATGATCAAATTAAAGAAGAGCAAGGAACGGAAGCTGCTGACAAAGCACAAGCTGATGCACTTGCAGCTGGTAAAATTCTAGTAAAAGATTCGATTGCTGATATCTTCTTACAACAAATTTTAACACGTCCAAAAGAGTTTGATGTAGTTGCTACAATGAACTTAAACGGAGATTATATTTCTGATGCACTTGCTGCACAAGTTGGTGGTATCGGTATTGCTCCAGGAGCTAATATTAACTATGTAACTGGACATGCTATTTTCGAGGCTACTCATGGTACAGCTCCTAAATATGCTGGACTTGACAAAGTTAACCCATCATCCGTTATTCTTTCAGGAGTATTAATGCTAGAACATTTAGGCTGGACTGAAGCTGCGAAACTTATCATGGATTCAATGGAGAAATCTATCGCTTCTAAAGTGGTTACTTATGATTTCGCTCGTTTAATGGATGGTGCAACTGAAGTTAAATGTTCTGAATTCGCTGATGAACTTATTAAAAATATGTAATATGAAATTGAATTTTGGTTTTTAAGGAAGGGAATTTTCCCTTCCTTTTCTTATAAAAACAAAAGGAGAGTTTTCTAATGACATTGAAAAGAAGTAAAATTTCAGTAATCGGTGGAGGATTTACAGGTGCAACAACTGCTTTTCTACTTGCTCAAAAAGAGCTTGGTGATATTGTATTAGTAGATATTCCACAAGCAGAAAATGCTACTAAAGGTAAAGCTTTGGATATGGCACAAGCTGGACCAGTCCAAGGATTTGACTCTGATATCATTGGTACTTCTAACTATGAAGATACGAAAGATTCAGATCTAGTAATTATCACTGCTGGTATAGCACGTAAACCTGGTATGAGCCGTGATGATTTAGTTCAAACAAACCAAAAAGTAATGAAATCTGTTACATCTGAAATCGTAAAATATTCTCCAAATACAACAATTTTAGTATTAACGAACCCTGTTGATGCGATGACTTATACAGTTTATAAAGAATCAGGTTTACCAAAAGAACGTGTAATCGGACAATCTGGTGTACTTGATACTGCTCGTTTCCGTACGTTTGTTGCGAAAGAATTAAACCTATCTGTTAAAGATGTAACTGGTTTTGTTCTTGGCGGACATGGCGACGATATGGTGCCATTAGTAAGATATTCTTACGCTGGTGGAATTCCATTAGAAACTCTAATCGACGCAGCTCGTTTAGAAGAAATCGTAGATCGTACTCGTAAAGGTGGAGCGGAAATCGTTAACCTTCTTGGCAATGGTTCTGCTTACTATGCTCCCGCTGCATCTTTAGTTGAAATGGCTGAAGCAATTCTGAAAGACCAAAAGCGAGTATTGCCATCAATCGCTTATTTAGAAGGCGAATATGGTATGGATGGCATTTACCTTGGTGTTCCAACAGTACTTGGTGCAGCAGGTATCGAGAAAATTATCGAACTTGAGTTAACAGAAGATGAAAAAGCATTATTAAACAAATCAGCAGACGCCGTCAAAGCTGTTATGAAAGTTTTAGTTTAAACTTAAGGTTGTTACTAATCGAGTGGGGAAACCCACTCGATTTTTTTATAAGAAAGTACATTAAAATGTCCTTGATTACTGGGACCTTGGCTTGGGACTTACATAAGGATGGCTAAAAGTGCCTTTAATCACAAGTATCCTAACTGGTAAGGTCCTATCATCACCTTGCGCTTTGCGTAGGTTTATTGTTAATATAGAATTAGCTATTTGTGAGGGGGAGGAACTATTGTTATTAGGGAAAACTCGAAAAATAGGTAGACGTATACAGGAAATAGAGATTGGTGAAAAGTTAGCACTAACAGAAAAAATTGAGGACAAAGACTTGCTACTATATCTGGGGCTAACCAATGATAACAACCCTTTATATATTCAACATGATTTTGCAGCTAAGACTCAATATGGAAAACCTATCGTACCGTCTATTATGTTAACAGGTATTATTACATCCGCTATTTCAAAATACTTGCCGGGCCCTGGATCACATATAACAAAACAGTTTATAAGCTTTCCAATACCTACTTATCATTACTCAATTGTAGAATTTACATTTGAAGTAAAGGAAATAGTAGAACGATTAAATAATGTAATAATTACAGTATTAGCTCAAAATGACCAAAACGAAATTGTTGTGGAAGGCGAGTTTCATGTAACGCCTCCAATTATAGAAAAATAATAACGATATAGCTAACATCGATTTGGAATGGGGGTTTCAAATCAACCTTGGAGGCAAAATAATGAGAAAAGTATTAGTTGTGGATGACGAAAGTTCAATTGTAACTTTATTAAAATATAATCTTGAAGAAGCTGGTTTTGAAGTCATAACAGCAAGTGATGGCTTAGAAGGGCTTAATAAAGCTTTAGATGAAAAACCAGAGGTCATTGTACTGGATTGGATGCTACCACATATGGATGGCATGGAGGTCTGCAAAGAGCTTCGTTTAAAGAAAGTACAAATTCCTATAATAATGTTAACAGCAAAAGACGAAGAATTCGATAAAGTATTAGGTCTTGAACTAGGTGCCGATGATTATATGACGAAGCCTTTCAGTCCAAGAGAGGTAACCGCAAGGGTAAAAGCAATGATTCGTCGTTCTGGCATATCTACTGAGCATAAGCAGGAGAAAACCATAGAAGAAATGTATACTTTTGGTCCGCTACAAGTATTCCCGGAACGTTTTGAGGTTCTTTTAAACAATGACGTCGTGGAGTTTACTCCAAAAGAGTTTGAATTACTAGTGTATTTAATAGAAAACAAAAATCGAGTATTAACACGTGATCAGCTATTAAGTGCGGTATGGAACTATGATTTTGCTGGCGATACTCGTATAGTGGATGTTCATATTAGTCATTTGCGTGATAAAATTGAAGAGAATAGTAGAAAGCCTAATTTCATCAAAACAATTAGAGGACTAGGATACAAGTTTGAGGAGCCTAAGAGCTAATGAAATCATTTCATTCCAAACTTTTTAGAACTTATTCTATTATGATAGGGTTAATATTAGCTTGTCTAGGAATTATACTTGGACAGCTTTTTCCTATTTTCGCTAAAAGCTCTTCTGAAAAAGTCATAAACACAAAAATAGATGAAGTATCCAATTATATAGACTCCACAGGACTCACAGTAGATGAACAGAGGCATATTAAGGAAATGTTAGCTTCTACATTCTCTCAAACTGAATTGATCAATGCCCATTCCTTATGGTTATTTTTAATCGTCATTCTAAGTCTTACTTTTCTTGTTGCACTGTTTTTAGGGACAAATATTTTCAAGAAGTATGCCCAGCCAATAGAGCATTTGACGGAAACCGCTATGGAATTAGCACGAGGAAATTATCGAATTCGTGCCTTTGAAGATGAATTTTCCGGGATGTCGAAGCTGAGTAACTCTATTAATATACTTGCACGAAATTTACATGATATATCCGTCATGAGAGAAACGGAAAAAGAACGTTTAAAAACGTTAATCGAGAACATGGGCAGTGCCCTTATTATGATTGATCGTAACGGGTATATTACTATTGTGAATCGTTCTTTTCTTAAGCAGCTTGATATATCGTTTAAAGATCTTGATGGAAAGCTATTTAATAAAATTGGTCTTCCAAAACAGATTGAGGCGTTCATTGATCAATTATTTTTGACAGAGGCTTCGAATCGGGAACAAATATCGATAAAGAAAAACATACATACTTATTTTATGGATGCTTATGGAGCGCCGGTTATTGGCGAGCATGGAAAATGGCTTGGTATAGTGGTAGTAATGCATGATATTACGGAGCTTGTGAAACTGGAGCAAGTTAGAAAAGATTTTGTGGCGAATGTATCCCATGAATTGAAGACTCCTGTCACTAGTATTAAAGGATTTTCAGAAACATTATTGTATGGCGCATATAAAAATGAAGAAACATTGCTTTCTTTCCTTGAGATTATACACAAAGAAAGTAATAGACTTCAAATGCTTATCAATGATTTATTGGATTTGTCAAAAGTGGAACAGGTAGGATATGAAGTGAATTTACAAAAGATCAACTTATTGGAAGTTGTTGAGCGAAGTAAAGAGATGACTAGTCATATTGTAGAGGAAAAGAATATGACTCTCAAAATTATATATAACGGACCAGTCTATGTATTAGGTGATATTAATCGTTTAATCCAAATAATGATGAATTTATTGATGAATGCCCTGACTTACTCCCCTGAGGATAAAACAGTGATCATATCCATTGATCGTAACGAAAAATGTGGAATATTCCGTATCCAAGATGAAGGGATAGGAATATCAAAAGATGAAATTGGCAGGGTATTTGAGCGTTTTTACCGAGTTGATAGAGCTAGAAGTAGAAACTCTGGAGGAACTGGTCTTGGTTTAGCAATTGTTAAGCATCTAGTGGAAGCCCATCACGGGTTACTAGAAGTAGAAAGTGAAGTAGGAAAAGGTACTGTCTTTACTGTATCAATTCCGCTTGTTAAAAGTTAATGGAGGTCTTTATGAAAAACCAACCCTTTATCCCAATAATTATTGGGACAGACATGAATGCTTATAATATGGCGATTTCTTTTCACGAGGAATACAATATAAAGCCAATATTAGTAGGTAAAGAAGAAATGTCTTTTACCAAATGGAGTAGCGTGATCGAACATATAGAGATTCAGCCGAATTTGTGGGATAAATCTGCTTTTGTTCAGGTACTTATGGAAGTTGCACAAAAATATAAAACAAACGACAAAGAATTGTTATTAATAGGAACAAATGATTTTTATGTACGATTAATAATTGAAAATGCAGACGCTTTAAAAAAAATGTATGTTTTTAACTATATGTCGGAAGAATTAATGAATAATCTTCTCGTCAAAACAAATTTCTATAAGCTTTGTGAAGAGCACGGAATTGATGCGCCGAAAACATATTATTATTCATGTGCAAAAAAAGCAGCATTTACGGAAGATGTACTATTTCCTTTAATCGTAAAACCGAGCAATGGTGTTATGTATTACAAAAATAAGTTTTCTGGTCAGCAAAAAGTTTACCGTGTAGAGACAAAGGCTGAACTAGATGATGTGATTAGCAAAGTAAATGCAAGTGGTTATACAGAAGACTTAATCATTCAGGATTATATTCCAGGGGATGATACGTATATGTGGGATTCGGTCTTCTACATGAGTTCTAAAGGCAAAGCCCAGCTAAGTACACTTGCACAGGTAGTTCTACAGGAGCATACAGTTACGGCTATTGGTAACTATACTGCACTCATTACTCGATATAATGAGGAACTGATGGAAAAGCTACAACACTTTTTAGAAGCAATAGGTTATGTCGGTTTTGCAAACTTTGACTTAAAATTCGATGAGCGAGATGGGAAGTTTAAAGTATTTGAGGTGAATATTAGACAAGGACGATCTAGTTATTATACAACTGCCCTAGGACATAATATGGCCCGTTATTTTGTAGATGATGTTATTTATCAAAAGGAAAAATCTCTAACTTTATTGAATGAGCATTATCTATTTACCGTAGTGCCTAAAATCGTATTAACGAAATTTGTTGAAAATGAAGAGATTCAAAAAGAAGTAAGAATGCTTTTGAAGTCCGGTAAATGGGGAAATCCATTATTCTACAAGAAGGACAAGCATTTTACTCGTAAATTATTTTTGATCGCCCGCCAGTTCAATTATTATAAAAAGTATAAAAACAATAATTGGTAAGGAAATATTTACAAATCATTCATAATACATTAACAATTATTTGTTACATTTAAATAGACCCCTTTTCCAAACGATTTACCTGAAAAAAGCTAGCATTTTGCTAGCTTTTTTTATTTATAAAGAGAGAATATAAAATGCAAAATGAATACTGGGTTTACAGGACAATTAAGAATGAATAATACTACTGCTTTCCGTTTCAGGTGGAGAACAAAGGCTAAAAGCGCCACGTCGTGTGACAACGCCTTCGTGACCAACATCCTGTTGGCCTCCGCGGGCTTGGCTTCAGCCTCCTCGTCGCTGCGAAAACATATGCTCCTGCGGTTACTCGTCGCAAAGACATTGGTCAAACAAAGTTTGACTAATGTCTTTCCTGCGGGGTCTTCAGCTCAAGCTATCCCGCCGGAGTCGCCACTTTCCAATACAATCAACATAATGTGTAGTACTAAACTCAATGATTTGCCAGGGTATATCGCTTAGCCGATAGTAGCAGTCAAAGTTATTATAGTGATAAAACCGTCTGACCTATTAGGTATACTATTTTATAATGAAAGAAGAATGTGGATATTCTTTTATCTGAATTGTTCGTTTATGTAAAGTGGAACTAGTTGATTGGAGCGCAGCGGAGACTCCAGTGGGAACAGGGCGAGCTGAAGACCCTGGACTGAGCATCGCGAGGGAAGCGGCTGAAGCCGTGCCCACGGAAAGCATCCGCTCGTAGCGAAAATCAACGGCATATCTACATTTTTGTTTTTAGAGGATCGGGTATCTTTTACCCGTTTTTTTAATGTAAAGAGTAATTTCGTCATTACAGTTTCAAGCAAAAACAAGAATGTATAAGTATCTACTTTTCCAACTAAATTCTAAAAGTTTACTTAACATGCTATTCATAGAAAACATGTATGAGATAACCAATTCTATTATTTTTGAAACCAACTACCAAGTTAAACCGTAAAAGGAAGTATACATAAAAAGGAGGAAATAATATGAGTACGAAAAGGTTACTAACTATTATTGCCATGAGTGTAATTGGCATTATATTAATATCTGCAGTTTTTACTTCATGGTATACAGTAGATGAATCGGAACAAGCAATCGTCATTACATTTGGTGAAGCAAGCGAACCAATAGTGGATTCGGGATTGAAGTTTAAAATGCCCTGGCCAATTCAATCAGTAGAAAAACTCTCCAAAGAAACATTTAGTTTAAAGTTCGGCTATAGTCAGAAAGCAAACGGTGAAATTGAATCATTTGATAAAGATACTAAAATGATCACAGGGGACGACAATATCGTCTTAACTGATTTAGTTGTTCAATGGAAAATAACAGATCCTAAATCATATTTATTTAATGCTGAAAACCCGAAAGAATTACTTCATGATGCAACCTCAGCCTCTATTCGTTCTGTTATTGGAAACTCCAAAATAGATGATGCTTTAACGTCAGGAAAAGCACAGATTGAGAGTGACACGAATGATCTATTACGCTCGTTAATAGAAAAATATGATATTGGTGTTACTGTACTAACCGTGAAACTACAAGACGTGGAACTTCCTAATGCAGAAGTTCGTTCAGCATTTACTGCAGTAACAGATGCCGAGGAGACTAAAAATACAAAAGTAAATCAAGCAGACAAATATAAAAACCAAAAGTTAAGTGAAGCAATTGGGGAAAAGGATGCCATTATTTTAAATGCGACAGGTTATAAAACTGCACGGATTGAACAGGCAAAAGGGGACGTAGCTTTGTTTGATAAACTTTATGCAGAATATCAAAACAATAAAGAAATTACGAAACAACGTTTAGTAATGGAAACACTAGAAGCTGTTTTACCAAATGCAAAAATGTACATTATGAATGATGAAGGTGGAACGATGAAATATTTACCCCTTCAATCATTAGATACAACAAAACAAACAGCACCACCTGTAACTGAAACAGAAGCTAAAACAGAAGAAGGGAGCGGTAAATAATGGCGGACAACAAAAACCCATTCTCAAGTTTAGAAGCTAAGTTTAAAACGGTTGAAAACAAACCAAGTAAAGTACCTAAGGAAAAAAAGCCTATGGACTATAAAAAATATACAAAGCCATTCATCGCAATCTTTTTAGTTTTTGTCCTTTTCATTATCGCATTAGCGAATATATATGTAGTCAAAGAAGGAGAGTTTAAAGTAATTCGCCAATTCGGTGAAATTAAAGATATTAAAGATACTCCTGGCCTTCATATGAAAATACCATTTTTACAAAGTGTAACAACAATCCCTAAATACCAGATGAACTATAAATTATCCGAGGCGGAGATCAATACTAAAGATAAACGTCGAATCATTATAGATAATTATGCTGTTTGGAGAGTAGTGAATCCAAAAGAAATGATTTCAAGCGCAGGTACATTGGTTGGAGCTGGCTCTCGTATGGAGGAATTTATTTATTCGGTCGTTCGTTCAGAGCTAGGTCAACTAGAATATAGTGAGATTATTAACGATGAAAATTCCTCAAGAGGAAGCTTAAATGATCAAATAACTAACCACGTAAATGAATTATTGAAAAAGGATAATTACGGAATTGAAGTAATAGATGTTCGTATTAAGCGTACAGATCTGCCACAGGAAAATGAGCAATCTGTTTACAATGAAATGATTTCGGAAAGACAAAGTATTGCACAAAAATTCCTGTCCACTGGGGATGCAGATAAACGTCGTATAGAAGCCGACACGGATCGAGAAGTTCGGGAAATGCTTGCTAAAGCTAATAAAGATGCAGCGATGATTAAAGCGGACGGAGAAGCAGAGGCGGCACAAATTTATAACGATAGTTTCTCGAAGGATCCTGAGTTCTATTCCTTATACAGAACGTTAGAATCTTATAAGAAAACGATAGGCGAAGATACGATGATAATTATCCCATCTGATTCACCATATGCGAAAATTTTATCAGGTTACTTAGAATAGTATATGAATCGTCATTCCCCTTACTGTCATGGTAAGATATAGGGAATGACGTTTTTATTATGAAGGAGTGAATGTATATGTCATCCGAAAAAATTCTATTATTAGACGGCAACAGTTTGGCTTACCGAGCTTTTTTTGCCCTACCCTTATTAACTAACGAACATGGTATACATACAAATGCAGTGTATGGCTTTACTATGATGCTTCAAAAAATTATGGAAGAAGAAAATCCGACCCATATATTGGTAGCATTTGATGCTGGAAAAACAACTTTTCGTCATTCTACATTTGGGGAATATAAAGGTGGAAGACAAAAAACTCCTCCAGAGCTTTCAGAACAATTCCCTTATATACGTAAGTTGATAGATGCATATGGCATTAAGCGATACGAACTGGAAATGTATGAGGCGGACGATATTATTGGCACTTTAAGTAAGCAAGCGGATGATAAAGGCCAGCAAGTCGTAATCGTTTCTGGAGATAAAGATTTAACGCAGCTTGCGACAGAAAAGACTACTGTATATATTACGCGAAAAGGCATCACAGATATTGAAAAATACACGCCCGAACATGTAAAAGAAAAGTATGGTTTAAGCCCCCTACAGATTATTGATATGAAAGGCTTAATGGGTGATGCTTCAGATAATATTCCTGGAGTACCTGGTGTCGGAGAAAAGACAGCTATTAAGCTTTTAAAGGAACATGGTTCTGTAGAGGATCTATACAAAGCACTTGATAAAGTAAGTGGTGCTAAGTTAAAGGAAAAACTTGTTGCCAATGAAGAACAGGCAATTATGAGTAAGGTATTAGCTACGATTGAAACTGCTGCACCAATACAGGTTTCTATTGAGGATATTTCATATAGTGGTCCCAATATGGAAGATGTAATTGAAGTTTGGAAGGAACTATCTTTTAAAACACTACTGGAGAAATCTGACTATATTTCAGAGGAATCAGAAACCACAGAAGTAGAATTCGAGATCGTTGAACAAATAGACTCTACTATATTAGATAAAGTGATGGCAGTCCATTTAGAAATGTATGATGTTCAATACCATACAAGCGAACTATTAGGTATTGCTTTATCAAATGGAGAAAAAGGTTATTTTGCTCCAGCAGAGGTAGCTTTTCAATCGGAGGATTTTTGTTCGTGGTTACAGAATGATACCAATAAAAAATATTTAGCAGATTCAAAAGCAACACAAGCAGTTAGTAGAAAACATAATGTTAGTGTGCATGGAGTTGAATTTGACCTGCTATTAGCAGCGTATATTGTAAATCCAGCTATTTCGTCAGAGGACGTTGCAGCTATTGCGAAAGAATTTGGTTATTTTAACTTGTTAACAAATGATAGTGTTTACGGAAAAGGTGCCAAAAAAACTACGCCTGAAATCGAAAAAATTGCAGAACATGCAGTTAGAAAAGCAAAGGCTATATGGGACCTTAAGGAAAAGCTAGAAGTGAAACTTGAAGAAAATGAACAATACGCATTGTATAAAGAAATAGAACTGCCTCTTGCTTCTATCCTCGGCACGATGGAATCGGATGGAGTATTAGTGGATAAACAAATTCTAGTAGAAATGGGTCATGAGCTAAATATTAAATTACAGGCGATCGAACAAGACATTTATACACTAGCTGGGGAAACGTTCAATATAAATTCTCCTAAACAATTAGGTGTAATATTATTTGAAAAAATAGGTCTAACACCTATTAAAAAGACGAAAACAGGCTATTCAACTGCAGCGGATGTTCTTGAAAAACTTGCAAATGAACATGAAATAATTGAGCAAATTCTTCTATATCGTCAATTAGGTAAGCTCAATTCGACCTACATTGAAGGATTGCTAAAAGAAATCCATGAAGACGATGGGAAAATCCATACTCGTTATCAACAAGCGCTAACTTCAACAGGACGTTTGAGTTCGATAAATCCAAACCTGCAAAATATACCAGTGCGATTAGAAGAGGGCAGAAAAATACGTAAGGCCTTTGTTCCTTCTCAACCTGGTTGGGTAATGTTTGCCGCGGATTACTCGCAGATTGAATTGCGTGTTCTTGCGCATATGTCTAAAGATGAAAACCTTGTAGATGCTTTTAATAATGACTTAGATATTCATACTAAAACAGCTATGGATGTCTTCCATGTGGAGCAGGAAGCTGTGACATCTGATATGCGTCGTGCTGCCAAGGCCGTTAACTTTGGTATCGTATATGGTATTAGTGATTATGGTTTATCACAAAATCTGGATATTACTAGAAAAGAAGCAGCGAAGTTTATCGAGAATTATTTAAACAGCTTCCCAGGAGTAAAGGGATATATGGACGATATTGTTCATGATGCAAAACAAACAGGCTACGTGACAACAATCCTAAATAGAAGAAGATATTTACCTGAGATAACGAGTTCTAACTTTAATTTACGAAGCTTTGCGGAAAGAACTGCGATGAATACACCAATTCAAGGAAGCGCAGCAGATATTATAAAAAAAGCTATGATAGATATGGCAGAACGACTAAAAACAGAAAATATGCAAACGAAAATGCTACTGCAAGTTCATGATGAACTAATTTTCGAGGCTCCTCCTGAGGAAATTGCAATGCTAGAAAAAATAGTGCCGGAAGTAATGGAAAATGCGATTAAGCTGATTGTACCTCTAAAAGTGGATTATGCCTTCGGATCATCTTGGTATGACACAAAGTAGGAGGTTAAAAGTATGCCAGAATTACCAGAAGTAGAGGGAGTGTTACGCTCCCTTCAACCAATTGTTACTGGAAAAACAATTAAATCTGTAGACGTTTCTAAAACGATATATACTTCAAAGGCAAATGGTAAAGAAGCTATCATTAAAGGTCTAGATGTGGATCAGTTTCGTTTAGCTTTGCCTGGTGTAAAAATTGACCACTTAGAGAGACGTTCGAAATATATTTATTTTCATCTTTTGAAAAATGGTTATGCTCATATGCTTGTATCTCATTTAGGCATGTCAGGTGCTTGGTTTTATGTGAAAAATTTGCATGAAATTACAGAAGATAAGTTTAAAAGGCATGCTCATGTGACCTTCCATTTTGAGGAGGGAGGCATGCTAGTCTACGCGGACATCCGACGATTTGGCGAATTACGATTATTAGAAAAGGAAGCGGATTACCCTCCTTTATTGCTAATGGCACCAGAGCCATTTGACCAATATGCATTAGATCATTTTTTGTATATGAGTGCACTGCCTAAATACGAAAATAAAGCGATAAAAGAATTTATCATGGATGGGCATATCATATCTGGCTGTGGCAATATTTATGCAACGGAAGCGTTATTTCGTATGAAAATACATCCAGCTCGAAAAGTAAAACGAATTAGTAGAGAGCGGAAAATTCAGCTGTTCCAAGAAATAGTAATTGTTCTGCTTGATAGTATTGAAAATGGAGGTAGTACTATTTCCGATTACCGGTCCATCAACGGTGAATCCGGAAATATGCAAAATAGGCTTCAAATGTATGGAAAAAAGGAATGTTTAGCCTGTGGTACGAAAACGAAACAGAAGGCAATCGGTGGCCGTACTTCTACCTACTGTCCAGCATGTCAGAAATAAGGGAGCAAACAGATGATTATCGGATTAACGGGAAGCATCGCTAGTGGGAAAAGCACCGTAGCAAATATGCTAATGGAAATGGACTTTCCTATTATAGATGCAGATGTTGTGGCACGTATAGTAGTTGAAAAAGGAACTGCGACTCTTGAAATGATTAAAGAGACTTTTGGTACAGAGGTTATCCACGAAGATGGATCCTTAAATCGGGAAGGACTAGGAGAAATTATTTTTTCGAATCCTTCTAAACGTAAGCAATTAAATGATATTATGCATCCTGCTATCCGAGCAGAAATGTTAGCCCAAAAGGAGCACCTAATGCAGCAGGAACATCCAGTCATAATTATGGATATTCCACTGCTTTTTGAAAGTAGGTTGCAATCCTTTGTGGATAAAATCCTTGTAGTGACAGTAACGGAACAGAAGCAACTAGAAAGATTGATGTCTCGAAATGGGTTTACCCAGGAGGAAGCTAAATTACGTATTCAATCCCAATTACCTTTGTCGGTAAAAGAAGAAGGTGCGGATGCGGTTATTTATAACAACGGCACAATAGAAGAAACTAAACAACAATTAATAAAAGTATTAGCAATTTGGGAACAATAAAACTGAAAATAGTACTTTAAAGTATTAAACGTTACCCATGATTTGCGTTTCAGGCGGACGTTTTCTGCGGGGTGAGCGATGAACCTTCACCGCCGCTTCGCGTTCGTTGTGAAGTTTCATCTGACTCACTGATCCCGCTAGAGTCGCCTTTCACTACAATCAACTAGTGTGTGGTACTCCACTATAAGATTTAACATAGCTTATCGCTTGGATGAGAAGATTGGACAAATTTTAGAAAGTGATCAAATTATTTGTAATCGCTTTTGAATTAGAAATGATATTATTCAATGAAAGTGGAAGAAAACAGATTTTCTTTTATACTAGTGGAAATAAAGAAAAGTAGTAAGTATTTACTAAATAAAGAAGCGAAATAGCGAACGAAATTGCATCTTCGAGGCACGATGCGGGTCAGGCAGTCGTTGCGAAATGTTTTTTTATTTTGCGACGAGCTTTGCGCAGGAGCACCACGATGTCGCGTACTTAGACTGTCATCCCCTCTATGAATAGGATAGTGTCTTTTCTCTAGTTATCCAAAAATGCACTAATCTGTCTCTAAGTGTTATAGAAGGGTGACGGACAGACAAACGCCATAAAATTACCGATAGAAGAAGAGGCTGGTCGTGACGTCGTCACGACCAGCCTCTTAAAATTTTACTCGGTAATAATATAGCTACAAGTCTGTCCAAAGCCCTTCGGAAACGATTGAAACAGGTCTAGTTCTTTTTAAGTTCCTGCGCTCTATTGAACCAATGATAAGTTATTTGAAAAGATCGACTTTTATATTCTGTATATTTGGGGCTACACAATACGTAAAATGTGTTATACTAATTCAAGGTTATAAAACAATAAGTATCACATAGTTACAGGAGGACTTTTCTTATGGCAGTTTCAATTGCAATTAATGGTTTTGGACGTATTGGACGTATGGTTTTTCGTCAAGCAATAGCACAAGAGGACTTAAATGTGGTAGCGATTAATGCAAGGTACCCATTAGAGACATTGGCACATCTTATTAAATATGATTCTACACATGGTACTTTTACTGGAAATATTGCAATTGAAGAAAACGCACTAGTTGTAAATGGTCAGCGTGTTCAAATTGTGGATGATCGAGATCCAGCAAATTTACCTTGGAAAGAGTTAAACGTGGATATTGTTATTGAATCCACTGGTAAATTTAATGATGGTGAAAAAGCTACAGCACATATCGAAGCTGGAGCCAAAAAGGTAATTATTACTGCCCCTGCAAAAAATGAAGATGCAACAATTGTTATGGGAGTAAACGATGATAAATTCGATCCATCGATTCACCATATTATTTCGAATGCAAGCTGTACTACAAATTGCTTAGCACCTGTAGTTAAAGTATTGAATGACACATTTGGTATTGAAAATGGGTTAATGACTACTGTTCACGCATACACAAACGATCAAAATAATCTAGACAATCCTCACAAAGATTTACGACGTGCACGTGCCTGTGGTCAATCTATCATTCCAACCTCAACAGGAGCTGCTAAAGCACTTACACTCGTATTGCCAGAGCTGCAAGGAAAGATTCATGGCATGGCATTACGTGTACCAACTCCGAATGTCTCTTTAGTAGATTTAGTAGTGGATTTGCAAAAAGATGTTACTGCAGAAGAAGTAAATGAGGCTTTCACTAAAGCATCTGAAGGTGCAATGCAAGGTATTTTAGGTATTACAATGGAACCACTAGTATCAATCGACTTTAACACTACTACACTATCAACAACTGTTGATGGCTTAACTACTATGGTCATCGGGGAACGCAAAGTTAAGGTACTTGCTTGGTACGATAATGAGTGGGGTTACTCTGCAAGGGTGGTTGACCTGACCAAAAAAGTAGCTTCATCCCTATAATTATTCAAGAGGCTGGGACAGAACCCCAAAACAGCATTTTTCTCTGTGAGAAAAATGCTGTTTTTTTGCTATGCTCAAAATTGATTTCCATTCCAGGGACGCTTTCCACGGGCGTGGCCTGAGCCTGTAGTCTCAGGCGTCACGCTATTCCCGTAGGAGTCGCCCCTCCACTCCAATCAATTTTATAAAATATCCATTATTTAGTAAAGGTTTCTCCTTATCCAATAAAATTTCTATTTCTGTCCTAGCCTCTTTATTATTTCTTGCATTATTTAATAAAACAACATATAATGAGAATCGTGTTACTTTACTTGTACACCGACTACTTAAAGGGTTAGGACCTCTTTGGACTAACTTTCCCCCGTGGTAGTCAACTTTGAGGTTAAAAATAAACTTATCAAAGGGGGAAACGGACATTGGAAACAATGGGACGTCACATTATTGCAGAACTATGGGAGTGCGATTTCGACAAACTTAACGATATGCAATTTATCGAGCAAACATTTGTTGATGCTGCACTAAAATCTGGTGCAGAAGTCAGAGAAGTTGCATTTCACAAATTTGCACCACAAGGTGTAAGTGGAGTGGTTATTATTTCCGAATCGCATTTAACGATTCACAGCTTTCCAGAGCACGGTTATGCGAGCATTGATGTGTATACATGTGGTGATTTAGATCCATCAATCGCAGCTAACTATATTGCAGATGCTCTTAATGCTGGAACACGCGAAACGTTAGAAATGCCACGTGGTATGGGACCAGTTAAAAAGCCTGCATCACGAATGACAGTTCAAGCGTAATAGATTTATACCTGACTGAGTGAGCAGAGGAAGCGATTCCTCTGCTTTTTCGATTTTATAGAAGAATATTGTTATAATAGATACATAAAACTACCGTAAAGAATTAGGAGAGATCTAAATGAGATGCCCAACTTGTCAATATAATGGCACAAAAGTTGTCGATTCTCGTCCTGTGGATGACAATAAGGCAATCAGAAGAAGGAGAGAATGCGAAGATTGTGGATTTCGTTTTACTACATTTGAAAAAGTAGAAGAGACACCACTAATCGTTGTAAAAAAAGATGGTTCACGAGAAGAGTTTAGTCGTGAGAAAGTGCTACGTGGGCTAATTCGTGCTTGTGAAAAGAGACCTGTCGCACTAGAGCAACTAGAAAATATTGTTTTCTCTATTGAAAAAGAATTACGAAGACTTGGTAATGCAGAAGTGAAGTCAGAGGACGTCGGAGAAATTGTCATGGACAAGCTTGCAGAAGTAGATGAAGTAGCATACGTTCGCTTTGCTTCCGTCTATCGCCAATTTAAAGATCTGAATGTATTTATCGATGAATTAAAAGAAATTCTAAAGAAAAATCCGTCATTATAAATAGAAGTATTAATAGAATGGCTACTTATGAGTTAACATTCTTTATTTTAACAAAATTTAAAGGAGTGTAGATACAATTGTCGATGTTATATAAAGAGCTACAGCCAGCAGATTTGTATATGATTCGCTTACCATATTCTTTTTCAGATTATGATCGGCAATTGTTGACTTTGTTTTATCAGCCGTTGGTTGGAGCAGAAAGCATTAGTTTGTATTTAACGCTTTGGGCAGATGGAGAACAAAGTGAGCGATGGTCGCATTACCAGCTGATGAATGTTCTCGGGATGCCGATCGGCAAAATTTTTCAAGCTCGTCTTGCTTTAGAGGCAATCGGTCTTCTACGTACATGGAAAAAAACAATGGATGAAGGTAATATATTCCATTATGAGCTTGCAGCACCATTAGATGCTGAGTCATTTTTAAAGGATCCATTACTATCCATGTTCTTGCTAAATAAAGTAGGAGAAAATTCATTTAAACAATTACGTAATCGTTTTATCCAAAATTCCAAGTGGAATGATGGTTTCACAGATGTTACCAGAACTTTTGTCGATGTATTTAAACCATCGACTAAAATGAATAATGCTGTATCTTATGATGACACTTTTGAATCGAAGGAAAGAAAATCTTCTGTTCCTTTTTATTACGACGAATTTGATTTTTCATTACTTCAAGAGGGTCTTTCCGAGCAATTAGTACCTAAATCAGCGATGACAATAGAAGCAAGAGAAGTAATTGCAAAACTTGCTTTTTTATATAGATTAAGCCCAGTGGAAATGCAAAAAGTTGTTATTCTTGCATTAGATGATGAACTACATTTATCAGAAGCGAGATTGAAAAAAGCATGTGCGGATTATTATAAGCTGACTGTCTCTAAAGTTGCTCCTGTAATTGAGAAGATTGAAAAGAAAGTTGTACCTTTGGAATCCACCGGACCTTTAACGAAGGAAGGTGAGTTGATCCATTATTTGGAGACAACGCCTCCCGTAACGGTACTAAAGGATATCGCGAACGGAAAAGAGCCGATTCTCGCAGATGTTCAGCTAGCTAATCATTTTGTAACTCACTTCAAAATGCCAATCGGAGTCGTCAATGTTTTGTTGCAATATGTATTACTACGTACAGACATGAAACTCACAAAAAATTATGCGGAGAAAATCGCTTCTCACTGGATGCGAAAAGATGTCAAAACAGCTAAAGAAGCAATGGAACTCGCTAGAAACGAACATGAACAGTATGTAAAATGGAAAAATGAAGGCTCTCCACAAAAAACATATACGAAAAAACCGTCCCGTGAGGAAAAAGTACCTGATTGGTTTTATAAGAAAGATGGGGAAACGAAGAAATCAACAGGGAATGCTACAAATGGAATTCAAAATATCGATGAAGAACGTCAAAAACTATTAGCGGAACTAGGTATATTGAAAAGGTAGGTGGCAAAAGTGGAACGTATAAATGAAACACTAAAAAGAGTTGTATCGCCTGAATTTACTACGCGACTAAACGATATGAAAAAGGAAGTTTTAGAAAACCCTAGAGTGCAGAATTTTCTAGAGGAAAACGCCTCAGAGATCAATAAGGAGATAGTCGACCGTAGTTTGAGTAAGCTATATGAATTTATCTCCCAATCTCATGATTGTGGCTCTTGTCCGACTTTAGATCAATGTCAGAATTACATGAAAGGGTATGAACCTAAACTAGTCCTTGATCGAAACTTGATAGATAATGATTTTATTCGTTGCAAACGAGGTATTATTGAAGACGAGCGTAGGAAAGTTATTTCTATGATTGATAGTATTCATATGCCTAAAGAGGTTATGGAAGCTAGTCTTGCCGGAGTGGACCTAGAGGATGGCAGTAGGGTTGTTGCAGTCCGTGCAGCTAAAGACTTTCTTAATGAATGGGAGCGTACAAATGTCCTACCAGCAAAAGGATTATACATTCACGGCAAGTTTGGTGTAGGAAAGTCCTATTTACTCGGTGCTCTCGCAAATGAGTTAGCAGCAAGACATATACATTCGGTAGTTGTGTATGTTCCGGAATTTTTTAGAGAAATGAAGCAATCCATCCAGGATCAGTCACTTGCGGAGAAAATCGAATTCGTCAAACGAGCTCCTGTTTTAATGCTAGATGATATTGGTGCTGAAACAATGTCTAGTTGGACCAGAGATGAAATCTTAGGGACAATTTTGCATTATAGAATGTCAGAACAACTACCAACTTTTATGTCTTCTAATTTCAACTATGACGAGTTGCAACATCATTTGTCTTTCACGCAACGCGGGGAGAAGGAAGTAGTAAAAGCTGGTCGAATCATGGAACGAATTCGAGCACTTACGACACCAATTTCGCTTCAAGGGAAAAATTGGAGAGAAATCTAAAGAATTAGGGATAGAAGCACGGAAAAATTGGATTTCATCTTGCATTTGATTTTTCTGTGGCGTATAATCATTTTCATAAGAATAAGTAAATGCGAGGAAGAGGACAACAATCAGTTTGTACGACTTTGAAGAGAGAGAAGCCTTGGCTGTAAGCTTCTTAAGTATCGGCAATCGATTTACCACCTCTGAGCAGTAATTGTGAATTTAACTAGCAATTACCGGTCACCGGCCCGTTAGCCGATGCAGAGCTTCGTCTATTTCATTTATCATTACTATAAGTAGTGGATAGACAGAAGAAGGGTGGAACCACGACTTGAACCTCGTCCCTTTTTAGGGATGGGGTTTTTTTATTGTTTTCACCTATTATAAAAGGAGTGTTCAAAATGGCAGAAATTATTAAATTGAAATTTCCAGATGGAGCAGTAAAGGAATTCCCTGTATCGACAACTACAGAAGAAATTGCTCAATCAATCAGTCCTGGATTACGTAAAAAAGCACTTGCTGGAAAACTAAGTGGAGTATTAATCGACCTTAAAACACCGATTACGGAGGATGGAGATATCGCAATTATTACTCCAGAATCTGACGAAGCACTAGAAATTTTACGCCACAGCTCAGCGCACTTACTTGCACAAGCAGTTAAACGTCTTTTCAAAGATGTTAAATTAGGTATTGGACCAGTTATCGAAAATGGTTTTTACTATGATATTGATTCACCGGTGCCAATTACTGCAGAAGACTTACCATTAATCGAAAAAGAAATGAAAAAAATTATTAATGAAAATATTGAAATCATTCGTCATGATGTTTCACGTCAAGTTGCTTTTGATAAATTTAAAGACGATGAATATAAAGTAGAACTTCTGGAAGCAATTCCCGAAGGAGAACAAGTTTCTATTTATGAGCAAGGAGATTTCTTTGATCTTTGCCGTGGGGTACATGTTCCATCAACAGGCAAGCTTAAGGAGTTCAAATTATTAAGTATCGCCGGTGCATACTGGCGCGGAAATAGTGATAACAAGATGCTTCAACGTATTTATGGTACTGCATTCTTTAAAAAAGAAGAGCTTACACATCATTTAAATATGCTAGAAGAAGCGAAAGAACGCGATCATCGTAAGATTGGGAAAGAGCTAGATTTATTTACAACTTCTCAAAAAGTAGGGCAAGGCTTACCACTTTGGTTGCCAAATGGTGCGACAATCCGTCGTGTTATTGAGCGTTATATTGTAGATAAAGAGCTAAAACTTGGCTATAAGCATGTATACACACCAGTGTTAGGTTCGAAAGAGCTTTACGAAACATCTGGTCACTGGGATCATTATCAAGATTCTATGTTCCCACCGATGGAAATGGACAACGAAACATTAGTGCTACGTCCAATGAACTGTCCACATCATATGATGGTATTCAAAAATGGTATGCATTCATACAGAAACCTTCCACTACGTATTGCAGAGTTAGGGACAATGCATCGTTATGAAATGTCAGGTGCTGTATCAGGATTACAACGTGTTCGCGGAATGACTTTGAATGATGCGCATTTATTTGTACGTCCAGACCAAATCAAATCTGAGTTCCAAAAAGTTGTAGAATTAATCATTTCGGTTTATAAAGATTTTAACTTAGAAGACTACTCTTTCCGTCTTTCATATCGTGATCCTCAAAACAAAGAAAAATATTTTGATAACGATGAAATGTGGGAAAAAGCACAAAGCATGTTAAAAGAAGCGATGGACGAGCTTGGTTTAGATTACTTTGAAGCTGAAGATGAAGCGGCATTTTACGGACCAAAATTAGACGTTCAAGTGAAGACTGCAATTGGTAAAGAAGAAACTTTATCGACTGTTCAACTGGACTTCTTATTACCAGAACGCTTTGACCTAAATTACATTGGAGAAGATGGCAAGCATCATCGCCCAGTTGTTATTCACCGCGGGGTTGTTTCTACAATGGAGCGCTTTGTAGCATTTTTGATCGAAGAGTATAAAGGTGCATTTCCAACTTGGTTAGCACCTGTTCAAGTTGAGATCATTCCGGTTTCCAATGAAGTGCATTTTGAATTTGCTAAACAAATTGAAGAACAACTAGTTGCTTCTGGTTTCCGTGTTGAAATGGACGACCGAGAAGAGAAACTGGGCTATAAGATTCGTGAAGCGCAAATGCAAAAAATTCCGTACATGCTTGTACTGGGTGATAAAGAGCTAGAAGCTGGAAATGTAAACGTTCGTAAATACGGAGAACAAAAATCAGAAAGCATTCCTTTTGCAGAGTTCTTAGAACGTTTGAAAGAAGAAGTAGCACATTAATAGATTTGTGTGTTGACATGAGTATATCAACATGCTATAGTTAATAAGGTTATTGAATACAAGTTTGCGGTATAAGAAGAGGCTGCCCGCTTCTCACCTGTTTGACACCTAAAAGTGTTGTTGACTGGTAAGCACAAGATCGACTGTAACATGTAGTTTCTACATGTACTCATATCGGCGGGCAGACATATATCATATGTCTGTCTGCTTTTTTTATGGATCTAAAACGGCGTAACTTATTCGTTTCTACGGAATTTATGCCCAAACCATGTATTCGCGACACTATTTGGAGGTGGATCATTATTAGCAAAGACATGTATGTAAACGATGGCATTCGAGCTCGCGAACTACGAGTTATTGATCAGAATGGTGATCAATTAGGATTAAAAACACGTAACGAAGCACTTGAAATAGCAGGTCGTGTAAATTTGGATCTTGTCCTTGTGGCTCCTCAAGCCAAGCCACCAGTCGCTCGTATCATGGACTATGGTAAATTCAAATTTGAGCAGCAAAAGAAAGATCGTGAAGTTCGTAAAAATCAAAAAATCATCGTGATGAAAGAGGTTCGTTTGAGCCCAACAATCGATGAGCATGATTTCCAAACGAAACTGAAAAACGCGATCAAGTTCCTTGAAAAAGGAGATAAAGTGAAAGCATCTATTCGATTTAAGGGCCGTGCCATCACTCACAAAGAGATCGGACAACGTGTTTTAGATAGATTTGCAGAAGCTTGTACGGAAGTATCCACAATCGAGTCAAAACCGAAAATGGATGGCCGTAGTATGTTCTTAGTGCTTGCACCAAAGAACGAAAAACAGTAATAGAGTACAATTGTTTAGGAGGAATTCGACATGCCGAAAATGAAAACTCACCGTGGAGCTGCAAAGCGTTTCAAAAAAACCGGGACTGGAAAATTAAAACATGACCGTGCTTTTGGAAGCCACTTATTCGCTAACAAATCTACTAAAGCAAAACGTAAACTACGTAAAACTAAAGTAGCGTCTTCAGGCGATTACAAACGTATCAAAACTTTATTAACTTACATGAAATAATAACAGAAATTCAATCATTCGAAAGAATAGCAGGAGGTAATGAATCATGCCACGCGTAAAAAGCACACCAGTAACTAAACGTCGTCGTAAAAAAGTATTAAAATTAGCTAAAGGTTATTACGGTTCAAAACATACATTATACAAAGTTGCTAACCAACAAGTAATGAAATCATTCATGTATGCATACCGTGATCGTCGTAACAAAAAACGTGATTTCCGTAGACTATGGATTACACGTATCAATGCGGCAGCACGTATGAACGGACTTTCGTATAGCCGTTTAATGCACGGATTGAAATTAGCTGAAATCGAAGTTAACCGTAAAATGTTAGCGGATCTTGCAGTATCAGATTCTCAAGCATTTACACAACTTGCAGATGCAGCAAAAAAAGCAATCGCAAAATAATTTAAGTTAAAAAGCTGATAGAGATTCTATCAGCTTTTTTTGTACAAGGAGCATAATATGATGACGAATGTTATTCTTATTTTCATATTAATCATGTCGATAATCGCTTTTTTTGTAATGGGATACGATAAATCACAAGCAAGAAAACATGGACAGCGCATATCGGAAAAAACACTATGGACACTTGCGATTGTAGGAGGGGGAATAGGGGCATACATCGGTATGCAAATGTTTCGCCATAAAACGAAGCATACGAACTTTCGTGTTGGATTTTTAATGCTATTGATATTATATGCTTTCTTAATTTTCTACATATTAACAACAGACAGCTCTATTATTGCATAGGGATGTCTTTTTTTAGAGATAGGAAAGTGTATAAAAATGATCTGTGAACACTGGATTTGCAGCACTTTTAAAAATGAATAATATGACTGATTTCCGTTTCAGGTGGATGCTTTCCGTGGCCGTTGCCTCAGCCTCTTCGAGCGGAAAACATATGCTCATGCGATTACTCGTCGCAAAGATATTACCCAAACAAAGTTTGGCCAATGTCTTCGCTGCGGGGTCTTCACCTAACGCTTTTCCCACTGGAGTCGCCACCTTGCACTACCATCAATTATGTGAGTAGTCCCAATTATTAGATTTGGCAAAGCGTATTGCTTAGATATTAAGATTAGTACAAGTTCGAGAGTTTTCTCTATAAATAGGACAGTAGCTTTTCTCTAGTTATCCAAAACCGCACTTACCTGTTTTTAAGAGTTGTAGGAGGGCGACAGATAGACAAACGCCATAAGATTACCGAAAAAAAGATGCTAGTTGGTTGTGACGGACGTCACAACCAATAGCATCTCTAAAAATTCACTCGGTAATCATATAGCAAACATGTCTGTCCAAAGCCCTTCGAAAAGGATAGAAACAGGTTTTAAAGTATTGTACTTACATCTCCAGATCAGTGAATGCGTAAGGTAATAATTCTCTTAAATTCAATTCTAGTATATCTTTGTTCTCATTTGTTAAATAAACTGGCATATCAGGCAAACAAAATTCTGCTAAAACTTGTCTGCAAATGCTACAAGGTGGAAGGAAATCTACCGTATTACCGGCGACAGCTATAGCCTGGAAATCACCTTTTTTATAACCATTTGATATTGCAGTAAAAATAGCCGTTCTCTCAGCACAATTAGTTGCCCCTAATGAAACATTTTCCACGTTTACTCCATTAATTATAGTGCCATCTGTAAGTAATAATGCTACTCCAACTGGAAATTTGGAATAAGGTACATATGCTACTGATTTCATATTACGTGCACTTTCCATTAACAGTTCTTTATTCATATTATCCATCCTCTTTCATATAAGAATGAACTTTTCAAAGTCCCCTTAGCGCCAATGTTTTGTTGGCAGGACTTCTAATATAATATTTTACAAAGTGTAAGTCAATATAAAAATGTGTATAATTTTCACACTAATTAGTAAATATCCATTCTTTTCATTCGTCATCCTGCATTAATTGCTCAATAGGGCTTTTCCAGTTTATTTTGGCATTAGGATAATTCATTTTTATTTCATTTTGTAAAAAACGTAAGTCTTCTTTCGTCAAGCCTTGTAATTTAGCAGGATCTTTTGTCCAAATGAAAATTGAAACGACTTCGAAGGCTTGGTCGGTAGTACCTAAATATTTTTCTCCCTCAAATAGAATTCCTTTATACGTAATAAAGAAGTTTTTACGAACATTTTTTACCTCATCATAATAATAATACTGTTCTTTTTCATATGCCTCATCCAGTTTACGCTTAGGATCAAATAAATAGCGAAGAATTTTATAAAAAACATATATGATAAGTATCAAAATAAGCAGTCTTAGTAAATGGAACATCTCAAATGTCCTCCTTGTAAAATACATTGTACTTGCTATACGATAGAGGAGGTAGTTTGGTTTCAAAATAAATTAAAATATTTGGAGGAAATGATGAATTTACATAAACTTTTTACAATGCAACATGCTTTAGACCAATATATTCAAGCTAATAAGCAAGTAACGGACGATGTTTTTGAAAAAAAAGGGTTGGCACTTATAGTTGAACTCGCAGAACTTGCGAACGAAACTAGATGCTTTAAATTCTGGAGTGAGAAGGGACCATCAGAACGAAGTGTTATTTTAGAGGAGTATGTTGATTCTATTCACTTTATATTATCGTTAGGAATAGAAAAAGGATTTCAAGATTTAGAGGAATGGCCACATAAAAGTATCGACGGAGATTTAACTGCACTTTTCATAGGTGCAAATGAGTCCGTCTTAACGTTTTTAACTGAACCGACTAAAACTCATTACGAAAAAGTGTGGATAATGTATGGTGCAATTGCTAAAAAACTAGGTTTTAGCAATGAAGATGTCTTACAGGCGTATATTGCGAAAAATGAAACGAATTATGAACGTCAAAAAAGTGGTTATTGATTTTGATTGAAACTTTTTCATGGGCGAACCGTAAAAATAACAATACATATTAGAATGGCGGTGTAATCTATGAAAAAGTTTCTATTATCAATTATATTAGTATTTCTATCATTCTCTTTTGGAATAGTAGCAGAGGCGAAGTCTTATTCCATTGATAAAGTACATATAAAGTCCTGGATTCAACCAAACGGGGATCTATTAGTAAATGAAGTATTTACTTATAATTTTGAGGGGTCCTTCTCTAAATTGCATCGGTCTTTCCCAAATGAACATGGTAAAGATGTAGAACAATTTTATGCTTATGAGTTAGCCGACTTGAACTTGGAACCAGGTTTTATTGATCCAGCCATGATGACTCTCTTACAAGTGACACAAGATAATAATACATTTTTTTCGAATATAGGAGTACGTGATCGGCAAGTATCATTTTTGTATGCTTATACTCTCAAAAATAGTGTAACTGCATATGATAATTATAACGAACTGGATGTTGTTTATTTTGAAGAAGGGGACAACCATGATCAGGATTATTCTAATGTAACAATAGATTATATTCTTCCTAAAACAGTTGAAAAAAATACGTTTGAAGGCGTTTTGTACAATAAAGCAAAGGTGAAAACGGAGAAAAATACTATTGGTATTCGATTTAAAAGTCCTGTTTCCAAAGCATTTACTGAAACGAAGACTAGTTTAATATTCCCTGCAGACTTAATTTCATTATCTGGAAAAACTAAAGCATCATTATCCTATAAAGATGCTTTAGCTAATGAAATAGAAAAACAGAAAAAATGGAATAAAAGACTGTCTTATATGGATACACTTATCTCATTCATACCGAAAGTCTCATTTGCAATAATAATTATCATCCTATGCTTACTGTTTTTCTTACCGCAAAGACATTTTTGGAGAAAAGGATATAGTGATGAAGTTTTAAGTACAGATGTATTGTATTTGTTTTTTGTTGATAAATGTGGAAAACCGCATCCTAAAGCCTTTCTTGCAGGTCTCTTTTCATTAGCAGAAAAAGGAGCAGTTAAAGTTAAACACGCAAAGTCTGCACTTCGATTTAAATATGATCCGAAAGCTCCAGAAGAAACATTGGATTTCCGGCTTACAGATGGAGCACTGGCTACTTCAGTATTTGAAAAATATATGACAGGTTGGCTATTTACAACTAAAAGTGGCTCTAGAAAGTGGGCATTTCATTTACATGATGCTGCAGGGGCTGCAAAGGATAATAAGAACTCCAAATTCTTTCATACCAAAGTAAGGGGCTTTAAAAAGAAACAAATAGAATGGCATCAATTAGTAGAAAAAGAGCTAGAAGAGGCGAGAGCTATTAATAGTAAAATACCTTTACTAATCATAACTTTTGCTACCCTTATAGTTTCACTGATTACTATATTCGCTTATTATGCAAATGTACAAAGCTATTTGGCTATTGCTTGTATATGTACTTTTACGATTATTTTTATAGTTATGCTTTGGATAAAAAAACGTTCGACATTATTTTTTAGTATATATGCTGTTCTATTATTTTTCTTTACTACTTCAATTGGAAATGATGAGGTAGTCGATTTGAACGTTGGATTATTATTATTGGTTGTCATTTTATATTTAGTCGTACCTAGAAATATTCTTTCGATGAATGCAGTACGTGCAAAAGATGCAGTACGTTCCTATCGAAAAGTATTAAAGAATGGGATGCCAAATACTTTGAATATTGCTGAACAAGAAAAATGGATAGTTAGAGCTTATTTACTGGGCAGAAAAAATGTAGATATCCCATATGAGGAGCTCTCTATTCCACTTGCTACAGTATTATTCGCAAGTACAGATCCGATAGATTATGTGACAAAGTCTTGGTCGTGGACTAAGGCTTCAGCTTCAACAGATGGAGGAGGTTATCACGGTGGAGATTCATCAAGTGGAGGAGGCGGTGGTGACGGCGGCGGAGCGGGAGCCGATTGAGATATTTTACATTCAAATTTTGAAAATGTCATTAATTTAGAATATAATTAAATTGTACATATATTTAGGAGGTCGAAATAATGCCAAAGCTAGATGATACATTAACGATGTTAAAGGAATTAACAGATGCTAAAGGGATTCCAGGGAACGAGCGTGAACCAAGAGAAGTGATGAAGAAGTACATCGCCCCTTTTGCAGATAATATTGAATATGACAATTTAGGTAGCCTTATTGCAGAAAAAGTTGGAGATGCAAACGGTCCAAAGATTATGGTAGCTGGACATTTAGACGAAGTCGGCTTTATGATCTCCAAAATTGATGACAAAGGATTTTTGAGCTTCCAAACAGTTGGAGGCTGGTGGTCTCAAGTAATGCTAGCACAACGCGTCACGATTGTGACACGTAAAGGAGATACGATAACTGGTATTATCGGCTCTAAACCACCGCATATTCTATCTCCAGAAGCTCGTAAAAAAGCAGCGGATGTGAAAGATATGTTCATTGATATAGGTGCATCCTCGAAAGAAGAAGCAATGGAATGGGGCGTATTACCAGGAGATATGGTAGTTCCTTATTTTGAGTTTTCCGTAATGAACAACGAAAAGCTTCTATTAGCTAAAGCGTGGGATAACCGTATCGGTTGTGCAATCGCAATTGATGTATTAAAAGCACTAAAAGGCGAAAACCATCCGAACATCGTTTATGGAGTAGGGAATGTCCAAGAAGAGGTAGGTCTTCGTGGTGCCAAAACAACTACTAATAAGATCAAACCAGATATCGGCTTTGCTGTGGACGTAGGTGTAGCTGGAGATACTCCAGGTATTACTGCAAAAGAATCGACAAGTAAAATGGGTGATGGTCCACAAATCGTATTATTTGATGCATCTATGGTTTCCCATAAAGGTTTACGTGATTTTGTAACGGATACTGCAGACGAAAATAATATACCTTATCAATTTGAAATGATACCGGGTGGGGGAACTGATGCAGGTTCTATGCATATTTCCGTCAACGGTGTTCCTTCGCTTTCAATAGGCGTAGCAACTCGTTATATACATTCTCATGCAGGAATCTTGCATAGAGATGATTATGAAAACACAGTAAAACTAATTGTAGAAGTGATAAAAAAATTAGATCGTGATGCAGTAAATAAAATTACATTCGATTAAATACTAGCGTTTAAAGGATTCTAGGGGAAAGAACAGATTGCGGCACCGTTATATCTGATTCCCCAAAATTTTCGAATAAAATTGAGATAATAAATACCTTCTGACAAATGTTGGGAGGTTTTTTGCATGACTAAAAGAACAGAAGTATTAGATGTGAATTAAAATAAAATCTATGTTATAATTATGGTAATTTAAACCAATACTGGAACACATTCATACGTAAAGAGATGTAACCTACATGTGTAGTGAGGAGGAGAAGAATAGAGTTATTTTAGCAAATGATATTAAACCTAAAATAGGGGTTAGAGAATAATGATTATATTTATATAAAAGGCATTCTCTAATTTGAGAATGCCTTTTAATTGAGTGCATCGGAAGCCCAATTTTAAAAAGTATGCGCACCTCTCGGGTACTCCTGATAAATAACCGTATATCATTTTTTAAATATTCTAGGGTTTATTGAATTTTGTTGTTACATGCTGCCTGGATCGCTACAATTCAGATCCTGCTCCACCTGTCGAGCAAGATTTATGTTAATCCCGGCTTAATTTACGACAATAGACCGCTAGATTACTATAATACAGCTTTACTTTACTACAATCAGAGTCCAACTCCACCCGTCGAGCAAAATTTACGACAATAGTACTTCTTTAAGAAATCCAGAACTACATCACGACCATCATTCCCAAAACCAGCTAGCATTCAACGAACAAACCACAGGCAAAACCTAAGGAGGACGAAAAATGGTACATATTCTTTACATAGAAGACGAAATCGATATAGGAAGCTGGGTAAGAAAGGATTTAACGGAGAGAGGGTATGAGGTGACTTGGCTGAAATCTGGGGAGGATGCGGAAAAGTATATTTCACAAGTGGATATGGCTATTTTGGATGTAATGATTCCTGGGTTAGATGGTTTTTCTATTGGAAGACGTATGAAAAAAGAAAAGGGAGACCTGCCTATATTAATGCTTTCGGCGCGGACCGCGGTGGAAGATAAAATAGAGGGTCTAAATTTTGCGGATGATTATTTAACGAAACCGTTTCATCCGGATGAGCTTGCAGCGCGTGTCGAGGTATTGTTACGGAGATACCAAAAGAATGATGATGTATTAAAGCTTCAGCATTTGATGATTTATACAAAGGACATGAGAATCGCTGACAATGAGACGAATGAGGAAATCCAATTAACGGGCAAGCAGTATCACCTTTTGCAGTACTTCGTTCGTCATTTGAATCAAATATTAACGAAAGAACAGCTGTATGAGGGAGTATGGGGAGAGCGTTACATCGAGGGTGATAAGACGTTGATGGTGCATATTCGTTATTTACGAGAGAGAATTGAAAGGAACCCAGCAAAACCAACTATCATTGAAACGATTCGTGGAATCGGGTATAGGGTAAAAATATGAAGAGGTTTTTCCAATCATTATTAGCAAAGTATATGTTCCTTATTCTATTAGCACTTTCAATTGTTCAAATTTCCTACTTAATTATCGCTTTATTTTTATTTGGCATTTCCAAAAATGTAGAGGATCAAATCCAAACTCGAGATACGCTAGAGGAAAGTGAAGTAGAGGGGAAATGGCATCAAGAAGCAAACGCTATGCAAAAGGTTACAACTGATTCCATTCAACAGCATTTTGACAATTGGAAACAGCAGCATCCAAAAGCATCGATGTTTTGGGTGGACGATCAAGGGAAGCTAGCTAATCAAGAAGACGTAATGGTACAACTGCCTGCGGAGTGGTCATCCTCATATACAGCAAAATTCATAAAAGAGCGTTACGGAGGAGACCCATTTACGGTTATTGCGTTTGTCGGGCAAGATGAAAGGAACGGTTTCGTTGTACTGGAGATGCCGAGGTCCGAGTTTGATCCGCCGCTAGCACATATTTATGATCGGTATGGACTCATTTTCGTTTTTGGTGTCATTTTTATTATTTTCCTATTTATATTCGTCTCCTTTTTATTCTTTCGTAGTATGAGAAAGCGTTTATTACACTTACAGGAGGCCATGGAAATACGGGATGTAGACGGGCTACCCATCGAGATTGCGGTGAAAAAGAAGGACGAAATTGGACAGCTTGAAAAAACGTTCAATCAAATGGTATGTGAGCTGAGGGAAAGTAAACAGCGAGAACGAGAGGAGGAACAACTACGCCGAGAGCTGATTGCCAATCTTTCTCATGATTTGCGTACACCTTTAACAAAAGTGAGGGCACAAACCTATTCGATTGCTAAAGAGAATTTATCAGAAGAGGGTCAAAAAGCGATTAAGTCGTTGGAGGCTTCTGTTGTAAATATTGATAGGCTAATGGAAAACTTGATGTCGTATACATTACTCATGGCTAGTAAATATAAGTTTGAATCAAAGGAAATTGACGTTATTCGTTACGTACGAGAATGTTTAGCTTTATGGTACCCTGTCTTCGAAAAGGAAGGATTTGAAGTGGAAGTCCATTTGGTTCCATTTGAGCAAAACAAATGGAAGGTTGACCCGATTTGGTTAGGAAGCATAGTAGATAACTTATTACAAAACGTGCTTCGCCACGCAAAAAACGGCGGATATATTTGTGTCAAAACAGAATCTACCAATCTATATGATGCCATCGTCATTTTAGACAGAGGAAATGGGATGAAAAACGAATCCAACGAAGCAGGAGCAGGTATCGGCTTATCCATTGTTGATATGATGGTCAAGGGCATGAAACTGGATTGGGATATTGAATCCGGTGAAAAGGGAACAACTATCAAAATAAAGAAAAACAAGTGATGGTGTATTTGAAGGGACATCCTTTCGAGTATACCTTTTTTTAAACAAAATTTAAACTTACGCCTTACCAAGTTTTAACATTCTATGTCTAACATAGATAATGAGGTGAGGGAAATGGAATATGTAGTACAGACAACCAATCTATCCAAACGTTTTGGGAAGGAAAGTGCCGTGATAGGGCTGGATATGAAAATACGTAAAGGAGAAATATACGGATTTTTAGGACCTAATGGAGCGGGGAAGACAACGACCATTCGTATGCTTTTAGGCCTGATGAAAGCTTCGTCTGGAACGATTCAAATCTTTGAAAAGGATTTAAATAAAGAAAAAATAAATATTTTAAAAAGAGTGGGTTCCCTAGTAGAGAACCCGTCCTATTATCCGCATTTAACTGCGTATGAAAATTTAGAGGCATTAAGAAAAATACTAGGCGTTCCTAAAACGAGAATCCATGAGGTATTAGAAATAGTTCGATTGTCTGAGGTTGCAAATAAAAAGGTAAAAGGATTTTCCCTAGGAATGAAGCAGCGATTAGGGATTGCCGCTTCCCTATTAAACAGTCCAGAGTTACTAATCCTAGATGAACCAACCAACGGACTAGATCCATCGGGCATTATAGAGATTCGTAATCTAATCAAACAGCTGCCTGCGGAAACTGGAATGACCATCTTAATCTCCAGTCATTTATTATCAGAGATTGACCAAATGGCGACGACAGTTGGAATCGTTACGAAAGGGAAAATGATTTACCAGGATTCCATCGAAAATTTGCGCATGTATGCCCAGCAAAAGGTTCTATTAAAGGTTAGTGACAGCGAGCAAGCGTGGCGTTCGCTATTAGGTAACGGTATAAAAGCAGATTGGCAGGACGGGATTATTTTATTGTCTGAGCATTCCGATGAAAAAGTTTCGAAGGCGATTCATACCCTTGTACATGAAGGCTACTCCATTTACCGTGTAGAAGAGGAAAAAAGATCATTGGAAGATACCTTCCTTCAAATGACCACAAGGGAGAAGGTCATATGATTGGAAAACTATTACGGGCAGATTTTTTGAAGATTAAACGAAAAGGACTATGGTTTCTAGCGTTTTTAGGTCCCTTCGGAGTTATTGCCCTGCAGATGGTCAACTACGGAGTTCGAAAGGATTATTTACTAAAACAGAGTGACGATGATTGGGGATACTTTTTAGCAAATGTACATTCCTTTACCCCACTAGCACTGGTTTTAGGAATCGCGATTTTAACTTCATTTATGGCAAGTATAGAAAATGAAACGAATGCATGGAAGCAGCTAATTTCATTGCCTGTCTCCAAGATGAATGTGTATTTATCGAAATTCACGGTACTTGGTAGCTTGTTATTTGTATCTTCGCTTCTGTTAGCAGTATTTTCTTTAGGATATGGCATTCTATTAAACTTAGGAGATCAAATACCTTACTTGGAGCTGTTAAAGTATAGCTTCTATCCATACTTAGCTGCCTTGCCTGTACTTGCATTACAGCTCTGGATTGCCTCTGTGAGCCAAAACCAGGGAATTCCGATTACGACAGGGGTATTAGGTGTCATATTTGCGTACTCTGCTTTTATATTACCTGATTGGATGATCTGGAAGTGGCCTTCTTTGATGAACGAGTGGGATGAGCCATTAATCAATGTCATGCTTGGAATCGGAGTAGGTATACTATTGTATATTGTTGGAATGCTTGACTTTACGAGAAGGGATGTGAAATAAATGGTCTCCATTTTACAATCGGAATGGTTTAAGTTTAGACATTCAAAGATTCTGTTCATCATCTTGACTGTACCGCTTATAGGTATATTCCTTGGATTAACAAGTAGATTTTCTAATGAGGATTTTGAAATCAATGAGTGGTATTTGTCCTTGCTATCTATGAATTTAAGCTATGCCTTACTGTTTTTACCTCTGATAACAGGAGTTTTAGCAAGTGCTATTTGTAGATACGAACATCAGGCAGGTGGGTGGAAACAGCTACTGGCATTACCTGTGACAAGAGGAAGGGTATTCATCGCGAAGTATGTATTGTTAATGGTGCTAGTACTAGTTATACAAGTATTATTTTTTGTCGCTGTTTACATAGTCGGAATGATAAAGGGGTTCACTGATCCTTTCCCAATGGAGATTGTTTGGAAAAGCTTAGTTGGAGGATGGGTAGCGACTTTGCCATTAGTTGCACTACAGTTATGGATGTCCATACTGTTCAAGAGCTTTGCAGCGCCATTTGCCATTAATGTGATTCTTACATTGCCTACTATACTTGTAGTAAACTCCGAGCGTTTTGGTACTTTCTATCCGTGGGCACAGCCATTTTTAATGATGTATATCGGGGGAGACACGGGCGATACCTTTTTCGTTCCTTGGGTACAATTATTAACCGTTGTAGGCGGAAGTTTTATCTTATTTTTTGTCGGAGGGTATTTATATTTTCAAAGGAAAGCAGTTTAAGGGGATGATAATAATGTTGAATAAGAGCTATATAGTATGTGCTGCTATCTTGCTTTCTGTTTTTTTGGCAGGATGCAGCAGTGGCAAAGTGATTGATGATGCGGAATCATATAGTTCAACAGTGGATGCTATGGATATCCCGGATCATGTTAAGCTGATCGGCTTAGGAGAGGCAACACATGGGAATGTGGAATTTCAAGAGCTGAAAAAAGATGTATTTAAAACGTTAATCAAACATGAAAACGTCCGTGTATTTGTCTTAGAAGGTGACTTTGGAGGCGGGCAGCAAATAAACGAATTCATTTTATATGGAAATGGTACAGCCGAAGAGGCAGTAAATACGCTAGACTATGGTATTTATCAAACAGAGCAAATGGTCGATCTTGTACAATGGCTGCATGATTATAACGCGACAGTTAGCGAGGACGAGAAGGTTTACTTTTATGGAAATGACATGCAGCGCTATAACTACAGTAAAGAAGGAGTGCTTAAATACTACAAAACAGTAAACCAAGATGCATTTAAAAATTATGAATTAAAACTTGAACATGTCTCGAATGAGAAAATGCGTGAGTTAACTACGGAACAGTTAAACGAGGCCAAGCAAACAATAGATGAGATAATTCTAGATTTACAATCGAATGAAGCAGCTTATGTGGGAAAATCAACAAAGGAAATGTACACATTTGCCCTGCAATACGCGCAAATCTTGAAGCAGCGTACGCAATTGTTCTTAAATGATAAAGATTATATGCAGCTGCGAGATGAGTATTTGACGGACAATTTGCAATGGATTATGCAATTTGAAGCAGCCAGAGGTAACGAGAAAGTATTTTTTAACGGTCATAATGGACATATAGAAAAAACGTCTGCGTCGTTAGCTGGCTACAAATCGATGGGCAATTATTTAGATGAGCTATACGGAGAAGAGTATTTTGCAATTGGTACGGACTTTATCGAGAGCAATTTTCAATCAAAAAATGGCAGCTCCGGGGATCGTAAAAATTATAAAGTGAAGAATCACAACGAGTTAGTGGACGCTTTCAAAGAGGTGGAATCAAATATTTTTTACGTGGATTTTGAAAAGGCGAGTGAGTCCGGTGAGTTAGAAGAAATAGTTTCGAAGGAGCAAAAGATGGCAAATATCGGGGATGACTTTCGCATGTGGTACAAATTTTTAAAGATGTTTTACACGATTGAAATGACGCCGAATGAAGCATATGACGGTATCATTATTGTAAAGGAAGCTACACCGACAAGTGTGAAAGAATAGAAATAATAAGAATCCATTTTGGTGAATCTATTTTACAAAATGGATTTTATTTTAAAAAGAGATGTTTTTTCGGAGTGTAAAGTACAACGGGTTTTAAAAGATAAGAAAGTATAAAAAAATGTGGCATGAACACTGGGTTCATGATACTTTAAGGAATGAATAATGCTAGTGATTTCCGTTACAGGTGGACGCGTTCTAGCTGAGCGAGGCCGAGCCTCCCCGGACCAGTACAATGCTGGTTACGAATCGTCGACACATGCTGTAGATTTCTTGACCTTCATTCCTAATAACCACTACCTGCGGGGTCTCGACTTTCTCGCTTATCCCGCTGGAGTCGCCACCTGTAACGAAAATCAATCAGTGAGTAGTACTCCACTAGGATATTTGGTCTAGCTTATCGCTTAGATGATAAGATTGGTCAAATTTTAGAGAGTAATTAAATTATTTGTAATCGCTTTTGAATTAGAAATGCGATTATCCAATGGTCGAGGAAGAAAGCAAATTTTCTTTTATCCTAGTGGAAATAAAGAGAAGTAGTAAGTGTTTGCCCCATAAAGAAGCGAAATAGCGAACGAAATTGCATCTTCGAGAGCTTCCTCTATCCTCTATGTATAGGAAATTAGCTTTTCTCTAGTTATCCAGAAACGCACTAACTTGTTTCTAAGAGTTGCAGGAGGGCGACGGACAGGCAAACGCCATAAGATTATCGAAAAAAAGGGATATTGGTTGTGACGTCAGTCACAACCAATATCCCTAAAAATTCCCTCGGTAATCATATAGTAAAATGTCTGTCCAAAGCATTTCGGAAACGATAGAAACAGGTTTTGACCTTAAAGGACCGGGCATCTTTTTGCGCGGTTTTTCTTATTTTAATTTATTGTTAGTAGAGAAAAAATCTTATCAAGTATTACTTATGACTTAAAATAATAATGTGTTTTATGTTTATTTAGTGTATATAAATCCACTTGACTTTATAATTATTCAAACATATAATTGATATTACATAAATATACGGAAAAAGGAGTTTTTATAAATGAAGTTACTTGAATGGGTGAATTTAAAAGTAGTGGATAGTTTAAAGGGGAAAGACTTATTGACACTTTTAGATTACTCAAAGGAGGAGGTAAGCGACTTAATACAGTTGGCTGTTGATTTGAAGACGCTAACGAAAGCTGGAAAATGTCCTCCTTTACTTGAAGGGAAAACGTTAGGGATGATTTTTGAAAAACATTCAACACGTACAAGAATTTCCTTTGAAGTAGGTATGAAGCAATTAGGTGGTAATGGCATGTTCATGAATGCGCGTGATTTACAAATCGGTCGCGGTGAATCTGTCTACGACACTGGGCATGTATTATCTGGTTATTTAGATGGAATCATGATCCGTGCAAATTCACATGAAATGGTTAAAGAGCTTGCCGAGCATGCTAGTATTCCTGTGATTAATGGATTAACAGATATTTATCATCCATGCCAAGCACTTGCAGACATTTTAACGATTCATGAAGTGAAGGGATATACGTCTGGACTGAAGCTAGCATATATAGGTGATGGAAATAATGTTGCGCATTCACTAGTTATAGCAGCTGCCTATATGGGGATGCATATTTCCGTAGCAACTCCAGTTGGCTATGAAGCTAATACACAAATAATAGAAAAAGCTAAATCAATTGCACTAGCAAATGGTGGCTCTCTGTTCGTTTCTAATGATCCTGTTGAAGCTGCTGTAAATGCAGACGTTGTGTATACAGATGTATGGACGTCAATGGGTCAAGAAGAGGAAACAGCTAAACGACTTGCTGATTTTAAAGATTTCCAAATTAATGAGGAGCTAGTTGCAAATGCAAAAGATGATTATATGTTTTTACATTGCTTACCAGCCCATCGTGAAGAAGAGGTTGCAAGCACTGTAATTGATGGTACGAACTCGTACATTTTCCAACAAGCAGAAAATCGCTTGCATGCACAAAAAGCGGTGCTTGCATCAGTCATGGCTTAAATTAAGTATCAACAAATGGGGAAGACAGGGTTTGTCTCTTTGTTTGGAATTATATATACAATGTGATGTCGTTTATCAAGATGGATAACTTCATCACTACATAGGAAGAGTGATTCGGGAGACGCTGAATCACTCTTTATTACATGAAAAGACTGTCCACAAGTCGATTAATTCGACGAGTAAGACAGCCTTTTTTAGATTAGTGCTATATGCCAATATGTGCTTTAACTTACTAGTAGAAACCAATAATTTCTTTTACTCGCCTGAATCTCCAATATTAACATTCTTACGTGGGTTTAATATATTGTTTGGGTCAAGAGCAATTTTAATCTTTTCCATCACCTGTAATGCTGTTCCATGCTCTAAAGCTTGGTATTTTTGTTTACCAATACCAACACCATGCTCTCCTGTACATGTTCCGTTACGCTCTAAAGCATAATGAACTATTTTTTCATTATATTTATCTGCCTTGGCAACTTCCTCTGCATCATTCATATCAATCATTATGATTGAATGGAAATTACCATCTCCCACATGCCCTGTAATACCGCCAGTAAGCCCATTGGAATGTAATTCTTTTCGCGCAAATATCACTGCTTCGGCAAGTTCTGAGATAGGAACGCAAACATCCGTAATCATCATTTTTTTTCCAACATTCCCGTGAATATAGGCATATGCTAGGTTATGTCTTGCGTCCCATAGCTTAGTACGAGCTGTATTATCTGTTTCAAATTGGATTTCTTCGCAGCCATGATCTTCCATTATTTCTTTGGTAAACTCGACATCTTGTTTTAACCCTGCTTCATTGCCGTCAAATTCCAAAAATAGTGTGGGCCTTTCAGCGTAATTCATATCATTATAATGATTTACTTGACGGATAGATTCCTCATCGACTAATTCTACTCTTGCGATTGGAATTCCTGCCTGTAAAATGGAGGTAACTGCTTCTACAGCATTTTGAACGGTAGGGAAGACGGCTCTTGCTGCAGTTGTAAATTCAGGAATGCCGTATACTCTTAGTGTTAGTTCTGTAAAACAACCAAGCGTCCCCTCTGAACCTACGAATAGTCCATTCAAATGTAACCCTGATGCTGATTTTGCTGCTAAGCTTCCTGTGTGCATAACAGTTCCATCTGCAAGCACAACCTCCAAATCACGAACCTGATCACGCATTACACCATATTTGACTGTGGTTGTTCCACTTGCATTAGTAGCAGCCATTCCACCTAGTGTTGCATCTGCTCCGGGATCTACGGAGAAGAATAATCCATATTTTTTTAGCTCTTTGTTTAATTGTGTTCGTGTTACACCAGGCTGCACCTTTACAAGCAGGTCACTTTCACGGACCTCCAAAATTTTATCCATCAATGAAAAATCGATTGTAATTCCATTATCATAGGGGATTATATGACCCTCTAAGCTGGAGCCACGACCAAAAGGGACAACTGGGATTTGGTAATTGTTAGCTAACTTCATAATTTGACTAACTTCATCCGTATTTTTTGGAAAAACAACTATGTCCGGAAGACTTGCCTCATGATACGACTCGTCTTTGCTATGTAATTCTCTCACAGTTAGATTGACCGAAACTTGTTCATCTGTTAATAGCTTCTTTAATTCTAGTACAATATTATCAATGGATATACTCATATTATTCGCCTCTTTAATATTATGAAATGTATATCGGAATTTTAAAATAATTCCAATAACACAATTATAAGCAGTTATTTTAAAAAGGTAAACGTATATTATGTATTTAATGGATATAATAATATAATGAATGTCTCCAAAATGTATTATTAAAAATTGAAAAATCCCGCGAAGAGTTCAATTTCTTCACGGGATTGTATCATTTAGCGAACGCAGTTGCCAATTCGTTTAATACAGATTGCTTGTTCGATTCGTCTGTCATGTTCCACCATTTTTCGAAAAACACACCTAGCCCAGGTAGTAAATGTTCTTCGCCTCTTTGAATAGCGTCTTCTACTACACCTCGAATGTCTGTTGCCGTATGACCTTTCATATTAGCGGTAATAGCTTCTCTAATTTGAAAATCCATTTTCATCACTCCTCGTAATTATCTTCCCCAAACTCTCGCCAGCTATACATGATTTTGTTACACTTATATAAAAAAGGCGGTCACATATATATGAAACGTATTGAATCTCCTCAAAATTCTTTAGTAAAGCATTGGAAAAAACTATTAAGTGTTAGAAAAGAACGCGACAAAACAGGCGAATTCATTATGGAAGGGTATCATTTAGTAGAAGAAGCTATAAAGCAAAAAGAAAATGTACTCACCATCATGATAAGTGATACAGCAGAAGTTCCAGGCAATTGGGAGATTGAGAATATAGAAGTTGTAGAAATAAATGACTTGATAAAAAAAGAGCTAGCTGAAACCGAGCATACGCAAGGAATATTTGCGCATTGCAAGCAACAAACTGTGAATGAAGAAGAATATGTTAACTGGAATCGTCTATTATTAGTAGATGCTGTGCAGGATCCGGGAAATATCGGCACAATGATTCGTACTGCAGATGCAGCGGGAATTGATGCTGTTATTCTTGGAAAAGGATCTGCAGATGCCTATAATTCGAAAACTTTGCGTTCCGCACAGGGATCTCACTTTCATTTGCCAATCATTAAAGGAGATCTCTCTGATTGGGTAGAGAAATTGAAAGAACGAAAAGTAACAGTTTATGGTACAGCGTTTGAAAATTCTACACCTTTTAATGAAGTGAAAAAAGAAGAATCATTTGCGTTAATCGTCGGAAATGAAGGAAGCGGTATTAATACCGAACTTCTCGGGCAAACTGACCAAAATATTATTGTTCCTTTATTAGGACAAGCAGAATCATTAAACGTTGCAGTAGCTACGGGAATTCTGTTATATGGACTTACATTAAAATAATTTTAGACCATGTTATCTAATTGTTAATTGTTTATTGATTGGAGTGGAAAGCGTCCGCCTGGAACTGAAATACCACTTTGTAGTTGTGCGCAAATGTAGTAGTACTATTATTTTTATATATTTCTGAATAAATCAGACTTGAAGAAAAATGTAAAAGTCCGTATAATGGATATAATTTGATAGATAAAAGCTGTAATCGGGAAAAGTATATATGATCATTCGAAATAGAGGGATTTTACACCTTGACTGAAAGTGTAAATGGAGAATGCATATAGAAGTTCACCCCGTTAGCTGCCACCGGGACCAGCAATTGCTGTAAAGGTGTGCCGGTGTAGAGCCGTTAGTCGAATTGAGTGATTGCACTTATTTTTGTGCAATAATCAGGGTGGTACCGCGAAATTAGTCCTCGTCCCTTTTATAGGGGCGGGGATTTTTTATTGTTTAATATTAATCAGCCAAAAACATGCTAATTTAAATTAAACAACCTCCGACGGATGTCACAGATTTTGTAAAGGAGTTTATCGAGGCAAGCTGGATACAAAATCTGGACGCAAATCCAAGGCGAATTTGAATGAAAAGGAGAGAGTATTACACATGGAAGCACAACTTCAACAGTTAAAAGAAGAAGTATTACAAAAAATTGCGGCTTCAGGCACAGTCAAAGAACTAAATGACGTACGTGTTGCCTACTTAGGAAAAAAAGGTCCGATTACGGATCTACTAAAAGGAATGGGCAAACTTCCCGCAGAAGAACGTCCGAAAATGGGTGCACTAGTAAATGTAGTACGTGAAGAAGTAACTACTGTATTGGAAGCACGTATGACTTTACTTCAAGAACAGGCTATTAATGAACAACTAGAAAAAGAATCGATTGATGTAACATTACCGGGTCGTCCAGTGAAGACCGGAAACCATCACCCACTTACTCGAGTAGTAGAGGAGATTGAAGATTTATTTATAAGTATGGGCTATGAAATAGCGGAAGGTCCAGAAGTGGAGAAAGACTATTACAATTTCGAAGCGTTGAATTTACCAAAAGGTCATCCAGCTCGTGATATGCAGGATTCTTTCTATATTTCGGAAGATATTCTTTTACGTACACATACGTCTCCAGTTCAAGCACGTACGATGGAAGCAAAAGAAGGTCAACCGATTAAAATTATTTGTCCAGGTAAAGTGTATCGTCGTGATAATGATGACGCGACTCATTCACATCAATTTACACAAATTGAAGGACTGGTAATTGGTGAAAATATTCGCATGAGCGATCTTAAAGGTACTCTTTCGATATTTGCAAAGAAAATGTTCGGGGACGATCGTGAAATTCGTCTACGTCCAAGCTTTTTCCCATTCACGGAGCCTTCTGTGGAAATGGATATTTCTTGCTTCAAATGTGGTGGCGATGGCTGTAATGTTTGTAAGAAAACAGGGTGGATTGAAATTTTAGGCGCTGGTATGGTTCATCCAAACGTTTTAGAAATGGCTGGGTATGATTCTAAAAAGCTTTCTGGCTTTGCATTTGGTATGGGTCCAGAGCGTATTGCAATGTTGAAATATGGAGTGGAAGATATTCGTCATTTCTATACGAATGATGTGCGTTTCTTAACGCAATTCCACCGAACAGAAGTGTAAGGAGGAATATGATATGTTAGTTTCGACGAAATGGTTATCAGAATATGTAAATACACAAGGATTAGATCCAAAAGATTTAGGAGAAAAGATCACACGCTCAGGTATCGAAGTAGATGCTGTGATTGATCGTTCTCAAGGAATGACAAATGTTGTCGTTGGTTATGTGAAAGAAAAAGTGAAGCACCCAGAAGCAGATAAACTGAATATTTGTCAGGTAGATGTTGGGGAAGAAACTACACAAATTATTTGTGGGGCACCAAATGTAGATGCAGGGCAAAAAGTAATCGTTGCTCGTCCAGGAGCAGTACTTCCAGGCGGTATGAAGATAAAAAAAGCGAAGCTTCGCGGGGAAGAATCGAATGGTATGATTTGTTCTCTTCAAGAATTAGGGATTGAAGGACGCCTTGTTTCTAAAGCATATGCAGATGGGATTTATGTTCTTCCGGAAAAAGCAGTTCCTGGAGAAAGTGTTCTTCCATTGCTAGGTTTAGATGATGTTGTTTTAGAGCTTGGTTTGACACCTAACCGTTCGGATGCATTAAGTATGCTTGGCGTAGCTTATGAAGTTGGAGCTATTTTATCTGAGGATATGAAATATCCAGAAGCAAGCTATTCTGAAAGTAATGAAAAAGCATCGGATTACTTAAATCTGAAAGTAGATGCAATCGAAGAAAATCCAATGTATATTGCTAAAGTTGTGAAAAATATTCAAGTAAAAGAATCACCACTTTGGTTACAGAATCGTTTAATGGCAGCTGGAGTACGTCCACATAATAATGTAGTTGACATAACGAACTACGTACTAATGGAATATGGTCAACCACTTCATGCATTTGACTATGACCGGCTAGAAACAAAAGAAATTGTTGTTCGTCTTGCGAGTGAAGGAGAAAAAATTGTTACCCTTGATGATCAAGAACGTACTTTGAAATCAAATCACTTAGTTATTACAAATGGCAATGAGCCAGTTGCAATTGCGGGTGTCATGGGTGGAGCAAATTCGGAAGTTCACGATGGAACTACGACCGTTGTAATCGAGTCAGCATACTTTGCAAGTGGCTCTGTTCGTCAAACATCGAAAGATCATAATTTACGCAGTGATGCTAGTGCACGTTTTGAAAAAGGGGTAGACCCAAATCGTGTAATTCTTGCAGCAGAGCGTGCAGCAAGTCTTCTTGCAGAGCTTGCAGGAGGAGAAGTGTTAGCGGGATCTGTAATTGTTGATGAGCTAGACAAAACTCCTGCAGAAGTGATTGTATCTCCAGACTTTATCAACAATCGTTTAGGGATGAAAATTTCTTTAGAGGATATGACATCTATTTTATCTAGATTAAAATTTGACTATCAAGCTGCAAACGGTCTCTTATATATTAAAGCACCGACTCGTCGCCAAGATATTAAAATTGAAGAAGATATAATTGAAGAAATTGCACGTATGTATGGCTATGATGAAATTCCAATGACACTACCAGTGGAGGAATCCAAGCCAGGCGGTCTAACATCTTATCAGGCAAAACGTCGTCAAGTACGTGCCTACTTAGAAGGTGCAGGATTATACCAAGCAATTACGTATTCATTAACTTCTAAAGAAATGTCTCAAAAATTTGCGTTAGAAACAGCCACGGTAACAGAATTGTTAATGCCGATGAGTGAAGAACGAAGCATACTTCGCCAAAGTTTAATCCCGCATTTACTGGAAGCTGTTACCTATAATACAGCCCGTCAAGCAGATACGGTAGCACTGTATGAAGTAGGCTCTGTTTTCTTAGGTGAAACTGATTCTGGATTACCTCATGAACAAGAACATCTAGCAGCAGTAATCTCTGGTAAATGGTTAGACCATAGCTGGCAAGGTGAGAAAAAAGCAGTTGATTTCTTTGTATTAAAAGGAATTGTGGAAGGATTAATGGAGCTTCTCGGACATACAAGTGAGCTTACATTTGAACGTGCAGTAGTAGATGGTTTACATCCTGGACGCACAGCTTCTATCAAATTGTCTGGAGAAAAAATCGGGTTAATCGCTCAATTACACCCATCTGAGCAAAAAGATCGTGATTTAAAAGAAACGTATGTGTTGGAAATGGATTTAGCAAAAGTGCTAAATAAATCAGTAGAAGCATTGTATTATGCACCAGTATCTAAATTCCCTTCTATTACACGTGATATTGCCTTAGTTGTAGATAGTGAAAAAGCAACCGGGGAACTTCAAGCGATTATCCACTTATCTGGTGGTAGATTATTAAAAGGTGTACATCTATTCGATCTATATGAAGGAGAAAAAATGGAACCAGGTAAAAAGTCGGTTGCATTCTCCCTAACATACTTTGACCCAGAGCGTACCCTTACAGACGAAGAAGTAGTAAATGCACATAACAAAGTTTTAAAAGCACTTGCAGAACAAGCGGGAGCGGAGTTAAGAGGATAATAGGTAAAAGTTGAGCAGCGCCGATTTTAGGTGTTGCTCTTTTTTATGGAATTATAAAATATATTCAGAATAGTGTTTGAATTGTATGGCGCACAGGGAAGAGAGAAATTAAGGAGGGGTTTGATGGGTTTAAGCTTTTGGACATGGACATTGACTATAGTATTATCCTTATTCTTTATAGTAATGTCGTTTTTCTTTAAAAAGAAGGCAGATGCTAGTTTCGCTCACTATGCAATAGCGGGTGGGTCGCTACCTTTTTTCTTATTACTATTCACGGATATTGCTACGATTATGGGTGTTGGGAATTTTGTTGGTCACTCTTCCAAGGGTTATGAGATTGGAATAGCTAATATTCCTTTTGTAGTTGGAGAGCAGGGGGCAAAGATACTATTTGCTTTAGTTTTTGCAGGGTTTGCAGCAAAATTTACATATAAAACGTTGGCAGAAATGATAAATGATTTAATCGTGCGAGATCGCATTACTCGCAGTCTAGTTGCTATTTTGACTTCATCCATAATGATAGCATGGGTCAGTGGACAGGCAATGGGGATGGGGGCTTTGTTTTCAACCTTTACTGGTGCTGAACCTGTTCTAATGATTTTAGTGTTTTCTGCAGTATTTATTATTTATACAGCAGTAGGGGGGATGTATTCAGTAGTATGGACTGATCTCATACAAGGAGGGATTCTCATTGCTATAGCAGTGTGGTTCTATTTTCAAGTATTTGATCGTATTGACTTTAGTTATGCAAATTTGAAAACCGGGTTAGCTGAAGTCGGTTCAAGTGAACTCGTTCAGATGAATCTATCTGTAATGGAGGTTGTAACACTTTTTGTGACAGGAACTTTAGGAATATTAGCTGCTCAAGTTTATTGGCAACGTTGCTTTGCGTCTAAAAGTTCAAAGTCAGCAAGTCGTGCTATGCTGGTAAGTGGTATTGTAGCAATTATCTTTACGACTCTAGCAACAATTAGTGGATTAGTAGTTAAGCTTCAAAATCCAACTCTCGATGCGGATAATGCTATTTCGTGGTTAATATTAGAAGAAATGACACAATTAGCTGCTCTAGCTTTCTTTATCATGATTTTCATGGCTGCTATCTCAAGTGCGTCATCATTACTTCATTCAGCTGCTGTTGTAATCATCAATGATTTAGTTATTCCGAATATAAAGGAAAAGACGGATTTGTATTACCTCAAGTTAACAAGAGTTAGTGTAGTTGTATTTGGCATACTCACTATTGTAACTGCTATTTGGGCGGATTCTATAATTGATTTATTTTCTCTAGCATACTCTATGGCCGGGGGAGGAGTGGTACCTGTATTAATTGTAGGATTAATCTGGAAAAGTAAGAGAAACTCTACTTTTGTTATGGGTATGAAGAATAGTAAAGTTTCTGTTTGTGGTGCTCGAATCGGTATAATCTCTGGGGCAATTGTCTCTTTAATATTAGGTGTTTTATGGGGGGTACTTGCGTCTGTAATATTGACAATATTGTTTTCTAAACTATTACCTTCAGAAGATATTATGATTGGTTCGAGAGAAATGAGTTAATATAGCAAAATGAAACCCTGCATTTTACGCAGGGTTTCATTTTGGAGAAATTTGTTTCTGATTAATCCACCAATCAATATGATCCAAATTAAAGACGATCATATTTGCCATTGGTTTTAAGTGAGGAATCTCTTTGTTCATGATTAAATCGTTTATTTCCTCTTCAGTAAGTGGGTATCCAACTGTATCTAAATAAGAAGATAACTTTTTTACCCCATAGGCTCTTCTCAATTAATCACCTCCCACCAAAATCTCTTCCTGTAAATAAAGAAAGTTTAGTAAAAGGTACTAATTTTAAGTCTATGTATTTTTAATACCCATTTTTAAAGAAAATAATCATACATGAACTTTTCGCTTTCGAATAGTCAACAGTAAACCAAATACAACTCCTATGAAGGACAACGCTGAAATGATGAAGTAAAATGAATGTCCTCCAAACTCTTTGTAAAGGGATCCACCTGCATAAGAAGCAATAATGCTAGATAATCCAAAAAATAATAATGCTAGAACAGTTTGTCCCGTAGCACGCCATTCCTTTGGCATAATATTATACAAGTACTGAATTGCAGCAGTGTAAAAAATAGGGAATGTTAGCATTTGCAATAATTGTAGGATAGTTAGAGTAACAGGACTAGTTACATAACCTGATATAAAAAAACGTAAAAAGTAAAAGAAGGTGGCAATCGTAATGATCTCCAACTCCTTACCTTTTCTTAGCCACCAAAAACTAAGCGCAAAGATAATGATTTCACTAGTAGCTGCCAAGAAAAAGGCGATTCCCACTAAGGATGTATCTCCCCCAAGTGCTTTAATATGAATCCCTAAAAACGTATCATTCATACGAGCAGGAACGGAGCTTACGAAGACTAATGCTAAAAACAGAAGCATTTCTTTGTTTCGTAATACTTGTTTTAACCCCTTCATGGTCACTGGTTTAGCAGAGGCTTGTATATCAGGCATGAACCAAACAATTCCTAACGATAGAAGTCCCAATAAAACAAATAAAATCGATAGACTGCTCACCCCAAAATAATCCATCGTAAACCCAGCTATTAAAGACAAAACTGCATAGCCAAGCGCTCCATATGTGCGAATGGAACCATAGCTAATCCGAGCCATCTCCGAAACGGTGAAATTTAAGCTCTCTGTTAATGGATCAAGTGGCATGAGGAAAAAATACACTAGCAATGCAAAGATAATTAGTAAAACAAAGCTATCGAAGTTAAATAAAAAGTAACCCGAAACTGCAGTCAAACATACAAGTATTAGCATGACCTTTCGGATAGTTTTTGTTTTATCACTGATGAATCCCCATAAAGGTTGTGCAAATAACGTCACAAACCCCCCAGTTCCAATGATTATTCCAATTTCACTCGTGGATAATCCTTGTTCAGCTAAATACACAGGTAAAAAAGGAATAAAGAGTGCAAGTAAACCAAAAAATAAAAAGTTATATCCTTTTAATAAAACATGTACCTTCAAATAAATTCTCCTTAAGTAAAACCGTAATGATACCCTTCATTGTAACTGATTTAATCAGGAATTTGTATGGATTAATAGGAATAATACTAAATTCAGATATTTAAATTAGAAAGAGGAAAAAAATCATTTTTAAGAGAATATAAAAAGTAATGAAGTTTGGGGGTGATTTGGTGGATGGAATAGACAAAAGAAATCGTTTAGATGAAAACCCTTTTAGTTATAAGATTTCTAAGGATAATACGGTTTTCATAGAATTTCATGGGAAGCGTGTGAAAATATTAAAAGCCAAAGAGGCAGATAAGTTTTTAAAAAGAATAGAAGAGGCAGAAAATGATAAGGAACAGCAATTAATCTTAGCAAAAATCACTGGGAACTTTAAACGTGGAAATGAGCGAAAAAAATAGAAAATGTGCTAAAGAGATGTTAAGAAGATACGGCAATCACTTGATAGGAAATGAATTATTCAAAGAGAGTACACAAATTTTTTTGTAGAGAAAAAAGAATCTACAGGATATATCATATTATTAAATATGAAAAAGGTTACAGAGTAACTATGGGTATAGCACGGGGCAAAGGATTTGTATTGTAAATGATAATTATATGTGGCTACAGCATTTTCTGATAGGGAAAAATTTTTCCGTCACTACGATGTTCGATACTTGTGGGGAAATAATGCAGTGTATATTGATATATGTTACGAAATAAGAATCGAAAATTATATTCCTTGGTGGGATGACTTGTTTCTAGATATTGTCGCATTACTTACAGGAGAAGTTATTCAACACGATGAGGATGAACTGGAAGAAGCGCTTGAAAGTGGAAGTATCTATCATAAAATGTATGATTTAGCAAGAGTTGTGGCAACTAGAATTGCTACATGTATTAATGAAGAGCAATTTAAGTTGCTTGGTTTTTCGAAGGTCCTTAAAGAATTGTTAGAAGAATATTTGCAAGAGGTGAAAAATGAATAAACGTAAAGTATCAGTAGAAAAGTATTCAACAGATTGGAAGAAAAAGTTTGATGAAGAAGCAATACTGCTCCAAAAGATTTTTGGTTTAGAAATTCAAATGATTCATCATATTGGAAGCACGTCTGTGAATGGTTTGAGTGCAAAGCCGATTATCGATATGATGCCCGTTGTACGAGATATAACAAAAATAGATGCATATAACGAAGCAATGATTGCAATCGGTTATGAACCAAAAGGTGAAAACGGACTTTCTGGTCGTAGATACTTCCAAAAAGGAGGAGATAATCGGACGCATCATGTACATATTTATGAACTTGGCAATGGTGAAATTGAAAGGCATCTTGCATTTCGAGATTTTTTGAGAGTGCAACCGGTTATTGCAAAAAAATACGGAGATTTAAAAAAAGCATTAGCGGAGCAATTTCCATATGACATTGACGCCTATATTAATGGAAAAGAGAAATTAGCCAAGGATATTGAACAACAAGCGATTCATTGGTTTTCTAGAAGAACGTAATTTTCACCGAGCAAAGCATTTGAATGACTAAGAAGCAATGTTTTAGGATTAGATGCCAATTGCTACGATGATTGGAAAGTAAAACTAAAGCGCTAATAAATGGATGGTATAATTGGATACAACTTTCTGAAAGAAATTTACCTTGTAATAGGTTTGTATAAACTTAAATTATACTTGTAGTTAGAAGAAGTACAATTAATGGCATTGCTTTTTTAATGAATTTGGAGGGGAAATATGTTAACTAACAATCTTACTAACCTATTAAAAATAGACTATCCAATCATTCAAGCTCCGATGGCGGGGGGAATTACGACTTCTAAATTAGTCGCTGCTGTTTCGAATAATGGAGCACTTGGAATGATTGGAGCGGGATATATGAGTCCAATTCAATTACGAGAAGAAATCAGAGATATAAAGGAGCTAACTTCGAGTAATTTTGGAGTGAATCTATTTGTCCCGTGCGAATTTGAAATCTCGGAAAACGAAGTAGAAAAGACGAACCGTTTATTAAACCGATATCGTGAGGAACTGAACATACTAGAAGAAAAGATCACTCTTCCAAACATAGAAAATGCCTTTCAGTCTTATATGGAACAAATACAAGTAGTTATTGAAGAAAAAGTACCAATCTGCTCCTTTACATTCGGTGTTCCAACTGCTGACGTGATGGAAAAATTTAAACAACATAATGTAACTACAATTGGAACAGCTACAACTGTGGCAGAGGCAATTTCTATTGAGAAGCTTGGAATGGATGCAGTGGTTGTGCAAGGAAGTGAAGCTGGTGGGCACAGGGGAAACTTCATAAGTAATCATGAGGAAAGCTTAGTTGGTTTAATGTCTTTGATTCCACAAGTTGCAGACACTGTAAGTATTCCAGTAATTGCAGCTGGGGGGATTATGGACGGACGGGGACTAATGGCTGCATTATGTTTAGGGGCAAAGGCTGGTCAAATGGGCACTGCTTTTTTGACTTGTGAGGAAAGTGGTGCGCATCCTTTACATAAAGAAGCAATATTGCATTCGAAAGATGTGGATACGACATTAACTCGTACATTTTCAGGAAAATGGGCAAGAGGCATTAACAATAAATTTACAATGCAAATGGGAAAATTCGAAGGAACTATTCCAAACTTTCCAATACAAAATGCACTAACCAAATCGATTCGAAAAGCTTCTGCAAATCAAAATAACAAAGAATATATGTCACTATGGGCTGGTCAAAATGCGAAACTTGCTAGAGGCGAGACTGTGGAACAACTTGTTCAAAGGGTTATGGATGAAGCGAGGATAGTACCAGATAATCTGGTGTGAGTATAAAAGAATATGAGGCTGGGACAAAACCCACCTCAAAATTAAAAGCAGTTCAAATTTTACGATGAGTAAAGTTTGAACTGCTTTATTTTTATGTCTACTTCGTAACCGTTGTTCTCCGTTACGGCGGACGCTTTCCTGGGGGCACGGGTCGAGCCTGTAGTCTCTCCCACGCGCTTGTCCCCTGGGAGTCGCCGCCTTCACTCCGCACAACTAATATTTCTTCTATATTCAGTTAATCTCTATATAATTTCAGGCAACAAAAAAGGACATCTTCTGCTAATGTTTTAGTATCCTACTACCAAATTCTAAACGAAAGAAGTGTCCTTATGTTTAAAAATTATAACATGATACAGGTTGCCCATCGTATCATCCTCGTATGATGCTAAAACTGATTTTATGTGGGTACACACAATCCACTTTTTCAGGTCGTAAAATGGAGGATCTGACGAAAGATAGTATTCGCATGATGTGTCTAGCCCAAGGGTATGCGCCAAGTTACCGCACTATTTAACCGTTTCCGTGTACATCCAGATATGAAAGAATTGCTTCGCCAATGTTTTGTACAATTTCGTGGAAAGTCGTGGATTGATAATGAAATTGGGCTCGCATTCATGGCCACAAATTTAAGAAAATACGCGGTACGAGGATAACGCCTCGTCGGATATTTTCAAAATAAAATGCAAAAAGAGAAATCGCACTGTGCAATTTCTCTTTTTGCGTAAACTGAAACTAATTATGTCCCAGTCTCATTAATTTATATAATGCTTTTCGATAATTTCTAACACCAAACAATAATTTCATATGGTGTAGTTTGAGCAGGGATACTTCTTGTGGTAGGACCATAAATTACAATTAGATTTCGGTTTGCGGGATTTCTTGTAAAAGCTTGCCCATTTGTCAATAATATTCGAGTATATGGTGATATATTTAACTTTAATTGACCATCGCTACTTTCAAACTGGCTGTTGAAGTAGTCTACTTTCACATTTTGATTTGGATTTTCTTTTGCTATAACGAGTGCTCGATATTGTGGTGGATAAATAAGAGGAACAGGAGCATTTGCATCATAGTATCCGGTCACCCTGTCTCCAACCACTACCATTACATGGTCTACAAAATAAGTAGTGGGGGACACCACGAAATTTACTGAAGTTCCATTGCCGTTATCTACGGACATTAATGTATAACAACCTTCTCCTTCACCATTAGAGCCAATCATAAAATCACTAATCATGGTAACAGTACCATGAAAAGCTTGAAAATTTACCATACTCTAACCTCCATCGCTATTTAAACATGTACAGATACATGTTATGCATTTCTATGGTTTTGTGTTATCTGTAATAATTTTCCATGACAGGAGCTTTAGGAGGAAAAGTGGCCGGTTTCACAAACAACCTCTTGTTCCTTTTATGTATTGATAAAGATCATAAGTAGAGTATGGTAACTTATATGAAAATTTGACATTACAGTAAATACTCATAATAAGGCTCTTCTTGCTCTGTATCTTCAAACCACTTCATTCCCTTATAGGTAAAACCAATTTTTTCTAAAATCTTTAAAGAACTTTGATTTAGGGGGTCTGCTGATGCAGTAATGATTTTAGTATTTCCTTTATTTTTAGCTAGCTTCAGGCAAGCAACCGCAGCTTCTGTTGCAAAACCTTTCCCCCATTTGTTTTTGCTAAAATGATAAATTAACTCTATTACTTCCATAGAATCAGTTGGATTAAAACCAACTGCTCCGATTACTTCATCCGATTCTTTTTCTATTACTGCATAAACGGATAAACCTCTATCTTCTTGCAATTTACGATATCCTTCTATCACTTCAGGAAGCAACTCATGTGCAGAAGGCCCATCACACAGTGACATTACTTCTTCATCACCCCAAAATTGTTTTGCTGCCTCTACATGTGATTGATCAAATACACATAAATACAACCGTTCTGTTTCATAAATATTTTCCAATTATGTTCAACCCCCTATGCTAAAATCGTCTCTTGTTTACAATTTTTATCGCTTTTCCAGTATTAGCGAAATGCCATTTGGTGATGGACTTTAAAAATTCTTCTCCATGCTTCAAATAAATCTTAGCTGCTATTTCATCGACTTTTGCGCTTGCTCCTTTCGGTATCGTGGTGTTTGCTAATTCAGTTAAACGATCCATTTCCTTTAAAAATGCATATCTTGCAATAATGGATGCCGCTGCAACTGAAACATGAAGCTGTTCAGCTTTTGTAGAAAACAAAACATTTTCTCGGATTATTTCTTTCTCCGCTTTGATATGATTATAGTAAATACCACGCTCCGCAAACTGATCTATTAATATAAATGTTGGTTTTTCTGAACCCATTTTTTTCAGTACAAGTTTAAGTGCTTGGTTATGCATAAGCGCTTTTATTTTTCCTTGGGACCACCCACGGGATTGTATATCATTGTATTTTTCGTTTTTTAATACTAGGACGCTATGTGTTAAAGTCGCCATTAAGTCAGGTGCCATTTTGCGCATTACATCATCTGTTAGCATTTTGGAATCCTTGACACCTAGTTCTTTAACTAGTTCTACTTGTTCGCTACTTACAAAACAAGCTGCAACTGTAATTGGACCAAAATAATCCCCGGTTCCTGTTTCATCAGAACCTAGTACAGATAAGGAAGAAAAGTTAGGAGGTAAAATATCTCCTTTCGCTACACTTGTTGATGTAGATTGAATCGAACTTGTTCCCCAAAGTGAGGCCTCTCGTGTAGCGCCGTTTCCTTGAAACATAACCTTGCCCGATTTATAGATAGTAATGGCTGTATCTGCTAGCTTTGCTGCAAAAACAACACCAGGAGCAGAGCGTTCTACCTTAAATTTCATATAATGGGATTTTACTTTTTCTATTTCATTTGGCTTCATTAATAAGACTTCGTTTGACATTCGTTCGTTCCTTTCTTCACATCGTAATCTATTTCGTGTTATTATAGGTATTAGGATTTTCTGAGGAGGGTTATGGCTTTGTCAGAACAAGAAAAAACACGAATTTCGGTTGATATATATGGACAGAATTATAAAATGGTAGGTTCTGAATCTTCAGGCCATATGAGACTAGTAGCTTCTATAGTGGATGACAAAATGAGAGAAATACATTCACATAATAGTCAGCTAGACATTGCAAAGCTTGCAGTGCTCACAGCTGTAAATACTGTACATGATTACATAAAAGTAAAAGAACAATTAGAGCTACTTGAAGAAGAATTGAAAAGGTTAAAGGACTGAAAATATGTTAGATATAATTATATTAATATTACTTGTGGGTGGCTTAATAACTGGCGCAAAGCGCGGGTTGATTGTTCAACTTCTCCACATGACTGGTTTTATTATTGCATTAGTAGTAGCTTACTCTTATTATAAACCACTTGCAGATAAATTTGTTTTATGGATTCCATTTCCAGCTGTAACTGCTGGTTCTAAATTGACAATTGCGGTAGAAAGTTTAGATTTAGCTCAAACATTTTATCGAATTATTGCCTTTGCGCTTATTTTTATAGTGGTGAAATTTGCCTTACAAATGATTGCATCTATGTTTGACTTTTTAAAGTATTTACCTGTTTTGGGATTTGTAAGCAATATTATGGGTGCAATCTTAGGACTTATCGAATTTTATTTTATTTTATTTGTATTACTTTATGTATTTGCTCTTTTACCAATTGATTTTATCCAAAATTTAATGTCAGGTTCAATATTAACCGAATGGATGTTAGATCATACGCCAATCCTATCGGAAATGGTTAAAAATTGGTGGTATATTTATATTGAAAAATAACTTCTCTCGGTAGAGGGAAGTTTTTTTGAAAGGTTAAGAAAGTATATAATAATGTAGCGTGTCAACTGGGTTCACGGAACTTTTAAGAATGAATAATCCTGATGATTTCCGTTACATGTGGAGAACAAAGGCTAAGTGCGCCACGTCCTGTGGCAAAGCCTTTGTGACCAACATCCTGTTGGCCTCCGCGGGCGAGGCCGAGCCTCCTCGTTGAAAACATATGCTCCTACGGTTACTCGTCGCAAAGACATTGACCAAATAAAGTTTGGCCAATGTCTTCGCTACGCTACCAGCGGGATCTCGACTTTCTCGCTCATCCCGCTGGAGTCGCCACATTCCACTACAATCAATATAAGGAGTAGTACTCCACTAGGTGATTTGGCAAAACACATTGCTTAGATGATAAGATTTCCCTTAGTGCCAGTGTTAATTACCCCCTGACTTTTTATCCTATAATCCTCGTTTATTTAGCTGATACTATTTACAATTATCTGTTTTTATAAAGGGAATATGGTTGATTGGAGCGCAGGGCGGCGACTCCAGTGGGAACAGCAAATGTTTTCTGCACCGATAGCGAAGCGACAGGTGCACGAGCTGAAGACCCTGGACGGAGCGTAGCGAAAATCTTTTTTGCGACGAGCTTGCGCAGGAGCAAAGGAAGCGGCTGAAGCCGTGCCCACGGAAAGCGTCCACTCGGAGCGGAAATCACCGGCATATCTAGGTTTCTTATGTTAGCTATATTAGTTAATTGAAATGAAAGAGGTGTTATCGTTGGATAAGAAGACGATTATTAAAACTTTAGAAAAAATTGCGTTATATATGGAATTACAAGGTGAAAATCCTTTTAAAGTATCTGCTTTTCGAAAAGCTGCGCAAGTTCTAGAATTAGATGACAGAAGCTTGTCTGAAATGGATAATATTTTATCTTTAAAAGGGATTGGTGCAGCAACCGGAGCTGTAATAGAGGATTTAATCACAACTGGTGACTCTACTTTGCTTATGGAGCTACAAGAAACAGTGCCTAGTGGACTACTCCCGATGCTTAAAATTCCAGGACTTGGCGGCAAGAAAATTGCTAAGCTTTACAAGGAATTACATATTGACTCCGTTGACGCACTGAAGATTGCATGCGAAGAAGGGAGAGTTCAAGGTCTTCCCGGATTTGCCAAGAAGACGGAAGAGAAAATATTAGTAGAAATAGTAAACCTTCAATCAAAACCGGAACGAACCGCCGTTTGGCAAATCGAACCGATCGTAGAGCTAATCGAGCACAAACTTTCATCCATTTCATTAATTGAAAAGTTTTCTGTTGCTGGATCGTACAGAAGGGTCAAAGAATCAAGTAAGGATATCGATTTTATAATCGCTACGAGTTCTCCACAAGCAGTTAGAGAAGAATTATTAAAAGTACTTCCTGTACAAAAGATAATTGCTGCTGGAGATACGAAAGTTTCGGTAACTCTAGCTGTGGAAGTGGAGATTGATGTCGATTTCCGACTTGTGGAGTTAAACCAGTATGCCTCTGCATTAAATCATTTTACCGGATCGAAAGACCATAATATTAAAATGCGTCAGATTGCAAAAGACCAAGGCAAGAAGATCAGTGAATATGGTGTTGAACTTGCAGATGGAAGTGTCGAGCATTTTGAATCCGAAGAAGATTTTTATGCTTATTTTGATTTGCCTTTTATACCCCCAACTGTTCGAGAAGACGGATCGGAATTTTCCAAGTTAGATCAGCTGTCTTCCTTAGTTAAGCTAAAAGATATACAAGGTGATTTTCATATGCATACTACTTGGTCGGATGGGGCTCATTCTATAGAAGAAATGGTAGATGCTTGTCGTGCGAAAGGCTATTCACATATGGTGATTACGGATCATTCCAATTATTTAAAAGTAGCTAATGGGCTTTCTAAGGAACGATTATTAAACCAAATGGATATTATACATGAGCTTAATGAAAAATACTCAGATATTGAAATACTTACTGGTACCGAGATGGACATACTACCAGATGGCACACTTGATTTTGAAGATGATTTGCTTTCGCAACTAGACTTTGTAATAGCTTCCATCCATTCTAGTTTTAGTCAGCCGCAAGAAAAGATTATGGAAAGACTCTTAACGGCAGTAAAAAATCCTTATGTACATATGATTGCGCATCCAACGGGAAGAATAATCGAACAAAGAGATGGTTATAATCCAGATGTTCCAACTCTTATCGGATGGGCCCAAGAATATGGCAAGATTTTGGAGTTAAATGCAAATCCTTATCGTCTCGATTTGAACACAGAATATTTAAAGCTAGCACAAGAAAAGGGTGTTCCAATAGCCATTAATACGGATGCTCATCATATCGCTCAACTGAAATATATGGACATTGGTGTACGATATGCTCAAAAAGCCTGGTTGCATAAAGACAATATCGTGAACACTTGGTCCTTTGAGAAGTTTAAGCAATATATACAGAAATAATTAGGAGGTGCTTCGGTTGATAGCTGAAAGAGCACTGAGAACTTTAGAGTATTATAAAATTAGAGAAGAAGTTTCCAATTACTGTACTTCTTCTATTGGAAAAAGCCATATAGATAAGCTCATACCTTCCGTTGAGTTTACAGAAGTGACGAAGCTGTTAGAGGAAATGGATGAAGGTATGGCAATTCTCAGGTTACGTGGAAATGTACCAATGGGTGGGATGACAGATGTTCGACCTCATGCTAAACGTGCCCAAATTGGAGGTATGCTTAGCCCTACAGAGTTAATGGAGATAGCTAGTACTATTCGTGCAAGTAAAATATTGCGCCAGTTTTTAGAAAATGTAGCGGAATCGGAGGACGTTAAAATTCCTCACTTCCTAAGGAAAAAAGAAGATATTCCGGTTTTAACTGCTCTCGAACATGAGATTAATGATTGTATCGATGAAAATGGTTCAGTATTAGATAGTGCTAGTAGTACATTACGCTCTATTCGCCAACAATTACGCATTCAAGTAAGTCGTGTGCGTGAAAAACTAGAAAGCTATACAAGAGGGGCTAATGCTTCGAAAATGCTTTCAGATTCGATTATTACAATCAGAAACGATCGATATGTAATTCCCGTTAAGTCCGAATACCGTAGTCATTACGGTGGAATCATCCATGACCAATCCTCTTCGGGACAAACATTATTCATCGAGCCTTCAGCAGTAGTACAAATAAACAACGATATACGAAGCTTAAAAGTGAAGGAACAGGAAGAGATTAATCGTATCCTCATCAAATTGACAGCTGAGGTAGAAATAGTAGGACATGACATTTTTCTGTTAGTAAATGTACTTGGAGAAATTGATGTTATTCTAGCGAAAGCAAAATATGGTCAAGCCCAAAAATGTACGATGCCAATCATTAATAACGAAGGATATATTCGTTTAGTGAAAGCAAGGCATCCACTTATTCCAATAGAGACGGCTGTGCCAAATACAATTGAATTCGGGAAAGACATTACAACTATTGTCATTACCGGACCGAATACAGGTGGTAAAACGGTCACCCTGAAAACAGTTGGGCTTTGTACATTAATGGCCCAAAGTGGACTTCCTATTCCTGCCTTGGATGGCTCTGAAGTGGCATTATTCGAATCAGTATTTGCAGATATCGGAGATGAGCAATCTATTGAGCAAAGTCTAAGTACTTTTTCTTCTCACATGGTTAATATTGTCGATATATTAAAAAAATATGACGATAAGTCATTGATCATATTTGATGAGCTTGGAGCAGGAACCGATCCGCAAGAAGGTGCTGCACTCGCGATATCTATATTGGATGCTGTACATGGGACAGGTGCTCGAGTGATGGCTACGACACATTATCCTGAACTTAAGGCGTATGGATACAATAGACCTGGTGTTGCTAATGCAAGTGTTGAATTTGACATTGAAACTTTAAGTCCGACTTATAAACTATTAATAGGAGTTCCAGGAAGAAGTAATGCATTTGAAATATCCGAGCGACTTGGATTACCAGAGTATATTATTAACCAAGCACAAACCTTTACTGGGACAGACCGCGGAGAAGTGAACTCCATGATTGCATCTCTTGAGAACAGTCGTAGACAAGCAGAAAAGGATGCAGAAGAAACAGAAGTCCTTTTAGCTGAAGCTCGTAAAGTAAAAGAAGATGTAGAACTAAGGTTAGCTGAATTGGAACAGGGTAAAGAAAAACTAGAACAAAAAGCAAAAGATAAAGCAAAGAAAATTGTTGATGAAGCCCGACGAGAAGCAGATGAAATTATTAGTGAACTGCGTAAAATGCAAACAAATACACATAAGTTCGTAAAAGAACATGAATTGATCGATGCAAAAAAACGTCTAGATGCCGCTTTACCAGATAATCCTGTATTGAGGAAACAAAAGAAATTAAATGAAATGGCTCAAGAGTTGAAAACTGGGGATGAAGTAAAAGTAGTAAGCTTCGGTCAAAAAGGGACTCTGCTTGAGAAGTTGTCTAAAACGGAATGGTCTGTTCAAATTGGTATGTTAAAAATGAAATTAGACGAATCGGATCTTGAATTTGTAAAACCAGAGAAACAAAAACAGACCGTTTCAGTGAATTCTATTCGTGGCAGAGACTCACATGTAAAATTAGAGTTAGATCTTCGTGGAGAACGATATGAAGATGCTATAATGCGTACTGAAAAGTATTTAGATGACGCAATTCTTGCTAACTATCCAAGAATCTCTATTATTCATGGAAAAGGCACTGGAGTATTAAGACAAGCTATACAACAGTTTTTGAAAAACCATTCTCGTGTGAAAAGCTATCGTTTCGGCGAGGCTGGTGAGGGTGGTCACGGAGTAACAGTTGTTGAATTAAAATAATTTATAAATAATGAAACTTTTTATCGGGCTCTCCGTATAGAAGGAAAAGTTAAAAGGGGTTTTTAAGTATGCTTCTATCCAGTTTCTGGTCAAACCCACTTGTAGAGTCTGCAGGTTATTTTAGTGTTGTTATTCTATGCTTGCTCGTTTCGATGGTTATTTTTGAAGTCGTCACGAAGTATAAGAATTGGGAAGAAATAAAAAAAGGTAATGTAGCAGTTGCACTTGCTACTGGTGGGAAGATTTTTGGTGTGTGTAACATTTTTAGGTATTCCATAGAACAACACAATTCATTCTTTGAAATGGTTGGGTGGGGTTTATTTGGGTTTACATTACTAATTATTGCTTACCTGTTATTTGAGTTTTTAACTCCAAGCTTTAATGTTGATCAGGAAATCGAAAAGGATAATCGTTCAATTGGGTTTATTTCACTAGTTATTTCTGTAGGGTTATCATTTGTTATTGGTGCAAGTATTTCTTAGGAGCGGTTATAATGGAGAAATTGTCGAAAATTTTATTGGCTGTTGGGATACTTTTTATCTTAGTAGGTATAATATATATCGTTACAAATTAATATAATAAGTTACTAGCCTATTTGAAGACTGCAATGTAGCACTTTTTATCTTAATGATGAGGGAGTGAGCGTTGCAGTCTTTATTATTTCTTTCTAGTAAGCTTTCAAAAAAACTCTTTTTATTAAAGAATTGAATTGTCATTCAGTTTTCTCTATAATTAAAAATAGGAATATTCACGCTATTATAAACAAAGGGGGCATTCAAATGACAGAAAAGCCGTGGTTAGCGCAATATCCACCAGAAATTCCGCATACGCTCGATTATGAACATATTCCGGTTCAAGAATATTTAACAAGAGCGTATAAGAAATTTCCAACAAAGATTGCGATACATTTTATGGGGAGAGATGTATCTTACAAAGAGCTTTACGAGTCATCATTGAAGTTTGCTAACTATTTACAATCGATTGGTATCCAAAAGGGAGATAGAGTAGCAATTATGCTACCGAACTGTCCACAAGGGGTAATTGGTTACTACGGTGCATTATATGCGGGAGCGATTGTTGTTCAGACAAATCCTCTTTATACAGAAAGAGAAATTGCATATCAAATGAAGGACTCAGGAGCAAAAGCTATTTTAGTAATGGATATATTATATCCACGTGTTACAAAAGTTTTAAAAGATACAGATTTAGAGAACGTCATTGTTACTGGTATTAAGGATTACCTTCCATTTCCTAAAAATCTTATTTATCCATTTATTCAAAAGAAACAATACGGATTTAGTGTTAAAGTGGAGCACCGAGGGATAAACCACTTATTTACGGAAATTATGAAAGTTGGAAAATCTGAAGCGATTAATATGGCTTTCGATTTCGAAGAGGATATTGCACTTTTACAATATACAGGCGGTACAACAGGTTTTCCAAAAGGGGTTATGCTTACACATAAAAATTTAGTATCTAACACTGCTATGTGTACCGCATGGATGTACAAATGCAAAGAAGGTGAAGAAACTATTTTAGGCGTACTCCCATTCTTTCATGTGTATGGAATGACTACCGTTTTAGTATTTTCTGTTATGCTAGGTAATAGAATGGTATTATTGCCTAAGTTCGATGTAGAAACTGCACTAAAAACGATAGATAAGCAAAAACCAACTATTTTCCCAGGAGCTCCAACAATTTATATTGGTTTATTAAATCATCCAGATATCCAAAAATATGACTTATCTTCTATTGTCGCTTGTTTAAGTGGATCTGCTCCATTACCATTAGAGGTACAAGAGAATTTTGAAAAAATTACCGGTGGTAAATTAGTAGAAGGCTACGGTTTAACCGAAACCTCCCCTGTAGCCCATGCGAATCTGATATATAAGGAAGATCGAATTAAAGGATCAGTTGGTATTCCTTGGCCAGATACAGATGCGGCAATTTTCGCGGTTGATTCAACTACGCCATTACCATTTGGGGAAATTGGGGAAATCGCAGTTAAAGGACCTCAAGTAATGAAGGGTTATTGGAATCGACCAGAAGATACGGAAGCGACAATGCGTGATGGTTGGTTTTTAACTGGTGATTTAGGGTATATGGATGAAAGCGGTTACTTTTATGTGGTCGATCGAAAAAAAGATTTAATCATTGCTGGAGGATTTAATATTTATCCTAGAGATGTGGAAGAGGTACTATATGAACACCCGGCAATTCAGGAATGTGTTGTTGCTGGAGTTCCAGATCCATATAGAGGAGAAACAGTAAAAGCATATATAGTTGTTAAAGAGGGAGTAACTGTGACAGAAGATGAGTTAAATGCTTTTTGTCGTGAAAATTTGGCTGCATTTAAAGTGCCAAGAATCTATGAATTCAGAGCAGAACTTCCGAAGACGGCGGTAGGTAAAATTTTGAGAAGAACGCTAGTAGAAGAAGAAAAAGAGAAACAAAAACAAGTAGTTCAAAGTTAATTGATTATTGACAATCGATAAAATAAAATATAATATAAAAATATGAATGAATAATCATTCATATTTTTTTATTTTATTCAGCCCAAGCCGAATAAAAAAGCCTCCGGCGGATGTCGCAGATTTTGAATGAAGTTTTTTAAAGGATAGTAGCCTAAGTAACTTGCATTCATGCGGCGAAGGCAACCTTATCTGCATCACGCAGGCTTTAACTCAATTCAAAATCAGGACACAATTATGCCATGGCGTAATTGATAAATTGGTGGTGAATTCATATTGAAAAAGGACAAACCAAAATATAAGCAAATCATCGATGCAGCAATTATTGTAATCGCTGAAAATGGTTATCATCAGTCACAGGTTTCTAAAATAGCCAAACAGGCGGGAGTAGCTGACGGGACAATTTACTTATATTTTAAAAACAAAGAAGAAATTTTAGTTTCTGTTTTTGAAGAAAAAATGGAAATATTTGCGGATAATTTGAAAGAAATTATTGAACAAGACATTAGTTCTTCAGAAAAATTGTATAAAATGATTGAGAATCATTTTATGGTGTTATCAAGCGATCATCATTTAGCGACGGTCACCCAATTGGAATTAAGACAAGCCAATTTAGCATTGCGATTACGGATTAATGCAGTTTTAAGAAACTATTTAATATTATTAGATACCGTTTTAAAAGAAGGAATCGACCAAGGAGAATTTGATCATACGATCGATATTCGCTTAGCAAGACAAATGGTTTTTGGTACAATTGATGAGACGACTACTACCTGGGTCATGAACGAGCATAAATACGATTTAGTTGATCTTACAGGTAAAGTACATCGTCTATTGTTAAATGGTATAAAAGGTTAACAAAGGGGAGTGAGAAAATGGAATTTCTGTCATGGACTATTGAAGAGGGTGTAGCTACTGTTACATTAAATCGTCCACCAGCAAATGCTTTAGCAAGAGGGGTTATTTTAGAAGTAAATGAACTTTTAGATGCAGTTGAAAATGATGATGCAGTTCGAGTAGTCTTGCTAAAAGGGGAAGGTAGATTTTTCTCTGCAGGGGCAGATATAAAAGAATTTACCTCCATTACATCAGGAGAAGCATTCTCTGAGCTTGCAGCAAGTGGCCAAACAATTTTCGAAAGAGTGGAAACTTTCTCTAAACCAGTAATAGCTGCAATTCATGGAGCAGCACTTGGTGGAGGGCTTGAACTTGCGATGAGTTGTCATATTAGACTTGTTGCAGAAAATGCAAAACTTGGGTTGCCGGAATTGCAACTAGGTTTAATACCAGGTTTTGCTGGTACACAACGACTACCACGTTATGTTGGATTTGCGAAAGCGGCAGAAATGTTGTTAACAAGTGATCCAATAAGTGGGAAAGAGGCAGCTCAATTAGGTCTTGCAAACCAAGCTTACGCGGAAGAAGAATTATTTGAACATGCCAAAAAGCTAGCCGTTAAGATTGCGAAGAAGAGTCCAATTGCTGTAAAAAATGCTTTAGCAATGCTTCAATATGCTAAACCTGCTTCCTATCATGAAGGTGTAAGGGCAGAAGCAAATGCTTTTGGAACTGTCTTTGTTTCAGAGGATGCAAAAGAAGGCATTTCTGCATTTATTGAAAAAAGAGAACCTGTATTTAAAGGTAAATAATAATTTACATTGGGAGGATATCAATATGAATATTTATGTTTTAGTAAAACGTACATTTGATACAGAAGAGAAGATCGTTGTTAGCGGGGGTAAAATACAAGAAGATGGAGCAGAATTCATTATTAATCCTTATGATGAATACGCAATTGAAGAAGCGATCCAAGTTCGCGATGCTCAGGGTGGAGAAGTAACAGTTCTTACAATGGGTGGAGAAGACGCTGAGAAGCAACTTCGTACAGCACTAGCAATGGGCGCAGATAAAGCTGTCCTTATTAATATAGAGGATGATGTAGAAGAGTTGGATCAATTTACTGCTGCACATATTATCTCGGAATACTTAAAGGATAAAAATCCGGATTTAATATTAGCTGGTAACGTAGCAATTGATGGTGGATCAGGACAAGTAGGGCCACGAGTTGCTGAAAGCCTTGGTATTAACTATGTAACTACTATTACAAACTTAGAGATAAATGGGACTACAGTGACTATTAAACGTGATGTTGAAGGAGATACGGAAGTATTAGAAACTTCATTGCCATTATTGGTTACTGCTCAGCAAGGTCTAAATGAGCCACGTTATCCATCTCTTCCAGGAATTATGAAGGCGAAGAAAAAGCCACTAGAAGAAGTAGAATTAGATGACTTAGATATCGATGAAGACGATGTAGAAGCAAAAACAGAAACAATCGAAATTTATTTACCTCCTAAAAAGGAAGCTGGAAAAGTATTAGAAGGCGAGCTAGCTGATCAAGTAAAAGAGTTAGTTCATTTACTTCACTCGGAAGCGAAAGTCGTTTAACTTATTCAGAAAAGATTATTTTGCATAGGAGCGAATACGCTGAGGAGTATTTGAACCGAATTAATTTTACTATTAGGAGGAAAATAGCATGTCTAAAAAAGTATTAGTATTAGGAGAAGCGCGTGAAGGTGCTCTTCGTAACGTATCATATGAAGCAATCGCTGCAGCTAAACAAATTTCAAGCGGCGGAGAAGTTGTTAGTGTTCTATTAGGAGATTCAGTGGGAGAATTAGCTGCTAATCTTGGTAAATATGGCGCTGATCGTGTAATTACTGTGGAACATCCACATTTAAAGCAATATACTTCAGATGGCTATGGTCAAGCATTGTTAGCGGTTATTGAGCAAGAAAATCCAGAGGCAATTGTATTTGGTCATACAGCGCTTGGGAAAGATTTATCTCCTAAAATTGCAAGTAAGCTGCAAATTGGTTTAGTATCAGACGTAACTTCTATTGAAGGTGAAGGCGAAGCGGCTGTTTTCATCCGCCCGATCTATTCAGGCAAAGCTTTTGAAAAAGTAAAAGTGAAGGCTGGTATTGAATTTATCACTATCCGTCCTAATAATATTGCACCACTTGCAAAAGATGACAGTAAGTCAGCTGACGTTTCATCCTTGTCAGTAGATATTACAAACCTTCGTACAATTATAAAAGAAGTAGTTCGTAAATCTACAGAAGGTGTAGATTTATCAGAGGCAAAAGTTGTTATTGCTGGTGGACGTGGAGTTAAAAGTGAAGAAGGATTCGCACCTTTAAAAGAGCTTGCAGATGTATTAGGTGGAGCAGTTGGTGCTTCTCGTGGAGCTTGTGACGCTGATTATTGTGATTATTCGTTACAAATTGGACAAACTGGTAAAGTAGTAACTCCAGACCTTTATATCGCAGCAGGTATTTCCGGAGCGATTCAGCATTTAGCTGGTATGTCTAACTCGAAAATTATTGTAGCTATCAACAAAGATCCTGAAGCAAATATTTTCAAAGTAGCGGACTACGGTATCGTCGGAGATTTGTTCGAAGTAATTCCAATGCTTACAGAAGAGTTCAAAAAACTAAAAGTAAACGCTTAATAATAGAAGTGGCTGTCCAAAAGAATAACTTTTGGGCAGCTTTTTTTTGAAAGAAGATATATATAAATACAGCATGAATACTGGTTTACAGAACTTATAAGAATGAATAATACTACCGATTTCCGTTCCAGGCGGACGCTTTCCGCGGGGTGAGCGATGAGCCATCACCGTCGCTTGCGCGTCGATGTGACGTCTCATCTGTCTCACTCATCCCGCTGGAGTCGACGCCTTTCACTACAATCAATATAATGTGTAGTACTCCACTTTAAGATATAGCAAAGCCTATCGCTTAGATGATAAGTGTAGTCAAAGTTAATATGGTGATAAAACCATCTGCCGTTTAGGGGGCTGGTTCTGTCATGAAGGATGAAGAAAGTAGATTTACTTTTATACTAGTGGAATAAGAAAAATAGTAAGTGCTTACTAAAGAAAGTAGGGAAAGAGCGAACGAAATTGCATCTTCGAGAGCTTCCTTTATGAATAGGAAAGTTGTCGTTTCTCTGGAGCGGAAAGCGTCCGCCTGAAGCAGAAATCAATGTTGTTCTAATTTCACTATTTAACATACTTTTATGAAATTGACACACTTAATGTCTTATACGTTGAATAATAAATTTTGTTTCATTCTTATTGAACGTTTTAGTCTTTTTTTATAAATCATCACTTAAAATGATAGGGAACTGGTTTTGTACTTTGAGGGAGCATACGCTTTTCTATTTCGAGCTAATATGTAGATGTTGATATTTCTGTCTGTTATAATCATTACATAGTAGATAAAGGAGGAATTTTAATATGGCAATAGTTCACGGAACAGATCAAACTTTTAATTCAGAAATAGAAGAAGGATTAGTATTAGTAGATTTTTGGGCAACATGGTGCGGACCTTGTAAAATGATTGCTCCTGTATTAGAAGAAATGGACGCTGAAATGAGCGACAAAGTTAAAATTGTAAAAGTAGATGTTGATGAAAACCAAGCAACTGCTAGTCAATTCGGTATTATGTCTATCCCAACTCTAGTATTATTTAAAGATGGGCAACCTGTAGACAAAGCAGTAGGGTTCCAACCAAAAGAAGCATTAGTACAATTTGTAGAAAAAAACGCATAATATAAAACCGGGTGCTACATAGTGCCCGGTTTTTTTAAACGGGTGATAATATGAATGATTTAATAGAACAAAAATGTGCCATCCTACCAGATGAGCCAGGATGTTACTTAATGAAAGACCGACAAGGGACTATTATATACGTCGGCAAAGCAAAGATATTAAAAAATCGGGTGCGCTCTTATTTCAAAGGAGCTCATGATGGTAAAACGCTGCGATTAGTGCAAGAAATTGTTGACTTTGAATATATCGTCACTTCATCTGAGCTGGAAGCTTTAATACTAGAGCTCCATCTTATTAAAAAGCATGATCCAAAATATAATATTATGTTAAAAGATGATAAAACGTATCCATATATTAAAATTACTGCGGAACAAGATCCTCGACTGATCATTACAAGGCAGGTAAAAAAAGATAAAGGGAAATACTTCGGACCTTATCCAAATTCTCATGCGGCACATGAAACGAAAAAACTTCTAGATCGTTTATATCCACTTCGTAAATGTCAAAAGATGCCAAATAGAGTTTGTCTATACTACCATATGGGACAGTGTTTAGCTCCCTGTGTGAAAAAAGTGGAAGAAAATGCTTATGATACAATCATTCATGAAATTATTAGTTTCTTGAATGGCGGGCATACGCAAGTGAAAAAAGAATTGGTTGCGAAAATGAATTCAGCTGCAGAAGCACTTGAATTTGAACGAGCAAAAGAGTATCGCGATCAAATTTCACATATCGAACAAGTGATGGAAAAACAAAAAATGACGATGAATGATTTCACAAGCAGAGATATTTTTGGTTTCCATGTAGATAAAGGCTGGATGTGTGTGCAAGTATTCTTTATACGACAAGGGAAGCTTATAGAAAGAGACGTTTCGCTATTTCCTATTTTCCGAGATCCTGAAGAGGAGTTTATAACATTTTTAGGTCAATTTTATGCGAAGTCAGAACATATTAAACCTAAAGAAATTTATGTTCCTATAAGTACGGATATCGACTTGGCTTCAAAGCTTCTAGAGATGAAGGTTTTTGTTCCACAAAGAGGCACGAAAAAAAATCTAGTCGAATTAGCGGAAAAGAATGCTCAAATAGCACTTACGGAGAAATTCCATTTGATTGAAAGACAAGAGGAACGGACGATCGGAGCAGTAGAGCAGCTTGGTGATTCGATGGGGATTGCAGCTCCAATGCGCATTGAAGCTTTTGATAATTCGCATATTCATGGGACTGATGCAGTATCCGCAATGGTTGTTTTTATCGATGGTAGGTCCAGTAAAAAGGATTATCGTAAATATAAAACAAAAACTGCAGCTAAACATGATGATTACGGAGCAATGCGTGAAGTTGTACGTAGAAGATATACTCGTGTACTTAAGGAAAATTTGCCGCTACCTGATTTAATCATTATTGATGGAGGCAAAGGACAAATTGAAGCTGCACGTGAAATTATAGAGGATGAGCTTGGGCTAGATATTCCAATTGCAGGTCTTGCAAAGGATGGCAAGCATCAAACTTCGCAGCTTATTTACGGAGACCCTTTGGAGCTAATACCGATGAAGCGGACTAGTGAAGGTTTTTATTTGCTACAACGAATTCAGGATGAGGTCCATCGATTTGCTATAACATTCCATAGGCAGCAACGAGGAAAGCATACGATTGCATCTTCGCTGGATGGTATTGAAGGTATCGGACCTCAGCGGAAAAAGTTATTATTAAAACATTTTGGTTCCTTAAAGAAAATTCAAGCTGCAAGTAAAGATGAATTAATGGCGGCGGGACTTCCGAGTAAACAGGCAGATATAATGATTGGTCATTTTCAGAAAAATGTATTGTCTTCTGAATAATCATGTGTTATGGTTATATGAATTTAATATTCACTGTATTTAAGTGAAGATAGAGGTGCGATTAGACATCAGTACTCAGCAGGAGGAAGGAAAGTTCCTAGAATGGCTGAGGAAAGGGTTTTTCGCCGAAACATAGAATAGCTTTTCCTATTTTATTGTTGGTTCTGCATTTAATAGATGTAGGATTGTCAGAATTTATATTCTGGAGGGCTATCTCACATGGGCAGATTTTTTGGACCGTGTATGAGACAATGCTTTTCACAATATGTGAAAAGCATTTTTTGATCCTTTCAGTAAAGAGAAACTTCAATTGATGGGGATTTTCTTCATTCCCTATTATGTTAGTTGAACCATTCGGGCTTTAACGGGCAGTTGATTTCCCACATAGGCCATTGTACATTGTGGATTCGTTGAAGTGGGAGTCTCACTGCACGTGAAAGCGGGACAAAAAAGGGAGCGGATATACATGACTAAAATTGTAATGAAGTTTGGCGGTACTTCAGTTGAATCAACAGAAAAAATTTCAAATGTTGCTAATCGGGTGAAACGTGAAAAAGAAAAAGGAAATGATATTGTCGTTGTTGTATCTGCAATGGGTAAAACAACAGATGAATTAGCAAACCTTGCTTTCGGATTAGCGGAATCACCATCCAAACGAGAAATGGACATGCTTTTATCGAATGGTGAGCAGGTTACGATGGCATTACTAGCTATTAAGTTAAATGCAATTGGGATAGATGCCATCTCTCTAACTGGTGCTCAGGCAGGTCTCATAACAGATAATGTACATAGAAATGCAAAAGTACTAAAACTGGATCCTTCTAAAATTGACGGTTTACTTGCCACAAATAAAGTAGTTATTGTAGCGGGTTTCCAGGGGATAACAGAAGCTGGAGAGATTACTACTCTTGGCAGAGGAGGATCTGATACAACTGCTGTAGCTATTGCTGCTTCCATCGGAGCTGAGATTTGCGACATTTATACGGATGTTGATGGTATTTATACATCCGATCCACGTTATATTGAGAATGCTCGAAAACTTGACCAACTTGAATATGACGAAATGCTTGAACTAGCTAACTTAGGCGCAGGGGTATTACATCCACGTGCTGTTGAATTTGCTAAAAACTATAAGGTTCCATTACGAGTACGCTCAAGCTATAAAGATGGAGAAGGAACGATTTTGAAGGAGGAAGTAGATGTGGAAAATAATTTAGTAGTTCGTGGGGTAGCGTTTGAATCCGATATCGTTCGATTAACTATAGAATATGAGGTGCCATTTAATGGCTCTTTAGCTTCTATTTTCACAACTCTAGCTACAAACCATATAAACGTGGATATAATTGTTCAGTCGATAGTTGATGGAGTGAAGCCAGCAGTTTCTTTTTCTATAAAAAAAGAATCTCTGGCTGAAGCGATAACAGTTTTAGAAACACATAAACAAACGCTTGGCTTTACCTTCGCAGATTTTGAAGTAGGTCTTTCAAAGGTTTCTATTGTAGGTTCTGGTATGGTTTCGAACCCAGGTGTTGCAGCTCAAATGTTTGATCGCCTGAGAACAGAGAATATTCCTGTGAAAATGGTAAGTACATCTGAGATAAAAGTGTCTGTTGTAGTACCTCAGCAACATATGATTGAAGCCGCAAATGCCTTGCATGACGAATTCGATCTTGCGTTAACCCATCAATCGGTACAATAATTTATAGTTTAAAGTAACGATGAAATTAAACTATCTCAAATAAAATCAAATTGATTTTTAAAGAGGTCGATTGTGACGCAGTCACGATCAGCCTCTTTTTTCTATGGTAATTTTATGGCGTTAGTCTGCCCGTCGCCCTCCTATAACTCTTAGAAAGAGGTTAGTGCGTTTTTGGATAACTAGAGAAAAGATGCTTTCCTAATCATAGAGTAAGCGCCAGAAGATACAATTTCTGGCGCTATTTGGCTTCTTTTGGGTAAACACTTACTATTTCTCTTTATTTCCACTAGTATTAAGAAAAATCTATTTCCTTTATCCATCATTAAAATAATTGCATCTCATTAACTAAAACTAATTCTATTTTCATAATCATAACCAATGCTAAATCTAATATTGAGTACTACACACTATATTGATTATAGTTAAAGGGCGACTTCGGCGGGATGAGGGAGACAGATGAGTTATCACAGCGACGCGTTGAGCTGTGGTGATAGCTCATCGCTTCCCCTGCGGAAAGCGTCCACTTGTTTCTTCATCGCTACGCTAGCTTCGAAACATGAAAGTGGGTTGAAACTGAAATCAGTAGTATCTTTCATTAATGATAGTAATTTTGAAGAACATTTTTATATACGCTTATCTATTGAAAAAGGGTGACAGGAAAAGTCAAAAATGACTAACCTGTTACCCTTTAGTTTTAGAATCCCATTTTATCTGTAAAGAGACTAAGCCGTTCTTTTTAACTTCCTCGTCGTAACATTCGGTTAAATAGCCAGTAAGCTTTTGTTGTTGTTCAGCTAAAAAACCTGCTTCTAATCGGTGACTTCTGCTCTGTCCACTCTGAGGTAGATTATATGTACTTAACGTATAGAAAGTAGAATCTTTTGTTGTTTTTTCTAAATGTAAAGTGCCCCAACCAGCTTCATTGAAAAACGTGACGGCTTCTTCCATCGAATAAAGGGGGAATTTTCGAGCTAAATCTTTTCCAGCCCAATATAATATATCTTTTTCATGTTTTCCGAGAATAGAAGTAAGCACGTGGTCTCTTATTAACTCATATCCAAAGGAAGTTACATGTGAATGTTCCTTTTCATTCAAGTAGCAACCCTTCTTTCCAAAAATCATTATTGCCTATTTATTTTATCATAAAAAAATAGTAATGGGGACCAGAATAGATTGTGATTAATTAAACAAATTATTATCCAAAATAGGTAAAGGAATCCAAATGAAAATTCAGAAACATACCTTGACGCTCCAAAATGATGAGAGTACAATGGATATGTCATAAATACGTAACATGATGATGTGAAAGATTTGAAAACAATTGTTTTTTTGCGATAGTTTTCAAACTATCAGTCGGAAATTTGAGGGGGTAATTGTTTTGTCGAAGGAGCGCGAATTTTATTGGCGTCGACTGCATTCCTTACTAGGTATTATTCCTGTAGGTTTGTTTTTAACGCAGCATTTAGTAGTAAACCATTTTGCTACAAGAGGTGCAGAAGCATTTAATAGTGCAACTCACTTTATGGAGAGTCTACCATTTAAGTTATTGTTAGAAATCTTCGTAATATATCTACCATTAATGTTCCATGCATTTTACGGAATTTATATTGCATTCACTGCAAAAAATAATCCGAAAAACTTTGGTACATTAAGAAACTATTTATTTATTTTGCAACGCTTTACTGGAATTTTCCTTGTAGTATTTATTGCATGGCATGTTTTTGAAACACGTTTCCAAGCTGCTATTGGAGCAAAAGAAGTTAACTTTAACATGATGGAAGAGATCTTATCTAATCCATGGATGTTAGGTTTCTATATCGTAGGTGTTATTTCGGCTACATTCCATTTAGCTAACGGTATTTGGTCATTCTTAGTTAGCTGGGGTATTACACAATCTGCAAGATCACAACAAATTGCAACTTACGTAACATTAATAATCTTCTTAGCGTTATCTGTAGTTGGCGTACAAGCTCTTCTAGCATTCGTTTAAGAAACTGTAAAGACGTTCAACTACTATTAAATCGAGGAGTGAGAATAGCATGGCAAAAAGTAAACTGATTGTTGTCGGCGGTGGATTAGCTGGCTTGATGGCAACAATGAAAGCTGCCGAGGATGGCACGCACGTAGATCTATTTTCAATAGTACCTGTAAAACGTTCACACTCTGTTTGTGCACAAGGCGGTATTAACGGAGCTGTAAATACAAAAGGTGAAGGAGATTCTCCAGCAGTACATTTAGATGATACTATATATGGTGGAGATTTCTTAGCAAACCAAAAACCAGTAAAAGCAATGGCAGATGCAGCACCTGGGATTATTAGTTTATTTGACAGAATGGGTGTTATGTTCAACCGTACACCTGAAGGATTATTAGATTTCCGTCGTTTTGGTGGTACAATGATGCACCGTACAGCATTTGCTGGTGCAACAACTGGCCAACAATTACTTTATGCACTAGACGAGCAAGTTCGTCGTTTTGAAGTAGACGGTTTAGTAACAAAATTCGAAGGATGGGAATTCCTTGGAATTATTAAAGATAACGAAGGCGTATGTCGTGGTATTAAAGCGCAAAACCTTCTAACAATGGAAATTCGTGCGTTCCGCGGAGATGCAGTTATTATGGCTACTGGTGGCCCTGGAATTATTTTCGGGAAAACTACTAACTCTATCATCAATACTGGTTCTGCTGCTTCAATCGTATATCAACAAGGTGCTTATTATGCAAACGGAGAATTTATCCAAATTCACCCAACTGCAATCCCTGGTGACGATAAACTACGTTTGATGTCAGAATCTGCACGTGGTGAGGGTGGACGTATTTGGACATACAAAGACGGTAAACCTTGGTACTTCCTAGAAGAAAAATATCCTGCCTACGGTAACTTAGTTCCACGTGATATTGCAACACGTGAAATCTTTGACGTATGTGTTAACCAAAAGCTAGGTATTAATGGAGAAAACATGGTTTATCTAGATCTTTCACACAAGGATCCACATGAACTAGACGTTAAACTTGGTGGTATCATTGAAATTTACGAGAAATTCACTGGTGATGACCCTCGTAAAGTTCCAATGAAAATTTTCCCTGCAGTTCACTATTCAATGGGCGGACTATGGGTCGATGATGATCAAATGACGAATATTCCAGGATTATTTGCTGCTGGAGAATGTGATTTTTCACAGCATGGTGCTAACCGTTTAGGAGCTAACTCCTTACTTTCAGCTGTTTTCGGCGGAAGTGTTGCAGGACCAAATGCAGTTAAATATATGAGTCATCTTAAAACTCATGCAGTTGATATGGATGATTCTATCTTTGAAGCTGAACTAAAACTGGAACAAGAGAAATGGGACAAAGTTATGTCTATGAAAGGTACGGAAAATGCGTACTTACTTCATAAAGAACTTGGTGAATGGATGACGGATAACGTAACTGTTGTTCGTTATAATGATAAATTAGAAGCAACTGATAAGAAAATTCAAGAGCTTTTAGAGCGTTTTGAAAATATTAATATGGATGACACGCAACAATGGTCTAACCAAGGCGCATCATTTACTCGTCAGTTAAAAAATATGTTATATTTAGCACGTGTTATTACATTAGGTGCGCTTAATCGTAATGAAAGCCGTGGAGCGCATTACAAGCCTGACTTCCCAGAGCGTAATGATGAAGAGTTCTTGAAAACAACGATGGCGAAATTTGATCCAGCTACAGGGGCTCCAGTTTTACATTATGAAGAAGTAGATATATCTCTTATTGCACCTCGTAAACGCGATTATTCTGCGAAAGGGGACAATTAATAATGGTAACAGCAACTGAAACAAAAAAAGTCCAGTTTGAAATTTTACGTCAAGATACACCTGAATCTACACCATTTTGGGAAAAATTCGAAGTAAATTATCGACCAAATATGAATGTAATTTCTGCTTTAATGGAAATTCGTCAAAACCCTGTAAATGTTGATGGAAAAGCTACAACTCCTGTAACTTGGGATATGAACTGTTTAGAGGAAGTATGTGGAGCTTGTTCAATGGTTATCAATGGTCGTCCACGTCAATCTTGTTCGGCATTAATCGATCAATTGACACAACCGATTCAATTGGCACCAATGAAAACATTCCCAGTTGTTCGTGATCTTCAAGTGGATCGTACACGCATGTTCGATTCTTTGAAAAAAGTAAAAGCATGGGTTCCTATCGATGGTTCTTACGATCTTGGTGAAGGACCTCGTATGCCAGAACGCAAACGTCAATGGGCATATGAATTGTCTAAATGTATGACTTGTGGTGTATGTCTAGAAGCTTGTCCAAACGTAAACAGTGGTTCTAACTTTATGGGACCAGCACCGCTTTCACAAGTACGTTTATTTAATGCACATCCAACTGGTTCTATGAACAAGGATGAACGTTTAAATACAATTATGGGAGATGGTGGTCTTGCAAACTGTGGTAACGCACAAAACTGTGTTGTTGCTTGTCCAAAAGGTATCCCACTTACAACTTCTATCGCTGCATTGAACCGTGATACTACTGTTCAAATGTTCAAAGACTTCTTCGGAAGCGACCATATGGTTGATTAGTAGAAATGCGTAATCGCGCCTATGGAGGTATACAGTCTAAGTATGCGACATCGTGTCGCAACGACTGTATGACCCGCCTCCTGCGGGCCTCCGACAAGTAAATGGGAAGATTTGCAGTCCAACTTGTTGGAAGGAAAAGATTTACATTTAACCTCGAGGGGCAACGTTTTTCTGCGACGAGCTTTGCGCAGGAGCAATATATTTTTTTCTGCGACGAGCTTTGCGCAGGAGCAATATGTTTTTTTCTGCGACGAGCTTTTGCGCAGGAGCAAAATGTTTTTTTCTGCGACGAGCTTTGCGCAGGAGCAATATGTTTTTCTGCGACGAGCTTTGCGCAGGAGCAATATGTTTTTCTGCGACGAGCTTTGCGCAGGAGCAAGGCGTTGAAGCTAGACAATAGATGCTATAAGAAGATCTGTGTAGAATATTATTATTCTATGCAGATTTTTTCTTTCTCTGTTACAATAAATGAATATCTATTCATTTTAGGGGGAGCTTAATTTATGAAGGCTAAATACATAGAAGATAGTGCAACATGGGAGCAGGATTTTCGTTTTTATTCGGAGGTTAGTGTACGTTTTTCAGAAACGGACATGTATGGACATTTGAACAATACAGTTACATTTGCTTATTTTGAATATGCGCGAATTGAATACTTCAAGCATATTCAACTCATGAATGACTGGTTAAATCCAAAGGGAGAAAAAATTCCGGTAGTTGCTGATTTGCAATGTGATTATGTAAAACAAGTATTCTTTGATGAGTTGCTCCACATTTATGTGAAAGCAAATTCTGTTGGCTCATCCTCTGTGGATATACATTACATGGCAAAGAATGAAAAAGGTGAAATTGTCTTTACTGGTCGTGGATCCATAGTTCAAATTGATAAAAAAACTGGTCGTGCTGCAAAATGGTCTGAGGAGGAACGAGAAGTTTTTCAAAAGAGTATTAACTAGCCGTCACCTACCATCCCCGTGCTACATACGTTAGTAGGAGAGTGGATAGGGGGCTATGGCATTGTACGACAACAATCAGCATCGTTCGATTTTGACAAGTAGAGAACGTCAAATTTTTCAATTATTAGTAGAAGATAATTCTACAAAAGAAATTTCAGCTTTGTTATCAATAAGCGAGAAAACAGTTAGAAACCATATTTCAAATACAATACAAAAACTAGGAGTTTCGGGTAGGTCTCAAGCGATTGTAGAATTATTACGATTAGGTGAACTATCGTTGAATTGATATGAATCCTTGCCATTTTCCTCATAACACGTCACAATAATAGAAAGAAGGTTATTGTTTTGAGGAGTGAAGGAACAGATGGCAGAGGATATTAATAAGGCAATATTAGATCAGGAGCAAGTTGCTTTTTTAGAAAAAGAGCTTCGACATATATCTGGAATCATTAAACAAAAGGGACGACAAATTTTAAGTGCCTACACTATTACGCCTCCACAGTTTGTAGCACTTCAATGGCTACTCGAGCTTGGCGATATGACTATCGGAGATTTATCCAATAAAATGTATTTAGCTTTTAGTACAACTACGGACTTAATTGATCGTATGGAAAAAAGTGACCTTGTGAAGCGTATAAGGGATGAACAAGACCGTCGTGTTGTTCGTATACATTTGTTAGAAGAGGGCGCACGAATTATAGAAGAGGTTATAGATAAACGACAGCAGTATTTAGAGGATGTACTTCAACAATTCGATCATGATGAAGTTGCAAATTTATCCGTATTATTAGAAAAATTACATCAAGAGATGAAGAACTGAGGAATTGACGTGAAAGCCCCAATTGGTGTTATAGACTCTGGAGTTGGTGGGTTAACAGTTGCGAAAGAAATTATGCAATTACTACCGAATGAAAAAATAATTTACATTGGTGATACAGCCAGATGCCCGTATGGACCTAGAACAAGCGAAGAGGTCCGAAAATTTACGTGGCAGTTGGCTAATGCTTTAGCAAAAATGAATATCAAAATGCTAGTAATTGCGTGCAATACTGCTACTGCAGTAGCACTCAATTCATTAAGTAATAAGATGCCATTTCCTGTGATAGGTGTAATTTTTCCAGGAGCTCGAGCGGCGATTAAAGCAACAAAAAGTAATGAAATAGTAGTGCTAGGTACAAGCGGTACTATAAAAAGTGGTGCGTATGAGAAAGCTATTGCTTCTTTAAATACGTCTAGTAAAGTGATTCCACTAGCATGCCCCACATTTGTACCACTTGTAGAAAGTAATGAATACGAAGGTGAATTTGCTCGAAATATGGTAATGGAAACATTAACACCACTGAAGAAAGAGCAATTTGATACCGTCATTTTAGGTTGTACTCATTATCCACTTTTACAAAAGCATATTGAAGAGGCTGTTGGGAACCATGTAAATGTACTTTCTTCTGCGGAAGAAACTGCTCATGATGTAAAAGAATATTTAAATTACCATGAACTTAATAATCCGATTAAACAAAAAGAATCACCAATATTTTATACGACTGGCTCTGTGCCTATATTCAAAACGATCGTAGAGAAATGGTTGGAAATACCGAGTGCAGACGTTCGAACAATTTCATTCAAATGACCCTGTTAGCTAGAGAATCCTCGAAAACGGGGTCTTCTTTTGCTTGCAGGGTATTTACTGATAATTAGCTGCTAATGTACATAACTAGAGAAGTTGGCTTTTAAAATTAGAGAAAAAGGACGAGATATCAATTGAAACAGATAATAATAGCAACTAAAAATAAAGGAAAAGCAAAAGACTTTGAAGCGTTGTTTAACCCCCTAGGATATGAAGTTAAAACGCTCCATGATGTGGCGGAAGAAATGGATATAGAAGAAACAGGTACAACCTTTGAAGAAAATGCATTATTAAAAGCTACTTCCTTAGCAAACCATTTACAAACGATGGTTATTGCAGATGACAGTGGTTTAGAGATTGACGCACTTGATGGGCGACCAGGTATCTATTCTGCACGTTATGCAGGCGAAGAGAAAAGTGATGAGGCAAATATCGAAAAAGTGCTAAAAGAGCTAGAAGGCATCAAAGAAACCGAAAAAACAGCACGATTTGTATGTGCTATTGCAGTTGCATCCCCAAACAAAGAGCCTTTCACTGTCAGAGGAACATGTGAGGGAGTCATTGGGACCGAAAGAAAAGGGACGAATGGATTTGGATATGACCCAATCTTTTATGTTCCTTCCGAACAAAAAATGATGGCAGAACTAACAGTGGAGCAAAAGGGAGCAATTTCTCATCGAGGCAATGCGATAAAAAAACTTTCATTGGGTCTGAAAGAAATAATTTCTGAAGGATAGGTGAGGGAAATGAAGCTATTAATAATGAGTGATACACATAATACAACCAACACAATGGAACAGGTGTTGGAGCAACACCAACAGGAAGTGGATGCGATTATCCATTGTGGGGATAGTGAGTTAGATGCAAATTACTTTTATGATACTCCTATTCATGTTGTTCGTGGAAATTGTGATATAGATGATCGATTTCCTCTAGAGGAATTGTTTTCTGTCCAGGATGCCAAAGTACTTGTAGTTCATGGTCATAAATACAATGTTAAATCGACTCTAATGCCCCTTTTTTATCGAGCGCAGGAGGTACAAGCCTCAGTAGTTTGCTTTGGTCATTCGCATTTATTAGGGGCAGAAATGCAGGAGGGTATATTATTTATCAATCCTGGTAGTCTTCAGCAACCTCGTGGACGTAAAGAAAAAAGCTATGCAATAGCTGAAAAAAGCGGTGATTTTTGGTCAGTTCTGTTTTATTCAGATGAACATATACTGCTAGAAAAAGTAACTTTATAAATTATTTGAAGTAGTGTTGACTTATCTTTGTTATCATTATATAATAAATCTTGTCTTTCCTATCAGTTTAGGTGGGGGAGTACTTGTCTCAGTAGCTCAGCTGGATAGAGCAACGCCCTTCTAAGGCGTCGGTCGGGAGTTCGAATCTCTCCTGGGACATAATTATTTAAGGTTATGAATTTTTGGAAAAACCGTATATGAACGAATCCCTAATTCATCAAAAATAACCTTGTATCCCTTTAGGGGGAGCACTAGTCTCAGTAGCTCAGCTGGATAGAGCAACGCCCTTCTAAGGCGTCGGTCGGGAGTTCGAATCTCTCCTGGGACATACTTTATGCTTTGTATCGAAATTGCCTTCTAATCAATGATTAGGAGGTTTTTTTGCATCTAATAAATTCGATGGCTTTAAAATTTCTCATTTAGTATGTATAAGATGTGCGTGTAACGGATTATATGTATTCTAATACCAGAATCATTATCTTTTCATTTTTTGCTTCTTTGACTCTTCTAGTTTAGTGGTCTCTATACGCTATAAATTAGTTTATGGAAATGCTATGATTAAAAGAATAGTTATATTAAGAAAAGAGTTCTGACAATGAATAAACTTAAAAATATTCCATTACAAACTAAAATATTAGGACTAATTAGTACGCTAATTTTTTTAATCATTATTCTACTTGCAAGCATATTTGCTTACCTTCAATCTGTTGATACAAGGAATCATGTGGAACAATTAGCTTTGCAATCGGCAAAGTCTATTTCCCTCATGCCTGAGCTTAGGGATGCTATTGAAAAACAAGAATTAGAAACCCATTTTCGACCAATTGCTGAGCAGGTAAAGGATCAGGTGCAAGCGGCAAATATTATCATCGAAAATCGAGAGGGTATCATTTATTCACATGTAAATCCAAGTCTGGTCGGTCAGAAGACTTTAGATGATACAGGTTATCTGGCGTTAATTTTTGGGGGTTCTAATAATTTTGAAGTAGAGCGGAAGCAAGGTTCAGTTTTAACTGGGAAGGTACCTATTATTACGGATTATGGAGATTATACTCAGGTGATTGGAACAGTATCTGTCGAGTTTTTGGAAAGGGATATTTATCAGAGTATTTATCAACGCATTAAAATTATTATCGTTGCTTCATTGGTTGTTTTACTGTTGGGAATCATCGGCGGTATTTTTCTAACAAAAAGTATTAGAAACGATACATTGGGACTGGAACCACATGAAATTGCTTCTTTGTATAGGGAAAGAAGTGCAATTCTTTTATCCGTTAAAGAAGGAATTATAGCTATTGATGAAAATGGATTATTAACTTTAATCAATCATTCTGCAAAGTCTATGTTGAATCTAAACACGGAAGACTTTATAGGTCAGCATATTCAGCATGTCCTTCCAGATATAAAAATGGATGATGTGCTACAGACAGGAAAGACTGCTCATAATGTTGAGGTGTTGATCATTGAAAAAGTTTTCATCTTTAACTTAATACCAATTATTGAAAATGGGAATGTTGTAGGTGTCGTTTCTAGTTTCCGGGATAAAACTGAACTAAAAAAGCTTATGAATACAATAACGGAGGTTCGAGGTTATTCAGAAGGGCTTCGTGCGCAAACACATGAGTACGCCAATAAATTATATTTGTTATCAGGATTATTACAATTAGAACGGTATGAGGACGCATTAGAATTTATTCAAAAAGAGTCTATCAATCATCAGCATCAAAACCAAATATTATTTAATCAAATTCATGATGCAAATGTCCAAGCTATTTTGTTAGGGAAACTTGGAAAAGCGTCAGAGAAGAAGATTATCCTTGATATTGATGCTGAGAGTTATGTAGATCCCTTACCTAGCCATATTGAGGTAACAGATATCGTTACAATCATAGGGAATCTTATTGATAATGCATTTGATGCCGTTGCACATCAGAACGAGAAAAAAGTGGCTTTTTCCATTACGGGGCTTGGAAACGATATAATTATTGAAGTAATAGACAACGGAAAAGGAATTTCAGAAGACTTGTTAGAGTCTTTGTTTACTTTAGGATACTCCTCTAAGGGTGAAAATAGGGGATATGGTCTATTCAATGTTAAACGCATTGTAGAATTATTAGGTGGAACAATTGAAGTGAGTAATGAACGAAATGGAGGGTCTATTTTTACAGTTTACCTTCCGAAAAATGGTTTTGGGATAGAGTCAGGAGTGGAAGAAAGTGATTAAGGTTGTAATTGCAGAGGACGATTTTCGAATTGCACAAGTTCAAGAGCAGTTTTTACAAAAGATAACGGGTGTACAACTGGTCGGGAAGGCGCTAAATGCGAAAGAAACAATGGAACTTTTAAGTGAAAATGAAGTGGATCTACTTTTATTAGATATCTATTTGCCTGATGAACTTGGAACAGATTTATTATCGAAAATCAGAGAGATGTATCCGACTATTGATATTATTATGGTGACTGCTGCAACGGAAAGAACCATGCTTGAAAAAGCTGTCAGATATGGTGTATCAAATTATTTATTGAAGCCGGTAACAATGAAGAAATTTGTTGAAACAATTGAAGGTTATAAAGGAAAGAAAGAATTACTTAGAAGTAGTGACGAAATGGATCAGACGATGATTGATCGATTATTTGGAATCACTAATCCATCAACAATCATGCAAAAAGATCTCCCAACAGGCGTTGATCGCCATACTTTAGAGAAAATAAAAGGGGTAGTGGAAGAACTTAGAGGCGTTTCCATTGATGAAATGAGTGAAAAGATGGGCGTATCTCGAACAACTGCAAGAAGGTATTTAGAGTATCTCGTTTCGATAGATGTCTGCACAGCAAAGCATGAATATGGAATAGTAGGAAGACCTCAGAGGAAATATTACCTTATAGAATAACAAAGGGCTCAAAATAGTTGAGGTGTTCTTAATTAAGTTAATGAGGGATGAACAATGAGGATAAAATTAATGGTCGTTTTCACACTTTTTGTCACGCTCTTAACCGGGTGTTCACCAGAAGACAACCAGGAAGTGATTACAGACGAAGTAAGGATTGTAGCTGGATCAATTGGTGGAGGATGGGACTTAACCGCACGAGCTATACAAGACGTTCTAATGAGCGAAAACTTAGTTGACGAGGATATTCATGTGCTCAATAAAATTGGAGCTGGTGGAGAGTTAGGGTGGAAATATACAAAACAGCAAAAAGATCATGTATTAGCTATCAATTCCAGCTTGCTTATTACTAATCATTTATTAGGTCAAAGTAAGATAACCTATAAAGATTTTACACCAATAGCCATTTTGGCTACAGAATGGGAGGTCGTAATCGTTTCAAAGGATTCAAGCATAAGCAGTGCAAAAAGCTTAATGGAAAATTTGAAAGAAACACCTTCTGAATATAAAATTGGCGTTTCTCCAAGATTAGGGAACGACGATCAGCTCTCATTTGTATTAGCTGGCAAACAAGCTGGATTGCAACCCGAAGAACTGGACTTTTTTATATACGAAAATAGTGCTCAAGTAGTGGATGCATTATTAAAAAAGCAAATAGATGTTGCCACAATGACTTTAGCAGAGGCAAAAAAGTATTATGATTTAAACCAAGTGAAAATGCTTGTTATCTCATCTGATGAAAGATTAACAGAACTTCCTGAAATCCCTACATGGTCAGAAGAAGGGATAGACTTAGTTTTTGAACATTGGCGCGGTATTATGGGACCGCCTAATATGACGAAGGAAGAAATTCGTTTTTGGGATAGGACGATTGAAAAAATGGTGCGGACAGAGGAATGGCAACAAATGCTACAGAAATATATGTGGAAAGACTTTTATAAGGATAGCAGTGAAACTTCTAAATTCCTAGAAGAGCAGGACAAGATGTATGAGGATTTAATGAAGGTTTATGGAGAATACTAATATTGCTCTGAATAATATAAACAAAATAGTTTAAATGGATTTAATGAAATAATATTTCGTATTATTTACTTCTTATGATAATAGCCGTACGATATTGGCAAAAGTATTATGATATAGAAATTAACTTATTACGAGGTTGCCTTAGGGATATATGTGTTAATACCTCCGCCGTTTCATTCAAGTTGGTTGATTGTTTTGTTCTTGTGCCGATTATCCAGGCAGATGTATCAATGGTTGCTGCTTATCAGTTATTTCGCGTTTTTTTCATCTTGTTCATCGTGCCATTTTTTTGAGGTATCTATTTGGTAGTCAGGATGTTCTTGAAGGACCGGTAAAGGCATTGTAATCATTTGTGATATATAAGAGAGCTGTCACTAGTTAAAACTATTTGCTTATTCGTCATATAGAAGTCAGTCAAAGAATGCTTAGATTTTCTAAGTGTTTTTTTATGTTGATTTTAGAATTATCAGACTATGGATTAAATGAACGAAATAGCTAAAAAGGTTTTAAATAACTATATTTTGTAAACGTTTACATGAGCGAACTACTAATCTATATTTAGACAATATCTAAATTGTTAAATTATTTGTCATATTTGATAAATGACAATTGGGGAATGCGATATAGGGGAGGAATAGTATGTTAGCGCTTTTAGGTTTTTCAATGATCGCTGTATTTATGTACTTAATCATAACAAAACGAATGTCCGCGATGGTCGCGTTGGTTTCAATACCAATTTTGTTCGCATTACTAGGAGGATTTGGACCAGGCATCGGTGAAATGATGCTAGATGGTATCAAACAAGTTGCACCGACTGGTGTAATGTTAATGTTCGCTATACTTTATTTTGGTGTAATGATTGATGCTGGCCTATTTGATCCGCTTGTTTCAAAAATTTTAGTCATTGTTAAGGGAGACCCATTAAAAATTGTTTTAGGTACAGCTATCCTTTCCATGCTTGTAGCACTTGATGGTGATGGAACAACAACTTATATGATTACAGTATCAGCAATGCTTCCGCTTTATAAGCGCATTGGAATGAATCCACTCATATTAACATGCGTTGCGATGCTGTCATTTGGTGTTATGAACATGACACCGTGGGGGGGACCGACAGCAAGAGCGGTAGCTGCACTGCAGCTAGATGTAGCGGATGTGTTTACTCCTCTAATCCCTGTTATGGCCGTTGGAATTTTATGGTGTTTATTTACGGCGTATATTCTTGGGAAAAAAGAGCGTAAAAGATTGGGAGTTGCAGAGATTCAATATTCAAAGGACGAGATGCTTGCTTTAGGTGAGCTAGCAGTAACTTCAGCATTGGAAGACTATAAGCGACCGAAATTGTTATGGGTCAATTTCATTTTAACGATTGTACTGATTGTTTGTTTAGTTACCTCTGTATTACCGTTAGCAACTTTGTTCATGATTGCTTTTGTCGTAGCTCTTATGATTAACTATCCAAATCTAGATGACCAGAAAGAAAGGATATCTAATCATGCAGGAAATGTACTCGCAGTTGTTGGTTTAGTTTTTGCTTCTGGTATTTTTACGGGAATTTTATCTGGAACAGAAATGGTTGATGCGATGGCCAATAGCTTAGTTTCAGTAATTCCAGATTCTTTAGGCTCGAATTTCGCCGTCATTACAGCTGTAACAAGTATACCGTTTACTTATTTTATGGCAAATGATCCATACTATTTTGGGGTGCTACCAATATTGGCTGAAACTGCCGCAGCTTATGGTGTGGATCCAGTAGAGATTGCGCGTGCGTCATTACTAGGTCAACCAGTTCATGCGATGAGCCCATTAATGGCTTCTGCCTATTTACTTGTTGGTATGGCTGGTGTGGAATTTGGTGACCATCAAAAGTTTATTATTAAATGGGCTTTAGGGTCATGTTTTGTCATGATTATAGCGGCAATTGTCTTCGGAGTAATTTCTTTCTAATTTTGACCAGATCAAATCAAGTTGCTAATTTAGAAATAAACACAAAAAATCACCTTTCTAGCTGAAGGTGGTTTTTTGTGTTGTTTATGCGTTTATGTACTGACAGAGTCTAGTCTTGAGGATAGTTCTACATTTTTTCTGTACCTCATATACTCTTCTAAAAAGACGGAATATTTTAAAATATCTAAATATATCATTCAATATATAGTAATTTTATTTTATAATAAATATATAGGAAAGGAGTAGATGAATGTGAAAACTATTTTTATCAATGGGCAAGTTTACACGATGAATCCGAAAGAACCTATTGTGCAATCCATCTTTATTCATAATGAACGAATCGTGGATATGGGGACTAATGAGGGAATTCTACTTCAATGGGGGAGAAATGGAGCTAAAATTATCGATTTGGAAGGTCGGGCTGTTTTGCCAGGCTTAATAGATAGTCATTTGCATATTTCAAGCGTTGGTATCAATTCACAAGAACTGGATCTCACTAACGTTAAATCTACAGATGATTTATTGGACTCCATCGAGAAATGGGCAGTTAATATGAAGCCTGGTGAGTGGATTTTAGGAAGAGGTTGGGATGAGAATGTTTTTCCAGATAGAAGAATTCCATCTATTGAAGAATTAGACAAGGTTTCGTCGAATAAGCCGCTTTTTTTGCCTCGAATTTGTGGACACGCATTTTTGGTTAACAGCACTGCTTTGAAAATAAGTGGCTACCACCCAAATATGAATATTCCCTATGGCGGTACAATTGTATTAGATCCAAATACGAACAAGCCTAATGGGTTATTGCTGGAAACTGCATCAACGATCATTTCCAAGCATATTCCAGAAAAGAGTTACGGACAATTAAAGAGTGCCTTACAAGCGGGCTTGCAACAAGCTATTCGTTTAGGCTTAACGAGTATTCATACTAATGACCCGAATTATCTAGGAGGTGCGCGACAAACATACAGATTATTTGATGAACTTATCAATCATGAGGGAATAGGGCCTCGTAGTAATCTATTAATAGATTATGATTATTTAGAGGAAATGGTGACTTCTGGAATGAGCACTGGATATGGAAATGACAAGGTTAGAATAGGAGCCATTAAATTATTTGCTGATGGTGCATTAGGTGGTAGGACAGCTCATCTATCGGAGCCTTATCTAGATGATCCATGTAATGTTGGCAACGCGATGTACGATAATGAAGTCTTATTTCAACTAATACGTGACATTAGACTGCAAAATATGCCTGTAGCAATACATACGATTGGGGATCAGGCACTTATTAATGTCCTTGATATTTTAGATCAATTTAAACCGTCCAAATATCGCGATAGGCTCATTCATGTTTCTATATTGAATGAACAATTAATCCAAAGATTAAGCAGTCCTCATCGAATGGTTGATCTGCAGCCTAAATTTGTTTCAAGTGATTATCCTTGGATTGAGGATAGACTCGGAAAACATAGAGCTAGGTTTGCGTATCCTTTTAAAAGCCTCCTAGATAAAGGAGTAATAAGTGCTGGAGGCTCAGATGCTCCAATTGAACCTTTAAATCCGTTATTAGGTATTCATGCGGCTATAACTAGAAGGAAGGCTGGAGAAAGCCATAATGGCTATAATGAGTCAGAAAAATTGTCTATGTATGAAGCCATTCATTTATTCACAGTGGGGGGCGCCTACGCAACCAATGAAGAAAATTTGAAAGGAACATTAGAACGGGGCAAGTTGGGTGATATGACCATTTTATCTAAAGACCCTTTTCAAATGGAAAGTCCCGATGAATTATTGACTACCGAAACGGAAATGACCGTTATTGGAGGAGAAGTAAGGTACCAGAGATAAGCACATAAAAATAAGAGAGGGGTTATGCTTTTGGATGCAATACTGGAAACGATTGTTGGTTGGTTATGGGGATTACCACTAATATTTACAGTTCTTTTTGTAGGTTTATATTTTACAATTGGAAGTAAACTTTTTCAGTTTAGTTATTTGCCTCATATTTTTAAAGAAACATTTGGGAAGGTTTTTGGAAAAAAAGATAAAACGGAAGATACAAAAGGAATATTAACACCATTCCAAGCTGTGGCTACTGCTATTGGGGGAAGTGTGGGGGTAGGGAATATCGGTGGTGTTGCTACTGCAATTGCCATTGGTGGACCTGGAGCAGTTTTTTGGATGTGGATTACGGCACTCCTAGGTATGATTACAAAAACGGTTGAAGTAACATTATCTGTGTACTACCGAAATACGGATGAAAAAGGCAATCCATATGGAGGACCAACTTACTATATGGAAAAAGGTCTTGGTGAGGAAAAGAATTTTAAGTATTGGAAGGTTCCAGCAATCCTATTTGGCTTAGGTATTTTCACTACATTTTTTATCACACTTCAAAATTATACGATTTCAGAAGCAGTTAGCTCTACATTTGATATTGGAATGATACCCGCCTCGTTTATTTATTTAACGATTATTTATATTATTATTTACGGTGGCATTAAACGGGTTGGTGAGATTGCTTCTTTGCTCGTTCCGTTTATGTGTTTGTTCTATGTGATCGCTGGACTTTTTATCATTTTTAAAAATTACTCCGAAATCATACCTGTTTTTTCCTTAATATTTGATAGTGCTTTTTCTGGAATGGCGGCAGTAGGTGGGTTCACCGGAGCGGCAATTGCTCAGGTAATTCGTATGGGTGTTGCTCGTGCGGTTTATAGTAATGAGGCTGGTTGGGGTACTTCACCAATGATCCACTCAACAGCTAAGACTGCCCATCCTGTGAAGCAAGGAATGTGGGGTGCGATGGAGGTATTCGCGGATACGATTATCGTATGTACTATCACTGCGTTTACAATTATTATAACAGGTGCATGGTCTTCAGGTTTAGATGGTGCGGCTCTAACATTATCTGCTTTTGAAATTGGAATTGGAGAGTTTGGTAGATATATAATAACAATCTCCATCTTCTTATTCGGACTAACCACTTCTACAGGTTGGTATACGTATTATGAAATATTGTTAAGACATGTATTTAATAATGAAAAGAAGCTTGCATTGAAGTACAAAATATTAACATTGTTCAAATGGTTATATCCTATTCCAGGTTCATTAATGGTAATTTATGCAGTAATGAACGATATGCCTGGAAAAGCGGTTTGGTATTTTGCGGATATTACAACAGCTATCCCGACTTTCGTTAACTTAATCGTTATATTGTTTTTAAGTAAAAAATTCTTCGAGCTGCTAAGAGACTACAAAGCTAGATACTTAAATATAGGAATTGTAGACCCGAACTTTAGCGTGTTTTACGAGGATAAGGTAAAAAAAGGAAATAGAAAATAGTTAATACAAAAGACAAGTCGTTGAAAACACGGCTTGTCTTTTATGTGTTTTTTAATAAAAAATACTTTTTTTGTGTTTATTTCGTTTATAACCGGGAAACTAGAAAGTGAGCCTATGAAGCTCAAAAAAATTAAAGGAGGAATTACAAGAATGCCAAACAACCAGGACAAACGCAACAGAAACAACAATCCAAATGAGTCAGTTAATGAAGCGGGACGTAACGGCCGGGAAGCAACCTCCAATAATCATGAAAATGAGTTTTATGAAGAATTAGGTCGCAAGGGTGGAGAAGCCCGGAACAATCTAAATGACTTTGATAAGGAAAGTCATGAAAATCCTGATGAAAAAAACAAAAAAAGAAATGAAGACGATTATAACTCGATCAATAGTTAAAAACTAAAAGTCAATAAAACTAAATAATAATTTAGAGGATGCATGAAGCCAATATGGCTTCGTGCATCCTTTATATTTTCCCAAAACCTTTCGATTGAAATCAAACTCCTATTATCCTATAGTGTATCTTGTTGAAATAGTAAAAATAAAGGGGAAGTCAAGAAACTATATGTTAAGTAGATACACTAATAAATATATTGAAAAGGTTATCAGATCTATTATGAAAACAGTTAGGATAGATTTGGAATTAAGACAAGACCATTCTGGTATTAATATGAGTTACAACTTCATTGGACACTATATAGGTGTGGATTTTGAGCGGTTAGTAAGTTCGTGGGAAGAAATTCAAGCACTTGTTTCGTTAGAATTATATATAAAAATATTAACTATTCATGAATTAGGTCACGCAATGGATCGGCAAGATTTACTTGAATCGTTAGAGCGGACTATCGAAATTTTCCAGACCAAAAAGCGTTATTTAGTAAGTGAGATTCATAAGAATAGAGAGTTACTTGCAATGCTAATAGACGAACATGAGATGAATATTGCATTTGAACAAACAGCTTGGATAAATGCGGAAATGCTTAACGAAAAATTTAGTCTGATTGATCATTCAAGTTTTGTGTTAGTGAAGAAACATAGTTTAGAATCCTATCAAAAATTATATTTAGAGGATTTAAAATTATACGAGACTCTCTTAGAAAGCCTAAACGAAAAAACCGCATAATTTGTTTATAACTATAAAGATAGGGAATCCATTAACTATCACAAATTATAAAATTTTTAAAAAGAGGAGAGTATCCAAAATGCCTAACCAAAATGAAGAAAAGCGATACAGTGAAGATCCTAACACAACACAGGAGCAACCAAGTAAAATCGAAGAAATAGAAAAAAGAAAAGAAAACGATAAAGATGGACAAGAAGATGGAAACTACAAAGAAGATACGATCAGTACAGAAGAAGACGGTGGCTTGCGTCGATAATTATTAAGACAGTTTTAAAGAGATGCACCTGATCAATTGCCGATTAGGCGCATCTCTTTTGTTGTATTCAAAATTTCTAACCAGATTGTATTAGTGCACAAAGAAAAAATGATATAGTATATATAATTAAGTACATAGATTAGCTAGTGAGGGTGGCGAATTACGTTGAAAAAAAAGAATCATCCAATTCTAAAGGATGAAAACGTCATTTTATTTCCTGGAATGATCGAAAATTATGTTGAAAATGGGCTTAAATTTGCTGAAGAGAACAATTTTGTGGAAGCGGTGTCTTGTTTTGATGAGGCTAACAAATATAAAGAATTAAGTGATATGGTACAAAGCGTTTATATACTTTCATTACTAGAAACAGGTAGAGCATTAGATGCGAAGAAAATATGTGAAACTCTTTACGAAAAGAAATCCCCTTTTTTCGAGCAGGTAATAGAATTATATTTGACAATTTTGCTAGATCTAAAAGAATACAAACAATTAAACGAAGTGTTAAATGGGTTGATGAAAGATTCGACATACACTTTTCAACAAAAGAAAAATTTTAAACAACTAAAAGAACTGAGCATCAAGATGTTAACAGATACTACATATTCGTCAGATGAAGACGTGCAGACCAAATTTGATAGTGAACAGTTTAAGCTTAGTCACTTTAAAAAACTACCTTATGGCATGCAGGAACAATTATTGCAAGAGGCATTTCAAACAGATATTATGGAGATAACTAAGGAAATCATCACTATTATCGAAAGCTCAGACATAATCCCTACTATTAAATCACTTGCACTTTTACTACTTGGTGCTGCCGGAGTGCATAACGAAGTTACCGTTGAAAAATTTGGTTTTAAAGAAACTATTATTCCAACAGCACCACCGGAACATACTGCTGTAGATCGAGTAGAACCCATAAAGCGTTATATAGAGAACACGTTAGAAAAAGATCCAACAAAGCTTCAAATGACGTTGGAAATGGTTCATCGACATGCTTATGCCTTGTTTCCATTTGATTGGGTAGGATATACTAATGAAATAGTAGCTAACAGATACATTGAATATGTGGATGTGTTATTTGGTAATCGAGAATTACGGTCAGATGAGTTCATAGAGTTGCTCATTGTATTGGAAGAATCACTAGAATTTTTGAGTTATGAATAATGTTGAAACTCTAGTCAACTATGCTATAATATACAAGTTGTCAATATAATTAGTGAAAAACTGTTCTGTATGAGTGTATACAGGCTGCTAAATTATTGTAAATTATTATTTGGAGGTAGAATATATGTCAATGGATTTGTCTGTAAAATGGGAAAAACAAGAAGGCAATAATGGTTTATTAACAGTAGAAGTTACTGCAGAAGAAGTAGCAAAAGGGTTAGATCAAGCATTTAAAAAAGTAGTTAAACAAATTAACGTACCAGGTTTCCGTAAAGGGAAAATGCCTCGTCCAATGTTCGAAAAAATGTATGGTGTAGAATCATTATTCCAAGATGCATTAGATATCATTCTTCCACATGCTTATGGGCATGCTGTTGAAGATGCTGGAATTGATCCAGTAGATCAACCAGAAATCGATATCGTAACGATGGAAAAGGGACAGCCTTTAGTTTTCACTGCTAAAGTTATTGTAAAACCAGAAGTAACTCTAGGAGACTATAAAGGTCTTGAAGTAACAAAATTAGAAGAAACTGTAACTGACGAAGAAATCGATGAGCAACTACAAAGCCAACAAAATCGTTTAGCTGAATTAGTTGTAAAAGAAGATGCAATCGTTGAAGGTGATACTGCAGTAATCGACTTCGAAGGATTCGTTGATGAAGTTGCATTTGAAGGTGGAGCTGGGACAGATTATCCATTAGAAATCGGTTCTAACTCATTCATCCCTGGCTTCGAAGAGCAATTAGTTGGTTCAAAAACTGGAGATGCGAAAGATGTAGAAGTAACATTCCCAGAAGAGTACCATGCTGCTGAGTTAGCTGGTAAAGCTGCTACATTTAAAGTAACTATTAAAGAAGTTAAAGGTAAAGAACTACCTGAACTTAATGATGACTTTGCTAAAGAAGTTGACGCTGAAGTAGATGGTATTGACGCTTTACGTGCTAAACTGAAAGAAGTAACTGCTGAAGAGAAAAAACAATTAGCTGCTCAAACGCTTCGTGATACATTAGTTGAAGCTGCTGCTGCAAATGCAACAATTGATATTCCTCAAGCAATGATCGCATCTGAAACTGACCGCATGCTACAAGAATTTGGTCAACGTTTAGAGCAACAAGGTATGAACCTAGATCTTTACTATCAATTCTCAGGTCAAGATGAAGAAGCATTACGTGCACAAATGACAGAAGATGCAAATAACCGAGTTAAGGTTTCATTAACTGTTGAAGCAATTGCTAAACAAGAAAATATTGAAGTTTCTGAAGAAGATATAAATGCAGAGTTAGAAAAAATGAGCGCACAATTCAACATGAAGATTGAAGATATTAAACGTGCACTTGGTGGTACTGACGTTCTTGCAAACGATCTACGTTTTGCAAAAACAATTGAATTCTTAGTGGATAACGCTAAAATTTCTTAATTTCAAATCCATACGTGATTAATACTAATAGAGCAAGGTACAGCACTTAAAACTGTGCCTTGTTCTATCATATACATAGCATTTTATATATTAAAATACATACTTAAACGTATTATTTGATTACTTGATGAGAATCTTGTAACATAATTGCTTGAATAGGGGTGAATATTTTGTTCAAATTCAATGATGAAAAAGGGAACTTAAAATGTTCTTTTTGTGGTAAGCCACAAGAACAAGTTCGTAAGTTAGTAGCAGGACCTGGCGTATATATTTGTGACGAATGTATCGATCTTTGTTCTGAGATTGTAGAAGAAGAGCTAGGAATTGAAGAAGAAGTAGAGTTTAAAGAAGTTCCAAAACCAAAAGAAATTTTAGCTATTTTAGATGAATATGTAATTGGACAAGAACGAGCAAAAAAATCACTTGCAGTAGCTGTTTATAACCATTACAAGCGCATCAATTCAAATAGTGTAATCGATGAAGTAGAATTAGCTAAATCTAATATAGTATTAATAGGTCCTACTGGTAGTGGTAAAACATTACTAGCCCAAACACTTGCAAGAATTCTTAACGTGCCATTTGCAATTGCAGATGCAACTTCGTTAACAGAAGCAGGATATGTAGGGGAAGATGTTGAGAATATCCTTTTAAAACTAATTCAATCAGCTGACTATGATATCGAACGTGCTGAAAAAGGGATTATATATATTGATGAAATAGACAAAGTTGCTCGTAAATCTGAGAATCCATCTATTACACGTGATGTTTCTGGTGAAGGCGTACAACAAGCACTTCTAAAAATATTAGAAGGTACTGTTGCAAGCGTTCCTCCACAAGGTGGTCGTAAGCATCCTCATCAAGAATTTTTACAAATCGATACAACGAATATTTTATTCGTCGTTGGTGGAGCTTTTGATGGTATCGAACAAATCATTAAACGTCGTTTAGGTGAAAAAGTAATTGGTTTCGGAGCAGATCCTAACAAAGTCGAAGTTGCAGAAGGTTCTGTACTTTCTCAACTAATACCAGAGGATTTATTGAAATTTGGTTTGATACCAGAATTCATTGGACGTTTACCAGTACTAGCTAGCCTAGAGCAATTAGACGTGGATGCTTTAGTTCAAATTCTAACAGAGCCGAAAAATGCTCTTGCTAAGCAATATCAAAAAATGATTGAATTGGATAATGTGAAGCTAACATTTGAAGAGGGTGCATTAGAAGCTATTGCTAAAGAAGCGATAGAACGAAAAACTGGTGCCCGTGGTCTTCGTTCTATTATCGAAAATATCATGCTTGATGTAATGTTTGAATTACCTTCAAGAGATGATATTGTAGAATGTGTAATAACGAAAGAATCTATTACAGAAAAAGCCAAACCTAAACTATTATTAGAGGATGGCACAGAATTAGAAAAAGATAATGAAAAAACATCGGCTTAATTAGCCATTGACAAAGCTGGCTTCCAATCTGCGCGTGCTTAGCGCATGCAAGGATGTCAGCTTTTTTAACTTAATAGGAACTTTTTTTATCCGAAGCATTATTAATGAGTTATTCGGACAGAATAAGCTGGAGGTGACTACCCAAATGACTAAAGAAAAAAATGTATTTTATCCAGTACTGCCTCTTAGAGGTTTACTCGTTTATCCTACAATGATTTTACATATAGACGTAGGGCGTGAGCGTTCTATCGCTGCACTCAATGAGGCAATGATTCGAGAGGAAAAGTTATTTCTTTCTGTTCAAAGAGATATGACCGTTGAAAAACCAAATATGTCAGATCTATATGATGTCGGCATAATTGCGAAAGTAAAGCAATTGGTGAAGTTGCCGAATGGTACGTTGAGGGTATTAGTAGAAGGATTACAACGTGCCATTTGGGATGATTTTAATCAGCTTGATACATTTGACGAAGTTTCAGTGACTGCATTTATTGAACCCGAAAAAGCGGATCAAGAAGAAGAGGCACTCATGCGTACGCTAGTACATAATTTTGGAAAGTATTCAAAATCATCTAAGAGTGTCTCCGAAGAAACATTCAATTCCGTTACTGATATTGAAGAACCTGGTCGTTTAGCAGATATGGTTGCTTCCCACTTACCTTTAAAAATTTCCGGTAAACAGGAAATATTAGAAATAATGGATGTCAAAGAACGTTTAGAATGGTTAGTCGGTCGTTTATACAATGAACAAGAAATATTAGACCTAGAAAAGAAAATAAATACAAGGGTCAAACATGCGATGGAAAGAACACAAAAAGAGTTCTATCTACGTGAACAGATGAAAGCTATTCAAACAGAGCTTGGGGATAAAGAAGGTAAAACAGGTGAAGTAGCCGAATTAAAAAAACGTATTGAGGAAGCTGGCTTACCTGAAGAAACGAAAAAGAATGTGCTAAAGGAATTAGATCGCTATGAAAAACTTCCTACGCAGGCTCCAGAAAGTGGCGTAATACGAAATTACATCGACTGGATCGTTTCTATCCCATGGACTAAAGCTACAGAAGACCTGTTAGATATAAAACGTTCTGAGCAAATATTGAATAGGGATCATGAAGGCTTAGAGTCTGTTAAAGAGCGTGTGTTAGAGTATTTAGCTGTCAGACAATTAACGAAATCCTTAAGAGGTCCAATTCTTTGTTTAGCTGGTCCTCCTGGAGTTGGTAAAACCTCTTTAGCTAAATCAATTGCTGAGTCTTTAGGGCGTAATTTTGTCCGTATCTCACTTGGAGGAGTCCGAGATGAGTCGGAGATTCGTGGTCATCGAAGAACCTACGTAGGGTCTATGCCTGGACGTATCATTCAAGGGATGAAAAAAGCTGGAACGGTTAACCCATTGTTTTTACTAGATGAAATCGATAAAATGTCGAATGACTTTAGAGGAGATCCTTCCGCTGCAATGCTAGAAGTATTAGATCCTGAGCAAAATAATTCATTTAGTGATCATTATATCGAAGAGACATATGATTTATCCAATGTCCTTTTCATCGCTACAGCAAATGATTTAAGTACTATCCCTGGGCCATTACGTGACCGTATGGAGATTATATCCATTGCTGGCTACACAGAGATAGAAAAGCTTTCTATTGCAAAAAATCATTTATTACCAAAACAACTAAAAGAGCATGGTTTAACGAAAAGTCAGCTACAGTTAAAAGATGATGCTTTACTGGATGTAATCCGACATTATACTAGAGAAGCTGGAGTGCGTAGTTTGGAGCGGGTGCTAGCAAATATCTGTCGTAAAGCTGCGCTGCAAATTGTATCAGGTGATAAAAAACGAGTTTCGATTACAACAAAAAGTCTTGAAAATATTATAGGTAAACGAAAATTTAGGTACGGACAAGCTGAAACAGAAAATCAAATAGGAGTGGCTACTGGTCTTGCTTATACATCAGTAGGTGGGGATACGCTGCAAATTGAAGTTTCGTTGTCTGCAGGAACCGGCAAACTCCAATTGACTGGTAAGCTTGGTGAAGTAATGAAGGAATCTGCACAAACTGCATTATCTTATGTACGATCAAAAGCAGAGGATTTTGGGATTGATCCAACATTTTATGAAAACAAGGATATCCATATTCACGTCCCAGAGGGTGCTGTTCCAAAAGATGGTCCTTCGGCAGGGGTTACTATAGTTACTGCGCTTGTCTCTGCACTATCTAAGCGTCCTATAAAACGTGAAGTCGGTATGACAGGGGAAGTTACATTAAGAGGTCGAGTACTACCTATCGGCGGTTTAAAAGAAAAAACACTAAGTGCACATCGTGCAGGTTTGACGACAATTATTTGTCCATCAGACAACGAGCGCGATATTGAAGATATACCAGAAAGTGTTCGCGAAGTATTAACATTCCATTTTGTTTCCGATGCTGAAGAGGTGCTTCAACTGGCTCTAGAGGAGGCATAATAATGAAAATCCATAATGTAGAATTACTAATCAGTGCCGTAAGACCAGCGCAATATCCAGAGGGTGATTTACCTGAAATAGCTTTAGCTGGACGTTCAAATGTAGGGAAATCATCCTTTATCAATAAAATGATTGGTCGTAAAAGCATGGCTAGGATTTCTTCTAAACCAGGTAAGACACAAACATTGAACTTTTATCAATTAGAGGAAGCTCTGATATTTGTTGATGTACCTGGTTACGGTTACGCAAAAGTATCTAAATCAGAACGTGCTGCATGGGGTAAAATGATTGAAACTTATTTTACCTCACGCAACATTTTAAAAGCTGTAGTGTTAATCGTAGATCTAAGACATCCACCAACAGGCGATGATTGTATGATGTATGATTTCCTAAAGCACTATAATATCCCTTGTATTGTTATCGCAACAAAAGCAGATAAAATCCCTAAAGGGAAATGGGATAAGCATAAAAAGATAGTGAAGGATGAACTTCAAATGGACAAAACGGATCCATTAATCGTTTTTTCATCAGACACAGGTCTAGGCTTCGATGCAGCATGGGCTGAAATTGAAAGTAGAATTTAATTCTACTTAGATTGAAGCTATTTGTTGGGAATCTCTAAACTTATTTGATTCTCTGCAGTTGAATAGTAGAGACTAATTGTATAAAAGTATTTCCGAGTGAGTTCTTGAGCGATAAGTCGATCAAGAACTCGCTTTTTTAAAGATTAAGAAAGTATAAAAAATCTCCCGTGAACACAAGGCTCATGATACTTTAAGGAATGAATAATGCTAGTGATTTCGTTACAACGCACTTTCATGTTTCGAAGCTAGCGTAGCGATGCAGAAACAGGTGGACGCGTTCTAGCTGAGCGAGGCCGAGCCTCCTCGGACCAGTACAATGCTGGTTACGAATCGTCGACACATGCTGTAGATTTCTTGACCTTCGTTCCTAATAAACACGCCTGCGGGGTCTCGACTTTCTCGCTTCTCATGCTGGAGTCGCCACCTGTAACTAAAATCAATCAGTGAGTAGTACTCCACTAGGATATTTGGCCTAGCTTATCCTCTTGATGATAAGATTGGTCAAATTTTAGAGAGTAATTAAATTATTTGTAATCGCTTTTGAATTAGAAATGCGATTATCAAATGGTCGAGGAAGAAAGCAAATTTTCTTTTATCCTAGTGGAAATAAAGAGAAGAAGTAAGTGTTTGCTCCATAAAGAAGCGACATAGCGAACGAAATTGCATCTTCGGGCCCACACGATGTGGGTCAGGCAGTCGTTGCGAAATGTTTTTTTATTTTGCGACGAGCTTTGCGCAGGAGCATCACGATGTCGCGTACTTAGACTGTCATCCCCTCTATGAATAGGCGGGATCTTTTCTCTAGTTATCCAAAAACGCACTTACCTGTTTCTAAGAGTTGTAGGAGGGCAACGGATAGCAAACGCCATAAGATTACCGAAAAAAGTGATATTGGTTGTGACGGAAGTCACAACCAATATCACTAAAAATTTACTCGGTAATAATATAGCAAAACGTCTATCCAAAGCCCTTCGAAAACGATAGGAACGGTTTTGACCCTACTCATTTTATTGATTGAAGTGGAAAGCGTCCACATGAAAGGTAAAGCAACTGTATTTTATCAGAGTACATACAAAAGATTAAAAACTACTCAATTAGGGAATAACATCCTTATATTCGACATTATTTTTTGAATTATTATACTTTTATTAATGTGAACAGAATGTTTGAATTGGGTTAGCTTGTTTGGTATTATTAATTTATAATAATTCTAAATAAGATTTCATATGTTGTTCACAAATATGAGCGGAACTAACGCAAAGCTATGATATAATTGGACTTATGAAATGACGTGAAGGGGAGACATATTCCATGCATACAATCGTGGTTGGTGTCAATTACCGTACTGCTCCTGTCGAAATTCGTGAAAAGCTGTCGTTTGTTGAAACGGAACTTCCGAATGCGATGCAAGCATTACAAGACCAAAAAAGTATATTAGAAAATGTCATCGTATCTACATGTAACCGTACGGAGATCTACGCCACTGTAGACCAACTACATACCGGTAAATACTATGTGAAGCAATTTTTAGCAAATTGGTTTGATATTCCATTAGAAAATTTATCTACCTATTTATTTGTTCACGAGGATGACCAAGCGAATAATCATTTGTTCCGTGTTACTGCGGGTATCGATTCGATGGTACTTGGTGAAACGCAAATATTAGGGCAAGTAAAGAAAAGCTTTCTAAACGGACAAGAAAACGGTACAACAGGTACTGTATTCAATCAATTATTCAAACAAGCAGTAACATTTGCAAAGCGTGCCCATGCAGAGACTGCAATTGGGGAGAATGCTGTTTCCGTTTCTTACGCAGCAGTAGAGCTAGGGAAGAAAATATTTGGCTCATTAAACCATAAGCATGTTGTTATTTTAGGTGCTGGTAAAATGGGTGAGCTTGCAATTCAAAACCTACATGGTAGTGGAGCTGAAAAGGTTACGGTGATCAATCGTACTTTTGAAAAAGCGAAGGAGCTTGCTTCTAAGTTTGACGGCGATGCTAAACCGATGGACGAGCTTCAATGTGCATTATTAGAGGCTGATATCCTCATTAGTTCAACAGGCTCAACTGAATTTGTCATTGATTTTGAACTTATGCAGTTTGTAGAGCGTCTTCGTAAAGGGAAACCATTATTTATGGTAGATATTGCCGTACCACGTGATTTAGATCCGCGTATCGGTGATCTTCCAAATGTGTTCTTATACGATATAGATGATTTACAAGGGATTGTGGAAGCGAACTTAGCTGAAAGAGAACGTGCAGCAAAACAAATTAATCAGATGATCAGTACAGAAATTGAACAATTTAATGATTGGGTAACTACACTTGGAGTAGTACCAATAATTGCAGCACTTCGTCAAAAAGCGAATACGATACAAGCAGAAACAATGGCATCTATTGAAAACAAAATGCCTAATTTAACGGATCGTGAACGCAAAATTTTAAGCAAGCATACAAAATCGATTGTCAATCAGCTGTTAAAAGAACCAATTCTACAAGTAAAAGAATTATCTGCAGCAAAAGATCCTGCAAATCAGCTACAACTATTCCAGCAAATCTTTGGTATAGAAGAGGATGTTCAAAAGGAAGTAGCATTACAAGCAGAAAAAGCTAAAATTAATTTAAAGCAGACATTAATGGAATCACAAAATTTAAAAGAAAACTTGCAATTCAACTAAGTAAAGGAGGTGTTTTTATATCTGTATGGAGACAAATAGATATAATAAACGCCTTTTTACTATGTAAAAGGAGAATGTTATGACTGACCTGACGATGACAAGGCTTCATGAGATTATGGTCATTCTTCAAGCTATAAGCCTTGTTTTTTATTTTATTGATTACTTACATAAAGATTTGCGAGCACATCGATTTGCTGTGTGGTTACTTTTCATCGTTGGTACTTTACAAACAATCTTTTTAATCATGTATATGATGGAAATGAAGCGTTTTCCAATACTTTCATTGTTTGAGGGTATATATTTTTATGCCTGGTTGATCATTATGCTTTCCCTTGTTTTACAGTTGGTATTTAGATTGGATCTTCCTGCATTCTTTTTGAATTTGATCGGTTTTATTTTTATGACGATTCATACATTTGCCCCAAATCCAATGGCGCAGTCACTGGTAGGAGACAACCTTAAATCTGAGCTGTTATTCATTCATATTATGTTTGCGCTACTCGCTTATACTGCTTTTGCTTTAGCATTTGTTTTTTCGACATTATATTTAATCTTATATAAAGTGTTAAAGAAGAAAAAGTGGACGAAACAGTTCACTCGTTTACCTTCACTGCAACAAGCTGAAAACGGGATGAGCCTGTCCATTCTAACGGGAATCCCATTATTGTTTGTAAGTTTAGTTCTTGGGTTAGAATGGGCATATATATCATTAGATGCTTTTCCACTCTATGATATAAAGATAGTCAATTCTTTTATCGTATTAGTAATTTATATTCTTGTTTTATTGATAAGAAAATCGGCAAAGATTAAAGGGACAAATTATGCGTGGATACACATTTATGCGTTTCTATTTGTTTTGATAAATTTCTTATTAGGAAGTCAATTATCTCAATTCCATATTTGGTATTAAAGAAAGGACGCGTTAAGTTATGCGTAAAATTATTGTAGGATCTAGAAGAAGTAAGTTAGCTTTAACTCAAACTAATTGGTTTATTCAACAAATGAAAGATATGGGAGCACCTTTTGAGTTTGAAGTGAAAGAGATTGTGACTAAGGGAGACCAAATTTTGGATGTTACACTTTCAAAAGTTGGAGGAAAGGGACTTTTTGTGAAAGAAATAGAACAGGCCCTTTACGACAAAGAAATCGACTTTGCTGTGCATAGTATGAAGGATATGCCTTCTGTATTACCTGAAGGTTTAGTCATGGGATGTACACCAAAACGTGTGGATGAACGTGATGCTTTTATATCAACAGGCCATGTGAAATTTGCTGATCTTCCAAAAGGAGCGGTAATTGGGACAAGTAGTTTAAGAAGAAGTGCCCAGCTATTATTATTACGTCCGGACATCGAGATTAAATGGATTCGTGGTAATGTAGATACTCGCCTGCAAAAATTACAAGATGGCGAATATGATGCAATTATTTTAGCAGCAGCAGGTTTAAAACGTTTAGGCTGGAGCGATGAGGTCGTAACAGAATATTTATCTCCCGAGGATTGCATACCTGCAGTTGGACAAGGGGCTCTTGCTATTGAGTGCCGTGCAGATGATCAAGAATTAATCGATGAGCTATCCAAGCTTTCTGACCGTGATACATGGGTTGCAGTTGAAGCAGAGCGCGCATTTTTAGCGGCAATGGACGGTGGATGTCAGGTGCCGATTGCTGGACATGCAACAATTAGTGGGGATAAAATTACAATGACAGCTCTAGTTGCTGCACCGGATGCATCGATCGTATATAAAGAAATTCTAACTGGTATAAATGCGGATGCCCTTGGAAAAGAACTGGCACGTATTGTTACGGAACAAGGAGCATACGATTTAATCCAACAAGTGAAGGCAGATTTGAATGTTTAATAATGCTCCTTTGTTAGGAGAGAATGTCATTTTTACGGGCATTCTAAGGTCATCGGAAGCATCAGACCTTGTAGAAGGTCTTGGTGGGAACGCGGTAATCGCTCCGATGATTGCGACAAAGGAGATAGTTAGTCCTCAAGATTTAGATCAACTAGAGAAATGTAACTTATATGACTGGCTTATTTTTACTAGTCAAAGTAGTGTGAAGGCATTTCAATCGAAGATGGTAAAGTATCGTCTGGATGCAAGTTTTTTTAAAGCTAAAATTGCGGTGGTTGGGATAAAAACAGCCAATGCCATTGAAACCTTGGGATTAACAGTCGATTTTACCCCAACTATATTTAGTGCGGATATATTTGTTCAGGAATTTCCAACAGTAGCATCCTTAACGGATCGTTGTTTATTTGTTAAAGGGAATCTTGCCAAAGATACAATCACAGCCGGACTGAACCATGAAGTAGATGAATGGACTATATATGAAACAGTGGAGCTCGAGGAAAACAAGGAACTTGTGAAGAAGCTATTAATGAGCGAGGAAAAGTGTTCGATTATCTTTACGAGTCCTTCGACAGCCGAGGTTTTTCACCGAAGTATTGGGGTTAGTTTTGGATATGAACATATCACAGTTTGTGCAATCGGACATATTACAAAGCATTTTTTAGAGTCTATGAAGGTTTCTGTGCAGGTTATGCCAGTTACGTATACTTTAAGAGATGTCATCGTTAAATTAGCGGAATGGAAAGGAAGAGTGTAATGACTGAATTATTTTTTCAACGTCATCGTCGTTTAAGACAATCAGCTGGTATTCGAGCAATGGTAAAGGAAACTTATTTACATAAGGAAGATTTCATCTATCCTATATTCGTGATGGAAGGCGAGAATATTAAAAACGAAGTATCATCGATGCCTGGCGTTTTCCAATTCTCTCTTGACCGTTTAGCAGAGGAAGTAGACGAAGTAGTAAATTTAGGAATTCCTTCGGTTATATTATTCGGACTTCCTGCTGAAAAGGATGCAGTTGGTTCTGGGGCATATCATGATCATGGAATTGTTCAAAAAGCGATCCGCTTCATCAAAGAACGCCATCCACATTTGATCGTAATTGCGGATACTTGTCTATGTGAATTTACAGACCATGGGCATTGTGGCGTAGTGGATGAAAATGAACGTATTTTAAATGATCCTTCCCTTGATTTGTTAGCAAAAACGGCGATAAGTCAAGCAGAAGCCGGTGCAGATATTATTGCTCCTTCAAATATGATGGATGGTTTTGTAGCTGCAATTCGTCTTGGTCTAGATGAAGCTGGATATAAAGATGTGCCAATTATGTCCTATGCAGTAAAATATGCATCGGCATATTACGGACCTTTCCGTGAAGCAGCAGACGGTGCACCAAAATTCGGTGATCGCAAAACTTACCAAATGGATTATTCGAATCGTATGGAAGCAATCCGAGAAGCTTCATCCGATGTACAAGAGGGTGCAGATTTCCTAATTGTAAAACCTGCATTATCTTACTTAGATATTATTCGCGATGTAAAAAATACATTTGCTACTCCGATTGTTGCGTACAATGTAAGTGGAGAATATGCGATGGTCAAAGCGGCAGCGATTAATGGCTGGATCAACGAAAAAGAAACAGTGCTTGAAACACTAACAGGAATGAAGCGAGCAGGTGCAGATATGATCTTAACATATCATGCTAAAGATGCTGCCCGTTGGTTGGAGGAAAAATAATGACAAAATCATATGAGCAGTCTAAACAAGCATTTACAGAAGCGAAAGAGTTAATGCCAGGTGGAGTAAATAGTCCTGTACGTGCATTTAAATCAGTCGATATGGATCCAATTTTCATGGAAAGTGGAAAAGGCGCAATTTTAACAGACATCGATGGTAATGAATATATTGATTATGTTTTATCATGGGGTCCGCTTATTTTAGGGCATACGGAACCAAACGTTGTAAAAGCAATTCAGCAGGTTGCTGAAACAGGCACAAGCTTCGGAGCTTCTACATTGATCGAAAACAAATTAGCAAAGCTAGTAATGGAGCGTGTTCCATCTATCGAGATGGTTCGTATGGTTTCTTCTGGTACGGAAGCAACGATGAGCGCACTTCGTTTAGCTCGAGGTTACACAGGACGTAACAAAATTTTGAAATTTGAAGGTAGCTATCACGGACACGGAGACAGCTTATTGATAAAGGCTGGATCTGGAGTTGCGACACTTGGATTACCAGATAGTCCAGGTGTACCTGAGTCTATTGCAAAAAACACAATAGCAGTACCTTATAATGATTTAGAAAGCGTACGCCATGTATTTGAAAACTTTGGAGATGACTTAGCAGCGGTAATCGTTGAGCCTGTAGCGGGTAATATGGGTGTTGTTCCTCCAGTTGAAGGATTCTTAGAAGGTTTACGTGAGTTAACTGAAAAACACGGAACAGTATTAATCTTTGATGAGGTTATGACTGGCTTCCGAGTAGGATACAACTGTGCACAAGGATATTTCGGTATTACACCGGATTTAACTTGTTTAGGTAAGGTTATTGGCGGCGGACTTCCTGTAGGAGCATTTGGCGGGAAACGTGAAATCATGGAAATGATTGCACCTGCTGGACCTGTATACCAAGCAGGTACACTTTCAGGTAATCCTTTAGCGATGACAGCTGGGTATGAAACATTAACCCGTTTAAATGAAAAATCATATGATTACTTTATACAGCTTGGGGATATACTTGAAAAAGGTTTCCGAGAAGCAGCAACAAAATATAATATTCCACATACAGTGAATCGTGCTGGTTCTATGATAGGTTTCTTCTTAACCAATGAAGACGTGATTAACTTCGATACAGCGAAAACATCTGATCTAGAATTGTTCGCTAAGTATTTCCGTCTCATGGCAGAGGAAGGGATTTATCTGCCACCTTCGCAGTTTGAAGGATTATTCCTATCAAGCGCACATACTGTAGAGCATATTGAGAAAACAATTCAAGCATTCCATACAGTTTTCGAAAAATTATCTAATAACTAAATAGAAATTGGAGCCTTGCAACTGTTGCAGGGCTCTTTTAGTCTAAGATAATTGACATAAAAAGATTACTAAAATATAATTACTTACGAAAAGTAATCTAAATAGAATAATATAGAGATACTATTATGCTTTAGAGAAATGAGGATTTGGAATGCAAAATGTTAAGGAAATATCAAATGATGTAGTGAATGTATTAAAAGATAAAATTCAAGTTATTAAAACCGATGAAAGTTCGATTTATTTAGTCGGACCGATTCGTTTGCCAGTAAATTTAAATGGGAATACGGTTATATTCCAGTGGTATAGCTGGTTAAATAGTAATGAATATACTGAGGATATTGGTCAAATTATCAACAATTTATCCTCCTCTAACTTAGCGGAATACCAACAGTCCAGTGTGTTAGTTTATGGAGATTTTAAAGAGACAGAGGAGTCACTAATTCGCATGCATTCCATTTGCCATACAGGTGATATTTTTGGCAGTAAGCGTTGTGACTGTGGTTTCCAATTAAAACAGTCGATGCAAATGATTGTTGATAACGGGGCAGGAGCATTATTCTATTTAGCAAACCATGAAGGTAGAGGAATTGGCCTTTTCAGTAAAGCAATGGCCTATATACTACAGGAAAATGGTTCGGATACAGTGGATGCCAATGAAAAACTTGGTTTTGTGGATGATTCTAGAAATTACGGTGATGCAATCGAAGTTTTAAAAGTATTGCGCACGAAACCAGTTACATTAATAACGAATAATCCCAAAAAAGTAAAAGCATTAAAGGACGCAGGTTTATCTGTAGCGGGACGTACACCATTATGGGGGGATGTGTCGGAATTCAATGAGAATTACTTACACACGAAAATAAATCGCTCAGGACATATGGAGGAAGAAGGTACTTTTCAAAATGACTAGTCATGCATTTTACATGGATCTTGCACTGCAAAATGCTCGTGCTATGAAAGGGCAAACAGATCCGAATCCATTAGTAGGAGCAGTTATCGTAAATGATAATCGAATTGTTGGCATAGGTGCACATATGAAACCCGGTGAGCCCCACGCGGAAATTCATGCTATTAGAATGGCGGGGGAACATGCCAAGGGTGCTACAATCTATGTGACACTTGAACCCTGTTCGCATCACGGAAGAACAGGTCCTTGTGCAGAAGCAATTGTAGAGGCTGGTATTGAAACGGTTGTTATTGCGACGCTCGATCCAAATCCAATCGTATCTGGACGAGGTGTTAAAATTCTAAAAGATGCAGGAATTCAAGTAATTTCAGGCATTCAAGAGCAAGCTTCTCAAAAGATGAACGAAGTATTCAATAAATTTATCGTAACGGAAAAACCTTTTGTCACATTGAAATCAGGTATAACGCTAGATGGTAAAATCGCTACACACACTGCTCATAGTAAATGGATTACATCGGCAGATGCACGTGAGGATGTTCATCATCTTAGAAATGAGAATTTGGCCATTTTAGTTGGTGTTAATACAGTTATAGAGGATAATCCCGAGCTGACTACTCGTATTGAAAATGGACGTAATCCGATACGTATAGTCCTGGACTCCACATTAAAGATCCCATTAGATGCAAAGCTCGTTACGGATAATTTAGCAGAAACATGGATTTTCACAAGTGCTAATTATGATAACGATAAAAAAGAGAAGCTTGTAAATGAAGGAGTTCGTATTTTCCATACAACGGATTCTAATCATGTTAATGTACAAGAAGTCGTTCAATTATTAGGTGAAAACTCTATCTCCTCGTTATTGATTGAAGGTGGGGGCACGATTAATGCAGCGTTTTTGGAGAACCACTTAATCGATAAAGCCGTTATTTATATTGCACCTAAACTAATTGGTGGCAAAAATGCTCCTACATTTATGGAAGGTAGCGGTATCGACTTAATGAGTGATGCGGTTGAGCTAGTTGATACGGATATTCAAAAAATAGGAAAAGACTTTAAGTTTGTTGGCTATCCAACTTACAAATAAGGTGTAATAGATGAGGGATAAAAAAAATGAAATTTGGTTTTGATATTGACGATACATTGATCAATCTAAGAGAGCATGCTTTTCATATTTATAACGAAAAGTTAGGACAACAAGTGGCAATAGATAAGTTTCATGCATTAGATAAAGTAGAAATACATGAACTGTTCGGGATGTCCGATGAAGCAGGTTCAAAAATGTGGAATGAAACATTGGAACAAATATATTACACGAATTGTCCTACTTATTCAGATGCTGTAGAAACGTTAGTTACGCTACAGGAACAGGGGCATGAGGTTTACTATATTACGGCTAGACCAGCAGAGCACAGAGAAAAAACGATGAAATGGCTAGTTGAACAGGGTTTCCCGGTCGATGAAGAGAGATTTTATTGTGGTATGAAAGATCAAGCTAAAGTGAATATTATTCGAGACTTACAGTTGGATTATTATTTCGACGACAAGCCCGATGTATTAAATACATTGACGGATGATACATTACAGGTATTTGTAAAAACGCAATCGTATAACCAACATCTAACTATTCCAAGGCTTACGAATTGGTCGGAACTAAAACAGATTATAGAAGAAAACGAACATGAAAAGCAATTCTAAGGTGAAATATGTTCTATCCCTTTTGTTCGATTCATAAGTTGTCCTATAGAAGGAGGATGACTTATGGCAACAAGAACATGGGATGTAAAAGAACAATTTCGATTTCCGCAAAGCTTCGGAGTTCCAATGGAAATTAAAAATGTAGCAGTAACTCCTCAATGCGAAGTCGCTGAGAAGGAGGATTTTATCCAAGTAGTTGGTATATACCACATCACTTGCCACGTTAAGTTTGAGGAAGGTGAACAAGAACATCATGCTACTAGCGAATTCACGGAAATTGAAGATTTAGATTTGCAAGGTGAGGTCGGTTATTTCGAGTATGCTGTACCAATGAGTATTGAGATTGGTAGAGACAAATTAAAAGAAGGTTCCAAGCCTACAGTTCATGTGAACCATATTAACTCGAAACCAACACCGGAAATGGCTATTGAAGTAGGATGGACAGTACACTGTGATTACGAGGAAGCTCCAGAACCTGAACCAGTTGAACCTCTTATAGAATTAGAAAGTCCAAATCCTGCTGAGCCAATGGAAGTGAAAAATCCTAAAGGCGATGAATTTGAACTCCAATTTATATTGGATTTAGATGATGGGTACTCGAAGCTTTCATTCCCCTCAAATAATGTTTTTGTAAAACAAAAAGCAGATGAGTAGTAATAGTACCAACAAGAGGAAATCCCAAGTGGTAGGCACAATTAGTACACGTATTAATTGAAAACCACAAATAGGAATACTTATATGCTTACAGTAGAAACGTGTTTTACGTAACCATTCAGGCAACAGATATGGATTATATCCTTTTCTCATTGTATTTCTCCTTTCACCATACTAGACTTGACGACATATAATAAAATCCTTTACAATAGGAACAATGTAAATAGTGATGCGATGAATGGGAAGAGTAAAATGATTTGGTTTTCAAAAGAAAGGAAACAATTTGCTGAAATGTTTCTGTTAACCACCATTTGAAGGTAGCCCACGAGCAGTATTTGTGAACCTAGAGTAGCAAATGCCGGTTTGAAGCCGTTATCGAATTGAGAGCGTGATGCGTTTTATTAGCATTCGCGAATAAAGGTGGTACCGCGAACAAACTCCTTCGTCCTTTAATGACGATAGGAGTTTTTTTATATTCTTTTTTAGGAGGAACAGACAATGACAAACGAAACAACGATGTCCACAAAGTATGATCCGCAGTCGATTGAAAAGGGTCGGTATGAATGGTGGCTAGAAGGAAAATACTTCGAAGCTCATCCAGAAAGCGATAAAGAACCTTATACAATCGTAATTCCACCTCCAAATGTAACGGGTAAACTACATTTAGGTCATGCGTGGGATACTACATTACAAGATATTATTATTCGCATGAAACGTATGCAAGGATATGATGCGTTATGGCTGCCAGGTATGGACCATGCAGGTATCGCAACACAAGCAAAAGTAGAGGAAAAACTACGTTCTGAAAACATCACACGATATGATTTAGGTCGCGAAAAATTTGTCGAAGAAACATGGAAGTGGAAAGAAGAATATGCTGGTCATATTCGTGCACAATGGGCAAAACTTGGACTTGGCTTAGATTACTCACGCGAGCGCTTCACTTTAGATGAAGGATTATCAAATGCAGTTAAGGAAGTATTCGTAAAGCTATACAACAAAGGTTTGATCTACCGTGGCGAATACATTATCAACTGGGATCCAGCAACTAAAACAGCTCTTTCAGATATTGAAGTAATTCACAAAGATGTACAGGGTGCATTCTATCATATGCATTACCCACTTGCAGATGGTACTGGTTCTATCGATGTTGCAACCACAAGACCAGAAACAATGCTGGGTGATACGGCAGTTGCAGTACATCCAGAGGATGATCGTTACAAGCATTTAATCGGAAAAACAGTAAAGCTTCCGATTATTGGTCGAGAAATCCCGATTGTTGGTGATGATTACGTAGATATGGAATTTGGAAGTGGAGCAGTTAAAATTACACCGGCACATGACCCAAATGACTTTGAAATTGGAAACCGTCATAACCTGCAACGTATTCTAGTGATGAATGAAGACGGAACGATGAATAAAAACGCTGCATCCTATGATGGCATGGATCGTTTTGAATGCCGTAAACAAATCGTAAAAGATTTACAAGATGCAGGTATTCTATTTAAAATTGAAGAGCATATGCATTCTGTAGGGCATTCTGAACGTAGTGGAGCAGTGGTAGAGCCATATTTGTCTTTACAATGGTTCGTAAAAATGAAGCCACTTGCGGAAGAAACGATAAAACTTCAAGCTACAGAAGAAAAAGTAAACTTTGTTCCAGATCGTTTTGAAAAACAATATTTACACTGGATGGAAAACATTCATGACTGGTGTATTTCTCGCCAATTATGGTGGGGGCACCGTATTCCTGCATGGTATCACAAAGAAACTGGTGAAGTATATGTTGGCCATGAAGCTCCTGCAGATGCGGAAAATTGGAATCAGGATAACGATGTTTTAGATACTTGGTTCTCCTCTGCACTATGGCCGTTTTCAACACTAGGCTGGCCAGATGCAGAAAACGAAGAGTTTAAAAAATATTATCCAACAAATACACTTGCAACTGGATATGATATTTTAACTTTCTGGGTATCTCGCATGATTTTCCAAGGTATTGAGTTTACTGGTACACGTCCATTTAATGATGTATTAATTCACGGTCTTGTTCGTGCAGAAGATGGAAGTAAAATGTCTAAATCTCTTGGAAACGGGATTGACCCAATGGTTGTAATCGACCAATATGGTGCAGATTCCCTTCGTTACTTCTTGAGTACTGGATCATCTCCTGGGCAGGATTTACGCTACTCTACAGAAAAAGTAGAAGCTGTATGGAACTTTGCCAACAAAATTTGGAATGCATCTCGTTTTGCATTAATGAACATGGATGGCTTGAAATTTGAAGAGATCAATTTAGATGGTAAAAAATCTGTTGCGGATGCCTGGATTCTTACGCGTTTAAATGAAACGATTGAGCAAGTAACAAGACTTTCTGAACGCTATGAATTCGGTGAAGTTGGTCGTGCCCTTTATAACTTCATTTGGGATGATTTCTGTGACTGGTATATCGAAATGGCGAAACTTCCGCTTAACGGGGAAGATGAAGCAGCGAAAAATATGACACGTTCTGTGCTAGCTTATGTTTTAGACAATACTATGCGTCTATTACATCCATTTATGCCATTTATCACTGAAGAAATTTGGCAAAACCTTCCGCATGAAGGAGAGTCAATTACAGTGGCTGCTTGGCCGACTGTTAACGAATCCCTTTCCAATAAAGAAGAAGCGGACAATATGAAATTACTTTCTGAAATTATCCGTTCCGTACGTAATATTCGTTCGGAAGTACAAACGCCAATGAGCAAGAAAGTTCCATTATACGTTTCGGCGAAGGATGCGAATACATTAGCAGTATTAGAAGCAAATGCTAAGTATCTAGAGCGTTTCTGTAATCCAGAACCACTTGTAATTGGTTTAGATTTAGATGCACCTAGTCAATCAATGTCGGCAGTAGTTACTGGAGCGGTTTTATATCTACCACTACAAGGACTAATTGATATAGAAGCCGAGAAAGCTCGTTTAACGAAAGAGCTAGAAAAATGGGCTAAGGAAGTAAAACTAGTTCAAGGAAAACTATCCAATGAGCGCTTCGTTTCTAAAGCACCAGAGGCAGTAGTTGCAGAAGAACGTGCAAAAGAGGCTGACTATCTAGAAAAACACGCATCTGTATTGAAGCGTATGGAAGAATTGAATAATCTATAAGAATGGAGCGTGCACCTATTAACTTGGGTGCTCGTTTTTTTATAGGAGAAGAAGTACTCCAGATTCAAGCGATATTACGTGACATTCGTGTGATTTTTCATTTCATTCAGGTGATACTCATTCATATTCTAGTGATTTTTCTCCACATTCAAGTGATTCTCGGAAACATTCGTGTGTTTCCGATTCAAATGCAAAAAAGAGAGGACGATTAAATCTCGTCGCTCTCTTTTTTGGTGAGTTTATTATGAATGTATTCCATAATAGGCTTTGCGATATCCTTCTTAGTCGTTTCAAAATATGATCTTGCTCCAACGGGATCTTCTATTTCATTGAAAAGCCAGCTCCCATCAGGTAAGAGGAGAAAATCGATGCCAATATAATCACTTTTAAGTGCTTTAGCTATTTTCTCTACAGCTGCAATTTGCTGTGAGTCTAGCGTGTATTTTTCAACTGTTCCACCTAAAGTGAAGTTGGACTTAAAGCTATCTTTTGGCCCAGTTCTTTTTACAGCTCCCAGTACTTCCTTACCGAGCATGAATACACGAACATCAGTAGCATTTGTTTCGATATACTGTTGAGCGATAATCGTATTTTCAGAACATGTATTCAAAAATGAAGTTGCTTCTTTTTCCGTGTGAACTAATTCGACTTGTTTTCCGCCATGACCGTCAATTGTTTTTAATACGATAGGATATTCGTTTATATCAGAAACTGTTGTTATTTTTTTAGTTGGAACTGTTGCAATACCGAGAAGCTGTACAAGCTGTATTGCCTTTAATTTGTCATTGGCAACGACATTCACTTCTGCGCGATTGAACATTGGTATATTTCTTTGTTCTAATTCCTTTGATAATTGCGGATTTCTTGTGCGGAACACTATAAAATCCGCTTCTGGAATCGGATCCTGATCATCTACTACAGTTAATGTATGTTCGTGAACACTTGCAGCATTTATTAATCGGTCAATAAAGCTTTGATTGCGCTCTATCTCCGCTTTTTCATATATGAGTAACCCTTTCATACAACAGCTGCTCCAACTTTTGACAGAATATATTCTATCATTGCATCCCCAACATTAATCCCTGTTACATTATAGATGTTACGGATGTGGGCTACGCCATTTACTTCACAAACAAGCGGTTCTTCATCGTCCCCAAACAATAAGTCCACTCCTGCAAATTCTGCTTGTAAAGCTTCAGCAGCTTGAATTGCTACATCTTTTTGTCTCTGTGTGAGAATAATAGGGGAAGCAGAACCCCCATTTGTAATATTGGCACGGAAATCTGTTTGGGATTCACGAAGCATACAAGCAACTACTTGCCCACCAACAACATTTACACGGATATCTCTACCTCTACTATTTTCGATAAATTGCTGGAAGACATACTCTACACCTGCGAGTTCCTCCACTTTCGCAAAGAACTGCTCCCTTGTTTCTATTAAATACACTTTCATACCAAATGAGCCATGTGCTTCTTTAATAATCATAGGTAATGGAATGGTTTGGAGCACCTGCTCGAAATAGCCTGACTCTTCGATAGAAAAACCAGGATATACTTTTGGTGCGATAATCGTCATAGGCATAGGCACTCCAGCATTTGCCAGCTTCATATACTGCCTTGCTTTGTTATCACAAATTTCAATCACATTTGGATCATTAAATACTGGTATACCCTCATTTTTCAAATACTGGGCAAGCAAAATATCTTTATCAAGAAACACGACAAAATCGGGTTTGGCATGTAACTTTTGCTGGACATTCATCAGCACTTCATAATTTTTCACTAAAATAGCATGAATATCATGTCGGTCCGCAGCTTCCTTTACTAGAAGTGCTTGATCGATAAATTTATCATGTGTAAGACTACCGTTGTAAATGACCCAACATGTTTGCATAATGAATGACCTCCACTAGTACGTGTTATAATGTGTTCACAAGAAGTTTAGCACGAAATTTAATCAGACGGAATAGGGTGAACTGCGTGGAAATAAAAAATTTTAATAAATACAAAATAAAGTGGAATATAGAAAGTGAAACGGTTATAAAACCAGGTCTTGAAACAATTCAAGCCGCTCTAAAAAAACTCGGCAATCCCCAGGACAAGCATAAAATAATCCATGTAGCTGGAACAAATGGGAAAGGCTCTACAATTGCTTTTTTAACAGCACTAGCAAAAGATCACGGTTTGTCATATGCTTCGTTTACTAGCCCAAGTATCGTCGACGTCCATGATCAAATTCAGATAAATAGTATACCCGTTACGGAAAAACAAATGGACGAAGCATTTTCGCATATGCAACAAAGAGGTATTAGCGGCATGTTGACAGATTTTGAACTACTAACTGTTGTAGCCTTTGTTGTCTTTGAAATGATGGAATTAGATATAGTTTTCATTGAGGCAGGTATGGGGGGGCGACTAGATAGTACAAACGTCACTAAAGACTCTGTGTCTATTATACCTAGTATATCTATAGATCATACGAAATTCTTAGGAGATACAGTTGAAAAAATTAGTTGGCATAAAGCAGGGATTTTAAAGCCTAATAGCCAATTAGTAATAGGACCATTAGTAGAACCCGCAAAAATAATTATGTATAAAGAAGCCGAAGATAAAAGTGCTAATGTCTTAGAATACAATAAAAATTTTAGTATTAAGAAGCATCAATATACATTTAAAGAGTATTCATTTTCTAATTTATATCCTCAAATGTTAGGGAGGCACCAACAATCTAACATGGCTTTGGCTATAACAGCATTGCTTATAAGTGGTTTTGAACTAATTGAATCCAGCGTGCAGCAAGCTGTAAATAATGCAAGCTTGCCTGGCAGAATGGAGAGAATAGGGGACAACCTTTACATGGACGGGGCTCACAATCCAGCAAGTGTAGATGCATTAGTAGAAATGATTCGAGAGAAGTTTCCAAACAAACATATACATTTGGTCGTAGGTATTTTAAAAGATAAAAATTATGTCTATATATTAAGGAAGTTAGAGGAAATTGCTAGTTCTTTTGATTTTGTTAATTTCCAACATGAAAGAGCGTTAAATGCTACTGTTTTGTATAATATTTGTATGAATAGTGAGAAAAGTATAACTTTGGATGCATCTCGTGTTGATTTGAAACAGAATTTTGAAAATTGCATTACAATTGTCACTGGCTCTTTTTATTTCATAGCTGAGTTGAAAGAAAAAACAGGAATTTAGTAATTGAAACTTTCAGAGAACTTAGTGATATAATTTAGAAGGAAATGTGTATTTAGTAGTGGTTATTTAGACTGGAAGGAGATTAATAGTCAGATGGATATTTCACAAAAAGCTAAGAAGATTATTTTCTTCATGTGGCTATTAGTTGTACCTATTGGTATTTGTCTAGTATATTTATCGTCACCAACTAAACCAAACGACTGGGATCATTATATCTATTTTCTTATACTTGCTTTACTTACTACAATCTTCCCATTTTTTATATCAGGAGCATTGATTGTACTTGTTCAATGGGTGAATCTAGCTATCTTTTTAAAGTTTGGGATCCTTGCAGAATTGATTGCCATGCAATTATGTATTATACCAATCGTATTCCATATGAAGATAAGTAAAGAAACTAGATACAAGTTATATTATAATTCATTCATGTTTTTCTTGATTTCTATTATTTGCGGTTCTATAGTCTTGTGGATGGGATATAAAATCGAAACTTTAGTCATCAATGAAATTCTTTTATATAGCAGTATCTATATGCTGTTAAATATTATATTGAATCATCTCTTCTTGTATTTTAGAGAAGTGTATACGGGATTAAAGCCAAAATTCTTCACAAAAGATTTTGGCTGGGATTTTATTTGCTTAATTATTACACTTCCTTTTGGGATAAGTATATATATTTTAGAAGGTTATGTAGGACCGATAGCGTTTGTTTTATTAGGGGTACCATTTTTAGCAATCACACTATTAATACGTATGTATAGCGATTCAGAAAAGGTAAATGCCGATTTGAACAAGGCAAGTGAATTTGGACATCAACTTGCGGAGCGGATGACTACTACAGAAGTTTTAGATATGTTCTTGAAGAGAATGTCTGATATGTTCCAATTTGATGCGGGTTATATTGTAGATAATGTAGATGGTGAATTCCTTATTTTGCGTGCTATAGAAAATGGGGAAAACAAAGAATTGGAATATGTTCATGAAGATATAAAATATAGCCTTGCGGGTAAAGGATATGAAAAAGGAGAGCCAATTCTTTACAGTAAACAGGCTGAATGGGAACATATGAAACCACCCTTTTTAGCGGATGATATGCAAAGCGTTATGTGTGTCCCTATCTATAGAAATCAAAGAATTGAAGGCGTTCTTGTTTTGGCTGCTAGAGCGAAGTTTGCATTTGAGTCTTATCAACTAAAAATCGTCCACTTGCTATGCTCCTATTTTGCTGTTTCATTAGAAAAAGCTAGATTTGTAAAAGAAGCAGTGGAGAAAAGTGAAGTTTGTGATCTAACGAAGATTTATAACTATAGATTCTTAGATAAACAATTGAAATTGGATATGTTGAAGCTAAATAATGGAGTATATAGAACAGTTTCATTGATCATGATGGACATAGATAAATTTAAAGCAGTTAATGATACTTATGGACATCACAGTGGAAACCTCATCCTACAGGAATTCGCAAAAGTAATTCAACATGAAATTGGTTCAAGTGGTACAGTTGCAAGATACGGCGGGGAAGAATTCGTAATTCTCCTACCAAATTATTCAAAATTACAAGCGAAAAATATTGCCGAGCAACTTCGTCGAAAAGTGGAACAAACGCCATTTATAGTACCTCTCGATTTAGGTGAAGTAACACGGGAAGAAATAATATTCATCACCGCAAGTATTGGTGTCTCTACGGCACCAGAAGACAGTGACGAAGGAATGTCCCTACTCCGAAATGCAGACCGTGCGTTGTATATTGGAGCGAAGCAGGCGGGTAGAAATCGGGTTGCAGAGTATGTGAAATAGAGCCAGTCAGATACTATTCTGATTGGCTTTTTTATTGTATATTTTAGATGTTTTCATATTTTATTTTGAATCGTCCATGTATAATGAAATATAAGAGAGGGGATGGAATGATGCTTTTTAGTATTTTATTAATAATAAGTGTATTAATCACGTTATTATTAGTTTACTTTGTTCGATTTCCTTTTGAAAAAATGCCAATTTTTATTGTGATACTTATTTCTGGATTTACCGTTTTATTTTCATATATTACTTCACAAACTTTGTCTTCCTGGTTAGGGATATTATTTTTCTTTGGCATAATCCTTTCCGGTACAATTTTACTTGGGAAAAGAAAAACATGGTTAGTCAAGAAAGAGGAAATTGTACAGGCTAAAATTCCTAAAAGAAATTTACGTAGAGTAACGAAGCATTTTGAAAATTCTCAGGGGAGATCGATTTTTGACGAAGAAAAAAGTCCTCTCTATATACCGCAGGAATTTAACGCAGAAGATTCTATGATAGAAGAAAGTACTTTTGAAGACTTTTTATTGAATAAACAAGAAGTCGATATAGCGACTTTAAAATACAATCAAAATGAAGTAGATTCTGTGGTAGACCTGCCAGTTTCAGAAATTATTATTCCTATAAAGGACTTAGAAGAAATTATTATACCGGTTGTTCCAGACCCGTCCTATGAAGAAGCTTTACAAGAAGCGGCTATAACGGAGATAGATATGGAGCATAATTATAAATCAAAAGAAAAGTTTGTTCAAACCGTCGATAACGAGTCTGAACAGATAGAAGATGCGGAAGAATTATCAGATAAATGGCTGGCTAGAAGACTTGATGCTCTACTCGCTTCAGAAGAAAATCCCTCTCAAAAGTTTGTTCAAGAATCAGATCAAGAGGAACTGATCCGACCGAATCTAGATGATCTTTCTGCTTCTTTAAAAGTACCAAAAGAAGAGTTTGATAAAAGTAATGATTTCGAAGATATATCTGCGCTATATTTCAATAAACAACGGAGTGATTTAGATGGAACAAAAGAATAGTATACAATTTTTCCTTCTTGTTGCTGGTGTTAGCTTATTTTTATTTGTTGTAACCTTTGGACTTTATAGTGTGGCAAATGCTTTCACCGATGAAGGAGGGAGTAAAGGTTATTTTGATGAAAATACATGGATCGGTCCCATCTTGGTTGATGGTTTATCAAAAAGTCAGGCTACTCAACTTCTCACTCAAGAGACATCTGATTGGTCGATAAATTTACAATCATCTCTACAATTTATTTTTGAAGAAAGTAATTTGAATGTAGATATTGTAAATTTTCTTATTAAAGAGTCCATTGATCAAGCGGTATCGGGAGAACATAATTCATTATTTACACAAATTAATCAAGAGGCTTGGGAGACTTCAATTTCCAATCTCCAATTAGACGGATATCGTGAATTGATCGACGAAAGTCGTATACAACAACATATTTTAGATTCCGCAGCTAATCTAACAATAATAGATAAGCCTATTCATATTACTCGTTATTTTAAATCTCAAAGTGATGAAAAAATGTTGCTAGTAAAAGAGTCGATATCGTTAGATGGAAGCTCTTTCGGTATAGAAAGTTGGATTGAGAAGCATAGTGAAGTGGAAGTGAAAGCAGACCAAGTATTTTCTTTAAATGAATTAGTGCTCTCCGATACAGAAGGGTTATACAATGCACAGTTTCAAAATGAAGTCTCTTCGCTTCTATATAAAGCGGCTTTAAATAGTCCCTTCTCTATTTTAGAACGTCACATCACAACAAATAATACATTTAATCGTGAAATAGGATACGAAGCTTTTATCGATAATACACATGATTTACTTATTAAAAATGAATATGGTTACCCATTAACAATTGAATCCAGTCTTATAGGTAATAAACTGACTATTTCTATTTATAGCGTGAACACCCCAGTCAATATACATGCCGTTATTGATGAAAAGAAAGAGCTAAACCAACGAGTTATTGTCCGTCCGATAACACTCGATCAGCAAGAGCGTAAAGTTCCAGGGAAGAATGGGATGGAAGCAAATGTAAATAGAATCATATTTCTAGATGACTCTCCATGGAAAACATACGATGTTGCTGTAGATACCTACTTACCACTTCACGAAGTTTGGTATAAATGGAATGAAGAATTATTAAATTTATCAGGAACTTCGAATGGAACTACTGGGGATTCTGGAAACGGAAAAGCCGATAGCGATAATTCAGCCACAACTCCACCAACAATGGTGATTGAAGATAAGGGTTATGAGGAAGTGGACCAGGCATTTGGGGATGGGTATGTGGGGAAATGAAGAAAGAATTGAGTGACTAAGTCTAAACTTGGTCACTCACTTTTTTAAAGTTAGGCGTACAATGTCATAGTAGGTCATTTTGGACTTGCTATTTTTTAATAAAATGGAGCACTTTCTTTATAGGGGAAGTATTCAGCAATATTTTTTAGTTTCACGTTAGTTCCTCCACTTGTAATAAAAACACCGTCTTTAGAAATTATTACTCCTTCAAAATTACTACCATTAAATGTTACTTTACCATTTGGAGCATATAAGACACCAGTCATCGTTTGATTCCATACATTGGTTAAAGAGATATCATTTTCACTAACTATCACAAGGTTTTGAAAAATATCACCAGAAGGTTGCCAACCATTCCATTGGTAATTAAAATCCTTCACATAAATTTTGTTGTTCACTCTATCTTCAAGTGAGGAAGTATATCCATTTTCAGAAAACCATTCCTTGGTTTTTAGACTTGGATTTATTGTATTTGAAAGTGTTTTTTTAGGGACTGTATCGGATTTAATAAATTTGTCAGTGATACTTTTAGACATATCTTTTGGAAATGTTATCGTTCCAGTATAATAAACGAGAGAATCTTTTGATATTTGTGGAGTCCACCCAATTTCAACATTTCCATCTACAAAAATATTTCCATTTATATGAGCATCTTTTATTCTAAAATCTCCATTTACATAAATATCACCATAAATTTGTCTAGTTCCACTCCACGAAGTAAAGGAACCTTGTATAATAATTGTTCCTGGTGAGGTTTTAGAACCCATACCAGCGCTCCCTCCATCTAGTATGACTGAACCCTGCACTTCTATGTTAGATACATTACTTAATGATCCACCGTTTAACTCTGAGCTATTAATGTCACCTAGGATAATCATTTTACCATTTGGACCATCAGTACTATTACCAGAGAAAGCGTATTTTGATCCATAAATAAAGACATTTTCTTTTGTTAAAAAGTCGTAGAAACTATCGGAAGGTTCAGGTTCAGGTTCAGGATCAGGATTTTCAGGATTAATTACTTGTATTTTTTCTATTATTGTATCTATTGTATATTCATTATTTTCATAGTCTGCTAAAGTAAACTTAATGAACAAGTCTTCTTCCGGATTCGAACATTCTTTGTTTTTGGCGAAGTTTTCAATATTAATCACAAAACTTTGTGTTTCATATTCTAGTATATCTTTCTCACAAATAATTACCTTCCCTTGATGTTGGTTCCTTATATTTGTAATAATAAGATTAGCTTCTTGTCTCAAATTAATGTGAGAAAGTGTTTTATCATTTTGATTGAAGGTAGTTGTCACAACAGAAAATATAATAGTGATAAAAATTCCCAAAATTGCTATTGTTGCAAGCAGTTCTAGTAATGTCACACCATATTGCTTTAAAATGTATCTTTTCAAAGTAGTAGCGCCACACTTTCATCGTAAATGAGGTTATTAAATGAAAAATTTAAATCAAAGAGGTCTTAGTTTAATTGAAATTTTAGCAGCAGTAGTTTTATTAATGATCATTATTGTTGGATTTTTGAGTTTTTTTGCACAAGCTACCTCTCATTCTAGAATAACAGAAGATAAATTAACCGCAATAAATTTAGCGGAAAAAGTGCTTGTTGAAATAAAAAGAGACCCTACCATGGTGATTGAGGATAAATACCCTGAGGGAATGAAACTAAACGGAAAAACGTATTATCCAATCATTACTTATCTTAAAGAGCAGACTAATGGTGAATTTGCATTAGAACTTAAGAGAGTGAGAGTTGAAATTTATAAAGAAAATATAAATTTATCTAATCAAATACCTTTAACTAAACTGTATAGTTATCAATAAGGAGAGCTATAAATGCATAATGCTAAACAAACTGAGAATGGTTATGCTTTAATAATTGTGTTATTAGTGATTGTCATTATTGCAATCATGACTCCTCCTATTATCTCTAAAATTATGTCCAGTTCTACTCAATACCAAAAAGTAGAGGAAGCTTTACAATTGAAAAAGCTTGGTGACATGGGTGTTTCATATACTGAAAGAGCCTTAGATGAAACTGAGGTAAAATCTGAAGAGAAAGCAAAATTGGAAGCCGATAAGAAAGCTAAGATTGCTGGAGAAATTGCTACAAATGGTCTGCCTAAAAAAGCTTCAATTAGTGAGAAGGAAGCAGCTTATAAAGCAGCATATAACATAGAATATAGAAAAGTATATATACAAGAATTTAAAAAAGAATTTAAAAGAGTAATAAAAGCACTTTATTTCCCTCAAACTAGACCAAGCCATATTGAAAATAAAACTTTACATAAAGATGAGTTTATTGGTGAGAACTTAAATGAGATAATTGTTGAAAATAGTGAATTACAAAAATATGAAGCAGGTTTAACTATTATAGATTCACAACCTGCTGATCCAAAACTAGTAATAAAATACAGGGTATTTATTACTGTAAATAACGATTATGAAATTAAAGAGGCATTAGATGTAATAGAGAAAACAATACTGATTCCAATTAAATCGATTTAAGAGGAGAATCAAAAATGGCTATTCGTAAAAGACTTGGAGATTTACTAGTTGAAGCAAGTATAATATCAGAAGATCAGCTTCAAATGACGTTACAAAAAAAGGCGCCTGGACAGAGGTTAGGTGATGCACTTGTCGAACGTGGCTATTTGACTGATCGCCAACTTATTGAAGTGTTGGAATTTCAACTTGGTATTGCTCATGTCGCACTAAATTTATTTCCGATAGATACGAAACTTATCCAGTTGGTAGGATCAGATTATTCAAGACAAAATTATGCCTTGCCTATTGAAAAAGACGAACAAACGATAAAGGTAGCAATGGCAGATCCACTTGACTATGTTGTAATTGACGATATTGAATTGATGACGGGTTTTACGGTACAGCCTGTTATTTCTTCACGGAAAGATATTATAGAAACGATTGAAAAACTAACTAAAGCAGCAGCATCTATTGCTTTAACAGAAAATTTGTCGCAAGAAGGGGCAAATGAGGATGAAGCCCCTGCAATTCGTCTAGTAAATCAAATATTATCACGTGGGATTCAGATTCAAGCTAGTGATATACATATTGATGCACATGAAGATAAAGTATTAGTAAGATATCGAGTGGATGGTTTGCTTGCGACGGATCGAGTACTACAGATGAGTCAATATCCATCTCTGGTTGCACGTATAAAAATCATGGCAAATCTAAATATTACCGAATCTCGTTTGCCGCAAGATGGGCGGGTTCGTTTAACGCAAGGACAACAAACAATTGATATGCGTATTTCCATATTACCTACAGTTTATGGAGAAAAAATGGTTATACGATTATTAGATTTAGCTAATGCTGTGAAGCCAATTTATCAACTAGGTTTCAATAAAAGGTATGTACAAACGTTTATAGAGTTGATAGAAAAACCAACTGGTCTTGTATTACTTACAGGTCCGACTGGATCGGGGAAAACGACGACGCTTTACTCCGCTCTTCAACATATAAATCAAGAATCCGTTAATATTATTACAATTGAAGATCCGGTAGAGTACCAAATGGAGGGGGTAAATCAGGTTCAAGTAAATCCTCATATCCAATTGACTTTCGCAAGTGGTTTACGTGCAATATTACGTCAAGATCCAAACATTGTTATGGTAGGGGAAATAAGAGATGAGGAAACTGCTGAAATTACTATTCGTGCAGCGCTAACAGGCCATCTCGTGTTAAGTACTTTACACACGAATGATGCAATCAGTACTATTCCAAGACTTCTAGACATGAATATTGAGCCTTATCTCGTTATTTCAGCATTAAATGGAGCTGTTTCACAAAGATTAGTACGTAAAATCTGTGATTCCTGTAAGGAAGAATATATACCTTCTAAGATTGAGCAACAGTTATTTGATAATCGTTTTATAAAAGTCGATAAACTGTATAGAGGAAGAGGTTGCAAAGTCTGCAATGAAACTGGGTTTAAAGGTCGATTATCGATTCATGAAATTTTCGTTGTAGACAATGAAATTCGTGAGTTGCTTTATAACAATCGTAGTATGACGGAAGTGAAACGAGCTGCTATGAAAAATGGGATGATTCCTTTAATTGATGATGGACTATTGAAGGTGAAAGCGGGATACACAACGGTAGAAGAAGTGCTACGTGTCGCAAAAGCCGAATAGGAAAGGAAGAGCGCAATTATGAAAGAAAAGTTACATCAGTTGTTACAAGCATCTTTTGAACTTGGAACCTCTGATTTACATTTAACAGTTGGTATGCCCCCAATGATGCGATTACATGGGGAATTAAAAAGGTTTGGACAAGATATATTAAAACCAATAGACACGGAAGAAATGGCCAAAGTAGCAATAGTTCCAAATCTATGGGACACATTTATAGAAAAGGGGGATCTCGATTTCTCTTATAGTTTGCCTGGAGTTTCTAGATTTCGTGTAAATGCGTACTATCAACGAAATTGTGTTAGTCTTGCCTTCCGTGTAATACCAACAGAAATTCCGACTTTCGAGGAGTTAAATTTGCCAACTATCTTACATGATATTGCAAAGAAACCTCAAGGACTAGTATTAGTTACAGGTCCGACTGGTTCAGGGAAATCTACCACACTTGCATCGATGATTCAAGAAATGAATCAAACTGTCAAAAAACATATTATTACATTAGAAGATCCAATCGAATATTTACATTCTCATGGCACCTGTATTATCAATCAACGAGAAGTGGGATTTGACACGAAAACTTTTGCATCTGGATTGAGAGCTTCGCTACGACAAGATCCTGACGTAATACTAGTTGGTGAAATGAGAGATTTAGAAACTATTTCTACGGCAATTACTGCAGCAGAAACTGGCCATCTAGTACTTGCTACATTACATACAACGAGTGCATCCATGACGATCGATCGTATCATCGATGTATTTCCGCCGAGTCAGCAACCGCAAGTAAGAATTCAATTGGCTTCCGTGCTTCAGGCGGTGATTTCACAGCGACTTTTCCAATCCATTAGCGGGAAAGGTAGAGTAGCTGCATTTGAAATATTATTAAATGTTCCAGCAGTAAAAAACTTAATTAGAAATGAAAAAATCCATCAAATTCATTCTGTTATACAGTCAAGCAAATCAATGGGGATGCAAACAATGGAAAGTGAATTAGAACGACTAGCTAAAGGGAAGTTAGTTACTTCGGAACAGCTAGAACCTTATTTTGCGGAGAAGATGATTTAATGGCTTACTTTCAATACAGTGGTAGAGATAAAAAAGGAGAAATAGTCAGAGGTATCATGCGTGCTCCAACAGCTGATGATGCAAAATTAAAACTTCGTAAAAAAGGTATAGCCGCTCGTGAGATTATGAAGAAAACAGGTTTTTTGTATCAAGAATTAAATTTAGGTAGTGGAAAAGTTCCTTTCAAGGATTTAGTTATTTTTATACGCCAGTTTTCGACTCTCATTAAAGCGGGTATATCCATATTAGATGCGACTGCGATTTTAAAGGATCAAACTTCTCATAAAAATTTGAAGCAAGTTTTAGCAGATATTGAGGAAGATCTCAAAGAAGGTCATCCTTTTTCGGTAGCGGCAGAGCAGCATCCTAAAGTGTTCCCTGTGTTATTTACGAATATGTTGAAGGCTGGAGAGGCTGGAGGACAATTTGACGAGATTTTAGATCAGTTAGCAGTATATTATGAAAAACAAAATGAAACGAAACAAAAAGTACAGTCTGCAATGATGTATCCAGCAGTGCTTGGTATCGTTGCCATAGGTGTTGTTATTTTCATGATAGGTTTTATCGTTCCAAGATTTGCGAGCATGTTTACTTCTTTTGGAGCAGAATTGCCATTCATAACGAAATTTCTATTGGATTTAAGTGCTATTTTTCAAACTTGGTGGTGGGTAGCTCTATTATTAATAGTTGGAATAAGTATCGCAGTAAGTGTTCTAATAAAGCGTGATCCATATCGATACTTAGCTCACAGTATAATACTTAGATTACCAATTTTCGGTCCTGTTGTTCAAAAGTCAACTCTTGCTCGAATGACAAGAACTTTAAGTAGTTTATATGCCGCTAGCGTTCCGGTGACTCAATCGTTATTAGTCGTACGCAAAGTTGTGGGAAATGCGGTTATTGAAGAAATTATTGAAAACGCTAGTAAAAGTGTTCAAGAAGGTAACTCTTTAGCAACTCCTATGGTGGGACATTGGGCAATTCCTTCATTTGTATCACAAATGATTGTTCTTGGCGAAAAATCTGGGACGCTCGATTTTATGCTTGCAAAGGTAGCGGATTTTTATGAGCAAGAAGTCGATACTTCTGCTGAAAGATTGAAGTCACTTATAGAACCGGCGATGATTTTGTTTTTGGCTGTAGTAATTGGAGGAATCGTGGCAGCTATAATGATTCCTATGTTTTCAATCTTTTCAGAAGTTCAATGAAATAGGGTTAAAAGAACTATGTGAAAACACTTGATATTTTAGTAGTTTTAACCGATATTATTAATAATAGATGTATTGGAAGCGAAGAATAATTGTCGAATATTTGGGCACTTAGACGATTAGGAGCAAGTAGTGCACCCACCCATGCAAATAATTTGTAGTAAGGGGAGAAAAAAATGAAAAAATGGTTGAAAACGATTAAGAATGAAAAAGGTTTAACGCTAATTGAATTATTAGCAGTTGTAGTTATTTTAGGGATTATTGCAGCGATTGCGATTCCGTCAATCTCAGGAATTATTGAGAATTCGAAGAAAGATGCCCATGTTGCAAATGCATTATTAATAATTAACGCTGCTAAACTAGCTGAGGCTTCAAATGCTACTGTTGGAACTACTCCTGTAAAAGTTAGTGAAAGATTAAAAGGAACCACTCCTACAAATGTTACTGTTACCGAATTAGTGAATGCAGGGTTTCTAGATTCTGTTCCAAAAGATCCCCAAAGTAATGTCGCTTATGATGGTACCACATCTGTGGTGACTTATGATAGTACAGCTAAAGTATATAAAATTACATTAAAAGGCTCAGGTACTGGTGCGAAAACTTATTTTACGACAATTTCTGAAGAAACTTTAAATAATGTAGGTAGAGAAGCTGTAGGCAAAACGGGAACAGCGGGTTCAGCATCTACTATTTCATAACATTCTAACAATAAACTTTATAAATAGCCCTATGCATTCGTGCACGGGGCTATTATACTTATATTTATAGTTTTTATCCCGCATTAACGGGCAGTAATACTCCCACTTCAAGGCTTGGCCAAAGCAACAAAGCATAAGTGGGAGACAACTGCCCGTAAACGCCCAAATGGTTCAACTAACAATCAGTGGGGGATGAAGAAAACCCCCACTGATTGAAGTTTCACTTTATAAGAAAGGCAGGGACATGAATGTTTACATATTGGAAATCACAACCTGCTGTTTTTATTACGTTTACCCAAAGATACATACGTATTTTAGTTGGTGGGAGGAAGAATGAATATATTAAGTTTATACAACAAGTTATTGAAGAGGGGACTTTTCAGTCAGGTCAGATAGTACATGAAGAACGACTTATTCAGCAATTGACGTCTATTATCAAAAAGCATAAACTTCAAGGTTTACCTACTTTTTTCTCTTTTTCTCAACATGATTTGCTTTTGCGTTCCACTACAATTCCCCAATCCGTTCCTCCAAGTGAATGGAAAGGTCATTTATATTTGGAACTAGGAGAATCTTTTCATCTACCTTTTTCCGATCCTATTATAGAAATTGTAGGCGATAATCGAGCAATGGGGAAAGATGAAGTGATTGCCCTTGCTGTTCCTGAAAAAGATGTCAATATGATTGAGAGGATTTTAACAAAAGCAAAGCTAAGACCGGTTATTATTGATGTTCCTTTTTTAAGTTTATATCGTTTATTTGCAGAAATGAACAAGATAGAAGAATCCGCCCATGTTCTACTAATTCACTTAGAATTAGATGTTATGCAGTTAAGTATGTTTAATGATCATAAACCAGTTTATGTGCGAACAATGGGTATTCGACCATTTGAGTCCTTTTCAGGATACGAGACACGCACTGGATTTCAATATATTCAAGTAGATGGAAATGAAATGGTGCTAGAGGGTCATCTTGCTATCATAGAGAAAGAAGTAGCTCGACTGCAATCATTTTATTTATATAATTTACGAAATGGGAAACACGCTATTGATACGATTTGTATTACAGGCGATCATCCACTGCTCCCTAAAATTGCTTCTAATCTACAGACGAATGAACTATTAGCTGTGTATCAAATGACGGGCGACAAATGGGCGACAAAAGATGGTGTCCATATTCCTGCTTCTTTTGCAGAGCTTGTTGGACTTTCTTGGAAATAGGTGATTAGATAATGTATATAGATATTAACTTACTTCAAAAGAAAACGAGAAAAATAGAGTGGTTTGTTGTTGCAATTATACTAACTGTAGTTGTTTTGTTCGTGGTCTTTTTTCTGTATTCCTTACATAATCAAGAGAAGTCTGTCGAACAACAATTAGAATCCAATTTAGAGAATGAGTTATTGTTGCAGCAAACAGAGCAACAAAATATAGCGAGTAGTATATCTGATAAAGAGCAGTTAAAAAGTCTTGTAGAGTGGGCAGAGACTAGACCAGTTCCTACTGTATTTTTGTTAATGCATTTATCACAAAGTTTCCCGGAACGTGGTTTTATCAAATTATTTACTTATACTATTAATAATTCTTCTGTATCACTTACAGGACAGTTTGAATCTAATGCTGAAGCAGCGCATTATTTAACAACGCTGAAAGCTTCGCCCTATGTGCTGGATGCAACCATAATATCTCTAGCTACTAATACAGAGCTTGAAAATACTGCTGTTAGTGATACGCAACAGTTTCAGCTCCGAGTAGAAGCAATCTATGAAATTATAATAGACATAGAAAGTTTAAAACAAGCAGCAGATGAGGAGGTGCCTTCCTCATGATTCATTTCCAGAAGCGACATTGGTTAACGATTATGATAGGAATACTACTTATACTTATTTTTGGTGGGCTATATTATTTCACTTCATTTTCTACTATGAAAGAACATAATGTTACTTTAGAAAAGCAACTGACAAATGTAAAATCTGAACAAACGACGGAAATCGATACGGAAGAATTACAACAAGATTTAGCAGAACTTGTTGTAAAGGTTCCTGTTGAACAGTTGGTAGATTCCATCGTGCTAGATTTGGAAGGTGCAGCAGTTGGCTCGGATAGTATTATATTGAATGCAGCTTTTTCTGACTTGCAGAAAGAGAAGCAACCAGTTTCACTAGAAGAAGATACTTCACTTGCTGAGCAATTAACAGAGGAAGCACCGTCTAGTTTAGATAACATAAATGGAGAGTTAATCACTGCAGAGGAAGTAGTTATACCGCCTGAAGGATTAGAAGCAATTTCTATATCCTTAACGGTATTATCAAAAGACTTCGAGGCTTTGACAAAGTTTTTAGAAAATATACGTAAAAACCCACGCATTTATGTGGTTGAATCTTTTTCATTTCAAGGGTATGAAGAAGGGGAAGTGTTACCAGGACCTCAGGAAGATCATCTTGAATACAGTGTAGTAATGTCTACATATTACGCACCATTAATCACAGAAGTAGCCAATAAGTTTGGATTAGTTATACCACCTGTCTCTAATAAAGACAATCCAATATATGATGTTATAGAGGAACAACAAGCTCCATCAATCCAAGAAAATACATTGGTTGAGACTGAGACTGAAATTGAAGTTGAAGAATCTACTAGGGAGGATTCAGTAGCTCCAGAACCTGAAAATCCTTCCGACAAAACATATAAAGTGCAACCAGGAGATACACTCTATTCCATTTCTATGAAATTTTACAACTCACGCACGGGAGAATCCATTATCAAAAATGCTAATAAGCTAAACTCTGATATGGTGATTATTGGTGAAAAGTTATTAATACCATAATATGAAGGTAAAGAGGTAGATATGGAAATTATATTCATGTTTTTATTTTTCTTATACGGTCTAGTTTTCGGTTCTTTCTTTAATGTAGTTGGTTTGCGTATTCCGAAAGGGGAGTCGATTGTTCGTCCACCTTCGCATTGCACGGGTTGCGATCGTCAATTAACGATTAAAGATTTAATACCTGTCTTTTCCTATGTATTTTTAAAAGGGAAATGTCGTGGGTGTGGCACGAAGATTCATTGGGTGTATCCGGTGATGGAGCTAGTGACTGGCCTTCTTTTTGCCTTTGCTTACTATCACTTAGGCTTCACGTTGGAGTTAGCGGTTGCGCTATTGTTTGTTTCACTTTTAGTCATTATTACGGTGTCGGATATTGCATATATGCTTATTCCTGATAAAATTCTGTTATTCTTTTTGATCCCTTTAATAGTGTTAAGAGTATTTGAACCACTTAACCCATGGTGGGATAGTATTATCGGTGCTGCTGTTGGGTTTGGTGTGTTATTCCTCATTGCAGTTGTGTCCAAAGGCGGCATGGGCGGGGGGGATATTAAATTATTCTTCGTAATAGGTTTAGTTTTAGGTTGGGTTCCGACTCTATTAACTCTATTTTTAGCCTCTATTATTGGTACAGTTATTGGTATTATATCTTTAAGAAGATCTAAACAAGGTAGAAAAACGCCTATACCATTTGGTCCGTCCATCGCAATAGCGGCAATTATCGCTTATTTTTATGGTGAGTTGCTTGTCGATTGGTATATGAATTTGTTTTTTTAACTCGATAACTTTTTTGGACGAGCCGACATAGGTCTCGTCTTTTTTTATAATCTTCGTGATAAGGTTATGAAAAAGAGGTGATTTTATGCCAATTGGAAGACGCAATAATACGAGAAAAAAAGTAATATTAGCTGGCATACAAGGATTGATCATTGGTGTTGTTGGGGTTCTATTGTTTGGATTAATATTAAATTTAGCGAATGATAAGAAAGCTGAAAGCGAAGAGGCCGAAATTACTACTCCTAAAGATGAAAGCGAAAAAGTTGAGGTTACAGGAGAAGTTGAAGAGAAACCCCTTCCTTTTCAAGCAAAACAATACGGCATGTTCACTTCTAAAGAAAGTGCGATGGCTTTTATAGGATCACAGCCGTCCCTTGCAAAATCAAGTATTTTCCAAGTGGACAACCAGTTTTTTGTTTGGAGTGATTTATACGTTACAACTATTCCTACACAAGAAGCAGAAGTACTACCTACCTTTATAAAAAGCTTATACGTTTCTACTAAAGGTTGTGAAGATCCTAAAGTTATTAAAGTAATGGAATTAATACAACAAGAGAACTTAACTAAAAATTTTTTCGATTCTCTTGATAAAAAAGAAGAGTATCCAGATGATTTAATGCAAATAGTTCAAGCTATATCAGCGTTTTCAGACGTTCCTTCTGTCATGAGATCACATATTTTTTCTCATTATGTTGCGACGAATAATTGTCTAAAATTGAGTTTTTGACGTTCATTTCGCAAGGGAAATTCAATTGTTGTTTTTTATACACAATTTCCATTTTTTCAATAGTTTTGTATGCTATTGAAAAGGAGGAATTAAAATTGAAACTAACAACTAACAATCGATTTATTTTAGCTAGTGAGTCACCTAGAAGAAAGGAACTCTTTAGTAAACTCGGTATTCCATTTGAGGTGATAGCTTCAGGAGCTGCAGAAGTAGTGGAAGGAAATCTTTCTGTAGAAGAAGTGGCAGTGAACATCGCTATTGGCAAAACAACAGCTATCTTACATGAGAACCCTACCGCAATTGTTATAGCGGCGGATACAATTGTAAGCTATGGGGATGAATTATTGATGAAACCGAAAGATAAAGCTGAAGCAAAAACCTTTCTACAAAAACTTTCTGGAGATACACACCAAGTGACTACGGGTGTTGCTATCTATGGTGAGGGCTGTTCGATTAGTTTTGCAGAAACTACCTTGGTGAAGTTTTTTGATCTGACTGAAGAACAAATAGATGCTTATGTGGCAACGGGAGATTCCTTAGACAAAGCTGGTGCTTATGGAATTCAAACAATGGGTGGGTTATTCGTTGAAAGTATTCAGGGAGATTATAATAATGTGATGGGACTTCCAATCAGTCGTTTGTTTAAAGCATTATTATCACTACGTTTGTTAGAAATTGAGCGAGTGGTGAACTCATGAATACTAAGTTACCGACTTCCCTTATGATTCGTGATGTACATGTGTCTGATCGTCCAAGGGAACGATTAGTTAGACAAGGTGCCTCAAGCTTATCTAACCAAGAATTGATCGCAATCCTGCTTCGTACCGGTACGAAGCAGGAATCTGTTCTTCACCTCGCAAACCGCGTCCTCAATTATTTTGAACAAATTCAGGAACTAAAAAATGCTTCCATCGAAGAAATAACTGCCGTTAAAGGTATTGGACAAGCAAAAGCCGTCCAGCTACTAGCGGCAGTTGAACTGGGGAAAAGACTATCCCGACAAAAGACAGATGACAAATTTACGATTCGTTCTCCGAAAGATGCCGCTACTTACCTAATGCAAGATATGACCTCATTGAACCAAGAGCATTTCGTCACTCTTTTTTTGAATGTCAAAAATCAAATCCTTCATAAACAAACAATTTTTATTGGCTCTCTGAATGCCTCGATAGTTCACCCTAGGGAAATTTTCCGCGAAGCTGTAAAACGTTCAGCTGCCTCGATAATTTGCGCTCATAATCATCCTTCAGGAAATCCGGCACCTTCAAAAGAAGATATAGATGTGACGAAAAGACTATATGAAGCAGGCTTACTAATGGGCATAGAACTTATTGATCACGTGATTATCGGCGATCACCAGTTTATAAGCCTAAAAGAAAAAGGGTATATGTGACACTGTGCATTTTCCGTTCTATCAGTTATAATGAGAGTTATGACTTTATGACAACGAAGTGAAACTTGTTTGAGATAGAAAGGGAGTAAATAATTGTGTTTGGATTTGGATCAAGAGATTTAGGTATAGATTTAGGAACAGCGAATACGCTAGTTTTCATTAAAGGAAAAGGGATTGTACTTAGAGAGCCATCAGTTGTAGCGAAAAACGTACAAAACGGTGCTATTGTAGCGGTAGGGAACGATGCGAAAAATATGATCGGTCGTACGCCAGGCTCAATAGTTGCGATTCGTCCTATGAAGGATGGAGTTATCGCAGATTTTGATACAACTTCTGCAATGATTGAATATTATTTAAAAAATGCAATGAAAGCATCTGGAATGTCATGGAGCAAACCAAATGTCATGATTTGTGTGCCTTTTGGTATTACGTCTGTGGAGCAACGTGCGGTAATTGATGCTGCTAAGCAAGCAGGTGCACGTGATGCCCTAACGATAGAGGAGCCTTTTGCAGCTGCAATTGGTGCAAACTTACCTGTGTGGGAACCTACTGGTAGTATGGTCGTTGATATAGGTGGAGGAACTACTGAAGTTGCGGTTATATCATTAGGAGGCATCGTTACAAGTGAATCAGTCCGGGTTGCTGGGGATTCGATGGACCATGCTATTACTGCATATATCCGGAAAACATATAATTTAACGATTGGTGAACGTACAGCAGAAGCGATTAAAATTGAAATTGGCTCAGCGAGAGTGTCCGATCAAGTTGAAAAAATGGATATTCGTGGACGAGATCTAGTTACTGGATTGCCAAAAACAATTGAAATTACTTCAAAAGAAATTTCCAATGCGTTGCGTGAGTCAATTTCCTCCATTATTGATGGAGTGAAAAAGACATTAGAACAAACTCCACCTGAATTATCAGCGGACGTAATGGAGCGAGGCATCATGTTAACCGGCGGTGGTGCATTACTGAAAAACCTAGACAAAGTTATCAGTGATCAAACGAATATGCCTGTATTTATTGCAGAAGATCCTCTAGATTGTGTTGCAATTGGTACTGGGAAAGCGTTAGATCATATGAATCTATTGAAGCGTCAACAAACAAAACACTAAGGAGAAGTGTGATATGCCACAATTTTTTTCGAATAAGCGATTAATATTGCTGCTTGTAGGGATGATTTTTCTTGTGGCGCTCATCAGCTTTTCTTTGCGAGATCGAAATCATGCATCCCTGCCTGAACAGCTGATCAAAGATGTGGTCGGTTTTGGACAATCTATGTTTTCCAAACCGACCCAGTATATAACGGGTGTTTTTGATAATGTAGAATCTTTACTTAATACATATGATGAAAATAAACGATTAAAAGAAAGATTAGAAGATTATGTAACACTTCAAGCTTCAGTAAATGATTTACGTCTTGAAAATGATGAGCTGCGCAAAATTGTCGATAAGGAAGAGGATCTTCGTGCGTATAATCCTATCCAATCGACTGTAATAGCTAGAAACCCCGACCAATGGGAAGAAAAAATTATTATTGATAAGGGTGAGATCCACGGAGTAGAGGTAAATATGGCAGTGATGACTTCTCAGGGATTAATTGGGAAAGTAATATTAACCACACCTTATACGTCTACTGTGGAACTTTTATCTACACAAAATCCAAACTATCGAGTTTCAGCTGTAATTGCTGAAGGACAAGAAGTTTTTGGGCTTGTTGAAGGATATGACGAAAAGCGCAAAGAATTAATACTAAAAAGAATCGATTCGGAGTATGAAGTGAAAGTAGGTCAAAAAGTAACAACTTCTGGGCTAGGTGGAATTTTCCCGAAAGGTATTCTAATCGGAGAGGTAACAGAAGTTACAACCGATGACTATGGGTTAACTAAATTAGCTTATGTTAAACCTGCGGCTAGTTTCTCCATTTTAGATCATGTAATTATTTCTAAACGTACGATTACTTCAGTGGATGGTACTGATGGAGGAAATACTGAGGCTGATTTAACAGAAGGTGCAGGGGACGGCTCATGATTCGTTTTCTAGTTATTGCGATCTCGGTTCTATTATTCTACTTAGAACCGATTTTTGGTCTTTTTTCGCCAATTGAATTGAAGAGTGATTTTTATGTATTAGTACCACGTTTTCTTATCATTTACCTGATTTTTGTAGCAATCTATTATGACCGAAAACGTGCAATGCTTTATGGTTTGTTTTTTGGGCTCTTGTATGATGTCTTTTTCATTGATATTATTGGATTATATTCTTTTATTTATCCTCTAATGTGTTTGGTTGCTAGTTATACCGTTAAATACATTCACCAACATCTTTTGGTTTCTACTATTCTCACCTTGCTTCTCGTAGCTGGGGTAGAGTTATTATTATTCTGGTTTTATACTTTCATCGGGATTAAAACGATGACTTTTACTTATTTTTATCAACATAATCTCATTCCTACAATGATTGCAAATGCTGTATTTTTATTAATGTTCGGATGGGCTTTTAAATATATTCTTCTAAATCGGTTTAATCAAAAAGCCTTATTGCTTCAAAAATAGCTTGTTGATTTAACAGTAAATCTGAGGTGACTTGATTGACAAAAAAGCAGTTAATATTTATTAAAGGAACGAAAGAGGGCCTTGTATTACGCCTAGACGATCAGTGTTCATATGCAGAGCTTTTAGATGAATTAACAAAAAAGGTTTCTGATGAAGGGTTTGAAGGTCAAGCAGAAGTACTTTTACATCTAGGTTATCGTTATTGCAACGATGAACAGACAAAAGAGATTATATCTTGCGTTCAACAAACAGAACATCTACGCGTGACCAAAATTCAAAGTGAAGTTATGACAGTGGAAGATTGTAATAGAAGATTACTAGAAAACCAGTCAGAGACTTATGTAGGAATTGTTCGTTCAGGACAAATCATTACTGCTTTGGGGGATCTGGTAGTTGTAGGTGATGTGAATCCAAACGGAAGAGTCGTTGCTGGAGGGAACATTTTTGTCCTCGGTCGACTTAAAGGAATTGCTCATGCGGGGTCATCTGGAAACAAAGAAGCAGTTATAGCTGCTTCTTGGCTAGAGGCAACGCATTTGATCATCGATAATGTGGTAGAAACGATGACCGATGAGCTGACTGTTCTATCTGAGCATCCCGAAATGGAATGTGCTTATTTACATACAAATGGTTCAATAGCAATTGATCGATTACAGGATCTTCGTCTGTTAAGACCTAATTTATCAACATTTAAAGGAGGAAGCTAATGTGGGAGAAGCAATCGTTATAACTTCAGGTAAAGGTGGGGTCGGTAAAACGACAACAACAGCTAACCTTGGAACTGCATTGGCCCTGCAAGGGAAAAAAGTTTGTTTAATGGATACGGATATTGGATTACGTAATTTGGATGTAGTTCTTGGTCTTGAGAACAGAATTATCTATGATTTAGTAGACGTTATAGAAGGTAGATGTAAAATTCATCAAGCGCTTGTGAAAGATAAACGCTTTGAGGATAGACTTTACCTACTCCCAGCGGCTCAAACTGTAGACAAAAATGCCGTAAATCCTGAACAAATGAAAGAACTTGTTTTAGAGTTAAAACGTGAATATGACTATGTCTTAATTGATTGCCCAGCTGGAATTGAGCAAGGCTATAAAAATGCGATTGCTGGTGCGGATAAAGCAATCGTAGTTACTACACCTGAAATTTCGGCTGTGCGTGATGCAGATCGTATTATTGGGTTACTGGAGCAAGAAGAAACAATTGATCCACCTAAGCTAATCATTAATCGAATTCGTCAGCATTTGATGAATAGCGGTGATGCACTGGATATAAATGAAATTACTACTCACTTATCCATTGATTTGTTAGGAATTATTGCGGATGATGAAAATGTTATTACTTCTTCTAATAAAGGTGAACCTATCGTTATGAATCCTGCTAACAGAGCTGCACTTGGATACCGTAACATCGCTCGCCGCATTTTAGGAGAATCAGTACCATTAATGTCCATGGACAATCCTAAAACAGGTGTTTTTTCTAAAATCAAATCTATTTTTTCTAAATAATATACAGAACCGACTGCCGAAATTTGATGCAGTCGGTTTATTTTTTTGCTCGGACTTAACAAGTGGAAAAGTGGGAAATCGATTGATGACAGTGAATAATTGATCAATGACTGCATAGAATCGATCAACACCTATAAAAAGTTGCTCAATAAGTACTGACACATCAAGCAGTTTACTCAGAATCTCTTTAAAAAAGGATATATTCATTAAACAACTCCGACCTTCATATATTCTTTTTAGGGGGAATGTTATGCTTTCGAAAAGAAAATGGGTACTTTCATTTATATTTGTATTATCATTTGTTTTATTAGCAAAGTTAGAAGGGAATAGTACTTTATCGACCAATTATGCCAGCCTATTATTAGAACCTCAAAAACCAACAGAAATATATAAACAAGTAGTTGCTTGGGTTACTCGTTCAGATGAATTAATCAGTGTTAGTGCACCTGTATCTAATCCTCCATTAATCGAATATAAATCGATTCAGCCTTTAGAAGACGGTGCTGTCCTATCAGTTGATAAATCCCAAGAACTGTATGCTTCTGATGATGGACTAATTATTTATACTGGGTATAGGAAGAAGACTGGTAAAACATTGTCTATTTTATATGATACGGGAGAAACGGCTACTTATGGTTTTGTAGATGAGTTTCGTCAATTGCCATATACGACTGTAAACGCGGGAGACATATTTGGCACTATTGAAAATGAAATTCTGTACGTTCAGGTGGAAAAAGAAGGAGAGATGTTGGAAACGGATGAGCTTATTGAGTGGCTTGCCGTAACCTATGAATAAGTCACTATTTCGTGTACACCCTATAATGATTCCTTTTTTTCTTTTCTTTTATTTATCTGGTGAAATAGCTATGTATGCACTCGTGTTTGGCTCGTTGTTGGCTCATGAGCTTGGCCATTTAATCGTTGCAGTATGCATGGGTGCAAAAATTCAATCTTGCACTATTTTACCCTATGGCGGCGAAATTAAGGTGGAGCAATTTTCTAAGCACTCGAAAATGATGCAGGTGTGCGTAATTTTAGGAGGGCCAACTAGCACGCTTCTGTTGCTCTTATTTGGTATGCTCGTAGATTTTCCTCAAGCTAATATATTTATCATGATTCAATATCTTATTTTAGGTTTAAATCTATTGCCGATCTTTCCTTTAGACGGAGGACGAATCATACATTCTATTTTTCCAGAGAGATATGAGGAGCTAATCGGTTTTTCGGTATTTATTTGTGTTATCGTTTTTACGATAAGTTGTTTTTATTTTCCGCAAGGCTTGGCTTTTACGCTTATATTTTTGTTTCTCGGTTTTCAAAACTTATCCTATTGGAGATTTCGTAAGTACAAGCTTGCATTTGATTGGATAACAAAAAGCGCTTGACTATGAATATTATGTGTGATAATATTTTAATGTTATTGTTTGTAGCAGCACCCGTTGCTACAACCGCTCTGAAAAGGTTCAAGTATTCGAGTTTCGAATCACCTTTTGGAAGGCGAGTCTTAGTCTAAGAGGAGGTGCAAGTATGTACGCAATTATTGAAACTGGTGGTAAACAAATCAAAGTTGAACAAGGGCAAGAAATCTACATTGAAAAATTAGATGCTAATGCTGATGAAGTTGTAACTTTTGAAAAAGTTTTATTCGTAGGTGGAGAAGATGTTAAAGTTGGCGCTCCATTCGTGGAAGGTGCTACAGTTACAGCGAAAGTTGTAAAAAATGGCAAAGCTAAAAAAATTACAGTCTTCAAATACAAAGCGAAAAAGAACTATCACAAAAAACAAGGTCACAGACAGCCATACACTAAATTAGTAGTAGAATCTATTAGTTTATAAGATGATTAAAGTGACTATAACAAAAGATCAATCGGGTCATATACATTCTTTCGAGATGAAAGGCCATGCTGATTTTGCGGAACATGGAAAAGATTTAGTATGTGCAGGAGCTTCAGCTGTATCCTTTGGTGCAGTTAATGCTGTGATCGCACTTACAGAAATCACACCCATAATTACGCAAAAAGGGGACGGAGGCTATTTATATGTCGAGGTTCCAAGCATATCAAATCTGGAAAAGGCTGCTCAAATACAGCTGATTTTAGAAGCGATGGTTGTTTCTTTACAAACGATTGAGCAAGATTATGCCAAGTATATAAAAATAACCTTCAAAAAGTAGGAGGTGGAACATATGTTAAAATTAAATCTTCAGTTTTTCGCATCCAAAAAGGGAGTAGGTTCGACTCGTAACGGTCGTGACTCTCAATCGAAACGTCTAGGCGCTAAACGTGCTGACGGACAATTCGTATCAGGTGGATCAATTTTATACCGTCAACGCGGGACTAAAATTCATCCAGGTGAAAACGTTGGACGTGGTGGAGATGACACACTTTTTGCGAAAGTTGACGGTGTAGTACGCTTTGAGCGTTACGGCCGCGACAAGAAAAAAGTAAGTGTATATCCTGTAGCTCAAGAAGCTTAATGAATAATAAAAGGACTGCATTTATGCAGTCCTTTTTTATTTCAAAAATTTCATGAAAGTAAGCTATACTCCGGGAGCATAAAAGAACTATTCCTGTTATACTAGAAAAGAAAGTAAATGTTGGGATGTGTAACTTATATGGATCGTAACGAGATTACTTTAAATGAAGTGCTTCGCCATACAATGCATGATTATTTAAATAATATGCATCTATTACAAATGAATTTAGATATGGGCAAGCCTGAAGAAGCTAAGGCTTTAATACAAAAATATTCCCAAAAATGCACTCAATTTTTTGATATAAATAATATTGGCTTATATAAAACAAATGAATGGCTACAAACATTTAGTATGAAATATAATCAATTAACTTTAGATGTTCAAACATCTCTTCTAAATAGAAAAGCAGGTAAGTACGATGATGCTTTAAGAGATTATCTAAATAGATTTATACAAGCTATTTACCCGCATTTTAGAGGATATCAAGAGCAGTTACTGAAACTTCATATCATTTCAGATGAATTTTTGGAAATACTAATAGATATTCGGGGAGATTGGTCTAATAATAAATGGCAGGATGAACAAGCAGAAGAGCTATTTCAGCTGGAAATATTAGAAGCAACCAACAATTCGATAAAAGTAAAACTAATTGCAAGTGGAAGATTGGAGTGAAGTAAATGTTTGTTGATCACGTGAAAGTATATGTCAAGGGTGGCGACGGCGGAGATGGTATGGTTGGATTCCGTCGTGAGAAGTATGTTCCTCTAGGAGGTCCTGCAGGTGGGGACGGAGGAAATGGTGGCGACGTTATCTTCGAGGTAGAAGAAGGTCTTCGTACATTAATGGATTTCCGCTATAAGCGTATATTTAAAGCAGATAGAGGAGTTCATGGTGGTAGTAAGAATATGCATGGTGCCAATGCTGATGATTTATTCATTAAAGTTCCGCCTGGTACAGTAGTAAAAAATGCAGAAACCGGGGAAGTAATTGCTGACTTAGTTGAGCATGGTCAAAAGGCTGTAATTGCAAGAGGTGGTCGTGGTGGTAGAGGGAACTCTCGTTTCGCAACGCCTGCAAATCCGGCTCCAGAGCTTTCTGAAAAAGGAGAGCCAGGTTTCGAGTTAAATGTTGAGTTAGAGTTAAAAGTATTAGCTGACGTCGGTTTAGTTGGATTCCCAAGTGTCGGAAAATCCACTCTACTCTCAGTTGTATCGGCAGCTAAACCTAAAATTGCTCCATACCATTTTACTACAATTGTACCAAACTTAGGAATGGTGGAAACAGAGGATCATCGTAGCTTTGCGATGGCGGATCTACCAGGACTAATCGAAGGTGCACATGAAGGAGTAGGGCTTGGTCACCAATTTTTACGTCATATTGAACGTACGCGTGTAATCGTGCATGTAATCGATATGTCTGGTATGGAAGGTCGCGATCCTTACGAGGATTATTTAACCATTAATGAAGAACTAAAACAATATAATCTTCGTTTAACGGAAAGACCACAAATTATTGTAGCCAATAAAATGGATATGCCAGATTCCGAAGAAAATTTAAAAGCATTTAAAGAAAAAGTAGGATCAGATATAAAAGTGTTCCCAATTTCAGCAATTTCTCGTCAGGGCTTACAAGAGTTATTATTTGCTGTAGCAGACATGTTAGAAGTTGCACCAGAATTCCCATTAGAGGAATTAGTAGAAGAAGAAACAGAAACTTCTGTTATGTACAAGTATCAAGCTAAACAAGACGACTTCACTATTTCAAGAGATGATGATGGGGCCTTCGTACTTTCTGGTGGATCAGTAGAAAGATTATTTAAAATGACTGACTTCAGTAGAGAAGATTCTATCCGTAGATTCTCAAGACAGCTACGTGGAATGGGAATCGACGAAGCTCTTCGTCAGCGTGGAGCTAAAGATGGGGATACTGTACGATTATTGAAATTTGAATTTGAGTTTATCGAATAGAGGAAAGTAGGGAACCGCATGAAAGATGTGACAAGCCAGAGATTTTTTTTAGTACGGGAGGATGTGCTGACAGAGGCAATGCAAAAAACCTTGGAAGCAAAACACCTCCTTCAATCTGGGAAGGTATCTTCGATATGGGATGCAGTAAAAGAGGTAGATTTATCTCGAAGTGCTTTTTATAAATATCGTGATGCGGTTTTTCCATTCCATTCGATCGTTCAAGAACGAATTTTAACTGTCTTTCTACAATTAGAAGATAGAGAAGGAACACTCGCTAGGCTATTGCAATTGGTGGCTGACTCTACATGTAATGTGTTGACAATCCATCAAACGATACCTATTCAAGGAAGAGCAAGTGTAACATTATCACTAGATGTAACAGCGATGAACAAGGAATTAGAAGAATTTGTAAATGAAATGAAGCGACTGGACTTTGTGGAATCAGCAGAAGTAATTAGCTCTGGCGCTTTATAAGAAAAGCGCAAGTGTCTATAGCCTACCTCGAGGCGATGGCGCTGGAGCTAATCAGGAAGGAGTCTTTTTATGACAACCAAACAAGTTGCTTTTCTAGGGCCAGAAGCTTCTTTTACACATTTAGCAACGAAGTCATTATTTCAACAAGAGTTGTTAGTGCCAATTCGTACTATACCTGAATGTATTGAAGCTGTTGCAACGGGAGAAGTAGATGTAGCGGTAGTCCCTTTGGAAAATGCTTTAGAGGGCACAGTTCCGTTAACGATAGATTATTTATTCCATGAGGCAGAGCTTTACGTTATTGCAGAGCTATTATCTCCAATCGAGCAGCATTTAATGGTCCATCCAAGTAATGCGGAGCGATGGGAAGAAATGATAACTGTATACTCCCATCCACATGCTTTGGCGCAATGCCACAAATATTTGTATTACCGATTTGGAAAAGTACCATTAGAACAATCATCTTCAACCGCAGCAGCAGCGAAATACGTTTCTGAAAACGAAGATTTATGTATCGCCGCGATTGGAAATACTTCAGCCGCATCGGAATATGGTTTGAAAATTGTTGAACAAAATATACATGATTTTCATTTTAATCATACGCGCTTTTTTGTGATTTCTAAAAAGAATCATTGTATCGAACGAGATGGTCATACAGATCAAGTGAAAACAACGGTCATGATCACCTTACCTAAAGACGATCGTTCTGGTGCCTTACATCAGGTGCTTTCTGTATTTGCATGGAGACAGCTCAATTTAAGTAAAATTGAGTCACGACCATTAAAAACAGGTTTAGGGCAATATTTCTTTATCATGGATGTTCTAGAAGATGAAGAAAAGCCAATGATGATCGGTGCAATGGAAGAGTTAAAAGCTCTTGGCTGTGGCGTAAAATCATTAGGCTCGTATTATACATACGAAACAAAAAACGAAGCAATCCGATCTTAAATGGATTCGCTTCGTTTTTTTGTTAGAGGCAATAAAGTGCCTAAATTTTCAAGAGAGATAAGAATGTAAATGCTTCTTACGACTACCAAACCAGTGTTCCAGGTACTTGGAACGATAACCTCTAGAAATAGTAAATATAAGTGGGTTTGGTAAAGCAAAAATGGAGGATCACTCGAATGTAGAGGGAAATCACTCGAATGAAGAAGAGTATCACCCGAATGTATAAAAGAATCACTCGAATGTAGAAGAAAATCACTTGAATGTAGAAGAAAAACACCAGAATAAACTCAAGAATCACCGGAAAGTGCTGGCAGGCTATTTATGAAAGGAAAGAATATTAATTAGCGAATTTTTCAATTGTCTATTTGTAGTTAACAATTATTTCACATTTTCCGAAAAGCTTTTCAAGCCACTTCCAAGAAGTTGTAGAAGATTGACAGAAAGATGCAGACTGATAAAAGAGAGCAGGTTATGATGTCAGTCACAATCTGCTCTTTTAATGAAAATAGGTTCTGATAATGCTTATCCTTCCATCAAATAACCTTTTTCTCTAATTGCACTAATACCTCTATTTAAAATTTCTTCGGTTGGCGCGGACAATAAATGCAAATGAATTCCAGCAGTAAGCTCCAATAAAAATGGAGCATCCGTATCTCGTACCTTCTTTAAAAACATTTCTACGTCATGTCGATTAGAAACCATGATAGAGGAAGTGATTTCTCCGTATACAGGGTGTTCAACGGTAACGTTTTCTACAGTTACCCCAGCATCAACTAAAGTAAAAAGCTCATCCTCTGAATGAATGGATTGGTGATTGCATGCTACCCGTCGTTGAACATATGGGGTGCTTTCTTTATCAGGCAATACAATATAGCCTTGACTAGTAGACATAATAGGCGCATTCGTTGCTTTTAATAATGTTATATCATTCACAATCACCTGTCTGCTGACATTGGTGAGCTTTGCTAACTCCGTGCCAGTCACAGGAGTATGCTCTTCCTTTAAATAGGAAAAAATCCAATTCCTACGGTCCTCACCTTTTAACTTTTTCACGATTAACCCCTCCGAACTTGCATAATGACTTGGTTCCTATTCATAAGTTTATCATGAAGGGATGGTTGTTTGTTTAAAATCTGTGACCAATTTAAGGTGTTACACATAATTTAAAGGAGAAGGAAGGAGGAAGGCAGTGCAAACTCATATTGTTGTAAAAGGGGACACTCTGTGGAAAATTTCCAGAAATTATGGTGTTTCTTTTGAGGAATTAAAGAAAGTTAATGCGCATCTCGCTAATCCGGAATATATTGTGCCTGGTATGAAAATTTTTATTCCAAATTCTAAGAAAATGGAATCGACGACACATCCATACAGCGATAATCGACCAGTAAAGAAAGAAATGGTCAAAAAAGAAATGATAAAAAAGGAGGAAGTGAAAATCCCGCAACCTAATAAATCAAAGATGCATCCAGCACCACCAGTAGTGCCAGTAGTACCGTTGCCCAAACCGATGCAACCCGTAGCTCCTACGTATCAACAGCCACAGCCGCCAAAGCAACAACAAAAGCCACAACCACCGCCGCAACAACCGCAACCCCAGCCATCCTATACATTCCCAATTCATACGATGCCTGTACCTGACATTGATATGACCCCATCTCCCCAAGGTTGGAGATTGATGGAGTCTACGTCTATTCACATTCATAACCATATTGAGAATTATGATATAGATGTTGATAAAACGCCAGTATCGCAACCAACACCGCAGCCTGTCCAACCAACGCCAATACAACCAACACCGCAGCTAACAAGTCCGATAATGGAAGAAGCTTCACCTACTTTCCCGACAATGTATCCGTGCCCGCCATTTCAACCATTTCCATACATGCAGCCAGAAGTAAATTACGGAGGATTCCCATGTATACAAGTTTGTTATGTACCTGTATATCCATGTCCTCCCTATCCTTATCCCCATTATTAAAACGTGAGTACGTATATACGGCAGATTAAGAAAAATGTATGGAAATGGAAAAATGAAAACGGCATATTCTCTGTAAAAAAATATCCAACCGTTGAACAGGCAGAAAAAATTCGCCTAATTCATAAAGAGCTAGAATCCATCGATAAACCTTTTATACTTCCAATTATTGAATCGACACAAGAGGATTTTATTATTCAACCATGGTATAAAGGGACACATACAGTTTCCTATCGTTTTAAAGAAGACAGAAAAGAAGTCTATTCTCTCCTAAATCAAATTCATGAGACCAATCGTATAGTTGACTGGGAAGATAGCAATTTATTTTATTCTTTTAATCTTATTTCTAAATGGCAGAATCGGAAATGGAAGATGAATGAAATCTCCTTTTTCATCGAGTCACATATAGGATGTAATCAGACAAAACTACTATTGCTTTGTGGTGATGTTGCATTACGAAATATGAAACCATTTAATATGGAAAAACGAACCTTACTACACGGGGATGTTGTTCATCATAATTTTTTATCGGATAGCTCTGATTATAAAATAATTGATTTTGATCTGGCTGTGATAGGTCCAAGAGAAATGGAAAATATATTATGGATGCATCGGGTACTTCCGGAAATAGACTATGATATTTTGTTGCTTATCCAAGAATTTCCACATCTTGAAAAAGTAGTTCGACAGTATAAGGAAGCAATGATGTATCCTAATGAGCTATATCGAGAATGGTTGTACGCTTACTCATTGCCCAAAGAGCGTAAACAGAAATTTATCGAACAGTTAATACCATATACTAATAAAGCACTAACAGAATGGCCCAATTTATGCTATACTTTAAGTAAACTATAATCGTTCTATTTAGGAGTTGGTCGCTCGGGCTTTGAGCGGCCTTCTTTGTTTGTTATGCTATAATAACAGTATGAATTGTGAGGGATTTAGAGGATGTATGATTACATAAAAGGACAAGTAACTCGGGTCACACCAGAATACGTGGTAGTGGAGCAGCAGGGAATAGGTTATCAACTCTTTACGCCGAATCCATTTGCCTTCAGAAAAAGTGAGGAAATGGTCCAAGTATATACGCACTTTCATGTCCGTGAGGATGCGCAGCAGCTTATGGGATTTCCAAGCCTTGCGCAGAGGGAATTATTTCGTAAGCTCATTTTAGTTTCCGGGATTGGTCCGAAGGGCGCTTTGGCAATTTTAGCTAGTGGGGAGCCAACCCACGTCATTCAAGCGATCGAAAGAGAAGATGAAACATTCTTAGTGAAATTTCCTGGGGTAGGAAAGAAAACTGCTCGCCAAATGATATTAGATTTAAAAGGAAAACTAAATGATTTAATAGATTTTGAACTGCTAGAATACGAAGATGATGAACCTAACTTATTTGATAATGGGGAAGCTGATCATGAACTTGAAGAAGCAATGCTAGCACTAACAGCATTAGGATATTCGGAGAGAGAATTAGCTAAAATTCGACCACTGCTTAAAGCGGAGGCTGGACTTCAAACAACCGACCAATTTATGAAAAAAGCTTTACAATTATTATTTGGAGGCAAATAAACAAAAGAAAGGAGGTTCTAGGTATGGATGAACGTGTCATTTCAAGCGAAATTTCCAATTTTGACGAACCTTTCGAGCAATCACTTCGTCCTCAGTTTCTAAAGCAATATATTGGGCAAGATAAAATCAAACATAATTTACAAATTTTTATCGAAGCAGCTAAAATGAGAAGTGAGAGTTTAGATCACTGTCTTTTATACGGGCCTCCTGGACTTGGTAAAACAACACTTGCTGCTGTAATTGCAAATGAAATGGACGTACAAATTAGAATGACAAGTGGTCCAGCTATCGAGCGTCCTGGCGACTTAGCCGCAATTGTAAGTTCACTGGAACCTGGAGATGTATTATTCATAGACGAAATTCATCGGTTGAATCGATCCATCGAAGAAGTTCTTTATCCAGCAATGGAAGACTTTTGCCTGGATATCGTAGTAGGGAAAGGACCTGCCGCTAGAAGTGTGCGTCTTGACTTACCGCCATTTACCTTAATAGGTGCCACTACAAGAGCTGGTGCGTTATCTGCACCTTTACGTGATCGCTTTGGAGTCTTGCTGCGGCTGGATTACTATGATGAAGATGCATTGACTTCTATTGTGGCACGTAGTTCAGAGTTGTTTAATGCATCCATTGATCATGAATCTGCCGGGGAAATCGCTAGAAGGTCTAGAGGTACTCCTCGTATCGCTAACCGTTTGTTAAAAAGAGTACGAGACTATGCACAGGTTCGTGGAAATGGGCATATCTCGATAGATATGGCTAAAGAGGCGTTAGAGCTACTTCAAGTAGATCCTCGTGGATTGGATCATATTGATCATAAACTAATTTTGGCTATGATTGAACGATTCAGAGGTGGCCCTGTTGGCTTAGATACTATTGCAGCAAGTATTGGAGAAGAGTCTGCTACGATTGAAGATGTATATGAACCATATCTTCTTCAAATTGGCTTTATCCAACGTTCGCCTAGAGGAAGAATTGTTACACCACTTGCTTATGAACATTTAGGAATTGCATTGCCAATGGAAAGAAAAGAATTATAAAGGATGTCCTATATATGAGAGTAGAAGATTTTGATTTTGAATTACCAGAAGAACTAATTGCCCAAATACCACTTTTGGATAGAACGAGTAGTAAGCTATTAATAGCAGATTTTGAAAAACAGTCGTATATACATACTCATTTTAAGGGAATACTAGATGAATTAAATGAGGGAGATTGCCTTGTGTTGAACGATACGAAGGTGATGCCTGCTCGTTTGATGGGTATGAAAGAAGAAACTGGAGCGAATGTAGAAGTACTTTTATTGACACAAATAGAAGGGGATCATTGGGAGACACTTGTGAAACCTGCAAAACGGGTCAAAATAGGCACAGAAATTACATTTGGTGAAGGTTTGTTGAAGGCAGTCTGTACAGATATAAAAGACCATGGTGGGCGAATTTTCCGATTTGAATATTCGGGTGTATTTTTTGAAGTATTAGACCAATTAGGAGAAATGCCACTTCCTCCATATATTCATGAAAAGTTGGAAAATAAAGATCGATATCAAACAGTCTATGCAAAAGAGCAAGGTTCAGCAGCAGCTCCAACAGCCGGCCTACATTTCACAGATGCATTATTAGAAGATATTCGACTAAAAGGTGTAAAAATAGCGTTTGTGACATTACATGTGGGGCTTGGAACTTTCCGTCCCGTTAGTGTAGATTCTATTGATGACCATGAAATGCATTCTGAATTTTATCGGATTACTGAGGAAACAGCAGATGTTATTAACCAGGTGAAAGCAACAGGTGGAAAAGTTGTTGCAGTTGGGACTACCTCTACGAGAACACTAGAAACCGTGGCAACAAAATTTAATGGAAAACTTCAAGCAGACAGTGGTTGGACTTCGATATTTATATATCCAGGTTATGAATTTAAGTGTATAGATGGGATGATTACAAATTTCCATTTACCTAAATCTACCTTAGTTATGCTTGTTAGTGCACTTACTTCTAGAGAGTTTATACTCTCTGCATATAAAGAAGCAGTGGACTTAAAGTATCGCTTTTTTAGTTTTGGAGATGCAATGTTTATAAAAGGAAGGAATTATTAAATGACAGCAGTTACGTATGAACTTATCAAAAAAGACAAACAAACAGGTGCCAGATTAGGTGTAGTACATACGCCTCATGGATCATTTGAAACACCTGCATTTATGCCAGTAGGTACACAAGCAACAGTAAAAACAATGGCTCCAGAAGAGATCAAAGAGATGAATGCTGGTATTATTCTTAGCAATACTTATCATCTATGGCTACGTCCAGGAAACGACATTATTCGTGAAGCAGGCGGGCTTCATAAATTTATGAATTGGGATCGAGCAATTCTTACAGATTCTGGAGGATTCCAAGTATTTAGTTTAAGTGATATGCGTAAAATTGAAGAGGAAGGCGTTCATTTTCGAAATCACCTTAACGGGGATAAATTATTTTTAAGTCCTGAAAAATCAATGCAAATTCAAAATGATTTAGGCTCTGATATTATGATGGCATTTGATGAATGCCCACCTTATCCAGCATCTTTTGAATATATGAAAGCGTCTGTAGAACGTACTTCACGTTGGGCAGAGCGGTGTTTAACTGCGCATACGAATACAGATAAGCAAGGACTATTTGGAATCATCCAAGGTGGAGAATATGAGGAATTACGCCGTCAATCTGCACAGGATTTAGTTTCTCTTGATTTCCCTGGGTATGCAATTGGAGGATTATCTGTTGGTGAACCAAAAGATGTGATGAATCGTGTGCTTGAATTTACTACGCCGATGATGCCTGAAAATAAACCTCGTTATTTGATGGGGGTTGGTTCACCTGACTCATTAATCGATGGTTCTATTCATGGTGTGGATATGTTTGACTGTGTATTACCAACACGTATTGCACGCAATGGTACATTTTTTACCCATCAAGGTCGTCTAGTTATTAAAGGTGCGAAGTTTGCACGTGATTTTGGACCTATCGATGAAAAATGCGATTGTTATACATGTAAAAATTATTCACGTGCTTATATTCGCCATTTATTCAAAGCGGACGAAACGTTTGGTTTACGTCTAGCGTCCTATCATAACCTACATTTCCTAATGAAATTAATGGAAAATGTGAGACAAGCAATACGTGAAGATCGTCTACTTGATTTTAGAGAAGAATTTTTTGAAGAATATGGGTATAACAAACCAAATGCAAAAAACTTCTGATTCTTGTATACTAGGTAAAGAGATAAAGGAGGGGAAATAAATACATGGATACATTAGTAGGATTGTTGCCAATTATTGCTATGTTCGCGGTAATGTGGTTCTTCATCATTAGACCAGCACAGAAGCGTCAAAAAAACACAGCACAAATGCAAAATAATATTAAACGTGGAGACGATATCATTACTGTTGGCGGGTTACACGCTAAGGTAGATGCAGTAGATGATCAAACGATCTTCGTTACTGTTGCAGACGGAACTCGTTTACAATTCGAGCGCGTAGCAGTAGGACGAGTAGTAACAGAAACTAAGTAATAATGAAATGTGCAAGCGCCTAAGAAAGCCCCGACAGGCACTGGAAGGGTTTCGCATAAAGGCGTTCCTTGCCTTTATCGAAAACCTGAAGTGACCCGAGGGGCTGGGCGCTGGAACTAGACAGGTAGAAAAGCGGAATGCGCCGATTAGTTGCGACTAGCGCTGGAAGGCTTGTGAGAAAGGCGCCTTTTGCCTTACTCACAAGCCTGAAGCGACTCGAGCGACTGGCGCATGAAGACTAGACAGTAGGAAATGTGCAAGCGCCTAAGAAAGCCCCGACAGGCACTGGAAGGGTTTCGCATAAAGGCGTTCCTTGCCTTTATCGAAAATCTGAAGTGACCCGAGGGGCTGGGCGCTGGAACAAGACTGGGGATGTGATAGCGTCTATGAAATGTTTGCAGTCATGTGAGAATCTAATAGGCGCTATAACAAACTGCAAAAATTCGTAGTATGCTAGATAGCTACAAAATTAGTTGTCTTTATTAAAATACATAAGAAAAAGAACTTATTCATTTTATATGAGTAAGTTCTTTTTCTTTGGGCAAGGTAATTATGAGGTGATTATGTGCAGGACTTACTCATAATTATGATTCGAACATTTTTTTTATACTGGTTTATTTTGTTAATACTTCGCCTGATGGGAAAAAGAGAAGTTGGCGAGCTAAGTATTTTCGACTTAGTTGTCTTTCTATTAATAGCGGAGGTAGCAGCATTTTCATTGGACGATCCTCACAGTAATCTTTTTCATGCAATTGTTCCAATGATTATATTGTTTCTCATTCAGATTGGCGTATCCTACTTTTCTTTAAAAAGCAAAAAGTTTCGTGATGTAATGGAAGGCGAGCCTTCCATACTTATACGAGATGGAATTATCATTGAAAAAGAGATGAGAAAACAACGTTATAATTTAGATGACATGCTTCAACAACTACGAGAACAACAGATTGGTTCGATTCAGTCTGTCTCATATGCTTTTTTAGAGCCATCAGGGAACTTATCTGTCTTTAAAAAAGATGAAGAACAATACGTTTTTCCACTTATAATAGATGGTGATATACAACATAGACATTTAGAGCATATTGGTAAAAATGAAAAATGGTTGATGCAAGAACTAGAGCAAAAGCAAATCATGAACTATAAAAAAATATTTTACTGTAGTTATGAAAACAAAGTGCTATATATTCAGCTAAAGACTTCTTTTTAGTAGAAATTGCTTAAAATCTGTTTTTAGACGTTTTTGCAATCTTGAAAATGACGCTTATCTCTTTTCGTTTAATCTGTCTAAAAAGCACTAAAGCGACTGTTAAATAGGCCATAGTGAATAGACAATCGATTAGCAAAGAGTGACTTCCAATAGAAATGATCATTGGTCTTGAGATGATTGTCAACAAAAATACTGCGTAAGGTATTACAAAAAAAGAGAAGCCAATTTGTGCTTCTTTTTTTTCTTTCAAAGAAGCGATATGTAAAAAAGAAGTAATCAATACTCCAAATCCAATCGCAACGATCGCACCTTTTTCTTGAATAGTTACTTGAGAAGCAAGGAAAAATAGTAGCAATAGTTTTCCTACACCACCATATAGGGAATTGAGAAAGGCAGCTTTTGAATTATTTAAGGCCTGCAAAATAGAAAACAAAGGACTTTGAATATAGTAAAAGAAAAAAATAGGCGACAGAATTTTCATATAAACCGTTGCATTTTCTACATGAAATAGCGTCTCTACTAGATCACCACCATGTAGGTAAAACAGTGTGGCTGCATAACAACCCGTTAATGTAGAGAATTTTAGGGAAAGGTGAATTCTTTCTTTTAATAGCTTGAAATTTTTCCGTGCAAATGCATCACTAACTGCCGGTATTAGGACAATAGAAAGTGCGTATGGGATGAAAGAAGGAAACAATAACAAAGGAACTAAGACACCTGAAATAACTCCGTAAAGAGTAGTAGCTGCCACTGCGGTAATTCCTGTAATAGCTAGGGCTTTGATGAAAATAATCGGCTCCAAAAACCATGTGAAGGATCCGAATAGTCGACTTCCTGAAGACGGTAATGCAATTGCGAAAAGTGGAGATAGTGGATACGCTTTAGACGTTTTATTATACGTTTGTTTTGTCTTCCATCTGTCATACTTCCATTTTAAGTAGAGTAATGCGATAAGTTCAGCGATTAGAGCTAAGACCATCGCATATGCAGCAGCTTCTTGTGGAGATGCAGAAGTTAAAAAGAAAGGAAGTGCAAAACTGATTAATAGAATACGAACGATTTGCTCCATTAATTGGGCAACTGCTGTTTCTTCTAATCGTGCTATTCCTTGGAAAAATCCTTTCAATATTCCTCCAGCTGCAGCAATTGGAACGATTGCGATGGATACATATAATGTCATAGTGATTGCATCATTTTTTAATAGATTACCCGAAATATATGGGGTTATAAAGATAAATAGTGGCGTGAAAAGTAAGATGGAAACAACCGTAACGATAACAGAGGTTCGCATAACAGAAAAATAATCCGATGTCGCACTTCTTGCGCGTAGCTCCGCAATAATTTTAGCCATTGCAATTGGAATACCAAGTTGTACCAAAGAAAGGAAAAAAATAAAAGCTGGATAGGCAGTCATATAAATCCCAACTGTTTCTTCACCAGTTAAGCGAACAAACTGCATACGATAAATAAACCCTAAAAACTTAGATAAAAAAATGGAAATCATTAACAAAATAGACCCTTTTAAAAATGTAGACAACTAAACACTTCCTTCTCAAATACAGGAACTTCGTATACAATAACAATATGCATATTGCTTGGTACATTATTCTTTAAAAGAGGTGCGATATTATGGAAAATAATTTTGAAGCTATTTTTACGCACGTACTACCAGCTATAGAAAGTAAGAGAAATGAGTTTGTCGTTTATCAATACAATACGGTGACGGAAAAAGACATTTGGAATTTTTGTGTGACGAAAAAATGGAGAAAAAAAGATATAGCTTCCTTGCCTTTATATCAAATCATAAACGATATTCTCACCATTTCTCCCGCAGAATTTATGACGTTTGAACAAATTGAAAATCAAAGAACATCTAACTGGTTTTCTGAGATTAATCAAGAAGAGTTGCAATTGTTATTAAACCCAGGTTTCGAAGAAAAATAAGTGGATGGTTATTTGACAGTGAGCGCAACGTGTTTCATAATAAACTTGTTGCTTTTTTTTGAGGAGGATATCTACATATGAAAACTAGAGGACGCATAGTTGCGTTTTTATTGTTACTCGTTATTTTTGCAGGAACAATCAGTCCCACAGTTACAGGCGTACTGAACAATATTAAACTCGGTCTAGATCTTCAAGGTGGTTTTGAGGTTCTTTATCAAGTAAACGAATTAAAGGATGGTCAAGAAATAACGGAAGATGTTGTGGCGGATACAGCATCAGCACTTACGAGCCGTATTGACGTATTAGGTGTAAGTGAACCTAGTATTCAAATTGAAGATGGCAACCGAATTCGAGTACAACTTGCTGGTGTGGATGATCAGAATTCTGCCAGAGAGTTACTTTCGACACAAGCGAATTTAACATTCCGAGATTCCGATGATAATATAATGCTAGACGGGATGGACTTGAAGGAAAGCGGAGCTAAGGCAGCTTTTGATCAACAAGGACAACCTATCGTAACATTAGAATTAAAAGATGCAAATAAATTTGCAGAAATTACTTCTGAAATTGCGGCAAAGCCAGCCCCAGACAATGTTCTAGTTATTTGGTTAGACTTTGAAGAAGGTGTGGATTCGTACAAAACAGAAGCATTGAAGCCTGAAGAAGAGCAAAAATTCACTTCAGCTCCGCGCGTTTCTCAGCGCATTAACTCCGATAGCGTGGAAATTTCTGGTGCATTTACAGTTGATGAAACAAAACATCTGTCAGGAATTTTAAATGCCGGTGCTCTTCCAGTTGAATTGGAAGAAATTTACTCTACCTCAGTAGGAGCACAATTTGGGGAAGAAGCATTAAACAGTACTATTTTAGCTAGTATTATAGGTATTACGGCAATTTTCATCTTTATGATTGGATATTATCGTTTACCTGGTGTTATTGCAGTTATTTCCTTAGTGGTATATATTTTCTTAATTTTAGTTATTTTTGATTGGATTAATGGTGTATTAACACTTCCAGGGATCGCGGCAATTGTTCTCGGGGTAGGTATGGCAGTGGATGCTAATATTTTAACCTATGAGAGAATTCGAGAAGAATTACGTGTTGGAAGATCAGTGAAGAAAGCATTTGATGCAGGAGCAAAAGAATCCTTTACTGCAATTTTCGATGCAAATATTACAACATTATTAGCAGCTGCGGTATTATTCTTCTTCGGTACAAGTTCTGTAAAAGGATTTGCTACACTGTTAATTATTAGTATTTTAGTTATTTTCATCACAGCAGTATGGGCTTCACGTATTTTACTTGGGCTACTTGTTCATAGTGGTTACTTTGATAACAAGCCAGGTTGGTTTGGTATTCCGAAGAAAAGAATGCACTCTCCAGAAGAAGAAGTAGACACTCTTGACTTAACAACAAAATTCGATCGTTTTGATTTTGTTCATAGTCGTAAAATCTTCTATATTGCTTCTATAACATTAACGATTGCAGGAATTATTATCTTGAGTGTGTTCAAGTTAAATCTTGGAATAGATTTTTCTTCTGGTACACGTGTTCAAATTGAGTCTACTCAGCCTTTAACCCAAGCTCTTGTTACAGAGAAAATTGAAAGTATAGGTATGCCTTCAGATGATATTGTAATCTCAGGAGAAAACGGGGATAGTGCAGTAGTCAGATACAAAGATGAATTTACACAAGAAGAAGTTAAAACACTAAAAATAGAAATGACTGAACAGTTTGGTGCTGAACCTCAAGTAAGCACAGTTTCTGATACGGTTGGACGAGAACTTGTGAAAAATGCATTAAAAGCATTAGCGTTTGCTGCTATTGGAATAATCATTTATGTTGCTTTCCGTTTTGAGTGGAGAATGGGTGTTGCATCGATTGTTTCGCTACTCCATGATGCATTCTTAATGGTTGCCATATTTAGTATTCTTCGTTTAGAGGTAGATATTACGTTTATCGCAGCAGTGTTAACGATAGTCGGATATTCTATAAACGATACGATTGTAACATTTGACCGTATACGAGAAAACTTACAACGCAGTGCTAAAATCACATCAGAAGATGAGCTTGCAACGATTGTAAATAAATCATTACGACAAACACTAGGTCGTTCTGTTAATACAGTACTTACTGTTATTTTAGTAGTTGTAGCCTTATTGTTATTTGGTGCAGAAGGAATTCGTAACTTCTCTATTGCTTTATTAATCGGGTTAATAGCCGGAACGTATTCTTCCATTTACATTGGAGCACAAATTTGGTTTGACTTGAAAGTGAAAGAAATGCGTAAAAATGGCGGTATTGATGTGAAAAAAGAAGAGAAAAAATGGGGTTCTGACGAGCCGGTTGTATAATGTTTAAGTATAATGTGGAGCAGGGTATAACAACATATACCCTGCTCCATTTTATTATGGTACATTTAGAAGAAAAGAGGTGTCAACATGAAACTTCAATGGTCATTATTATTTGGTTTGCTATTCGCTATTATTATCGCTTTATTTGCTATTTACAATGTAGATACTGTTCCGGTTAATTATGTATTTGGAACAGCACAATGGCCACTTATCCTCGTTATCTTGGGTTCAGCTTTATTAGGAGCACTCCTAAGTGGGTCAGTTGCAATTTATCGATCATTTATATTATCAAGGAAAATTAAGCACTTAGAGAAAGACCTTGAAAAGAAAGAGGCTACCATTGGTGTTTTACAAAATGAGGTAGTTGCGTACAAGGAAAAACCAGTAGATTTTCTTGATGAGCCAGTGATAGTAAAAGATGAGAATTCAACTATTTAAATGAGGCTGGGACAGAATCCCAAAACAGCATTTTTCTCTGTGAGAAAAATGCTGTTTTTTTGCTGTGCACAAAATTGATTTCCATTCCAGGGACGCTTTCCGCGGGCGTGGCCTGAGCCTGTAGTCTCAGGCGTCACGTTATTCCCGTAGGAGTCGCACCTCCATTCCAATCAATTTTATTAAATATCCATTTATTTAGTAAAGGTTTCTCCTTATCCAATAAAATTTCTACTTCTGTCCCAGCCTCATTGGGATATAAGAAAGTGTGCTAGGAAAAACTGCTTTTTCACAACGTTTCAACCTCAGATAAGGTATAATAGGTTACAAGGAAGTGAAGAAAATGATTAAATCTCAAAAAAAATGGCAAGTTTCAAGGCCTAATATAAATGTAGTAGAAATGTTAGAAAAGGAGCTTTCAATTCCAAGGGTTTGTGCAAAAGTATTGGCTTCTAGAGGATTTGAGCATGTAGAAGATGCGAAAGCATTTTTACATGTAACAGCAGATCAATTACATAATCCTTTTTTACTTCCAGGCATGGAAGCGTTAGTTGCTCGAGTACATCAATCAGTTGATGCAGGAGAACGTATTATGGTTTACGGAGATTACGATGCGGACGGAATTACAAGCACAACTATAATGGTTAAGACACTAGAGTCACTAGGTGCTGACGTCATCTATAAGATTCCGAATAGATTTATAGATGGCTACGGACCAAGTGAACGTTTGTTTCAAGAAGCCTTTGATGAAGGCGTGAAGCTAATCATTACAGTTGACAACGGTATTTCTGGTTTAAAACCTATTGAGTTTGCGAAGGAACTAGGAATGGACGTTATTGTGACAGATCATCATGAACCTGGTGAGAATTTACCAATAGCAGATATTATTATTCACCCGGGTTTGAAAGATACAAGTTATCCTTTTCCGCATCTGGCGGGAGTAGGTGTAGCATTTAAAGTGGCACATGCATTACTAGGAGAAATTCCAAAGGATCTCTTTTACTTAGTGGCGATTGGGACAATAGCGGATCTTGTTTCTTTAACAGGAGAGAATCGTTATTTAGTCCAACAGGGGTTAAAACAAATGCAACAAACAGATTCTGTAGCAATTGAAGCATTAGCAAATGTTAGCGGAGTAGAGCTACGTTCAATCGATGAAGAGACTGTTGGATTTATGTTTGGTCCACGGATTAATGCTGTAGGAAGACTAGGAGAAGCAGCTCCGGGTGTAGATTTGTTCTTAACAGAAAATCCGAATCATGCACTTGCACTTGCCAATATGCTCAATGAAAAAAATCAAGAACGACAAGCTATCGTAAAGCAAATTACAGATGAAGCAATGGAACAACTAGAAAATTCTCCTCCACAAGAGGGAGCGAGTGTCATAGTAGTAGGGAACGTTGGCTGGAACCCAGGAGTGTTAGGTATTGTTGCTTCTAAGCTAGTTGAAAAATACTATAGACCCGCTATTGTACTAGGTTTTGACGAAGAAAAAAGTATTGCAAAAGGATCTGCCCGTAGTATTGAGGGGTTCCATATGTACAAAGAGCTTGCAAAGAACCAAGATATTGTTCCGCATTTTGGTGGACATCCAATGGCTGCGGGTATGACTTTACCATTAGAAAACGTAAGTGAGTTTCGTCGAAGATTAAATGAACAAGCTAAAATAAGCCTAACGGAAGATCAATTAATACCTATTGTATCGATTGATGTACCACTAGAAATGGATGAAATTTCTACAGAATCCATTGAATCTCTTAGAAAACTAGCCCCGTTTGGTATGGACTTTGCAAAACCAGTTTACTGCATTGAACATGTAGAAGTTTCGACCGTTCGAAAAATTGGCTCTGCGCAAAATCATTTGAAAATGGAATTGAAACAAGATGCTGTCCTATTAGATGCGATTGGATTTGGGAAAGGGCAACTTGCAGACGAAATCGCTCCGACAACCAAATTATCTTTTATTGGAGATTTACAGATTAATGAATGGAATGGACGAAAAAAACCACAGTTAATGATACAGGATATAAAAACGGATGAGTGGCAGCTTTTTGATATTAGAGGAATCCGTCAAGTGAATCGTTGGAAATCATTAATTCCTGTAGATGATACAGTGTATATTGCTTTTAATGATACTACGATTAAGCATTTTAGTTCTACCATCGAGAGCAAACTCTATTTGATGAGTGAATTGCTGGAGCAGTCCATTCATGCACAATATGTCGTCCTCTTAGATTTACCTGAAGATGAGCAATCTCTGATCAAGTTAATGCAATATCATTCTTGGAAACGGATATACGCACACTTTTATACGAATGAATCATCTTATTTCGAGGGATTACCGACGCGAGATCAATTTAAGTGGTATTTTTCTTTCTTAGCAAAAAGAAAAACATTTGCATTGAAACAGCATATTCATGAATTATCTAAGCATACTGGTTGGAGTCATAATACATTTAATTTTATGTCGAAGGTGTTTTTTGAACTAAGTTTTGTTAGAATAGACAATGGGATGTTAGTGCTCAATGAAAATCCCGCAAAAAAGGATTTATCGGAGGCACCTTCATACAAACATCGTGAAAAACAGATGGAACTTGAACAAAAATTATTATACGCTCCGTATGTGGAGCTTAAACAATGGTTTGAAGAGCGAAGAGCAGTACAAACCGTTCCTGAGGAGGAGCAAGTATGGATTTAAAGCAATATGTAACAACAGTAGAAGATTGGCCAAAACCAGGTGTCAGTTTTAAAGATATTACATCCATTATGGATAATGGAGAGGCATATAAATACGCAACTGACCAAATTGTAGAGTATGCAAGAAAAGTTAACGCTGAAGTAATTGTAGGACCTGAAGCTCGTGGATTTATTACAGGGTGTCCAGTTGCTTATGCGCTTGGTGTTGGTTTTGCACCCGTTCGTAAGGAAGGTAAACTTCCTCGTGAGGTCATTCGTGCGGAGTATGGTTTAGAGTATGGTAAAGATGTATTAACAATGCATAAAGATGCTGTTAAACCAGGACAACGAGTGTTAATCGTTGATGATTTATTGGCGACAGGTGGTACAATCGATGCTACAATTCGCTTAGTAGAAGAATTAGGTGGAGTAGTGGTAGGGTGTGCATTTTTAATTGAACTTACATACTTAAAAGGCCGCAACAAATTAGAAAACTATGATATTTGCACATTGATGCAATACTAATTAATGTATGGGTTAATGTTTGCTGTTAGCAAGCTTATTTAGGGTGGACTTTACAAGTCCCTCTTTTTTTTTATACAATATACTTTATAAACTATTTTAGAAATATAAAATGAAATCAGGTGAGTTGGCATGGCTAAAGATCAGGTGAAGACGGCAGAAGATGTGTTTGAAACACTCTCTACTTATATGAATGAGGAACATGTGAACTTTGTGAAAAAAGCCTATGAACTAGCAGAGCATGCACATAGGGAACAATTCCGAAATTCGGGTGAACCTTATATTCTACATCCTATTCAAGTAGCTGGTATTCTTGCTGATCTTCAAATGGATCCGGAAACCGTTGCTGCTGGTTTTTTACATGATGTAGTAGAAGATACAGAATATACCCGTGAAGACATAGTTAAGCAATTTAACGAGGAAGTAGCTCTGCTAGTAGAGGGTGTTACTAAACTAGGTAAGATTAAGTATATGTCAAAAGAAGAACAGCAAGCAGAAAATCATCGGAAAATGTTTATAGCAATGGCGCAGGATATACGTATTATTCTGATTAAGCTTGCGGACCGCTTACATAATATGCGTACACTGAAACATCTACCAGAAGAAAAGCAACGTAGAATCTCCAATGAAACCCTAGAAATATTCGCACCACTTGCACATCGACTTGGTATTTCTGCAGTCAAATGGGAGTTAGAAGATACTTCATTACGATACCTAAATCCTCAACAATATTATCGAATAGTTAATTTTATGAAGAAAAAACGTACAGAACGTGAATCTTATCTAAGTAATGTTATGGAAGATATACGAAAACAGTTAGTTGAAATGGAAGTTGAAGCTGATATATCTGGTCGTCCAAAGCATATTTATAGTATTTATCGTAAAATGGTCGTCCAAAACAAACAATTCAACGAAATTTATGATCTACTTGCGATGCGTATCATTGTAGAAAGCATTAAAGATTGTTATGCCGTTTTAGGAGTTATCCATACGCTTTGGAAACCAATGCCCGGACGTTTCAAAGATTATATAGCCATGCCTAAACAAAATTTATATCAATCACTGCATACAACTGTTATAGGTCCAAATGGAGAGCCCTTAGAGGTTCAAATACGCACAGAAGAAATGCATAATATTGCAGAATTCGGTGTCGCTGCACACTGGGCTTATAAGGAAGGCAAAAAAGTAGAAGCTGATAAAAAAACGATTGACTCTCAGTTGAATTGGTTTAGAGAAATTTTAGAATATCAGCATGAATCTTCGAATGCTGAAGAATTCATGGAGTCTTTAAAGTTCGATTTATTTTCCGATATGGTATATGTTTTCACGCCTAAAGGGGATGTTGTAGAACTCCCGGCTAGCTCTGTTCCAATAGATTTTGCTTACAGAGTGCACTCTGAAGTCGGTAACAAAACTATTGGTGCAAAGGTCAACGGTAAAATGGTTCCACTTGACACGAAACTTAAAACCGGTGATATTATCGAAGTATTGACGTCTAAACAATCATTTGGACCTAGTAGAGATTGGGTTAAAATAGCTCAATCATCTCAAGCAAAAAATAAGATCAAACAGTTTTTTAAGAAACAGTTACGTGACGAGAATGTTATTAAAGGAAAAGAACAAATAGAGAAAGAAATTAGATCACAGGACTTTGACATAAAAGAAGTACTAACTCCTGAGAATATTAAACGTGTATGTGATAAATATGCATTTACCGGCGAAGAAGACTTATATGCAGCTGTAGGCTTTAATGGCATTACAGCACAACAAGTGGTAAATCGCTTAGCAGAGAAAATGAGAAAGATTCGAGATCAGGAAGAAGCATTAGAGAAAATAACTACCGAAATGCAGACTCCACCGATCAATAAAACGACAGAATCAGGTGTCATTGTTAAGGGAATTGAGAATATGCTCATCCGCTTATCGCGTTGCTGTAGTCCAGTTCCAGGTGATGATATCGTTGGGTTTATAACAAAAGGACGTGGTGTTTCAGTCCATCGTGCAGATTGTCCAAATGTACACAACGATGATACGAATTCCCGGATTATAGAAGTAGAATGGGTAAAACATGATTCTCCTACGAAAAAAGAGTATCAAGTGGACATAGAAGTATCCGCATATGATCGATCAGGTCTGTTGAATGAAGTTTTACAAGTAGTAAATGAATCTAAAACCAATATCGCTGCGGTAACCGGTAAATCAGAAAATGATATTGCTATCATTCATTTGACTATTCTAATTTCAAATACTGCTCACTTAAACAGGGTGGCAGATCGTATAAAACAATTGCCAGATATATATTCTGTCCAACGTATTATAAATTAAAGTGCTATTACAATAAGAAATTGGCAGCGCCTTAGTTAAAAGGAGTTTACTTTTCATGAAAGTATTGTTGCAAAGATGCAAAAATGCAAGTGTGACAGTGGATGGACAAGTCACTGGAAAGATAGAAAACGGCTATTTATTGTTAGTTGGTATTACTACAACAGACACCGAAAAAGAAATAAATTATCTAGTAGAAAAAGTTATTGGTCTACGCTTATTTGAGGATGCGGATGGTAAAATGAACCATTCTATCGAACAAGTTCGAGGAAGTATTTTGTCGGTTTCTCAATTTACTTTATATGCCGATACGAGAAAAGGCAGAAGACCGAGCTTTACTGATGCAGCCAGACCAGAAATTGCAAAACCTTTATGGGAGCTCTTCAACGAAAAACTACAATCAAAAGGCTTGCAAGTAGAAACTGGTGTATTTGGTGCTATGATGGACGTCTCATTTACGAACGATGGTCCAGTAACGATTATGTTAGAAGCTTAACTGCAAAAAAGTTGTATAAATTACTCTAATTAGGAGTAATTTGTACAACTTTTTTTGAAATCAATAATTCTGCTGGTTTTGACCTAAAGATCTTGTCTCACTGTATTTAAAGATTAGGAAATAAGTTTTAAGTTCATCTAATCTAATTGAGCATCAAAGTAATTAATAATTCCATTATAAATGCCATGTGTAGCTTGTTCTCGATAGTTTTGAGTTGTTACATTGCGTTCTTCAGAAGGATTACTTAAATAACCTAACTCTATTAAAATAGCTTTCTGTTTATTTTCTCGTAATACCAAATAATCTCCTGGTTGAGTGCCTCTATCTTTCAAAGAAATCATGTTACCAAGCCCGCTATGGACGTACTTAGCAAATTCTTTTTGATAACCATGCATGTAGTAAGTTGTAAAACCTCTTACCGAGCTATTATCGATTGCATCATAGTGTAAACTTATGAATGCATCGGCATCAACTTGGTGACCAATGGAGACTCGTTTTCGAAGGTCTACATATTCGTCTGATTCTCTTGTCAAAATAACATTAGCACCAGCTGCTTGTAATTTGGATGAAAGTAATTCAGATGTTTTTAAAGTTATATCTTTTTCATCTGTTCCAAGTACACCAGTTGTACCACGGTCATTTCCACCATGCCCTGCGTCGATGACAATAGTTAGCCCTTTTAAAGTGCCTTTTTTACGAGTGGAATCTTTTTTATCTTCTTTTTCCACTTCGCTATTATCTTCTGATTCCTCAGTTACATTTGGTGTGGTGGATGAAGATGATACTAACCAACTTGCTACATAAGCTGTTTGTCCATTATCTAAAATAATTTTGTACCAATCATTTATCTTTTCTGCTACTGGAAAAGTAGTCCCAGCATCAGCTCTTGAAACTACTTCACTACTCGTTGTGCTATCTTTGCGAAGGTTTGTCCCGTTATAAAGAATAGTAATAGTTTCATTATTCTGCGCAGCATCAATACTTTCAGAGGTTGTAGATAAGGTTCCATAAAAACTATACAACCATCCCTTTTCTCCATTTTCAAGTTCTACTTGCACCCAATTATGATCGGAGTCGACAACTGAAAATTGATCCCCCTTATTAACCAGCCCTATTTTTTTGGAAGTTAAATCTGCTTTTGAGCGAACATTTAGCGCATCGACGGATACTTCAAATACATTTTCAGTAGTGTTCGTTTCTTTGCTTGCAGTTTGTTCGGTCACGGTGATATAGGATTGATGGATCCAACCTTTTCTACCTTGAAAGTCTATTTCAATCCAATCCTCTTGAGATTTGTAGGCATTTGTAGAGTCACCCTCATGTAATTGGCCTATAACTGCGGAAGAGGTAGTAGGTTCCGTTCGAACATTCAATCGATTTACTTTCGATACAATCTGTTTGTTTGTCAACTCAAGTGATTCTTTGGTTGTGTACCAGCTAGCTATCCAACCAGTGGAACTACCAAAATTAACTTGAAGCCAATCATTTTCTTTACCGATGACGTCTAATTTGTCATTTTTTGTAACAGCACCGATTGTCTCGTATGTAAGGCCTGGACCTGATCGTACTTTTAAAGAATCAACATTTACGGTCACTTCATTCTCCTGCGCATTTACTTGCAAGTATGGCATTAGTAAACATGCACATAAAAAAATAATGGTCATTTTATGTATTATTTTAGCGTTCATTGAATCACTCCTATCCCTATTGTAAATAGTCTGATAAAAAATTTCTACCTTTTCTTCAAAAGGGTTGACTTATTTGTCTTACGTCATTAAGATAAAGTATAATCAAAAACTAAAACAAACCTATGACCGAAAAAGTAACTGTCTAAAACGGATGACAAGAGAAGGAAAGACGTGGCTGAAATCTTTCCTACATACGCATTCAGTGAACAACATTCGCGAGGATTTTTGTCGAAAGAGATTTTACTCTAGTAGGCAAAAACGGAACTGGTCGTTATCCAGAATTGAGAGGGTCAATATTTTTGACCAACTAGGGTGGAACCGCGGAAGCTTATACAAGCTCTCGTCCCTTGCTATTTATAGCAGGGGATGAGGGCTTTTTTATATGTCTAGCTTCAGCGCCCAGCCCCTCGAGGTCGCTTCAGTTCCTCGGTCGAAAGTTGAAAGATGCTTTCGATTCGGAACTTCCAGCACTTGTCGGGGCTAAGTAGGGCGCTTACGCTTTTCTATAATGCAATGGAAAGGGGCAATTGCCATGGATATTAAAGTACCTAGAGGAACACAAGACATTTTGCCATCAGAAACTGGTAAGTGGCAAGCAGTAGAAGAACTAATTAGAGAACAGTGCCGTATGTATCAGTACAAAGAGATTAGAACTCCTGTTTTTGAACATACTGAATTATTTACTAGAAGCGTTGGAGATACGACGGATATTGTTCAAAAAGAAATGTACACGTTCCAAGATAGAGGAAATCGTTCCCTAACATTACGACCAGAAGGCACGGCATCAGCGGTAAGAGCGTTTGTAGAACATAAAATGTTTGGTTACCCAGATCAGCCTGTTAAGCTTTACTATATGGGACCAATGTTCCGTTATGAGCGTCAGCAGGCAGGTAGATACCGTCAATTCGTGCAGTTCGGTATTGAAGCAATAGGTAGTGCGGATCCAGCAATCGATGCGGAAGTAATTTCTTTAGCAATGTCTGTCTATCAAAATGCGGGATTGAAAAAGCTAAAGCTTGTTATAAACTCCTTAGGGGACACAGAAAGTAGAGTTGCACATAAAGCGGCACTAGTTAGTCACTTCGAACCACATATTGAAGAGTTTTGCTCGGATTGTCAAAATAGATTACAAAAAAATCCACTTCGTATTTTGGATTGCAAGGTAGATCGTAACCACCCGTTAATGGAAACAGCACCATCCTTAGCAGACTTTTTAAATGAAGAATCAGCTACTTATTTCGAAAAAGTAAAAGAATATTTAGCAATATTAAATATTCCATTTGAGGTAGATCCTAATCTGGTCCGTGGATTAGATTATTATAACCACACAGCTTTTGAAATTATGAGTGCTGCAGAAGGCTTTGGCGCAATTACAACATTAGCGGGCGGGGGAAGATATAACGGTCTAGTAGAAGAACTAGGTGGACCAGATGCTCCTGGAATTGGATTTGCAATGAGTATTGAGAGACTACTATTAGCTATTGAAGCGGAAAACAATGAATGGGCAGATAAGTCGACATTAGATGTTTATGTAATTGGTCTAGGTGAAGCAGCTAAGAAAAAAGCGATCGAACTTACGTATCAACTTAGACAGCAAAAAATTTCAGCAGAGATGGATTATTTAGATCGTAAAATGAAAACACAAATGAAATCAGCAGATCGTTTAAAAGCAAAATTCGTATTAGTAATAGGCGATGATGAATTAGAAAAAGAAAGTGCAATGTTGAAGGATTTAGCAACAGGAACTCAAAATTTAGTTCCATTCAGTTCATTAGTAGAACAAATAAAGAGTAGTTCAACACAGTTGGAGGCAGAGAATAATGAGTAGAACACACACAAGTGGACAATTAAATGAACAACAAATCGGTGAATCTATCCAATTAATCGGGTGGGTGCAAAAACGTAGAGATTTAGGTGGCTTAATATTTGTTGATGTACGTGATCGCACTGGACTAGTACAAGTAGTTTTTAACCCTGAGTTTTCTGAATCAGCAATTCAAATAGCGGATAAATTACGCAATGAATACATCATAGAGGTAAAAGGTACTGTAGTTGCACGTGCAGCAAACCAAGTGAACAAAAATATTTCATCTGGGGCAATTGAAGTACATGCTAGTGAAGCTCGTATTATTAACGAAGCTAAAAACCCTCCTTTTGCGATTGAAAACCAAACGGACGCAGGAGAAGATATTCGCTTAAAGTATCGCTACTTAGATTTAAGAAGACCAGTAATGTATGACACATTTAAAATGCGTTCAGATATTACTAAAACCGTAAGACGTTTCTTAGACGATGAAGGCTTCTTAGAAGTAGAAACTCCAATATTAACTAAATCTACTCCTGAAGGGGCGCGCGACTATTTAGTACCAAGTCGTGTACATGATGGAGAATTCTATGCACTTCCACAATCACCACAGTTGTTTAAGCAGCTTCTAATGGTTGGAGGATTTGAAAAATACTATCAAATTGCTCGATGCTTCCGTGATGAAGATTTACGTGCAGACCGTCAACCAGAATTTACTCAAATCGATATGGAAATGAGTTTCCTATCGATGGATGAAATTTTAGAAATGAATGAACGTATGATGAAAAAGGTTATGAAGGACGTTAAAGGTGTAGACGTTACTATTCCTTTCAACCGCATGAATTATGATGAAGCGATGAATCGCTTTGGGTCGGATAAACCGGATGTTCGTTTTGGACTAGAACTTGTTGATCTTTCGGAATTAGTGAAAGACAGCTCATTCAAAGTTTTCGCTTCCGCAGTAGAAGCTGGTGGACAAGTAAAAGCGATTAATGTTAAAGGTGCCGCAGATAACTATTCTCGTAAGGATATTGATGCACTTGGAGAATACGCTGGAGTTTACGGTGCAAAAGGGCTTGCTTGGTTGAAAGTGGACGAAGAAGGTTTGAAGGGACCAATTGCTAAATTCTTTGAAGGTGAAGCAGCTACAAGCCTTATTCAAACATTAGAGGCAACAGCTGGAGATTTACTATTATTTGTTGCTGATAAAACCTCTGTAGTGGCAGATTCATTAGGTGCATTACGTCTAAAACTTGGAAAAGAACTTGAATTAATCGATGAATCACGCTTTGAATTTTTATGGGTAGTTAACTGGCCATTATTCGAATACGATGAAAAAGAAGGTCGTTACTACGCAGCGCATCATCCATTCACAAGACCTTTTGTTGAGGATCTTGCATTAATGGATACTGATCCAAGCAAAGTGCGTGCCCAAGCGTATGACTTAGTATTGAACGGTTATGAATTAGGTGGAGGATCACTACGTATATATTCTAGAGAAGTTCAAGAAAAAATGTTCGAGATACTTGGATTTTCGGATGAGGAAGCTAAAGCTCAATTTGGTTTCCTAATGGAAGCTTTTGAATATGGAACACCTCCACATGGCGGAGTTGCATTTGGATTAGATAGATTAGTCATGCTTCTTTCTGGTAGTACAAATCTACGTGATACTATTGCGTTCCCGAAAACAGCAAGTGCAAGTGATTTATTAACTTCTGCACCAAGCCCAGTGGCTGAGGCTCAGTTAGATGAGTTAAGCCTAAGCTTGAAATTGAAAACGAAGTAAATTTCAGAAGGATTTGTCATGACTGTTGTCGTGATGAATCCTTCTTTTTAGATTATAGACTTACTTGACTTATAACTCTAGAAAAAATTTATCCATATACTCCAGATTTCCGTTACAGGTGGAGAACAAAGGCTAAAAGCGCCACGTCGTGTGGCAACGCCTTCGTGACCAACATCCTGTTGGCCTCCGCGGGCTTGGCTTCAGCCTCCTCGTCGCTGTGAAAACATATGCTCTTGCGGTTACTCGTCGCAAAGACATTGGTCAAACAAAGTTCGAGCAATGTCTTTCCTGTGGGGGCATCAGCTCAAGCTATTCCGCTGGAGTCGCCACCTTTCACTACAATCAATAGATGTGTAATTCTACACTAAAATATTTGTCATAGCTTATCGCTAAGATAAAAAAATTGATTAATTTTTAGTGATTCACTCCAATTACTTATCATCTTCTTTGAATTATAAATGTTATCCACTGATGATTAAGAAATCAGAATTTTATTAAAGGTTTATTGTTGATTGAAGCGCAGGTCGGCGACTCCTGTGGGACAGCACGAGGGAGAGACTACAGGCTCGAGCCGTGCCCACGGAAAGCGTCCGACCGGAGCGGAAATCAACGGCATATCTAAGTTTTTATTCTTAAGGGACGGGGTATTTTTTACCTGGATTTTTTTGTGAACTTATTTAAGTTGATACAAAAATAAAATTATTGACGCAAACATATAATCTCAATAGTACATATTCTTTTATTAAAGAGAGGTAGAAGATATTGATTATTGAGAAGGCCTTATTATTTATCGTCATACTTAGATTACTTTCAGGAAGTATTGAGTTATCTGCAGCAATGCTTATGATTAAATTTAATGATTTAGAAAAAGCTTTTTATATTAACTCTTTACTAGCTTTAGTAGGTCCTGTTGTTTTAATAGTTACAACTGGCATAGGTTTAACTGGCTTATCTGAAAAAATATCTTTAACAAGAATGGTCTGTTTATTTGCAGGTATTTTACTTATTCTTTATAGTTTAAAATCAAATTGAAAATATAAAATGGACTGGTTAGCATCTCGCTTTCCAGTCCATTATATTTATGCTTTATGATTTTGTCCCTCGATTTCCTCTACTTTTATAAGTTTCATCGCAAGGAAAAAGAGGAAAATTCCAATTACACCGGCAACAATATAACTAATATTAAGATAATTTTTCATAACTAGTGACATGATTGGTGGACCAGCTGCAACTCCGATGAATCTGGCAGAACTATAAAAAGAAGAGATTGTGCCGCGCTCTTCTTTTTTTATATTTTCTGTAATAAGTGCATCTAATACTGGCAGCAAGGCACCAATGGCGATTCCCATTACACTTGTAATGATCAATAAAAGAATCAGTTTTTCTTTTGTAAATCCTATAAATACAACTGAGATAGACATAACTATTAGACAAATCAGCGTCATTTTTTTCATAGTAGAAATATTTCCTTTTATATTTCGACCAGTTATATAAGAAGCAATACAAAGCATAAGGAGCGGAATGGCTAATACAAACCCTTTTTTTATTCCTTTTATATCATGTGTTTTTTCAAGCATTTCGGACAAGAAAAACAACACGGCGAATAATATAAGCATAACAAAGGCACCATTTAAAAATACGGTTAACAGCCATTTACCTTCTTTTTTAAAGGTCTTTTTTGTATTGCTTAAAAAGTCTTTAAATTTAACTGGTTCATCTTTTTCTTTTGGCACTTTAACAAAGAAAAATATCATAACAATGGAAATTAGACTAAAAATTGATATTGAAAAGAAAGGTAAAAACCATAATACTGCTGCTAAAACAGATCCAAGAATAGGACTTAAAACCTTTCCGAAGGTATTGGAGGTTTCGATAATTCCGAGACAAGAACTGGTTTTTTCATCATCATCCTTATATAAATCACCAACAAGCGGCAATACTATCGGCATAGCACCAGCCGCTCCAATACCTTGAAGAATTCTTCCAATAATAATCCAAAAAAAAGGATCGTCTATTTTCCAAGAGGCAAAACCGGCGATTACACCACCGAGTAGTGCTAATATCAAGCTAGGCAAAATGACGATCTTTCTTCCGAAACGATCAGATAGGTATCCCGCCACAGGTATAAGAAAAATAGCTGCAATTGAATAACTCGTAATAATCATACTTGACTGGAATGAGCTGATACCTACCTTTTTTTCTAATATAGGTAAAATAGGGATTAGCATGGAATTACCAAGTGTCATGACGAGTGGAATAGAGGCCATACTTATAACGCACCAGATACTTACATTGTCAGTTTGACTATTGTTCTTTATCATATACACACCTCAACTAATGATCTTTAAGGTATGTTCTCCTTAGTGAGCTACAATATACGTTTCAGAAACCTACTAAAACAGAGCTTGAAAAGCTTGCATGCCAAAATAGATTCCGAAACCAATCATACATAAAGAAGAAACAAAAGAAATAACTTTTAAAAGAGGCGTGGACAGTAAATTTCGTGAACTACTCGATAAGAAGGCCATTATAAAATCTACAAGTCCAATACCAACTAATATAGCTATGCTAATGATTATCGTTTCAATACCCGATACTTCACCACCACCACTCACTAAAATAGATCCGTAAATACCTAGCCAAAATAGAATGGTTAACGGATTTAAAAAAGCCATTAGCAAACCAGCAAGGATAGAGTGCCGGAACCGAACAATTTTTCGAAATTTTGGGTCCATAGAAATATTATTTAACGTCAGCAAATTTTCAATTCCTGTATACATAAGCACAAAAAAACCAAAGCACCATAAAAATATCCGCATATGTGGTGAATCGATAAACTGACCCACTCCAAAGTAAACCATTAGCATATAAATTATGTCTGTTACTATTGCTCCTAGTCCAAAAAACCATGCGTGGAAAAATCCATTTTTTATTCCAGTGTTTAGGAGTGTTGCTTTAACAGGTCCAATAGGCGCTGCTAAAGATATACCTAACAAGAAATATGTACTTAAAGAATTCATTCATGTCCTCCATTTTTGTTGTATGATGCATCATATTCATGATGGACTTACCTTACAACTTATGGAACTAAATATTATTATGAATAGCTTATAGACGAATAATTCTATTTACCTATTATTCAGAATAGTCAATAAAGTTCATCTTAAAATGATTGAATTTTGATGATTTATATGTTATTATTCATTTAACACGAATCCTGATGTGTTCGCAATTTGCCAATCAGTTTTGACCGAACAATTCTATCGTTGGGAGTCTAACTTTTATTATGAATGACATGCCTTTAATCGGGACGCCAAGATTAATAAAGAGGACACCCACCTGCTTCTTGCGGGTTCAAAACGATACGCTTTATTTGTCGGCACGATTGGGATTCGTATCATTTCTTAAATATCCTCTGGCGAATTTGCTAGAGGTTTTTTATTGGGATTTAATCCCGTTTTAACGGGCAGGCCGATTAAAGTCGCCACGTCCTGTGGCAACATTGGCACTTGTACGTCCTGTACGTCGTAAAACTTCCATTTATTACTTGGTTCAAGTAACAAAGCGAATTGCGAGTTCAACTGCCCGTAAAACCCGAATGGTTCGGGCCAACACGATGTTGGTTACTCAGGCATTGCCGCACGACGAGGCGTTATTTGCCAGAGTTCAATTTTTCAATCAGTGGGATAAGGCACCCCACTGATTGAAGTATCACCTTTTTTCCTACTAATCTGATTTAAAATGGAGTGTTTTAATATGTTGCATCAATTTTCTAGAAATGAACTTGCAATAGGTACAGAGGGAATAGATTTATTGAAAGGTACTACTGTTGCTATATTAGGTGTCGGTGGCGTTGGATCTTTCGCAGCTGAAGCTTGTGCACGAAGTGGTGTAGGACGTATTATATTAGTAGATAAAGATAATGTAGATATTACTAATATTAACCGTCAATTAGTAGCTTACATATCAACGATTGGGCGTTCAAAATCAGAAGTGATGAAGGAACGGATTGCTGACATTAATCCTGAATGTGAAGTAATAGATATGCATATGTTTTATACGGAAGAAACATATGAGCAATTTTTTGCGATGAATATTGATTATGTTATTGATGCATCTGATACGATCATTTACAAAATCCACTTAATGAAAGAATGCTTGAAACGAAATATTAAAATTATTTCAAGTATGGGTGCTGCAAATAAAACAGATCCAACTCGCTTTAAGATTGTAGATATTTCTAAAACGCATACAGATCCAATTGCAAAAGTAATACGCACAAAGCTACGCAAAGAAGACCGCATTACAAAAGGAATTCCAGTTGTATTTTCAGATGAGAGTCCTATTGTAGTTAGAGAAGATGTAGTTGAAACGGTAGGTAAACCAGAAGCAGCTATTAGAAAAGCTAAAATGCCACCTTCTTCAAATGCATTTGTTCCATCAACAGTCGGATTAATATGTGCTAGCTGGGTGATAAACGACATTTCAAAAGACATTCATATTAATCGAGTACAGTAATTGCTTGAAGTTTTTTCCTGATGATTTATACTAAATTTATACAAACAAGGAGGGGAATACAATGACTGAAACAAATAACCAAGAAGCACCTAAAAAGAAAATGACACTCCAAGAAGCTGTTAAGCAAAAGCTTGAAGAGAAAAAGAATCAATCTGCTGGTGGTAAAGCTTCCCTTAACGGATCAACAGGAAGTCAAAAAATGAAAAGCCAACAAACTAAAAAGGTCAGTAACACCAGACGTAAGATGGGTGTATAATTGTTACCTTCTTTTAGAAAAGTAAATTTAAGTTCTGCGACGAGCTTTGCGCAGGAGCAAACTAAAAAAGTTAGTAACACCAGACGTAAGATGGGTGTATAATTGTCACCTTCTTTTAGAAAAGTAAATTTAAGTTCTGCGACGAGCTTTGCGCAGGAGCAAACTAAAAAAGTTAGTAACACCAGACGTAAGATGGGTGTATAATTGTCACCTTCTTTTAGAAAAGTAAATTTTTGTCCTGCGACGAGCTTTGCGCAGGAGCAAACAAAAAAGGTTAGTAACACCAGACGTAAGATGGGTGTATAATTGTCACCTTCTTTTAGAAAAGTAAATTTATGTTCTGCGACGAGCTTTGCGCAGGAGCAAACAAAAAAGGCCAGTAACACAAGACGTAAAATGGGTGTTTAAAACCTCGAAAATCCAGTCCTTACAAGGACTGGATTTTTGTTTTCTTATAGATAAAAAAAGTACCATCATATGCACTGAACTATGTTGTCTAATATGCAGGATTGACTAAAGAAACTAACCATTGCAGTCCACTTAGTGAAATAGAAGTATTAATTATTATATTTTACAAATTTAGGATGTGAATTAATAAAGTATTTTGGGAAAACTATCCGTTTTGCAAGTAAGAGATAGTCGACCGCAAGTAAATATAGACTTAGTGCAAGAAATCCTTTACTACCGCAAGTAAGCAGCAGATGGAAGCAAGTAAACAATAAATGAGAGCAAGTAAAGGTAAAATAGAAGAGCGATGGACAGGCAAACGAAATAAAATTACTGTGAAAAGTGAGGTTGACCGTGACGTCAGTCACAATCAACCTCTCTAATAAGTAAGTCGGTAACAATATAGCAAAACGTCTGTCCAAAGCCTCCAGTAAACGATAGAAACAGGTTTTTCATGATTTTTCTGTTTTAAATTTCTCTAATCGATGATATATAGCAGCTAATCTTTTTTCTTCACCTGCTTCGATTGGTTTATAGAAGGTACTTCCTACAAGGTTATCTGGCAGGTAGGTTTGATTGACCCAGCCTCCAAATGTTCCGATTTTATAGTCATGCGGATAAATATAGCCACCATGACCTAAATCAGCAGCTCCTGCATAATGAGTGTCCTTTAAATGACTTGGGATATCTCCAGTTTTTCCCTGATGGATACTTGCAATTGCAGCATCTAAACCGGAGTATGCAGAATTAGACTTCTCCGACAAACACATTAATACAACTGCATTGGCTAAGGGTATTCTTGCTTCTGGTAATCCTAATCGCTCTGCAGATTGAATAGCTGCTAACACTTGGGGTCCCACAGATGGGTTAGCAAGTCCAATATCTTCATAACTCATCACAAGTAGCCGCCTAGATACAGCTACTAAATCTCCGTTTTCCAATAAGTGTGCCAAATAGTATAGGGCGGCATCCGTATCACTACCGCGGACAGATTTCTGTAAAGCTGAAAGCAAGTTATAAAAATGAGAGCCTTTTTTATCCCCAAAAACCCCAACCCGATCTACAAGGCTCTTTAAGGTGGAATCTTCTACAATGGTTACTCCATTTTCTTCAAAACTTGCAAAGATAGTAGATTCTAATAGCGTTAAAGCTTTTCTAGCATCCCCATTTGCAGCATCTGCTATTAGTCGTCTCTGCTGCTCAGTAATTTGAATGTTCATTTGACCAAGGCCTTTTATTTTATCTTCCAACGCTCTAGTTAATAATGAGTCTATGTCATCTGTTGTTAATCTTTTGAGTTGTTTAATCTCCCCACAGCGCGATCTAATCGCGGGATTTACATCATGATAGGGATTTTCTGTTGTTGCACCGATTAAAATAATCGATCCATTTTCTACATGAGGAAGCAATGTATCCTGTTGTAGCTTGTTGAAACGATGAATTTCATCTAGAAATAAAATAACTTTTCCACTTATACGCGCATCCGCAACAACATCTTCCACATCTTTTTTCCCAGCTTTAGTTGCATTCAAAGCAACAAAGGGTAGCTTTGTCGTACCAGCGATGGCGAAAGCAAGTGATGTTTTGCCAACTCCTGGGTCACCGTACAAAAGCATGGAGGGTACATGTCCGTTTTTTATCATTTTATATAAAGCGGTATTTTCTCCGATAACATGCTGTTGGCCAGCTAGTTCGTCAATAGTTTGAGGTCTCATCCGATATGCTAAAGGTTCATTTTGCAAAATGATCTCTCCTTATTTCGTACGTTTGTTCTTTAATTATATAGAAGATTGTCTGAAAAGTCATTTTGAAGTCGATATAGTGCGTAATTATGCTATACTAGGGAAAGAATTTTTTTAATCTTATGAGGTGAATTATATTGAAATTTTCAACAAAGGGAAGATACGGTTTAACGATAATGGTCGCTCTAGGCAAGCAATGCGGAGAAGGTCCAATTGCCCTTCGACAAATAGCTGCAGAATATAATTTGTCTGAAGCGTATTTAGAGCAGATTGTCTCTCCTCTTAGAAATGCAGGACTTGTGAAGAGTGTCAGAGGAGCGTACGGAGGATATATGCTTTCAAGAACTCCAAGCGAAATAACTGCTGGAGATGTTATTCGAGTTTTGGAGGGTCCTATTCAAATCGTAGAGGGAATTGAAGAGGAAGCTCCGCCACAACGTGAATTGTGGATGCGTATACGAGATGCGGTAAAAAATGTACTAGACACAACTACGATCGAAGACCTTGCAAAATATACTGAAGAAGATCCAGAGAGTGCTGGATATATGTTTTATATATAAGGAGTTTAAAATGACTAGAATATATTTGGATCATGCAGCCACAACACCGATGGCCAAAGAAGTAATCCAAGTCTACACGGCTGAGATGAAGGAAGAGTTCGGAAATCCATCTAGCATTCATCAAACTGGAAGAAAAGCAAGAAAAAAAGTGGATGAAGCTAGAACAATTTTAGCTCAAAGTATTGGAGCACATGAAACGGAAATTACAATTACTAGCGGAGGTACGGAAGCAGATAATTACGCTATTTTTGGAACTGCTTACGCAAGAAAGAACGAAGGTAAGCATATTATCACAACGCAAGTTGAACATCATGCCGTACTTCACGCATGTGAGCAGCTTGAAAAAGAAGGTTTTGAGGTAACTTATTTACCAGTTGATAAAAATGGTTTAATCAGTATCAATGACTTGAAAAATTCTCTGAGAAAAGATACTATTTTAGTTTCCATTATGTTTGCAAATAATGAGGTGGGGGTTGTTCAACCTATCGAGGAAATTGGAGAGTTACTGAAGGATCATCCAGCCTATTTCCATACAGATGCTGTACAAGCATATGGAAGTTTATCAATAAATGTTCAACCAGCCTACATTGATTTACTAAGTGTTTCCAGTCATAAGATAAACGGGCCTAAAGGGATAGGTTTTTTATATCAACGAAAAGGTATTTTACTAAAGCCTATTTTTTACGGAGGACAGCAAGAGCGGAAAAAACGAGCAGGTACGGAAAATGTACCGGCTATTGTTGCATTTGCAAAGGCAGTTCAATTGAAACAAGTAGCAATTACTGATGGCATTCTAGCTTATAGTCAGTTAAAGAAAGTTTTCCTAACCGAATTGGAGAGATTAGGCGTTCCTTTTAAAATTAATGGATCTCATGAATCAGTTCTTCCACATGTATTAAACATTAGTATCCCCAATACAGATGTGGAGACTTTTTTAGTGCAATTAGATTTAGCTGGTATTGACGCTTCTAGCGGATCTGCTTGTACCGCCGGTTCGATTGATCCATCTCATGTTCTAGTAGCGATGTATGGTGAAAACACACCAGAGCTGCGCAATTCGGTTCGTTTTAGCTTTGGCTTGAACAATACGGAAGAGCAAGTGATGGAAGCAGCAAAAAAAATAAGCAATATACTACTATAGTTCAAATTCAATTAAAGGATTAACTTCATTTGGATTGAGTTTGAATGTATTACAATGAAGTTAAAGATTTAAGTGAAATGAGTGAATACGATGAAAAAAATAGAAGATACAAGAGTAGTAGTCGGAATGTCCGGAGGGGTAGACTCTTCTGTTGCCGCTTATCTACTGAAAGAGCAAGGCTATGATGTAATCGGCATTTTCATGAAAAACTGGGATGACACCGATGAGTTTGGTATGTGTACTGCAACAGAGGATTATGAAGATGTTATAAAAGTTTGCAATCAAATAGGTATTCCCTATTATGCGGTAAACTTTGAAAAACAATATTGGGATAAGGTTTTCACTTACTTTTTAGAAGAATATAAAGCAGGACGAACTCCTAACCCAGATGTTATGTGTAATAAAGAAATTAAATTTAAAGCCTTTTTAGAGCATGCATTAGCATTAGGAGCAGACTACTTAGCAACTGGTCACTATGCACAAGTAGAAGTTCGTGATGGACAAACTCGTATGCTGCGTGGAAGAGATAACAATAAAGATCAAACGTATTTTTTAAATCAATTAAACCAAGAGCAATTAGAAAAGGTAATGTTCCCAATTGGACATTTAGAAAAGAAAAAAGTGCGTGAAATTGCATTGGAACAAGGTCTTGCTACTGCTACGAAAAAGGATTCCACTGGTATTTGTTTCATTGGCGAAAGAAACTTCAAGGAATTTTTGAGTCAGTACCTTCCTGCGCAACAAGGTACTATGGAAACAATGGATGGAAAAGTAATGGGACAGCATGACGGATTGATGTATTATACAATTGGTCAACGCCATGGTCTTGGAATTGGTGGTTCAGGTGATCCCTGGTTCGTTATTGGGAAAGATTTGGACAGAAATGTACTTCTAGTTGGGCAAAATATTAATAATGATGCATTATTTTCGACTAGCCTAACTGCAACTGATTTATCCTTTACAACAACAATAGAAAAACCTCAATCTTTCCAAGCAACAGCGAAATTTCGCTATCGTCAAGAGGATGTAGGTGTACTTGTAGAGTTGATAGATACTAATCGAGTTAGAGTTATATTTGACGAGCCAGTACGTGCTATAACACCAGGACAGGCCGTAGTATTCTACCAAGGTGACGAATGCCTAGGTGGGGCTACAATCGATGAAGTATTTAAAGATGGCCTTAAACTGGATTATGTTGGATAACTGGAGGTAATAACATGAATTATAACGAATTAGGAATTCAAGCTATACAAGAAGAAAATTACGAAAAAGCGGTTGAGTTTTTTACGAAAGCTATTGAAGAAAATCCGGATGAGGCAATAGGTTATATCAATTTTGGAAATCTTTTATCCTCGATGAATGAAGATGAACGAGCGGAGAAATTCTTTCAAAAAGCGATCACATTAGATGAGGGTGCAGCTACGGCCTATTATAGTCTTGCAAACTTATACTATAATGCGGAGCGATTTGAGGAAGCTGCTAAGTTATATGAAAAAGCAATTGCAAATGGTATTGAAGGACCGGACGCTTACTATATGCTTGGGAAGAGTCTTGAAAAAGAAGGTTTAACAAAGCTTTCACTACCGTACTTTCAAAGAGCATATGAACTAGCTCCTGAGGATGCTCAAGTGAAATTATCTTATGGAATCGCCCTTGCCAGCTTAGAAATGTTCGATCAAGCTGAGCCTATTTTCAAAGAGATAATTGAGACAGATGCTGAAAATGCAGATGCTCACTATAATTTAGGTGTTTTATATGCTGTTTCTACATCTAACACGGAAGCTGCATTAACCCATTTAAAAGAAGCTTTTACACTTCAACCCAATTATGATCAGGCGCGCTATGTGCACGACATGATTTCCCTACGAAATTAATGAAATTCTGGAGGCGGTAGTATGACCAACGAAATAAATAATGAGAAACAATTTATTACAGGTCGTCCTATCGTCTCGATTTTTCATAATCCTCAAAACTTATTTTCTATCATAAAAGTAAAAATCAAATCCACAAACACTACATACACCGACAAAGAAGTAATAGTATCGGGTTATTTCCCCCCATTAGTACTGGAAGAACCATATAAATTCATTGGTTATATTAAAAATCATCCAAAATATGGTGTTCAATTCCAAGTGGAAACGTTTCAAAAAGAAGTACCTGCGACGGAGCAAGGAATCATTCATTATCTATCGAGTGATATGTTCACTGGTATAGGTCGCAAAACAGCAGAACAAATTGTTAAAAAACTCGGACCAAACGCCATTAACAAAATATTAGATGACCCAGAAGCACTAGATGTAGTGCCACGTCTTTCTGAAGAGAAAAAACAAACACTACGAGCAGTATTAGAACAAAATTTAGGCTTGGAAAAAGTGATGATTCAACTCAACGAATGGGGATTTGGACCTCAAGTAGCTATGAAAATCTATCAAGCATATAGAGAAGAAACAATCACCATCCTTACTAAAAATCCATTTCGTCTAATTGAAGAGGTTGAGGGTGTAGGTTTTGTTCGAGCTGACGAGCTTGGCTATAAATTAGGTATTCAAGGTAACCACCCAGATCGTATTAAGGCAGCAATCTATCACCTGCTTCAAACTGCTTCTTTAGGTGAAGGTCATGTATTTTTATACGCAGAGCAATTATTAGAATCAGTTAAAAAGTTATTAGAAAATGCGCAGCGTGAAGAAATTCCGTATGAGGCAATTAGTAAATGCTGCATTGAACTCGCTGAAGAAAGTCGGATAGTAGGAGAAGTGAATCGTTTTTATATTCCTTCTTTATATTTTTCCGAAGTTGGAATTGGTTCAAAAATTGAAACGCTTCTAGCTGAAAATGATACGCATCATCAATTTCCCTTAGCAGAGATGAAAAAGCATCTTGGGGGTATTGAAGAACGTTTAGGGGTGCAATATGCCCCGACTCAGATTAATGCGATTGAGACAGCGCTAAATGCAAGTATGACCTTACTAACGGGAGGTCCTGGTACGGGTAAAACAACAGTTGTCCGAGGGATTGTTGAACTATATGCAGAGCTACATGGCCTTTCATTGGATCCGAAGGAATGGTTAAAGGACAAAAAACCTTTTCCGATAGTTTTAGCTGCTCCAACTGGTAGAGCGGCCAAGCGCCTAAGCGAATCAACAGAACTTCCGGCTATGACTATCCATAGATTATTAGGCTTTACTGGCCAAGAGGATTCTGATGTAGTAGGTAAAGAAATAGAAGGAAAACTAATTATCATTGATGAAACATCTATGTTAGATACTTGGTTAGGACATCAATTACTAAAGGCTATTCCAAAAGACGCCCAAGTTATTTTTGTTGGAGACCAAGATCAACTTCCGCCGGTAGGACCAGGGCAGGTATTAAAGGATTTGCTTGCTTCTAAACGAATTCCTACAGTTGAACTTAAAGATATTTACCGACAAGCAGAAGGATCCTCAATTATAGAACTGGCACATGAAATGAAGCAAGGACTGGTTCCGGCATCTCTATTAGACAAGACAAAGGATCGTTCATTCATAAAAGCTACTACCGATCAGATCCCGAAAGTGGTGGAGCAAGTATTAAAAAGTGCATTATCCAAAGGACATTCCATTCGGGAAATGCAAGTATTAGCACCTATGTATAGAGGTCCAGCAGGTATTGACGCACTTAACAAAATGATCCAGGAAATGGTCAACCCAAATACTGACGGAAAGCGAAAAGAAATGCTATTTGGTGAAACTATCTATCGTATTGGAGACAAAGTACTTCAACTAGTAAATCAACCAGAGAGTCATGTATTTAATGGAGATATGGGGGAAGTTATTAGTATTTTCAGAGCTGCAGAAACAGTTGAGAAAAAAGAAATGCTAATTGTTTCATTTGATGGCAATGAAGTAACCTACGAAAAAAATGATTTGAATCAGCTAACACTTGCTTATTGCTGTTCAGTCCATAAATCACAGGGTAGTGAATTTCAAACGGTTATTATGCCTATAACGAGAAGTTATATGAAAATGCTAAGACGAAATTTACTATATACAGGAATAACTCGTGCTAAAAACTTTCTCATCTTATGTGGAGATCCTGAAGTATTTAAGTTTGGAGTTCAAAGAACTGATGATCTTCAGCGATTAACTACGTTAAAAGATCGTTTATCTAATGTAGACGAATCTGAGCAAGAAGATAAAGAAATAATAAAAGAATTAGCATCAGATGAGACTCAAACTGACTTAACTTACTTAACTGCTGAAAATTATCATAAGATCGACCCCCTTTTTGGCATGAATGGTGTCACACCGTATCAATTTATGGATACAGACAATTGACACAGGACGATTTGTTTTTTATAATCAATTGCATATAGTAAAATGTTGACGGAGAAAGTACTAATTGTTATCTGACTAGAGATGAATTCCTTGGCTGAAAGAATTCACTGAACTAACATATAGGAAAGCTACTCCTGAGTACAGTTAAAACCTGTCGTTCGGCCGCGTTAAGGCTTCTTGAGAGACATAGTAGGAAAATCTGCTATGTAACTAGGGTGGTACCGCGAAACAACAGCTTTCGTCCCTTTTTTAGGGATGAGGGCTTTTTTTATTTGTTTTGGTTTTTAGATATCACTTGTGAAGTGATTGGGATTACTCGCGGTCGAAGATAGTTTACTGGCGAAACGGGATTTATAAAAAAAATTAATACTTTTAGTTTTTCGTCTCGAGTAATGTCAGCATTAAATTAAATCTTTAAAGTTTACTAATACAAATTATTAGGAGGAACTAAACATGAAACAATTAACAGGTGCTCAAATTAGACAAATGTATTTAGACTTTTTTATGGAAAAAGGTCATTCCCAGGAACCATCAGCTCCACTTGTACCTATCAACGACCCATCTTTACTTTGGATAAACAGTGGTGTAGCTACATTAAAAAAATATTTTGACGGGCGTGTTGTTCCTGAAAACCCTCGTATTACGAATGCGCAAAAATCCATTCGTACAAACGATATTGAGAACGTTGGAAAAACAGCAAGACATCATACTTTCTTTGAAATGTTAGGAAACTTTTCTATTGGCGACTACTTCAAAAAAGAAGCAATCCAATATGCATGGGAGTTTTTAACAGATTCCAAGTGGATGGCATTCGAACCGGAAAAGTTATCTATTACTATTCATCCAGAAGACGAAGAAGCATATAATATTTGGAAGGATGAAATTGGAATTCCGGAAGAAAGACTTATTCGATTGGAAGGTAACTTCTGGGATATTGGAGAAGGTCCAAGTGGTCCGAACTCGGAGATTTTCTATGATCGTGGAGAAAGCTATGGCAATGATTTGAATGATCCTGAGTTGTATCCGGGAGGGGAAAATGAGCGTTACTTAGAAATTTGGAATTTAGTGTTCTCCGAATTCAATCATAATCCAGACAATACCTACACACCATTACCAAAACAAAATATTGATACTGGTATGGGACTAGAGCGTATGGCAAGTGTAGTCCAAAATGTTCCAACAAACTTTGATACAGATTTATTTATGCCAATTATTCGTCAAACAGAAATGATTTCTGGTAAACCATATCGTGCAAATGATGTGGATGATACTGCATTTAAAGTAATTGCTGACCACGTTCGTACAGTTGCTTTTGCTATTGGAGATGGTGCTTTACCATCAAACGAGGGAAGAGGTTATGTCCTTAGAAGATTACTTCGCAGAGCAGTTCGTTTTGCAAAACAATTAGGGATAGAAAAGCCATTCTTATATGAACTCGTACCAGTAGTAGGGAAAATCATGCAAGACTTCTACCCGGAAGTAACAGAAAAACAGGATTTCATCATGCGTGTTATGAAAACGGAAGAAGAAAGATTCCATGAAACGCTTCATGATGGCCTAGCTATATTAGAAAAAGTTATTGAAGAACAGCGAGCTAAAGGTGAATCTTCAATTCCAGGAACAACGACGTTTACGTTATACGATACGTACGGATTCCCAATTGAATTAACGGAAGAATATGCAGAAGAAGCAAATATGACTGTTGACCATGAAGGGTTCAAATCAGAAATGGAAGCTCAACGTGCTCGTGCTCGTGCAGCTCGTCAAAATGTAGATTCTATGCAAGTACAATCCGAAGTGTTTGGAAATCTACATGATGAAAGTGAATTTATTGGATATGACACAATGTCTGTATCTACAAAAGTTACTTCAATTGTGCGGGATCAAGTATTAGTAAAAACAGCACACGAAGGTGAGGAAGTTAAAGTAGTTTTAACAAAAACACCTTTCTACGCTGAAAGTGGTGGGCAAATTGCCGATCATGGAGTAATTGAAAACGATACATTTAGAGGATATGTAAAAGATGTCCAAAAAGCTCCAAATGGACAAAACTTACACACAGTTGTTATTGAATCAGGAGAGATCATTACAGATGCAGAAGTTTTGGCTACTGTCGACAATTCTCTTCGTGGACACACGATTAAAAATCACTCTGCTACACATATTTTACATCAAGCTTTGAAAGATGTATTAGGAACTCATGTAAACCAAGCTGGTTCTTATGTTGGTCCTGATCGTTTACGTTTTGACTTTTCTCATTTTGGACAAGTAACAACAGAAGAGCTTGAACAAATAGAACGTATAGTTAATGAAAAAGTGTGGGATAATATCCCGGTAGTTACTGGCTTCCATAATATTGATGAAGCAAAACAAATGGGAGCAATGGCATTATTCGGCGAAAAATATGGTGATATTGTAAGAGTAGTAAAAATGGGGGATTTCTCATTAGAGCTATGTGGTGGTATTCATGTTCAAAACACTTCAGAAATTGGATTCTTTAAAATACTTTCTGAAAGTGGAATCGGAGCGGGTACTAGACGTATTGAGGCTGTAACGGGTAAAGGTGCTTATGAAATAGTTAAAGAAGAAGAACATATGTTAAACGAAGCAGCAAATTTATTGAAGGCACAGCCAAAAGATTTAGTGAATAAGGTTGCTCAAACACTATTAGAGCTAAAAAATGTTCAAAAAGACAATGAGTCATTATCTGCGAAAATAGCAAATAGCCAAGCTTCTTCTGTATTGTCATCAGCGCAAAAAGTGAATGATGTTACTGTGTTATCCGTAAAAGTAGATGCGAAGGATAATAACCAATTACGTCAAATGATGGACGATTTAAAACAAAAGCTGGAAAAAGCGGTCATTGTTTTAGGTGCAGTTGATGGGGATAAAGTAATGATTTCCGCAGGAGTAACAAAGGATATAGTTGGTGGGAACTACCATGCTGGAAATATCGTCAAACTAGTGGCGGAGCAATGCGGAGGTAAAGGTGGAGGTCGTCCAGACTTTGCAATGGCTGGTGCTAAAGATGCAAGTAAGTTGGAGGCTGCTTTAAGTTCTGTATTGGATTATATTAAATCTCTTTAAACTATTTCCAAAATAGGGTATACTGATACAATAGATACATTAGTTTACTAACTACAAATGGAAAGCGAGGTGCTGATCATGAGCTCTTTTGATAAAACGATGAAATTTAATTTCCCTGAAGAATCGATGGAACAAGAAGTAAAGCATGTGATGATACAAGTTCACTCTGCACTAGAAGAAAAAGGGTATAATTCTATCAATCAAATTGTAGGCTATTTATTGTCAGGTGATCCAGCTTATATTCCTCGCCATCAAGATGCACGTAATATGATTCGAAAACTTGAACGAGATGAAATATTAGAAGAACTAGTGAAGTTTTATATCAAAAAAAATAATGAGGCTTAATGATGCGAATTATGGGGTTAGACGTTGGTTCTCGTACCGTTGGAGTGGCAATTAGTGATGCACTTGGTTGGACTGCACAAGGTATTGAAACGATAAAAATACATGAAGAAAATTTAGAATTTGGTCTAGAACGAATTGATGAACTCGTGAAAGAGCATAATGTAACAGAATTTGTTGTAGGTTTTCCGAAAAACATGAATAATTCTATTGGTCCACGTGCTGAGGCTTCTGAACAATATGCCAAGCTATTAACCGAGAAATATCAATTACCCGTAACATTATGGGATGAACGATTGACAACGATGGCTGCAGAACGTATGTTAATAGATGCTGATGTTAGCCGTAAGAAACGTAAGCTAGTGATCGACAAGATGGCTGCTGTAATGATCTTACAAGGCTTTCTTGATAGAAAAAATAGATGAGGTGACTGCAAATGGACCACGGTCAAGAGAATATAACAATTGTAGATGAGAGTGGAAACGAGCAACTTTGTAACGTGCTTTTCACATTTGAATCAGATGAATTTGGAAAATCATATGTACTTTATTATCCAATAGGTGCTGAAGAAGATGAAAATGAAGAAATCGAAATTCATGCATCATCCTTTGTACCAAATGAAGACGGAGAAGATGGAGAATTACTTCCGGTCGAGTCTGATGCAGAATGGGATATGATCGAAGAAATGTTAAGTACATTTTTAGATGAGCAAGAAGACGAAGACGAAGAATAAGATTATTTATTCAAGGTGGATGAGGGAAGCCTCATTCACCTTTTTCTTTGTTTAGTTCTTCTTTATATAGTTCAAGTTATCCAATAACGAACTTACCTGCTTCAAAATATTGCAAGAGGTCAACGGACAACCAATAGCATCCCTAAAATTTCAATCGGTAATAATATCGAATAATGTCTGTCCAAAGCCCCTCGAAAACAATAGAAACAGGTTTCTGCTTAGATGGTACTTGGGTTTTTGTTCTTTTATATGTTTTCTTGTATAATGAGATTGATAAAGGGGGAGAACCCGTGGAAAATGAGACAAAAAAAGATATTATGTTTAATAAAATGAAAAATAAGAAAAAAGAAGTGAAACTTGTTAGAAAAATTGTTTTAATCATTACCTTTCTAGTAATAATCGTTGGAGGTATAGGTGGCTTAGTTGTCTATAATTATGTAGAATCAGCTTTGCTTCCATTAGATCCCAATTCTGAAGATACAATCACAGTGGACATCCCAATCGGATCAGGATTAGACACCATCTCCAACGAGTTGGAAGAAAGTGGAATTATAAAAAACGCTAAAATTTTCAAGTATTATGCGAAGTTCAATAATGAATCTCAATTTCAAGCTGGAGAGTATAGTTTAACGAAGGCAATGACATTAGATGAAATTATTGAAAGTTTAAAAACAGGTAAAGTTTACAGAGAACCAGTTTTCTCCTTGACTATTCCTGAAGGATTAACAATCGAGCAAATTGGACAAGTAGTTGAAAAAAATACAAACCATTCTGCAGATGATTTCTTTACGCTCGTAACAAGCGAGGAATTTGTGGATAGAATGATGATTAAATATCCAAATTTATTAGGTGCAGAGATAAAAGGTGAAAATGTACGCTATGCATTAGAAGGATATCTCTTCCCAGCGACCTATCCATTTTTCGAGGCAAATCCTTCTATCGAGTCAATAGTAGATACAATGCTTGCTAATACGGATAAAGTAGTAACTTCGTACGTAGACCTATTGCAAGCAGAGGAAAAATCAGTTCACTGGCTATTGACATTTGCATCTTTGTTAGAGGAAGAGGCTACAGCCCAAACAGATCGAGCAACTATAGCAAGTGTGTTTTATAACCGTATCGATGAAGGGATGCCTCTACAAACAGATCCAACTGTCTTATACGCAAAAGGGACACATAAAGATCGTGTTTTATTTGAAGATTTAGAGTTTGATAACCCTTATAATACGTATCAAAATACAGGATTACCACCTGGACCAATCGCAAATGCTGGTAAAACATCTATCGAAGCTGCACTGGATCCAAGTGATACCGATTATTTTTACTTCTTAGCAGATAAAGAAGGAACTAATCACTTTTCTGTGACTTATGATGAGCATCTTCAAAAAATTGACGAATTCTTAAAATAATTAGGCTGCAGGAGAGGGAGTGATGTCGCATTCCTTCTCCTGCTATGTTATTATAAGAGTTGTTTTTTTACATAATAGGGATTACTATTTTATTGACCTAAAGGGGTTAGCTTAGATGAATATAAGTGATGATTTTTTGAAGGATCTGATTAAGCCTAGATCCGCTATTTTTTTGGAAATGGAGCAATATGCAAAAGATAATCATGTACCCATTATGCAACTGATGGGTATGGAATCGTTATTGCAACTTCTTTCTTTACAAAAACCTAAGTCTATTTTAGAACTAGGAACTGCGATTGGTTACTCTTCTATGCGTATGGCAACTAAACTAGAGCGAACATCCATTGTAACTATTGAGCGAGATGAAACAAAGGCAGAATTGGCCAAAAATTATATAGAGCGTGCGGATTTGCAACACCAAATTCGAGTAATTGTTGGAGATGCATTAGAAATTTCACAAAAAGAGCTTGAAGACTCCAAATTTGACGCTATTTTCATTGATGCAGCTAAAGGTCAGTACAAAAACTTCTTCGAAAAATATGCCCCATTTTTGAATGAAAATGGTGTTATTTATTGTGACAATTTATTGTTAAATGGACTGTCCGAATTACCAATGAGTGAAGTGCCTAGAAGAAAAAGAACTATGGTCCGAAACCAACATCAATTTATGGAGTGGCTGATGAATCATCCGGATTATGATACCGCATTCTTACCGGTTGGAGACGGAATGTTAGTAAGTATTAAGAGGTGAAAGGTATGAATAAAACAGAATTATTAGTTACGCCAACAAATATTAGTCACTTAGAAGAGTTAATGGTTGCAGGAGCGGATGCCTTTTTAGTAGGTGAACAATTTTTTGGTCTAAGACTTCCAGGAGAATTTACATTAAAAGAAATTGAAACAGCAAGAATGCTCACTACTAAGCAAAACAAAAAGCTATATGTGGCGATGAATGCCCTTTTCCATAACGACAAACTTGAAGCACTAGCACCTTACATGAAAAAACTTCAGGCAATCGGCATAGATGGAATTGTTTTTGGTGATCCAGCCGTCATTATAGCTAGACGAGAAGCTGAGGTAACCATTCCCTTACATTGGAATACAGAACAAACCGCAACTAATTATTTTACAGCGAATTATTGGGGGAAACGTGGGTCTACCAGAGCTGTCCTTGCAAGAGAACTAAGCCTAGATGAGGTAGTGGAAGTAAAAGAAAATGCTGAGGTTCAAATAGAAGTGCAAGTCCACGGTATGACTTGTATTTTTCAATCGAAGCGGTCACTGTTAGGTAATTATTTCTTATTCCAAGACAAAGCAATGGAAGTTGAAAATCGCTCGAAAAATAAAAATATGTTTTTACACGACAAAGAACGTTCTAATAAATATCCGATTTATGAGGATATCAATGGTACGCATATTTTCAGTCCAAACGATATGTGTATGATTGATGAACTGGATGAGTTATTAGATGCAGAAATTGATAGTTTAAAAATAGATGGAATCTTACAAGACCCTTCCTATGTAACGGCTGTTACAAGCTATTATCGTCAAGCTATCGATGCTTATTATGAATCGCGTGCTGCTTATAAAGCTTGCAAAAAAGATTTATTTAACAAAATTGAAGAAATTCAACCTGCATTAAGACCATTAGATACCGGCTTTTTCTTTAAAGAAACTGTGTATTAAAGAAGATTGTTATTGTAATTATATATAACTGAAAAGATTTATGATGCTATTCAGTTAGGAGAGGGTAGGTTTTATTTGCTTAATACTAAAATAGATAAAATAAGTGAGCTAATTGATGGTAAACGTGTTATTACGAAAAAACCCGAATTATTAGCGCCTGCTGGAAGTTTAGAAAAGCTAAAAATTGCCGTGCATTATGGTGCCGATGCCGTATTTATAGGTGGACGAGAATTTGGACTTCGATCTAATGCGGGGAATTTTTCAATAGATGAAATGCGTGAAGGGGTAGAATTTGCTAGTCGGTATGGTGCTAAAGTGTACGTGACCACAAATATATTCGCCCACAATGAAAATATGGATGGTTTAGAAGAATATCTACAAGCAGTTGAATCTGCCGGAGTAACTGGTATTATTGTTGCAGATCCATTAATAATTGAGACGTGCCGTACCGTAGCACCTAAATTAGAGCTTCACCTGAGCACTCAACAATCCCTATCCAATTGGAAAGCTGTGCAGTATTGGAAAGAAGAAGGGCTGACCCGCGTTGTACTTGCTCGAGAAACTAGTGGAGACGAAATTCAATTGATGAAAGAGAAAGTGGATATCGAGATAGAAACGTTTGTCCATGGTGCAATGTGTATTGCTTACAGCGGTAGATGTACTCTTTCCAATCATATGACTGCGCGTGACTCAAATAGAGGCGGATGCTGTCAATCATGTCGTTGGGATTATGATTTGTATGAACAGACAGATGGACAAGAACAGGCGTTATTTACAGAAGAAGATGTGCCATTTGCCATGAGTCCAAAAGATTTAAAATTATTGGAATCGATACCACGTTTAATCGATCTAGGAATCGATTCTTTAAAAGTGGAAGGGCGCATGAAGTCGATTCACTATATCGCTACTGTTGTGAGTGTATATCGTAAAGTGATTGATGCATATTGTGCAGATCCCACAAACTTTCAAATGCAACCAAGCTGGATAGAAGAACTAGAAAAATGCGCAAATCGTGAAACAGACACAGCATTTTTTGAGGATGAGCCTGGTTTTGAACAACAAATGTACGGTGTACATGATAAAAAATTAGGGTATGATTTTGTCGGACTTGTGTTAGAGTATAACGAAGCAACACAAATAGTTACACTGCAGCAACGTAATTATTTCAAGCCAGGGGACAAAGTAGAGTTTTTTGGTCCAGAAATAGAAAACGTTGAGATGGTTATAAATGAAATTACGGACGAAAAAGGACGGGTATTGGATGCTGCGAGACATCCATTACAAATTGTCCAATTTAAATGTCTAACAAAATTATATCCAAATAATATGATGAGAAAAGGGATGAAATAATGACGAAGAAAACTCCTCTTATCATTGGGATCACAGGTGGATCAGGATCAGGTAAAACGAGTGTAACGAACGCAATAAGTGAAGTATTTAAGAATCATTCAGTAGTAGTAATACAACAAGACTTTTATTATAAAGATCAAAGTCACTTAAAGTTTGAGGAAAGACTTAATACAAATTATGATCACCCATTAGCTTTTGATAATGACTTATTACTTGAACATATTCACAATTTGTTAGACAATAAGGCAATTGAAAAGCCAGTATACGATTATGCAAAACATACCCGCTCTTCAGAAACGATTAAAATTGAACCTCAAGACGTTATTATCTTAGAAGGTATTCTAGTATTAGAAGATGAGCGACTTCGGAATATGATGAATATCAAATTATTTGTGGATACAGACGCAGATTTACGTATTATCCGTCGTATATTACGTGATATTAACGAAAGAGGGCGTACAGTAGACTCGGTTGTGGAACAGTACCTTAATGTAGTTCGACCGATGCACAATCAGTTCATCGAGCCAACTAAAAAGTATGCAGATGTAATTATTCCAGAAGGTGGCCAAAATGAAGTGGCTATCGATTTAATGGTAACAAAAATAAAAACTATTCTTGAAACGGATGTTATTGTATAATATGATGATTGAGATTGACAATAATTTCATGAAATTCATAACATTGTGATTTGATGCATATGAATAATACATGATAGAGTTTTAAGTGTGTATTTAAAGGAGTGTATGGGAGTGTCAACAGAGAAACAATATCCAATGACCGTTGCTGGTAAACAAAAATTACAAGATGAATTAACGCATTTAATAACGGTGAAACGTAAGGAAGTAGTAGAACGTATTAAAATTGCTAGAAGTTTTGGTGATCTATCAGAGAACTCTGAGTATGATTCAGCAAAAGAAGACCAAGCGTTTGTAGAGGGTAGAATCTCAACCCTAGAGTCAATGATTCGCAATGCAGTTATCATCGAAGGAGAAGGAAACAACGACACTGTTACGCTTGGTAAAACAGTAACATTTGTGGAAATTCCTGATGGTGATGAAGAAACTTACACAATCGTAGGTTCTGCAGAAGCTGATCCAATCGAAGGTCTAATTTCAAATGATTCTCCAATTGCTAAAGGTTTAATCGGCAAGTCTACAGGAGATCGAGTGAAAATCCTTACTCCTGGTGGAGAAATGGACGTAGAAATAAAAACCATATCATAAAATGAAGAGGTAAACGAAACCGTTTACCTCTTTTTTTGAAAAGAAATATATAATACTGTACCTTGTATACTGTGTTAAGGGTAAAAGAACGAATAAATAACACTACTGATTTCCGTTTCAGGTGGATTACAAAGGCTAGTGCGCTACGTCGCGATCGGAACGCCTTCGTGACCAACATCCTGTTGGCCTCCGTGGGGTGAGCGATGAGCTATCACCGTCGCTAACGCGTCGATGTGATAGCTCATCTGTCTCACTCATCCCACTGGAGTTACCACCTTACCCTCCAATAAATATAATGTGGTGTAGTACCCAACTATAAGATTTGGCAAAGCATATCGCCGAGATAATATGTGTAATCAAAATTATTAGAGGGATAAAACCGTCTGCTTGATTTGGTATACTATTTTATCATAAAAGAAGCAAATGGATTTTCTTTTATCTGTTTCCACTTCATTATTACTTATTTGAAGATAAAGCAACTATATTTAGGTGGTTTTATATCCACTTATCCGATTATATAAAGTGGACGTAGTTATTGGAGCGCAGAGTGGCGACTTCAGTGGTAACAGCGTGAGCTGAAGACCCAAGACTGAGCGTAAGCGAGGGAAGCGAGGGAAGCGGCTGAAGCCGTGCTCACGGAAAGCGTCCGCTCAGAGTGGAAATTAACTGCATTTCAACATTTCTTAATAGAAAAGAATGAATAGAATCTTTTACCTAAATAATTGGTCAAGCAGTTGTGTAAAAAAGGTCTATTAAATTCTTTTGATAACTATCAATCGTCCTATTTTTTAGCTTGTTGAAACATAACCCTATTAATATCGTCTATTTGTAGTATATTCTCTTATATAGAAGGAGGAATTACATGCCAGAAAAAAATACGAAATTTGACACTCGGTTAGATCAACGAAATCACAAGAGAAAAAAGAATAATATTCTAAATATCCTTATAGGAATAGTAATTCTCCTAATTATTATAGTGACTGTAAATATAGTTACAGGTGATGATGAGAAAGAAAGTGCTAATCAATCTGATGTAACCACTGAATTAGAAGAGGATAATGTAGAGAGTGAATCGATTGAAGAAGAGGAAGACAAGGAGTCTGAGGAAGTAGAGGGCGATAGTACGGAATCCACAGATTCGTCTTCTTCCAATGATGATACAACTTCAGAAAAAGAAGAGAATGAAGACACTGACGCGGAAGAAAATGAGGCTGGTACTGTATCTACAGAGCCATCAAACGATACGAATGTTGAATCAGTTATTGTAGATTCTGGATGGGAGCCAATTGGAACAGAACAATCAGGAGAACATGTATCGAGCTATGATAGTTCCTCTGTAGACTGGGATGAAAAAGTTAAAGCACTAGCCTATGCTGCTAATTTAGATACGTCCAGTATGTATGTTAAATTTTTAGGTAATGGTGGAAGCCCTCAAAAATCGATAGGAACCGTTACTTCAAAGGATGGAAGCGAAATTTATCGCATATCCTTAGAATGGATTGATGGTGAAGGATGGAAACCAACTAAAAAAGAAAAACTTAAAACATTAGAATAGGGCTCAGAATATATTTGCAAAAAGAAAAGCTTCTTGACTTAAGAAGCTTTTTTCCTTATTTTTAAAGAAGTGCATTTTAGAGAGGGGCAATTAACAATGAAAATAGCAGTTATAGGTGCAATGGAAGAAGAAGTAGAGCTTCTGAGAAATGAAATAGAAAATCCTAAAACAAAAACAATAGCAAATAGCGAATTTACAAGTGGGACATATAAAAACCATGAAGTTGTATTATTGAAAAGTGGAATCGGGAAAGTGAATGCGGCAATGACTACTTCCATATTATTAAGTGAATACAAACCTGATTATGTGATTAACACTGGTTCAGCAGGTGGTTATGATCCAAATCTAGAAGTAGGAGCTATCGTAATTTCAGATGAGGTAAGACATCATGATGTAGATGTAACTGCATTTGGCTATGAAATTGGTCAAGTGCCTCAGCTTCCAGCGGCATTTAAAGCAGATGAGCACTTAATGAAATTAGCAGAGGCTGCTGTATACGAAATTGGTGAACACCAAGCTGCAACGGGTTTAATCGCTACAGGTGATATCTTTATGCATGACCCTGCAAAAGTTGAACAGGTTCGTATTCATTTTCCGCAAATGAAAGCTTGTGAAATGGAGGCTGCAGCAGTTGCGCAAGTTTGTCATCAATTTGAAGTTCCTTTTGTGGTAATCCGTGCACTTTCTGATATTGCTGGAAAAGAGTCTTCTATCAGTTTCGATGAATTTTTACCAGTTGCTGCAAAACATTCGACACAAGTAGTTTTACATGTAATTGAGAAATTATAAGTTTGTCATTAATTCGCCATACTGAGTAGTTTCGTGCATATTAATAATTCTCTTGTTATGTGCTATGATAAAGTCATCAAGCGCTTTCAATGACAGAGGGGGAGATCGAATGTTATTTATAATGGCGATGTCAGTTTTAATAACTGCAGTTTTAGCATTTATCATGATCGCAGAGACAAGTGAAGATTGATCCCGCATTAACGGACAGTAATTCTCCTGTTTCGAGTTTTGACCTAAGTAACTAAGTATAAGTGGGAGAAAACTGCCCGTAAAAGCCCGAATGGTTCAACTAACAATCAATGGGGGATATAGAATCCCCCATTGATTGAAGTTTCACTTTTTCTTAGCTTAGCTAAGCTCTTTTGGTGTTTGATACATCAAAAGAGTTTTTTTCATGTATATAGGATTGATACAGTTTCACTAATGCGCGTTTTTCAATCCGAGATACGTAACTTCTAGATATTTTTAGTTGTTTGGATATATCTTTTTGAGTCATCGGTTCATGACCAAGTAATCCATATCTTCGGACGATAATTTCGAGCTCTCGGCTTTCGAGTTGAGATAAATGGCGGTATAAGCTATTCGTATCTTCCTCCTCTACAAGTTGTTCATCTGTGCTCTTATCGATACCTGGAAGTAGGTCTGTAATTTCTAAAGAGTGACCATCTTTATCCATACCAATGGGCTCATGTAAGGAAACGTCTTTTTGTACTTTCTTTAATGATCGCAAATACATCAATATTTCATTTTCAATACATCTGGCAGCGTATGTGGCTAGTTTAGTTTTCTTAGTAGGAGTATAGCTATTGACAGCCTTCATCAGACCAATGGTGCCTATGGAGATATAATCATCCAATAATTCATGTTTTGGGTGAAACTTTTTTACAACATGGGCAACCAATCGCATATTTCGTTCGATAAGTTCGTCACGAGCTGTTAAATCTCCGCCTAAAAAACGGTCTATCATGACTTTTTCTTCTTCCGGAGTGAAGGGTTGATGAAATGCCTGGCCCTTCAAATAACCAAGAACGAGAGGGAAATCTACAAAGATGCTTATAAAGGCAGTCATTAGACCTGTAATGAGGTTCACCTCCATCTAGTTGTTAGACTAATGTATGTCGAAAGCTGACAAAATATGAAAAAAGCGACTACAATTTCGCAGCCGCTTTTCTTCAAATTTAAAAGGTATATACTTTTTAGTCTTTTGCAGTCTAGCTCCAGCGCCTAGCCCTTCGAGTCGCTTCAGAATTTTGGGGCCGCACCATGCGGATCAGTCATTCGTTGTAACACGATGTCACGAATTTAGACAAACTTACTATGCAAAAGACGCCTTTACGTGAAATTCTTCCATCGCTTGCTCCTCTGCAAAGCTCGTCGCAGAAGAACGTTGTCAGGGCTAACATAGGCGCTAGCGCATTTCGTCATTAAACTTTTCTTAATGTAAATGTACTGATCATTAGTAATGCGAGGATAATGAATAAAAACATATACGAGACAGATGGTACATATTCTATCGCGAAATAAGAGAGCGTTAAGATTACACCAGCTACAGTAATAGGTAAACCTGTAAAAAAACCATTCGGTTCAGAAATATTAAATCGTGCGAGCCTGAAAGCACCACATGCTATATAAATAACGGTTATTATCATTCCAGTTACACTAAACTCTTGTAATACTAATGAATACATCAGTAATGCAGGAGCTATCCCGAATGAAATAATATCGCTCATGGAATCTAGTTGTTTGCCTAATTCGGATTCCAGATGAAATTTTCTTGCTACAATTCCATCAAATCTGTCTAAAAGGCCACCTATAAATATAAATAATACACTAAACGTGTAATTTTCATTCATCGTTGCCATGATGGCTGCACCTCCAAAAGCAAGATTGCCAATGGTGATCATGTTCGCCGCATGTGATTTCAATTTTTTTACTGTTTGATACATCGCGTTTTGTAAAAACATTGCAAATCACTCCTTTACAAATAACATATTTGTTCATTATACTTCGATTAAGTAAAAATAGTAAGTTTAATTTTTCCTAGGGAGCTAAAAAATGAGAGAAAAATTATACCAAACCATGATTGAATTAACCAATGGGAAATGGTCCTCGTCACTAATCAGAAGCTTTACAAAGTCCAGTGTAAGCAGACGCATGATTCCCTATTATATTAATTATTTTAATATATCAACTCAAGATACGATACAAAAAAGTACTGATTTCACTAGTTTACATGATTTTTTTATTCGTAAAGTTAAAGTGGAGAGTCGTCCGATTGATCGGGAATTCAATAGCATCATTAGCCCGGTAGATGCTACAATAGAGACCTTTGGGGATATTACAGGGGACGGGCTCTTTTATGTAAAGCAGAAAACCTACACATTACAGGATATGCTAGGTTCGGAGAAAATAGCTTCATCCTTTCAAAATGGAAAGTATATCATTTTATACTTAAGCCCTGCAGAATATCACCGAATACATTCTCCAGTAGATGGGAAAGTACTAAGTCAATATAGTCTTGGTGAAAAATCGTATCCAGTTAATAAATGGGGACTTCAGTATGGAAAACAAACGATAAGTGGTAACTACCGAATGCTTACAGAATTAGAAATGCCTAACGAAAAAAAATGTATACATATAAAAGTAGGAGCTATGTTTGTAAATTCGATTGAGCTTACGAATAATTCTACAATATGGAATAAAGGAGAAGAGGTCGGATATTTCTCCTTTGGATCCACTGTCGTTATGCTATTCGAAGCTGATAGCGTGGAGTTCTCAAGTAAAGTTCACCCTGGTAAATTTGTCCGAATGGGTGAGAATGTAGCAAATATGCTATAATCATAAATAGAAAAAGCCTCGAATTGGAGTGTTCGTCTTTGTATTCAAATTTTATACCTAGTGAATTTGTAAGAAGTGTTTTTCATATAACACCTGAAATGTTAAAAGATAAAGGGATAAAGGGCATTATTACAGATTTAGATAACACATTAGTTGAATGGGATCGACCAGATGCTACACCTAAATTGATCGAGTGGTTTGCAAGTATTAAAGCTGCTGGGATTCAGGTAACAATTGTTTCAAACAATAACGAGCTGCGAGTTAAATCCTTTGCAGATCCACTTGGAATTCCATTCATATTTAAAGCTCGAAAGCCACTTGGAAAAGCATTTCGCCAAGCATTAAGTATTATGACGGTGAAACGTGAAGAAGTAGTAGTCATTGGTGATCAGTTATTAACCGATGTATTTGGCGGAAACAGACAAAAACTTCATACGATTTTAGTCATTCCGGTTGCAAAATCTGATGGTTTTGTGACTAAATTTAATCGTATGGTGGAACGAAGAATTTTTAGTTACTTGGACAAAAAAGGACAAGTTACATGGGAGGAAGAAGCGTGACAGAAGCACCAAAATGTATCGGCTGCGGTACAATAATTCAAACAGAAAAAGTAGGAGAGCCTGGTTTTGCACCAGTGTCCTCTTTAGAAAAAGAAGATATTATATGTCAGCGTTGTTTCCGATTGAAGAATTACAATGAATTACAGCCAGTTTCATTGACAGATGATGATTTCCTTCGAATATTAAATAGCTTAGGAACTCAAAAAGGATTAATCGTTAAAATAGTTGATATCTTTGATTTTAATGGTAGCTGGTTACCTGGTTTGCATCGTTTTGTTGGCAATAATCCTATATTGTTAATAGCTAATAAGGCAGACTTATTACCGAAATCAGTGAAAAAAAATAAAGTCATCAACTGGATGAAACAGGAAGCTAAAAAACTAGGCTTGTCTCCAATAGACGTATTGTTTGTAAGTGCACATAAAGGTACAGGTATGCCAGAAGCAATGGAAGCAATTGAGCATTATAGAAAAGGCGAAAACGTTTATGTTGTTGGATGTACAAATGTTGGAAAGTCGACTTTTATTAACCGTATTATTAAACAAGCAACTGGAGAGGATGCGATTATTACTACTTCACATTTCCCCGGTACTACATTAGATATGATTGAAATTCCATTAGATGACACTAAGTCATTATTTGATACACCTGGTATTATAAATCACCATCAAATGGCACATTATTTAGATCCATCGGAATTGAAATATATTACACCAAAAAAAGAAATTAAACCGAAAGTATTTCAGTTAAATAGTGAACAAACATTATATTTAGGCGGCTTATCTCGATTTGACTTTATCAAAGGTGACCGAGCAGCATTTACCTGCCATATAGCAAATGATATTCCAATTCACCGTACAAAATTAGAGAATGCGGATAATTTATATAAAGAGCATAAAGGTAAATTATTATCTCCTCCTAGTGAAGAGTTTGCGGATCTATTGCCTCCTTTAGTTCGTCATGAATTTAAGATCAAAGATGACAAAACAGATATCGTATTTTCTGGATTAGGATGGATTACTGTACAACGTGGAGGAGTAATTGTAGCTGCGCATGCCCCAGCAGGTGTAGAAATATCTATTCGTCCATCGTTAATATAGGGGGTTTAGGTATGAAAAAATGGTTTGCAGTGATAGGAAATCCGATTACCCATTCCTTTTCACCTACTATGCATGAAACATGGTTAAAACAGTTGAATATAGATGCAAGCTATATCCCAATTCATGTAGAAAAAAATCATTTAGAGCAAGCAGTAGAATCTTTAAAGCTCTTAGGATGTAGTGGTTGGAATGTGACTGTTCCTTTTAAAGAAGCGATTATTCCATTTCTTGATGATGTGGATGATTCGGCAAAAGGAATTGGAGCAGTAAATACAGTTGTGAAAACAGCGGACAATAAGTATGTTGGGTATAATACCGATGGATTAGGTTTTATTGAATCACTCGGCTCCATCTTACCTGAGCATAATATATTGATAATTGGAGCTGGAGGAGCTGCCCGTGGTATAGCTCATGCTTTCAAAAGTCTAGGTTATACACATCTGACAATAGCTAATAGAACGTTAGAAAAGGCTATAGTATTAGTTGATGAACTACAGACGGGACAAGCATTGACTCTTGAGGATGCAGAAACTAATTTGAGCAAGTTTGATATCGTCGTTCAAACGACTTCTCTCGGTATGAAAACTAGTGAAGCATCTTTACCAATCCAGCTAAATCGGTTAAAAGAGCATGCAATTGTTGCGGATATCGTATATAATCCTTTAGTTACCGCTTTTTTAGAGGAAGCAAAGAAAAACAATGTTCGAACAATTAATGGTCTAGGAATGCTTGTACATCAAGGAGCACTGGCCTTTTCATATTGGAATGGAGTAAAACCCGATACTGATGGGATGATCCAACAATTGATAGAGCAAATAGGAGGAAATTATGTTAACAGGTAAACAAAAAAGATTTTTACGTAGTCAAGCACACAATCTATCTCCGATTTTTCAAGTCGGTAAAGGTGGAGTGAACGATGCGATGATTAAACAAATCGGTGAAGCACTTGAAGTTCGTGAGTTAGTTAAAATTAGTATCTTACAAAATTGTGAAGAAGATAAGCAAGAAGTGGCAGAAGCACTTGCAAAAGGTACACGAGCAGAGCTAGTGCAACTGATTGGTTTAATGGTAGTGCTATATAAACCGTCTAAAAATAATAAACGAATCGAGCTTCCAAAAGCGAGTCGTGCATGAGAAAAAAAGTAGGGATTTTAGGTGGAACCTTTAACCCGCCGCATATTGGACATTTGATCATTGCAAATGAAGTACTCCATGCATTGAACTTAGATGAAGTGCGTTTAATGCCAAATGCTACCCCTCCTCATAAAGAAATTCAAAATAGAGTCACATCTATCCAACGTTTAACTATGGTGGAATTATCTGTACAAGACGCCCCTATGTTGAAGGTAGAAACGATTGAAATTGATCAAGGCGGAACTTCTTATACATTTGATACGATGGAGCTTCTTAGAAAACGAGAACTGCAAACTGATTTTTATTTTATCATCGGTGGAGATCAGGTGGAGGATTTACCGACGTGGTATCGAATCGAAGAACTTATACAAAATGTGCATTTAGTAGGAGTTCCAAGACCAAATAAATTACTCGAAACTGCATATCCTATAGTAACTTTAGATATACCACAAATCGATTTATCTTCTACTACCATTCGAAATCGAATAGCAAATGGTGAAACTACCCAGTTTCTTATTAGTGATGCTGTTCGGGATTTTATCCGAAAGGAGAAGCTATATGAAACATGAACAACTACTTGCGCAGATGAAAAGTCGTATGCCTGAAAAGCGATTTATACATACAAAAGGTGTAGCTGAAACAGCTATACAATTGGCCAAAATGTATGGAGAAGATTTTGATAAAGCAGAGATTGCGGCGATTTTGCATGATAGTGTAAAGTATGCCGATAAAGAGTGGCTAAGATCCATTATCGTTTCCGAAAAAATGAATCCATTATTATTGGATTTTAATCATGAATTGTGGCATGCTCCGGTTGGTAGTTATGTAGCGAAAACAGAATTTCAAATTATGGATCAGGATATTTTACAAGCTATCGAGTTCCATACAACGGGTCGAGCTGGTATGTCCAAATTAGAAAAAATAATTTATGTCTCAGATATGATAGAGCCTAGTCGGAATTTTTCTGGTGTTGAACCTTTACGTGAAAAAGCAAAGATCGATTTAGAAGATGCTATGACCAGTTGTATAAAGCATAGTATTTCATTTTTAATAGAAAAAAAACAACCGGTATTTCCGGACTCATTTCATTGTTACAATGATTTGATACAACAGAGAGGAACAGTGAAAGAATGACATCTTCAAATTCATTAGTAGAAATCGCTTATAAAGCAGCAGACGATAAAAGAGCAGAGGATATTGTTGTATTAAATATGCAAGGAGTTTCTTTACTTGCTGACTACTTTTTAATCTGTCATGCGAACTCGGATCGTCAAGTTCAAGCAATTGCAAAAGAGCTAGAGGACCAAGCCTTCAAAGCTGGATTTAATGTGAAGCGTTTAGAAGGTTTTGATGAAGCTAGATGGATTTTAGTTGATATGGGTGACGTTGTGGCACATGTATTCCACAAAGATGAGCGTGCTTATTATAATTTAGAGAGACTTTGGGGAGATGCACCAATGATTCAAGTTGGGCAAGATGCTTAATGTCTACGTATGAACAATTTGCTTATATTTATGATTCGTTAATGTCCGACATTCCGTATAACAAATATGCGGAATGGATACAACAGAACGCGCCCTTGGCTACATCCAAAAAATTAGTTGATATTGGTTGTGGTACGGGCGTTTTGAGTATCGAATTTGCTAAAGCAGGTTATGAGGTAATAGGTGTAGATTTATCAGATTCTATGCTTACAGTTGCCCAAAATCGAAGCTTTGAAAGTGGAACGGATATCACTTTTATATGTCAATCAATGGCTGATCTTGAAGGTGTAGATGAGGTAGATGTAGCGGTTATTGCTATAGATTCTCTAAATTATTTAGAGACATTAGAGCAAGTAGAGCAGACATTTAGTCGTTTATTTGCAGCTTTAAATCCAAATGGACAATTGTTTTTTGATGTCCATTCGCTTTATAAAATGGATGAAATTTATCCAAATGGACCCTTTACCTATGAGGATGAGCAGGTTGCTTATCTTTGGCATACGGAGCCAGGAGAAGAAGAACATTCTATTTACCATGATATTACTTTTTTTGTTCGCGATGAATCTGGATATTACGAACGATTTGAAGAATCCCACTATCAACGAACTTATTCTATGGAAATATTTAAGAATCTCTTAGAAAAAGTAGGGTTTTCATCGGTGAACGTCCATGATGATATTTTTGGGAAGCCTACAGGAGAAGTGGATAGATGGTTTATCCATGCTGTAAAATAAGAAAAGCACGAGCAGGCTTTTATAGTCAATACCTGTTTATATTGTTCTTGGTTGGCTTAGGACATACTTTTTGCTATATTATTACCGTTTGATTTTTTGAGAGGATGATCGTGACTGACGTCACAACCATCCTCTCTTTTCTCGATAATCTTATGGCATTTGTCTGTTCGTATCTCTCCTATTACTTTTGGAAACAGGTTCAAAATATTTTTGGGAAGCAGGGAAGAAATTCTTTCCCATCCATGGAAGAGGCGCTCGAAGATACAATTTCGGTCACCCTCACCCTTTTTATTCGATAAACACTTAATATTTCTCTGTATTTCCACTATTACTTAAAGTAAATCTACTTTCTAATCCCCAATAAATAATTAGTGAATATCATTTAAACTCTATGAACGCTAGTTGGATCACTGCATAGTTTTTACTATTATCCTGTAATGCGCAAAATCTCAGAAGAAAAGATAATAGATTTTCAAGATTACTGGATTCTATTAATTATCCATACAATTACTTAATTTCATCCTATCATTTTAAAGAAACGATATGGAGAATATTGTTATTAAGTAATGCACCACTTATTGATTGTAGTGTAAGGCGGCGACTCCAGCGGGATGAGTGGGGCAGATAAGCAATCACAACGAACGCGTAGCGGCGGTGATGGCTTATCGCTCACCCCGCGGAAAGCGTCCGCCTGAAACGGAAATCAGCGGTATCGTTTGATTCTTTACTATACATGAATCACTGTATTTCCGGCTCGATAATCTATTTACCTTTTTGGCTTTTAAAATAACTCTTTTCAACTAGAGGTAAATTTAGTATAGTTTTTGTAACTCCATATAATTTACCTCTTTTGAAAGAGGCTGATGATTCTGATCCAACTGTTCGTCCATAAATATAAGAAAAAGCTGTTACTCCCAGTAGCAGTTATAGGAATAATACTGCTCATCAGTATTCAATCCTTTATAAAATCGGCAACCCCCAAAGCCGATTCCATTCTAACTATCCCATTAAAAGAAAATTTTAACGAAGAAGAAAAAATTGAATATGTAGAGGACCTCGTTGTATTCGTGGAAGTAAAAGGTGCCGTTTCGAAGCCAGGAGTCTATGAACTTTCCGAAGGAGATCGTGTGTTAAATGCGATAGAGATGGCTGGAGGCTATTTAGTGTCTAGTAATTCTAAACATATCAATCATGCAGAGCGTGTTAAAGACGAAATGGTTATTTATGTTCCAGAAGAGGGTGAAGAAGTGGAAGAACTGCCTTTATCTACGAGTAGTTCACAATCATCTTTAGTAAACATAAACAATGCAGACGCCACAGTTTTGTCTACTTTACCAGGTATTGGAGCAGCTAAGGCAGAGGCAATAATCGCTCATCGCGAGCAGTCTGGTACCTTCAAAGAAAAAGCTGATTTGTTGAAAGTGACGGGTATCGGACAAAAAACGTATGAGAAACTGGAGCCATTAATATCTGTTAAGTAATAAAATGAGCCATTGAAGTTTCCCACACAAACTACTACACTTAAAGAAATGTTTATTTTGGGGGTAATTATATGGAGAGAATAACTTGGGATCAATTTTTCTTGGCTCAGAGCCATTTACTTGCACTAAGAAGCACATGTACACGTCTAGCAGTTGGTGCGACGATTGTTCGTGATCGCCGAATAATGGCTGGAGGATATAATGGATCTATTTCCGGTGGAGACCATTGTATTGATCATGGATGCTATGTCGTAGATAATCATTGTGTGAGAACGATACACGCAGAGATGAATGCTCTTTTACAGTGTGCTAAATACGGGATTACAGTGAGTGGGGCTGACTTGTATGTTACTCATTTTCCGTGCCTTCCGTGCACAAAATCGATCATTCAAGCAGGAATCAGTCGTCTGTACTATGCACAAAATTATAAAAACAACGCTTATGCCCTTGAATTGTTAAATATGGCAGGAGTCGAAGTTATTCATGTGCCTTTCGATGAACGTAAAATAGATTTCTTAAGCGATGAAAAAGTTGCCCTGTACACAGAGCTGATTTCGAAGCTAAGAGAAAAAGGAGCAAGTAGTGAAGAATTGGCACCATACGAAATGAAGGTGGCAGAACTATTTGGATTAACGACTTCCATGGAAATTTAATATATATCGCAATAACAGTTGTAGTAGGAGTAGTAGCTGCTTACGAATCTACCATTATCCTTTTTTTCCTGTTTGTGATTCTTTTGTGGCTAGTATATAAACAGTTTTCAATATTATATATATCAATTTCTTTAAGCTTAGGAATCGGTTGCTATTTTTATACAGAACAGAGAATACCCGTTCCTCCACTAGAGCAAAATGTCACCCAAATTACATGGACAGACATTTACCGCATAAACGGAAGTACTCTACGTGGTTTTGCTACATCGGAAAAAAAGGATAAATGGTACGTTCAATTAAAGCTAGAAAGTGAACAGCATAAGGAAGCATTCACAGAACATTCGCTTGCGGGACTAACTATGAATATTCTCACAGAAGAAGTTTCTAATAGACCAAAGGCACATATGTATGCATTTGATATGGATAATTATTTGAAAAGCAATGGTTCTGTGGGACAACTTCAAATTTCTCAATATGAACTAATTGGAAAAAAGAATGATTTTTTAACCTTTATGGCAGGGCAGCGTTTTAAGATGAAACAGCATATCCAGGATAGCTTTCCATTATCCCTACAAGCAGAGGCAGAGGCGCTTTTAATAGGTAGTAGGGAGCAGATGCCCACCGACATGCAAAGCGCCTATCAGACGCTAGGTATAACACATTTATTTGCTATTTCTGGTCTTCATGTAGCACTCATTGCTTGGTTATTTTATGAGAAGATGATTCATTTAGGTGTAAGGAGGGAAACAGCGAACTTGCTGCTACTAATTTGCCTTCCTCTATATGCACTCCTCGCGGGAGGTGCACCTTCTGTATGGAGATCTGTTTCGGTAACAGAGATTGTGTTAATCTCCATGTATTTTCAAAGAAAAATTGCAGTAGAAGATGCTTTTTCACTGAGTATTATCGGATTTATCTTTTTAACACCTTGGATTATATTCCAAATTGGTTTTCAGCTCTCCTATTTGGCCGCATTTTCACTTATTTATTCCTCCATTTTATTGAAGTCAAGTCAATCTTATTTATTTCAATCATTTATTATCACCGCTGTGTGTCAAATCATCGTTTACCCTATACTTCTCTACCATTTCTATGAGATTTCTGTTTCCTCATTTCTTGCTAATTTAATATTCGTTCCTTTATTTTCTTTTGTTATTTTACCTCTAAACTTATTTTTTTTATTATTAACGTTTATATTACCCTCTTTGGGTGAAAACCTGTTTTTAATCTATGAGCCTCTTCGAAATCTATTGGATATTCTTATATTGAAACTAGGTGCCATACCTTATCAATTGTGGAATCCGATGAAGCCACAGAGTTGGATGGTATTTCTTGCATACATTAGCGTAGTTTTGATACTTACTTCATTAGAAAGAAAAAAGAACGTTTTTTTAAGTACTCTTTTTTTCTTATTCGTTATAGTGATCATTCAGCTAGCACCTTATATGGATTCATCCACAAGAATTACTTTTGTAAATGTTGGACAAGGTGATTGTATACTTATCGAAATGCCTTTCCGCAAACAAGTTATTATGATTGATACTGGTGGCTTATTAAGGTTTGACCAAGAAATTTGGAAACAGACAGATGAACCATATGAAATTGGCAGACAGGTTGTTTTACCTTTGTTAAAGGGAAAAGGTATCCACACTATCGATACTCTTATCCTTACGCATGCAGATGCCGATCATATGGAGGGTGCGGAAGAAGTAGTAAGAGGAGTAAAGGTAAAGGAAATTCATATTACTCCTGGGTCTGCGGAGAAGGAAGTAATGCGTGATTTATGGCAGGAAATTGAGAAGCAGCGAATCCCAATCTATGAAAAGAGAGCTGGAGATAAGATCTTATCGAATTATTTCCATCTTCAATACTTATATCCAATGGATGAAACCTATGAAGGGAATAATGATTCACTAGTACTTTCTATGAGAAATGATCACTTTCATGGATTATTCATTGGAGACTTGGAAGAACAAGGAGAATTAGATTTAGTGGAGCATTATTCACTAGCATTAAAACAAATAGATGTATTGAAGGTAGGGCATCATGGCAGTAAAACCTCTAGCAATGAACAATTTTTGGCATTGGTTCAGCCGGATGTAGCGATTATACAAGCAGGATTTGAGAATCGCTATGGTCATCCTCATCCAGAAGTAGTTGAACGTTTAAAAGAATTGCAAATACCGTATTTACAGACGGGGACTGATGGCACTATTGAAGTCGAAATTAATAAAAGTGGGGGCATATCTATTACAATTCCATAAGTATTTTTAAATGAAAAAAGGGTTTACCTCCACGAGGCAAAACCCTTTTAATTTTCAATCAGTATGATTGAAGTTTCAATTTATCCCGCTTTAACGGGCAGTATGACTCCCACTTCAAGGATTGGCTTAAGCACATGAAGAAGTGGGAAATAAATGCCCGTAAAAGCCCGAATGGTTTAACTATAAATCAGTAAGGGATAATAACCCCCACTGATTGAAGTTTCACTTTATCGAGCTACAAACTCAATAACGGTTGCAATGATAAACATTATTGCAAAAAAACCAAAGGAGACTACAAAACCTACACCAGAGTCGATCGCGTCGTTACGTTTCGACTGGACATTTTGTTCAAACTCATTCATTGATACCCCTCCTATTTCCACCTAATTATAAAGGATTGCCTATAAAAAATCTATATACAAACTTTTCTTTTTCTAGTAAGACATATAATGTCACAATTTATCTTGGTTTAAAGGCTGTAATACCTAATCTCAACTTTTGTGAAAATCTAGAAAATCTAGGTGGGTATAAACAGCCTGTAAATCCCCGATTGGTTCAACTAACCATCAGCGCGGGATGAAGAATCCCCACTGATGGAAGTTTCACTTTATTCATCTATTTACGTTATAATGAAATTTAACTATATGTAGCAAGGAGCACTTAGCATGATTTCAGACAAGTGGATGCAAATATCTAATAATAAGATTTCTTCTGTGTACTTATTATACGGCATTGAGGCGTATTTTATCGAAGAAACAATAAAAAAAATAAAAAGACAATTAAGTGAGCAAGGGGAATTAGAAGTTATCACCTTTGATATGGAGGAAAACAAAGTTGATGAGGTAATGTATGAAGCAGATACCATTCCTTTTTTTTCCGATAAAAAACTTGTGATAGCCAAAAATACTTTCTTTTTAAAAGCAACAGAGAAAGGCAAAGAAAAAATAACTCATGATACGGTTCGTCTAGAAGAATGGCTGAAATCTCCTTCACCATCAGCGATAACTGTTTTTATAGCGCCATATGAGAAACTTGATGAACGAAAGAAAATTACAAAAGCTATGAAGCAGACAGCCAATGTAATCGAGTCAGCCAGTTTACAGGTCCACGATTTAAAAGGTTGGATCTTACATGAGCTTTCTACTCATGGGAAAACTATGTCTGATGAGGCAATAGATTGCATCATAGAACTTGGTGGAACAGATCTCGTTCACTTGCAGACAGAGTTAGCGAAAATAGCGACCTTTGTTGGTGAAGAGCAAGAGATTGATATTAAAACTATAAAGCAGTTGCTTGTACGTACACTAGAGCAGGATGTATTTACACTAGGAAATGCTTATCTTTCCGGAAACAAAAGTGAAGCGATTGAAATTTATCATGATTTATTGAAGCGAAAAGAGGATCCTTTGAAACTAAATGCATTAATAGCAACACAGGTTAGGTTAATGGTGCAAGTAAGTCATTTAAAGAAAAAAGGCTACCATGCACAACAAATTGCCAATCAGCTCAAAGTACATCCATACCGAGTAAAGTTGTTAATAGATCACCCGATGCTTCACAATGAACAAAATTTGCAAACACTGAATGACCTTGCAACAGTGGATTTACAATTAAAAACACTCAATATAAACCGTGATAGAATTTTAGAAATGTTTTTGTTGAAATAACAAAAACCTAGAATATTACTAGTAATCTTTAAGCAAAAAAAAAGACTGTCCGATTAAATCGGTCAGTCTTATTTTTTATTACGCTTTTTTCATTAATTGAGACTTCTTACGAGAAGCTGCGTTTTTATGAATTAAACCTTTTGAAGCTGCTTTTTCAAGTTGTTGAATAGCAGTTTTAATAAGATCTTTTGCGTTTTCGTCGTTATTAAGAGCAGCAGTATCAGCTTTTTTCACAGCAGTACGCATTGCTGATTTTGCTTTTGCGTTTTGAGTGTTTAATCTCTCATTTGTCTTAACACGTTTAATAGCAGATTTAATGTTTGGCATACCTTTCACCTCCTAAATAGGTCTGAGATGATACATTTCTTTCTAATACAACAAGCATTATTTTAACAAACACAAAAACAAATTGCAATATATAAATGCAAAGAATATTTACTTGACACATTGAACACACTAAATAAGAGGTGATATTATGTGGGGAAGAACTGATTTATTAGACGAATCGGATGAAATGGTAAAGCATCGTACAGCCGAGGAAAAAAACAAACTTAATAATTCCGAGGGGATAATATTTGAAGAAACACGTGAAGGTGCGGTACTTGTTACATCAATTGAAGTAAATGAAGCGGGAGAAAAGAAAATAGGAAAGAAAAAAGGTAAATATATTACATTAACGGACTTAACGGTGAGTCCAGATAGTGAGGATAGTTTCAAAGCATTAGAAAAATTATTTATCGAAAAGCTTAGGGAGATGCATAATGATTATAATCTATCAAAGGATTCGAAAATTTTAATCATAGGATTAGGTAATGCAACTATAACACCTGATGCCATTGGTCCAAAGGCAATTGAGTATTTACAAAATTCTTCTTTAACCAATGACAGTGCTGAGCGGGTAAAAGTAGTGATGTATGCACCAGGAGTAACTGGGCAAACCGGTTTTGAGACAAGTGATTTTGTTGAAGCAATTAGCAAAGCATTTAAACCGGATTTAATCATTGTGTTAGATGCTTTGGCGGCTAGAAATAGCGAGCGATTATGTAAAACGATTCAACTGACGAACACAGGAATACATCCTGGATCAGGTGTAGGAAACCAACGAAAAGAAGTTTCAGAAGAGGTATATGGCGTACCTGTAACTGCTATTGGTATTCCGATGGTTGTAGATGGACCAGTTTTATACGCAGATGCAATGGAGCAAGTCATTCATTATATTGCTTCTAAGGTGGAAGAAAAGGGGAGCCCTTCATCTGCATTAGCGGTCACGCCAATGGTATCTAGCAAAAAACCGAATATTGACAAATCTGTACTGCAACCAATTTTTGGAGAATGGGTTACGTGGCCAACGGAAGAAAAAAGAAAATTATTTGAAGAAGTATTTGTCGGAAAAAATCCATCCTTATTTGTAACTCCTAAAGAGACGGATGCTTGGGTTGAACATTATGCGTATATACTTTCTAATGGAATAGAAAGTTGGATTACTACAAGATAAAGTGTTCTAAAAATGCTGCTCTCTTCATACGATTGTGTGAGGAGAGTGGAAATTATGGCTAAGTCCTTAAAGAATGTTGTTAGCATTTTATTACTTTTATTTTTAGCACCAATTATTATTGCAACCGTCCAAACGCCTCTTTTCCCGGAACAAAAGCAACAATCAGAAACAAAAGAAGTAATGCCAAAAGAGGAAAGCACTGCTGTTGTCTACGCAGCACAATTAGAAACCAAAACTGCTGTTTCCGAAATTTTAGAACCTAAAAAAGCATTTGTTTATTTTACCCATTCCCAAGAAGCTTATAAACCTATATTAGCTTCTAAAGGTGAAAAAATCGCGACGTACCATCCAGAAAACAATATTACTTCATTTCAAGAGCAGATAACTGCTCAATTTGCATTACACCAATTAGAAACTGATATTTTGGAGCCTGAGACTACAGGGGATGCGAAGCAGTATAATACAATACGACCTTTTGTTCAAAATGCAATTGGACAAAAAAAATATGATATTATTTTAGATATTCATAGAGATTCTGCAAAAGCAAATGTGACGACGCTTAAAAGTGGCGAAGAAAGTTATGCTAAATTTATATTTGTTATTGGCCGAGAGCACCCAAACTATAGTAGGAATGAGCAACTTGCACAAAATCTCTCTAACCAATTAAATAAATTAGTACCTGGAATCTCACGAGGGATATTGCCAAAAGAAGGAAAGGGAGTAGACGGCGTATACAATCAAGACCTTTCCACAAATCTACTCAATGTAGAACTTGGGGGCATTGACAATAACGAACAAGAAATAAATCGTTCGATTGCAGTTTTAGCAAAAGCGATATCTAATATATTAAATGAAGATTTACCATTATAAGAATACTAAAAATGAGGTAAAGCAAATCATAGATGCTTTATCTCTTTTTGTTTGGAAAATATACTCGTAGATTGTGTTATGTACGGGTTTTTGATAAGATTAAAGTCTGGCAAAAAATTATTTATATTTATTTTTATCAAATTAAATAATTTAGAGTGTACATACAATGATTCAGTAATATGTTTTAAACAATCCTTTATCTGTTATAATGCAAGTAGTTAAATTAGGAGTGAACAAGTATGAATAATGATGAGAGACTGGCACGACAGAAAAAAATACGTAATTTTTCGATTATTGCCCATATTGACCATGGGAAATCGACACTTGCAGATCGTATATTAGAGCGAACACAAACAGTAACATCTCGAGAAATGCAAAGCCAATTACTCGATTCGATGGACCTCGAACGTGAACGCGGTATTACCATTAAATTGAATGCAGTTCAATTGACTTATAATGCAAAAGACGGGGAAGAATATATTTTCCATCTTATTGATACACCAGGACATGTCGATTTCACCTATGAGGTATCTCGAAGCTTAGCTGCCTGTGAAGGAGCTATTCTAGTTGTAGACGCTGCACAAGGGATTGAAGCACAAACACTAGCAAATGTTTATCTAGCTCTAGATAACGACCTTGAAATACTTCCAGTTATCAATAAAATCGATCTTCCTGCAGCGGATCCAGAGCGTGTGCGAGCAGAGGTTGAGGACGTTATTGGTTTAGATGCTTCGGAAGCTGTTTTAGCATCTGCAAAAGCTGGTATTGGTATCGAAGAAATTCTAGAACAAATTGTAGAAAAAGTACCCGCTCCAACTGGAGACCCAACTGCACCGTTAAAGGCATTAATATTTGACTCTTTATTTGATCCTTATCGTGGAGTTATCGTCTATATTCGTATTATAGATGGAACTGTCAAACCCGGCGACACGATTAAAATGATGTCTTCAGGTAAAGAATTTGAAGTAGTAGAAACGGGAGTATTTACACCTAAAACAACACAACGTTCTGAGTTGACTGTTGGGGATGTTGGTTTCTTAACTGCGTCTATGAAAAATGTAGGGGATTCAAGTGTCGGAGATACAATTACATTAGCCGAAAACCCTGCAACTGCACCTTTAGCTGGATATAGAAAAATGAATCCAATGGTATTCTGTGGATTGTATCCAATCGATAATACAAAATATGTAGATTTACGTGATGCTTTAGAAAAATTACAATTAAATGACTCAGCACTTGAATTTGAGCCAGAGACTTCTCAAGCATTAGGGTTTGGATATCGCTGCGGTTTCCTAGGACTGCTACATATGGAGATCATTCAAGAGCGTATTGAACGTGAATTTAAAATTGACTTAATTACTACAGCACCTAGTGTTATATATGATGTGAAGCTTACAAACGGAGAAATCCTAAAAGTGGACAATCCATCGATGATGCCGGATGCACAAAAAGTAGAAACAATTGAAGAGCCATATGTTAAAGCATCTATTATGGTTCCTGAAGATTACGTTGGTTCTGTTATGGAACTTTGTCAGCGCAAACGTGGTAACTTTATAACAATGGATTTCTTATCAAAAGCTCGAGTGAATATTATTTATGAGATTCCATTATCAGAAATAGTTTATGACTTCTTTGATTCTTTAAAATCAAGTACAAAAGGATACGCTTCTTTTGACTATGACTTAATCGGATATAAAGAATCTAAATTAGTAAAAATGGATATTCTGCTTAACAGCGAAAAAGTGGATGCGCTTAGCTTTATCGTTCACCGTGATTTCTCTTACGAACGAGGCAAGCTAATAGTTGAAAAACTAAAAGCGTTAATACCGAGACAGCAATTTGAAGTTCCCGTGCAAGCGGCTATCGGTCAAAAAATTGTCGCCCGGTCAACTATTAAGTCAATCGGTAAAAACGTCTTAGCTAAATGTTACGGTGGAGATATTTCTCGTAAACGTAAACTTCTTGATAAACAAAAAGAAGGTAAAAAACGTATGAAACAAGTTGGTTCTGTGGAAGTTCCTCAGGAAGCATTTATGGCAGTTCTTAAGATGGACGAGCCAAATAAATAAAAAAGCAAAAAGAGGGGGCACTAGTAGCCTCCTTTTTCGTTTATCCCGCATTATCGGGCAGTATGACTTCCACCTAAAGACTTGGCAGATGCAACAAAGTGAAGTGGGAGGTCAAATGCTCGTAAAAGCCCGAATGGTTCGGGCCAACAGGATGTTGGTCACTCAGGCATTGCCGTACGACGCGGCGTTACTTGCATGAGTTCAGTTTTTCAATCAATGGGGAAGATAACCCCACTGATTGAAGTTTCACTTTATGAAAAGAAAGTAGGGATAGTTATGGTACGAGGCGTATATATACATATTCCTTTTTGTCATCAAATATGTAATTACTGCGATTTCAACAAATTTTTCTTTCAAAACCAACCAGTAGATGAATATATTGAGTCCCTTGGAAAAGAAATGTCTTTATGGAGTGCAGATTTAGAAAAGGCATCTATTGAGACTATATTCATTGGAGGGGGAACTCCTACCTCATTAACTGCTTCGCAATTAGAACGGTTATTATTATTAATTCATCAGCATATACCAATGGAATATGTAACAGAATTTACTTCCGAAGCAAATCCAGATGAGCTAACACTTGAAAAAATGCAGTTAATGCGTAAATTTGGTGTAAATCGTTTAAGTATGGGTGTTCAAACCTTTGATCAGGAGCTATTAAAAGTATTAGGTAGAACTCATTCGAATGATCATGTATATGAGGTGATAGAATATGCCAAACAAACTGATTTTCCTTCAATTAGCATTGATTTGATGTATGGTCTTCCCAATCAAACAATGGACCAATGGAAAGCATCCTTGCAGGAAGCGTTCCGCTTAAAAATTCCACATATATCTGCCTATTCACTTTTAGTAGAACCAAAAACAATCTTTTATAATCTCCTGTCCAAAGGGAAATTATCTCTTCCTGGTGAGGACTTAGAGGCAGAAATGTATAGTTATCTACAAGAGGAAATGAAAATTCATGGTTATTCTCAATATGAAATAAGTAACTTCGCGTATGAAGGGAAAGAATCAAAGCATAATTTACTTTATTGGAACAATGATGAATATATTGGATTAGGTGCTGGCGCTCATGGATATGTGAACGATGTGAGATATTCGAATCATGGTCCGCTAAAAAAGTTTATGCAAACTGTAGATTTTGGGGACAAACCTCTCATGATGCAAAAAGAAGTAACAAAAGTGGAAAAAATGGAAGAAGAAATGTTTTTAGGGTTAAGGAAGAACAAGGGAGTATCTCTTGTTAAGTTTGAGGAAAGATACGGACTGACCCTTAGAGAAGTATACGGAAAAGAACTTGACGAATTACTTCAAAAGGAATTAATAGACATACAAGATAATTATGTAAAACTAACTACACGTGGAAGATTTATTGGAAATGAAGTGTTTCAATATTTCCTTAAATAATTAAAGCTAAATCGTTGACAGTTTTCTGTAGATTTGATAAGTTTTATATGAGTATTAGCACTCTCTTTGAACGAGTGCTAACAGAGGTGATAATCATGCTAACAAACAGGCAATTATTAATATTGCAAGTAACGGTAGATGATTTTATCGAAACCGCTCAACCAGTTGGATCTCGTCAGCTTTCGAAAAAGGAGGAAGTACCATTTAGTCCTGCTACTATTCGAAACGAAATGGCAGATTTAGAAGAAATGGGCTTTTTAGAAAAAACGCATACTTCGTCTGGTCGCGTGCCTTCGCAAAAGGGCTACCGTTATTATGTCGATAATATGTTAACTCCACAAAGAATTTCGCAAAATGAGATAAAACAAATTCGTTCTATTTTTGAAGAACGAAAGGTGGAGACGGAGCAAATAATTCGTAAATCCGCTGAAATAATATCGGAGCTAACGAATTATACCTCTATTATGTTAGGCTTAGATGTAAGGAAACATCGTGTTAAACGATTTTCAATTGTTCCACTTTCAAGTGATTCTGCTGTAGCGATTATTGTTACGGACAGTGGTCATGTAGAAAATCGACTATTTTCTATTCCTGAAAATTTTCAGGCATCAGACATCGAACGTATGGTCAATTTGATCAACGAACGTTTGGTAGGAGTATATTTGCATGAGCTACCTGCAATGCTTGAAGCAGTTACTATGACAGTGTTGCAACAAAATAACGGCCGTCTGAATCATCTTTTTGGATCGCTCAACCAAGCGATGACTATTGAGCATGAAGACAAAGTATATTACGGTGGGAAGCTGCAAATTTTAAACCAGCCAGAGTTTAATGATGTAGAAAAAGCACGAAGTATCATGAATTGGATGGATCATGTAAATCAAATTCCAGGCATATTCCATTTGGATAAAAAAGGTATCCAAATCCGCATTGGCTCAGAAAATAATGATCTCGCCATGGAGGGATGTAGTGTTATTACTGCATCGTACGGTATTGGTGAAGAACAGATGGGTTCTATTGCAATTATTGGTCCAACCCGAATGGACTATCGGAGAGTCGTGTCGTTACTAGATATTATGAGTGGTGATTTGTCTAGAGAACTATCGAGAATATTACATGGACATCATGGATAAGGAGAGTTGTAGTCAATGACAGAAATCAAAGATGAAAACTTAGAAGAGCAAGAAGTAAAAGAGGTTGCCGAAGAAGAGCCTGAACAGGTTGAAGAAGTAGTAGAAGAAGTAGATGAACTAACTCTAGCTAAACAGCAAATAGAAGAAGAACAAGATAAGCTTATTCGCTTAAGAGCAGACTTTGAAAATTATAAACGTCGTGTACAGCTCGATAAAGCCTCTGATTACAAATACCGAGCACAATCTGTTTTAATGGATATATTACCTGTGCTTGATAACTTTGAAAGAGCACTTGCGGTTGAAACAACTACAGAGGAAGCAACTTCTTTAGTAAAAGGTGTGGATATGGTTTACCGCACTTTACTAGATGCGGTTAAAAAAGAAGGATTGGAACAAATCGAAGCAGAAGGTGTTGCATTCGATCCAAACTTTCACCAAGCAGTAATGCAGGAGCAAGATGATTCAAAAGAATCAGGAATTGTGCTTCAAGAGCTCCAAAAAGGGTACAAGTTAAAAGACCGCGTATTAAGACCTTCAATGGTCAAAGTAAATGAATAAAAAAAAGAATATCCAAGTTATTTATTAGGAGGAAAACTAAATGTCTAAAATTATTGGTATTGACTTAGGAACAACAAACTCATGTGTATCTGTATTAGAAGGTGGAGAACCAAAAGTAATTCCGAATCCAGAAGGTAACCGTACAACTCCATCTGTTGTAGCGTTTAAAAATGGAGAGAAACAAGTTGGGGAAGTTGCAAAACGTCAATCTATTACAAACCCAAATACAATTGCATCTGTTAAACGTCTAATGGGTACAAACGAAAAAGTTTCAGCTGAAGAAAAAGAATACACTCCACAAGAAGTTTCAGCAATGATTCTTCAATACTTAAAAGGTTTTGCAGAAGAATACTTAGGTGAAAAAGTAACGAAAGCTGTAATCACAGTTCCTGCTTACTTTAATGATGCAGAACGTCAAGCTACTAAAGATGCTGGTCGTATTGCTGGACTTGAAGTAGAACGTATTATCAACGAACCAACTGCTGCTGCTCTTGCATACGGTTTAGATAAAATGGATCACGATGAAAAAATTCTAGTTTACGATCTTGGTGGCGGTACATTTGACGTGTCCATTCTTGAACTTGGAGATGGCGTATTCGAAGTACTTGCAACTGCTGGTGATAACCGTCTTGGTGGGGATGACTTTGACCAAGTGTTAATGGATTATCTAGTACAAGAATTCAAAAAAGAAAATGGTATTGACTTATCTAAAGATAAAATGGCTGTTCAACGCCTAAAAGATGCTGCTGAGAAAGCGAAAAAAGATTTGTCAGGTGTAACATCAACTCAAATCTCACTTCCATTCATCACTGCAGGAGAAGCTGGACCACTTCACTTAGAAGTAACAATGACTCGTGCGAAATTTGACGATTTAACTGCATCATTAGTTGAACGTACAATGGTACCGACTCGTCAAGCGATGAAAGATGCAGGATTATCCGCTTCCGGGATCGATAAAGTAATCCTTGTTGGTGGATCTACTCGTATCCCAGCAGTACAAGACGCTATTAAAAAAGAAACTGGGAAAGAACCGCATAAAGGTGTAAACCCAGATGAAGTAGTAGCTATGGGAGCTGCTGTACAAGGTGGAGTATTAACTGGAGATGTAAAAGACGTTGTACTTCTTGACGTAACACCACTTTCTTTAGGTATTGAAACAATGGGTGGCGTATTTACTAAACTAATTGAACGTAATACAACAATCCCTACTTCAAAATCACAAACATTCTCAACTGCGGCAGATAACCAACCTGCAGTAGATATTCATGTACTTCAAGGTGAACGTCCAATGTCTGCGGACAACAAAACACTTGGTCGTTTCCAATTAGCGGATATTCCACCAGCACCACGTGGTGTTCCACAAATTGAAGTGACTTTTGATATTGATAAAAATGGTATCGTAAATGTTAAGGCAAAAGACCTTGGAACTCAAAAAGAACAAAATATCACGATCCAATCGAACTCTTCACTTTCTGACGAAGAAATCGAGCGTATGGTAAAAGAAGCAGAAGCTAATGCAGAAGCGGATAAAGTACGTAAAGAAGAAGCAGAAGTGAAAAATGAAGCGGATCAATTAGTATTCATGACAGAAAAAACATTAAAAGATCTAGAAGATAAAGTATCAGAAGAAGAGAAAAAATCTGCTGAAGATGCAAAAGAAGAGTTAAAAGCTGCTTTAGAAGCTGGAAACTTAGAAGATATCAAAACGAAAAAAGATAAATTAAATGAAATTGTACAACAGCTTACAATGAAGTTGTATGAACAAGCACAAGCGGATGCTGCAGCTAATGGAGACCAAGCTGGTCCTTCTGATGACGGTGTAGTAGATGCAGAATTTGAAGAAGTAAACGACGATAAAGACAAGTAAGATCGTTAAAGTGTCGGTAAGCAAAAAGTCAAAGACCGGTTCCGGCTTTGGCTTTTCTTACTGTATAGGGATTAAAACTGATTAACTTAAAATAATTTCTTATAAGTTTTTTTGTTAATTGGAGCGGAAATCGTCCGCCTTGAGCTAAAGTCAACATTGGATTTCACTTTAATATACTATTATGAAATTGATTTGGATGATTAAATTTTCAAAGTTTTGCTATTAGGATTTTGTACATGGTACAATTATTCCTATGTGCAAGTTAACAGAGCAGGAGAGTGAAAGATGAATAAACGTGATTATTATGAGGTTCTTGGGGTTTCTAAGAGCGCAACTCAAGACGAAATAAAAAAAGCTTATCGTAAGCTTTCGAAACAATTTCACCCGGACATTAATAAGGAAGCTGGAGCAGAGGATAAATTTAAAGAAATTTCCGAGGCATATGAAGTATTAAGTGACGAACAAAAACGTTCATCATATGACCAATTTGGTCATGCGGGTCCTAACCAAGGATTTGGTGGGTTCGGCGGTAGTGCAGATGGATTTGGATTTGAAGATATCTTTAGTTCATTCTTCGGTGGAGGGGGCGGATCTAGAAGACGTGATCCGAATGCTCCAAGAAAAGGGAGCGATCTTCAATATTCAATGACTATTGAGTTCGAGGAAGCTGTGTTTGGTAAAGAAAGAGAAATAGAAGTTTCAAAAGAAGAAAATTGTGAAACATGTTCTGGATCAGGTGCAAAACCTGGTACACATCCGGAAAAATGCTCACATTGTAATGGACATGGTCAAGTAAATGTTACGCAGGATACCCCATTTGGCCGCGTACAAACAAAACGAGCATGTAATCACTGTCAAGGAACAGGTAAAATTATTAAAGATAAATGTGCTACCTGTCATGGTAAAGGAACAGTTAATAAACGCAAAAAAATTAAAGTGACGATTCCAGCTGGTGTTGATGATGGTCAACAGTTACGTGTTAGTGGTCAAGGCGAACCTGGCGTAAATGGTGGACCAGCAGGAGATTTATATATCGTCTTCCGTGTGAAAGCAGATCCGCGTTTTGAACGCGAGGGCGACGATATTTATTACGAGTTACCTTTAACATATGCCCAAGCAGCGTTAGGTGATGAAATTGAAGTTCCAACAGTGCAAGGTAAAGTAAAACTTAAAATTCCGGCTGGAACTCAATCGCAAGCGAATTTCCGTTTAAAAGGTAAGGGCGTAAAAAATGTACATGGCTACGGTGTTGGAGATCAGCATGTAATTGTTAAAATAATTACTCCAAAAAAATTAACTGAAAAACAAAAACAATTATTACGTGAATTTGCGGAAATCAGTGGAGATATTCCAGAAGAGCAAGGCAGTTCACTATTTGATAAGATCAAAAAGACATTAAAAGGCGAATAAAGGAGTTGGCGCAAGTGAAATGGTCTGAACTATCCATCCATACTACAAATGAAGCGGTTGAAGCGGTAAGCAATATTTTGCATGAAGCTGGTGCAAGTGGCGTAGTTATCGAAGACTCGGATGAACTAGGAAGAGAACGTGAAGATGTATTTGGTGAAATTTATAGCTTAAACCCAGATGATTTTCCTGTAGATGGCGTACGCGTGAAAGCTTATTTATCAGAAACCAGTTTTTTATTGGAAACAGTGGAAGAGATCAAACTTGCTATCAACAATTTAACAAAGTTCAATATAGACCTAGGACATAATGTTGTAACAGTTCAAGAAGTCGATGAAGAGGATTGGGCTACAGCTTGGAAAAAGTATTATCATCCTGTGAAAATTTCTAATCGTTTTACCATTGTGCCAACTTGGGAAGACTATGAACGGGTGAACACAGACGAATTGATCATCGAGCTGGATCCTGGAATGGCGTTTGGAACAGGTACACATCCAACTACAGTAATGTGTCTTCAAGCATTAGAGAAAACGGTTCAGTCAGCTTCAAGCATTATCGATGTAGGAACTGGTTCTGGAGTACTTTCTATCGGTGCTGCGAAACTAGGGGCTTCTAAAATCCATGCACTAGATTTAGATGAAGTAGCTGTAAGATCTGCAATAGAAAATATTGCTTTAAACAAAGTAGACGATATTGTTCAAGTAACGCATGGCAATCTTTTAGATAATGTGGATGAACAAGCGGATATTGTTGTAGCGAATATATTAGCGGAAATCATTATGACATTTACTAATGATGCATTTTCTATTGTAAAAGATGGTGGTTTGTTCATTACTTCAGGAATTATTGCCAACAAAAAAGAGGATGTTCGCAATTCTCTCGGGCAGGCTGGATTTGAGATTGAAGAAGTTATGATGATGGAAGATTGGGTAACAATCATTTCTAGAAAGCCTGCTAAATAAAGGAGATTGTCATGCAACGTTATTTTACAAATGAACCTATCAGTGATAATAATACGGTGACAATTACCGGGGATGATGCGCATCATATGATTCAAGTGATGCGCATGTCACCAGGTGATCAAGTTTTTGTAGTTGCACATAACCAAACGTATACGATGGAAATTTTAGAAGGTACTTCAAAAGCTGTACATTTAGCTGTACAAGAAATTCATGCTAAAACCAATGAAATGCCGATGAAAGTATCGCTAGTTTGCGGACTTCCGAAAGGTGATAAACTAGAGTTAATTACTCAAAAGGCTACAGAACTCGGAATGTATGAATTATTTCCGTTTGAGGCAAAAAGATCTATCGTAAAATGGGATAAGTCCAAAAATGAGAAGAAGGTAGCGAGATTACAAAAGATTTCTAAAGAAGCTGCAGAGCAATCTCATCGTTCCAATATCCCAAAAATACATAATCCAATCTCTTTAAAAGAGTTGGTAGAAATATCCAAAACATTCGATGTGAAATATGTAGCGGATGAAGAAGACGCTAAGATTCAGGAACGACAAAAGTTTGCTGAACAATTAAAAAAAGTGTATGATAAACAATCGATACTCATCGTATTTGGTCCAGAAGGTGGACTAGATCGAGCCGAGATAAAACAATTATTAGAAAATGATTTTCAGACAATTGCGCTAGGACCTAGGATTCTTCGAACTGAAACTGCACCGTTATATGCGCTGTCAGCAATTTCTTATGAATTTGAATGAAAGAGGTGTGAGAACTTGTCATCCGTTGCATTCCATACGTTAGGTTGTAAAGTAAATCACTATGAAACTGAAGCTATATGGCAATTATTTAAAGAAAAAGGGTATAACCGTACAGAATTTGAAAAACAGTCAGATGTGTATGTTATCAATACATGTACTGTAACGAATACTGGCGACAAAAAAAGTCGTCAAGTTATTCGCCGTGCTATTCGTCAAAATCCAGACGCGGTTATTTGTGTAACCGGTTGCTACGCACAAACCTCTCCAGCTGAAATTATGGCGATACCAGGAGTAGACATTGTTGTCGGAACCCAGGAACGTACCAAAATGTTAGATTATATTGAAGAGTATAAAACAGAACGAAAACCGATCAATGCTGTAGGAAACATTATGAAAAATCGTGTATATGAAGAATTAGATGTACCTTCTTTCACAGACAGAACACGAGCGTCCTTGAAAATTCAAGAAGGCTGTAATAATTTCTGTACTTTTTGTATTATTCCTTGGGCTCGTGGTCTTATGCGTTCAAGAGATCCCGAAGAAGTTGTTAGACAGGCTCAGCAATTAGTAGATGCTGGTTATATGGAAATAGTTCTTACAGGAATCCATACAGGTGGATACGGTGAAGATCTAAAGGATTATAATCTAGCGCAACTATTAAGAGATATTGAAAACAACGTCAAAGGCTTAAAACGACTTCGTATAAGTTCTATAGAAGCGAGTCAATTATCGGACGAAGTAATCGATGTGTTAAGAGACTCTAAAATTGTTGTAAGACATTTGCATATTCCTATTCAATCTGGGTCAGATACTGTATTAAAAAGAATGCGAAGAAAATATACAATGGAATTTTTTGCGAATCGATTAGATCGTTTAAGAGAAGCGTTACCTGATTTAGCAATTACTTCGGATGTTATTGTTGGCTTCCCAGGTGAAACAGAGGAAGAGTATATGGAGACATTTAACTTTATCCGTGACCAAAAATTCTCGGAGCTCCATGTTTTCCCATACTCAAAACGTACTGGAACACCTGCTGCTAGAATGGATAACCAAGTAGACGAAGAAGTGAAAAATGAACGAGTTCACCGATTGATCACATTAAATGATCAGTTAGCTGTAGAGTATGCTTCTAGATTTGAAGGGGAAGTTCTTGAAATTATCCCTGAAGAAGCTTATAAACTAGATTCAGTTTCTAATATGGTTGAAGGGTATACTGATAATTACTTAAAGGTTGTCATCCCCGGAACCGAGGATTTAATCGGAAAATTAGTTCGCGTTAAAATTACGAAAGCTGGATATCCATACAATGAAGGACAATTCGTAAGGATTCTAGATGAAGTAGCAGAATTAGTATAATGCAAAACCGGTGATAATATTTCACCGGTTTTTTTTGAAAAAAAAGAAGAAAAAGTATTAAAAATTGTCACTTGATTACTGGTTTCTTGATAATTAAACAAATCATACCGCTGTAATTTCCGCTTCAGGCGGACGCTTTCCGCGAGCTTGGCTTCAGCCTCCTCGTCGCTTCGAAAACATATGCTCCTACGATTACTCGTCGCAAAGACATTGGTCAAACAAAGTTCGACCAATGCCTTTCCTACGGGGTCTTCAGCTTAAGCTATTCCCACTGGAGTCGACGCCTTGCGCTCCAATCAATTAAGTGTGTAGTTATTAACTATAAGATTGGGCATAATTAGTATTCTAAACACGATGAAATAAAATAGGTAAATAATGCGAGATGTCATTATCATAATCATTTACCTGCAGAAAGGAAATTTATTACAAATATGCATCTCGGCCAAAATGCAAATGATCCGTGATTTTAGAAAGTTATTTTTTCGAATCAGCAGTCACTAGGATGTGCGCCTTCAAAGCCACAAGAGCGCGAAGAATGAGACTTCAAAAAGGATGAAGAGCGATAGCGACACATCCTAGAAGGCTCATGCGTAGCGTGCGGCAAGCGCACATCCGTCTAGAGAATACCATTATTGATAAATACTTTATCTTGAATCATTTTTTGCTTAAAAAATGTAATCTACTTGCGCTTTTCATCTTATTATGGGTATTATTAAGAGGTACGTACATCTTGAAAGGAGAATAATAAATGACTGAAAATATTGCAGCATTAATTGATCATACATTACTAAAACAAGACGCAACTAAAAACCAAATTGAAAAACTATGTGAGGAAGCGAAAACGTATACCTTTGCATCCGTATGTGTCAACCCTACTTGGGTAAATTTAAGTGCATCCCTACTTAAAGAAAGTCCTGTGAAGGTTTGTACTGTTATTGGATTCCCTTTAGGTGCAAGTACATCAGCAGTTAAAGCATTTGAAACTACAGATGCTATTGAAAATGGTGCAGATGAAATTGATATGGTATTAAATGTTGGTGCATTAAAAGACCAAGATTATAACTTAGTACAAAAAGATATCGAAGCAGTAGTTACTGCTGCAAAAGATAAAGCAATTGTTAAAGTTATTTTAGAAACTTGTTTATTAACAAATGAAGAAATTATTAAAGCAAGTGAATTATCTAAAGCAGCAGGAGCAGACTTTGTAAAAACTTCTACCGGTTTTTCTACTGGAGGAGCAACAATTGAAGCAGTAAAACTAATGCGCGAAACTGTAGGGCCGAACTTAGGAGTGAAAGCTTCTGGTGGAGTAAGAAGCTTAGCAGATGTTGAAGCGATGGTTGAAGTTGGCGCAACAAGAATTGGTGCAAGCTCTGGAGTAGAAATTGTAAAAGGTTTAGAAAGTAAATCTGATTATTAAATGATGACTTGGCGTAGTTACTTCCAGATTTTGAATTGAGCATAGACTAACTATTGACGACATGTATGCGAGGTACTTAGCAAAGAAGCCTTTGTTTCCTTTTAAAACCTGAGAAATCCGCCGGAGTCTTAACCTGATTTTGCCGGAAGTTTAAGCTTCAAGTTAAATTAAGTTAAATTTATCTCAAAGTATTGACCAAGTCTCTACTATACGGTATAATTTTTTAGTACATAACACTTGGTTATGTACTTGACGTGTGTTCGGAGGGAGGGAAAAAGAGATGTCAAAAACTGTCGTTCGTAAAAACGAATCGCTTGAAGATGCTCTTCGCCGCTTCAAACGTACTGTATCTAAAAGTGGTACAATTCAAGAGGTAAGAAAGCGCGAGTTTTATGAAAAGCCAAGCGTAAAGCGTAAAAAGAAATCTGAAGCTGCCCGTAAACGTAAATTCTAATTAATTTAAATTTACAATGCTTCGATGCTATGGTTTCTAAAACCTGAGCGGAAACGTAAAAAGAAATCAGAAGCTGCACGTTAACGTAAGTGGTATTTTATCCCGACCATCCCTACGTTCAAAACACGTACTTTATGATTAAAATTTACAATTATGTAAACCGAGAAAATTTATTTTCTCGGTTTATTTTTATTTTTTGAAACTTTTTGATAGCTCCTCCGTAAATAAGAGTATACATATGGAAGAAAGGAGGTTAAGTGGTGAAATTGTCTCGTTATGTCGTTTCTCTTTGTTTATTAATCTTATCATTTGGAATGATGATCCCCTTTGTTACAGCACAATCTACGGTGGTTTACAAAGTACCTGTATACAAAGAAGTAGAAAAAGGATTGTATGCTTTTCTTAAACGTTCTATTCATGAGGCAGAAGAGGCTGAAGCAGAGGCAATTATTTTTGAGATTAATACACCTGGAGGCTTTGTAGATTCTGCAGAAGATATTGCAAATTTATTGGATTCAACACCCATTCGTAAAATTGCGTATATTAACTCAGAAGCATTATCAGCGGGTGCATATTTAGCGCTTCATACAGATGAAATTTATATGTCTCCAGGTGGAACGATCGGTGCAGCTGCAGTCATTGACAGTAGTGGAAACACTGCGGATGAAAAAGCGAACAGTGCATGGAAAGCTAAAATGAAAAACGCTGCCGAGCTAACCGAGAAAGATCCTAAATATGCTCAAGCAATGGCAGATGATTCTGTTGACTTACCTGAATACAGAGCCCCTGTTGGCAAATTATTGACGCTTTCTTCAGCTGAGGCTTTAGAGGTAGGATATTCAGAAGCAACAGTTAGCTCATTTGATGAACTACTTCAAGTTACTAACCTTGCTGGAGCGAAAGTGATAGAAACAGAAGAAACCTTTATGGAATCGCTTGCCCGTTTTATAACAAATCCAATCATAGTACCGATTTTATTATCTATAGCTAGTTTGGGTTTAATCGTCGAGCTTTATTCACCTGGGTTTGGTGTTGCAGGTACAATGGGACTTATCTCGTTAGTTCTTTTCTTTTTTGGACATTTAGTTGCAGGTCTAGCTGGTTATGAAACGATAATTATTTTTGTTATTGGTATCATACTTATTATTGGAGAGTTCTTCCTGCCCGGAGGAATTAGTGGTATATTAGGGGCGGCAGCTATTATTGTGAGTATAGTATTAGCTGGTGGCGATATTGAGCAAATGATTATCGCTGTTATTATTGCTTTATCAGTAGCTATAGTGGGAATGGTGATTATTATGAAGTTCTTTGGTAAGGAACTAAAAGTGTTGAATAAAGTGATTCTGTCGGATGCGACAACAACGGAAAAAGGATATGTTTCCAATAAAAATCGGGTGGAACTAGTCGGAAAAGTTGCCGTGACCATGACACCACTTAGACCTGCTGGAACTATACGTATCGATAATGAAAGAATTGATGCAGTTTCAGATGGAAGTTTTATTGGGAAAGATAAGCATGTTAAAATTATTAAAGTAGAAGGCTCTCGTATAGTTGTACGAGAAGCGGTAGAAGGGGAGGCAACATAATGATTACAGGATCAACAATTACTTTAATCGTCGTTATAGTACTTGCATTTATAGTACTATCAGTATTTTTCACGTTTTTCCCAATTACGCTATGGATTTCTGCATTAGCGGCAGGGGTAAAAATTAGTATTTTTACATTAGTAGGGATGAGGTTACGTCGAGTTATACCTTCTCGTATCGTTAATCCGTTGATCAAAGCACATAAGGCTGGACTTGAAGTTGCTATTAACCAATTGGAAAGTCATTACTTGGCTGGTGGTAATGTAGACCGTGTTGTCAACGCATTAATTGCTGCACATCGTGCTAATATTGAACTAACATTTGAAAGAGCTGCAGCAATCGATCTTGCGGGTCGTGACGTTTTAGAAGCGGTTCAAATGTCTGTAAATCCAAAAGTTATTGAAACACCATTTATCGCAGGTGTTGCGATGAACGGTATTGAAGTAAAAGCAAAGGCACGTATTACAGTTCGTGCAAATATTGACCGATTAGTCGGTGGTGCAGGTGAAGAAACAATTGTGGCCCGTGTAGGTGAAGGGATCATTTCTACAATTGGTTCTAGTGTAAGTCATGAACGAGTATTAGAAAATCCAGATTTAATTTCTCAAACAGTTTTAGGAAAAGGGTTAGATTCAGGAACTGCCTTCGAAATTCTATCAATTGATATTGCGGATGTTGATATCGGAAAAAACATCGGAGCAGAATTACAAACAGAGCAAGCTGAGGCAGATAAGAAAATTGCCCAGGCAAAAGCAGAAGAACGTCGTGCAATGGCTGTAGCATCTGAACAAGAGATGAAAGCAAAAGTTGTAGAGATGCGTTCGAAAGTTGTAGAAGCGGAAGCGGCTGTTCCATTAGCAATGGCTGAAGCACTTCGTGATGGTAATATCGGTGTTATGGATTACATGAATTATAATAATATCAAAGCAGATACTGGTATGAGAGATTCTATTAGTAAGGTCGGCGGAGATAAACCTTCAACCGACGAGCTAAAATAATAGCGGAAAGGAGCCGATCTCCTTGGAAGCTTTCATTCCTATAATCATCGCAGCAATTTTTAGTCTTTTCTTTAAAAATAATAAAGAATCCGACAAAAAAACTGTTGAAAAACCAGTAAATAGCAAACCAATGCGTAAAACTATTTCAGAAAATCCATTTAAAGAATTAGGTGATTTTGCTAAACAGTTTACGAGTGAACGACAACAGGAGATGAAAACAAAGTCTCCTATTGTGAAAGAAGTGCCTGTAGTAAAAAAAATGGAGAGAGAAGTTAAACGTGATCAAGGGGTAGCTAGAAGTTCCGGTAGATTAAGCACTCATCAAAATAATATACCTGTAACAGTATCTACTCCAGTAGTGGACAGCATAATACCTAGCAGTCAAGACGAATTGATCAAAGGAATAATTTTTTCTGAAATACTTGCTCCACCAAAATCCAAAAGATAACTCATGAACACCCCTTTACATGCATAAATTCATGTAAAGGGGTGTTTTTTTGTGAAGCAATTATTTCCACTCCATGCGAGTATTATGGTAGATAGCTTTGATGATATTATATTGGATTATGCATTTTCATTGGTTCGCTTAAAAGAAAATAGTATTGTTTGTACATATGACCATTTTCTTTTAGAAATTCATGCCGAAAGCTTGCACATAAAATCCATGTCTAGTGATAGGCTACATCTTCATGTGCATAATCTTCAGTTCTTCAATCTAACTAGGAAGGAAAAAACGGTATGAGGCGTCTTATTAAAATACAAGCACCAATTTCTACAGATCAATTTACTCTTTATAAAAGTTTAAAGGAACAAAATATCGAAGTTTATCAGCTTCATACAAACGAAAATCATATTAGTTTTTCGATTCAAGCAAAAGATTTGAAGGCTTTTCGTAAAGTAAGGAAAAAACTAAAACTGTCGATCAAATTGGAGGATGAACTAAAAGAGAGTACTATTTCTATTTACTCGGCATCTGTTATAGGGGTATTCTTTTTTTTAGTAATTCCCGTGTTATTTGCGCAATTCATCTGGACTATTAATATTGATTCGGATTCACCTGAAAGTAATATATTGCTAACTGAACAATTAAAAGAAATAGGTATTAAAGAGAGAATGATTGCATCTAAACTGCCAGCGGAACAAGAGATACGTCAAAATATATTATTAAAGCATAAAGAGTATTCTTGGGTTCACTTTTCAAAATCAGGCTCCACCTTTACGGTGACTCCAATGCTGGCACCTCCTCAAACAGAAAAAGAGCTTAAAGATGCACCTGCTGTGAATCTGGTAGCAAAGAGAGGTGGAGTAATAACAGATTTTACTCTAACAAAAGGTGTGAGGGCAGTTGAAAAAAATATTGCTGTAAAAAAAGGAGATGTCCTAGTAAATGGCTTTGTCACTCAAGGAAACAAAAGGATTATTACTAGCGCAGAGGGAAAGGTATATGCCAGTTATTGGATAGAACTATCATTTGAATTACCAACGCAAGTTGCTGTTACAAATCCGAACGCAAAGGAATTGATCATACAAAAAAAAGTGGATGACAAACAAGTGTTTTGGAAGGAAATACAGTTACCTGCTTTCATTCAAAAGTATGTTCAAGCTGGTTATGTACAAAAGAGTCATCAAATAACCTATTCGCTGACCGAAGAATCCATTGAACATCTTATACGCCCGCTACTATTTCAAAAAATTATTAAAGAATTACCAACTGGAACGCAATTATTAGAAGATAAAGTTTTACAGGTATCAATACAAGATGATAAAGTAAAAGGGAAGATACTTTTACTGATTAATGAAAATATTGCAATACCACATGTTATACCCCAAGGAGACTAAGCATGAGCGAACAAAAACAACTAGCTATTAATTTGCAAGATCCTGCCGAAGCTGTAATGCTACTTGGCATTTCGGATAAAAATGTTAAGCTTATTGAAGCAGAGCTAAAAGTTCAACTCATTACTAGAGGTGAACAAATCCAGATTATTGGTGAAGAAAAAAATGTTGAAGACGCTAGGCAGTTGATGATTCAACTATTGGCAGTAATCCGAAAAGGCATCAATATTAATCTGCGCGACGTATCATCTGCAATTGAGATGAGTTTGAATGGTACAATTGAATATTTTTCTAGTTTATATGATGAAGAAATTGCACGAAATACAAAAGGTAAAGCTATTAGAGCGAAAACAATAGGACAACGAGAGTATATTCAAGGAATCAGACATACTGATCTTACTTTTGGTATTGGACCTGCTGGTACTGGAAAAACGTATTTAGCAGTAGTAATGGCAACACAAGCACTTAAAAATGCGCATGTGAAAAAAATCATTTTAACACGTCCAGCAGTCGAGGCAGGAGAAAGCCTAGGTTTCCTACCCGGTGACTTAAAAGAAAAGGTAGACCCTTATTTACGACCGTTATATGATGCGTTGCATGATGTGTTGGGAACAGAACAGACAGATCGTCTGATGGAGCGAGGGACAATTGAAATTGCTCCTCTAGCTTATATGCGAGGTCGTACACTAGATGATGCTTTCGTTATTTTAGATGAAGCTCAAAATACAACAAAAGCTCAGATGAAAATGTTTTTAACACGTCTTGGATTTGGTTCTAAAATGGTAATCACTGGCGATAAAACTCAAATCGATCTACCGAAAGGTGCCGAATCTGGTTTAATCGTTACGGAAAAAATATTACAAAATGTTGCGGGAATTCATTTTCAATATTTAGAGCAAGGGGATGTAGTACGTCACCCTCTAGTTGCTAAAATTATACAAGCATATGAAGAACAATAATAGTTTAGAAAAACTAAAAAAACGGGCAAAAATCTTTAAGTTCAAAACCTGTTTCTATCGTTTTGAAGGGCTTTAGACAGACTTGTAGCAATATTATTACCGAGTGAATTTTTAGGGATGCTGGTTGATTGTGACGTTCGTCACAACCAACCAGCATCCTTTTTTTTCGATAATCTTATGGCGTTTGTCCAGCATTTACGGGTAGTAGATAATTGCCCGAAAAAAGCCTGAGTTCGATTTTCCAATTAGTTGGCCCTTCTAATCGAAGTTTCTCTTTATCTATCCTGAGCCCTTCTATAACTCCTAGAAACAGAAAAGTGGGTTTTGGATAACTAGAGAAAAGATACTTTTCCATTCATGGAGGGAGCTCTAAAAGATGCAATTTCGTTCGCTATATCGCCTCTTTATGGGGTAAACACTTACTATTTCTCTTTATTACCACTAGTAGAAAAGAAAATCTACTTGCTTTGTCCATCATAAAATAATAGTATCCCTATTCAACAGTGATTGCAGACGGCTACATCACTATATTAACTTGAACTAACATTCTCATTTGAGCGGTAGGCAGTGCTGAATCCTATTGTTAGGTACTACTTCTTTAATTGATCGCAATGGCAGGTTGCGCTCTTAAGCCTTGTTCCTTTGTAAACAGCCTATAGCGGAAATCCACAGAATTGTTTTTTCTATGGAGACCCATGAACCCAGTGTTCACGGGACATTTTTTTACTTGCTTATTCTTTGTATTAGGAAAATATTAGTGAATTGTGAAAAGAATAAGGTATAATGGAATAACCAGTTGGTGGGGGGATGAGAATAAATGAAAAAAATCCTAATAAAGTGGAGAGAATGGAGAAATCATAAGTATCTCCCTTTCATCGTCACTATTATTACAGCCATATGCTTGTTCTTTTTATTAATCGGAAATGTAAAGGAAAGTAAGTATGATTTTCAGCTGTTCCAGCTTTCACCTGATACGATCAGAGCAGTTAAAACAATGGAAGACTCCGTTAAAACAGAGGAAGAACGTAAAAAAACGGAGCAGGAGGTTCCAGTTGTTTATCAATTTCAAGACGAAACCGCTGCTAATCAAGCGGCGATAACAAAGTCGATTTTTGATAGTGTCTTGCATGTAAAAGAAAATGCAAATCCAGAAGAAGATACAACAGCTACTCTAGTAGGCAAACTGAAAAAAGATATGGAAGAATTGGCAGAGAATGCGAGTTATGTACCTCTAAACGATGATATGTTAGCTATATTAATAAAACAAAATAATATCATTTTAGATGATTCAAAAACAAAGTTATCCGAAATTGTGGAGACAAGTTTAAGTGAACCAATTCGTTCGGAAAATATAGCCATTACAAAAGAGAAAATTGGTCAGCAAGTAAATAACGCTTTTATTTATTCGCAGGATTATAAAAATGTACTCGTTAGTATTGCAAAAACCTCCATTGTTGCAACTGAGGTAGTAAATGAGAGTCTAACAGAGGAACGGATAGAACAGGCTAAAGCAAGCGTTGAGCCAACTCGTATACTTCAGGGGCAAATACTTGTTCAAAAGGGTGAAATTGTTGATAGAGAGGTCTATCGCCAGCTTGAGTTGCTAGGAATGCTTACAAATAAGGCTTCATATAAGCCATATCTTGGGGTAGCTTTATTTGTCGGACTAACGATGTGGGTGTTATTCGGACAAACAATTGTAAGAAAAGAAAAAACTCTTAACAACTCCAAAAATTTAATCGTTGTTGCTTTTAGTGTCATTTTATCAGTACTTATGATGAATGTGATTCAGACTGTAGCGTATAATTTTGATGTAATTATAGTGTTTTTATTTCCTACAGCGATGGTTGCCATGCTTGTTTATTTATTGGTAAATGAACGTGCAGCTTATATTTCGAATTTTGTGTCTGCCGCATATGCTGGTATTATCTTTCAAGAAGGCTATACAAACGTATTTCAAATGGAAGCTTCGTTATACATATTATTTGGAGGGGTCGCGGGTATTTTTGCGTTGCAACGAATGCATACAAATTCCCAAATATTACGCTCTAGTCTAATCGTTTCTTCTATAAATATTGTGTTTATCATATTTTATTTATTGATGACGAAGGCTTCCTATGAATTTACAGATATATTATTTTATATTGGAGCAGCTATGCTGTCTGGGGTACTATCTGGTGCTATGACTATTGGAATACTACCATTCTTTGAATCTTTCTTTGGCATACTATCTACTATGAGACTCATTGAATTATCCAATCCTAACCATCCTTTGTTGAAGAAAATATTAACCGAGACACCCGGCACATATCACCACAGTTTAATGGTGGCAAATTTAGCGGAAGCTGCTTGTGAAGTAGTTGGTGCTAATGGATTACTCGCACGAGTTGGTTGTTATTATCATGATATAGGGAAAACAAATCGACCTGGATTTTTCATAGAAAATCAAGTAAATGGTTATAATCCACATGATAATTTGTCTCCAGAAGCAAGCAGAGATATTATTATTGCACATGCGGTGGATGGTGCGAAGATTTTGCGGAAACATAAATTACCGAAAGAAATCATAGATGTAGCGGCGCAGCATCATGGGACGAGTTTGTTGAAATTCTTTTATTTTAAAGAAAAAGAGACGAATAGTAATGTAAAAGAAGAGCAATACCGTTACCCAGGTCCAAAACCGCAAACAAAAGAAATCGCGATTATTTCTGTAGCTGATAGTGTAGAGGCGGCTGTTCGCTCGATGAAAGAGCCAAATGCTGATAAAATTCAAATAATGATACAGTCTATTATTAAAGATAAACTATTAGATGGCCAATTCGATGAATGCGATCTATCTTTAAAGGAAATAAAGAAAATGGAAGAAAGTTTTTGTACAACGATGAATGGAACATTCCACTCGCGGATTGAATATCCCGAATAATGAAGTGAGGAGCTAAAAATATGCTAGAACTAGATTTAATGGATGAGACAAACTCTGTACCCGAGGAGACCATAGCTCTTGTAGGAAAAGTATTGCAGTCAGCTGGAGAACAGCTTTCAGTTAAAGAAGGCAGTGAGGTTAGTGTGACATTTGTGTCAAATGATGCTATCCAAGAGATTAATAAAACATATCGCAACAAGGATGTTCCAACCGATGTTATCTCCTTTGCTATGGAGGAAATGGGTGAGGGAGAAATAGAAATTTTGGACGCTGATATTCCGAGTATGTTAGGAGATATTATCATTTCTGTACAGCGTGCAACGGAGCAAGCAGAGGCTTATGCACATTCTTTTGAACGAGAGTTATGCTTTTTAGCGGTTCACGGATTCTTACATTTATTGGGTTATGATCATAGGACGGAAAAGCAAGAAAAAGAAATGTTTGGCTTACAAGAATCTATTCTACAGGCTTTTGGGTTAAAACGTGAAGGCCATGAACTTTCGTAAATTTTTTCGTTCGTTTAAATATGCCGCAAATGGAATTTATCAAGCAGTAAAAAGTGAACAAAATTTTCGGTTTCATGTATTTTCTGCAATAGTTGTTGCGATAGTCGCATGGATGACAGGTTTATCGCGAATAGAGTGGATAATCATTGTTGTATCGATTTTTGGTATGTTCATGATAGAATTAGTAAATGCGTCCATAGAACGTGTCGTCGATTTGGTGACGCCGGAATTACACCCATTAGCTAAACAAGCAAAAGACTTAGCAGCTGGAGCATGCTTAGTATATGCTATTTGTACGGTAATTGTTGGTTTAATCATATTTATCCCGAAATGGTCGGGTATCATATTATAGAGGTGAATTAGTTGAATAAAGAAATGTTATTAGAAGCATCCAAAACTGCAAGAGAGAAAGCGTATGTTCCCTATTCGAAATTCCCAGTGGGGGCAGCACTTTTAACAAAAGATGGAGAAGTAATTCATGGCTGTAATATTGAAAATGCATCATTTGGATTAACAAACTGTGCAGAGCGCACTGCAATCTTTAAGGCAGTGTCGGAAGGGAAAAAAGAGTTCGCTGCTATTGCTATTTCAGGCGATACAGAAGGACCCATTTCTCCATGTGGAGCATGCAGACAAGTCTTAGCTGAATTTTGTGATAAAGATATGCCTGTTTACTTAACAAACTTAAAGGGAAATGTATTGGAAACAACGGTTGCAGAATTATTACCTGGAGCCTTTACAACGGAGGATTTAGATTATGCTGCAAAACAATGAGAATTATAAATCAGGATTTATATCGATAATAGGTAGACCAAATGTAGGGAAATCTACATTTTTAAATCGTGTAATTGGGCAAAAAATTGCTATTATGAGTGATAAGCCTCAAACAACTCGGAACAAAGTACAAGGCGTGCTAACTTTAGAAAACAGTCAAATGATTTTCATCGACACACCCGGGATTCATATTCCAAAACATAAGCTAGGCGACTTTATGCTTAAGGTTGCTAAAAACACGCTTCGTGAAGTAGATGTAATTATGTTTATGGTAAACGCAGTTGAACCAAGAGGGAAAATTGATGAGTATATTATGGAAATGCTAGAAAAAAATGAAACACCAGTATTTCTTGTGATCAATAAAATTGACCAGGTTCATCCTGAAAAATTAGTTGATATTATTGAATCCTATACAAAAAAATATGACTTCGCGGAAATTCTTCCAATTTCTGCTCTACAAGGTAATAACGTTGATAAACTACTTGAAACAATTCAATCGTATTTACCACAAGGACCACAATACTATCCTGCCGATCAAGTAACGGATCACCCAGAGCGATTTATTATTTCGGAGCTAATTCGTGAAAAAGTTTTACATTTAACAAGAGAAGAAATTCCACATTCAATTGCTGTTGTAATTGATAAAATTAAAAAAGAAGAAGATACGGAAAAAGATATGATTCGTGTTTCTGCAACGATTGTAGTAGAAAGAGATTCTCAAAAAGGAATTGTCATTGGTAAAAAAGGTGCCTTACTTAAAGAAGTTGGGACAAGAGCGCGTAAAGACATCGAAATGCTTTTAGGAACAAATGTGTACTTAGAGCTTTGGGTAAAGGTACAAAAAGATTGGCGTAATAAATCAGCCCATTTGAAGGATTATGGTTTTAGAGACGACGAGTACTAAGAAAGAAGGGAAGGCAATTGCTACAAAAAGTAGAGGGTATTGTCTTACGAGCTTCTTCTTATGGCGAATCCAATAAAATCGTTACCATTTTTTCACGTGAATTGGGGAAGCGAGCAGCTATGGCTCGAGGGGCAAAAAAACCAACGAGTCGATTAGCTTCCATTTCTCAGCCCTTTACTTACGGCTATTTTTTGATTCAGCAGGGAAGAGGAATGGGGACTTTACAGCAAGGTGAAATTATTGACTCCATGCGATCTATTCGAGAAGATATTTTTGCTACAGCATATGCAAGTTTTATAATGGAATTAGTAGATAAGTTAATCGATGATGAATCGCCGAAGCCGCAGTTATTTGAAATCTTGCAGCAGGCGTTACATGCGATTTCAGAGGAATATGATCCAGAGGCAATTAGTTTGTTTGTGGAATGGAAGCTTCTCCCGACCGCAGGTATTTATCCAACTCTTCACCAATGTACCAATTGCGGCGCAACAGATGGAGAATTTGCTTTTTCCTTTTCTCAAATTGGATTTCTGTGCCACCGATGTTTTTCAATTGACCCATATATTATAAGACTTTCCCCATCTCAAGTGAAACTTATCCGAACCTTTTATACAGTTCCTATAGATCAAGTAGGTAAGCTGACTCTAAAAAAAGAAACAAAGGGCTTTATCAAAAAGATTGTTCGAACTATTTATAGTGAACAAGTCGGAATACGATTAAAGTCACAAAATTTTTTAGATCAAATGGAAAAAACCCCAGAATTTTTTACACCACGAAAAGAAGATCCAAGTCCTGAAGAAGAATAATTCTTTGGACTTGGATTTTTTCGTTGTACTAAAAAAGCAATATGGTGTTTCAGAGGAGAATTGACACTAAGATTTCCGTTTCACGAGGCCGCTTTCCGCTGGCGAGGCTGAGCCTCCTCGTTCGCTTCGCTCCCTGCGGGGTCTCGACTTTCTCACTGTTCCCACTGGAGTCGCCGAGTTACACTACAATCAATAGGCGAGTAGATTTAAACTTTAAGATTTATCGAGATAATTATTAAAAGAACAATGATTGCAGAAGGTATTTTGAAGTGATAGTTATACTGTGATTTCCGTTTCACGCGGACGCTTTCCGCGGGCGAGGCCGAGCCTCCGCGTTCGCTACGCTCCCTGTGGGGTCTCGACTTTCTCGCTGTTCCCGCTGGAGTCGCCGCGTTACACTTCAATCAATAGGCGAGTAAATCTTAACTTTAAGATTGAGCAAAGTAAGTGTTTTAAGTACGATGAAACAAATCAAAAGTTATGCAACACAAAATAGATGAATAAATCATAGCTTAAGCAGCAGCACACATCCGTGTAGAAGGCATCCCAATGGATTCATCTATCTTAATTGACAGTTACTTGCTTTGAATCGGTGGATACTTGCGTTCATGTGGATATTACTTGCGCTGCCCAACAGGTTACTTGCGATTATTAGTTATTTAGTTGCGCTTAGAGATGACTTACTTGCGGAATGGAAAACTTGACCATTAATTTTAAGGGTTTTATATATTTCAAATGCATTATCGCGTCATTTTAGAAGCTGATTTCTGAATTACCACTGATAGCTAGGATGTGCACCTCCCAAGCCGCAAGAGCGCGAAGAATGAGACTTCAAAAAGGATGAAGTAGTGATAGCGACCATCCTTGAAGGCTCATGCGTAGCGTGCGGCACCGCACATCCGTGTAGAAGCATATACATGGATTCATCACTCTTTTTTAAATTGGCAAAGCAAAACGCAAGAATGTTGTTCGAGGTGGTGAACAACATTCTTGCGTTTATTTTTAACAATCACTCAAAAGTGACTTAATATCAAAATTGTAAATGATTTTCGATATATGCTTTTACATCAGCAATTGGCATTCTTGTTTGTTCCATGGAATCACGGTGACGAACAGTTACTTGGCCATCTGTTTCTGAATCGAAGTCATATGTGATACAGAATGGAGTGCCTATTTCATCTTGTCTACGGTAACGTTTACCGATAGATTGAGATTCATCATAGTCAACCATGAAGTGCTTACTTAAATCTGAGAATAAAGCTGTTGCACCTTCAGACAATTTTTTAGATAGTGGTAAAATTGCTGCTTTAACTGGTGCTAATGCAGGGTGGAAGCGTAATACAGTACGAATGTCGCCACCTTCTAATTCTTCCTCATCAAATGCTTCACAAAGAAATGCTAATGTAACACGGTCTGCTCCTAGTGATGGTTCGATACAATATGGTACATAACGTTCGTTTGTTAACGGATCAATATAATTGAAATCTTCCCCAGAATGCTCCATATGCTGTTTTAGATCAAAGTCAGTTCTATCTGCAATACCCCATAGCTCACCCCAACCGAATGGGAATTTATATTCGATATCTGTTGTTGCGTTTGAGTAATGAGAAAGTTCATCTTCTGAATGGTCACGTAAACGAATGCTATCCTCAGATACACCTAATTTTAATAGCCATTCTTTACAATAATTACGCCAGAATTCAAACCATTCCATATCTTCGCCAGGCTTGCAGAAGAATTCTAGTTCCATTTGTTCGAACTCTCTTGTACGGAATGTGAAGTTACCTGGTGTAATTTCGTTACGGAAACTTTTACCTACCTGTGCAATTCCGAAAGGCATTTTTTTGCGCATAGAGCGTTGAACATTTTTATAATTTACAAAAATACCTTGGGCAGTTTCAGGACGTAAGAAGATTTCATTTGTAGAAGCTTCTGTTACGCCTTGGAACGTTTTGAACATTAAGTTGAATTGGCGGATTTCTGTGTAATCGAATGCACCACATGATGGACAAACAACATTATGTTCTTTCATTATTTCTTCCATTTTCTCGAATGAAAGACCGTCAATTACCATTTCAATACCTTTTTTGTCTAGTGCATCTTCAATAATTTTATCGACGCGATGACGTGATTTACATTTTTTACAGTCAATCATTGGATCATTAAAGTTCCCAATATGACCAGATGCTACCCAAGTTTTTGGATTCATCAAAATAGCTGCATCTAAACCTACGTTATAAGGTGATTCTTGAACAAATTTTTTCCACCAAGCTTTTTTGATGTTATTTTTTAGTTCCACACCAAGGGGACCGTAATCCCATGTATTAGCTAGACCTCCATAAATTTCCGACCCAGGAAATACAAAACCTCTTTGTTTCGCTAAACTAACTACGTTTTCCATTGTAATTGTCATTTGAAAAACCTCCATAAAATTTTGTGATAAAACCCGGAAAACAAAAAAACTCGTCTCCGGGCAATAAATGCCCGGGGACGAGTTATTAACCCGCGGTTCCACCCCGATTGATTGTTAAAAAACAATCCTCTTTAAAAGCATAAGCTCCGAGCTGCCGTTTTCCTACAATGTGGGCTTTCACTAACCCCACTCGCTTAAGATGTAGTACTTATAATGCTCTTCAACACTTTATTATTTGTAGCTATTGTATCACGAGCTACTTTACTTCGCAATCATCTTGGAAATAGTATATAATAATTCAGTATGAATTATTACCTTGTCCCTTAGAGTACTGTAGTATCAAGGGTTAGAAGTATCATTTTGAAAATCTCCTCCCAAAACCTCCCCCAGTATATCAATAAAATGAGATAGCATCCCCAAATAATTGAACTGATTCTTTTTCTAATTCGTTCAAATTGTGTCCATAAACATTGTAAATCAATTCAGAAGTATTTCCTAAACGATCAGCAATTGTTACGACTGGAACCCTTTGTTTAATTAATATAGTTGCATGCGAATGTCTTAGACCGTGTGGAATAATTCGCTTTAGGTTATTCTTTTCAGAAATTCGATCTAAAACTTTTTTTAGTGAGTTAGCTAAAAGGCCATTTCCCGATCTGGGTCCGATAAAAACTAATGTTTCATTATCAAACGGAAGACCGCAAGACATTCTTACTTCAATATACCATTTACGATAAGTTTTTAATTGATTTAGAACTATATCATCAATTAATATCGTTCTGTAGCTGCGCTTAGTTTTTGGGGTTCTTACGCCGTGCTGATCTCTAGTACATTCAATTTAACAGTTTTTTCTTCAAAATTTATGTGTTTCCATTGAAGTCCTAAAGCTTCTCCATTTCTCGCTCCTGTATATGCTAGCAAAAGAATGTAAGAATAATTCCATATGCCTTCAGTGTCTCTAACAATGGATAAAAATACACTTAATTCCTCCGGCGTATAAAAATTTTCTTTTGGGTCTGCTTGAGGTAGTGGGATATTAGAGAAACGATTTTTGGTTATAATCTCATTATTTACAGCAGCTTGTATTGCAGTCTTGAACATACTGTGTAAATTAAAGACAGTACCTGGTTTGTAAGTTTCTAAGAGTTTATTTATTAATTTTCTTATATACGTACTTCGGTCTAACTCCGAAATTTTATAGGGCCCTAATAAAGGTTTAACATGTTTGTTCATTGCAATAGCTCTATTGTATAAAGTAGAATCTTCCCAATGTTTGTTTGTGTCTAACCAAACATCAATCCACTCTGAGATGGTCATATTTGCATTGGAGACCTGTTTAACATCCCCATTGACTATTTGAGTGCGAACCTCTAATAACGCTCTGTACGCTTCCTTTTCGGTCTTAAACGCTTGCTTCAGTTTTTCTCTTCTATTACCTAATGCATCGTAGTATCTATGACGATATGCATACAATTTTTCTTTTTTGGCATTAAAATAATAGAATAACTCTGAATCTTTTTTTAGTTTATGCATTTTTGGTTTTTTTGTCATATATAATTCCCTTTCAAACGTTGACAGGCGTTGTAGAGGGGGATTTAATTAACAAATTGACATCACTCCTTTCAAATTGGGTACAAATGTTCTATTTAGTCGTAAATTTTTTTACCATTCTAGGCTTTTCAGAACTGACCAAGTAAGTAATCGGTAGATACATCGAAAAAATCGGTTACTTTGATTAAATTACTTCCTTTAGGAGTAATTTTCTTCCAAGAATAAAGTGATGCTGACTTTGAAATACATCATTTAGATGGATCCATAGAAACGATAGATGTTAAAGGAATCGAAACAACAGACTTTGCAATCAAACGGAAATTATTCGAAAAGAAGTTTCCTCACAAAACATTACTAGCATTCTCGCAAATTGATGGTGGATGGATCGAACTGGATAAGCTGAAAGCGGTCAGACGGAAACGTAAGAAAGCTAAGTCTTTGGAGAAAATGCTTTTGCGATAAGATACTTATGACACAAATTGCGTTGTAACTAAAAATAAAAGGCATATCACCTAAGTGAATACACCTGTCAGATAAATTAATCCCAAACACGCACTCTTGGAACTCTTGCCATTCTTAAGTAATCTAGCAATTGCCCAGTATGGACTGACTCATGATAGGGCACTCTTAGCAACATGTCTCCCAAACTTCTTATGTAACCTGAATCAGAACGATCAATTTTAATACTTGTTAAATCTTCTTCAGAAAAAGATTTAATAGTTTCTAAGAAGTCATTTCTAAACGGTTCTGCAAATTTCAATTCCGCATTTACAGTGGAAAAAGGTTGTTTTTCGAAAGGAGAATCAAAGACTGCCAGACTGCCTTGATTTTGTATAGCTAGATGGTAATAATGTTCACTCTCTAAAACATGCCTAATCATCTCTATACAAGTCATTGCTTCGTCATCGGGTTTCCAATGTAGTTTTTCTTGGGGAATCGATGTCCAAACCTTAGTGCTTCTTCTTCGTATTTCGGTGAAATTTAAAAGAATTAAATCAATTGAGTTCATAATTTATTCTCCTTTAATTGGTATGTATTAAATATACACAAAAGAATGTTCGAATAAAAGAGAGCGATTATGGTTAAAACATTACGTCACATTTCGACCATTAGGTGTAGTAAAAAGAGTTGAAAAAATGAAACATATTGTATTTTACTCTGGTGGCATCGGTAGTAGGATGACTGCAAAAATAATAGTAGTGAAGCATGGGAAAGAAAATGTCATTCTATTGTTCACCGACACGCTAATTGAAGATGCTGATTTATATAGATTCATAGATGAAACAGTTAAAGAAATGGATGTCCAGTATGAGTATATTGCAGATGGTAGGACGCCTTGGGAAGTATTCAAAGATGTTAAATGGTTAGGGAATAGCCGACTTGCTCAATGTTCACACCATTTAAAACAAAAGACTGCTGATAGATTGATAAAGGAAAACTTTGAGCCAGATGAATGTATTTTATACCTAGTCATTGATTGGACAGAAGAACATCGTAAGTTAAAGCCAGTAGAAAATTGGGCGCCTTATCAAGTTGAGTTTCCAATGTGGTTAATTGAGCCGTGTGTGTTAGCTGGCAGTCCATTAAATGGAGTTGTATTGGATCTGTTCTTTGGTTCAGGAACTACAGGGTTAGTTTCTTTAAAACATGAGAGAAATTTCGTAGGTGTTGAGATGAATCTAGAGTATATAAAAATAGCAGAAAAACGGTTAAGTGAAGTGCAGCTGGAATTGATACATGAAATGTAGAGTAAATAGTAAAAACTAGAGCCTAGATTTGCATAATCATCAGGCTTCCCAGACTACTTTCGGCTCTAGTTACACCATTATGATCTCAATATTATAAGTTTATGCAATTCGACCATAAATTGAATCAATAAAAAATGGGCAATCAAAATTTAGACTGCCCCAAAAATATTATTCTTCCTTATGTGGAGAGTTTAAGTGTAGTGGTGGAGGAACAAGCCAACCTTTATCTTTGTTTAATCGCAATAGTTTTGCTCCTAATTGAGCTTTACTCAAATGGAACTGACCGTACATTAAAGCAATATCTTCTCTAATACACAGACCCATAGCTTTACTACATGCTACTAAACCAGCAGCGAAATCGATTGAAAGTGCAGCACTAATTTCAGGATCACTAAATCTTGCACCAGGAGGAATGTCCTCTAATCTTGCATCCGGGCGTTCAGGAGGTGCAGGAGGAAGTGCTATACCATTTATTTTTAATATTACTTCTAGTTGCTTGTTTTCATCTTTCATACCTTGAATCGATTCTTCAATAATTTTTTCTAATTCCTTATCACCGGTGTGATTAGTAAATGTTTGATAAGCAGCTATTAATCCATTGTTAGTAGCTATATTGGTCCAAATACTGAACACTTCACCATAATGTAATGGTTCATCTTTTGGGTTTCCACTTAGTATTCCCATAATTGCACTCCCTATCATTATAATAATTTTTCAAGCAAAACTATTATGTGTAAAAGTTAGAAAAGTATTCATTTAGGGTTTGGAAACAATAATTTAGTCATAGTTCGAAAATAAAGCGAGCAACAATTTTGAAATTGTATATTTAAAAAAATGTAGCAATTGGATATATCACCACTTTTATTATCAAGCTAAGCAATATGAAATCGGGGCTTTTAATACTTGTAAAAGGGTGAGAATGAATGCAACGAATATTCCGTGATAAGAAAATTGAAAAAGGTCGCACTCGTAAAAAAATTGAGGACAAGATTGCAGAAAATGAAGGCAGAGGATGGAAGCAAATAAGTGACATAAAAGAAGACTATGGAAAATTTCAAGTATTGCTGAAGTTTGAAGTAGATAGAAATTATGAAGTGTAAAGCACAGTACGAACATAAAGTGAACTTCTGATTAATAAGAAATCACTCTTTTATATCTATGTAGAGAAGGTAAGCCTCGATTAAAAAGTCGATATCATTAACAATTTGCTCCCTAATATGGGTAATTTCACATTTATAATAATCATCAACTAAACGATTAACTTCATGAATTAACAACTTCATAGATATTATCTCCTTGGGTCGGGTCTAGTTCTTAAATTAAATTATGTACTATTGAGGAACTACTTGGAAGCCATTCTACAAAGTATGTTATAAACATTCAGCATTCGACTTAATAAGAACATATTGTGCAAATAAGAAGGGAAATAAAGATTGAAAAAAAGTTATTGCTTCATCAACATATTATAATGTAATTTCAGAATTGTGCTCCTGATCCATCAGTAATAATGCGTCTGTTAGAAATTTTAGGTCCGAAAGAATTTGCTCTTTAATTTGCAATTCTGGACATTTGTAATAATCATCTACTAGTTTATTTAGTTCTTTATAAATTAATAAGATAGACACATTTTCACGCTCCGAGTAGTTCATATTTCTTGCCTATCATTATGGAACAAATATTTATGAAATGGAAGGTAATTTCCAAAAAAATGATGTTAGGAAAATTTGGAATCGGTTTAAGTTGAAATATAAAGTTGTGATAGAAGAAGTTATATTGAAAGACCACAGAAGAATAAGAATCTTCGAACTTAAGCGTGACTAAAAAAAGACCCTAATAAGGTCTTGTAATTTTATTTCACTGTTCACATGTTCCGGAAGGAGTAGTAATTCAATAACATTTTGCGCTGAATATGAATATGGAGAATGATTAGGAACAAGTTCATTGAATTGTCTAACAATATCAATGAGATTTTCGAAAAAAAATCATTTAAGTTTATTTCAAATTTTGTCAAAGTGTTCATCTTCATCTTTTTTAGAAGTATGAACTTATCAGATGAAATTTATTCAAATTGCAAATAGGACCAGAGCCTAGATCCGCATAATCAACAGGCTTCCCAACCAAACTGCTTTCGGCTCTGGGTAAAAGTAATATGGGCTATATTGTATTAATTTAAACATGGATTCACTAAAATTCGACTACTTGTTGAAGTTGTTGTTGTGATTGTTGTTTAGCTCTTTATTATTATTTAAATTTTGATCATTTAGGATTTGTTCGTTTAAATTGTCAAAGTTGAAATCCTCACCGAACTCAGATCTATCATTTGGGTTGTTATTATTATTGTTATTTTTATTGCGGTTATTAATGTTGTTGTTGTTGTTTGCCATGACTAATCACCTCCTTGGACACATTAGAATGTTCCAAATGGTTAAGAAAAATACTCGTGATTGATTTTTTATATAAAAAATTTAAACATCAAAAAAAGACCTTCTTTATAAGGTCAAAAATAGGAGGGTTGAGTTATTACAATTCTCTTTTGTCTTTAAGCCTGCTGTACTACTTAGTAATTTTATGCAGGAAAGCAATTTAGTGCTGGGCTAAACGTATGTAAAAAAATTATGGAAATAATCACCTTCTGGAGTGGCAATGGCTCGTTTTACATTAGCGTTAAATAGAACGTTTTCTAATCAGCAAGGGGAAAGAGAAGCTGATTTCATCAACTGTTTAGTATGGAGAAAACAAGCCGAGAACGCAGCTAACTATTTGAAAAAAGTGAATCACAAATGCATTGGAAAAATCTTCATTGTTACTTGGACCGACATTAGGCATGATTATGATTGGTTGAAGCCATATGTTGATAGAGCAATAATTTTTGATGCGGAAGAAGAAAATCCAGAATATCATCAAAGAGTTTTGAATTAATATATTGAATGTCCTTAGCATCCGTTGGGGTGCTTTTTTAGTACAAAAAATAAATTTTAAAGCAAATAGCATAATGAGGTGATGCCATTGATTGAAATCAAAAACAGCAAGCATTTGAGACTACTAAATTGGTAGTCTCTTATACGTAAGTAAGTTTCGAGTTAAAGTGACATTAATGTTAGATTAAACTATTTAATGTCATCATAATCGATGGTTCATTGATATCTTTTTTTCTTATAATAGATGTATAAAGCTTAAAAGGAGAGAGTGTCTTGAATATATCGGAAATAAATAATGATTTATTCAGAATAATTAATGGTCTAGGGAAAGAATTTCAATACATCAATTTACCAATGATTATTGTTGCTAAATATACAGTTTTTTTCTTAGCAATTTTTGTTATTTTGTTCTGGTTTACCAAAAATAAAGAAAATAAAACAATGCTCGTTTGCGCAAGTGTTGCTTTCATTTTGGCTGAAATTATAGGGAAATTTACAGGATTATTGCATTTTAATAACCAACCATTTGCTGTCTTTGCAGATACGAATCAGTTAATAGAAAAAGCAATAGATAATTCTTTTCCTAGCGATCATACTATATTATTCTTTTCATTTTGTATGTCATTTTGGTTGTTTAAAAAAGGGAAATGGATTGTCTGGATTTTATTAGCTATATTAGTCGGCGTTTCACGTATTTGGGTAGGCGTTCATTATCCATTAGATGTTATTGTAGGTGCTTTTATTGGTATTGTTTCTGCAATAATAATTTACTTTACAGTTTCAAAATTAACAATAATAACAACTGTAATTGCTATATACGAATCCATTGAAAAAGAAATCACTAGCAAATTTCGTAAATCTTTAAAATCTAAAGTTTAGATGGGCAAACTAAAGTCATTGTGATTTTGCTAGCAATGAAATTGTCTGTAAAAAATGAAATATTAAGGATACAATGGGGAAAGGGTAATCCGTACTTTAAAAGTCACATCCAATACACATCGTTTGCAAGGGTGGTCGTGGTTCTGGTAAATCATCAGATGTAGCGCATATTATTGTCCAATTGCTTATGCGTTATGCAGTAAATGCATTGGGAATAGGTAAAGTAGATAATACTATCGAAACCTCCATTTTCGAACAAATGAAGTGGGCTATTAATGAGCAAGGTGTAGGTCATTTATTTAAAATAAACAAGTCTCCTATGAGGATTACCTATTACCACGAGGTAATTACATGATTTTTAGGGGTGCTCAAGATCCAACGAGGACCTGGGCAATGCTTCAGGTAAAGCGATGCGATGGTTGGGGGCATATCTTCCTCAATTGTCTGTACACCCACATCAACACTACGCAATGTGGCAGCGGTTGTCTCACCTCTAGCTATAGATGTAAGTAATTCAAGTATCTCCTGTTGGTCAGCTACACGTTCTGACTTTAACTCTTCCATGCGATTCTCTATATAAGATTTTACGTAGAAAACTCAACTCTAATTGTTGAGTTTTTTATTTTGGTGTCGTTCTTGGAACGTTAAACACAGCAAAAGCTAACGCTATTTTTATGTCAAAAAGTTGTTAAAGGTATGATCCTCCTTTTTGTCGAAATGAGTAGATAGAAAGAAGGGGAAATCTTGACTATATTTAAGAATTTACCAGAAAGTTCAATAGCTTATCTAATCACTTTTATTCCAGTTATTGTTTGTAATAAAGCTAGTAATAGACAATTGGGGAATAACAGATTTAGAAAAATTACGCTTAAGCAATATTAAAAAATTTCAAATAGCGTTTACTAAGTACATTTTTATAGGTATAACTTTTGTTGCAACCATGTTTATAATGCTTGTTCTTTCTGATCAGTTCAATGAAATAGAAGGAAATTTGATTTATGGTATGTTAGCAGTTTTCTTCATTATTTTTATTGTCGCTACCTTTATAGCCGAAAAGATAATAACATTTGTCGCTTCGCTACTTTCTTTTAGGTATGAATATCACATCGTAAATGATCAAGGTGAATCTGTTTATAGAATAATAAAGTTGAGTGCGAATAATTCCTTGTTGGTTGAGTGGGACGGTATTGAGGAGTTTTTGGATAGTAAATTAAATAGGCGGTATAAAAAAATTCGGATTAAAGATAATACTCTTGAAGAATTTTATGCCAGTAAAAAGTCGGGAATTTTTATTATTGGACTTTCTATTTTAAGTTTCGGGTTATTTCTTCTTATGGTTTTTACAATTGATTGGTGGCAATTTAGCTTTTTTCTGGCTTTCATTATTGCTCTAGTTTTCACATTAATTCTTTTACTTAATAAAAATGAGTATAAAAAGAATAACATAAGTGAAGCAAACAGCGATATTTAGAGCCGGTATCAAAGTTGCAGTTATTTTATCGAATTCGTAAAATAGAGATAAGATCTAAACTCTGGGAGGAATTATATGAATTATCATTCTATTAATCTAAGTGAGAAATTGTCCAAATTCAGTGAACACTGGTCACCCAAAGTTGTTAGTGAAATGAATAACTATCAGTTTAAGCTAGTCAAGATTTTGGGGGATTTTGTTTGGCACGATCATAAAGACACCGATGAGGCATTCATCGTAATAGACGGCGAAATGTCCATCGCATTCCGCGATGGAGAGGTTAAACTCTCCAAAGGGGAAATGTATGTGATACCAAAAGGTGTGGAGCATAAGCCTTATGCTGAAAAGGAATGCCATATAATGCTTGTAGAGCCTAAAGGTGTAGTTAATACTGGTGAAACTAGTTCTGAAATAACTGCTGAAAACAATGTATGGATTTAAACTAATTAGTTAGTTACTTACTTACTTACTTTCTCTGAAACAACATACCCGATTACGGGTGCTTTAGTTTCATAAGCTTTATTAAAGTCAACAGTGATCTGTTGGCTTTTTCTGACGCAGTCGGAACATTATGTGACGTAAAAAGTAGCATAAGCTTTTATGTCTTCCGTTTAATTGGATATCTGTTGTACAAATATGCACCAAAACAACCAAAGTAGTAGGATATTAATACAATGGCAATGGTTCCGAAATTAAATATTTCATAACCAAAGATTAATTGATTCATAATTTCATTAGGTAAGGTATACCACATGATAGGAATACTGTCTAAAAAATGCGGTTTTTTAGATGAAGCAGAAGAAGCTTTTAACAATGCGATTCTCGTATTTACCTTAATTAAAGATCAACAGAATTTAAATATAGCAAAACAGATTTATCAAATCTTTAAACTTTTATTTATACTAAAAGCACATTAGAGCTTTAGTATCCATTTTGTTATTCATTGAAGCTAGATGAGATTGTAGATTGTAACAATAATGAATAAAAAGGACTTTTCTTGCTCATCTCGAATTGATATCTAAAAGGGGTGAGCTAATGAAAAAGTATTCTGTTTATCTTTCAATCCATCCACCATTTCAATTGATGTATGGAACAAGTTTGCAATCAGATGTGAAGCCTAAAAAGATTAATGAGGCCGTCCTCAAAATAGGTGATTAGTATTTTAATTCAGCGAATATAAGCGAATATATAATAGAAGAAAATATATGAGAAAACCACCAACCAGTAATGGAAGGTGGATTATTTTATTTAACAGAATATAAACAACGCCTGTCCGAATTGTTTTTTGTTCCCCCAAAAACTCCCCCCAATTCATTAGTTTTCTTTGGAGGTAAACGAAAAGCACGAATCAGTCAGTATTCATAAAAACATTGGTATATCAAGGATTCATAATTTTGATTGTAGGGTTTCAATATGCTACAATATTTCAGTATGAAGTATAACACTTTGAGGCGGTGAGTCCAATCGAACTCAACAAACGGCAAAATGAAATTTTGGACATAGTAAAAGGAAATGGTCCTATCACTGGCGAACAAATTGCAGAACGACTTAACTTAACTAGATCCACATTACGTCCAGATCTAGCTATATTAACGATGGCTGGCTTTTTAGATGCTCGTCCACGTGTGGGGTACTTTTATTCTGGCAAAAAAACAAGCCAAGCAATTTCAGATAATATAGCACAAATGATGGTGAAGGATTTTCAATCAATACCAGTAGTTGTTGATGAAAGTATGACGGTGTATGATGCTATTTGCCATATGTTTTTAGAGGATGTAGGGTCATTATTTGTATTAGATAAAAACTCATTTCTTTCAGGGGTTCTTTCAAGAAAAGACTTTTTACGAACAAGTATTGGCAACCAAGATTTAAACAAAATTCCAGTACATATGATTATGACAAGAATGCCTAACATTACGTATTGTTTGAAAGAGGATACACTTTTTGAAGTGGCCAAAAAATTAATGAATCGTCAAATCGATTCGTTACCTGTTGTCAAAGAAGAAAAAGACGGGTTAGAAGTAATTGGCAGAATTACAAAAACTAATATTACTCGGGCCTTTTTATCATTAGCCGATGACCATGATCTATAAGGAGTGAAACGATGAAAATGCTAAACCTGTTTATAGTCTCGGATTCTATAGGAGAAACGGGCGAACTAGTAGCAAAAGCGGCAATAAGTCAGTTTAGACCTGGTCTACAGCATACTAAATTTAAGAGATTTACTCATATTGATTCTTTAGACCACATTAAAGAGATTACAGAACTTGCTAAAGAGCAAGGGGCAATAATTTTGTATACACTTGTGCAAACTAAAATGCGTCAAGCATTAATAGAATATTGTAAGTTATACAATTTAGAATCTGTTGATCTAATAGGGCCTGTTATCAATCTATTCGAAAAAGAATTAGATGAAAAACCTTTTGAAGAACCTGGTTTAGTAAGGAAGTTAGATGAAGACTACTTTAAAAAAATTGAAGCAATTGAATTTGCAGTAAAATATGATGATGGAAGAGATCCTAGAGGTTTACTCCAAGCCGATATAGTTCTTATAGGGGTATCAAGAACTTCTAAAACGCCATTGTCACAGTATTTGGCGAACAAAAGATTCAAAGTAGCAAACGTACCACTTGTACCAGAAGTAGAACCACCAGAGCAACTTTTCCAAGTAGACCCAGCTAAATGTGTAGGATTAGTCATTACACCTGAAAAACTAAATTCTATTAGAAAAGAAAGATTAAAAGCAATTGGTTTAAATGATGATGCAAGTTATGCTAAAATAGAAAGAATCAATGAGGAAATTATCCACTTTGAAAAAATCGCTAAAAAAATAGGTTGTATAGTAATTGATGTGACGAACAGAGCGGTGGAAGAGACTGCTAATGTAGTAATCAATCATATTCAACAAAAATAATTTGGAAGATTTTTAAACCGATTCACAATTGTGAAAAGGTTTTTTCTATTGTGTATCGAATAAATAAAGATAGATTAATATTTTAAAATGTTTTATAATAGTTATTTGTGGAAAATAACTATTATGAAATTATTTATATGATTTTTTTGTCGATTCTTGCAGGATTTTTCTTTCCTTTCACGAATTATTAAAGTAGCAAGCAAAGATGGTGAAAAAGTGTCAGGTCGTATAGAAGAAGAGGTAATCGAACAAGTTAGAAATAACAATGATATTGTCGACGTTATAAGCGAATATGTTCAACTCACGAAAAGAGGTCGAAACTATTTTGGTTTATGTCCTTTTCATGGTGAACAGACACCATCTTTTTCAGTAACACATGAAAAGCAAATTTTTCATTGCTTTGGTTGTGGAGCTGGTGGAAATGTAATTACATTTTTGATGGATATTGAAAATCTCTCTTTTCAAGATGCTGTTAGTAAACTTGGTAGTCGAATTGGTTTGACTATTGAAGAAAGTTCTTCTGGCGATACAGAGTCAAAAGCACCTGTGTCAAAAGAGATTTCCTTAATGAAAAAAGCGCATGAGTTTGCAAGTGACTATTTTCATCATTTACTGCTTCATACAGAGGAAGGAGAAAATGCATTACATTATCTCGAAGAAAGAGGGTTTTCTAGAGAGATTATCGAAAAGTATAAAATAGGATGGTCCCTGCCAAAATGGGATGCATTAACTACGTTACTTGAACGTAAAGGTATGGATTTACAAGAAATTGAGAAAACTGGTCTCATTATCCGAAAAGAAAATGAATTAAAGTATTTCGATCGGTTTCGTGGGAGAATTATGTTCCCAGTTTTTGATGAAACTGGCTCTGTGATTGCCTTTTCCGGTAGAATTCTTGAAAAGAATGAAAATGAAGCAAAGTATCTAAATAGTCCAGAATCTCCAATATTCCAAAAAAGCCAGGTGCTTTATAATTTAGATAAAGCAAGATTAGACATTCGAAAACAACGTAATGTGATCGTTTTTGAAGGTTTTCTTGATGTTATTGCTGCATCTAAGGCAGGTATTGAGAATGGAATTGCAACTATGGGTACCGCATTGACGTCTTCTCATATAACCAAACTAAATAGGCTTACTTCTCATGTCACGCTTTGTTTTGATGGCGATCGTGCCGGTATGGAGGCAGCTAAAAAAGCTTCTACAGCTATGCAGGCCCATCAGATACAAACGGAAATTGCAATTATTCCAGATGCAATGGATCCGGATGACTATATTAAAAATTATGGGGAAGAAGCATTTCGAACAAAGATTATTGAAAAGCCACATTCCTATTTATCATTTATGATGATTGTTTCAAAAAGAGACAAAAATTTTAATAATGAAAATGATACTTTACAGTATATCCAAGAGATATTGGAAATACTGAGTGATAGAAGTTCTTCAGTTGAACGGGATTTGTATATTCGTCAACTTTCACAAGAAACTAATGTATCAGAAGAAGCTATTTACCAACATTTACGTAAAATTCAAGGAAAAAAAGCAAAACAATCTAAGCAGGAGTCTTCTATTCCTTTAACAATTAAACCAGAAATGACGAAGTTAAAGAAAGCGATAACCGCAGACGAAAGAGCAGAGCGACTATTACTTTCCCATATGCTTCATAATCCTAGCGTAATTGATATTGCAAGAAGGAATTTGGAAGATCAATGTTTTATCAGAGATGCTTATGAAGTCGTATTTGTTCGATTAACTGGATTTTATGAAGAGTATCCAGATGGTGACTATCAACGATTTTTGGAAGTATTAAATGATGCGGAGTTAAGAAAAATAGTAATGGCAGCAGCGCTCTCAGAACGTGATCCAGAGCATGAAACAGAGGAAGTCATGGACTGTTTGCGCCATATACGAAAATACCGGATTGTGCAAATGATTGATCAAAAGCTATATGAACAAAAAGAAGTGCTGAAAATGGGAGATGAAGCAAAAGCTTTAAAACTTGCTCTAGAGCTCATTCAGTTAAAAAATTCATTAGCAACTTGTGAGTAACTATCCGGTAGTAAAAGGAGGAATTCTTATGGCGGACAAGTCCGAACGTACAAAAGAAACAGATATCGAATTATCATTAGAAGAGGCAAAAAAACAATTAATCGAATTAGGTAAAAAAAATGGTGAGTTAACATATCATGATATTGCGGAAAAATTAGCTCATTTCGAACTTGAATCAGATCAAATCGAAGAGTTCATTGACAATCTGGAAGGTAGAAATATTGAACTTAGCCGTAAAGATGGTGATGAAGAAGATTTAGATCGTTTGATGAAAGGGAAAGAAGAGACCTTTGATCTAAATGATTTAAGTGTACCTCCTGGCGTCAAGATCAATGACCCCGTTCGAATGTACTTGAAGGAAATTGGACGAGTGGATTTACTAAAAGCTTCTGAAGAGGTTGCTCTTGCTGAGCGAATTGAGCAGGGGGATGAAGAAGCTAGAAAACGTCTAGCGGAAGCAAACCTTCGATTAGTTGTAAGTATTGCAAAACGTTATGTTGGGCGCGGAATGCTATTTTTAGATCTTATCCAAGAAGGTAATATGGGGCTCATCAAAGCTGTAGAGAAATTTGATCATCGTAAAGGATTCAAGTTTAGTACTTACGCAACGTGGTGGATTCGTCAAGCAATCACACGTGCTATTGCAGACCAAGCTAGAACAATCCGTATTCCTGTGCATATGGTAGAAACAATAAACAAATTAATACGTGTTCAGCGCCAATTATTGCAAGATTTAGGTCGTGAACCTTCACCGGAAGAAATCGGGGAAGAAATGGACTTGCCAGCAGAAAAAGTTCGTGAAATATTAAAAATTGCTCAAGAACCTGTTTCTTTAGAAACTCCTATTGGGGAAGAGGATGACTCTCATTTAGGTGATTTTATAGAAGATGCAGATGCACAGTCTCCTTCTGATCACGCTGCCTATGAGCTTCTTAAAGAGCAATTGGAAGATGTCTTAGATACACTAACAGACAGAGAAGAAAACGTATTACGCTTGCGTTTCGGCCTGGATGATGGTCGTACAAGAACCCTTGAAGAGGTTGGAAAAGTATTTGGAGTTACGCGTGAGCGTATTCGTCAAATCGAGGCAAAAGCATTACGAAAACTGCGTCACCCTTCTAGAAGTAAACGTCTGAAAGACTTTTTAGAGTAGAATGGAAGGCATCCACTGCGGATGTCTTTTTCTATATTCTATAAATCCTATATAATACTGGTTTTACCAGATGAAAAGAGGACTAGATATGTCGCTGCAGCGTAAGCAAATTATAATGAATGAAATTGCTTTTTGGAAAAAAAACAAGCTACTACCCGAACACTATTGTGATTTTCTTTTGGCATTATACGCACAAGGAGAAAATCAGGAAGACGAACAAGTGGAGAAAGCCTCAAAGGCAGTATTAGCAAAAAAACAAAAGTATAAAGTAATATTGTATTCAGTAGTTGGCTTATTAACCGTATTATTATTAGCATCCTTGTTTGTCGTTACTACAACAATTTTTATACCTATTATTCTTGTCGCAATTGCTATTCTTTCCTTTTTATACATAACTATTAAACTAGTAAAAAATAAATCAGTGATGGCACCACTATTATTTGTATGTTCGGCTCTATTGTTATTAGGATTATCCTTTAAAGTATGGGATATATATTTCGGAGATGAACCATTAGTATTAATCGGGTTAATTTTTGGAAATTGCCTAATATGGCTATTTTCTGGATTACTTATGAAGCTAGTGTATTTTAGTATTTCCGGGATTTTAGGATTGTTATTAATTATTGGTTATTTTATATTCAATTAATAGCTCCCATATAAATAACAATATCCATTAATACCAACTATTGGCAGGAGTTGTTTCTGCTATAACTCCAGCAGAAAGTAAAGGATAAAAGTAAAAAAATACTCGGCAACAAGTGTTTATAGCATATCATGCCAGTTAATCTATTTTTAGAATAGTGGGATCTAGAAGAATAGTAAGTTTTTACTCAGTAAAGAAGGGGGAAGCGCCCGAAATTGTATCTTCGGGCGCTTGTTCTGTTAGTAAGAAAGTATCTTTTCTCTAGTTACCAAAATAGGCTTTAACCTGTTTCTAAAATTTGTAGGAGGGCGGCTACCAGTCTGTCCAAGCCTACTGAAAACTCTCGAAACAGGTTTTGAATTTAAAGGACTAGCCGTATTTTTGTCTGGTTTTTCCTAATATTCAAACTGATATTTTGATCGATTTAAAAAAATAGATTTGCATTGACAATAAAGAACATACGGAGAAATTGTAAGTGTATACCCAATGATTAAGAAGACGCCCGAAATTTGATAGGTAATAATATAGCTTCAAAAACGATAGAAACAGGTATTTACCTTAAAGGTACTTGTGCTTTTCTTACAATAACTCTTTGAATTTCTAGTATTTTTAGTATAATAGAAATGTAAGCGTTTTTATTTACAAAGGGGATGGAAGAAATGAATTTTGATTTGACACAGGAACATAAAATGATTCGTAAAACTATTCGTGAGTTTTCGGATGAGGTTGTAGCTCCAGGAGCAATTGAGCGCGATAAAACGAAAGCATTTCCAAAAGAAATCTTTAAACAGTTAGCCGACATGGGGATGATGGGCTTACCGTTTTCAGAAGAGTATGGCGGAGCAGGTGCAGATACAGTTAGTTTTGCAATCGTTACAGAAGAGCTAAGTAGAGCATGTGCTTCCACAGGTATAACTTATTCTGCTCATATCTCACTTGGCGGTGCTCCACTTAATCTATTTGGTACAGAAGAGCAAAAACAAAAATATTTGGTTCCAGTTTGTACAGGGGAATCACTTGGTGCATTTGGTCTTACTGAGCCTAATGCAGGATCAGATGCGGGGGGAACACAGACAACTGCAAAAGAAGATGGCGAAGATTATGTCATTAATGGAAATAAAGCATTTATAACGAATGCTAGCTATGCAAAGCACTTAGCTTTAACTGCTATTACAGACGTTAAGGACGGAAAAAAAGAAATATCTGCAATTATAGTACCAACAGACTCAGAAGGTTTCACTGTTATCGACAACTACGAAAAAATGGGGCTGAATGCATCTAATACTACTGAGCTAGTATTAGAAAATGTACGTGTTCCTAGGGAAAACCTGCTAGGTGAGAAAGGAAATGGATTCAAACAATTCCTTGTAACGCTTGACGGTGGTCGGATTGGCATAGGGGCAATGGCAGTAGGGATTGCACAAGCAGCTTTTGACAGAGCTCTCCGTTATTCTAAAGAGCGCAAGCAGTTTGGAAAGACACTTTCTGAGTTCCAGGTAACGCAATTTAAATTGGCGGATATGGCGATGAAAATTGAGCTTGCACGTACCATGGTGCACAAAGCAGCATGGTTGAAAGATCAAGGTCGGGCATTTGGAAAAGAAGCGTCTATGTGTAAATTATATGCATCTGAAATTGCAATGGAAGTAGCAGATCAAGCTATTCAAATACATGGTGGTTATGGTTATATGAAAGAGTATGAAGTAGAAAGATATATGAGAGATGCTAAATTACTTGAAATTGGTGAAGGAACTTCCGAAGTACAGAGAATGGTAATAGCTCGACACATTGGTTGCTAAATGTAGAAAAAACACGAAAAATTATGTCCAAATTGTCACAATGTAAGAAAACTTATCCCATAAGACTTTTCGTTTTAACTAGAATGCAGTACAATGTAAATGTTGACTAATTCTATATTAGAAAAGATTGTATTAAAAGGGAGGGTTAACTATGCAAAGAAATCCAATAATTCCATTTATCTTAATTATGGCTTTTGGTATTGGTTTAATTTTCTTCTTGTCTATGGATGGCGTAGGTAACAAAGAAGAAATGGCTGCAACTGAAGAACATGGAGAAGGAACAGAAGGCGGAGAAGATGCGTCAGCTGGAGAATTCGATCCGGAAGCTCTTGCTCAAGGTAAATGTATCGGTTGTCACGGTAATAGTTATGAAGGTGGCATGGGTCCATCATTAGTAGGAACTTCACTATCTGAAGACGAAATTAAAGACGTTTTAGCAAATGGTAAAGGTGCAATGCCAGCTGGTTTAGTACCTGAAGAAAATCTAGACGCTATGGCGGCATGGATAACATCGTTAGAATAGTAACTCAATAAAAAGACCTTCGATTTTGTAAAAGAATCGAGGTCTTTTTTCTTTTTTGCTATAATAGTTAATGAAGAGGTGTTGAAATAATGAATGCAAAAAAATTATCGGAAAGACTGAAAACAGTTGCTTCCTTTGTCAAAGTAAATACTATTTTAGCGGATATCGGTAGTGATCACGCATACTTGCCATGTTTTTTAGTACATGAAGGTGTTATAACGAAAGCTATTGCTGGAGAGGTTGTAAAAGGTCCATTCGAATCTGCGAAAAAACAAGTAATAAGTGAAGGCTTACAAAATAATATTGATGTACGTTTCGGTAACGGGTTAGAAGTAATCTCGGATGTAGACAATGTTCAGACAGTTACTATAGCTGGAATGGGTGGTCCACTTATAGCATCAATTCTAGAATCAGGGAAAGACAAGCTTTCTAAAGTGGATACTCTAATATTACAACCAAATATACATGCCAAAGCAATACGAGAATGGGCTATTCAAGAACAATGGAAAATAGAACAGGAAGTAATTCTAGAAGAACACGATAAAATTTATGAGATTCTTGTGTTAAAAAAAGGAATCATGAAGTTATCAGAAAAGGAGTTGCTAGTTGGTCCAATTCTAAGTAAAGAAAAATCTCCTATCTATCAAAAGAAATGGAACAATGAATTAAATGAATGGCTACGAATAGTAAATGAGCTAAATAAAATACAAGGAACTGAGGTGCATCAAAAGAAAGAAGAACTAGAATACAAAATTGCCTTAGTGAAGGAGACTTTATAAACGATGAAGGAAACAAATGGACAACATCTTATTTCCCTTTTCGAACAATGGGCACCAAAATCTTTGGCAGTCGATGGAGATACAGTAGGCTTACAAATTGGTACTCTCAATAAAACTATTACAAAAGTTTTGGTTACCTTAGACGTGAATCTCGATACAGTAGAAGAAGCGATTAAAAATGGATGCGAGCTTATTATTGCTCATCATCCTCCTATTTATAGAGGAATGAAAAATATGCGAACAGATTTACCTCAAGGAATTTTAATCGAGAAATTGATAAAAAATGATATTGCCGTATATGCTGCACATACTAATTTAGATATCGCCACAGGTGGAGTTAATGATTTACTAGCTAATGCTTTGCAGTTAAAAAATATAGAGATCCTTGAGCAAACTACCTCAGAGCAACTGATGAAGTTAGCAGTTTTTACGCCAAAAGAGTCTACAAATGCGGTAAGAGCTGCATTAGATATTGCTGGTGCTGGCCAAATTGGAGAATATCATTCATGTAGCTTTACATCAACGGGAGAAGGAAGGTTTAAACCATCAGACTTAGCAAGCCCCTATATTGGACAAGCGAATGAATTGGAAGTAGTAGAAGAGGATAAAATAGAAGTAGTTTTTCCAGTTTCTATGAAAAATAAGGTGTTAAAAGCATTGTTAACAAATCATCCATATGAAGAGCCCGCATATGATTTAATATTGTTGGAATCAGAAGTAAATAAAAAAGGCCTCGGAAGAATAGGGAAATTACCTGAAAAACTAACATTATCTGCATATGCTCAAATAGTAAAAAAGCAGTTAAATGTACCTTTCGTTAGAGTTGTAGGAGATTTAACGAAGGAAGTTCAGAAAGTTGCTGTACTAGGTGGAGATGGTAACAAATATATACAGACAGCTAAAAGAGCAGGCGCAGATGTATTTATAACCGGCGATTTATATTTTCATGTAGCCCAAGACGCAGAGGCTATTGGATTATCGGTTATTGATCCAGGACATCATGTAGAACAAATCATGAAAATTGGAGTTATGGAATATATGACAGAGGTTTGTATTCAAAACAAACTCTCGGTTGAATTCATCCCCTCGAAAATTTCAACAGAGCCCTTTCAATTAATTTAAGAAGGAAAGGCAAGAGTAAAATTGCGAGCGACCTTTAAGGTTAAAACCTGTTTCTATTGTTTTCGATGGGCTTTGGACAGACGTTTTGCTATCTTATTACCGAGTGAATTTTTAGGGATGCTGGTTGGTTGTGACGAACTTCACAACCAACCAGCATCCCTTTTTTCGGTAATCTTATGGCATTTGTCCCACATTAACGGGCAGTAGATAACTGCCCGTAAAAGCCCGAATGGTTTAACTAAAAATTAGTGGGGGATGAAGCCCCTCTAATTGAAGTTTCACTTGATTTTATTCTTCAAAATTCCTGTAGCGTACTTCAAGACACAAACTTTTATACTTTCTCATTCATTAAAAAAAGCTGCTCACTACCTGAGCAGCTTTTTCTATTTAACTGTATATGGTTCAATACGATCTACTGGTTTTGGGATCTTAATCTTAGGTAGAATCTTTTCTGTTACTGTTTTTTTTGTTGTATCGTGAGTTGCAGGATCGTTTGGATCATACTTTTCTAGAAATTGAATAACTTCTTTAACAATAGGGGTGGGTGTGGAAGCACCTGCAGTTACAGCTACATGAGAAATATTGTCCAGCCACTCCAATTTTAAATCAGAAATGTCGCCAATTCGGAAAGAAGGAGTTCCAGCGATTTCCTCTGAAACTTGTGTCAGTCTATTAGAATTATTACTCATTGGATCACCTACTACTATTAAAAGTTCAGCTTCACCAGCTTGTTCAGCAACTGCTTCTTGTCGTACTTGAGTAGCCAAACAGATTTCTTTATGAACTTCAATATGTGGGAATTTTTCTTCTAATTTTTTCATTAGATCCACAACATCCCACTGTGACATTGTAGTTTGATTGGTAACGAGTAATTTATCTGTCGAGATTGTTAGATTCTCAACGTCTTCTAATGTTTGAACAAGATGGACCTTGTCGGGTGCTACACCAATTGCACCCTCTGGCTCTGGATGTCCTTTTTTACCAATATAAATTATATCATAGCCTTCAGCTGTTTTTTCGCTTATGAGGTCATGAGTAACTGTAACATCCGGGCATGTTGCATCTATTGAAACTAGCCCCTTTTGACGAGCTAATTCTTTTACTTCAGGCGAAACGCCATGTGCGGTAAAAATAACAGTACCTGTATCAACTTTCGATAAAATATCTAAACGATTTTCTCCGTCTAAAGTAATTATTCCATCCTTCTCAAATGCATCTGTTACATGTTTATTATGAACGATCATTCCCAGAATATATATAGGCCTTGGAAGAGAAGTGTCCAGTGCAGCATTCCGAGCAATAACCATTGCATCTACTACACCGTAACAGTATCCTCTAGGCGAAATTTTTTGTACTTTCATTTTACGTAACTCCCTTCAATACGAGCATACTCATATTATAACGGAGCATATGAATGATTACAAAATTTTAAATTGGAGGCTGGAAAATTCGAGGTATGGATGCTCCAGTTGGTAAAGAAGTCGCGGTACTAGCTGCTCTTGCAGCAGTGGATGCGGCAGAAGCACTAACATTACCGGCAGCTGGGGTTGCAGCAGCTGGAACAGACTGAAAACCACGATATAATTTCAACAGAGCTGGAACGTTTTGTATCATCGGGGCAAACTGTCTAACCATAGGCGTAAGCTGCTGAGCAGTATTTAAAAATTTATCTGCTGTTTGTAAGTAACCCATAGTTTTGGACATTGATTGACCCTGTTGAAAGCCTCCTGTGGGTGCAGATTGGAACTGACTAAAAAAATTAGTTGCCGGTCCTGCAGGTGCAGGTGCTGGTGGTGGGGAACCTTGATCACCTCCAAAGAAGTTGAAGGAATTATTCGGAACATTTTGGGGACCAGAATTGGACATGCCAAAAAAATCATTTCCCCGATTTTGGGCGAACGGATAAAAAGATTGGTAGCGCATTTTTTCATCTCCTTTCGAACAACAAAGACTATTCTATTCTATGCAAATTATACGTTTTATGTACAATCGTGGTACAATAAAGAAATGTGAGGGAGTGACGTAGGATGTCCAAATATACAGATTATAGTTTTCAGCCTTTTTTACTTGATGCAATTGAAAAATTAGGCTTCCAAGAACCAACGCCAATTCAAAGAGAAATGATTCCACTTGTATTAAAGGGGAAAAGTGCGATTGGTCAAGCACATACTGGAACAGGAAAAACACATAGTTTTTTGATCCCAATTGTTGAAAAAATAGATGCTAGTAAAAAAGAAGTACAAGCAGTTATTACATCACCAACAAGAGAGCTTGCAACACAAATTTATAATGAGTTGAACAAGCTAGTAGAAGGCACAGAAATTCAGACAAAATTATTTATTGGTGGGACGGACAAAGCCCGTTCAATCGAAAAACTAAAAACACAGCCACAAATTGTTGTTGGAACACCAGGTAGACTTCGTGATCTTACAGTAGAGCAAGCGTTACTTGTTCATACTGCAAATGTTTTAGTTGTAGACGAAGCGGATTTAGCTTTTGATCTTGGTTTTATCAATGAGATCGATCAATTTGCATCTCGCATGCCTGAGAAGTTAGAAATGTTTGTGTTTTCTGCTACAATTCCAGAAAAATTACAACCTTTCTTAAAGAAATATATGGATTCACCTGTCCATATCAAAATAGGCGAGAAACGTCGAGTAGCAGAGGGTATTGAATTTATTGTAACTCCAGTTCGAAGCAAATCTAGGAAGAAACGTTTACTGGATGTTATGGAAGGTATAAATCCCTACCTAGCCATTATATTTGCAAATACAAAACAACATGCAGATGAAGTAGCGAATTATTTACAAGGTAATGGAGTAAAGGTTGGTATTGTCCATGGTGACATATCCCCTCGTGATCGCAAACGTGTGATGAAACAGATACATGATCTAGAATTTCAATATATTGTCGCAACTGATTTAGCTGCACGTGGAATAGATATTCCGGGAGTTAGTCATGTGATCAATTACGAGATTCCAGATGACTTAGAGTTTTTTGTTCACCGAGTAGGAAGAACAGCTCGTGCTGGAATGACTGGTATTGCAATAACGCTCTACGAACCATCTGATGAGGATGCTTTAGTACGTCTTGAGAAAATGGGTATTCCTCTGGAGCATAAAGATGTGATTGATGGAGAATGGTCAGAGCTTAAGGAGCGCCACGCACGGAAAAACCGTACAAAAAATGAAAATGAGATAGATGCAAAAGCTAAGTCCCTAGTACGTAAGCCTAAAAAAGTTAAACCTGGCTACAAGCGTAATATGAAATGGGAAATGGATAAAGTAAAGAAAAGAGAGAGACGTATTAAAAACCGTAAGAAATAAGGAGCTGCTGTCATGTTATTAGGTTCACATGTTTCTATGAGTGGAAAAGAAATGCTGCTGGGTTCAAGTAAAGAAGCTGCATCATATGGTGCAAATACTTTTATGATTTATACAGGAGCACCTCAAAATACTAGAAGAAAACCAATTGAAGAATTGAATATTGAAGCTGGTATTGCACATATGAAAGAAAATGGGATGTCCAATATCGTCGTTCATGCTCCTTATATTATTAATTTAGGGAATACAACAAAACCGGAAACTTTCGCACTTGGTGTAGAGTTTCTACAAAAAGAAATTGAAAGAACTGCGCATATAGGTGCCACTCAAATTGTTTTGCATCCAGGAGCGCATGTGGGAGCTGGTGTAGACGCTGGTATTGCTAGAATTGTAGAAGGTTTAAATGAAGTGCTCGCAACCGAATTCCCTGTTCAAATAGCTTTAGAAACAATGGCTGGAAAAGGGTCGGAATGTGGTCGCACTTTTGATGAGCTTGCAAAAATAATCGATGGCGTTGTGAATAACCATCGATTATCTATTTGTATGGACACTTGTCATATTCATGATGCTGGTTATAATATCGTCGACGATTTTGATGGTGTTTTAAATGAGTTCGATAAAATAATTGGTATTGATCGTTTAAAAGTACTTCACATCAATGATAGTAAAAATGTCTGTGGAGCAGCAAAAGACCGACATGAGAATATCGGTTTTGGTGAAATTGGATTTGAGACATTACAATACATTGTGCATCATCCACAATTGATGGACCTACCGAAAATTTTAGAAACACCATTTGTAGGTGTAGATGCTAAATCGAAGGAAGCTCCATACAAACATGAGATTGATATGCTTCGTAACAAACAGTTTAATCCAGCAGCTATAGATGCATTACGTTAAGAAAAGAACAAGCGCACTTTAAGGTCGAAACCAATTTCTATCGTTTTCGAAGGGCTTTGGACAGACAATTTTGCTATATTATTACCGAATGAATTTTAGGGATACTGGTTGGTTGTGACGGACGTCACAACCAACCAGTATCTTTTTTTTCGGTAATCTTATGGCATTTATCGCGCATTAACGGGCAGTAGATAACTGCCCGTTAATGCGCGAATGGTTCGGGCCAACAGGATGTTGGTCACTCAGGCATTGCCGCACGACGCGGCAATGCCTGAGTTCAATTTTTCACTTCGTGGGGGATGAAAAAGTGAAGTATTATTTCTGTCCGTCACCATCCTTCAACTTTTAGAAAAAGGTTAGCGCTTTTTTGGGTAACTAGAGAAAAGCTACTTTCCTATTGAAAGAACAAGCTCACGAAGATACAATTTCGTTCGCTATTTCGCTGGTTTATTTAAGAAACACTTGCTATTCCTCTTTATTTCCACTTGTATAATAAAATTCTACGTTCTTCATCTTTCATGACAGAATAATAACCCTAATTGGGTAGAGGGTTTTATCCCAATACTTCCTTTGACTACTATTATTATCTAAGCGATAAGTTTTACTTTATCTTAGAGCCTGCGTACTACACATTATAATGATTGTAGCTGAAGACCCCGCAGAAAGCGTCGTCTGTAGCGAAATCAGTATTATTCATACTTTCAAGGCACCATCTTCTTTTATCCAAAAGAAGATGGTGCTTTTTCTTTTATTTCTTTATAAAGGTCCATTGCACGCTGTTCTCCAAGAATTTGTATCAATTTTTGTTGAATCGCGAGTGGTACACCAAAAACAAGCCAGGAAAGTGAAATTTCTTTCAATAGTGGATGGACACTTTTCAATTCTTGGTCTGATAATTGTATATCGAAACCTCTTACAATTGTTTTAAATTCCTTTAATGTACATGTTTGTAGCTGTTGAACAAATTTATGAATATCCGTAAAAAACATCCTTTCAAGCAATTTTAATTTACACACGGGGCATTATGGATTATACTATTACATTGTAAATCGTAATCATTATTAATTAGAATCGAGGAATAATAATGGGAACCCCATTGATCAATTTACATAATATTTCGTACCAATACGAACAAACAAAGGCGTTAATCGACATTAATCTAACGATTGCAGAAGGTGACTTTCTAGCGATTATTGGACCAAATGGCTCCGGGAAATCCACATTATTGAAAATAATACTAGGGCTATTAAAACCAACAAAAGGAGAGGTACTTCTTTTTGGAAAGCCGGTCTCTCAGTTTAAGGATAAAGAACGAATTGGGTACGTCTCACAAAAATCAAATTCGTTTAATACTGGTTTTCCAGCTACGGTTACAGAGGTAGTAAGAAGTGGTTTGGTTAAGAAAACAGGATTATTTCATCGTTATCCTGCAAATGTTGGTAAACAAGTGAAGCAAGCATTAAAATCAGTAGGTATGGATGAATTCTCAATGAAAAATATAGGTGACCTTTCTGGTGGGCAACAACAGCGAGTCTTTATCGCAAGAGCGTTAATCAGTAATCCGAATGTATTGATACTAGATGAGCCAACAGTAGGGGTAGATAGTAAAAATGTAAAATCGTTTTATAATATGTTAAGTCATTTAAATCGGGAACATAATATTACGGTTGTTTTAGTTACACATGATGTCGATGCCGTATCGAAAAGTATAAGTCACGTGGCCTGTTTAAATCAGCGAATTCATTTTCACGGCTTTAAAAATGAAATGGATCAGATGAGTGACGAACAATTAGAGGCTTGGTATGGACACGCAGTTCGTAAAGTCGATCATCAAAGTGAGGTAAATCATGATTGAGTCTATTTTTCGGTATGAATTTTTACAAAATGCCTTTGCTTCGGGCTTAATAATTGGTTTTATTGCTCCACTATTAGGTGTATTTATCGTAGTTCGCAGGCTATCATTAATAGCAGATGCATTGAGTCATGTAACGTTAGCGGGTATTGCTGGTAGCTTATATTTAAGTCAATCGGTAGGGGCACTTGCTTTGTTAAATCCACTGTATCTAGGAATTGTAGCATCTGTAACTGGCTCATTGTTTATCGAGAGATTAAGAAGATTATATAAACACTATGAGGAGCTTGCTATACCAATTATAATGTCTGCAGGTCTTGGTTTTGGCGCAATCTTTATCTCATTAGCAGAAGGATTTAGCTCTGACTTGTTTAGTTATTTATTTGGTTCTGTATCGGCAGTAAGTCGTCAGGATTTATGGATTATTATTGGTATTGCTTTGATTGTAATAGTATTTTTAAGTTTGTTTTTTAAGGAATTATTTGTGCTTTCTTTTGATGAGGAATATGCGAAAGCATCTGGTCTACCTGCTAAATGGATTCATGTTTTATTTATGATTGTGACTGCATTAGTTATTGCAGGGTCTATGCGAATTGTTGGTATCTTACTTGTATCCTCGCTGATGACATTGCCGGTGGCTGCTGCTATGCGTATTTCAAAAAGCTTTAAACAAGCGATTCTGCTATCAGTGTTATTCGGAGAGTTGTCTGTTATTGTCGGCTTAGTTAGTGCATTCTATTTAGATTTAGCACCAGGCGGAACAATTGTAGTTACATCGATTATCATTTTACTTCTAACTATTTTATCGAAAAAGATAGGGAGCAAGGGAGCTGTTTCAACATGAATATAGAAAAAGCATGGGATATTCTAAAAAATGAAGGTTTTAAAAAAACAGATAAGCGTGAGCAAATACTAAGTATTTTTTCAGAGACAGAAAAGTATATAACTGCTAAAGACATTCTCAATGTGATGAAAACAGAGCATCCAGGGATGAGCTATGATACAATCTATAGAAATTTAAGCACATTCGTAAACCTTGGTATATTGGAGGAAACTGAACTGACTGGAGAGAAACATTTTAGAATGCAGTGTGAGGCTGATCATCATCATCATCATTTCATCTGCATGTCCTGTGGCAATATTAAAGAAATCCCATTCTGTCCAATGGAAGTACTTCAAAATGCAATACCTGGCTACGAGATAGAAAATCATAAATTTGAAATCTACGGCAATTGCCCTTTATGTCATTAACAAAAATTAGTGTGAACCAGCATTTGGTTTACACTTTTTTTATATATAATTATTTTGTCAAATATGTTTGACTTTTCATGTAGTTATTTCTATAATGAAGTTGTCAAATATATTTGACATATTAGAGGTGTTTAAAATGGATAATATTATTAAACGAGCACGTAAGGAAAAAAAATTGTCCCAGTATGAACTAGCAAAGCTATGTGGTGTTTCTAGACAAACGATAAATGCAATAGAAAATAACAAATATGATCCTAGTTTAGTTTTAGCATTTCAACTGGCACAAAATTTAAGTTTGACAGTCGATGAATTATTTACTTTTAACGGGGGGAATAAATAATGAGTAAAAAAGAGGTTGTAAGTCTAATTCTAATGCTGATTGTTACTTTATATTTTGGTGCTACTTTAGTGAGCTATGTAAAGATGGAGAATGCTAAGTTTGGGGTTACAGAAATTTTACTAATTATCGCTATAGTTGTTGGATGGGCTCAATTCTTTACTTGGCATGCACGTAAAGATGTTAAGAAGGATGAATTGGGTAAAAAGATTATTCGGGACAGCGCTTATTTAAGTCATCAGGTTGTATTCGGTTCTTTACTAGTTTTGTGGATAATTGATTTCTTTTTTATCAATAAAGGGCAGAATTTTACTTTATTTATTGCTTTGGTTGTTTCTTATATTACTTATCCTATCGTACAATTTGTACACGTAAGGAAATATCTATAAATTTGTATTAACATGGAAAAAATACTAATAAACCGAAAGTCAATTTAACTACTTACTACAAATTATGTCTAGATGAGTTAAACTCATAAAAGCATATTAAATAGTGTAATTAGCATAATATTGATTTCTGAGCCGGGCGGATGCGTTCCGCTTAGCAAGGATTCAATCCCCTCGTCCCTACGTCCGCACAGTGCTTTCAGTTCGTTCTATTCCCGCGTCGCCCCCTTCTTCTCTAATCAACGAAATCGACTTCAAAAGAATGGTATTCCCCAATTGCTTTATTTTCTATCTGAAATAAATAATAATCCTTGTTATTTCAATATGATTCTAAATAACTTCCAATTATATGATTGAATCTAGAAGTTTCTTGGATTAAGAAATTAAGTTGAAACGAAATGTGCCGTTCGTTTATCTAACAGATAGTAAAGAAGGAGGGACGATAGTGGAGGAGAAGTTGAAGTTAATAGTCAAAGCTAAAAAAGGGGATGCAATTGCTTTTCAACAATTGATCCATTTAGAGAAAGAAAAACTATATAAAATGGCTTATGTTTATATGCGGAATGAGGAAGAGGCTTTGGAGGTTTTCCAGGAAACCGTTTACCTCGCTTTTAAATCAATCACAAAGCTGAAAAATGATCGGTATTTTTCGACATGGATTATTAGGATTCTTATTAATACATCAATTTCAACCCTGCGAAAGAAGAAGCGAGTCGTATTGATAAACGAAGAGATGTGGGACAATATGCCAGGAAAAGAAATGGTGGAAACTGACGTCCAAATAGATTTAATGAATGCTTTGAACGAGATGGATGAAAAATATAAGACCGTGTTGTTACTAAGATATTATCAGGACTATACAGTCCAACAGATTGCAGTAATCTTAGATTGCCCAGAAGGCACTGTTAAGACTAATATCAGAAGGGGAATTGCTGTACTCAAGGATAAAATGAAGGGGGTATACAAGGATGACAGACAAAATTCCATCATTCAAGGAAGAGTTTGATTTGATACATCTTCCAATAGAGAAGTTAGATGAAATCATTTCTAAAATCGGTACAGAGAAGAAGTTAAAGAGAAAAAAAACTATTTGGAGTAAAGCAGTTCTTGGTGTTGGAGCAGCAGTAATTGCTTGCGGAATTCTAATCGGATCTGCATCCGTTTCACCGGCAATGGCTCAGGTCGTCTCCTCTATACCAGTAATTGGTCAAATATATAAGAACTTAGGCGATATCGGATTGAAAAATGTTTCGGAAGCAGGGGTGAGTGATTTTTCCGGGGAATCAAAAACAATCAACGGGATTACGATAACACTTGGGGAAATCTATTATGATGATGCACGGGTAACAGCCAGCTTTTCGGTCGATTCTGAAAAACCAATAACATCTGATTATTTTAACATTGACCATAATTATAAAGGTGGAATGCCCTTATCGAATTATGGACTTACAACAGATGAAACTTCACCGACAAATTGGACAGGCATTCTAAAAATTAATTATTATACTTTTAACCCTGATACACTTGAACTGGGTATGACTTTTGAAGGTAAGCAAGGAGAGTTATTTGAGTTTACAAAGGAAGTAGTTAAAGCACAATATGAAAATAAGATTGATATTGCAAAATTTCAACAAATAGACAACTTGAATTACGAGATACATGATATTAAGTGGGGCACTCCCGGCATTCTCATTTCGTATGATGCCCAGTATAAGGAAGAAAATTATGGGAGAGAGGTTAGCCTTGAATTTGAGGTGGTCGACTCTTCTAACAAACGGTTAAAGGGGATTAGTTGGAAGTACGGTAAGCAATTATTTGAACCGGTCGAAAATGAGGTGACTGAATTGACAATCACACCTTATGCTAAATTCGATATTCAAAGGGGAGATGGTCATATAGAATGGAAGGAACATAAATTAGAGCCCTTTAAAATAACAATTCGATAAGTATGCCGGACAACTATCAATAGCTCTACCGAGAGCTCAAAAGCAAGAAGCAAAGGGCGCCCCCCATAGCGAAGCAAGGAGGCTGAGGCAAAGCCTGTGGAAAGTTGAGGTGCACCCAGGAAAGCGTCCGCCGAAACGGTGAACAACGGCAACGAAGTAGACATAAAAATAAAGCAGTTCAAATTTTACTCATCGTAAAATTGAACTGCTTTTAATTTTGAGGTGGGGTTTATCCCAGCCTCTATAACTTATTTTATGGACATGGAAAATTCTTTTTCAATCCATTTGTTTGCTTCAATCCAGTTATTTACTCGGATTACGCGAGATGGAACTGGCAACTGATTATATGGAGTATTAAATAATAGCACTGGAATATCAAGTTCCTCACTAATTTCAACCGCGTTGTCATGTTTGTCCTCGAAAAATGCGTGAACACCATGTCTACGAGCAGTTTCAATTTTGTTATGTGTACCTATTAACTCAATATGATCATATAACAATTCTTGTCTTTTGAACCAATCTAATGTAATATCCATCACATTATCTCCACGAGCTGAGATGAAATATAACTCGTATTTTTCCTTCCAAGCAGATAATACCGCATGTGCATCTGGTTGAATAGGGGATGTCGCATAAATTTTAGGTTCTGCTTTCTTGAACCATTCATAAAAATCCTTTTCACTAACTGGAAACGCCTTTGTTAAATCGTATTCTTTTATATCCTCTAGCTGTAAATTACATTTAAATGCTTCGTTAATATGAGGAAGCAAAGAAGTAGGGGATGTTACTGTCCCGTCTATATCGATACCAAATCGTATATTCGTCAATTACACCATTCCTTACGCTTGTTGTTTTTCTTGTTCTTGCTGTTCTTCTAGTTCTTTATTTGCAAAATATTCTGCAGCAAGTTTATCTATTTCCACTTTAAGTTCCTCTACCATTGTTTCTTCAGGTACTTTACGAACTGTTTTACCTTTCATGAATAACAGACCTTCTCCGCGTGCACCTGCGATTCCAATATCAGCTTCACGAGCTTCACCAGGACCATTCACTGCACAGCCAAGAACTGCAACTTTAAGTGGTGCTTTAATGTTTGAGATGTATTCTTCTACTTCATTTGCGATTTTTATTAAGTCGATTTCAATACGCCCACAAGTAGGACAAGAAATTAGTGTAGCTGCATTAGAAGATAATCCGAAAACTTTTAATAACTCGCGAGCAACTTTAATTTCTTCCACTGGGTCTGCGCTTAAGGACACACGCATCGTGTTACCGATTCCCATACTTAACAGTGTTCCTAATCCAGCTGCACTTTTGATCGAACCAGAGAACAGTGTACCTGACTCCGTAATTCCTAGGTGAAGTGGATAGTCAAATGCTTCTGATGCTTTACGGTAAGCTTCAACAGCAAGTGTTACATCCGATGCTTTCATAGAAACGATGATGTCATGAAAGTCTAAATCTTCTAGAATTTTAATATGATGCAATGCACTTTCTACCATTCCATCTGCAGTTGGGTAGCCGTATTTTTCTAAAATTTTTCTTTCTAGGGAACCAGCGTTTACCCCAATTCGAATGGGAATACCTTTTGCTTTAGCTGCATTGACAACGGCTTCCACTTTTTCTTTACGACCAATATTACCTGGATTAATACGTATTTTATCAGCACCTTGCTCGATTGCAATTAGTGCTAACTTATAGTCAAAGTGGATATCCACTACTAGAGGGATGTTAATACGTTTTTTTATTTCTCCGATTGAATAAGCTGCACGCTCATCAGGACAAGCGACACGTACGATTTGACAGCCGGCTTCCTCTAATCGTAGTATTTCAGCAACAGTTGCTTCTACATCATGTGTTTTTGTTGTTGTCATACTTTGTATAAATAGCTCATTACTGCCACCTATTGTTAAGTTTCCAACTCGTACTGGACGAGTATTGGAACGATGAATTATTCCACTCATGAAATTCTCTCCTTCTTGAGGCATATGCCATCATTATCCTCATTTTATCAGTCTTTTGAATGAATTGACAAGAAAGAACGCTCTTCTTTACATTATTTACATTCTGCAGACAGTGTATAAACAGGTAACAATACATTTTCTCCTACCTTGAATGACTGATTAATAAAATGTGGGTTAAGATTATAAAAGTCAGTTAACCTCTCTGTATAGGTGATAGATTCATTCGAAGGATACAGGGAGAATAAGGAATGTAGTGTATCTCCCGCAACAATTTCTACTGTTATATAATCTAATGTTTTTTCACACTCGACCGGCGGGGAAGAGTATGCAAGTGGGATGGTGCCTTCGATTAAATCTACTTTTATGATATAAAAAGAAATTAGTAATACAATAGTTGCTACGAATATTTTCATATAAAGACCCCCTTAATCTAATCTATGCAGGATAAAGGGGTACTATGTATTATCTTTTAACTGGATAGTATTTAGTTGTCAAAACGATAATTACTAAACTCAGTGTATAGATTACAAGTTGAATGTAGTTATTTGAAAACTGCAATATTCCAAAGATGATTGATAGCAACATTGGAATCGTACTTGCAAATAGAGCCGTTCTCCATATATGTCGAAATTCACCTTTTCTTTTTCTTATATGGAGGATGATACTTCCTATGTATGCAAATATGCTTATACGAACAAAAATAAATAAAGTATTCAATACAAATAAGAACAAAAAGGAGAATGGATACAAAAGCCATTGAATCTGAGAAAAGTACTCCAGTAAACCTTCCATCGATTCTTGCTGGTTTGAAATTCCATTGATAAAATAAATAAAGGAGATAATGGACATAATAAAAATATAACTAAATATATATTGCATCACCTTGCCAATGGGAATAAGGCGAAATGCAGCCATTTTTTTAGGACTATGTAAGCTAGACTTGAATAGTTGAAATAAACTCAAATGATGTCACCCTTTCATCTTTATTCTATCATCAAAGCAACAGAAAACAAAAAGTAGCTTTTGCTTTGTTAAGAAATTGTAAAGAATGTTTGAATCTATTTACAATACCTTCATAATTATTGAATAATAGGTGAGTATGTGAAAATTGTCGAAAACGGGAGTTGAGTATAAAGTGGAATTAAATTGGCAAGAAATGCTCTTTCAATTTTTTGGTGGACTGGGTATTTTCTTATTCGCCATTAAATTTATGGGTGATGGTCTACAAAAAGCTGCAGGGGATAGACTTCGTGATATTTTAGATAAATACACGACCAATCCTTTTATGGGTGTTTTAGTTGGTATTATTGTTACTGTTCTTATTCAGTCAAGCTCAGGTACAACGGTAATAACAGTTGGGTTAGTAAGTGCAGGATTTATGAAACTTAGACAAGCTATTGGCGTAATTATGGGAGCCAATATCGGTACAACTATAACAGCTTTTATCATCGGCTTCGATGTTGGTGGATATGCTTTACCTATCATGGCTGTTGGGGCATTTCTTTTGTTCTTCTTTAAGAAAAACAAAATCCAAAATATAGGAGAAGTTATTTTTGGTTTCGGTGGATTATTCCTTGGACTCGAACTAATGAGTGGAGGGATGAAGCCACTTAGAGAAATGACTGCTTTCACTGATTTTACTCTTAGCATGAGTGACAGTCCTATTCTTGGAGTATTTGCAGGAACAATTTTTACATTAATCGTTCAAAGTTCAAGTGCAACTGTCGCAATTCTACAAGGACTTTATGCGGAAAACCTTCTTTCGTTACAAGGTTCTCTGCCAGTTCTATTCGGAGATAATATTGGTACAACCATTACAGCAATACTCGCTTCTTTAGGAGCTTCAGTTGCAGCTAAACGAGCAGCAGCTACACATGTACTATTTAACGTAGTCGGTAGTATTATATTTTTAATACTATTGGCACCTTTTACATTGTATATCGAGTGGATTTCTGGTGTCTTAGATTTGGAAAATAAGATGCAAATTGCCTTTGCACATGGATCATTTAATGTCGCTAATACAATTATTCAATTCCCGCTTATAGGGGCATGGGCTTATCTGGTTACAAAACTTATACCGGGAGAAGATGTCTCGATTGAATATAAACCAAAACATTTAGATGTTCATTTTATTGAACAATCACCCTCCATTGCAATTGGACAAGCAAAAGAAGAAATATTGCGTATGGGTGCTCTGAGTGTTCAAGGACTAGAAACAACTTATTCTTTTTTAAAAACGAATAACAAAAAAGAAGCAGACTTAGGTTATCAAATAGAAGATGCTTTAAATAATTTGGATAAAAAAATTACAGATTACCTAGTACAGATCTCTTCTCAGTCTTTATCGGTGCAAGACTCCGCTAGACATAATATCCTAATGGATACGGTGCGAGATGTAGAAAGAATTGGGGATCATTTTGAAAATATTATTGAATTAATCGAGTATCGAGAAGTGAATCGTTTAGTTCTTACAGAAGATGCTATAAAAGATGTTTCGGAAATGTTTGAGCTTACAATAACAACAGTTTCAAAAGCATTAGAAGCATTAGATACGAACAATGTCGTATTAGCGCAAAACGTGTCTGAACAAGAAAATGTAATTGATAAAATGGAACGTCAGTTTAGGAAAAATCATATACTTCGCGTGAATGAAGGGCTATGCTCGGGACAAGCTGGAATAATGTTCGTAGATATCTTAAGTAACTTAGAACGTATTGGTGATCACGCATCAAATATAGCTGAAGCAGTTTTAGGTAAAAGAATATGATAGAAACTATCGGTTGGATATTAATCGTCTTATGTTTCATCGTTGCCTTTGTAGGAACGTTTTATCCAATCATCCCATCTGTAGTGTTTATGCTTTTGGGATATGTGGTTTATGGATTGTTTTTTTCCTTTACAGAACTAACATGGCTGTTTTGGGTAATTCAAATTCTATTCGTTATTCTATTGTTTGGTGCGGATATGGCGGCTAATGCATTTGGTGTGAAAAAATTCGGCGGCACTAAAGCAGGGGTATGGGGAAGTACTATTGGACTGCTTTTTGGTCCATTTGTTATTCCAGTAGCCGGTATTTTAATAGGTCCTTTTATAGGTGCCGTAATTGCGGAATTAATCATTACACGACATGGTTTAAAACAAGCGATTAAGTCAGGTGTAGGATCTTTAATTGGATTTTTAACATCATCTGTAGTAAAAGTGATTGTTTTAGTTATTATGCTCATTGTGTTTGTTTTCTTCGTATAAAGTGAAAATTCAAACATTGGGGCGTATCTCCAGCTACACTGATTGTTAGTTGAACCATTCGGGCATTTACGGGAAGTTAATCTTAATCATATCCTTTAATACTTGGACAAAATGTTAAAGTGGGATTCTGTACTGCCCGTTAATGCGGGGTAAATTCAGTCAAAAGTATGATAATAATTATTTTAGTCGATTTTAATTGAACGATTCTTCATAGTTTGATACGCTAATACATGGAAAGAATTTTCTAAAATATTCTTTAGGAGGAAACAATAATGGCATATGAATTACCAGAATTACCTTACGCATATGATGCACTAGAACCACATATCGACAAAGAAACGATGAATATTCATCACACTAAGCATCACAATACTTACGTGACAAACGTAAATAATGCACTTGCTGATCATGAAGAATTACAAGGGAAAACAGTGGAAGAGTTAATCGCTAATTTAGATGCTGTTCCAGAGGCAATCCGTACTGCAGTTCGTAACAATGGTGGCGGACATGCTAACCACTCATTATTTTGGCAAATTCTTTCGCCAAATGGTGGTGGAAACCCAACTGGTGAATTAGCTTCAGCAATCGATGCTAAATTCGGCAGCTTTGATGCATTCAAAGAAGAATTTGCTAAAGCAGCTACAACACGCTTTGGTTCAGGTTGGGCGTGGTTATCAGTAGCTAACGGAGAATTAGAAGTTTCTTCTACAGCAAACCAAGATTCACCAATCATGGAAGGTAAAACTCCATTATTAGGTTTAGATGTTTGGGAGCATGCTTACTACCTAAACTATCAAAACCGTCGTCCAGACTACATCGGATCATTCTGGAATGTAGTAAACTGGGATGAAGTATCTAAACGTTTTGCTGCTGCAAAATAAGAATTTTGCATTTGCAATCTAATTTGTATAATAAATGAAACTTAGCACACACTTTTTCGTCTAAAAGTGTGTGCTTTTTATGTTACACTGTACATAAGGAAATTATTTAATAAAGAAGGTGATCTCATGCGAAAAATCCCAAACAAACGCGCACAAAGTATGAAGGCTAAACAACGAGCAAATATTACTTTTCGTATGAACATACTGTTTTTCTCGATATTTATACTTTTTACAATGCTAATACTAAGATTAGGCTATTTACAAATCGTTAAAGGAGAAGAATATACACGTGAATTAGCCCGAGGTGAAGAAGTCCCGGTCAATACTAGTGTACCTCGTGGTCGAATTTTCGATAGTGAAGGACGGATAATGGTTGATAATCTTCCGCTACGAGCTATAACGTATACAAAAATGCAAACAACGAAATCCAAAGAGATGTATGAAATAGCAGAAACATTAAGTATTTTAATAGAAAAGAAACCAGACGGAATTACCAAGAGTGATCTACAGGATTTCTGGTTAAAGAAATATCCAGAGGAAGCACTTGAATTAGTAACAGATAAAGAGCGTAAAGCAATAGAAGCAGATGAAGAAATAGAAAAAAAGGATAAAAACAGAGCAATCGACCGCTTGACTAGAAGCAGAATAACAGAGGAACAATTAAATTCCTTTACTGCTGAAGAATTAGAAGTCATTGCGATATATAGAGAAATGGCTTCTGGATATGCATTATCTCCTCAAATTATTAAAGGAGATGACGTGAAAGAAGAAGTTACAGTAGAAGAATTTGCAAGGGTCTCAGAAAGACTAGGTGAATTAGAAGGAGTAAATACTACAACAGATTGGAGAAGAGTAAAAACTTCTTCACTAGCTATATTGGGATCAACTACTTTACCCAAAGTAGGTATTCCAAAAGAACGATTAGATTATTTTCTATCTCGAGACTACTCTCGAAATGATCGTGTAGGTACAAGTTATATTGAACAACAGTATGAGGAAGTACTCCAAGGTCAAAAAAGTGTTGTCAAAAATATTACAGATGGAAAAGGAAGAGTCATCGATATTCAAACAGTTTATGAAGGAGAACCAGGAAAAGATTTAGTGTTAACAATGGATAGTGAAATTCAATTAGCACAAGAAGAGATTCTAGCAGAAGAACTGCTTAAATATAGTAAAAGCTATGGCGGAAAATATTTAGAACACGCTTATTTTATTATGATGGATCCATATTCGGGTGAAGTACTTTCATTAGTAGGTAAACGGGTTGGAAAAAATGAAGATACAGGGGCAAAAGAAATACAAGACTACGCATTTGGTGCATTTACGAATGCATATGAAGTTGGATCCACTGTGAAACCAGCTACAATACTTACTGGTTATCGCGAGGGAGTCTTACAAATCGGAACCTCCCTTGTGGATGAACCAATCCGTATAAAGGATTCGAAGCCTAAAAGCTCTGTATTTAACCGATCCGGAAGTATACGGATGACTGATTTACAAGCACTAGAGCGTTCTTCCAACGTGTATATGTTTAAAACAGCTTATGGTATTGCAGGCAGTACTTATCGAGCAAATCAGTCTATTAACTTTGGGACAGATGCCTTTCTTAAAATGAGAAGTGGTTATGCTCAACTTGGACTCGGCACTTTAACAGGAATTGATCTGCCGGGGGAAGTAAACGGGAGCACGGGTGGATTTGAAGATGGTAAGCTACTTGACCTAAGTATTGGACAGTTTGATACGTACACTACATTGCAACTTGCTCAGTTCGCTAGTACTCTTGCAAATGGGGGCAGTAGAATTCAACCTCATGTAGTTAAGGAAATTAGGGAGCCTTCTGGGGATGGTATCCAACTAGGGAAAGTTGTAAAAGAAATGACTCCTACTATATTAAACACTGTAGATAATTCACGTGAAGAAATCGAACGTGTTCGTCAAGGGATGAAACTTGTGTATTTTGGTAGTAAAGGAACGGCTAGAAGCGCATTTGGAAACGCTCCATTCACTGGGGGAGGAAAAACTGGTACTGCTCAAGCTAGCCACTTCGATGCAGATTTATGGCAAACATTTAATACTGTTAACTTAACGCATATCGGATTTATACCTTATGATAATCCGGAAATAGCGTACGCGCTTGTTATTCCAGATGCTTCGTTGGAATCAACATACAAAACTAATTTTTCTACTCCAATAGCAAAAAGACTTGTCGATAAATATTTTGAGATTAAGCAAAAAAATAATGCAACATCTGTAAGTGATTCTACTTCATCCTCACTTATTAAACCGGCATTCACAAATGCTAAAATAGATGAAGAAGAAACAGAATAATTACGTTCGTAATAGAGTACAAAAGGGAAGTGAGTCGATCACTTCTCTTTTTCTTTTGTTGAAAAGCTAACTCAGCCAAGAAATCCCTGTATACTTGCAGGGGTTTTTAAATGCAGTGGTATTCTACTTCAATCAAAAAAGTGAGCAAATAAATTTATCGAATTCGCTATAACGAAAAGATGATTAATAATAGCATTAATACAGGTTCTAGTTAGTATAAAGTATGGATTATCATGCTTTGGAAAGTGTTTTCCCCCTCAGCTGCAATCACAAGCATATGCTGCTGAGCACATCCTTGTAGAATCCCCCCCTCATCGGTAGGTATATTTATACTGAAAGCCATTTATTTGCTGCGCCATGTCGTTTACTTGCCCTTAAGTGCAATTCACTTAGTAAATGGTGAAATTATCCACCAATTTCATACGAAGCATACAGAAGCGCACATTCTTGAGGATAGGATTTCTATTATATGGATACTTTGAGCTTCTTGATTAGATACTTTTTTCTATATAAATAGTTTTAACTGCATAAACTTCACTAATATTTCCGACTTTGCTCCGATTCTATTTACAAAAGCTTTACACTCCATTCATACCGACTAAACATAAACCCTTTAAAGTAAAGCTTGTAAGACAAAGAAAACAAACATATAGGGGGATTTACCTGATGAAAAGCTGGAAGTATTTTATGATGACAACAATGGTTGGTTCGGCACTTGCACTAGGAGCTTGTGGAGATGATTCAACTACAGACGAAGTTGAAAACGAAACTGGTACAGAAGAAGCTGCAACAGGTGATACTCAAGATGAAGAGGCAGTTCTAGAAGGACAAGTTTCTGGTGATGGTTCAAGTACAGTAGCACCAATTATGGAAGCACTTGTTGAAGAATATGCAGGAGTACAAGATAAAGTTCAAGTAACTGTTGGTGTATCAGGAACTGGTGGAGGTTTTGAAAAATTCATCGCTGGTACAACAGATTTCTCAAATGCATCTCGTCCTATCAAAGATGAAGAGAAAGCAGAATTAGAAGCAGCAGGAATTGATTTTACAGAATTTAAACTTGCTAACGATGGTTTAACAGTAGTAGTAAGCAAAGACAATGATTGGGTTGAAGATGTAACAGTTGAAGATTTAAAGAAAATGTGGATTGAAGATGGAACGACAAAAAAATGGTCTGACATCAATCCAGATTGGCCAGCAGAAGAAATTATTTTCTACTCTCCTGGTACAGATTCTGGAACATATGACTATTTTGATGAAGTAATTCTTGATGAAGCGGATCTTGTAAAATCTGCAACACTTTCTGAAGACGATAACGTATTAGTACAAGGTGTTCAAGCTGACAAAAACGCAATCGGATTCTTTGGTTATGCTTACTATTTAGCAAACCAAGATACGTTAAAAGCAGTAAAAATTGAAGGTGTCGAGCCTAATAACGAAACAATTGAATCTGGTGAATATACACCACTTTCACGTCCACTATTCACTTATGTAAGTAACAAAGCACTTGCAGAAAATCCTGCATTATATGACTTCATGCAATATTCTCTAGAAAATGCTGGAGATATGGCTGAAGCAGTAGGATATGTACGTCTAGAAGATGCTGAGTATGATAAGGGTCTATCTACTCTAGAAGGTTTAAAATAAGTTGTAGTAAATAGGTAAACGGAAAATGTAAGGAATGAGTAGCTCCTGCTACTCATTTCTTGCGTTATGGTAAAAGGGGGATTCACCGTGGGTCAAAAGCATAGTACCCAAAAGCTTTCGGTACAAGAGCTTATCCAGAAATCGAGTAGCAAAAAGCAGAAGAAATTAATAGAAAAGATGATTCCAATTATCCTTTTATTAATTGCTTCAGTCTCTGTCCTAACGACATTTGGAATTGTTGGAACATTGATTGTTGAAACGGTCATATTTTTTAAAGAAGTGAAAATTACCGACTTTTTATTCGGTACAGAATGGTATCCTTTTGCAAACACAGAACAATTATTTGGTATATTACCATTAATAGCTGGGACGTTAAAGGTTACTGCGATTGCTATTATAGTTGCAGTTCCGTTTGGGATTGCTTCAGCAATTTTCTTAAGCGAGTATGCATCTGATAAAACAAGAAGAATTATAAAACCTATTTTAGAAGTGTTAGCAGGAGTTCCTACTATAGTATACGGCTTCTTTGCTTTAACATTTGTTACACCTTTACTTCAACAATTTATACCAGATTTAAAAATCTTTAATGCACTAAGCCCTGGGATTGTGGTAGGAGTTATGATTTTACCCATGATTGCATCATTATCAGAAGATGCGATGTCCTCCGTTCCTAATTCGATACGCGAAGGTGCTTTAGCTATGGGTTCTACTAAGTTAGAAGTAGCATTGAAGGTAGTTTTACCAGCAGCGCTTTCTGGAATTACGGCTTCGATAGTATTAGCAGTTTCTCGTGCAATTGGTGAAACAATGATTGTTTCTCTAGCAGGTGGATCTACGCCAAAGTTCGATTTTAATGTGACAGAATCCATTCAAACAATGACTGCGTATATCGTTCAAGTTTCTTCAGGTGATGCAGGTTATGGAACAACTATTTATTACTCGATTTATGCGGTTGGATTTACGTTATTCCTCTTTACTCTGTTAATGAACTATCTTGCTCACGTTATTTCCAAAAAGTATCGGGAGGAATATTGATATGAGATATGTTAATCATGAAGCGGTTGTAAAGAAAATGAACAAACGATTAATTGTAAACGGTATTTTCAAAACGATATTTTTTGCTGCAACATTATTTGCTTTATTAGTTTTGGGAGTTCTTTTCTACCGTATCATCTCTCAGGGAGTAGGTTATATAACACCTGAATTCTTCCAAAACTTCGGATCACGTATACCTGAAAAAGCAGGTATTAAAGCTGCGTTGATTGGTTCAATATGGTTGATGTGTGTAGTTGCACCAGTATCAATTATTCTTGGTGTTGGGACAGCTATTTATCTTGAAGAATATGCTACAAAAAATAAATTAAATGATTTCATAAGAATGAATATTTCTAACCTAGCCGGTGTTCCATCAGTAGTGTTTGGTTTATTAGGTTTAACGATTTTTGTTCGGGCTTTGGCACTGGGAAATAGTGTTTTAGCTGCTGGTTTTACAATGAGCTTGCTCATACTGCCAGTCATTATTGTAGGTGCTCAAGAGGCTATAAGAGCTGTTCCGCAAGATGTACGTGAGGCTTCCTATGGTATGGGAGCAACAAAATGGCAAACCATTATTAATATTGTATTGCCCTCAGCTATACCAGGTATTTTAACTGGTGCAATTTTAGCATTATCTCGTGCAGTGGGAGAGACGGCACCTTTAGTAGTAATTGGTATACCAGTAATTGTTCACTTTCTACCGGATAATTTACTTAGCCAATTCACAGCACTACCGATGCAAATTTATGATTGGGCGAAAAGACCACAAGAGGCTTTCCAATACGTTTCATCTGCGGGAATTCTTGTGCTCATGATTTTCTTGCTAATTATGAACTCAATTGCGATATTTATCCGAAATAAATTCCAAAAACGCTATTAAATACGATGAATATTAGGAGGAACTAAAATGGTACAATCGTTAGAAAAAGGGTCAGCAAGTCAAGTGGAAGCATCTAGTATTGTATACGATACGCAAAAGTTAAACTTATGGTATGGGAATCATCATGCACTAAAAAATATCGATTTACAGATTAAAGAAAATGAAGTTACTGCTATAATCGGACCATCTGGCTGTGGTAAGTCAACTTATATTAAAACGTTGAACCGTATGGTAGAATTAGTGCCAACAGTTAAAACTTCGGGAGAAATCCTGTATAGAGAACGCAACATCTTTGATGCAAATTACGGAGTAGAGGAACTACGTACGAAAGTAGGGATGGTTTTCCAAAAGCCCAATCCATTTCCAAAATCTATTTACGACAATATTGCTTACGGTCCGAGAATACACGGTATCAGAAACAAAAAGATTTTAGACGAGATCGTTGAGAAAAGTTTACGTGGAGCTGCTATATGGGATGAAGTGAAAGACCGCTTAACAACGAATGCTTATAGTTTATCTGGTGGTCAGCAGCAACGTATTTGTATAGCTAGATGTCTTGCCATAGAACCAGATGTTATTTTGATGGATGAACCGACATCGGCACTCGATCCAATTTCCACACTTAAAGTAGAGGAACTAATACAAGAACTGAAAGAAGACTATTCAATCATTATCGTGACACATAATATGCAACAAGCAGCACGTATTTCGGATAAAACAGCATTTTTCTTGAATGGGGAAGTTGTCGAATTCGATACGACAGATGTTATTTTTTCAACGCCTGAAGATAAACGGACAGAGGATTATATATCAGGTCGTTTTGGATGATGAAGGGAGTTATTCTGACATGGTAGGAAGAGAGAAATTCGATGCAGAACTGAACCTGGTTCAGTCTTTGTTACTGGAGCTAAGTAATACAGCTATTGACACTTTAGATAATTCTATGAATTATCTTTTTGAGAAAGATATTGAAGGTGCACTGGCCATACTTGATAATGATGAACATATTAACCATATGGAAGAAGAAGTAAATGATCGAGTAATTTTGTTAATAGCAAAACAACAACCAGTTGCAACTGATTTACGAAGATTGATGGTGCTCGTCAAAATTGCTGCAGATATGGAACGAATTGGTGATTATGCATGTAATATTGCGAAGGAAACAATTCGTATTGGAAAAGATGAGCATATTGAGCCAATTGTTTTACTTGATGAAATGCGCATCAAAACGATAAAAATGCTTAAACAGGTTCTCGATGCATTTACGAATGAGAACATGGAGGAAGCTAAAACTATAGCAAAATTGGACGATGAAGTAGATGAAATGTATGGGCATATTATTCGCACACTTTTGAATGCAGGAGTAAATAATCCTGCTCAGCTAAGTCAGGTCACTCAACTATCATTTGTGTGTCGTTATTTAGAGAGATCTGCAGACCATGCAACAAATATTGCAGAACGCCTATTATATTTATTAAAAGGGAAGCATTACGAATTAAATAATTAAAATATGATAGTAAATAAAAAAAGGCTGGGACAGAACCCCAAAACAGCATTTTTCTCTGTGAGAAAAATGCTGTTTTTTTGCTGTGCACAAAATTGATTTCCATTCCAGGGACGCTTTCCACGGGCGTGGCCTGAGCCTCCTCAGGCCAACAGGATGTTGGTCACGAAGGCGTTGCCACAGGAAGTGGCGCTCTTAGCCTTTGTTCCTTTAAATTGCTACCTGCGGATGGAAATTAAGAAAATAGTGTTTCCGCAATAAAGAAGCGAAATAGCTCCAGATATTGTATCTTCTGGAGCTTACACAAGGAATAGGAAAGTAACTTTTCTATAGTTATCCAAAACCGAACTAACCAGTTTCTAAACGTTGTAGAAGGGCGATGGACAGGCAAACGCCATAAGATTACCGAAAAAAAGTGATATTGGTTGTGACGGATGTCACAACCAATATCACTAAAAATTCACTCAGTAATTATATAGCAAAACGTCGGTCCAAAGCTCTTCGAAAACAATAGAAACAAGTTTTGACTTACAAGTACATGGACGTCTTTTTGCCTGGTTTTCTAACGAGTGATTGTTTCGGCAATTTGTTTTAAAGACATGGAGGAGTTAAGCTCGTAGTTTCCTACTTGAATGCGTCCTGCTAATCCTTGATCTGACAAATAATTATCCATGTCCACTTTATTTAGAATAATACCAGCATCTTCTAATTTTGCACTAATCTCCGAAGACGCCATCCCTAATTGAATGGAGAGAGTCATCGATGTTTCAGATGGTGTATGTTTAGTCGTTGTTTCGGTTTCAGTAGGTTCTTCTGGTGCATTTGTTTGGACTTGTTGTGCATTATTCAAATCTAGTTGCAGAGTTGCTAGTTGTTTTTTTACATCTGAAAGTTCCTGTTGAGCCTGATCATAAGCATCCTGAGTAATTGCGCTTGTAGAAGTAATTTCTTCTTTTTCGACGAATTCTCCTATTTGAAATGCAACTCCAGCAAGAAATAAGCCAATTCCTATATTCCGAATAGTCTTATTCATCACTTTCCACCACCAATTACGTATTTTATTTCATCAATGGTTAAAGAGGAACGGGCACTAATTTCTTTTAACGAATAACCTTGTTTATGCAATTCCAACACTTGGTTTTTTATAATATCATGGATAACGGGCTTCGTTTGTTTTTTTACTGGTATTGAGACTTTTGTAGATTCGATCAGTAGTTCTTCTTCTACTATCTTAAGTCTTCGCTTGATAGCGTTCGTTTCTTGATAAACTGTGAACGATAGGTCTTCCAATTCCGACTCCACTTTTTTGGAGGAATCCTTGAAGAAAAAAGAAATTATTATTAATACAATTCCAATAAACATTATAATGATGGAAAAGTCCATAGTATTCACCTCTATTGTTATATTCCTATACTCATACTACCATATCCGAAAAAAAATTGAATAATTTCCTGTATTAATAGTAGATTTTATTTGGATATATGCTATAATTGGTTAGTCGTATAAATCATGCTCAAGTTTTATATTTAATCCTGACAAAGAGTGGGAGGGACAACCATGCGCGTTAATATTACATTAGCTTGTACAGATTGCGGAGAGCGCAACTATATTTCTAAGAAAAACAAGCGTAACAATCCAGAACGTCTTGAACTTAAAAAATATTGCTCACGTGATAAGAAAATGACTCTTCATAGAGAAACTAAATAATAACCTAAACCAAAACCTAGCATGGTTTTGGTTTTTTTCTATTGTTTGGAGGTATGACAATGACAAAGAAAATTATAAGAAACGCTATGAAAGAGCGATTAACCTCATTAGATGAAGTTGCATATAATAGTTACTCAAAACAAATTGAAGATCAGTTTCTGAGACAAGTAGCGGTTTCAGATGCTTCCACTATCGGAATAACGATATCTAGCTTCCCTGAAGTCGATACTTGGAGTATAATAAAACAATTATGGAGTATGGGGAAAAATGTCGTAGTTCCTAAATGTTCACCTTCGGATAAATCTATGATATTTTATCAGGTACAAAATTTTGACCAATTAGAGCGGGTATATATGCATCTACTCGAACCAAATCCTTTAAAGTCTAAAGCAATCACTCCTCAAGAGATTGAAATACTAGTGGTTCCTGGGATCGTATACTGCGAAAAGGGATACCGCATAGGATATGGTGGAGGCTATTATGACCGTTTCCTTATGAATTATAAGGGAGATACACTGTCATTAGCTTTTGATATTCAAGTGGTGAAAAATGTTGAATATGATGTATTTGATATACCAGTAGATAAAATTATTACACCGAATGGAACTTTTTTATGCAAACAGATTCGGCAGAAGGATGAATAGGATGAATTCAGTATACGACGTTATGCAACTTTTAAAACGATTTGGAATATATGTATATACGAAAGATCGCCTAGCAGATTTAGAAATAATGGAGGATGAAGTTAGAGAGCTTTATAAAATGCAAATGATTGAGTCAAAAGACTTTCAAATAGCTATTTTATTATTGAGACAAGAACAAAGTAATAGTAAAATTTAGAACGCGTCAGAGTTGATTTTACTCTGACGTTTTATGTTTTTATAAAAAAGTGAAACTTTTTACTGATTGAATTCGTCTTATATAGGGTATGGTATGAAAGACTTGTACAATTGTATCAAAATCCTTTTTCTTTTATATTGATTTATTGTAAAGAAAGGATTAAGATAAGTTCTGTTACTTTTAACTTATCTAACTAAAGTGTAAAAAAGGGGAGGGTGTAGGCATGAAGAAGAAAAATTGGCCAACACATTCTATTCTGATTCTTGCTATTGTGGCAACATGGATAAAAACATATATTGTTTACCACACAAGCTTTGACATGGATATTGAAAATTTGATGCAACAACTGATACTGTTTATAAATCCGCTTAGTTTTTTACTATTTATCTACGGACTTTCCTTGTTCTTTAAGAGTCCTAAAGGTAGAAATAGATATATAGTAATTGCTAGCATAATACTTTCAGCTGTTGTATATGCTAATGCTGTATTTTACCGTTTTTTCACAGATTTCATTACAATTCCGGTGCTATTTCAAACAAGTAATTTTGGCGATTTGGGTTCATCGGCAGCAGAAAGTATCTTTTTAACGGATATTTTCTATTTCACTGATGTTGCCATCATCATTATTGCATTAAAGTGGTTGAAAATTGGAGACAAAGTTACGCTTGTTAAGCCTGCTGTAAGAAGAGCTTATTTTGTAATGGCTGCAGCAATTCTATTTTTAAACTTAGGTTTATCTGAGATTGAACGACCACAGCTATTAACACGAAGCTTTGATCGTGAGATGCTAGTTAAGAATATTGGACCGTATAACTATCATTTATATGATATATATATCCAGTCTAAATCACATGCCCAAAGAGCATTAGCCGATGGAAGTGAGTTAGTAGAGGTAAATAACTATGTTCGCTCTAACCAAGTAGATGCTAATGAAGATATGTTTGGTGTTGCCAAGGATCGTAATTTAATCGTAGTTTCGATGGAATCCTTACAATCTTTCGTTATTAATAATGATATGAATGGTCATGAAGTTACACCATTTTTAAATTCACTAACGCAAGATAAGGACACATATTATTTCTCTAATTTTTATCATCAAACTGGTTTAGGAAAAACTTCCGACTCTGAGTTTTTACTAGAGAATTCACTATATCCATTAGGCGGAGGAGCAGTATTCTTTACGCATAGTGGGAATACATTCCACTCGATGGCAGAAAGCTTAAATGAAGAAGGATATTTTACAAACGTATTGCATCCTAATAACAAAAGTTTCTGGAATCGGGATATTATGTATCGAGCATTGGATATTCAAAAATATTATGATGAACAAAGTTTTGTAGTGAAAGAAGAGGATGCTGTTAACTGGGGGATGAAGGATATTCCTTTCCTAGAGCAATCAGCCGATTTAATGGCAGATATGCCTCAGCCATTTTATTCTCGTTTAATAACCTTAACAAATCATCATCCTTTTACTTTGGATGAAGAAGATAAGCTTATACCAGAGTATAATTCCAACTCTAATACACTCAATAGATATTTCCAGTCAGTTCGTTATATGGACGAAGCATTGAAACTATTTTTTGAGGACTTAAAAGAACAAGGATTATATGATAACTCCATCATCGTTATGTATGGAGATCACTATGGTATTTCTGAAAATCACAATAAAGCAATGGAGCAATATTTAGGAAAAGAAATAACTCCATATGAGTCAGCAAAACTTCAACGTGTTCCACTATTCGTTCATATTCCAAATAGTGGTGATGGTAAAGAAATTACGGAAACATCTGGTCAAATCGATTTGCGTCCAACAATTTTACATGCATTAGGTGTAGACACATCTAAAGATATGCAGCTTGGAGCAGATTTGTTCTCTGAAGAACATGAAGAATTTGTCGTGTTCCGTGACGGTGGATTTGTAACTGATAAAGTTGTTTATGCTGGTAATGTTTGCTATGACAATGCCACTGGTTTGCAAATTGAAATAGATAGCTGTCAGCCTTATATAGATAGAGCTACTCAGGAACTTGGCTATTCCGATCAAATTATTAATGGAGATTTATTGCGTTTTTATGATTTGAAGACTGGGAATTTGCTTATAAATGAGGCATTAAAAGAAGATGAATAAGAAAAAGCACGGACATTTTTATTGTCTGTGCTTTTTATATGAAACAAAATAGATTTACATTCGTCTATAATGATAAGAAGGGGGGAGTATGTTGAAGAAAATTGTTATATTATTATTTTGTATCATCTTCCTTCAAGCTTGTACGGAAGTAGAAACAGGCATTCCTAAAGTGGAGCAGGAAAATGAAGAAAAAATACCATCCGATATTGGAGAGGTTGAAAAAACAAATAATGATGAGATACCATCTATTTTGTTGGATAACAATGCCCTTCAGAGTGTGGTAGGGTGGTTGTCTAACGAAGAAGTAGTTTTTATTGTTATGGAAAAGGGGCAATGGTTAGTTAAGTCTTATAGTGTTTCAACAAATAGTTGGCGGACAATTTATACTACGACTACTCCTATTATTCAAGGGACCATTCATCCTTCTAAAGAAATGATTTTATTACATACTTCCAAAGATTCTTCATCCGCAGAAATTCAATTTTTACATAAAAATGGCTATATACTTCAAAGCCTATCGTTTGAATCCGCAGAAATTTACATGGATTGGCATCCTACAAACCCAAACTTAGTTGTTTTCTCAACATTTTATGAGGATTGGACTTATAATACATTCATATATGATGGATCTACACAAGAGTTAACGTCTATCGAAATAGAAAATCCGTTTGTAAAATGGTATGACGAGGAAAATTTAATGGTTTTTAGATGGTCTGACTCTGGTCTTGATGGGAGTGAACTTTTTCTTTACTCAATCTTAGATGAAACCTTAAAAAGTACTGGTGAAGAAAAGGTATTAGATGTGACAAATATAGGGGAAGCTATTTTATACGTTCAAATAAACGAAGAGCAAAAACAATTTGAGTATCGTTTAGAAGAACTGAATGGTGCTAAAAAATTTGAATGGGTAACACCTGCAGTTTCAAATTATTCCGAATGGGTCACCCCAACCGTGTCTATAATTTCACCAACAGGATTTATCTTACTAAATGCTAAACAGTCTAGAAATCAGGATGATATTAGCCAAAAGAGTATTTTGTCAAAGATTTCTCTAGATGGCCAACAAGTTTTTGGGGAAATAGATGAACAGCCTGTATCTTGCTCTCCTAATGCAGAAATTTGTTTAGGAGGATATACAAAAGAAACTTGGATTACTACAAATCCTTTGGACGAGAAACAATGGATTTATTTAAAAGAATAGAAAAAAAGCTGCTATACATATGAGTAATGTATAGCAGCTTTTTTAATTACGTTTTAGTGTAAGCTTGGTGGGAAACCTTGGTTCACAATTGTCATGACTGTAAAGAAGCCAAAAACAGCGAATGTACCAAAGTTAAATAGGACCCCTAACACATTCTTTTCTTTAAAAGCTTGATAAGTGCCAACTACAGCTAAAAGTGTAACTAGTCCAAAGATAACCATTAATAAGTTCATGAAAAGACACTCCTTTCGACATCAGAAAATGAATGTCGCATTTGCATATTCCTCTTCTATTGTAATTCTTAATGTAAGTTTTGTCGAGTAGAAAAGTGGTGAATTATTGAACAATAGATGATATATCGTATAAGATAAGAAAGAGGTGATTATTATGTTAAACGTTCGAACTTATCCATTAGGTTATATTCAAACAAATTGTTATATTGTTTCAAATTCTACAAAGCAATGCCTAATCTTTGATCCAGGAGGAGAAGGAGAGAAATTAATTAGCGAGCTTCATCGTTTGAAGCTGAAACCGTTAGCTATTTTATTGACTCATGCACATTTTGACCATATTGGAGCTGTAGAACAAGTGAGGGAAAGTTTTGATATTCCAGTGTATATCCATTCATCAGAGAAAAAATGGTTGGGGGATCCTTCAAAAAATGGCTCATCCAAATATTCAGAAATACCATCAATAATTTGTAATGAGGCAGATTTTTTATTAAATAGTGAGTCGGAGTTGGAACTTGGTGAATTTCACATGAAGCTCTTACATACACCTGGACATTCGCCTGGTAGTTTAACCTATTATTTTAAACAAGAAGAATTTGCAATTGTAGGAGACACACTTTTTCAAAACAGTGTCGGACGGACAGATCTTCCCGGAGGCAACCAGTCCGAACTTATGAAAGCCATTCATACAAAACTTTTAACGTTGCCTGAAGAAACGCTTGTTTACCCGGGTCATGGTCCTTCGACAACAATAGAAGCAGAAATGGAGTCGAATCCGTTCTTAAATGGATTTTAAAAAATGTACTATGGATAGCTTGAATCTTTTATATTGAAATTATGCATTGTTTATAATGTATTGTACTCAGCTATAAGATATAGCTGAGTCTATTGCTTGGATGATAAAAGTATAGTGAAAAAAGGTCTGCCTAGTTAGGAGACTGGAAGTAAATTGCCTTCTTTACTAGAGGAAGTGAAGAGAAATAGCAAGTGTTTATTGAATAAAGAAGTCAAATAGCGAACGAAATTACATCTTCCAGAGCTTCTTCTATTATTAGGGAATTATCATTTCTCTAAGTGAACCAAAATTGCGCTAACCTGTTTCTGAGCGTTGTAGGAGGGTGACGGACAGGCGGATGCCATAAGATTACCGAAAAAAAATGATATTGGTTGGTGACGTTTGTCACAACCAATATCATTAAATTTCACTCGGTAATATATAAGAACAATTCTGTTCAAAGCACTTCAAAAAAAATAGGAACAGTTTTGAACTTAAAGGTTTCTGTTTGTCTGGTTTTTCATTATAAGACAAAAAAACAGCTCAATAAATGAGCTGCTTTTTTGTCTTAAATTATTAATGTCCTGCACCTGGTACGTGCATGAATGTCGTGTAATATGTAAATCCTGCGAAGAAGAACATTAAGTAAGCTCCGAAGATGTACATATACATACGTTCTGAAAGGTTTAAGAACCCTAAAAGAAGGAATAATCCCGTATTTGCTAAAAATAGTAAAGAAGCTTCTGGCATATCACCTAAATAAAACATAACTGCAAAAATCCCTGTCCAGAAAGCCATTACTTTATACATATTGCCCATTTGTAGTCCCTCCTTTTACAAACCATACAAATAATTCTCATATTTATTATAAATGAAAGTGTTCGTACATGTAAACTGATTATTAGTTTTCTTTACACATTATACTCTGCATTGTCACAAATATGTATTATCTATGCCTTCATTATAGAACTTCTATTTGATATACGCAATTGCTACAGTGATTTTGTTTACTTTCCAGCTGAATGAATTCATTATTTGGGAACAAAGCATCAAACTGTCCTTTTAAAAAGGATTCATGAATACTACAAATAATATGTGGATGTTTGGATAGTTGCCCTTTATAAGGACAATTGAAAATAGAGAATGTAATAATTTGTTTATCTTCCTTGTTCTCGATATTAGGAATATAACCCACAGAGAGTGCTGCAGCAGATAGCAGCTCTATTTTTTGTTCGAAGTTCGGATCTGCTAATAATGACTGATGTATAGAATTGTAACCAGAATTATAGCTAATATTTTTTGCTTTATCAAGCGCTTCTGTTCCCATAGTTTCTACTAATTCTAATAACCACTCTAATAGTAAATGATTCTCTTGCTTAGGAAAACTTAAGTAAATTGGTTGATCTGCAAGTGTATATATTCTTGCCGGGCGACCGCCTTTTTTACTATTAAGTAACTCAGAAGTAATTAGCTTAGAATCATTTAGTTTAGTTAGATGGAGTCTCGCTACATTAGGATGGATGCTGAATTGTTCTGCAATTTGTTGCACATTTACTGATTGTGCTTGTTTTACGATATATTGATAAATGGAATACCTAGTTTCATCTGCTAAAGCATTTGTGAGCTTTAAAGTATTTGGCATGCAATTACCTTCTTTCTTTATTAGTTACTATTATAATCAAGAACGAAAGATAATTAAATAATTTCATGTGACAGAAAATTAAAATAATTACTTCCTTTTTTATAAACAAGCAAGTATAATACTAGGTACAAGCTGTTTGCGGTCGCAACTTGTATCTGGGGAAAGGAAATTTATGCAACAAGTAGAAAATCTAATAGAACAAAAATGTTTTCGATTACTGATAAAAGCCCATAAATTTGGTGCATCCGATTTACACGTGATTCCTAACGAGGAAGACTACATTTATTACTTCAAAAAAAATTCTCAAATGTTTGAAGCGGGCAAGCTCCCTTTGAATATAGGAGAGCGTATCATTTCATTCTTCAAGTTTTTATCCTCTCTTGATATCAGCGAAAAAAGAAAGCCACAAAGCGGTTCCTTTCAACAAGTATTCAATTCTCATAAATTCTCATTTCGTGTTTCTACACTTCCCTCTATTTTCGGAAAAGAAAGTATGGTAATTCGCCTCCAACAGCATGACAACGCCAAAATTATTCATTCCCTCTCTTTATATAGGGATGCAACGGAAAAAATTGTAGAACTTGCCAATAATCGTCAAGGACTAATCTTATTCGTTGGTCCTACTGGATCTGGAAAGTCCACTACAATGTATTCGCTTACCAAATACTGTGCAGAAAATTTAAATCGACATGTAATTTCTTTAGAAGACCCAGTCGAAAATAGTCAATCTCATTTACTTCAAATCCAAGTAAATGAACGTTCAGGAGTAACCTATTCCACAGGTTTAAAGGCTATACTGCGCCATTCACCAGATGTGATTATGATAGGGGAGATTAGGGATGAGGCCACTGCTAAAGCAGCTATACAAGCAGCGCTAACAGGTCATCTTGTAGTGTCAACCATTCATGCAAAGGACGGCGTAGGATCTCTTTATCGTCTATTAGATTTAGGAATCACCGCAGAAGAGTTAAGGCAAACCATTACTGGTATCGTTACTCAAAGACTAGTCGTTGCTTCAGTAGGAGTAGAATCTGAATTATCTGCAGTGTTTGAAATTCTTTCAGATGAATTGTTAGAGGGAGCATTTCAATCTATTCTTGTAGGTAAAACCTTCCATATTCCATATACACTTTCTTTATCCTATCAAATTGAGAGAGGGGTAAGAGAAGGTGTTATTGAAAAAGGTTAAAGTTTATTTGGATAGGAAGCATCAAACAATTCCATCCAATATGCATGCCTCATTTTTGAGTAGACTAAGTGATCTCTTGATGGAAGGATATACATTTCACGAATCGGTCACTATGTTATTACCTTTTCATGTGAAAGATTCAAAGACAGTTAGTAAACGTATAACTGATGTACAACGAAATGGATTAGCCGTAGTTGATGTATTTAAATTATTAGGGTTTCCAAGTAGATTATTGTTGCCATTGAATCTTGCCTCAGTTCATGGTCAATTACAACAAACAATTGCTGTATTGAGTGTGAATACTGCGTTTTTTGAAGGTGCAAAAAAACGTTTAAATAACTTATTGATGTATCCGGTATTTTTATTTATGATACTTTTTTTGTTGTTTACGATGTTTAGAATTTACTTTTTACCAAATATGGAATCTTTAATTGGTTCTAAAGGAAATGAGTCATCGGACAATTCCTTGACTTGGACAGGTTATCTTTTGCAGATGCCCAATATATTTTTCGTCACTGCGATTATTAGTTCCTGTCTATTTATATTGTTGTATATATTACTTAAAAAGCTCCCCATAGAGAAGCAACACTTGATTTATTTAAAATTGCCTATAGTGAGAAGTTGGTATCGTTTGCTACTTACAAGAGTATTTGCAAGAGAGATGGGTGGACTCATGGAGAGCGGTATGTCATTACAACAATCATTGGAGGCATTAATGTCTCAACAGGAACATAAGGTGCTCCAGTTTATCGGAAAACAAATGAAAAGCAAAGTTGTACATGGTGAATCGTTTTCACAGGCTGTTTTCCTCATAGACTCTTTTACAACAGAATTATTCCATTTTGTTGTGCACGGTGAAAATAGTGGTTATTTAGGCAGGGAGCTCTCTCTCTACAATGAGTTTCTTAGCCAAGAAATTGAAAGGAAGCTTTCACTTTATATAAGTATAGTTCAACCAACCTTATTTTTAATCTTAGCGGTTTTTATCATTGGTGCTTATTTGGCGATATTATTGCCTATTTATAACATGATTAACATTGTGTAAAGGAGAAATTATGAAAAAATTATTGAAAAATGACCGTGGTTTTACTCTGGTGGAAATGATGATTGTTTTGCTTATTATATCTGTGTTGATTCTTATATCAATCCCCAATGTAACAAAGCATTCTGCGAATATTGATGAAAAAAGCTGTCAAGCATTTGTGAAAATGGTTGAAGGTCAAGTCGCGGCATATAAAATTGAACATAAAACAATACCAACATTGGTAGAACTTGAGACAGGAGGCTATTTGCCTGGTGAAAACACAATATGTCCTAATGGGGAGTCTGTTACGATAGATCCTGCTACTGGAAAAGTGACTAGTGGATAAGTTCATTATGACTAAATTTAAGTGGAACGAGAAGGGATTTACAATGATTGAGATGTTACTTGTTTTATCGATTGTAATGGTCGTATCTTCTTCTGTTCTATTTATAACTTCTACAAAAATGAAGGATATGGAGGAAGATAGATTTTTTCGGCAACTACATTTAGACATTTTGAGACTTCAAGCTATCTCTATAGGTGAAAATAGGTATACTTATTTAAATTTCCCTAACAACCGAACGCAATATAAGGCAGAATCAGCAGGTATTGTCTGGTTCGAAAACGATTTGCCAAAGAATATGCGATTAAGTAATGAAAGTACTTTAAAAGTCATTACATTTCATCCAAATGGTAATATATACAGTTTTGGAAGCTTATTGTTTGAAACTGATAGAGGAGAGAAGGGAATTACACTTTATATAGGTAGAGGTGTGATAAATTATGAAAAATAGTTATGGTTTTTCCTGGCCAGAAACAGTTTTATCATTAAGTATTACTTTTCTAATTGCCACGACAATATTGCCGTTATTAAACAGCATGATTGTTCGACTAGAAGATAAAAAAAGAGATTATCATTCGTCTTTAGTTATGTATGAAATTGCAAAGATGTATATAGTAGAAGGTATTTTAACTGGAGCAATGCAAGTAGATGGAGTTATGTATTCTTACGAAATTAGTGGCGAAAAAATTTGTGTAGACTATGAAGGGATGCGAGAGGAGCAACGTAAATGTATGCCACTCATAAAATGAAAATCCGTGATCAATCAGGTTACACTTTACTGGAGGGAATTCTTCATTTAGCCGTGTTTATGCTGTTTGCTCAAGTGTTGGCAGGTACTATGTGGTGGTTAACTAAAACGGAGGCAAATGTGACCGATACTACCGAAACAGAATGGGCATTGTTTATCCAGTATGTAGATTCTTTTTTAACGGAAGTGGACTTTATCGTAGTTTATGAAAATTCAAGAGGGATTACGATCGGAAAAGATCAAATAAGTTATAGAGTGGAGTCTTATAAAAACTTAATACGTAAAATAAAAAATTTGGTTGGTCATGAACAAATGTTATTTAATATTGAATCTCTATTTGTTGAAATAGAAGGAAACTCATTGCGAATGAAGGTGGATTTTTTGAATGGTATAGAAAAGGAGCATGTATTTTATGTTACATTTCGTACAGAATGAAAGAGGGGTATTCTTACCGGCTGTAGTTGTTCTTTTGCTAGTTGTTACTGTCTTGTTGCTGTCAATTACAGCTGCATATCAATCCAAGTATCAAACGTATGATGCTTTAGAGATGTTTTATACGGATGCAACGATCGAAAAAATAGAGGTATTCCTTCGACAGAATATGCGATAGTTTCCATTAAACTCATTTTTTTATAGTTGTAATAAAAAAAGCCACTCTCTATAATAAAGAATAACTTGATTGTTCTATGGCACCGAGAAAATTGGAATTTAGTGAGTTGGTGAATTATGTATAAAGTATATTTAGTTGGATTTATGGGTAGTGGTAAGAGTGTAATTGGTAGAAGATTGAGCTTTTTTTTAAAAATGCCCTACTACGATATGGATAAGGAAATTGTAAGATTGCAAAATAGGACGATTCCTGAGATATTTGAGCAAGAGGGAGAAGCGTACTTTCGTAAAGTAGAGACTGACTTTCTTGAAAATTTCCGAAACGAATCGTGCATCATTTCAACAGGTGGCGGGGTTGCCATGAACGAAAAAAATATCGAAGTGATGCGAAGAACTGGGCTTGTACTTTATTTAGATGCAACTTTTGAAGATATTTGGATGAGAATAAAACACGACAAAAACAGACCGATTGTGCAGAATAGTACAAAGGAAGAATTAGAACAATTATTTAAAACGAGGAAGTGGTTTTATAAAAAGGCGGCACATATAACGATTCGAACGGAACATAGACCACTAAGACAAATAACAGAATACGCTGGATACCAAGTAAATCGACTAAAAGGCGGATGATTTTTGTTATTTCAACAAAAATGTTCGTCTTTAGATGATTTTATTAAAAAGTATTGCTTATAATTCACTTGAATGTTAGGATATAGACAAAGAGTGTGTTACACAGATATCGCGGATGATTATACGGGGAGAGAACGCACCAGTTGCGTCGCCGAAGGAGCAAGTAATGTAAATTATGAATCTCTCAGGCAAAAGAACTCGTATAGGACGCAACTCTGGAGAGCGCTTTCGTTTTACTACGTGAAGCCACCAAAGAGGAAAGCCATTTTTGGTAAACTTTCAGGTCCCAGGACAGAGAACCCTTGTTTTTCCAAAGGGGTTACTCTGTCCTTTTTTGTATGGAAATAGTGAAGGAGGAGATTATTTTGGCAGAACAGTTGAAACGAACACCTTTATTTGATGTATATGCAAATTACGGAGGAAAGACCATTGACTTCGGAGGCTGGGAGCTTCCAGTCCAATTCTCAAGTATCAAGGCCGAGCACGAAGCAGTGAGAACGAAAGCTGGATTGTTTGATGTTTCTCATATGGGAGAAATAATCCTAACAGGTACAGATAGTGAAGAATATCTTCAAAAGCTTATGACGAATGATGTCTCAAAATTAGTAGATGGCCAGGCACAATACTCAGCCATGTGTTATAAGGACGGCGGAATTGTAGACGATTTATTAATTTATAAAATTGAAGACAATCATTATCTTCTTGTTGTAAACGCTGGTAATATTGAAAAAGATTATAATTGGATGCTAGAAAATGTAATTGGAGATGTAACACTAGTAAATAAATCAGAAGATTATGGTTTACTTGCTTTACAAGGACCGTTAGCACAAGTCATTTTACAAAAGCTTACTACCAAAAATTTAGACGAAATTGGATTCTTCCGTTTTGCAAACAATGTCGAAGTGGCTGGTAAAAATGTGATTATCTCAAGAACTGGCTATACAGGGGAAGATGGATTTGAACTATATGCTTCTGCAAATGATGTAACAGATCTTTGGGGCAGTATTTTAGATGCAGGTAGTGAGGAAGGTATTCTTCCATGCGGTTTAGGTGCTCGTGATACTTTGCGTTTTGAAGCTTGTTTACCACTATATGGTCAAGAACTAACGAAAGATATTTCGCCACTTGAAGCTAATATTGGTTTTGTTGTAAAACTAAAAAAAGAACAAGATTTTAATGGTAAATCAATTTTACTTGAGCAAAAAGAGAACGGTGTACCAAGGAAAAGTATTGGTATCGAAATGATTGATAAAGGAATTCCTCGTACGGGATATCCAGTATTCGTAGATAACAAGCAAATTGGGCATGTTACATCGGGTACACAATCACCTACACTTAAGAAAAATATTGGTTTAGCTATAATTGACGCAACATTTGCAGAACTTGGGCAAGAGGTAGAAATTGAAATAAGAAATAAACGACTAAAAGCAGTTACAGTAGCAACTCCATTTTATAAAAGAGAAAAATAAGACATAGAAAGAGGTTGTCCATTGATGAAGCATCGTTATTTACCTATGACTGAGCAGGATCAACGAGAAATGCTAGATGTTATTGGCATTTCTTCAATTGATGAATTGTTTGCAGACATTCCAGAAAAAGTTCGTTTTAAAGGTGAGTACAATATTAAACCTGCGAAAGCTGAATCTGCCTTGTTAAAAGAGTTGGGTCAGCTTGCGTCGAAAAATGCAGACAGTAAACAATATGCATCTTTTTTAGGTGCTGGTGTTTATGATCATTTCAAACCTATTATTGTTGATCATGTTATCTCTAGATCTGAATTTTACACTGCTTACACTCCTTATCAACCAGAGATTTCCCAAGGGGAATTACAAGCTATCTTTGAATTCCAAACAATGATTTGTGAGCTGACGGGTATGGATATAGCAAATTCTTCTATGTATGATGGTGGTACGGCACTAGCTGAAGCTGGTAACTTGGCAGCAGGGCACACTCGCCGTAAAAAGTTAATCGTTTCTGAGGCAGTACATCCTGAATATGTCGATGTTGTGAAAATGTATGCAAAAGGACAAAATGTTCAAGTAATTACTGTACCAACAAAAGATGGGGTAACTGATTTAGCGAAACTAGAAGAATTAGTGGATGAAGAAACTGCGGCTGTTTTAGTTCAGTATCCAAATTTCTTCGGTCAAATTGAGGATTTGGCGAAAGTGGAGCAATTGACTCATGCGCAAAAAGCATTATTCGTTGTTTCTGCAAACCCGCTTGCACTTGGTGTATTAACACCTCCGGGTAAATTTGGAGCAGATATTACAGTAGGAGATGCACAAGTCTTTGGAATTTCCGAAGCGTTCGGTGGGCCTCACTGTGGATTCTTTGCAGTAAACTCTAAGCTTATGCGTAAAGTTCCAGGTCGTTTAGTAGGTGAAACTACGGATGAGGAAGGGCGTCGTGGGTATGTATTAACTTTACAAGCTCGTGAACAGCATATCCGTCGCGATAAAGCTACTTCAAACATCTGTTCAAATCAGGCATTAAATGCACTTGCGGCTTCAGTAGCAATGACTGCACTTGGTAAAAATGGTGTAAAAGAAATGGCCACTCAAAATATCGTGAAAACACATTATGCAAAACAATCCTTTGAAAAAGCAGGATTTGAAGTGCCATATCAAGGGGCTCATTTTAACGAAATCGTTGTAAAAGTAAACGGTTCAATTGCAGATGCTAATAAGGGACTTCTTGAAAAAGGAATTATCGGTGGTTTTGACTTAGGTCGCGTCAATACGGATCTTAAAAATCATGTATTAATTGCTGTAACAGAACAGCGTACAAAAGAGGAAATAGATGCACTCGTGCAAGAAATGGGGGCTCTTTATGCATAAGGATAATCAACCACTAATTTTTGAAATCACAAAAGAAGGCCGTGTAGGATATAACCTACCTGAACTTGATGTACCTGAAGTAGATTTATCAACTCTTTTACCAGAAGGTATGCAACGCGTTGAAGAAGCTGAATTACCAGAAGTATCTGAGCTTGATATTATGCGTCATTATACCGCATTATCGAACCGTAATCATGGTGTAGATACAGGATTTTATCCACTTGGATCTTGTACGATGAAATACAATCCGAAGATTAATGAGTCGGTTGCTCGTTTCCCAGGGTTCGCAAATATTCATCCATTACAAGATGAAGCTTCTGTTCAAGGTGCAATGGAGTTAATGTACGATCTTCAAGAGCATTTAATCGAAATTACTGGAATGGATGAAGTGACGCTTCAACCTGCTGCAGGCGCACATGGTGAATGGACTGCTCTAATGATGATTCGTGCATTCCATGAAGCAAATGGTGATACACATCGTACAAAAGTAATTGTACCTGACTCTGCGCATGGAACAAATCCTGCTTCAGCAACAGTTGCAGGTTTTGAAACGATTACAGTTAAATCGAATGAGGATGGCTTAGTAGACTTGGAGGATTTACGTCGTGTTGTCGGTCCAGATACTGCTGCATTAATGCTAACAAATCCAAATACATTAGGTTTATTCGAAGAAACTATTTTAGAATTAGCTGAAATTATCCACGGTGTTGGTGGTAAATTATATTATGATGGTGCGAATTTAAATGCAGTTATGTCTAAAGCACGTCCAGGGGATATGGGCTTTGACTGTGTTCACTTGAACTTGCATAAAACATTCACAGGTCCACACGGCGGTGGAGGTCCGGGTTCAGGTCCAGTAGGGGTAAAAGCTGACTTAATTCCGTTCTTACCAAGCCCTGTGCTAGTAAAAGAAGATGACAAATATACATTTGACTATAATCGTCCTCAAACTATTGGTCGCGTAAAACCTTTCTATGGTAACTTTGGTATTAATGTTCGTGCATACACGTATATTCGTTCAATGGGTCCAGATGGTCTTAAAGCGGTAACGGAGTATGCAGTATTAAATGCTAACTATATGATGAGACGCTTAGAAGAGCATTTTGACCTTCCTTATAATCGTCATTGTAAGCATGAATTCGTTCTAAGTGGCCGCCGTCAGAAGAAACTTGGCGTTCGTACACTAGATATGGCAAAACGTTTGCTTGACTTTGGTTATCACCCACCTACAATCTACTTCCCATTAAATGTAGAAGAGGGCATGATGATCGAACCAACAGAAACTGAGTCAAAAGAAACATTAGATGCATTCTGTGATGCAATGATCCAAATTGCGATAGAAGTAGAAGAAAATCCAGAAATCGTTCAAAATGCTCCGCATACTACGGTTATTAATCGTTTAGATGAAACAAAAGCTGCTCGTAAGCCAGTATTGAGATATACAAAAGCATAAAGTAAGAGTGCGATTCTCCGTAGAATCGCACTTTTTGCCGTCCATTTATTCTATTTAAAGGAATTATTAAACTTTCAGTGGAATATATAAAGAACAAAATAGAGGAGGTTGTACAGATGCATAAAATACTAGGAAAAGATGAGTTTGCCCCGTATTATCAAAGTTATGTTGAATTAGTTTCTGAAGGGGATTTTCATGATTTGTTGGTAGAGGGAATTGATAAAACTAGTAACTTGGTCTCCCAGATACCTGAGGAGCAGGGAATGTTCCGATATGCCGATAATAAATGGACTATTAAAGAATTGCTTGGCCATATGGCAGACACAGAACGAATAATGGCTCATAGACTATTATCAGTTGTACGAGGAGATGCAGTTTCACTTCCTGGTTTTGACGAAGAAACCTATGTACAGGCAGCCTCATTTAATAAGCAAACGATAAATGATTTACTGCAAAACCTACAAGCTGTTCGTAGGTCAACTATTCACTTAGTAAAAAGCATAGAAGCTGACTGCATGCTAAAAAGTGGAACTGCGAATAACTGTAATGTAACTGCCCGAGCACTTATTGTGATAATCCTTGGCCATGAGCTACATCATTGCAATATTTTAAAGGAACGTTATTTATCCCGTATTAACGGGCAGGCCGATTAAAGTTGCCAGGTCCTATGGCAAAATCGGCACTATTACGTCCTATGCGTAGTAAGATTCCCACTTCAAGGCTTGGGTCAAGTAATAAAGCATAAGTGGGAGATAACCGAATGGTTCAACTAACAATCAGTGGGGAGAAGAAAACCCTTACTGATTGAAGTTTCACTTTAACAACTGAATAATAAAAAATAGGGCAGTCCGAAAAGTGTTAATTTAGTCAAAATTACAAGAACTATAAAAGGCATAAATGTTGTTTAATCAACGTTATGCCTTTTATAGTTTTTCAAGTTTAGCCCTATTATTTAAATAAGAAAGCCATTTATCCATCATACAAGCTAAAACAAGACCAATAGAATAACGCATTAAATCTACAACAAGGAAACCTTTACCAAGAATTAGAGCACCAAGCAAAGTACCTCGAATTGTATTTATCCAATCTACCTGGTAGAGCTGACTAAATTCAATAAAAAAACAAAAAATAAAGCCTTGCCATAATGCCAAATATTGACTGTTCCGTACAAAGATAAAGCGAAATAGAAAATACACCATTATGGCCCAAAGTGTATCGCCAGCATGATTCACGATAAAATTAGGCAGAGCATTAATATATCTACTTGCTAGACCAAGTACAATGGAGAACAAAATAGCAATTGCATAGTAAATCCTTTTCGGCTCATTAGTAAACTTCAAATTTTATCACTCAAGTCCCATTAATAGTTAAACCCAATTGAATTATCATCGTTTTCCCATTTATTTTTATTTGTTCGGTTATTTTGCTTCGTTAATTCTTCGATTCTCTTCTCGTAATCTAACTTCCCGTCATAGTGCCAGTTTAGAGCAACAGACATATACAATTCATTTAGTTGCGACATGGATAGCCCTTTAGAGAGCTTTGCCATCTCTTTTACTTGATCATCAGAGAAAATTCCTTTGATATCGAGTTTACGTAAATAGTTTTGTCGCACTTTTTCTGTTGGAGAAGGAATTTCATATGCTCGATCAAAACGACCGGCACGATTAATAAGCGCAGGATCGATTTTTTGAGGGTAGTTGGTTGTCCCTATGATAAATAGTCCTTCTCTGGATTGGGCGCCGTCCAGCGTGTTTAAAAAGACCGATCGAGTGTATTCTGGCATAGAATCTATATCCTCAATAACTAAAATGGCAGGAGCTAGTCTTGTAACAATACCAAATACTTCTTGGATGGAATGACTACCAGTAAATTCTGTAATCTGCCAATAGACTACTGGAGCTTTAGTGGAGCCTGTTATCGATTTTACTAATGTTGTCTTCCCGTTACCCGGAGCTCCATATAAGAGGATTCCGCGTTTGTAGGGAAGTCCGTAATCTTTGAAAAAATGTCCGTCTTTTTTAAAAAATTCATCAATCGAGCGAAAAATATCCTGTTTAATACTTTCTGCTAGGAGGACATCTTCTCTACTAACAGCTGCTTGCTCTCCGTAATTTCTACGCTGGACACCATTTTCCGTATCAACAAGATAAGTAACGGACTGCATTAATAATTGTCGTAGCTTTTCGTTGATTTCTTGTAAAAAATTTAGTGCCTGTTCAACAGATGTTGAAAAAAATTGATATTCTGGCCATGTATTTCCGCCAGAATAGTTAAATGCTAAGGTTAATGCCACATTATATTGTGGAAATAAAATCAAATTATTTTCAAAGGTTTCTACAACCTCTAATTTATTCTCGAAGGATAATAGAGTCTTATTAGAAATTTTGCCTTGAGACTTTGTTTCGAAAATGGAACATAACACTTCATATTGTAGCAAGCCTTTTTCCATCATTTCTAACAAGTTTCCATCCAATTGGAGGATGGATTCGCCAATGTCGATCGATTGCCAATTATCATTTGTATGTTCGTTCAATAAGGTAATCATTCGTCTAGAAATAATAGCAAAGTCTTCATAATGCGGGTGAGTATGTCTATAACTTTCTTCATGAGAAAATAATATATGTTTTTGCATTTAAACCCTCCAAAATAATATGGATGAAAGAAAAAAGGTTCCTCTTAAATTAGAAGAACCTTATATATTACTTAGATTTAACTTTACCTGTCCAAGATTTGAACCCACCTTGGAGCTGGAATAATTGTGTATATCCTTTTTTCTTTAAAAACATTGCTGAACGAGAACTTCTTGCGCCACTTTGATCATACAAATACACTGGCTTATCTGGACGGATTTCTTTGTAGCGTTGACGAAATTGAGATGAAGGGATATTTCTTGCTCCCAAAATATGTCCGCCATCAAACTCTTTTGGTTCACGAACATCAATCAGTTGGGCTTTACGATAGCCTTCAATGAATTGCTCTTGCGTGAGGTTAGTAACAATTTTCTTTAAACGGTATGCCGAGATTCCAGCATAGACTAAAAGTACAACAAGTATAGCGATGACAAAATACAATAATTCTAACACGGTCTTTCCCCTTTCTATGTTTCCTTATTCATTATAAAAGAAGTGCTAGATACAATTCAATCTATTTGATAAAATGAAACACGTTGTGAAGGGAGAGATTCAGGTGGAAAAAGCAAAATGGTACTTCATAAATTCTGGACCCTGTAGTCCATCTTACAATATGGCGATGGATGAAGCGCTACTAGATTGGCATAGTGAAGGTCTTATTCCTCCGGTTATAAGATTTTACGAATGGAATCCAGCTACCTTATCAATTGGTTATTTTCAATCAGTGGAAAAAGAAATTGATATGGATGCTGTAAAAAGATTAGGACTTGGTTTTGTGCGTAGACCAACTGGAGGAAGAGGGGTACTTCACGAACATGAACTTACATACAGTGTGATCGTTACGGAGAGCTACCCGAGTATGCCAGCTACTGTAACAGAGGCTTATCGTGTTATTAGTGAGGGTTTACTGTTAGGGTTTCAAAACCTTGGATTAGACGCTTATTTTTCTGTTCCGAATACAGATGAACAAAAAGAAAATTTAAAAAAACCAAAATCAGCAGTATGTTTTGATACTCCAAGCTGGTATGAACTTGTAGTTGAAGGAAAAAAAGTTGCTGGTAGTGCGCAAACAAGACAAAAAGGTGTTATTCTACAACATGGTGCAATTTTACTTGATCTCGATGAAGATAAATTAATTCAGACGTTTAAATTTGCTTCGGAAGCGGTAAGAAACAGAGTAAGTAAAAGCTTATCGCAAAAAGCTGTTTCCATTAACAAAATAATACCAAAACCGATAACGATAGAAGAATGCAAAGCAGCTTTTAAAAAAGGATTTGCGGATGCATTGGATATTGAATTGGTAGAATATAAATTAACGCAACAACAGCAAGATTACGTAAAAGAACTAGAATCGACACGGTATGCAAATGATGAATGGAATTATAAAAAATAAAAGTAATTAGGTCTTATAGCAAAATTGAAATATAGGAAATTAGTTCTTATTTAGAAAATCCTAATCTATTTGCTTTACCTTCTACATGTTGTGTCGTATTATGAATAAAACCACTACATATTGTGTCAATCGCAATTTGTAGAAAGGAGGAAGAGTAAATGGTAACTACCAAAAATGAAACCAAACTTACTTTAAATGTCGAAGCATTAAACAAAGATATCCAATTATTTCCACAAGTTCACCCTATCACGCAAGATATGACACTTACACATAAAGGTGTGTCGAGACTTGTCATGATTGATCGCTATTCTTTTAAGGATACAGAAAAGAAAACGTTAAAAGCGGGCGATTTTGTCGTTCTAACCGTGAAAGAAGATCCTAAATTCCCAGCACGTGGACTGGGCTATATCGTCTCTATTAACGAACAAGCAAAAACAGCTGAGGTGCAGATCGAGGAAGATTACCGAAGTGCAATTGACGATGCTGCTAAAATCGAGTCTGGAATTATTACTCGTCCTTTAAGTGTCATTGAAAAACCTCTTGAAGTTTATTACGAGCAAATTGCCAAAAGAAATGCAACAGGACTTGCTTCTGTAGAAGAAACAGAAGAAAAACGTAGTGAATGGTTCGAGAAATTCTACAAACAACTAGTTTCTTTGAAATTCATCCCAGCTGGACGAGTACTTTATGGTGCTGGAACGGGAACAGATGTAACATATTTTAACTGTTATGTAATGCCATTCGTTGCGGATTCTCGTGAGGGGATCAGTGATCACCGTAAGCAAGTAATGGAAATTATGAGCCGTGGTGGTGGAGTTGGTACAAATGGTTCTACTCTAAGACCTAGAAATACTTTAGCTCGCGGAGTGAACGGAAAATCATCAGGTTCTGTTTCATGGTTAGATGATATAGCTAAACTGACTCATCTTGTTGAACAAGGTGGATCACGGAGAGGCGCACAAATGATCATGCTAGCAGATTGGCACCCTGATATTGCAGAATTTATAATTTCTAAAATGCAAAATCCGCGTATTCTACGTTTCTTGATTGAAAATACAAATGATGAAACGATTAAGCAACTTGCGAAGGACAAGCTTAAATTCAAACCCCTTACTATCCAGGAAGAAGCTATGTATCAAGGTATTATTAATTATAAAACGATTCCAGGTCTAGGTGGATTTAATGATGAGATAATTCGTGATGCGGAAACAAAATTACGTGATGGCGGAACTTATTCTGTTCATAATTCCGAGTTTTTGACTGGTGCAAATATCTCCGTTACGCTTACAGATGATTTTATGAAGGCAGTGGAAGAAGATGGCGACTTTGAATTACGTTTCCCTGCAACCGAAGCTTATTCACCAGAAGAGATGAATTTCTACAATGAAAATTGGCATAAAATTGGCGATGTTCGTGAGTGGGAAAGCATGGGCTATGAAGTTCGTACTTATCGCACAGTAAAAGCGAAAGAGCTATGGAATTTGATTAATATTTGTGCTACTTATTCAGCGGAACCAGGTGTTTTCTTCATCGATAATGCTAATGAAAAAACCAATGCAACAGCATACGGACAAAAAGTTGTCGCAACTAATCCTTGTGGCGAACAACCACTTGCACCTTATTCTGTATGTAACTTGGCTGCCGTGAATTTAGCGCAATTTGCAAATAAGGAAACGAAAACAGTGGATTATGAAGCGTTGAAAGAAACGGTTCGTGTTGGTGTACGTATGCAAGATAACGTGATCGATGCGACGCCATATTTCTTAGAAGAAAATAAAGTACAAGCACTTGGCGAAAGACGTGTAGGTTTAGGTGTGATGGGTCTTGCCGACTTGTTAATCTATTGTGAAAAAGAGTATGGTTCGGATGAAGGTAACGTTTTAGTGGACGAAATATTTAAAACAATTGCGATTGCTGCATATGAAACATCGGCGGAACTTGCCGTAGAACGTGGAAGCTTCCCATTCTTAACTGGTGAAACAGAAGAGGAAACAAAACGTTTGCGTAAAGCATTTACGGAAACTGGATTTATGAGTTCAATGCCAGAAGAAATTCGAAACTCTATTTTAGAAAATGGTATCCGAAATTCCCACTTGTTAACAGTTGCACCTACAGGATCTACTGGAACAATGGTTGGTGTTTCTACTGGACTTGAGCCGTATTATTCATTCACTTATTATAGAAGTGGTCGTTTAGGTAAATTCATCGAAGTAAAAGCAGATATTGTACAAGAATATTTAGAACGTAATGAAGCAGCTGAAGAAGAAAATCTTCCAAATTGGTTCGTTACAGCTATGGAGCTTGCTCCAGAAGCACATGCAGATGTGCAATGTATCATTCAGCGCTGGATTGATAGCTCTATTTCTAAAACGGTTAACGCGCCTCGTGGATATACGGTTGAACAGGTAGAAGGAGTGTACGAACGTCTATATCGCGGTGGAGCTAAGGGTGGTACTGTGTATGTCGATGGAAGTCGTGACTCGCAAGTACTAACGTTAAAAGCAGAGGAAAATACATTAGAAGATCATCCAAAAGAAGAAAAAGTAGAAAAAAGACATGTCGTTTTAATAGATACAATTCAAGACTTACGTTCAACTAATGTAACAATTGGTTCAGAAGTTGGAAACACATGCCCTGTTTGTCGTAAAGGTACAGTAGAAGAAATGGGTGGATGTAACACATGCACCAACTGTAATGCTCAACTAAAATGTGGCTTGTAATCTCAGAATAATAAAAGCACAAGTGATAACTCCCTATCACTTGTGCTTTTATTTTGTTTTCTTAGGTTTAATAACTAGTTCATTCGCTTAAACTATGGAAACACAAGGAGGATTGACATGAAAGGATTATCAATCAGTACTAGTCTAGTTGCAGCATTGACAACAACCATTTTATTTAAGCTTCTGGATTTTTTCCATTTCATTAAATGGAATCCTATAGGATATGCGAAGACATTTCAGTTATTAAAAGAGAGCAACGTATATATTAAATGGATAAGTTTGTTTTTTATCATATGGGGTGTTTGTTTTCTTCTATATTATGTTTCTTTATTGTTTGCCAAGATTCCCGTGTCCATAACTAGTATTGCAGTGGGGCTCCTTATCGCAGTTGCACTTGAATGGATTATTCTAGATACAGATTCTATAGAGAAAACGATAAAAAGAATATCTATACCATTTATATGTATTGTCATTGTTGGCGTTCGTTTTGTGATGGAATCAGCAATCTTTCATTCGCAAGACACCCCTCTTGGAAAATGAAAAATTTACCGACCTCACTTACTGTGATAAAATATACAGAGAAGTTATTTTGATAATGAGATGAGGGCTAAAAATGAAACTAGGTAAATTACGTGCAGCACTTGAAGAAAATGGAGTCGACGCTTTATTAATAACGAATGGTTATAGTCGCGGATATATGACTGGATTTACTGGTACGGCTGGTGTTGCGATCATTTCTAAAAATGATGCGGTATTTATAACGGATTTCCGTTACACGGAGCAAGCAGCAAGTCAAATTAAGGATTTCCGCATTGTACAACATAAAAAAACGATGATCGAAGAAATTGCTACTCAAGTTACAGATATGGGGATAAATTCATTAGGATTTGAAAAAGATGATGTAACATATAGTGACTTTGAACTATACAAACAAGCTATACAGGCTGATTTAGTGCCACTTTCAGGGCTTGTTGAAAAAATTCGCTTGATTAAGACGGACGAAGAGATTAGTATAATAAAGGCAGCTTGTCGTATTGCTGATGAGGCATATGAACATATCGTAACTTACATAAAACCAGGTATGACAGAGCTTGATGTATCCAATGAATTGGAATTTTTCATGCGCAAAAAAGGAGCAACTTCCTCTTCCTTTGATATAATAGTTGCTTCTGGAACACGTTCAGCACTTCCACACGGGGTTGCTACTGATAAGGTCATTGAAAATGGAGATTTTGTAACATTAGATTTCGGTGCATTATACAATGGGTATATTTCAGATACTACACGTACGTTAGCTGTTGGAGAACCAAGTGATCAATTGAAAGAGATTTATCAAGTAGTTCTCGACTCTCAACTATTAGCTTTAGAAAAAGTTAAACCTGGAATGACTGGAAAAGAAGCAGACGCTATTGCTAGGGATTATATTGCTTCAAAAGGTTATGGAGAAGCATTTGGTCACTCATTAGGTCATGGAATCGGATTAGAAGTACATGAGGGTCCTGGATTATCATTCCGTTCTGATATTGTTTTGGAGCCAGGTATGGTTATTACGATAGAACCAGGTATTTACTTGCCGAATATTGGTGGAGTGCGAATCGAAGATGATGCTCTTGTTACGGAGAATGGTTTAGAAAAGTTAACGCATTCGACAAAAGAATTACTAATTTTAGCTTAATTTGGAGGGAAAATAATGATTTCAGTAAATGATTTTAAAACAGGCTTAACAATTTTAGTTGATGGTGTACTATACCGAGTATTGGATTTCCAACATGTTAAACCTGGTAAAGGCGCAGCATTCGTACGTTCTAAATTGAGAAATTTACGTAACGGTTCAGTAAATGAAAAAACTTTCCGTGCTGGAGAAAAAGTAGAAAAAGCACAAATTGATAACCGTAAAATGCAATATCTATATGCTAGTGGTGATCAGCATGTATTCATGGATACAGATTCTTACGAACAAATCGAACTAAGTGAAAACCAAATCGAGTATGAACTAAAATTCTTACGCGAAAATATGGAAATACATGTAATTCAATTCCAAGGAGAAACACTAGGAGTAGAATTACCAAAATCAGTAGTTCTTGAAGTTACAGAAACAGAACCAGGTATTAAAGGTGATACTTCGGGTGGTGGTTCTAAAACTGCTAGTCTTGAAACTGGTTTAATAGTAACGGTTCCATTGTTCATCAATGTTGGAGATAAACTAATTATCAATACAGATGAAGGTTCATACGTATCAAGAGCTCAATAATATTTTATGAAGAGTCTCACACTTGTGAGTCTCTTTTTTTATGAATGAATATATAATACTACTGATTTCTGCTTCAGGCGGACGCTTTTCGTACGTGGGGGGAGCGATAAATCATCACCGTCGTTTGACAAAATTATCCGTTCCGCAAGTAAAAGGTAATAGATCACAAGTAAGTATAGACTTAGAGCAAGTAAATACTTTACGAACGCAAGTAAGCCACATGTGAATGCAAGTAAACAACTGGTGAACGCAAGTAAAGATAAAATAAGATCAAATCTATGTGGAAATACAGTGAAATAGCAAGTATTTCCCCAATGAAAAGCCAGGGTGCAACTGAATTGTATATTCGGTCGCTTACAAATAGGTATTTTGAAGAATAAGATCTATCGATAAATACTCTATTGTAATTTTCTTTCATAATCCACTCGACCCTATCATATGTTGTCTGTATGGAAGGGGGAGGCATTGTGGAACTTCACGATGTACTTCGAGTTGCGGGAATTGGTATTTTAATAGCTATTCTTCACTTGTTTTTTGAATCTACAGGTAAAAAGGAGTATGCATTTTTTTTGTTTTTTGTTGGTTATATATATATGACAATTGAATTATTGCGACTGTTGAGACTATTTTTTTACGAAATATCTACATTTTTAGAATGGCTTATGATGACGAGTTAGCAAATGGTCATATACATAACAATTATTCTAGCATTTGTTTTACTGCAGCTAATTAAAGAATCGTACCCTCGCATTCATTCAATTGTATATACGATTTACATTTTTCTCTTTTTAACTTATATATTCACCGTATTTATCATTCCTTATGTCTCCCAATACATCTCCGTCGTACCAGCGAACCTACTACCGGTCTTTAAACTACTTTTATTTTCAGTTGTCTTATTATTTCTTTCCCAAATAATTGAAGACCTTCTTTTGGACTATGAATATACAAGCCTAGCATCGTTATTCACTTTTACGACAAAAGCTATTTTGCTTATTGTGTGGCTGAATCATATGAAGCAATTCTATGACAAGTTTTTATCACTTTTGGGACTACTCTCTTGAAGGAATGAACAGCAATGGAAGAAATACTAACGTCTTTAGTGCAGCCTGTCAAAGAGGTAGCACAAACATTTTCGTACATGCTATTATTTGGATTTGTCTTTGTCTGTCTAGAGTGGTTTATTCCATCGAGTAAAAGATTATTTAAATTATTATTTATGTTAATAATATGCATTTATTGTTTGGAACCAGCTATTCGAGCATTGGAAATGATTCAGGCGATGACGACTGAATTAGTTACTTTATTCCTAGGTATATATCCAATCTTAACACTAGGTATTGCTGCTTCAGGAGGAGCATTTTTAATAACCGCCTGGAATCCGGCTGTCATGTTATTTGCATCCTTCACTACAGTATTAGCAGGGAAAATTTTAATACCTGCTATTATGGCTGCATTTATATTTGATTTGATCAGTAGAATTCACCCTCAGACTTCTTTTTCAAAAATGTCTGATCTCATCCGATTAACTTTAATAGGCTCCACATCTATTATTCTTCTCTTATATAGTATCTTCATGTCAGTTAACGGTGTGATAACGTGGTCTGTAAGTGGGACAGTCAATGAGACTGTAAAACGGCTAATCCAAAATAATATTCCGTTTGTCGGTTCTTTACTGACAGAGAGTATTAGCACGATGAAAAACTTTTCCTCATCTGCTTCTGTTATAACCGGAAATGCTGTTATTTTATCTGTGTTAATGTTAGTGTCGATTCCAACCATACAAACAATTCTCATTGCTTTTTTATACCGTTTGCTTGGTGCTATTTTAGAACCTTTTGTAGATGGTAATATAAGTGGATTATTAGATGATATTGGAAAGACACTATTTGTTCTTTCTATAATCTCCGTATTAATCGCATTTACGTTTTTCTTCACGATTATATTAACGATGTTATTTGCAAAACTACTAATAAGTGGGAAAGGATAGTAGCCATCGTTACGAGACTTCTCTTTGGCATTCTATTAATCGTTCTAGTAGGCGAACTTCTTTCTATATTACTGGACCATACCGATAAGGAACGAACGGGATTTCTTGTGAAAATAGCGATTATCTATTGGATTATGAGCTTTCTCTTCATATAAACAGGTTGTCTTGCATAAAGTATTGTATCCATCATGAAAAGAAGGGTGAATCACCATTTCATTTAAACAAAAACCCACTTTTCGTTTTGTTGTCATTTGTATAGCTGTTCTTTTCATTAGTCTACTTTTTTCTGACTTACTTACTCGTGGTGGGGGAAGTAATAGTGAAACCGAAGATCCAGCCTACGAAGCTTCAGATAATCTAATATCTATATTAGAGAAGATTAACGGGGTAGGAAAGGTTGCAGTTTATTTCCATTACGGGGATAGTTCCGAAAACATCACGGAAAGTGAAGTTTCATTTTTCCAGTGGACAAGTGACAGTAAAAAGGACAAAGAGGAATTGATTGGAATACTAGTAGTTGCGGAAGGGGCGAACGATAAACGTATACAAAATAGTTTAGTAAAGACATTATCATCTGTATTGCAAATATCTCCACATCGAATTGTGATAGAAGAAATGGAATTGGAGGATAAACAACATGAATAAAAAGAGATCTGTATGGTTTTTAACATTATTTAGTTTAGTAGCAGTAGTGACGGTTTTTTATGTATCGGATCGACCATCACCATTCGATGGGATTCAACTATTTTCCGATGACACGTTAGATGAGGTAGGGTTAGTAGAAACTTCTTCAACAAATGAAGAATCATTTGTTTCTCAAAGTAATGCATTTGAAGAAATGAGAATGGAAGTAACCGAAAAACGCAGTCAACTAACTGAACAATTAACTAAAAAAGTCGGCTCCAATGAATTTACAGCAGAACAAAAAGACGAGGCCTATAACAAAATTGAAGAACTAGTTAAAATTGATTCCACAGAAGCGATGTTGGAGTTAATCATAAAGTCATTAGGATATGATGATGCACTAGTGCGTATAGAAGAAAGTGATGTTTTAATAGATGTTGTATCTAATGAACAATCGACTAAAAAAGCATCTGAAATTATTTATGCGGTTAAGCGGGAGTGGCCGCAAGCTTATAATGTTGAAGTAAATTTTGATGGTCAGTAATCTAAAAGAAAATAAAAATATACTTAATATATTATAGCTGTATTGAAGAGTGCCTGAAGGGGCGCTTTTTTTTTTTTGAAAGTATTGGAAATGTATATAGGAGGGATTAGAAAAATCCTTAGTTTAGTATAAAAATGATTTTTCTTCCACAAAAGGGGGCGTAGCAGGAAGAAGCTGATACGCCCCCTCGCTATTGAGGCAGATTATTCAAATTCTTTCGAACGAGCTCTGAAAAAGTCGTAGAAAAATCTTACATTTTCAAGTTCAGTCCATTTATACGTTCTCAAAAGGGGAGCGTCAAGATTATAAATTTTAGCATCTAGTGTTCCCAACATAAATGGAGAATGTGTCGCAATAATAAACTGACAGTTAAAAAATCTTGCCAGTTTATTGATTTCTTCCGCCAACTGAATTTGGTTTGTAGGTGAAAGAGATGTTTCAGGTTCATCTAGCAGGTATAAGCCATTTGGGGTAAGATACTCATCAAACATCTGGATGGATGTCTCTCCGTTAGAATACTTTTCATTCGCAAACTTCATAATCTCGATTTGTTTGTACATCTGCGAAGAATGTTTCAACTTTTCCAAAAGCTCCTTAGTATACCCCAATTTAGAGTGCTGGTATAGGTAACCTTCCTTAAGAACTGCCTCCTGCTGAATCTTCTTGATCTCATATAAAATATCTTCGCTTTTGATGTACAGACTATTATGCGGTATTCGATCTGACTCCTCGTCACTCTTATTTTCACCTAGGCTGTATGAACAATTCAACATGTAATCTAAAGGGTATTTGTTATGGGCGTTATTTGTAGGTTCCTCTGCCCCTGTAATATTCAGCTTGTTTGCTATTAAATTTAACATGGTGGACTTGCCAGACCCGTTATTACCATACAAAACTGTAATGTTGTTAAAGACAAACACTTCTCCAGTTATTTTTTTAAAAACATTGTATGGATAGGCATTTGGATTCTTAACTGTATGAGGAGAAAGTTTAAAGCTTTTTAAATATATCATATGGGTAAACCTTTCTTTGGGAATAATGAACAGCTACCATCATTTTACCAGATTTGCAGAAATAAAGAGCGAAGATTGAATTTATGTGGTTCAGCAAAAATTTTTCTTCTAAAGAGTAGGAATATAAGTCTCCGGGATATTAGCGGTGTTAAAATAAATTTTATAATATTTTTAACACTTTACTATTGATAAACAATTACGGTAATGACTGGCTTATTCTTTTAAAGGACACTTGTGCTTTTCTTAAAAGTATATAAAAATGTCCCGTGATCACAGGGTTTATGGTACTTAAAAGAATCTTCGAGAGCTTATTCTATAAATTAGAAAGTATCTTTTCTCTGGTTGTCCAATAACGCACTAGCTTGTTTCTAAGAGTTGTAGAAGCGCGACGGACAGGTAAACGCCAGCAGCTCCCCTAAAAAACGGTTATAGTATCCCTTCGAAAACGATAGAAACAAGTTTTGGTCTTAAAGGACAGGACATGTTTTTTGCCTGGTTTATCTTATGGAATACAATAAGATAATGTGGAAAATTGGAATGAAACCGATGTTTAAAATTTCTTATAATTTATATAGAAAATAATTCCAAAACGCTCAAAAGCCCTTCAATAAAAGGTTTTCGTCGATTGTAGAAATATCATTTTTTTATTATTTCAGAATAATTAACGCTATCTATTTCAAATTAGCAGGAAAACGTCTAAAATAGATTATGGAGCACTAAATAATGTAGATAAAAGGGGATTACCTAAATGAAGATTCAAGAAATCAGAGAAATTATAAAGCTTATCGATCAGTCGTCATTAGATGAATTTTTATACGAATCAGAAGGTACAAAGATTAAGTTGAAAAAAAATGAAAAAGGTTTTGTGAATTCAACTAGTGAAACCTTTGAAAGTTCATCAATTGTAGAGCAGCCGAAACAAGTGGAAGTAAAAGCGCCTATCGTTCAAGAGATACAAAAGGAAGCTGTAGTTGAAGAAACTACTGTTGATGTTGTAGATAGTTCATTGCATACAATTATTTCACCAATGGTTGGTACGTTTTATCAATCTTCCTCTCCTGATGCATCTGCATACGTAGAAGTTGGTACGAAAGTGTCATCTGATTCTATCGTCTGTATCGTGGAAGCAATGAAGCTGTTCAATGAAATTGAAGCTGAAATTGATGGAGAAGTTGTAGAAATACTAGTGAAAGATGGACAATTAGTTGAATATGGTCAACCTCTGTTCCTCGTTAAAGGAAATTAAGAAAGGAGCAAGGATCATGAAAAAAGTATTGATTGCCAATCGCGGAGAAATAGCTGTCCGCATAATACGAGCGTGTAAAGAATTAGACATCGAAACTGTGGCAGTATTTTCTGAAGCAGACCGTGAAGCACTTCATGTGCAAATTGCTGATGAAGCTTATTGTATAGGTCCGAGACTTTCAAAGGATTCCTATTTAAATTTTTCAAGCATCATAACAGTTGCAAAACTAACTGGTTGTGAGGGAATTCATCCAGGTTATGGATTCCTAGCAGAGAATGCCGAGTTTGCTGAGCTATGTGAAGATTGTGATATTAAATTTATCGGACCAACTTCCTCTGCTATTAAAAGTATGGGGATTAAGGATGTAGCAAAAGAAACAATGGAAAAAGCAGGAGTTCCAATAGTTCCTGGGTCTAAAGGGATTGTAGAAACCGAAGAAGATGCTTTGAAAGTCGCTAGAGAAATAGGTTTTCCAGTAATTATCAAAGCTACTGCTGGTGGCGGTGGTAAAGGAATCCGTGTCGCTAAAGATGAGGAAGATCTTCTAAAAGGGATTAAAATAACGCAAAAAGAAGCGGCAGCAGCATTCGGTAACCCTGGCGTTTACTTAGAGAAATATATTGAAGTATTCCGTCATGTGGAAATTCAAGTGTTGGCTGATGGTCATGGAAATGCTGTTCACCTAGGAGAACGCGATTGTTCCGTTCAGCGTCGTATGCAAAAGCTAGTGGAGGAGGCACCTTCTCCTGCATTGTCTGAGGAGCTCCGAGCTGAGATGGGAGAAGCAGCTGTGAAGGCAGCATTAGCTGTTGGTTATGAGAGCGCTGGTACAGTGGAATTTATCTTTGATCATATTGAACAAAAATTCTACTTCATGGAAATGAACACACGTATTCAAGTTGAGCACCCTGTCACTGAAATGATTACAGGTGTAGATTTGATTAAACAAATGCTTTTAGTTGCAGCTGGTGAGAAATTGCCTTTCGAACAAAAAGATATTAAACTAAATGGATGGGCAATTGAATGTCGTATTAATGCGGAGAACCCTGTGAAAAACTTTATGCCTTCTCCGGGACTAGTAGAGTTTTATTTGCCACCAGGTGGTTTGGGAGTTCGAGTAGATTCTGCTGTATACCCTGGTTATACGATCCCGCCATTTTATGATTCAATGGTTGCAAAACTTATTGTACATGCTGCAACTCGAGAAGAAGCAATCGCTAAAATGAAACGTGCACTAAGTGAATTTGCTATCGAAGGAGTCGAAACTACTATCGGATTCCATTCGAAGCTCATGAATCATGAAGTATTTGTGTCAGGTGATTTTGATACGAAATTCTTAGAAAAATATGATGTAATGAATTCATAATAAGGAGTGAAGGATATGACAGAAACTACTGAACAAAAGTTTGTTCAAATGACTCCTGAAGGAAAAGAATATCTAGGAACGATAGAAATTGCTCCCGAAGTAATTACAGTAATCGCTGGAATTGCTACAAATGAAGTGGAAGGTATTGCTGGTACACGAGGAAACTTTGCTGCAGGTGTAGTAGAACGTCTAGGAAAAAAAGTACATGGCAAGGGTATTAAAACGGAGATAAATAATGATGGCTTGTTTATCGATGTATACTGCCTTGTGAAATATGGTTCATCTGTTCCTACAGTTGCGAGAGAAGTCCAATCCCAAATTCGTCAAGCAATCGAAAATATGACGAGTTTAACACCTAAAGAAGTGAATGTACATATTACAGGTGTTCAATTCGATACAGCAGAATAAGAAAAGCGTAAGCGCCTATGTAAGACCCGACAAGCGCTGAAATCCTGAAGCGACTCGAGGGGCTAGGCGCTGGAGCTGGACAGGTAGTAAACAAAAACTCTATACTTTTCTCATTTCTTAAAAGAGAAAGAGCTATCCATCAGGTAGCTCTTTCTTTTTTTTGCCTTTCTAATACACATACTACAAAAAAATATGCTATGATTGTCTAGATAGTTACATTTAAAGGAGAACTAAATAATGAAACGAAGACAAGCGAGAGAATTAGCATTACAAGCTCTATTTCAATTAGACAATCATGAAATTTCCATAGAAGAAGCTATTGGACATGTCACAGAAGAACAAGATTCTTTTTTGACACAAGTAGTGACTGGAGTCGTGAATCATAAAGAGGAAATAGATGCTTCTTTAACAGATAAACTAGAAAACTGGTCGCTTTCTAGACTTCCGAAAATTGAACGTACAGTACTAAGAATTGCTGTTTTTGAATTACTATTCACTGAAGAAACACCCGCTAAAGTAGTGATCAATGAAGCACTAGAGATTTCTAAAGTATTTGGTGACGAGAAGTCAAGTCGTTTCGTAAATGGTGTTTTATCTAAATATGCAGAGCAATAATCTACATTGACTTAAGGAGCGTTTGAATTGTCTACTAATAAAATTGATGGAAAGCAAATTGCAGGGTTAGTAACAGAAAAAGTGAAAGAACGTGTTGAAAACCTAAAATCTAAAGGTATCGTTCCAGGATTAGCAGTTGTTTTAGTTGGAAGCAATCCTGCCTCACAAACGTATGTAAACAATAAAGCAAAAACTTGCGAGCGTTTAGGTATGTACTCCGTGTTGATAGAGCTAGACGAAAATATTTCTGAAGATGAGCTTCTTAAAAATGTAGAGGCACTTAACCAAGATATAAAAATTCATGGTATTTTAGTTCAATTGCCATTACCTTCCCAAATTGATGAGGACAGGGTGATTGCAGCTATTTCTCCGTTAAAGGATGTTGATGGATTCCATCCAGAAAATGTTGGGAAAATGATGATTGGTCAACAATCTTTCCTTCCTTGTACACCTTTTGGCGTTATGAAATTACTCGAATACAGTGATGTAGATATTGCAGGAAAACACGCTGTAATTATTGGTCGAAGCAACATTGTTGGTAAACCGATGGGTCAGCTATTGTTACAAAAAGATGCAACAGTTACATATTGTCATTCTAGAACAAAAGATTTACACTCTTTTACAAAACAAGCGGATATTTTAGTTGTTGCAACTGGTCGAACTAAGATGATAGATGCTAGTTATATAAAAGAAGGGGCAGTAGTCATTGATGTAGGTATCAACCGTGATGAGAACAACAAGCTCTGCGGAGATGTAGACTTTGCTTCTGCACAGGAAGTAGCTTCTAAAATTACGCCAGTACCTGGTGGTGTAGGTCCAATGACAATCGCAATGCTTATGGAAAATACTTGTTTAGCGGCTGAAAATACATTAACTAATAAATAATTGGTGAGCTGTTTTTCTATGAAAGACAGCTTTTACCTTGAAGGATAAACCCATTTTTTTAGGTAACCCGTTAACACTACTGATTTCCGTTACATGTGGACGCTTTCCGCGGGGTGAGCGATGAGCCATCACCGTAGCTTCGCTTCCGTTGTGATGTCTCATCTATCTCACTCATCCCGCTGGAGTCGCCGCCTTTCACTACAATCAATGAATTGTGTAGTGCTCAATATAATATTTAGCATAACTTATTGCTAAGACAATTGGATTATTCTAAGTTAATTCAATCAATCCTTTTTGCCATACATATTAGTTGATTGGAGCGCAGGTGGCGACTTCTGCGGGAATAGCATGAGCTGAAGGCCCCGCAGGAACGTAGTGACGAGGAGACTGAAGCCATGCCCGCGAAAAGCGTCCGCCGTAGCGGAAATCAACGGTGACTTTAAGGTTACTCTTCTTAAAAGGACTAGCCATCTGACACTTTTTCTTATTACAATATTGGAGTTGTTTTTGTGACTACAGAACCGAGTAAGTATTTGACTGTAAAAGCTTTAACCAAATACATAAAGCGAAAATTCGATGCAGATACGCATTTACGAGATGTGTACGTAAAAGGGGAACTTTCCAATGTGAAAGTTCATTCTAGTGGACATATCTATTTTACGCTTAAAGATGATGCTGCTCGAATCACTTCCGTCATGTTTGCGATGAATGCCAAATCATTAAAATTTGTTCCTGAAAGTGGCATGAATGTACTCGTGCGGGGAGATATAAATGTATTCGAAGTAGCAGGACAATATCAGTTATATGCTGCTACTATACAGCCAGATGGTATAGGAGAGCTTTTTTTAGCATTTGAACAATTGAAAAAGAAATTGCAGCAAGAAGGACTCTTCCATTCAAGTCGTAAAAAAACCATACCGACCTTCCCTAAAAAAATTGGTGTCGTTACCTCTAAAACTGGAGCAGCTATACGAGATATTTTAACAACATTAGAACGTCGCTACCCTATTTCTGAAGTAATCGTATTTCCTAGTATCGTTCAAGGACCTCAAGCTGCCCCTTCCATTGTAAAGTCTATTGAAAAAGCCAACCAGACTAGTGACATGGATGTTTTAATTGTAGGACGAGGTGGCGGTTCCATTGAGGATTTATGGGCTTTCAACGAGGAAGTAGTAGCTAGAGCTATTGCAGATAGTCGAGTTCCAATCATAAGTGCAATTGGTCATGAAACAGATACAACCATCGCAGATTTTGTCTCGGATTTAAGAGCGCCAACCCCAACAGCAGCTGCTGAAATGGCAGTACCAAGCAAAGAAAATCTCATGCAAAATATTTTATCATTTCAATCGGCCAGCTTACATTTTATTACTAAGCGTATAACCGATGAGAAAAACAGATATAAACGAGCAATGGAATCACCAGTAATGGCAACCCCTGAGAAATTATATCGTCCTTTTATTGAAAGGTTCGTTCGGGCAGAACAGCAGCTTCAAAGAGAAACTAACCTTCATTTGAAAAGTAAACAACGTGATTATTTACAAGTGCAAAATAGATTTTTCCAATTATCTCCACAGAGAGTAATTGATCTACATCATAAATCTGTTCAGTCCATGACCAATCAACTAAATCAGGCGACACTATCCACGTTTGAAAAAAATCGTCAGCAATTTGTTAGTTCTATTCGAACATTAGAAGCGCTAAATCCATTGAAAATTATGGATCGAGGATACAGTATTATTTACAAAGAAGGCAAGCTAGTTAAATCCGTAGAAAATGTAAAAAAAGATGATTCGATATTTGTTACATTACAAGATGGTCAATTAGAAGCTATCGTTCAGCGAGTTGAAGTGAAAGAAAGTGGGGACTAATATTAATGACTAAGAAGGAAATTCTATTCGATGAAGCAATGCTGCAATTAGAAAATATAGTTCGTCAGCTAGAACAAGGTGATGTACCGTTAGAAAGTGCTATAGAGCTATATCAAAAAGGTATGGAACTTTCCAAAGTATGTAGTGACAAGCTGCAAAAAGCAGAAAAGCAATTAGTTACATTTATGGATGAAAACAAAGAAGATGCTGGTACGTCCAATGAGTAATCTATTAACTTCATTTATTCAAACCAACCAGCCGCTTATAGAAAAGACATTGCATGCCTTAATAAATGATATAAAGGCACCTCAACCATTGAAAGATGCTATGCTGTATTCACTTCAAGCTGGCGGCAAAAGAATTAGACCTCTGTATACACTTGCAGTTTTAAAAGAGCTAGATATTGAAAATGAGGATGCAATTATTGTCGCAAGCACTATTGAAATGATTCATACGTATTCGCTTATTCATGATGATTTGCCTGCGATGGATAATGATGATTTACGCCGTGGAAAACCAACCAATCATATAGTTTTCGGAGAAGCTCTAGCTATATTAGCGGGAGATGCGCTTGTAACGATTGCCTTTGGTATTATTGCAAGACTAAAGAATATATCTCCTGAACTGAAAGTAGAATTGATTGATAAGTTAAGTTTTTCTGCTGGAGCAGAAGGTATGGTTGGCGGGCAAGTATTAGATATGCTCGGAGAAGGTCAAACCTTAACTTTGGAGCAGCTAGAAGAGATTCATATAAATAAAACAGGTGCACTCTTGTCATACAGTATACTAGCCGGAGCTATCATTGCAAATGTTCCTACAGAAATAATGACTGCATTAGAAAAGTATGCCTTTCATATTGGTCTTGCATTCCAAATACAAGATGACATTTTAGATGTAGAAGGTACTTCGGAGCAATTGGGGAAAACTGCTGGTAAAGACTTAATAAGCGAAAAGAATACATATCCTTCAATTTTGACGATGGAGGGTGCAAAAAAAGAACTTCAAAATCATTATAACAAAGCTTTTCAAGCGTTAGAGAATGTTCAAATGCACAATGGTTTACTGGTGGAGTTCGCCAATTATATTACGAAAAGATCAAAATAGTAGCGAATAATTTGTTTTTTAAGCATTTATTGCTATGATATTAACTAGTTGTAAAGAAGGAAATCTAATAGAAGGTGTGTGATGGCAATGGATTTAACTTCAATTTCTAGCCCATCCTTTTTAAAAAGTTTAGATAATGAACAATTAAAGGAACTTAGTGAAGATATTCGATCGTTTTTAATAGAAAACTTAGCAGTAACAGGTGGGCATATTGGGCCTAATTTAGGAGTAGTAGAACTAACAATTGCCTTGCATAAATCATTCAATAGCCCAGAAGATAAATTTCTTTGGGATGTAGGGCATCAAGCATATGTCCATAAAATTTTAACAGGGCGTGCGAGTCAATTCGATACACTGCGTCAATTCAAGGGATTATGTGGATTTCCTAAGCGTATTGAAAGTGAACATGATGTATGGGAAGCAGGTCATAGCTCAACTTCTCTTTCAGCTGCAATGGGTATGGCAAAGGCTCGGGATATTCAGAATAAGAAAAATTATGTTGTGCCAATAATTGGTGACGGAGCTCTTACGGGAGGTATGGCATTAGAGGCATTAAATCATATTGGGCATGAAAAAACGGATATGACCGTTATTTTAAATGACAATGAAATGTCTATTGCACCCAATGTGGGAGCACTCCACAATGTATTAGGTAGATTACGTACACATGGAACCTATAACAAGGCAAAAGATGAACTAGAATCATTACTGAAAAAAATCCCAGCAGTTGGTGGGAAACTTGCAGGTACAGCAGAACGAGTAAAAGATAGTCTAAAATATTTACTAGTTTCTGGTGCGTTTTTTGAAGAACTAGGATTTACTTATCTAGGACCAATAGATGGTCACGACTTTGATGCTCTAGAAGAAAACCTACAGTATGCGAAGAAGATGAAGGGACCAGTCCTCTTACACGTTATTACGAAAAAAGGTAAGGGCTATAAACCTGCAGAGCTTGATAAGATCGGTACATGGCATGGAACAGGTCCATATAAAATGGAAACTGGTGATCTGATCAAATCAGCTTCAAAAGGACCTTCATGGAGTGCACTTGTCGCAGAAACTGCAAGAAAACTAGCAAGAACAGATAAACGTATAGTTGCAATTACTCCAGCAATGCCAGTCGGTTCCAAATTAGAAGGATTTGCTTCTGAATTCCCGAATCGTATGTTTGATGTAGGTATTGCAGAACAGCATGCTACTACAATGGCTGCTGGAATGGCTGCTGATGGTATGAAACCGATGCTTGTTATTTATTCAACATTCCTTCAACGTGCTTATGATCAAGTGCTCCATGATATTTGTCGACAAAACTTAAATGTTGTTATCGCTATTGACCGCTCAGGCTTAGTTGGAGCAGATGGAGAAACACATCAGGGAGTATTTGATATTTCTTTCTTACGTCATATGCCAAATATGGTCATTATGATGCCCAAAGATGAAAATGAAGGCCAGCATATGGTTAACACTGCTTTCGAATATTCAGATGGACCAATAGCACTTCGTTATCCAAGAGGGAATGGTCTTGGAGTGCCAATGGATGAAGAATTAAAAACTATTCCAATTGGTTCTTGGGAAGTATTAAAAGAAGGTACACAAGCTGCTATTCTGACATTTGGAACGACAATACCAATGGCTATGAAAGCTGCAGAAACTCTTTCACAAAATAATATTTCTGTAGAAGTCATTAATGCACGTTTTATAAAACCGTTAGATGCAAAAATGCTTCAAGACCTACAGGCTCGTAATATTCCAATTATTACAGTGGAAGAGAGTGCTCTTCAAGGTGGTTTCGGTAGTGCAGTAATAGAGTTTTATAATGAAAATAACCTGCAAGCAAATGTACATCGCATTGGAATACCGGACATCTTTATCGAACATGGCGAGGTACATCAATTATTGGAAGAAATCCATATTACTTCAGATGAGATTGTAAATGTAGTGAATAGAAAAGTAAATGAATCATCCAGGTATATTCCATCATGACTAAAATACCGAAAGAACGAGTAGACGTATTATTAGTCGAACAAGGATTATTCGAAACAAGAGAAAAGGCTAAACGTGCTATAATGGCAGGGCTTATTTATAAAAACGAAGAGCGAATTGATAAACCTGGAGAAAAGGTGGAAAATACCTCTGTTTTAACAGTAAAAGGTCAGGTATTAAAGTATGTAAGCCGTGGTGGATTAAAGTTAGAAAAAGCATTAGAACAATTTGACTTGCGTATTGATGATAGAATCATGCTTGATATCGGTTCTTCTACAGGAGGATTTACGGACTGTGGTTTACAAAATGGTGTTAAGCATGCCTATGCTTTAGATGTTGGGAGTAACCAATTAGCTTGGAAAATTAGGCAAGATGCTCGTGTAACTGTTATGGAAAAAACGAATTTTAGATACTCAACCCCTGCAGATTTTTTAGAAGGTTTACCGTCATTTGCGTCGATTGATGTTTCATTTATTTCCTTAAAGCTTATTTTTCCTACCTTAAAAACAATTTTAGTACCTAATGGTGATGTGATTGCGCTTGTAAAACCTCAGTTTGAGGCAGGCAAAGATCGTGTAGGGAAAAAAGGTGTAATCAGGGATAAAGCAGTGCATGTAGATGTTTTGAATGACATAGCTCAATTTGCGGAAAGTCAGCATTTTCAATTAAAAAATGCTTCTTTCTCTCCTATAACTGGTGGAGAGGGAAATATCGAATTTTTATTTCATCTAACGAATATCGTTGGGGAAGAATTTCAACCGCATCAGATTGATTTTACAAAACTGGTAGGCGAAGCGCATCAACTACTTAAATAACTTGCGGCTCTTGTGAAAGAGTCGCTTTTTTCTTGTTACTTTTTCAAACCAATGCTATTGTATAAAGTAAATAGTATAAATATACAATGAGGTGAACCCGATATGAACAAGGGACAACGACATATTCGCATTAGAGATATTATTGCAAAGAACGAAATTGAAACACAGGATGATTTAGTCGATTTTTTAAAAAATGCGGGTTATAATGTCACTCAAGCTACGGTTTCGAGAGATATTAAAGAACTTCATTTAGTTAAAGTTCCATTGCCAAATGGTAATTATAAATATAGTTTGCCTGCTGACCAACGCTTTAATCCTACTCAAAAACTACGAAGAGCATTATCTGATGCATTCGTTAGTATTGATGGAGCAAGCTATTTTTTAGTGATGAAAACATTGCCTGGTAATGCACACGCAATTGGATCCTTAATAGATTACCTAGATTGGACAGAAATTTTAGGTACTATTTGTGGTGACGACACTTGTTTAATCCTATGTAGGCATGAAGAAGATAGTCAGGTTATTAAAAATCGCTTACTAGAAATGCTCTAAAGTGAGGTGAAATCAGTTGTTGAAGGAACTAACGATAAAAAACTTTGCCATTATTGATGAATTGACCGTCAGTTTTGAAGAAGGACTTACAGTGCTTACTGGAGAAACTGGTGCAGGGAAGTCAATAATTATAGATGCTGTGCATTTGTTATGTGGTGGTAGAGGCTCACATGAATTCATCAGACATGGGGCTAAAAAAGCGGAGTTAGAAGGTTTGTTTATTATTTCTAATCCTCACCATGGAGTTTTTAAAAAGCTGGAAGACGTTGGTATAGATATAGAGGACGAATCCATTATTTTAAGAAGAGACATTAACCAATCAGGTAAAAGTGTCTGTAGAGTAAATGGGAAACTTGTAACAATTGGTATTTTAAGAGAAATTGGCGCTTCTTTAATAGATATCCATGGTCAGCATGAAAGTCAAGAGTTGATGGACGACAAAGCTCACATCCATCTGTTAGATCAATTTGCTGGAGAAAATTTAAAAGAAGTGAAAGAATCCTATCAAGAACTTTATAAGCAATATAAAAAGTGGAAAAAAGAACTGGAAAAATTATCGGAGAACGAACAACAAATTGCACATAAAATGGATTTGTACACATTCCAAGTAGAAGAAATTGTTGATTCGAACCTAGTTATTGGTGAAGAAGAACAACTACAGGAGCAGAAAAAGAAGTTACAAAATTTCCACAAGGTATTCGATAAAATGAGTAGTGCCTATGATGCTATTTTAGCTGAATCCAAAGGTCTTGATTATATAGGTACCGCAATGGCTGATCTTCAAGATATAGCAGATGTCGATAAAAATATGCAAGAGCTTAGCGAAAACGTATCATCAGCTTTTTACATGTTACAAGATACCGCTTATCAGCTTAAAAATGAATTAGATGAGATGGAATTTGATAATAACCAATTACAAATAGTGGACGAGCGTTTAGCTACTATCCAAGGTTTAAAACGAAAATATGGTTCATCTATTGAAGAGATACTAGATTACAAAGATCAGATTCAATACAGCTTAGATCAGTTAGTTAATCGTGATGAGCAAATTCAAAAAATGACAGAAAAAATACATCAAATTGAAATTGATTTAGAATTAGAGGCTAAGGACTTAACGGATAAACGTAAAAATGCCGCGAAACTATTAAGCGTTGCTATCATGGAGCAGTTACAGGAACTATATATGGAAAAGGCGACTTTTTCGGTTATGTTTCATGAGAGTGTCAAACCAGTCTACAATGAAAATGGATTAGATGATTTGTCATTTTATATTTCAACGAATGTAGGCGAACCTCTGAAGGCATTAACTAAAATTGCTTCAGGTGGGGAGCTTTCACGTATGATGCTTGCACTTAAAAGTATCTTTTCTAAGCATCAAGGCATAACATCCATTATTTTCGATGAGGTTGATACTGGAGTAAGCGGAAGAGTTGCCCAATCAATTGCAGAAAAAATTTCTGGGATTGCTTCGAACTCACAAGTACTTTGTATATCCCATTTACCACAGGTTGCTGCGATGGCCGATCAACATTTAATGATTAAAAAAGAGGTCAGTGGTAATCGAACATTTACTGTATTAGAAGAAGTACAAAATGCTAAACGAGCGGAAGAACTAAGTCGGATGATGTCTGGTGCGGAAATTACGAGCACCACCTTACAGCATTCGAAAGAGCTATTAAAATTAGCGAAAAATCGCAAAAAAATTATAAGAAATCTGTGAAGACCTTGCAATTCAAGGTCTTTTTTTTATCTCGCATTAACGGGCAGTAATATTCCCACCTCAAGGCTTGACCCCAAAAAAGTACAAGTTGGAATTAACTGACTGTAAAAGCTCGACGTACAACATAGACGAAAAGCGCCACGTAGTGTGGCTTCGTCTGTGACTCGCTTCCTGCGAGCGTCGGACCAACAGGATGCTGGTCACTCAGGCAATACCGCACGATGCGGCGTTATTTGCTCAGACTTTAAACTCATTGGGTAAAAGAAAACCGCAATAATAGAAGTTTAACTTTATCAATTATTTACCTTTCATAGCCGACATTTTGTAGGACATAGTATCAATATAGGGAGGTGAAATATGAAGAAAAACTATCGTAAATGGTCGCTAATGCCACTACTCTTCTTTACTTTATTCTTCGCGAACAATTCAGCTTTTGCAGAGCAAACTTCAGTAGTTCCACTCGGGCAGTCCATTCAAATTGATTTACAATATGGTTCCGTTTTTGTAAGTAGTGATGTTTTACTTTCAGATGATGAGTGGTTGCGAACAGGTGATTCGATTCATCTGATCAATGATAAGCCAGTGACAAATCTAATGGACGTAAAAAGTCATTTAAAAGATAGTTCACAAATTATTATCCAGTATGAGCATAAAAAAGAAAAGTATACGAAAAGTATCAGTCCCAATCAAATGGTGAAATTACTTCCCTTTTTGAGAGACGCTACGGAAGGTATTGGTACCTTGACTTATTTTGATCCAATTACGAAAGAATTTGGTGCCCTAGGTCACCAAATAGTGGATCAACAGTCTGGAATTACACCGAATTTCTCGGAAGGGTCCATTTATTTATCATCAATTGAGCAGATAAAGAAAAGTACTCCGGGAAAACCTGGCTATAAAATAACATCTCACCAATCAAACACATTACCAATTGGTGGCGTTAATGAAAATAATGTATACGGTGTTTTTGGGAAATTGGAAAATAGTGCGTTAGAAAATATATCCATGCAACAGGTGGAAATTGTAGATCAAGAAGATATAATGACAGGTAAAGCAGTTATGCGAACCTCAATCGATGGTCAAAAAGTACAGGATTTCTCAATAGAAATTTCTTCAGTAGAAGGTCATATATTTCAATTTACAGTAACCGATAAGCAGCTCATTGAAAAGACGGGCGGTATTTTACAAGGCATGAGCGGAAGTCCAATCATGCAAAAAGATAAACTAATCGGAGTTGTTACTCATATGTATGTAGACAAACCGGAAAATGGCGCAGCATTATCAATAACCGAAATGATGAAAAAGAATCCAAAATAAAATAAAAAGGGTAGACCATTTTTGGGTCTATCCTTTTTATTTTATTTAGGTATAATATGGTATAAAGATAATTCGACATTGATGTTGTAATATTCGGAAATTTGTCGCAATACAACGAAAATGTATTATAAAAGCCTTATTTTTAATAAGGTTGAAGGATTTAAGAAAATTAAAGAGAATAGTACCTAAGTGAAAAATTACAAAAGGTGGATGAGAAAATGGAAAAGATAAAAATTGCAATTGTGGATGATAACAAAGACTTAATTCGTACGATGGGGTCCTATTTCGACCAGCACCCGGATATTGAAATAATTGGTACAGCAGTAAATGGAAAACTTTGTTTAGAACTTTTGGAAAATATCCAACCGGATGTATTACTACTCGACATAATTATGCCGCATTTAGATGGAATCGCGGTTTTAGATAATCTACAAAAAGACAATAAACTAAAGGATATTCAAGTAATTATGCTGACTGCCTTTGGCCAAGAGGATGTCATGAAACAAGCAGTAGATCTAGGAGCATCCTACTTTATGCTAAAGCCTTTTGAGTTTGAACGCTTAGTAACACAGATTAAACAAGTAGCAGGCAAGAAAGGTTTTGTTCAAGAAGAACCTATTAAAGCTAATCCCGAAAAAGAAGCATTGCAAAATAAGCGGATGATTGACAATACAATAACGAATGTTATTAAAGAGATTGGTGTTCCCGCCCATATTAAAGGTTATTCATATCTACGTGAGGCCATCCAAATGGTTTACAGTGATATCGAATTATTGGGTTCTATAACGAAAGTTTTATATCCAGAAATAGCTAAAAAATTTCAAACAACACCATCTCGTGTAGAACGAGCTATTCGGCATGCTATCGAGGTAGCCTGGAATCGTGGAAACTATGAAACTATTTCTAAATTGTTCGGATACACAGTACATCACTTAAAATCAAAACCAACTAACTCTGAATTCATTGCGATGATTGCAGACAAAATTCGTATGGAGAATATGGCTAGTTAATCGTTGGTATTAATGAACTTATTATAAATATCATTCCCGACATTTCTGAAACCTTTTAGACTCTAATTTCAATGCCTATAAACTATTACTAGCAAAACCAACGAGTTTTTTGATTCGCTGGTTTTTTTTATGTTAAAAAAGTATGCTTGGGAAAAAAAGCCTGGACTTTCAGGTGCACTTATAGAAACGAAGATTTTTTAGACTTGCTAGGGTGGTTATTTTGTACCCTTTAATGTAGACCTAGTGCAAGACTAAATATCTGTTTAAAATCAGGTTAAACTAGTTAATAATAATAACAATTAGGTATTAATAGCGATATTTTTCTCAAAATCAAAATTTTTATCACACTATTTTTAATAGTGAGTATAATAAATGATGAGAGGAAGTGTTTGGAGTTATGATAATCATTGAGAATGATGAAATAATGCTTTCTACAGAAAATGGACGAGTATTTATGACTATAAAAAACGATCATTATAATCTAAAGAAAGTAGATGAATTAAGTAGAAATCACCCAAGACTGAAAATTTCTAATTTTCTTGCTGTTAAAAAAGCAGTAGAAAGTGGTTCACATGATCCTATTGAGCTAGGTATCTGGATTGATAGTATGGAGTTAGAAGTAAGCAGTGATAAAATGGAGGCATTACTCACTATTTATGAATCCCCAAAATTTATACAAGATAACATAGAAAACCTTCAAATGAATTTGCAAAAGCTACTACAAGACAATCAAATTGTGTACGGTCATCAGCCATTAGACTTATCCACGATTAAAACAGGTAAATCATACATAATTGCAAAAGGACTATCACCTCAAAAAGGTACCGATGCCAAAATTTCTTATTTACAACAAGCGGAAAAGACACCAGTAATTAATGAAGATGGTAAAGCAGATTACTTTGATATGAAATTCCTTGTAGAGATTAATGAGGGATCTTGGCTTGGTGAAAAAATTCCTGCTCAGCAAGGAGTAGCAGGAAAGAATATTTTGGGAGAACCAGTACCCGCACTAATGGGTGACGATTTTCCACTAAAATATGACACTAAATCAGCTTATGAAGTGGAAGAGGAAGGGAAGACGGTTCTTCGTTCTAAAACAAAAGGAGTAATCGGAGAAGTAAATGGATTACTTACGGTCCAAAAGCATCTTGTCATCGATGGTGATGTAGGACTGGAGACAGGTAATTTGAAATTTGACGGTTCTATCCAAGTTAGGGGAACTGTAATGCCTGGCTATTCCATAGTTTCTTCAGGTGATATCTCCATTGAATCCAATGAGGGTGTTCATTCAGCTGAGCTTATTAAATCCACCGAAGGAGATGTATTCATTAAAGGTGGTATTTTTGGTAGAGGAGTCACAAAGGTAGAGGCACATCATAATATATTTGTTAAGCATGCCAATGAATGTACGCTAGAGGCGAAAGATAGTATACACATTGGGTTCTATTCGTTAGGCGCTACAATTTTCTGTGATCATTTGGTTTTAGATGAGCGCAAAGGGAAAATTATTGGTGGTAAAGTTATTGCTATCAATTCCATTACATCTGCATATACAGGTAACAACTCGGAAAGAAAAACGGAATTGATTGTCCAAGGGATAGACCGAAAAATTTTAACCGAAAATGCCAAAACAAAAGCACAAGAAATGATGAAGTTACAGGAAGAAACGACAAAGCTCAATTTTAATTTAAGTCAATTAAATCAATTTAAAAGTTCCATGACAGTTCAACAAGTAGCTATGTATGAGCAAACGAAGCAAAAATATAATGAAATTCAACGTGAGATTAAGGAGTTAGATGAGGAGATTCAGCGTATTTTGAAAATGTTAAGACAAACGTCAGGATACTTTATCCAAATTACAAGAGAAGCAAATCCAGGAACTATTATTCAAATTGGAAGCAAGTCATCCTATCTAACAACACAAACCAAAGGGAAATTTAAATTGGAAAATGGGGAGTTAAATGTCTAATATACCTGTGTATGCTCACCGTGGTGCAGCACTCAAAACAGTAGAGAATTCCATGAAAGCGTTTAAAAGAGCTGTGAAGCTAGGTGTAGATGGAATTGAACTAGATCTACAGCTTTCAGCAGATGGCGTACCTTTTGTAACGCATGATATCGATTTTTTCCGACTAGCGGGAAATAAAAGAAGAATTACGGATATGCTTGCTGAGGAAGTTTTGCAGTTAAAGCTCGGGAGAGTGTTTTACCGAAAGTTTTTCTATTCTAGAGTAGTGACCTTTGATGAATTTATTCATTTTGTGACCCCTTTAGGAATAAAATTAAATATCGAATTGAAGGAATCCTTTCTTGGTAAAACTGAAAAAATTCGAGAAGTGGTAGAAAAAGCATCAAACATTTCAGATGTCCACTTTTCTTCTTTTGAATTTAGCGTGCTCCAAGCCATACACGCTATAGATAGGAGAGTCCAAACAGCTTTTATTGGCAAAAAAAATTCTGATTGGGATTATGTATTATCTATTAAAGAAATAGATGCAATTCATTTTAATAAAAGATTTTACAATACTGATTTGATGAAAAAAGTATGGGATGCTGGTTATCCTATGCGCTTTTATAATATAAAGGGCAACGAAAAATATATTCGAAATCCGCATGAATCGGTAATTGGATGGATCACTGATTATCCCGAAAAAGTAATACAACAACAAAAAAGACGCTGACTTTTATAAGTCTACGTCTTTTTTCTTTTGAAATCGTGGAGCTACTTTCCCATTTTTACGATCACGGTTCAATAAGAATCCTGCAAAGAAGCCTAATCCTAGAACCGTAAATATTAATCCACTTATAAATTGTACGGCTAAGCCACCAATAGGGAGGATTTGCAATCCGAAAAATGTATCTCTCATTAATTTAATCCCAAATGCTGCTAAAATTCCAGGAATTAATAACACGATTAAAGCCGCTAAACGAGCCATTTTTTTCACTCCTGTTCTTACTAATTTAATTTTACTATCAACAATATGATTGTCAACGAAAGAAACTTGCGTTATGATAAATGAGAAGTGCAATAAGTTGCAGATGATTAATGGGGGTGTGCATATTCTTGCAAAACATAATTATAGTAGGCGCAGGTAATGGAGGATATGCACTTTTGAAATTGATACAACAGGCTGAATATCTTCAAGTAATAGCCATTGTAGACATTGATGAAAAAGCTCCCGGGTTAAAACTTGCAAAAGAGATTAATATTCCTACGTATAAGGATTGGAAGCCTCTCCTAAATGGCGATATTCAGATCATCATTGATGTTACGGGAAACCAAGAGGTATTTCAGGAGCTTCTTGCAAATAGACCTGCCACTGCGGTATTAATACCGGGCGAAATTGCCAACTTAATTGTTTCACTTTTAGAAGAAAAAAATAAGTATATAAACATTATTGATCACAAAACGATGATGCAGGAGTTAATCTTCAATTCAATTGAAGAAGGTATGATTGGAATTGATGATCAGGGTATCGTGAATCTATTCAACAAAAGTGCAGAAAAAATGACCCGAATATCCGTCGAAAATGCCATTGGAAAACATGTCCATGAGGTTATCTCATTAAGTGAATTACCGAGAGTGTTCGATACGGAGCGTGTCGAGCTAAACAAAGAACTCATTCTTGAAAGCGGTACCAAAATTGTCACCTCGCGCTATCCGATGATAAACGAAGAAGGGAAAACAGTTGGTGCCTTTGCAGTTTTCAAGGATATTTCGGAAGTAGTTCGATTAGCTGAAGAAATTACAAACCTAACAGAAATTCAAAAAATGTTAGAGGCTATTATTTATTCAAGTGATGATGCGATATCCGTTGTTGACGAAGATGGTAAAGGAATTCTTATTAATCCTGCCTATTCAAGAATAACTGGTTTTAGTGAAGATGAAGTCATTGGGCAACCTGCAACAGCGGATATTTCTGAAGGGGAAAGTATCCATTTAAAAGTGTTGCAAACTCGCAAACCGATTCGTGGTGTTAATCTCCGTGTTGGTAAGCAGAAAAAAGATGTTATCGTTAATGTAGCTCCTATCATCGTTAACCAACAGCTAAAAGGTAGTGTCGGAGTTATACACGATATGACCGAGATGCGAGGATTAATGAAAGAATTAGACCAAGCTCGCACGCTGATCAGAACGTTAGGGGCAACTTATAGCTTTGAAGATATCGTCGGTACATCAAACGAAATAAACTTCACGATTGAGCAAGCTAAGCTAGCAGCAAGTGCTCCAGTGACCGTTCTCTTAAGGGGAGAGGTCGGTGCTGGAAAAGACTTATTTGCTCTTGCTATACACAGTGAAAGTAACCGATCGGGTTATCCGTTCCTTCGTGTAAACTGTAGCTCAGGGGAAGAGCATTTGCTAGAAACGGAACTGTTTGGATCAGAAAAAGATGGGTTTATACAACCTGGAATTTTTGAACAAGCAATAAATGGAACCATTTTCTTGGACGAAGTTGGGGAACTTACGAAAAAGACACAGGCAAAGCTGCTACGTGCTCTTAGAGAAAATGCAATCATTCGGGTAGAAGGAACGACATCTATACCTGTAGATGTGAGAATCATCGCATCAAGTAGCTTGAATCTCGAAAAAGCAATGCTAGAAGGTACTTTTAGAGAAGATTTTTATTATCAATTGAATCGAATGCCGATTCATATACCTTCCTTACGTAATCGTAAGCAGGATATTCCGGCAATAGCTGAGCATTTACTCGTAAAGTTAAATCAAGAATTTGGTCGAAATATAGAAGGATTTTCAGAAGAAGCAATGGAGAGTTTACTTCTATATGATTGGCCGGGGAATGTTCGGGAGCTGGAAAATGTCATTAGTCGTTCGATGATCTTTTTGCAGCCGAATGATCGAATAGTGGAAGAGTCCCACCTACCAAAGTCAATGCTAGTTTTACCAAGTGAGGACAAGGGAGAGACTTCACTTGGCACATTAGCAGAACAAATGGATGAAATGGAAAAGAAAGTGTTGGCACAAGCATTAAAAGTTTCTGGGGGAAATAAATCACGAACCGCCAAACAACTTAACATTTCACTCCGCACGCTATATTACAAGTTAGAAAAATATCATTTAGCATAAATGGGAAACACTTCAAACAATAGGGGTATTGAATATATAAGTACAACCCATTTTAACTACTAGGAGGAACTACACATGGAAATCTTTAAATATATGGAAACTTATGATTACGAACAATTGGTATTCTGCCAGGATAAAACTTCAGGGTTAAAAGCAATAATTGCAATTCACGATACAACTTTAGGTCCGGCACTTGGTGGGACTCGTATGTGGAATTATGCAACTGAAGAAGAAGCGATTGAGGATGCATTACGTCTTGCAAAAGGTATGACTTATAAAAATGCAGCTGCAGGTCTAAACCTTGGTGGTGGTAAAACCGTAATAATCGGGGATCCATTAAAGGATAAAAATGAAGAAATGTTCCGTGCTTTCGGTCGTTTCATCCAAGGGTTAAATGGTCGTTATATTACAGCAGAGGATGTTGGTACAACTGTAGCGGACATGGACTTAATCCATGAAGAAACTAACTATGTAACTGGTATTTCAGAAGCATTTGGTTCTTCAGGTAATCCATCACCAGTAACAGCTTACGGAGTTTATGTTGGGATGAAAGCTGCCGCTAAAGAAGCATTTGGCTCAGATTCTTTAGAAGGTAAAACTGTAGCAGTACAAGGTGTTGGTAATGTAGCATACACGCTTTGCGAATACCTACACAAAGAAGGCGCAAAACTAATTGTTGCAGATATTAACCAAGTATCGGTTGACCGTGCAGTGAATGCATTCGGAGCAGTTCAAGTTGATGTGAACGACATTTACTCGGTAGAAGCAGATATTTTTGCTCCATGTGCTTTAGGTGCGATTATTAATGACAATACAATTCCACAACTAAAAGCGAAAGTAATTGCTGGTTCAGCAAATAACCAATTACGTGAAACAACACATGGAGATATAATCCATGAAATGGGCATTGTTTATGCTCCAGATTATGTTATTAACTCAGGTGGCGTTATTAATGTAGCGGATGAATTATATGGCTACAATGCGGAGCGTGCAATGAAACGTGTAGCAACTATTTATGATAAAATCGAACGTATTTTTGAAATTTCAAAACGCGATGGTGTTCCATCATATGTTGCTGCTGACCGTTTGGCGGAAGAGCGTATTGCTCGAGTAAGTAAATCTCGTAGTCAATTCCTACAAAATGGAAAACATATTTTAAACGGACGTTAATACAACAACTAATTTCATCTATTGAACTAAAGTAGGCCGTCTTTCTTTTAAAGTAAAGCGGCCTTCTTAGATGGAAATAAAAGGAGATGGTAAAGTTGGCAAAAGATTATGATGTAGTAATTATCGGTGGGGGTACTGGCGGATATGTTGCTGCTATACGTTCGGCTCAACTTGGATTAAAAACAGCAATCGTTGAAAAAGGAAATTTAGGTGGTACTTGCTTACATAAAGGCTGTATTCCAAGTAAAGCTTTACTTCGTAGTGCTGAAGTGTATGCAACTACTAAAAATCATGCAGCGGATTTCGGTGTAAATACTGGAGAGGTAACACTAGACTTTAGTCGAGTACAGGCACGCAAGGAATCTATCGTCAACCAATTACATCAAGGTGTGCAAGGCTTGATGAAAAAAGGGAAAATAGATGTTTATGAAGGTACAGGTAGAATGTTAGGACCTTCTATTTTTTCACCTTCTCCAGGTGGAACTATATCTGTAGAAATGAACAATGGCGATGAAAACGAAATGCTTATACCGAAAAACGTAGTGATCGCAACAGGTTCAAGACCTCGTACATTACCAGGCTTAACAATTGACGGACAATTTGTCATGAGTTCCGATGAAGCTTTGTCAATGACAGAGTTACCAAAATCTATTTTAATAGTAGGTGGCGGAGTTATTGGAATTGAATGGGCATCTATGCTTAATGATTTTGGAGTAGAAGTAACTGTGATCGAGTATGCTGATCGTATCATTCCGACAGAGGATAAAGATATCTCGAAAGAAATGCAAAAGCTATTATCAAAAAAGGGTATAACATTTGTAACAAGTGCAAAAGTACTCCCAGAGACATTAGAAACAAAAGAAAAAGAAGTGCAAATTTCAGCAGAAATTAATGGTGAAACGAAAACCTTCGCTGCAGAAAAGATGTTAGTTTCTGTTGGCAGACAAGCAAATATAGAAGGTATTGGCATTGAAAATACAGATATCGTTGTAGAAAAAGGATTTATCCAAGTATCAGAAACTTTACAAACAAAAGAATCTCATATATATGCAATTGGAGATGTGATCGGTGGACTTCAACTGGCGCATGTGGCTAGTCATGAAGGAATTACGGCGATTGAACATATTGCTGGTAACGATATCACTCCAATTGACTATGCATTAGTTTCACGTTGCATCTATTCGAATCCTGAAGCTTCAAGCGTTGGTATTACCGAACAACAAGCAAAGGAACAAGGATTTGATGTAAAGGTTGGTAAATTCTCATTTAAAGCGATTGGAAAAGCACTTGTTTACGGCGAATCTGATGGTTTCGTGAAAATTGTTGCAGACAAAAAGACAAATGATATTCTAGGGGTTCATATGATTGGACCACATGTAACCGATATGATTTCAGAAGCTGGTTTAGCAATGGTTTTAGACGCAACACCTTGGGAAATTGCCCATACGATTCACCCACACCCTACACTAAGTGAAGTAATGGGTGAAGCAGCACTTGCTGTAGATGGTAAAGCTATACACAACTAGAAAAGCGCTGGAAGAATTGCGCTAAAGGCGCACTTGGCCGAGGAGAAATCAGTCTAAGTTCGCGAAATCCTGTCGCAACGAATGACTAACCTGCATCGTGTGGCCCCGCAAGTCTCCGCGGAAAGCGTCCACATGAAACGGAAATCACAGGAATATTTGTTCTTTAAAGCCCCATTTATCCAGTGTTCACAGGATATCTTTATGTACTTTCTATCTTTCTAGAAAAGTGCAATCGCCTACTCAAGCTATGAAAAAGGCTGGGGCACTAAAGTTAGCTATACATGGGATGAAAAGCAATCAATTAATACTTATACTTTTATAAAGGGGGAGTTCTAGATGACAACAAATCGTCATGAAGAATTAGGTTTAACAAATGAAGATGTGTTAACAATGTTTGAAACGATGCTAATGGCACGCCGTATCGATGAGCGTATGTGGTTATTAAACCGTGCTGGGAAAATTCCTTTTGTTATTTCTTGTCAAGGTCAAGAAGCCGCTCAAGTAGGAGCAGCTTTTGCACTTGATAATACAAAAGACTATATTGCACCTTATTATCGTGATATGGGTGTTGTTTTACATTTCGGAATGACTGCAAAAGATTTAATGCTTTCAGCTTTTGCAAAAGCTGAGGATCCGAACTCTGGTGGTCGTCAAATGCCAGGGCATTTTGGTCAAAAGAAAAATAGAATCCTAACTGGTTCTTCACCTGTTACAACTCAGCTCCCACATGCTGTGGGAGTAGCTCTAGCTGCGAAAATTGAGAAAAAGGATTTTATTACCTTTGTAACGCTTGGAGAGGGTTCCTCTAACCAAGGGGATTTCCATGAAGGACTAAACTTTGCAGGAGTTCACCAATTACCATGTATTACAATGGTTGAAAATAATAACTATGCTATTTCTGTACCGTTTGATCGCCAGGTTGCGAGTAAAACAGTTGCAGACCGTGCTTCCAGTTATGGTATGCCTGGTGTAACTGTAGACGGGAAAGATCCAGTCGAAGTTTACCGAGTAGTGAAGGAAGCTGCGGATCGTGCACGTAACGGTGAAGGTCCAAGCTTGATAGAAGCAGTGACATATAGATTAACTGCTCACTCTTCTGATGACGATGACAGACAATACCGTACAGCAGAAGATATTGCGGAGGGTAAAGCATTAGATCCACTTATTACATTCGCGAAATATTTGCGTGACTTAGATATTTTATCTACAGATTTAGAAAAAGAGATTAATGATCGTATTATGAAGGAAGTAAATGAAGCAACTGACTATGCAGAAAGTGCTCCATATGCTGCACCTGAAGATGCGCTATTGCATGTATACGCTGAAAAAGACGGGGGGAACGCATAATGGCAATCATGTCTTATATTGATGCAATCACACTTGCAATGAAAGAAGAAATGACTCGTGATGAACGCGTTTTCGTACTTGGGGAAGATGTTGGTCGTAAGGGTGGAGTATTCAAAGCAACAAACGGTCTCTATGATGAATTTGGAGAGTATCGTGTGCTAGATACACCTCTTGCAGAATCTGCTATAGCTGGAGTTGGAATAGGTGCTGCAATGTATGGGCTACGTCCAATTGCAGAAATGCAGTTTGCTGACTTTATCATGCCTGCTGTAAACCAAATTATTTCCGAAGCATCACGTATTCGTTACCGTTCTAACAATGATTGGACTTGTCCGATTGTTTTCAGAGCTCCATTTGGTGGAGGAATTCACGGAGCACTTTATCATTCACAATCGGTGGAAGCAATTTTTGCTAACCAACCTGGGTTGAAAATTGTTATTCCATCTACACCGTACGATGCTAAAGGTCTGTTAAAAGCGGCAATTCGCGATGAAGATCCTGTTATGTTCTTTGAGCATAAACGTGCGTACCGCCTTATTAAAGGGGAAGTTCCCGAAGAAGATTATACAATAGAAATCGGTAAAGCAGATGTGAAGCGTGAAGGCGAAGATATTACAGTTATTACGTACGGCCTTGCTGTTCATTTTGCTTTACAGGCTGCGGAACGCTTAGAAAAAGACGGTATTTCTGCGCATATTCTTGATTTACGTACTATTTATCCTTTAGATAAAGAGGGAATTATTGAAGCTGCATCTAAAACAGGTAAAGTCCTTTTAGTAACAGAAGATAACAAAGAAGGTAGTATTATAGGGGAAGTTGCTGCAATTATTGCAGAAAACTGCTTATTTGACCTAGATGCACCGATTATGCGTCTTGCTGGTCCTGATATTCCAGCTATGCCATATGCACCAACGATGGAAAAATTCTTCATGATCAATCCAGATAAAGTTGAAAAAGCGATGCGTGAGCTAGCGGAATACTAACTTCATTCAGTAAAAAAAGACTTTGCCAAATGAAGTTAATGCCTCCGGCGGATGTCACAGATTTTTTTAAGGAATTTATCGAGCAAGCAAGCTCGATAAAAATCTGGACCCAAATACGCCAAGGCGAATTTGATAAGGAGGAAAACGAATGGCAATCGAACAAATAAAAATGCCCCAGTTAGGGGAAAGTGTAACTGAAGGAACGATAGAAAAATGGTTAGTAAAACCAGGGGATCACGTAAACAAATATGATGCTCTAGCGGAAGTTAACACGGACAAAGTAACAGCTGAAGTGCCATCTTCTTTTACAGGAATTATTAAAGAATTGATCGCAAACGAAGGAGACACACTAGCTGTTGGTGAAATCGTTTGTACAATAGAAACAGAAGGTGGAACTTCAGCTTCTGAGGGAATAGTGGAGGTAAAAGAGGCTGCTCCTGAAGAGCCTACTGCTGAAACTGTTAAACCTGCGGAAGTACAAAAGCACGCAGCACCTGTAGAACGTGAAAAGGGTGCCAAAGCGCGTTATTCACCTGCAGTGCTTAAGATTTCACAGGAGCATGGTATCGATCTTTCTCTTGTTACTGGTACAGGAAACGAAGGACGTATAACTCGTAAGGATTTACTGAAAATTGTTGAGAGTGGAGAAATTCCAGTTGCAAAAGTGGAGCAAGAGGCAATCTTAACTCCTTCTACGCCTGTTGCAACAAGTGCACCTGCTCCAAAACCAGCACCAGCTAACATTCCAGTAGCAGTTGGAGATATCGAAATCCCTGTGACCGGTGTGCGGAAAGCAATTGCAGCAAATATGCTACGCAGTAAACATGAAGCTCCTCACGCATGGACAATGATTGAAGTGGATGTTACGAGCATGGTTCAATACCGTGACTCTATCAAAAATGAATTCAAACAAAAAGAAGGATTTAATGTTACCTACTTCGCTTTCTTCGTGAAAGCTGTTTCGCAAGCATTAAAAGAATTCCCTATGATGAATTCCATGTGGGCTGGAGACAAAATCGTTCAGAAAAAAGACATCAATATTTCGATCGCAGTAGCGACAGAAGATGCGCTATACGTTCCAGTTATTAAAAATGCTGACGAAAAAACGATTAAAGGTATTGGTCGTGAAGTAAACGAACTTGCTTCAAAAGTGCGTTCTGGCAAGCTAAAATCAGATGAAATGCAAGGTGGTACATTCACTGTAAACAATACAGGATCATTTGGTTCTGTTCAGTCTATGGGAATTATCAACTACCCACAAGCGGCTATTCTTCAAGTAGAATCGATTGTAAAACGTCCTGTGATTATGGACGGTGGAATGATTGCTGCGCGTGATATGGTAAACTTATGTCTTTCATTAGATCACCGTGTACTAGACGGCTTAGTTGCCGGTCGTTTCTTAGCACGTGTGAAAGAAATACTGGAGAATATTACAAAAGAAAATACATCCGTTTATTAATAAAACATGAAAAAGGTAGGGCATTCTTGCTCTACCTTTTTGCTGATTACGGGTATATTAAATTCATTGTGTATTACAAAAGAGATATAGTTAACTTTTATCCAAAAGAAGAATTAGATAACTACCTGCACAAAGAAAAATTGCTACTTCAGTTAATAAAAACATTAAAAATTCAAGTGAAGTTAGTTTTCTGTCTCTTTTAGTCCTTTTAAAATGTCTATAGTAATAGATGGAACATACGAGTAGTATTATCGCAGATATTTGAAATATGTTCTCCACTAGACTAACCAAAAAATCATCTCCTTAAAAATTGGGAATGAGCTGTTAAGATTTTATGTCTCTATTAAAATAAACAGAAGTAGAAATTTTTGTCCGTAAACGATAAATTCATTTTCCCCTAAAAAAGTTTTTCCACTTTTCCTATATTCCAATTAATTCGAGCCCCTTTCGTTTACTTTTTAATCGTTGTTCGATAGCATTTAAAAAGTAAGTATTTAAACGAGCATTTGTAGAAGGGAAGATAGATAGATGAGATTAAGTGTATTAGATCAAGCGCCAATCACAATCGGAAATACAGCAGCAGGAGCATTAAAAAAAGCAGAAGAGCTGGCTATTTTAGCAGATGAGTTAGGTTATTATCGTATGTGGATGGCGGAACATCATGGAACAGGTACTATTGCAAGTTCTGCTCCCGAAGTGATTGCTGCCCATTTAGCGGCGAAAACAAAGAATATCCGTATTGGGACCGGTGGAGTAATGATGATGCATTATTCACCATTGAAACTTGCGGAAGTGTTTAAAACATTAAGTGCGTTTTCACCCGGTCGTATTGATTTTGGTGTTGGTCGTGCTCCAGGGGGAGATAATTATGCAATGTATGCTCTTTCTGAGGGTCGTCAGCCGATGCTAAATAATATGTATGAAAAACTAACGACTACGCTACAATTACTGAACGATGAAGTGCCAGAAGATAGTATATATAACCGAACAATCGCCACTCCAGCGAATATTGTATTACCAGAAGCTTGGCTGCTCGGTTCCACTGGAAATAGTGCTATTCAAGCCGGTCGATTAGGAGTCGGCTATTCATTTGCTCAGTTTTTCCAAGGTGGGATGACGAGAGAAATTTTCGATACTTACCGAAGCAACTTCAAGCCTTCTGCACTAATGGAGAAGCCAGAAATCAACGTAACGTATATGGTAACAGTTGCTGAAACAAAGGAAGAAGCAGAATATGAAGCACTTCCTCAAGATATTTCGAGACTCTCTTTAATGAGAGGTCAAATTCGCCAAACATTAACACCGGAAGAAGCGCAAAACTATCCTTTAACCGAAATGGACCGTATGATGATTCAAGAAAACCGCAAAATTCATTTAGTTGGTACACCAAAAGAGGTAGCAACGATTTTGCAAGAAGAGCAGGCTCATTTTGGATTTGAGGAAGCGATGATTTGTAGCATTCCACATTCCCAAGAAAAAAGGTTAAACGTTTACCGTTTACTCGCAAAAGAATTGATGTAAATAAATGGACGCACTTTTGGATTTGAGGAAGCGATGATTTGTAGCATTCCACATTCACAAGAAAAAAGGTTAAGCGTTTACCGTTTACTCGCAAAAGAATTGATGTAAATAAATGGACGCACTTGTCATGGGTGCGTCTTTTTTTGTATCCATTTATTTCTACTTGAAATAAGAACAAATGTTCGTTATGATAAATGAAAAAGAAAGAACGTGATAGCATGGCTAACTTCGAGGAAGATTGGAACCAATTAGATTTATCCCAGTTACAGGATCGTGGATCAAAAAAATGGGTAGCGATGATGTTACCAGAGCATGTGAAAATGCTTCGTGAGTATAGTGAAGAGATAAAAAAAGAACCTCGCCCAGACTTAAATGAGTTTGACTATGAAGCTATTCAGGATCAAATCGTACTTGCAATGAAACGAAATGTCGAAATCAAAATAAAACGGTGGAAAGAGGGAGAATTTATCTATAACCGCGGTACAATACAATGGATTGATTTGAGGAAACGAACAATCGAACTAGAAGACCCTTTTCGCTCATTTGAATTATATATTGATGAAATTGTAGACGTCAGCCTATTGGAATAGCAATTATCGAAAGCATCATCCTCTCAATGTGGATGATGTTTTTATGTATGAATTAAAAAAGAAGGATTTTAACAGGAAGATGTGGAAGATTATTCTAGAAGAATTGATTAGATAAAAAAATCGAAGGAGTATATGAATGAAAAAGTACACTGTCATACTCGATCTCATATTCTATATGGCTCTACCGTTTGCAATCTGGACATATGGAAGGGAAAGTCTAGTGGATTACTGGGCGATGCTTTTATCTACAGCACCTGGTTTTATTTATACGATCATAAATTTTATTAGAGATCGCCAGTTTAACATAACGGGCATTTTTATATTAGTAAGTCTACTTGTTGGGACAGTTGTTGATATACTGTCAGGAACTGCAGTGAGGATGCTATGGAACCAAGTATTCGTGGGAGTTGCATTTAGTGGAGTATTTTTAATATCGATGCTTATTAAAAAGCCGCTACCCTTATACTTTATGATGGATATGGCATTTTTACAAGGATATCCGCGAGAAAGTAGTAGAATGATTTATTTCAAAAAAGAATTATTACGGTGGTTCCAACTACTTACATTAATTTTTGTACTGAGAGGAATTACTCTAGCACTATTAAAATCCTGGTTGCTAAACAAACATGGAGTAGACGCATATGGCTCCATGCTTATATATTTAAGGGTTACTAGCTGGATATTCGGTGGAGTAATGATTATAGGGTATATTTTTATTGGAAACGAAATAAAAAAAGTAGTGAGTAAGCTGACAATTCCAAAGAAAGAGATAGAATTAGTGACAGAATCTAAATAAAAGGGTGAATAATAATGATAAAAGCAGTTCTGTTTGATTTGGATGGTACGCTACTCAATAGAGATGAGTCGTTAAAGATATTTGCCTACAAGCAATACGAGAGACTGTTTGATCTTATAGGTCATATTCCAAAAGAAACGTATATAACAAGGTTTATACAACTAGACAGTCGAGGGTATGTTTGGAAAGATAAAGTTTATCGACAATTAGTGGAGGAGTTTGGGATTACCAAAATTACTTCGGAAGAACTGCTTGATGATTATGTGAATGAATTTAAGCATTGTTGTGTCCCTTTCGATAATCTGTTGTCAATGCTAGAGGAATTAAAGAAAAGAAATATGCTAATCGGAATGATTACAAATGGATACGGTCAATTTCAACTGGATAATATAAAGGCTTTAGGGATAGAAAATTATTTTCAAACCATTTTAGTTTCTGAATGGGAGGATGTTAAAAAGCCAGATTCCCAAATATTTTTACGTGCTGCCCGTAAACTTGGAGTGCTGCCAAGCGAATGTGTTTTTATGGGTGACCATCCAGAAAATGATGTGCAAGGTGCTACAAATGTAGGGATGATAGGTATTTGGAAGAAAGATATTCAATGGACGGATGTTCAAGCTGAGTATGTAGTAGATGATTTAATGGAAATTCCAGCTATTATCGATGAGTTGGCGAAAAGAGGTATAGAAATTCATTGAGTCCTAGCGAATTAATAGAATTGATGATTGTGGGAGGAGTTTTACTCGTTATATTATTTTTTTCTTTACTTTTGAAAGGAAAATGGAGAAAAATAATTCAAGGATTAGCTGTTGTCTATCTAGTGGCTTTTGGGATCTTTTATGCAGTGCGTCCATCCTGGATTGATTTGCAAATTGAAAACAAAATTGGTTACCTAGACCTGTATTTGAAAGAACAGTATCCAGAGGAAACGTGGGAATTCAGTCCAGTACCTCACCGAGAGGATGGCTATAAACATATGAATCCATATCATATTGGAGTAAAATTTGAAACTGAACCAGAAGTGGAATACAAATATTTTGTTATTAATAAAGATGAGATTATTCAAACTGGCTATTCAGGCGGAAATGAATCACAAATTGATCTATCTCATTTGGAAGAAGAATAAATACCTTGGAATTTTGGGAGGGATAACAAATGAAATTGGGGATTCCAATAGCAATAGGAAATACAGCAAAAATATACCTTTATGAAAACAAGATTGTCAAAATATTTAAGGACGATTTGCCAGATACGGAATCGTCATATGAAGCAAATAAACAAAAAATTGCATATTCGAGTGGACTTTCCGTCCCAAAAGTATTGGATGTCACGAAGATAGATGGGAAACAAGCTATCATAATGGAATATATTAAGGGAAGAACATTAGGTGATCTATTAACTGAAAATCTGGAACAAACAGAGTACTACATGAATATTTCCATTGATGTACAACGAAAAATCCATATGGTTGGTGTAGATTCACTTGAACCAATGACTGAGAAATTACGTCGTCAAATTAAATCGGCCCCTAATTTAGATGAAAGATATAAGTCTATATTAATACAGAAATTAGAAGCGATGACCTTTGAAAATAAGCTATGTCATGGTGATTTCCATTTATATAATTTGATAATGTCTGATAACAAAGTGATAATTATAGATTGGGTTGATGCTAGCGTAGGTGATATACGTGCCGACATATATCGGACGTACTTATTGTATTCACAGTTTTCAGTGGAATTAGCTGAAATGTATTTGCGACTCTATTGTGAGAAAAGTGGATTGTCGAAATACGAAGTTCTTCAGTGGGCTCCTATCATTGCTGGAGCAAGATTATCTGAAAATGTTTCATCTGAAAAAACGGCACGCCTTATGGATATAATAGATCATTACTGCCCATTACAGTAATTGATATCACAGGATAAGAATCCATTTCGATTATATTTTATTCAAAATTAGATTTCTTTTTACACATTCTTTATTTCAAGAATGTTTTTTTCATAGAATAAGAAAGTATATAAAATGTCACGTGATCAAAGGGGTTATGGTATTTTAAATGCAAACATTATTAGGATAATAATAGACCTTTATAAAAAGATTTTAAATTATCCCGAACTTTTTTAATGCAAAGTCGATTCCGTCTTCACTTGACTTCTTAGTAACGAAATCTGCAACTTCCTTTAAGTTTTCATTTCCATTCCCCATAGCTATTCCAAGTCCCACCAATTCCAACATGTCTATATCATTTTCTCCATCACCAAATGCAATAGCCTCGGATTTATCGATGTCGAAATACTGTAAAACTTTTAGTATGGCCAAAGATTTAGAAACCTCTTCTTGTAACACATTCAACACAAAAGGATGCCATCTCTTAAATGTTAGATGAGGAAATTTTTGAATATATTTCTCAACCGTTTTGTCATTTGCATACAAACACATTAAGTACACCTCTTGGTTATAGATCAAGTGATCGATAGTAGGGTATTCATTCAATGATAAAGTTTCCTTCAATGCTTTTAATGTTTCTGGATCTTTTACACCGTTCATGCTAAATTCTTCAGTGAAAAAAGATAGATCCTGATTTGCTATGGACGCAAATTCCAATACTTCTTGTATGTTTTTATTGTCCATTGGGACTTTATGAATAATCGTTTGGTCGTGCTTCACATATGCCCCATTTGCTGTAATGAATGTGTCTATTCCTAATTCATTTATTTCCTTACACATGGATAACGGTCTTCCAGTTGCGGCTACAACTCTTAGACCTTTGTTTTTTAATGCTTTTATTGCTTCTTTCGTCTTAATTGAAATGCTACCATCTTTATCATGCGTAATAGTTCCATCTATATCGAAAAATACAATTTTATAGTCCATAAAAATCCCCTCTTAAAAAGTCAAATATAGAAAGGTAAGTAACCTAAAAAATAAAAGACTAATGTCTAAATACAAATATTACCACACTCTTATAATATAAACTTGAAGATATAATCACGCAACATTCAAAAAAGAATAAAATGCAAAAATAAATGATGCAAAACTTTAATATTGTATTAACGCAGGTTAGCTAGTTGATCTAGAAGGAATATTAGCCCAACTTCTAGAATACATAGGACAAGAACGACGTTTGGGAGATTACCTACTTTGAAAACATATGTTAGGGGAGAATTATTTGCAAACATTTCATCATTTAGCAAGAGGCATCTTTATAAAAGATAAAAAAGTGTTACTGGCCAAAGCTGCAGGATATACCAATACATTTTTGCCAGGTGGTCACATTGAATTTGGTGAAAGTGCTAAAGAAGCACTGGTAAGAGAAATCGAAGAAGAATTAAGTATTGCAAGTACAGTGGTAAATTTCATTGGCTTAGTGGAACATAAATGGGAAAAGAAAGGCATCTTAAATTGCGAAATAAATCAAATATTTGAGGTTAAAAGTGAGGAATTAAAGACAAGCGATAACCCAAAATCTAGTGAAGCCCATCTAGAGTTCTTTTGGTGTGATGCAGACGACTTGGAGACTAAAAACTTGCAGCCTTCCCCATTTAGGAGTCTAATAAAAAATTACTTAAACGGAAATAAGAGTGTTTGGTGGGAGAGCACGTTAAACGCGGAAGTAGACGATTCAAATAGAAATTGAGATCGATTTGAAGGAGAATGTTTGCTCTTCAGATGAGGTATTTTCAACAAAGGAGAATAAGGAATGCATCAGAGAAAGCATATAAAGTATTTTCATTATGGATGGGATATAAATGATTATAGTGAGATTTTAAATTTCGCTAGCAAACAACGGAAGCAAGTAAAAATGGTAAGTTACGGTTGTAATTTAGACTATGAATTAATTCATAATCTAATAAAAAAGTATTTAGTGCCAAAAGTTGAAAGGGAAAATGGAGCATTTATAGAAATAAGTTTTGACTTTTATGATGCAAATCTTGATAATCAGGCATTAAGTGACTATTTTTTTAAAGTTTTCAACGTAGGCGAAAATAGATTTTTGGAATTTGAAAAGGACTTACACCAGCTTGCAGGTAAGCATATTCGGTGTCACTACAACATAAGAGGGCATTTCGAAGTACAGTTAAATGGCAAACAGTATTCAACACTTGTTTATAAAGCATTGGATTGTTCAGCAATTTATCGTGAGGCAATAGACGGCCGATATATATTTTTTATCGATACAGAATCAGAGGATAACGAAGAGATTAGGTCTAAAATGCATTTATTACCCCCAAATTTACAATCGCTCCATCTACCAGTAAATTTCTCAGAAATACAGAAGGAAGTATATGTAAAAGATTGGATTCGCAGTATAATGGCTTACCATATTTAGTTATTTAACAAATAAAGGAATGAGGATAAATAATAAGATGAAGTGGAGAAATTACATAGAGTCTATATCGAAAGAATATCTTTTTAAAGCGCCGGCAACCAATACGAATATAACTCTTATAAAGAAAGAGTTAAACGTTGAATTACCTGAGAAGTTACTAGAATTACTGCGTGAAACAAATGGAATATTTGATAAGTATGAATGTCCCCTAATCTGGTCTGCTGAACAGATAGTGGAAGATAACTTGTTTTTTAGAAATTTTGATGACTACAAAGATATTTATATGCCTTTCGATCATTTACTATTTTTTTCAGATGCAGGTAATGGAGATTTATTCGGTTATAGAGTATTAAATGGGAGAATTCGAGACGATGAAATTTATGCGTGGAATCATGAAGATGATAGTAGAACATGGATTTCCTCTTCGATAGAAAGCTTTGTGAAAGGGTGGATTACTGGCGAAATTACTATTTAATAGAACCAAGGCCGCATTTGTAAATCTGAATCATTTTATGAAATTCTTGTGTTATCAATTGTATTTTATATGAGTAAAGTTTCGTGACATATGCACTCATAGCAATTTGGGAGGTAAAGATGGAAAATTGCCCGTCTTGTAATTATATATAAACTACAGAAATCAAGCGCTAGCCTTATTTAAGGTTAGCGCTTGATTTGTATAGTATAGTTAGATTGATTCAGAAACAAGGACCATTCAAGCATGAATATTATTTGACACTCGTGCAGTTTGCCAACTAACTGTATGATTTAGGGATATCTTCTGTAGAATTAGTTTCTTAAAAAAACTAGTCCATTAAATTTTAAATTGGTTGATAATAACCTGTAGATCATCAGCTAATTTGGCAAGAGCCATTGAAGATGATGTTATTTCTTCCATCGATGCAAGTTGTTCTTGTGTTGCTGCTGATATATTCTGGGTAATCGCAGAAGTCTCTTGGGCAACATTACTTACATTTTCAATGGAGTCATTAACTGAAATTGTTCCATTTGACAATTTCTTGAGTGAATCTGAAATATCTTCTATTTGTGAAACAACACCGTTAACAGCTTGTTCAATTTTCTCGAAAGAACTTCCTGCAACACTAACGACATTAAGACCGGATTGAACTTCTTCAGCTGCTTTTTCCATTGTTTTTAAAGTCAAATTAGTATCATTTTGAATTAATTGAATAAGGTTCCCGATTTGTTCAGTAGAATTTGTGGATTCTTCAGCTAGTTTTCTTACTTCATCGGCAACAACCGCAAATCCTTTGCCATGTTCCCCAGCTCTGGCAGCTTCAATAGCAGCATTTAATGCTAACAAATTAGTTTGAGCTGATATTCCTGTTATCACATTAGTAATCTGACTGATTTCATTAGATCTTGCATCGAGGTTTCCAACTGCCTTAGATAAGCTATTTACATTCTCATTAATAGAATTCATTTGTTCATTTACTTTTTGAATAGCTTTATTTCCTTCAGTTGAAAGTGTAGCTGCTTGAAGGACGTCTTTCGTAATTTCCTCTGTATGTTTGGAAATTGTTTTTGTGTAATTAGTAATGTCTTTCATAACTTTAAAACTATTTTCAACTGTATCCAACTGTTTATCTGATCCTGAAGCAAGTTCTTGAACAGTTAGGGTGATATGTTCGCTTGCATTGCTATTTTGCTCTGCACTCGCACTTAATTGTTCAGAAGCAGATGCAACTTGTTGAGAAGAGTCTTGGACAGTAATAAATACAGCTTGGAGTGAATTTGTCATATTGTTATAGGAAGCAGTAAGTTCTCCAATCTCATCCTTAGATTCGTAGTTGCCTTTACCTGTAAAGTCTCCATTTTCAGCTTCCATAAGTAAACCTTTAACTTCTTTAATTGGACGAACTATCATACGGGTAATTATTATACTTAAAGTAACTAAAATTAGTAATACTACAATAGCAATACCTGTGACAAAAACAAGTACTTTTTGTTTTTTATCATTATTATCCTTGTTTATTGTATCTGCAATTTCTATGTTATATTTCTGCATTTCTTTCAAGATGTCATTTACAGAAGCTCGGTTTTTTTCAACTTCACCCATATACAATGAATATGCCTCTTCATTTTTATTGATTGCAGCAAGCTCCATTACTTTATCTCTATTGTTAGCAAATTCTTGTGCACGCTCTTTGTATTGCTCAATTAAATTTATTTCCTCTTTCGTTAGATCCGTATTTTCAATTTCAGAGACAAGTGAATCAATTTCCTCCCATGCAGATGAAATTTCATTAATTAACTCTGTGGTTCTTTCAGGGTCATTTGTTACAAGAGCTTCTAATGTGTATGCATCACTCGCTCTGGCATTTACTCTGATTTGCATTACTTTATTCAGATGCAGTAGGTTATCTTTATACATAACATTCGAACCTTTTGCCATTTCATTAATATAGCTGATTCCCAGCGCTCCTACTGAGCTAAGTCCTAATGCGCTTGCAATGATAATTATTAATAATTTTTTGCTAATACTTAAATTTCTTAAAAACTTCAAATTGAATACTCCTCTGCATTTTTTCTATTTCAATTTAACTATCGGTTATAAATTAAAAAAATCCAATTGAAATTAATACCATATTATAGAAAGGTGCTTGAATGTTTCTAAAATAGCTTATTTTGTTAACCGCTAAGTTTTTTCAATAAGTGGAGATGCTTTTTTCTTATTAAAGTTACATTTACCCATTTGTCTAAGAAGGAAAAGTAAAACCTTTAGTTGAATTTACTACAATAGAGAAGGGTGGTTATAAGATGAAAATAAATAAAATGACCAATACTCAGGGAACCAACTCCATTTTTCTTAATATAAAGGCGCTGGAAAAGGGCTACGTTATTGGTTGAAATAGCCTGAAAATAATAGAAAGAGAATTTAGTAATACGTACATTTTTATCAAAGAGGGGAGGTAAGCAAATGAAGGTACAAATAATAGGCGGTTCAGGAACGGGCAAAAGTACCTTAGCAAAATTTATAAGCAAAAAGGAAAATATTAAGTGGATTGATACAGACAGATATCTTTGGAAAGACGAAACTTTTACTGAAAATCATCCCATTGAAAAACGAATAGAAATGTATGAAAAAGACATGGAATCCAATGAGGAATATGTTGTTTCAGGATCTGTTTTTTCATGGAATCGTAATGGATTTAGTAATCGTAATTTATTTGTATTCCTCCATTTAGATGAAGAGATTAGAATGGAGCGTTTAAGAAATAGGGAAATCAGACGAAATAATTTTAAAAAAACTTGGATTGATGAAAATGGAAATAATACCAATGAATTTTTAGAATGGTGCAAAACATATTTAAAGGAACAGGATGAAACAAAGATAGGAACTTATGCTGCGCAATCCTATGAAATGGAATTATCTAAAAGTCCTATATTAAAACTCGATAGCTCGCAATCTGTGGAAGAACTTTATATGGAAATAAAAGCTTGGTCAAATAAAGTTTAGAGGAGGAGAGGCATTGAGAAAACTAGTACTAATCCTACTAATATTGGGTGGTATATGTATAAATCCAACCTCCATTTTTGCAAATGGCACGAGTTATTTTGAAGAACCTACCACTCCGTCTGGACATGTGCTTCCTATGGAGGAAAGTGTCATCAGTATAGAGAGTGAAAAATTATATATAGAAATTGAACAGGAAGATGATATACCGCCGTTTCCAATAATGCTTGCAAATGTTCGTGTTATCTATGAAATGGAAAACAAAACAGAAGAGGATCTTCAAGTGCCTATAGCATTTCCGCAACCAGGTAATTCATATGAGTGGAGTGTTGACTTAGATGGAACTGATATTCCTTTAACTGGTAATATACCTTTTAATGCGGAAGAATTAGTAGGGGATAAACCTCATATTGAATGGGTTAATCCAAGAACAGGACAAACGTATTCTTTTGGAGGGTACGATGTAATAGTTGACTCAAATAAATTAGGAGCAAAAACCTTTGAGGTAACTTTAAATGCAAAGAGCATACATACGCTAACTATTGAATACGAAGCAACTTTAGGAATAGATGAGAGGGCTAGTCTCCATCCTATTTATCGATTAGATTATCTACTTCATCCAGCATCCTACTGGAGTGATTTTAAAGACTTAAGTTTAGAAGTCAAGGTGCCAAAAAGAGCGAGTGTGTATGTGAATTTACCACTGGAAAAGGAAAGTAATACGTATATCGGGACATTTGAAACACTTCCTGAAGAAAATCTCGTTTTATTCATCTCGCCGAGTTCTGGTTTACTGATAAACCTTTTTAATTCGCGACGCGTGGCTCTACTTTCACTTGTTATAATGCTACCTATATATTACGTAATAATACTATTATTGAAGAGAACTTCTCTAAAATATAAAACGAGCTTATCATTGATTGTTTTAGTTGTATTTGGCTTGGCTGGTTTGGATATTGTTAGCCATAAAATATTAGGATACCCATTAACGATGGTTCAATATGTTCTCTACATCATGAACTTGCTGATATTGTGGTGGATGTGGTATCGAGTATTTAGAATAAATGGAAAGAAGGGGTAGAACGGTAATGAGTGATTATATAAACTATAAGATTTGGACAGTATGTATGGTTCAAGATGGAGAAAAGATTTTACTTCTAGATAGGCAACATGACGATTTCAAAGGGTTTATTCCACCTGGAGGGAAAGTTGAATTTCCAGAAAGTATTATCGATAGTGCTATTAGAGAGGTGAAAGAAGAAACTGGATTAGAGGTTAGTAATCTCATTTTTAAAGGATTATATGAATACGTTAATCCAGTCGCTAAGGATAGATACATGATATTTAATTACATAACGTATGATTTTAAGGGTGAATTACTGGAGGATTCTCCAGAAGGTAAAGTAGCTTGGATAAATATTAAGGATGCATACAATCTCCCGATGCAAAAATCAATTCAAAGAAGGTTTCCGTTATTCTTTGAGGATGGAACATTTGAAATACAAGTGGAATGGAATGATGAGGAAAATAAAGAAGGAAAAGTGTTAATAAGAAATACGTGAGTAGGTGAAGAATTGGAATTTTCAAAGGTAGTTATAGAGACCGAAAGATTTATCATACGCCCCTTTAACAAAGAGGATTATAGCAATTGGTACGAGCAGTTTGATAATAGATTGCCGTCGCAGTACTTATATGATGATGGACGACCTTTAAATATGTCTGCTTCAACTGAAGGCTGGTTTATTGACTGGATTGATGGCTTCAATGATTTAGCCAAAAAAGATGAGATGTATATACTTGGGATATTTCGTAAAGAAGATGGAGTAAATGTGGGGAAAGTAGAGCTAATAACAATCTTAAGGATGGATTACCAGTGGGCAATGATGGGCTACTCGATTCACAATCAGTATTGGAAAAAGGGTTATGGTTTAGAGAGTGTATTAGCAGCCACTGAAGCTTTCTTTTCAACTTTAAATTTTCATCGAATCGAATTACATATAAATACGGATAATTATCCCTCGATACGACTCGCGGAAAAAGCTGGATTTATGTTGGAATGTGTAAGGAAAGAATTTTCACTAGAGAATGATAAATGGACTGATTTTTTGATTTACTACAAAAATCGAATATAAAACTCTATAAAGAATTCTTCTTATTGTTAAATTACATTAATTAAATTGACCACCTCACGACCTCCAAGTCCCCAAGGTTTTCACAGTTAGGGGACTTCTTCGGCTTTTCTTATAATATTCAACCAAAGTAAAACTTCGATATTTGGTCAATGAATAACTTTTCTAAATCACCTTTCTTTTTCACGATGATGAAAGTGGAAACAGAAGGTAACCCAAATAAATCAAAATGGAGTTGCATTACTTTTCCTTCTAATAGTTCACGCCGAACGATTGAGTGTGGCAAAAAGGATACGCCTAGATCGTCCTGTATAAACCGTTTGGCAATATGAGCTTGTGTTACTTTCATCGTTCTAACTCCATTGATGTGTTTATGTAATTTCACGAGAAGATCATCCCAGAAAACAGGATGATGATGGGTAAATAAATAATTTTTTTGTAAAACATCTTTAATATCAATTGGTGGCCCACTCTCCTCATCATAAATATCTATGGGCATGACAAATAAAATTGGATCCTCATAAAAGGAAATCGATTCTACTCCTTTTCTTTGCGTGTCAAGTGCGGAAATGCCAATATTTACTTCTCCAGAATCTACTAGATCTTCAATAAGATAAGATTCCTCCACACGAATATGTATTTCCAAGTCAGGTTGCAGCTTCATAAATGAACGTAAAAAATAAGGAAGAATCGTTTCGGCCATAAGAGGTGAAATCGCAATTGTCCAAGTTCGGCGATAGCCTTGCTTAAATGCGTGCATTTTGTGAATCGTATTTTCAGTACTGTTCACTAGTTTTTGTGCTTCGGGTAAAAAGTATTTTCCAGCTTCAGATAAGGTTACTCGATTATTTTGTCTGTCAAAAAGAGCGGATCCCAAATGTTCCTCCAGTAATCGGATATGAACGGTCACACTTGGTTGAGACATCATTAATTTTTCAGAAGCCTTTCGAAAGTTGAGTGTGTCTGCAGCAGTACAAAATGTTTTTAACCATTGATATTCCAACTAATCACCTTCTTCGATTAATAATAGTAATTAATTTGATTATATATATTTAATTTTTATTATCAAATTTATCTTTTATAATAAAGTAAAGGAGGAGTTATATATGTTTCAAAAGGGATTAAAAGATGTTGTAGCAGTTCATACAAAAATTGCGTCAGTGGATGGTGACATTGGAGAACTAAGATACAGAGGGGTACAGGTCGATAAGTTAGCCGCTACTAGTACATTTGAACAATTGGCGACCTTTATATGGACTGGGGAAAGAGGCTTTGAAAAAGACCTTGAGTTGAATCAGTGTCGAGAATTGCCTGCACATATAATTGCAATCATTGATGCACTTCCAAAAGAAATTTCTTTAATGGATGCGATGAGGACGGCTATTTCTGCATATGCACATACAGAATATAAAGAAAAGACAATAGCAGAGCAGGCAGTCCTATTAACAGCTGCACTTCCAATGATAGTAGCTAGACATTATCGAAACCAACTTGGACTACCTGTAATTACTGCAAATAAAGAGCTCTCCCACACCGCTAATTATTTATGGATGCTGACTGGAGAAATGCCGAGTGATGTCCAAGTAGAAGCACTGGAAACATACTTGAAACTTACAATGGAGCATGGTTTGAATGCATCGACCTTTGCAGCAAGAGTAACGATTTCAACAGAGTCAGATTTGACAGCTGCCATTACTTCCGCACTTGGGACAATGAAGGGGCCGTTACATGGAGGAGCTCCATCAGGAGTCATTTCTATGTTAAATGAATTTGAAGATCTTTCCCAGATTCGTACTATTGTAAAAAATAAAATAGAGAACGGCGAAAAGATAATGGGCTTCGGGCATCGAATTTATAAAACAGAGGATCCTCGTTCCATTATACTGAGAGAGAAGTGTTTGGAGCTTCAAGGTAAAGATGCATGGCTAGATATTGCAACCATCGCAGAAAAAGAAATTATCGAGTTATTGGCGGAGTATAAACCGGGGAGGAAGTTATACACGAATGTAGAATATTATGCAGCAGCCATTATGCGATCCATAAATATGCCTTCAGAATTATTCACCCCGACATTCAGTATTGCAAGAATGGTTGGCTGGACAGCTCATGCTATTGAACAGTTGGAAGACAATACAATTTTCCGCCCACAGTCTATATACGTAGGGGAAATAAAATAATTCTTAAAAGATGCCGTTTTAGTAACAGGAAACAGCATCTTTTTTTGTGGAAAAGGAAATCTCGTCATCAAGGCGAATATACATATAGAGATGCAAATGAAAGGGGTATGAATATTGAAATATATAATAATGGGAGCAACGTCGATACTTTCAGGAATCATGCTATTTGGGATGACGTGGATTGCGGCAGCTATTTATACAACAAGAGGTGGGCAATATGGACAATTTGCAGACGCTCTATCGGCGATTGGATATTTTCCTATATTTATTAGTATTTTGTTAGTAATAACTGGAATATGTTTTTTTGTAATGGCCTTTAACAAACATTTAGAAGACGAGTAAGCTGTGGTAGAAATATTTATCTATAAAATTATCTGAATAATGAAACCTTTCTATCGTTTTATAAGTATAGTAATAAAGGAAAAAGGGGGGGAAATTATCATTATATTAAATGAAAACCCATTAGAAAATATAAAGCATACGCAAAACATAAATTTAGTGATTAAAGGGGAAACGGTATATACCCAAGAGAGCTTTTTGAACAAATTCCTGAAGAAGAAACTATTATGAAAAATATTCAAGCGTTTATGGATGAATTTGATGCAACTACTAGCAAATAAAAAAGGGGAAAGTTTAGGATGCAAATAGTAGATACAGTTCCATATTTTTTTACAAATTATGAACCGACAACACAATCTTTACGTAAATATTATGCGAAATTCCCTGTAATTTTCAAAGAGTATTTTAATAGACATTGTAAGGATACAGAAGAAAGACATTTACAATCGATCGAAAAATATCCTCAGTATTTTAATTCTATCAAAGACGTACACGAAAATATTCAATCAATTATCACTGAAATAGCAGAAGCATATATGGATAAATATAATATATCCTTTCCAGTGAATATAAATTTGATCGTTGGTGGCTTTGGGTCCAATGCGTATACTTACCAACAGATCATCCCTGATATTACGTTTGCATTAGAAAAGCTATCACCAAACTCTGATCATCTGCGAGTAATAGTAGCCCATGAATTTGGACATTTGGCTCAAAATATTCTATTAGATAATGCAGGAATGGACTGGTCAAAGTCCCAATGGACACATCCGCTCATATGGCTTTACAGAGAAGGAGTTGCAACCTACTTATCTCGTCAAATAGCCGATAATAATCATCCTTCGGTCTATTTTTCTTATAATGATGAAGGTGTAGAATGGCTTACTTTTGCTCAAGCAAATACCACAAAGGTCAGGCTGGCATTTAAGGAGGATTATGAAACTTTAAGTTCAGATGAATTATTTCGCGAGTGGTTTTCCATTAATGGAGGAAATAGATTTGGCTACAGTAGATTAGCCTACTTTTTAGGGGATCTTTTCGTTCAAGAATATGCGGAAAAGTATGGAGCATTAGCCATGGTCCTTGCGTGGAAGGAACAAAAATTAGAAGAGGAAATAGCGCAATGGCTATCTAAAAAAGGAGCAGACATAGATGAATAATAATCTAGATGAATACAATGATCCAATTTCCTACGATATTGAAAATGATGCCTATACTGGAGAACTCAATTTACTTACAGAATGGGCTATCAGGCAAGGAGGACCAATTATAGACCTGGCATGTGGAACTGGAAGAATGACGATTCCTTTAGCACAAAAGGGATTCGAATTGATTGGTGTAGATCTACACGCGGGTATGCTTGAACATGCGAAGAAAAAAGCGGAAGATTTAAATATACGAATTGAATGGTTAGTTCAAGATTGCACAGTGCTTCAAATAGAAGAAAAAAGCCCGTTTATGTTTATGGTTGGAAACTCCTTTCAACATTTTCATACAAATGAACATCAAAATCTTGTTTTAAGATCCATACATAGTCATTTAGAAACAGATGGAATTTTGGTATTTGGGACTAGGTTTCCAACGGCGGAAGAGTTGCTCCAACCAAGTACAGAAGAGTATTGGAAAACATATATAGATACAATTGAGAATAAAGAAGTAAAAGTATATACGATTAGTGATTATAATCCTTTAGAACAAATACAGCATTATACAACAATCAGAAAATATATGGATGGAGACAATGTTGTAGAGGAAAGAAAAACGAACATCAGTTTAAGATACACTTATCCTAAGGAAATGGAGCGGTTACTATTTGATAACGGGCTAGACATTTTACATGTCTATGAAGATTGGAATAAATCACTACTAAGTAAATATAGTGATGAAATGATTTATGTATGTAAAAAAAGATAAGATTGGACTAAGCAATATCTGACATGAATTAATTAGTAATAAGTGTGATATATGTTAGGTAAAGTATGATAAGGATCATATATGTGTAAAAGTGTTTAAGAAGACACTCATACCCTCAGTAAATTAATCGGACAAGATGAGGGTTTATCTAATGTTTCTTAACGCAGTGCTGATTTAAGAGTGAGGATTATCCCTCACTCTTTTTTATAGGACGAAATAGTTAACTTTTCTATATTATAAAACCTTTTGTATTTGATTCAACTTTATAAAAAAGTTGATTGACAGTATTAGAAAAATGCTTTATCTTTGTGTTAACCAATAAAATAAAAAAGGTTAACACATTAAAGGTGGTAGTATATTTTGAAAAAAGGTAATATTTATCAATACTTATTAGCGGCAATTGGTGCAGCAATTATAGCAATACTCGCGCAGGTGACGATTCCTCTGCCACTTGTACCAATTACAGGGCAAACTTTTGCAATCGGTTTAGTTGTTACCATTTTAGGTATGAGATTAGGTGTATTATCGGTGATAGTATACATATTAATCGGTGCGGTAGGGATGCCAGTATTTAGTGGGATGTCAGGAGGATTAGGAATTGTAGTTGGACCAACAGGCGGCTATATTGTTGGTTTCTTGCCATCTGCATTACTTATGGGACTTTATATGAGAAAATTTGGTGTCACAATTTCACATGCGATTATAGCTAATTTAATTGGTATGGTTGTCACATTGGTATTCGGGACGGTTTGGTTAAAAATAATAGCGGACTTGACGTGGACTGCAGCATTTATGGGTGGCGTGGCTCCGTTTATTATCGTAGGTGTAATAAAAGCAGTACTAGCTGCATGGTTTGGTGTTGTCGTTCGTCGCCGCTTAGAAACAGCACGTTTAATCGTGGCGAATACATAAAACAAAATGTTTTTTGGTTAATAACTTCCAGGGTAGTTTTAAATGATTTATTCGATGACGGGTAACTTTGGAATATTTGTAGTGGACCTTTTTTATGTAGGTAAGGGGAGGCACCAAGTGGAATAGATGCTTGTTGCCCACTTGCCACCTTAGTTCATATACAGATATTCAGGTTTCTGTAGAGTTGATGGTGATTCAGGGAATGATTTCGGGTTTGTTCGATTCCTTGATTGAGAAAAAAACACATAAATTATACTATGGTCATAATCTTTCACTTGTCGACAAATTTTAGTAATGAATGATTTATGTATTTAAATGGAAGTTATTAGAAGGTAGTAGAAATCCAATTAAATAAAAGTGCTATAAGATAAAGAGGTACACCGACAATGAGCAACCCTGCTATAAAGTACGATACATAATACAAAATATCATGTATAGCACCAGCGAAATCATCAATAAAGCTTTTCATTATGTTCAGCTCCTTCACTTTTTACTATTTTATCACAAAAGATTGCACAGTTTAGAATTTTATGTATAATCATATTAACAAATATAAATTAATAGCGATGAAGAGGAAAAGTAAAATGATGATGTTGTAAAGAGAGCTTCTGCTGGTGGAAATGAGGCAAACTAGTCATTTGAACATGATCTCTGAGCTTCGTACTGAACGTTTTGTAACTAGTAGGATACGACAAGATTTGGCACTTGTTATCCATGTCAAAGTATAAAGGCTTTTTGCCATGTACTTTTAGAGTCAGACGATGCGAGTCGTTTGAAAATTAAGGTGGTACCACGAGACTAATAACCTCGTCCTTATCGGGATTTTTCCGGTAAGGGCGAGGTTTTTTTATCTATAAAGGAGGAATTGCAGATGAGTATTTTTATTGGAGGGGCTTGGCCCTATGCGAACGGCTCGTTGCACTTAGGTCATATAGCTGCATTATTACCGGGGGATATACTGGCAAGGTATTTTAGATTAAAGGAAGAGGATGTACTATATGTTTCGGGAAGTGATTGTAATGGCACTCCTATTTCTATTCGAGCGAATAAGGAAGGGGTTTCGGTAAAGGAGGTAGCCGATAGATACCATTCTGAATTTGAAGATTCGTTTCGACGTTTGGGGTTTTCTTATGACCTCTATACGCGAACAGACAGTGAGAATCATCACCAAGTTGTAAAGGAGCTATTTTTAAAGCTATTAGATAATGGGTTTATTTATAAAAAAGAAATAGAACAGACTTATTGCGAGGAAGACGAGCAATTTTTACCAGATAGATATGTGGAAGGGAAGTGCCCAAACTGTGGGAGCAGTGCTCGTGGAGATCAATGTGATAATTGTTCCAAAATATTAGATCCATTAGATTTAATCGATCAAACATGTAAGCTATGTGGAAATGTCCCAACAATCCGAAAAACAGAGCATTTTTATTTTGAGTTAAGTGCTTTTCAAGAACAATTAGAGAATTTCGTCCAAGAAGCAAAAATCGGGGAATTATGGCGATACAATGCAATTCAATTATCCGAGCGTTATTTAAAGGAAGGGCTGTTAGATCGAGCAGCCTCTAGAGATCTTTCGAATGGAGTAAGTATTCCTGTAAAAGGATATGAGGAAAAGAAAGTTTATGTATGGATAGAAGCAGTAGCAGGATATTATTCGGCAAGTAAAGAATGGGCGAAGAACTCTAAAACAGAAGATAAACCATATTGGGCAGAAGATACAGTTTCATACTATGTACATGGAAAAGATAATATTCCCTTCCACTCACTGATTTGGCCAGCAATATTACTAGGGATAAATAGCCAAGCATTACCCACACATATCATTTCAAATGAGTACTTGACGCTCGAGAAAAGAAAACTCTCCACAAGTCAAAATTGGGCGGTTTGGATACCGGATATTTTAGAGAGATATCATCCAGATTCCATACGCTACTTTTTAACGATAAATGCTCCAGAAAATCGAGATACTGATTTCTCCTGGAGAGAATTCATACACAGTCATAATTCGGAATTGCTTGGAGCATACGGAAATCTTGTAAACCGAACATTTAAATTCATAGAAAAATTCTATGAAGGAAATATAACTGTGAGCATTATAGATGAACCAACTATAAAACAAACGGAAAAATTATATGAAGAAGTCGGCAAGCTAATAGAAAAAGGACATTTCAAATTAGCATTAGAAACAATATTTATATACATCCGTAATGGAAATAAATATTTCGACGCACAAAAACCGTGGATCCAACTAAAAGAAGAGGAGCTAGCGTGTAAAAAAACGATTGCTACCTGTGTATACATTATAGGGAATGCAGCGCAAATATTATCACCATTTCTACCCTTTTCAAGTGAGGAAGTTAAAACCTATCTCCATATTGATGATTTCACTTGGAAGCCTATTAATCCTCAGCCTATCCAGTTACAAACGGTCAGACCTCTGTTTGAAAGAATCGATATTAGTGTAATACAGGAGGAACTAGATAATCTAAAAGAAAATGCTAATGCTTAAATAAGAAAAACTGCCCAGTCCCTTTAAGAGGAGTAACCTTAGAAACACCGTTGATTTCAGCTGTTTTTTTAACAATATATGGAGAAACACGGATGGACATTCTGAGGGAAAAGAAGATTAATTTTTGATAGAGATTCATCTAATAGAAATAGTACTAAGATATAACAAAAGGCTCGATTTATTATTATTAAAATCTAGCCTAGAAACACCGCCAGCACCCTGCAAAACTAGTTTGGATGGAAAAACGATTACATGGTGGTAATATCCCTACATTACTTAGTATAACCAATCGTCTTATTGCTAGGCTATGCTAAAACTTTTAATTGGGTACTACTCTCTTGTCTGATTGTAGTGAAGTGCGGCGACTCCAGCGGGATGAGTGAGACAGATGAGACATCACAACGGAAGGGGAGCTACGGTGATGGCTCATCGCTCACCCCGCGGAAAGCGTCCGCCTGAAACGAAAATCAGTGGACACTGGTGATTGGGTATTAAAATCCTCTAGTTCTACCTATCTTTTTTAACAATCGTATAATCAATACTCAAAAAAGGAATGGAGAAGATTTTCATCCGATGTTTAGCATAAAGGTCTCTATCTGGTAATTCTTCTATTAAAAACTGCTCCTGAAGTGGGAGCTTAAATACAAATTTGTGAAATGACAGATAAATTCCTGCATCTGAATTGCTATTAGCACGACTAGTTAATAGTAGGTCTCCATTGTTTTTTTCTTGCAGTTCAAGTATACCGATCATAGATGAGAAAGGGAGAGGCAATGCAATATTCATATATGTTTTCTCACCTTTTTCATGCATGGAATACAAGGCAACAAAAATTACTTCGGCTTCTATTTTACGAAGCCATGCCCTTGTTTTAAAACGACCATCTTCGACCGCAATAATATCGCCAGTCATCTCCATTTTTTTAGAAGAATAGGGCAAATTCAACTGCTGCATTCTTTGACTAATCATTCCATAGACAGCAGCAAATGGTTTAAACCATGTATTCCAATGTACCTCAGAAAACAACTTGAACTGTTTCGTGTTTTCATAGAAGTCGACAATTGATGGCTTCACGTTTTTTTTATTAATATATACCTCCATATTATCTACAAGTCCATTGTAGGTTTCAGTTCCTTTGTAATTCTTCAGTATTGGCTCGCCAACAACAAATTTCCCTCTAATATGGCTAATTGGAAAGTTCCACTTTTCGTGAAGAGTAGGAGGTGTAAAAATAGACCATCCGATTACACCGCATAAGCCAAATAACAAACAGTTAAAAAACCCATGAAACTTCAGCATAAACTCAATACTCACCTGAAATAACCCGAAAACATTTCCGATCGCATATAGTAAAGAGAAAATAATTGTAATTCCTAATGCACTAAACGAGATTAAAACTAAGCTTTTTTGTAGTAGTCCTTTAAATGGAGTTTTAAATGCAATAACGATAAATCCATAAATACCAATAATATATAAAAGGACAGATACTAACTCAAGCCAAGGAGAAAATGTAATACCCGCTGCAACTACTAAAGGTGAGACCAAAATGATGGAAGCGAAAAATGGATAACTTTTAGGTTTGTATAGTCTACCGACAAACCCTATAAAAATAGGTAATAGAAAAGAAGAATAATGGAAATGGATTGCCGTAAGCCAAGTTAACATAGGGGAGAAGCCAGTATCAATCCCTACTTCGAAAGCAAAAAACCAAATCCCTCCCATGAATAAATACATGAGACCGGCATCTATTGAAAACTCCTCTAAATGAGCAAATCCTCTTTGAACAAACCGACTAAATCCATAGATCGCAACTGCAAGTGTAAATACTAAGTAAATAGAAGCTAGTACAATGTCAAAACTAGTTTCATTTGTTATTTGCAGTACAATAACAGAAAAAATAGCGGGAAGAACTAAATAATACATTCGAGTTTCTACTTTAAGAATGAGCTGTAAAGTTAGTGGGACGAATAAAATCTGTGCTATTGCCAGCATTAAAAAGTACCACGGGTTCACAGAAAAAAATGCAGTTATAGTAAACAAAACAATATGTATTATAGCAAGCCACTTATAGGTCATCAGATCGGAATTCCCCCTTATATTCAAATAAAGTACCAAGCAACGGGTTCGTAATCAACACATGTATAAAAAAAGCTTCATTTTCCTCCATATAACTTTCCTTGACTAAAACATTCCCTTGGAACAATTTTGGAATGGGAAATTCAAATTTTCCTAGGACAATTCGTTGCTTTTGAGATTCGATCCTTAAATATCCTTGATCTGTAACTTCAAAAGTTAGCTCAGAGTAAAATAGACTAGGCTCACCTAGGTAATCCTTTACTAATTGCTTATCTTTATCCAAGGACATAAGAGCATTAAAATCACGGTTAATATTTTGGAAATAAAATCTTCTTTCCCAATGAACCTGTTGCTCACCGTTTGATCCAATTTGTTGTTTATTGACAATATGAAAAGGTATATTATTGCCATGTTCAGGAAACAAAAATTTTCTGCGTGTAGCAAATAATTTAAATAGGTACAACCATTTAGGGCCACTGGTTATTTTATGCATAACTCCGGTTGCCTTAAAAGTTTTATCATCTTCAAACCCATATCTTTTTTGAAGCATTGGGTGCATTCTATAATATTGTTCTCCAAGAATTTCTTTATAAATGGACATGTAAAAGCTCCTCACCTTACGCGTTTACAGCTTTTCGCTGTTGGGATATCTTTACTGGACAACAAGCCAATAATCGTTAAAACGATTAGAGATAAGTTGAATGTTACAGGATTGAAGGGATGTGACAGTACCGAAGAATTGGCAACTATAGCAGAAACGGTTAGCAATGGCAGTAATAATAACTGCAATCTTAGTAATCTGCTTTTATTTTGATAAAGAATCCAAATTAAGCCGAAAATAATCTCTATAATACCAATAGCTGCAACTATATTATGTGTCTCGCTTGGCTTCAGTGGAAGTAGCGCAAAAGTCAAAGCAACTTCCTCAGGATGCATCATGATTAATTTGGGTATCAATCCTTGATAAATCCAAACGAAAAAGAATAGAAAAGTAATTATCCAGTGTGTAAAAAATCGTATATATTGCGCGGATGGGGTATCTCCTTTTTCGAGCCATCTTTTTAACACATCAAAGCTTAGTGCTGTTGCCCATCCCATTAAAGGTCTAAAAACGATTCTATCCACCAGCTTACCTAAATCGCCAAATGGCACAACATAATCGTATTGAGTGAAAAACTTAGTAGCATTATGTTCAGGAACATACTTCCAATAACCTTTTCCTTCTTTAATAGGTGATAAAAAATGGTCCGTCCCGAAATGAAGAGAGGATGTTCTTGAATCGTCCTTTGCATGAAAAGTACCGACACTTTTTCCCCAACCATTTATAGCCATACCGAAACCTATATTCGTTTTATATTCAAATAGTTGGGCTTCATTTTCTTTCTTTGGCAAGTAAGTAATAGAAGAAAAGCGTAAATCCCATTGCTCATGCAATGTGGGATTTTGGGAAGCCTCCCATACTAGTTCTATAGGTTCATCGATAAGAATCTCTACGTATATTGGTTTATTTTTCAATTTTTTCACCCCCCTTGAGAATACCATAATGCGAAGGCTTTTTAACTATATGTCCAGCATTGATTTACTTCTTCTTTCAAAAAGCAAATTATCCCTCCATATTCCATTCATTTTCCCAATTCGTTCGCGAAATCCTACTTCTCTAAAACCTTGTTTTAAATGTAACTGTATACTAGTGGTATTTTCCGGAAATATAGATGATTGTAAAGTCCAAAATCCATTATCTTCAGATGTTTTTATTAAATGATCCAGAAGGAAATGGCCAATGCCTTTTCCTTTTGCTTTCGGATGAACATAAACACTAACTTCACCGACCCCAGCATAAGCCGTTCTATTAGAAACAGGAGAAAGCTTATACCAACCTAATAATAGATCACCATCTTTTATAACATAGCTACATTCTTTGAAACCGTTAGATATCCACTTATCATAGGTAGATGGAGCTTGTGTTTCGAAAGTGGCATTATTTGTTTTAATGCCACTTTCATATATATATTTAATTTGATCCCAATCTTTACTTGATACCTTCTCAAATTTTAAAAGCATATTGTTTGCTCCTCATCGTTTTTAATACTTGCATTATACAACTATTTATATTATAAATAAAGAAGGGAGTGAATTCCATGGAAAACAAACGAGAATTATTTCAGCTTTTAACAAGAAGATTTGGGCTACTAAATAAAAACTGCTGTGCTATAGGTGCAGTAGAAATCTCAGCTGTTCAAAGTCATATTTTATATGAAATCGATAAGCAGCCTGAATCTTCTATGCAGCAGGTGGCGGAATTATTGGCGATGGATATTACTACCTTTAGTAGACAAATTCAAAACCTCATTAAAATGGAGCTTGTCACAAAAACACCCTCTGTCCAAGATAGAAGAGTTTCCTTATTAGGCCTTACCGTACAGGGAAAATTTGTTGCAACTTCTATTGATGAATCGATGAATACTTATTTGGAAGAAGTATTCTCTCACATGAATGAATTCGAACGTGAAACAGTTATACGCTCATTAGAACTATTGAATAAAGCCATGTCCAAATCGAATGTATGTTGTGATACGGTGTGTTAACTTTAATAAATGTTTGCGAATTGCAAGTATTTAAAGAAAGGAATTCTTTATTATGATTAATTTTAATATTATTGATAAGTCTTCTTGTTGTATACCTCATAACGGAAGTAATGACTTAAATCATCTGCCAGTCGCTATTATTGGTGCAGGACCTATAGGACTTGCTGCTGCAGCTCATTTAGCTGATCGTGGGGAACCCTTTATCCTAGTGGAATCGGGTGAAAATGTCGGTTCGAACATTCGTCAATGGGGTCACGTTCGATTATTTTCTCCGTGGCAATATAATATCGATAAAATTGCAAGAAAGCTTCTAGAAAATAATAATTGGATTGCACCACCAGCAGATGAATTACCTCTTGGTAAAGAATTAGTTGAACTATACCTAGAACCACTTTCAGAACTACCTCAAATACATCCACATATTTTATTTAATTCTGTTGTTACTGCTATTAGTAAAAAGGGATTAGATAAAATGAAGAATGTTGGTAGGGAAAATACATCATTTGTTATATATTTGGAACAGGATGGAACTACAACCCGTGTAGAAGCAAAAGCAGTAATTGACGCCTCTGGAACTTGGTCGCATCCTAATCCTGTCAACACGGATAATGTTTGGACACTAGAAGAAAAAGCTCTACTTAAGCACATTTATTATGGCATTCCTAATACTACTACTATGAGAGATAAATACAGTCATAAACGAGTTGCAGTTATTGGTGGAGGACATTCTGCTATAAACACCATTCTTGAACTTTCGGAGTCAGGTAGTCAAGAACTTTTCTGGATTATGAGAAAGAAAAAAGTAGAAGATGCTTATGGTGGAGAGGAAAAGGATGCACTGGAAGCAAGAGGAGAGCTTGATAGTAGAATTCATCAATTAGTGGATAGTGGAAAAGTAAAACCAATTACTCCATTATATATACAGCAACTAAAAGAAACGGCAACAGGGGTTAGGATAATAGGTCAATTTAATGGTAAACATTTTGAACAAGAAGTAGATGAGGTTATTGCAAATACAGGAAGTCGACCAGACTTTTCTTTCTTGAGAGAAATAAGATTAAGTGTGGATGCTGGCACAGAAAGTGTAGAAGCTCTTTCTACTTTAATTGATCCCAACTTGCATAGCTGCGGGACAGTTCGTCCTCATGGTGAAGAAATTTTACGTCAGCCAGAAAAGAACTTTTATATTGTCGGAATGAAAAGCTATGGACGTGCTCCAACATTCTTAATGGCAACTGGTTATGAACAAGTTAGATCGGTAGTTGCTTATTTATGTGGTGATTTGGAAGCATCGAAGACAATTGAATTAGATTTACCTGAAACAGGAGTGTGCAGCACGAATATTAAAGTATCTCAAGCAGATTCATCATGTTGTGGAGCCTGCTAAAGGAGTAAATAATTATGCCTGTCAATAATGGTGGTAATTTATCCAAAGAGTATTTTAAATCCTATTTAAACCTAATTATGGTTGCTAATATGTGTACAATGGAAGAAGCAAAAGAGTATATGTTCGAACAATTTTTTAAGGGTAACAAGGATACATTTGGAGAGTACAGTTACTATCAATTTTTACAGGTAACAGAAGGATAAAGTTCATTCATAGTTTATGCAGCAAGGGAGAATTTAAATTGACAGATGCAATATTAGCATCACTGATATTCTTAATCACGCTTACATTCGTTATTTGGCAGCCGAAGAATTTATCCATTGGTTGGACAGCATGTGGCGGGGCATTAGTAGCTTTATTGGTGGGTGTAGTAGGTTTTCAGGATGTACAGGCAGTAATTGGAATTACATGGAATGCAACGTTATCATTTGTTGCAATAATACTTATTTCATTGATATTAGATGAAATTGGATTGTTTGAATGGGCGGCACTCCATATGGCGAAAGCAGCAAAAGGTAATGGGGTAAAGATGTTTGTCTATGTAAGTATATTAGGGGCGATTGTAGCTGCGTTTTTTGCAAATGATGGAGCAGCATTAATATTAACACCGATTGTCTTGGCAATGGTACGTCATTTGAATTTTAAAGAAGCAATGATTTTTCCTTTTATAATGGCAAGTGGGTTCATTGCAGATACAACCTCACTTCCATTTGTAGTAAGTAATTTAGTAAACATCGTTTCGGCAGATTTCTTCCAAATTGGTTTTGTGGAATATGCTTCAAGAATGATTATTCCGAACTTATTTTCGTTAATTGCAACGATTAGTGTGTTATTTATTTATTTTAGAAAAAGCATTCCAAAAACTTATGAATTAACTAAGTTAAAGGAACCAAAAGAAGCGATTAAAGATATAAAAATGTTCCATTTATCTTGGTACGTATTATTAGTACTGCTAGTTGGCTATTTTACTAGTGAATTTACAAACCTACCAGTTTCTTTAGTTGTAGGGGTTGTTGCTATATTTTTCATATTAATGGCGAGAAACAGTCATGCAGTGAATACTACTAGTGTTATACAAAATGCGCCTTGGAATATTGTGTTTTTCTCCATAGGAATGTATGTGGTTGTATATGGTTTAGGGAATGCTTGGCTTACGCATTCGTTAGCAGGTGTTATTCAATTTGTTTCAGAACAAGGATTATTTGTAGCAACAATGTCCATGGGATTCATTGCAGCATTTCTATCATCAATTATGAATAATATGCCTACTGTTATGATTAATGCACTTGCAATAGCAGAGACGAATACTTCAGGCGTTATTCGAGAAGCACTTATTTATGCAAATGTTGTTGGTTCCGACTTAGGACCAAAAATTACGCCAATTGGTTCACTTGCGACATTAGTATGGCTGCATGTCCTATCTCAAAAAGGTGTGAAAGTATCCTGGGGCGTATATTTTAAAACTGGCATTATTTTGACGGTTCCCATTTTGTTTATCACCTTGTTTGGACTTTACTTAACTTTATTAATTTTTTAGGGAGATTTTTATGACAAAACAAACGATTTACTTTCTAGTGGATATAAAAAAAACACCAACTTCAATATAATACAATAAAAAAGGAAGCCGATTCTAAAAAATCGCTTCCTTTTTCTATTCCAAATTGGCATCCGCCACATAACTCACTGCAACCACCACATAAACTTCTATAACTACCACATACCCAAGCTCAACCACCACATAATTAGAGTTAACTACCACATACCCAACCAAAACCACCATACTATTAGAAAAGAAGTAGAAAAGTGGGCTGTATTTCAACAAGTTCGTGATGAAATTGGAAATAGAATTAACCAATTTAAACAGAAAAGCACTAAATATGGCTAATATTAAAAGCACCTTTCACCAATTAAAAGTGAAAGGTGCTTTTATTTATTCGTTCGAATCATCCGATGAATCGTCAGTGGTATCATCTTCCTGCATTTCTTCATCCTCATCGTTTGCTTCGTTTTCAATACCTGCGTCATTTTCTCCATCATCTTCAATCATTGGATCATTTACTTCAATATCATCCACATCTGTATCCTCATCGCCACATGCTCCGAGAATAAGTAACGACGATAATGCTAATGGTAAAGCAACCATTTTTCTTTTCATAATTTTTACCTCCAGTATTATATTCAATATTTTATGGACTCTCTTTATATATACCTCATTTTTAAATACATAAACTTATAAATTTCGTTTCTATTAAGGTTAGATGTTTTTCTATGGTTTGTTGAAACTGTTCAATAGTTATTTTAACGATTAAAAAAGCAGCCGGAGATCATTCTCTAGCTGCTTCAAGTCTTTTACGTTATTATTCTTTGTTTTATAATGCTTGTACCCGATTTAAGTTCGCGATAGTACCACCATCCACACGTAAATCTATACCTGTAATATATGAAGCGGCATCGCTAAGTAGGAATTCAACAGCTGAAGCAATTTCTGATGCTTCACCTTCACGTCTTAAAGGTGTAATTTCAAGCATCATTTTCATCTGCTCTTGCTGAGAGGCTTCTTGACGCCCCATAGGTGTGTTAATAGTACCTGGTGAAATCGATGTGATACGTGCACCTCTTTCACCCCATGCCAATGCTTGATCTTCCACAATAAGAAGTACGCCTAATTTTGAGAGGCTATATGCTGCACCTGAGTCGCCTTGTGAAAATTGCTCCATTGTTTCAATGACATTGTCAGCTAATGGTTGTTTTAAAATTTCCGTATAAGGTCCTTGTCGTGGAGCCATATGACCACTCATGGATGAGATACAAACGACAGAAGTACCATTAGTTGCAAGTGGAAGGAAAGCATCCAATACGATTCCAGTACCAACTAAATTGACCTCTGTAATTCGTTTAGAATCAGCCATTGTTGGTGATAGTCCAGCTGTGTGAACAAGTCCTTTCAATGTTCCTAATTGGGAAGCTTTTTCCACCAAGGCAGCAACATTTTCTTTTGAAGTAATATCAACTGTTTGGTAGTGTACATCTGTAATCCCAATAGCCTCTAGTTCTTCTTTAGCTTGTAATAAACGATCTTCAGATACATCTGCTAATAATACAGTTCCCTTTTTGCCAACAAGTTCGGCAGTTGCTTTACCCATGCCACCAGAACCGCCTGTAATTACATAAACCTGCTTTGTCATATTTACTTCCTCCTAACCATGTAATACCATTATTGTAAACGCATTCGTAATCGAAATAACGAGACATTTTCGCTCGGAATGTCCAGAGGGGTGTCACAATTGAAAATAGTAAAAGAAACGATTATTGAAGCTTTTTTACAGTTATTACACGAGAAAAGCTTTGAAGAATTGTCGGTAAAAGAGATTATTCAAAAAGCAGGGTTTTCTCGTTCTACGTTTTATCTACATTTTGCAGATAAATATGAATTAATGGAAGATGTGAGACGTTCGTTAAATGGCCGGTTTTTATCATTTTATGAAATGGAATTCAACCAATGGAAAGCCAATGACACTTCACTTATGTGAACATATTTTTAAATTTCGTTCGTTTTACGAATTGGAATTTGCAGATACGAACGCTATTCGAAAGCTATCAAATAAACTAGCCGCGCACTTACTACATATATTTGATGACAATGATTATGCGATATTTGCAAGCTATGGTACAACTGGATATTTAACCTTTTGGGTAAAAAATGGCTTTACAATGAGTCCTGCAGAAGCAGCTGAAAAGCTATTAAAAATTGGTTTAACGAATTGGACAAAAAGAATAGCATACGAAATGTAACTAAACGACCAAGCTATATTATTTCATTTTATTTTAAAAAGGAGTGTCTCAATGATAGTTAGAGAAGCAAAGGTGTCAGATGCTGCTGGTATAGCTTTTGTACACGTAGAAAGTTGGAAAACTTCATACCAAAATATTCTTCCTAAAGAATTCTTGACGAACTTGTCCTATAAAAGCCGAGAACAATTCTGGGAAACGAGTATTCCGAAAGGTAATGTGTTTGTTGCAGAGAATGATGAAGGGAAAATAGTTGGTTTTGCTTCAGGTGGAAACGAAAGAAGTGGCAGTTACGAAGGATATAAGGGAGAACTAACTTCTATCTATATATTAAAAGAGTATCAAGGTATAGGGATAGGAAAACAGCTTATGAAATCAATAATTAAGGGCATTGAAAAACTTGGCATTAACACAATGCTCGTCCTCGTATTAGAAGATAACAATTCAAAATTGTTTTATGAGGCTTTAGGCGGTAAGAAAATTGACGAAATTGAAGTAGAGATTGCTGGGAAGTTATTAAATGAACTCGTCTATGGCTGGGATAATATTAACGATATATTTCATTGAAAGGTACTCGTCTAGAAGATTCCATTGTTTTCGAGCTTATATGTAAAGTTATGACCATAAATAGAAGTATTTATATGGATAAAAGGATAGGAGATATGCATGAGAACGTTATTGGAGTTAATCCGAATTATTATTCTATTTGCAATTGTGGGAAGTGCTATAGGTTACTTTTTAATCTATATTTATTTAGAAATGGGCATTGATACAGAAAAATATGGATTGATCGTTTTTGTTGCCATTTTTATTTTATTTTTTGTTCTATATAGAAATAAGTTGCAATTCAGTGGCTGGTACAAGGGAAAAGGTAGGGAAAAGCTTCCGAGAAAAGTGTCACAAATACTAATTTTAAGTTCAATCGCTTTACTATTATTACCACCAGTATTAAACCTGTTATTACGGTAACAATTACAATCCCTATTTCCAGATAATGAGCAAAGCCCTTGCAGATTTACATTTCTTACTTTTATATTACCTCAATTATTATCATTATAATTTGTTTGCATAATATCTTTTATAGAAATAGATACTAAGCAAGAAGGTAAAAAGGAGAGATACTTATGGCCATATGTCCTTTATGTAACTCGTTAAAAGTTTTAGATATAAATTGTCCAAAATGTAATACTCAGTTGGAGGACTCTGGAAAAATATCCGATTTTTTAGATCCATACGGTCATTATAATGATGAGGAGACTGTGAAGATGGGGGATGGCTATCCAAACACAGCGAAAGATCAGATTTGCCCTCATTTAATGGTTTGTAATAATTGTCAGTATGATGTGGTGAAGTTTATACAAGAGGAGTAACAATCTTCAATATATCTACAAAAAAACTCAAGTAAAATTCTACTTGAGTTTATATTTTATCTTTAATTTTGCATATCACTTAGGCCAGGGCTGTGTTCGTTTGGCATTGCTGGCATCAATGGTACTGGAAAACCAGCAGGCGGATCGGTAACTGTCAGTTCACCATCATTTCGACTAGGGCTCGTACCTTGAATGATTTCAGCAATCCTAGTTGGGTCTAATCGGAAGTTAAATGTGGAATTATGATAACCCATGTCTATATACTTTCTGCATTCTGGATATTTGTTAATATCATAGTTAGGAACAGGGAACAGTTTGCCCCATTGCACTCCAAGTGTTTCTAAAGCTTTGGCAAATGCATTTTGATGTGAGTTGTCCCTTACAATGAGGAAGGCAAGGGTTTCTCGGAATGTCTTGTTGGAACTCATTTCATATATTCGAGTTTTTTGTAGTACACCAGTAGATTCTAGTACAAGGTTGTCAAGTAAATCTCCTATTAAATTTCCATGACTGTAAACCCAAGAGCCGTTCCAAGGGTTTCCGGCTGCGTCTACTGGCAAAGAAGCTTGTGCGCCAATAATGTAATGATGTGGATTGGCATGTTTCGTTGCTACGTCCAGTGGAGCGCCATTTATACCTGAATTACCAGCTGCAGAAGATTCACCCGACCCATTTAATAATTGGTTAATTGTATTTTGTACTAATTCCACATGTGCAATTTCCTCCAGAAATATTCCTCTAAGTAAATCTCTGAACTGAGTTTCCTTTCCTCTAAAGTTAGAGCTTTGAAAAAAATACTGCATCATTGTACGCATCTCACCAAAATGACCGCCTAAAATTTCTTGCAATACCTTTGCAGCAGCTGGATCTGGTTGGTCTGGGACTATTTGGTTTATTAGTTCTTCTTTATAATAATACATTCCTCATCCTCATTTCATTAATTATTCATCAGTCCTAGTATTCGAAACGTAATCATCTTTATACATTAATTTTAGTAAAGGTTTTCATTTGTGAAAGGAACGGAAGATTATTAAAATGAAAGAAAGGGAATAGTCTTAAGGTAAGTGAAAGGGGCGTGCTATATGTGATCTATTTGAAGATATTAGTTCAAATTTTAGTTATTTCATGCTTCATCTTTTTTGTGAGTGGCCGTTTAATGGGTTCTCAGATCAACTTTGTAAAACGTATTATGGCAGTTGTGATAAGTGTATTTTTTACTTCTTTTGTTTATTGGTACGCCTATCTACGTGGAACAAATTTCTTATCGGAAAGTTTTGTATATACTTATATGGATGTCAGCACTATTATATGGATCGGAAGCATGCTGTTAATATCCATGTTACTTTACCTTTTCTTTGAACTATTTGATCCAATGGCAATTGGAGAAAAGGGGCAAAGAGTATCTGGCAACAAATCATTATGGATACGCCTACGCAATCAATGGCGTGGTCAAAGAAGATTGCGACAGGTTGTCCAAATTGCGATGAAAAATGGTATTTCTCGGACGATTAAATATTCAAAGTTCAAGGAAAGTGAGCGAGAACTAGCCAAAGCTTTAAAAGATACATTGGAGCAATCTGGTGGTGTTTTTGTGAAGTTTGGTCAAGTTCTTTCTACAAGAGGGGATATATTGCCTGCTGCTTTTGTAAAGGAATTAGAATCTCTTCAGCAACATGTGAAGCCTTTAACTAATGAACAAGTAAATTCTATTTTGGTGTCTTACTTGCCCTATAAAATGGAGGATATGTTCGTTGAATTCGATTTAACACCTATTGCCTCGGCTTCGATAGGTCAAGTACATAAAGCAATTCTTCGCTCAAACAATAAAGAAGTGGTAGTGAAAATTTTACGACCGGATATAAAAGATATGATGCGAGATGATTTAAATATATTAGTAGACTTTGCTACATGGTTCTCTGATAAATCTACTTGGGCTGAAAAGTTAGGGTTTCGTGAGCTTGCAATTGGCTTTGCTGATAACCTGAGAGAAGAAGTTGATTTTGAGATTGAAATGCGAAATGCTCTCCAAGTAACAACTGCTTTAAAAGATAGCTCGTATGCAGTGAAAATACCTTATATTTATACAGACCTAAGCAATGATCATTTGATCGTTTTTGAATATGTTCATGGACAAAGTGTAGCAAATGGGGATACACTTTTTCATTCGCTAGGTGTGGATAGAGAGCAGTTTGCAAGGACTGTTCTATATTCATTTTTTGATCAATTACTGTATTCTGGAATATTCCATGCAGACCCACATCCAGGGAATATCTTTATAGACGATGTTGACGGAACCCCTATCTTCTTAGACTTCGGAGCTGTTGGTCGCTTAGCACAACCTCAGCAGGAAGGGATGAAGTTATTTTTATTGGGTATTCAACATAATGATTCGGATATTTTATATGATGCACTTTCTTTACTCGTTGAGGAAGTAGATCATATTGACCGCGAAAAATTGGAACATGCAATGGCACAATTAGTATTAAGAATCTCTTATATTTCGCATATTCCAACGGAGGAATTGATTCAAGCATTTTTTGAAGTAGTCCATAAATTTGGTTTATCCTTTTATCCATCGGTAGGAATTGCGCTAAGAGCCATAGTAACACTCGACGGCACTTTACACATGATTAAAAGTGATTTTGATATTTTTAATGAAGCAAAAGAATATTCTACTAAATATATGGCATCGTTATGGAGAAAACCATTTAAGGAACCAAAGAAGACCTTTGAACGCCTGGAAGAGGAACTTGCATTACTCTTACCTACCATCCGTAAAATTCCAAGACGAGTGGATCATCTCATTCAGCGAGTGGAAAGTGGAAAAATAACATTACACCATGATATTTTTTCTGATAAAAGTAATTCAATGTTTGTCACGCAATTATTTTCTCGTTTCGTCTTATTAATGGCTGGTATTACATTTGGAATTATATCGGTTGCATTACTAGCAATTGGGCAATTTATAGAGGAGGAATTTGCAATCTATCTGAACACAGCAGCGTATGTTGGATTATTTTTATGTGCAGTATTACTTGTAAGACTATCTATACAGGCTATACGATTGATGAAAAGTGATAGGTAACTTAAAATAGAAAGACACAAACCTCTATTTCATTTTGAAGTAGGGGTTTGTGTCATGAAGTGAAGTTCCAAATTATTCAGCGGCCAAAGCAGGGTGCTCCCAGTAGTCGTCTGCAACAACGGAGAGATTTTCTGCATTAAAGTTGTTAAAGTTTATTTTATTTAACGTTTCTTTACTCATTAGTACTATCATAACATCTCCAATCTCCACATTGCCGTATGGATCTGTAAGTGGGGCTTGTACTATTAAGGTAGCTTGAGTAACCTCGTCTTGTGATTTCAACGCCTTAAAAAAGTCTACTGTATAGTACAAGAGAGAATGTTTTAAGGATTTTGCAGACTTAAACTTTTCCTCCAATGCAATAGTTTCGACTACACCGTTTTCAAATCTAGACGATAGAACAGCATTTTCCTTCTCTAAGTTCGTTGTCCCGAAATTCTTCATAACTATTTCCGCTGCAATCACTTCAGGCGTTTTATGGCTCTGAGTCATTTTTTCTTTTAGCTCTTCTTTTTCCATTTTTTTATAAAAAGGTGAGTCGGCAGCTTCCACTGTATCAATTACATCTTTTTCTGTATGATCTAACACATTTTCAAAGATTCCTATTCCTAGAAATAATATTAATAAAATGAACCACCATCGTTGATAAATAGGTTTCTGCATATCATCTGCCAATGTAAATCTCCTTTCATCGTTGGAACGTATCTACTATTTTATGCAATCTTTAATGTAAAATATGTCTTGTACCTACTATCCCGTATTTATGAGCAGACCGATTAAAGTCTTGAGTTCTATTTTTACTTTAGAATGCATTCAAAATCCTAAAGTTGAACATGTCAAAGATTATAACTACAATGTAGAAGTAACTATTAATGAAGAGGAGTCGGTATAGATGTATAGAAATGTAAATGATTTTATAGAAGACTGGACTGTTGCAGCAGAAGGTACACTTCGTATTCTCAACTCACTTTCGGATGAGAAATTAGATCAAGCAATCGTAGAAGGGCATAGTACTCTTGGGTGGCTTGGGTGGCATATTGCAACAAGCCCAGCATTTTTCGCAAGTTTAGTAGGATTAAATGTTAAATCAGCAATTAAGGAAAATAAAGAACAAATTAAGGTTATAGATATTGTGGAAACGTATAAAAAAATCGTTGAAGCTGTAAAAAGAGAAGTAGAAACTAACTTAACTGACGAAAAATTGGTTGAGAAAATTGATAGCTTCGCTGGAGAAACGACTAGAGGAGTCTTGCTGCGTAAGTTACTCGACCATCAAACCCATCACCGTGGTCAAATGACTGTTCTTCTACGCCAAGCTGGTCTACCTGTGCCTGGAGTTATGGGACCAACAAAAGAAGAACAACAGGTTTAATGTCCCTATGTGAAAAACAATTCTAAAATTTTCGGACTCACTCGAGTGCTAGAATATCTCCCAGTAGAGAAATAAAACAAATAAAAGATGTGCATATACGAAATGCACATCTTTTTAATATTCATAAAGGAAAATAGCTTATGTAAAATATATGGTGGAGGGGTTAGGGATGAGAATCAGTCAAACAAAATATAATGTAAACGGAGTTTGCTACTCTATAAGACCAGCTATGAATAAAGACGCAAAAGAATTGTCTGAAGTCAGGTTACAGGTTGATGGAGAAACACAAAATCTTGATAGGGAAAAAGGAGAAGCATACATAGATACATATGGTTTTGAGCAATTAATTAAAACAGATACTGCAGCAATGAATAATCTTTTTCTAGTGGCAGTTATTAATGACAATATTGTCGGTTTCTCAAGATGTGAAGGAAATGACTTAAAAAGATACGTGCATAAAGTAGAGTTCGGAGTGTGCGTTTTAAAAGATTATTGGGGTTTGGCTATTGGAACGAATCTATTAAAAGAATCTATTGATTGGGCTAATTCCACCGGGATCAAAAAAATTACATTGAATGTTTTAGAGACTAATGAAAAAGCAATAAAACTCTATAAAAAATTTGGTTTTAAAATAGAAGGTATTTTAGAAAATGATAAAATCTTATCAGATGGACGATATTACAACACAGTAGTTATGGGAAGATTAAATCTGGAATAAGATGTAATTATTTTTGGTTATGTAAAAGAAAAGGTTGTTTGTTCGTAAAATGGAATAATCCCAAAAAACGAATAGATTTTGGTGATTCAGTTTGAAACGTTGCACTTAAACTACCGACGCAGAATACTTCAAATAGAAGCTTGTTAAATAAATTAATTGATAATTTTTATATTTCTAATTTATGTAAATTTTATGATAATATTAATCGTGCTGGAAATGTGAAATATTACTTTAGAAAGAAGGAATTTAATGATTTATGAAGCGGATTTAACTGTAAGGAAAAAGTTAATCTCAATGTTTGAAGAAATTGATAGCACTATTATTCTTTCCTATCTTCAAGGGCATATGGGTACTGCTTGGGTTGACGACCTTGAGAATCCAACTGTTGCTCAAATAACAGTTGGGATTTTTGTGTTTTTTGCTGGCGATTCAGAGACAAAGGAAGCTGAAGAATTACTTTATAATCTACCCGATTTTACTCTTGCAATTGTTGATTCTGATGAATGGAAAAAACGTATAGAAACTGTTCATGTTGGTTCAATCGAGAAGTTTAAACGTTTCAGATTTATAAAGAAAACAGAGCATTTGGATAGGAAACATATTCAGAATATATTATATACATTACCAGAAGGTTATGAGATTAAGCGAATAGATAAAGAGATAGCAAAAGAATCATCCTTCCATGAACTTTCAGAAGACTTTGTAAGTCAGTTTGATTCTATCGATGATTTTATCAATAGAGGAGTAGGTTATGCTATTTTGAATGAAGGTCAAGTGGTTTCTGCTGCAACATCATTTAGTTTATATGATGATGGAATTGAGATTGAAGTGGCTAGTCACCCTAACCATAGAAGGAAAGGCTTAGCAACAATAATAGCCTCTGCTTTGATATTAGATTGTCTGGATAGAGGAAAGTACCCTAGTTGGGATGGTGCTAATGAAGAATCAGTTGAATTAGCCCAAAAACTTGGATACATTTTTAAGGAATCATATGATACATATTTTATTGATTATAAAAGGTGAACTCGTTTTTTGAGGCAACTTATAAAATATAAAAGCTATCACTTTTTAATGTTTAACTAAATATATATTGTAAAGGATTGTACCTTAACTAACGAGTCCGTGTAAGTGACTTGTAGTAGGAGAGGAGATAGAGAGATGATTGAATTACGAAAGATAACTGGGGATAATATAGATGAAGTAATAGCACTTGAAGTTGAAGAAAACCAGGAAGACTTAATAGAAACTACTAACCTCAGAAGCTTTGCAGACGCTCATATGTTGAACTCAGACGGTATACCAGCGACTCCCTTTGCCATTTATGCTGATGAAGTTGTAGTTGGATTTTTGATGTATATTTATGATACGTTGGATCATGAATCATTTGAAAATGAAGTTTTTTACGGGAAGAAGAGCTATTTTATTTGGCATATTATGATTGAAAAGAGTTACCAGGGGAAAGGGTATGGCAAACTTGCTCTTGAAAAAATGTTGATGGATATTGAAACTAGGCCAAATGGAGAAGCAGGATATGTAGCCCTCTTTTATCGAACAAGTAATGTCATAGCTAAAACATTATACGCTTCATTTGGTTTCGTAGATACAGGAATCATTCAGGATAATTCAATGTTGGCGATTAAAAATCTAGATGGGAAAATAACAGAATCCTTAGTAGAATAGTATCTCTTAGAAAGGAATGTAAGCTATCAACGTCTTGACCTATAAACACAAAAATCCTGAAGAAAAAACGATTATGTTAACACTGTCTTAGCAATAATATAATATTTATACCGCAATCGGGTGCGATTGTTTTAGAATTACAAGGTAGAAAGTGATCAAACTTTATTATAAAAATCGCTTAGTAATTCACAAAGAATTGACCCATTTTGATCAATCATCTTTCAAAAAGAGTCCTTATCAATTAACTTAAATATGGATTTTGGGGAAATTTTAGATCTAACTTTACTCCAAACCAACATATCAACCAATAACTTTAACATAGCCATATTTTTTAATATTAAGGGAAGAGAAACAGTTTAAAAACAATGCCTGATACCTCGTAGCCACTGGTATCAGGCATTGTTTCTTGCTTTAACTTATATGTTCTGTTGCTCGTAAGCTATCATTCTAGATAAACCGATCTAAGAACTCGAGCATTTTGCCATAAACGTATATTTCATTTTGTTTTTTTGAAAAGCCATGACCTTCATCTGGTAGAACTATATATTCCACATCTCTACCTTTTTCCTTTAATGCTGCGACAATTTGGTCGGATTCTTTTTGTACAACCCGAGGATCATTAGCCCCTTGTATGACAAGCATAGGTTTTGTCATCCCATCTAAATAAGTAATAGGAGAATCTTCTATAAATTTATCTTTATCTTTTACCGGGTCACCTACCCATTGAATCATGAAAGACTTCCAAAACTCGGGCACTGAATCTACAAAGGAAAATAGATTACTCGGTCCAAATATATCTACAACTGCCTTAAAGTATTCGGCATGGCGTCCATGTAGTAATAGGGACATATAGCCACCATAGCTGCCACCTAGGAGCAGAATTTTATCTCTATCAACATAACCTTCTTTAATCAACCATTCTAATCCTTCTAAATTATCCAGACGTGGACCATGTCCCCAGTCTCCCTCTACTAATTTCATAAACTTTAAGCCATAGTTAGAAGAACCCCGGAAGTTTGGAGCGAATATGGAATACCCTCTATTGAGCAGAAATTGAAACATTGAGCGAAACCATTTTCTCTCCAAGGATTGCGGACCACCATGTGGCCATAAAATAACATGACCATTGGAATATTCTTCTTTTGCTTTGAAAAGTAGGGCTTCAATTTCTAAACCATCAAAAGAGGGATAAGTTAAGATGGTAGGTTCTACTAACATTTCATCAGGAACTCCTGGAATTCGGAATTGAGTTAACTCCTCCCATGATTCCCCAAGATTTTTTGAAACAAAGACATTATTTGGTCTTGTAGAAGTCCTACCTTGAATATATAGATTACCAGAAGGCATTACGATTACCTTTTCTACGACACTTGTCGGTGCTTTGACTTCTTTAAGTTCTTCGCTTTTTAATTGGTATTCATAAAGGCGATCTTCTACACCGTATGAGCCAACTAAATAGAGGCTTTGGTCTTCCTTAGAAAAATGTATACTAGAAAAATCCTCTTTATTGATTTCTAAAACTTTTTTAAATTCTTTCGCTTCTAAATCGAATTTCGCTAAATAGGTCAAATCAGAATTATAGTTTGTTAAAAAGTAAATTTCTGATTCTGAAGTGTAAAGTACCTCTGAAACCGTATGCTGTTCCTTTGTCTCGGGAGTCAATAATATAGCCTCGGCTCCGAGATGGACATAGGCTAAAGAGTAAGTATTTCCAAATTGTTTACCTGAAACAAAAGATTTTTCATCTGGGGAGACAGCCTCTATAGAGGTAGGAGCAGTACTGCCTTCCAGTAAAAGATTATCCTCACCAGTTTCAATATCATATATATAATTATTAAGAAACGTTGCATTTCCTACTGTTGTGGAATAATAAAGACGTTTTCCATCATTTGTTAAGTGGTTGAAAAAATGACGTTCTCCAACTCTGCTTCGGAGTGAAACTAGTTTTCCACCCTGAGGAGAAAGAGCATAAATTTGTGTGTTTTCATCTCCGTCTGTATCAAAACCAGCAACCATAAACTCACCAGTTTTTGCGTAAGTTAAAAAATTTACACTCTGATTATTAAACGTAAGTGGATAAGGAAACTGATTAGGTAAATCCATTCCCCAAATATTAAAGTGACCGTTCAGATTTGTACTAATTATAAGTTGTTTTTCATCAGGACTTACAGTGAAATTTTCCACGGTTAATGTTTGAAAAAATTGTTCCACATCAGGCTTATCAAATTTGACCATTTATATTCCCCAATTCTATTAAGATATATTCATTTTATCATAAAAATAAGCTAGTTTATCGTATTTTACTAAATATTAAATATAGTCAGATAAAAGAGGAAGTATTGCGGTATTATGTAATACAAAATAAGAAACAAACAGGATTTGTAGAAGAGATATTTGTAAAGTAGGTGCAAGTTTTCTACTAACCGGTACGGTTGATAGGGAGAAAAATGCTAATAATATTACAAATAACAATTCTATTAGCATATGTTTCAGTATTAAATGAGCAATACAAATAGCAAAAAAAGAGGCTGGAACAGAACCCCAAAACAGCATCTTTCTCTGTGAGAAAAATGCTGTTTTTTTGCTGTGCACAAAATTGATTTCCATTTCAGGGACGCTTTCCACGGGCGTGGCCTGAGCCTGTAGTCTCAGGCGTCACGCTATTCCCGTAGGAGTCGCCCCTCCATTTCAATCAATTTTATTAACTATCCATTATTTAGTAAAGATTTCTCCTTATCCAATCAAATTTCTACTTCTGTCCCAGTCTCTTTCTAATGTAATATTTTACTGACAGAATGTGCGTTCCTGGTTCCGTTAATAATGTCTGATGTTTACTTACCTAATAACACCGATAATTAGTAACAGCCCTAATGAAAAAATGCATATTGTTCCGATTGAAGCTAATACATTAAGGATTTTATATGCTCTTATACTTATCAGCTTACAAAGTCAATTTGTCTATATAATGTTTTCAAACATTGATATATCAACAAAAAAGGGGACGTCAACTCTATGTGAATTGACGTTCCCAATCGGTGTATTTTTTAATGTTTTCTCCCCATTAACCGAACCAGTTAATTTTTCTTCTCTGTTTTTATAGTTTGGTTGCTCACACATACGATTTGTTCTCCTTTAGCCATTTAATACTAAAATTACGACATCAAATGAAAAAATACGCTGAGAAAATACCCTGTTAGGACAAATGTTACTGATGTCCTGATCGACACCACTCGGATATTATGTAAAATAAATTCTTTTACACTCGTTAGAGCGATCAAACCGATGGAGACGCCTAGAAGAACACTTTGTACTTTCATGGTCAGATGTATATGATTGCCAACCCAAATAAAAAAACTAAAGCAGATAGATAAACCAATAAAACAAAGGAATAGGCCAATCATTTTCTGTCCTTGTGCGATAAATATTGATGTAATGGCGAATCCTTCGGGGATATGGTGCAAAATGGTGGAGGTTGCCATGGAGAGTGCAAAGGAAGAATCCCCAAGCAAGTTTCCAATAGTTAAGCTTAATGGAATGGTATGAATGAAAAGAGCAATAGTTAGCAAATAGACAGAAGACTTAGATTGACTTGACGAATGAAATGATTTATTCACTAGTAGGAGAAACATATATCCTATAAGGATGCCAAGAACGATACCTGCTGAATTATATAAATGGAATGCCGATGGAATAATATCAAGTGCCAGTAAACCTACTAAGAACCCTCCACATAAAAGAGCCAAACCTTCGTCAGAATGATGAAATATTTTCGCCACTAACCAAGCAATTCCAGCACCTATATTTACACTAAAAAATAGCAATCCCCCAAGAACTAATACACTCAAATTTTATCCTTCCCCACCTAATTTAAATTGGAAACCTGAACACAAAATATATGTAAATCATAGAGATTTTTTTCATTAAAGTTTCTTGCTAGTAGGATTGAATGGCGTTCATTCGGTTAACCTATGCATATCAAAGATTCTCTTTACTGGAGGTTTGTATATGACGAATATAAAAGAGAAACCGGATCCTCCTAAGTTGATGGATGAACTTAAGAGTCAGATGGATCCTTCTTTTGATGTTATGCTGATACCTTTACAACTAGAAGCAGAAGCGGCTTTTCTTCTCTATCTTAAAACGACAGTGGATGGAGATAAATTACAAAATGTTATTATTAAGCCATTTTTCGAAATGCAATCAGCACAACATTATAGAGCTTATATACAATCATCGCCTGATATTATAGAGATTAAATCGGATGAAAAAATTCTACTTGAACTTACAAAGGGAAGTGTGTTGATAGCAGTTCAACATCAATTTTTCTTAGTAGATGTGAAGAAAGTAAACAGTAGTTCAGTGCAACAAACTCTTATGGAACCAACTGTATATGGACCCCAACAAGCTTTAAGTGAAGACATTCTTACCAATTTGAATATCATAAGACATCGTTATAAGGAGCCTTCTCTAAAAATTGAAATCTTAGAGTTAAAAGATAAAACACATAGCGATATTGCTATTATTTATGATGATCAAACTGTGAAGCCAGCTATATTAAAAACTATTCGAAAGAGAATAAAAGAATTGGATGTTCCACTTATTCAATCGGCAGGTGAACTCCAACTTTACTTAAATGGAAAGAAATTTACTTTATTTCCGACATTAATGTTGACAGAAAGACCTGACCGTATTTGTTATAACTTGGATGCAGGTAAAGTTATATTAATGGTTGATGGAAGTCCTCATGCATTAATTGCACCAGTTGTCTTTTTTGATTTTATGGTGTCCATGGAAGATAACTATCATTTATTTTGGATTACTTCGTTTACGCTGATACTTCGATACTTTGGATTAATAACCTGTTTAGTGTTACCAGCTTTGTATGTTGCTATCATTTCCTATAATCCAGACATTTTTAGAACAGAGTTGGCTTTAACTGTTGCTGGCAGCAGAATAGGAGTGCCTTACCCATCATTTATAGAAGTATTATTTATGCTCATATTTATGGAGCTTTTAACGGAAGCGAGTATAAGACTACCTAAAGCGATTAGTGCCACAGCTACTACTGTTGGGGGCTTAATATTAGGAACAGCAGCTACAGAGGCGGCATTGACTTCAAATATAATGATTATAATTGTGTCAGCAGTAGCCATTTCTAGCTTTGTAATCCCTATCAATGAGATGAGTTTTTCGATTAGATTTTGTAGATATATTTTATTAGCTTTCACTACATTTTTTGGTACGGTTGGTTTTATACTTGGCTTTTTAGGAATACTCATGTTTTTGATAAACAAAGAAAGTTTTGGAGAACCTTATCTAAAAATGTATTGGAAAAGTAGAAGGAGTGAAAAAGGGGTGAAAAGCGAATGAGTCGCTTTCTTTATTATTTTATTTTTCTTACAATGTTTTCCAATATCATTGCCTCCGTCCCCAAAATTCTTTTATTTGAAAGTAAAAAGGGGGCAATTCCTTCTATGATTGCCGCTGTTATAATAGGAACTTTACTCGTATATATAATCGTTAAATTATTTGATGCTATTCCTGGTAAAAGTTTGCCGGAAATGTTGAAGATACATACTCCAAAATGGTTTGCTTATCCGGTGCTGTTTTACCTTTTTTTATGTTGGTTTACTGCTGGTCTGATCACACTTATTACGTATGTATTTTTATTTATTACTTTTTTCTCACCAGAAACGTCCATAGTTAACACGACATTTGCGTTCGTACTAGTTATATCATTTGGAGTATTGATGAAATCTAGAAGTATGTTGTATATGGCAGAAATCGTAATCGTTTTATTTGTCCCTTTAATCTTTTTTCTATTAATAAAATTTTTCGCAAACCCTAAACTAGACTGGGATTTTATAGAGATTTCCATGATGCATGCGAACCATCTCCCATCCTATAGTGCTTTTGGGGCCGCGCTGTATATTTTTGTGGGGATCACGAATTTGGTTATTTTTAATAAGCTTTTTACAAAAAAGCATAAAATGGGATGGAAACAATTACTCATAATTGGGTTTACAGGAATGGTAGTTTTATTTACGACCTATTTTGTTCCAATTGGATATAACGGGTTTGAACAGATTGAAGATTTTACTTTTCCGTGGGTATCCACAAGCGATTCAATTCGTATGAAATATGGTCTAATAGAACGGGTTATTTTTATTTTTATCCTATCTTTCTTAGGTATAGCATTTGTAAGTTTATTATTACATTGGCATGTAGCTCTAAAGATATTAGAAAGTATTTTTGAATTTAAACGATTGAAATGGAAAGGTAAAATGTTGGCACCTTATATTTTCGTTATTATATTTGTGGTAATATCTTTAGTTTTAACGAGAAAATTGACTCAGTACCAGCTGTTTGTCTTTTCAAGTTATTTCTATGAATCTTTGCCTATATTTTTTACAGTATTAATAATTTCTTTAGTTATAGTGAAAAGGAGGGCAAAATTATGAAGCAGCGATTTCGGAATTATAAAGTAATCGTTGTTGTAGCTATTTACTTTTCATCTGTTTCTATTTTGGCGGGATGTGGATTTAAAGATATTGATAAGCGGGTTTTTGTAACGGGTATAGGTATAGACCCAGCGGAAAAGTTGGAAGGGGGGTATAAAATAACATTAAAATTATCATTACCAGTCGCTTCTATTAAATCATCGACTGGACCTAATTATGAATATCTCGTTTACGAAGGGGAAACGCTTGCAGAATCAATTCGAATTTTGGAAACACATACCGACAAAGTATTAGAATTTGGGCATGCTAAAATTATCGTTATTAACGAGGACTTACTAGAAGATAATGTAAAGGATTTTATGGATTACTTTATAAGAAGGAGCGATATTCAGTTGATAGCATGGGTAGCAGCTGCTAAAACGTCGGCTGAGTCTATTCTGCGAGTGGAACCTGCAGCTGAATCTGCTGTATCTTCGACTCTCGTCAATTTTTTTGGTGGCAGCGGCTCCGACAGTCCTTTTATCGTCTCGACATTTCTTTATGAATTTAGAAGAAATATGTTGTCGGATGGAATTGATGCTGTATTACCGCTTGTAGACGCAACAGAAGATAAGAAGGAGTTGATAGTCAATCAATCGTTAGTCGTTAAAGAAAAATCTAAACCGTTCGAATTATCTTCCGAGCAGTCAAAGTATTACAATTCTCTGCTTAACGGTATGAACGGATTTAGCTATAAAGCAGAATCAGAGGATCTAACCTTAGTCATCAATATGGAAAAAATAAAAGTAAAATATAAAATATTAACGAATAAAGGAAAGCCTACGTCGATTAAGATGAACGTAAAAATGATTGGGATAATTGGTCAATCCAATAAAAACCTATCTTTAAAAGACTTAAATAAGTATGACAAAATAGCTTCTGAGGCAATGAAAGGTGAGATTGAAGATTTTCTCACAACCGTTCAAGAAAAAAACCTTGATCCCATGGGATTTGGATTAAGGTATAGAACGATGATGCTATATGATAAAAACACGAATTCCGAATGGCAAAATGTATATCCAACTTTACCGTTGGAAGTAAGCGTTAACGTTTCTCTTAAAGGTACAGGTTCAATTGAATAAAGGAACGACAAAACCTCTTTCGATAAGTAAAGAGGTTTTTCGTTTCATCAGACTTCTGAGGAAGTTACCCTTTCATATGTAATCATTGTCCGTTAAAATATAATTAGGACAATTCTATTTACTTAGGGGGAAGCGAAAGCGTTCATATGACATTAGATAAAATGAGACAAACGGTGTTTAATAATGCAGCAATTGATCAGTGGGAGCAAGTAGCCCTCAAATCATTAAAAGGGAAAACATTGGAGTCGCTATCTACAAAAACATTAGAAGACATCATTTTGAAACCGCTTTATTCTTTAGACGATATGGAAAATATTCCAGTATCACAAACGGCTATTGTTCGGGAAGCAAAAAAATCTTCAGAGTGGTTAGTCGCTCAAGTTGCAGAAGGATTTACAAGTGAAGCGATACTTAAGGAAATCACGGAATCACTTGCAAAAGGAAATGATGTTGTTCATTTGAAATTAGAAAAAGAACATAATTGGAATGCGGATCAAATAGAAGAGTTGGCGGAACTATTTTCGGAACATAACGCTATTTTAGATGTTACGAATAATCCAGCATTTTTAAAAAATTTCAACGATTTAAGAGGTATAGTAAAAGGTGCAGAGGATGTGGAATTTCCTAACGCTAGAACGTATTTCTTAAATGGATCATCCATCCATCAAGCAGGTGGAGACGCAATTAGTGAGCTGGCAAGCGTACTAGTACAAGCAGATGTGTTTGCAGAGAAAACAAGCATCGAGAAACTTGCTGAAAAAGCATTTGTACAATTTTCGATTGAAAATAATTTCTTTATGGAAATAGCTAAAATACGAGCTTTTCGCATACTTTGGCAAGCTTTCGGCCAAGCATATGGGAAAACGGACATAGCAGCAATTCCTGTACATACAGAAACCTCATTGCGTTCCTACTCCGTATTAGATGCAAATGTTAATATTTTGCGTGCCGGTAATAGTGCACTAGCGGCTATTCTTGGTGGGGCGGATAGTTTGACGACGTATCCACATGATTATTTAACCGAGGCTACACCAACATCTAAACGAATCGCACGTAATATACAGCTTGTACTAAAAGAAGAAACACATATCCAGCGTGTACTTGATGCAGCAGGCGGTTCTTACTATGTGGACACATTAACGAATGAGCTTGTGGAAAAAACGTGGACATACTTTTTAACATTAATGAAAGAAGCAACAGTAGAGGATAGAGAAACAAAACTATTAGAACGAGCAGAAAAAAAGTGGGAGGAGCAGCTTTTTGCACTCTCTACTCGAAAAAAATCGTTAATTGGAACGAATACTTATTCAAATCCTGATGATGTAATTAGCGGACCTATTAAATTCACTGGTTATAAACGTCTTGCTGAGCCTTTTGAGCAATTACGAAAATCATTCCAAGACAGTCCGTTGAATACAGCTATAATTCCTTATGGCATTTTAAAAGACTATAAAACTCTTATGGACTTTGTGAGTGGCTATTTAATCGCATTAGGGATTTCACCAATTATTGCACCGGAAAACTTAAAGCCGGTCGACCTGCAACAATGGGTAGATGATAGGAATATTGGTTATGTAGTATTCGTTGGTAACGAGGAACAAACTGCTGGTTTAGTTCCAGCACTATTGAATGAAAATCTATCTGTACCAATGGATGTTGCCGGGAAATTTGAGGAGTATGAAGACTGGTTAGATGCCGGGCTGTCTGGATCTATCTTTGCTGGGCAATCGCTTCTTGAAAAGGGGCAACAACTACAAGCCCTTGCTAAAAAGGAGGATTCAAATGACAACGCCTAATTACGATAAAGTATCCATTAAAGAAGTCTTATTAAAAGAGGAACATACAAAAATAGCCGCAGGAGATTCTTTTTTAACGAATGAAGGAATACATTTAAAACCAGTGTATAACAAAGAAGATACGTCTGAACTTTCTCATTTAAACGATCTTCCAGGTATTGCACCGAACACAAGAGGCCCTTATCCAACGATGTATGTTGCAAAGCCATGGACAGTTCGTCAATATGCTGGATTTTCAACTGCGGAAGAAAGTAATGCTTTTTATAGAAGAAACCTGGCTATGGGTCAAAAAGGCCTATCTGTTGCATTTGACCTAGCAACACACCGTGGCTATGATTCGGATCATGAACGGGTTACTGGAGATGTAGGAAAAGCAGGGGTTGCTATAGATTCTGTAGAGGATATGAAGATATTATTTGACGGGATTCCTTTGGATCAAATGTCTGTTTCAATGACGATGAATGGAGCAGTTTTACCAATTTTGGCATTCTATATCGTAACTGCGGAAGAACAAGGAGTAACTCTTGAGAAGCTTGCAGGTACTATACAAAATGATATTTTAAAAGAGTATATGGTTCGTAATACGTATATTTATACGCCAGAAATGTCGATGAAAATTATTGCGGACATATTTGCATTTACAGCTCAAAAAATGCCTAAATTCAACTCTATTTCTATATCTGGATATCATATGCAAGAAGCCGGGGCCACTGCCGATATAGAGTTAGCTTACACTTTAGCTGATGGATTAGAATATGTTCGAACTGGTCTAGCTGCTGGAATAGATATAGATGCTTTTGCACCAAGGCTTTCATTTTTTTGGGCAATCGGGATGAATTATTTTATGGAAATAGCGAAAATGCGTGCTGCTCGTAGAATATGGGCACAAATGATGCAAAGCTTTGACCCGAAGAATCCTAAATCACTTGCCCTTCGTACGCATTCTCAAACGTCTGGATGGAGTTTAACAGAGCAGGATCCGTTTAATAATGTAACAAGAACGTTAGTAGAGGCAAATGCAGCAGCAATGGGGCATACACAATCCCTCCATACGAATGCTTTAGATGAAGCAATCGCTCTGCCTACAGATTTCTCTGCTCGAATTGCTCGAAATACACAACTATTCCTGCAGGAAGAAACAAATATGACGAAAGTAATCGATCCATGGGGCGGGTCATATTACGTCGAGACACTAACAAATGAATTAATAGAAAAGGCATGGGCTCTGATAGAAGAAATTGAAGAGCTTGGCGGGATGGCGAAAGCGATTGAAACAGGTCTACCTAAGATGAAAATTGAAGAGGCAGCAGCTAAAAAACAAGCGCAAATTGACTCTTCTAAAGAAGTAATCATTGGGGTAAACAAATATCGTTTAGAGCAGGAAGATGCTATTGATATTTTAAATATAGACAATACAGTCGTTCGTCAAAAACAAATGGACCGTTTAGAAGAAGTCAAAGCTAAACGTGATGAGAAAGCAGTACAAAAAGCGTTAACTGATTTGACAGAGGCGGCAAGAACGGGTGAGACAAATCTTTTAGAGGCTGCTGTTATAGCTGCTAGAGAACGTGCAACTATTGGTGAAATATCAGATGCAATAGAAGTTGTGGCAGGTAGACATAAGGCGGTGATTCGTTCTGTGAGTGGTATATATAGTGCAAACTTTAATGATGCAGAAGAGATTAATGCGGTGAAACAAATGGCCGAGGACTTCCGTGAAAACGAAGGTCGTCGTCCGCGTATTTTAATCGCCAAAATGGGACAGGACGGTCATGATCGCGGAGCAAAGGTTATTGCTACTGCATTTGCTGATCTAGGATTTGACGTAGATATTAGTCCATTATTCCAAACCCCTGCAGAAACAGCGCTTCAAGCAGTGGAAAATGATGTCCATGTTGTCGGAGTTAGTTCTTTAGCTGCTGGGCATATGACATTGGTTCCTTCATTGAAAGAGGAACTAGCCAAGCTTGGTAGGGAAGATATATTGATCGTTGTTGGTGGTGTTATCCCAGCACAGGATTATGCATTCCTACGTGAAAATGGTGCCTCAGCGATTTTCGGACCAGGAACAGTCATTCCTGTTGCCGCACAAAAAGTTATCGAAGAGATTTATAAGCGACTCGGCTATGAGGAAGTGGAAGGCTAATGTCAAAAACGGATAATAATAACGAATCTTCTATGCATGTGATGAGTGGTATTAAGTCGCAACATGATGGTGTAGGGAAGGCGTCTATTAAAAAGTTTTCCAAAAGAAAGCCTCTTGAAATCGATGAAGAGGAATATATCCGTCAAATTCAAATTGGCTCCAGGCTGCATTTAGCAAAAGCGATAACTTTTGTTGAAAGCACTGTAAATGATCAACAGCATATTGGTCAACAATTATTGAAAAACTTACTTCCTGATACCGGTAATAGCATACGGATCGGAATAACTGGAGTACCCGGGGTAGGGAAGAGCACATTTATCGAGGCATTTGGGAAAATGCTTTGTGATCAGGGATATAGAGTTGCAGTACTAGCAATTGACCCTAGTTCTTCTTTGACAGGTGGAAGTATTCTTGGAGATAAAACTAGAATGGAAGAGCTTGCCAAACATCCGAACGCATTTATAAGACCTTCACCTACCGCTGGTACACTTGGGGGCGTGCATAAAAAGTCTCGTGAGACGATGCTCCTATGTGAGGCTGCTGGATACGATGTCATTTTAGTAGAAACGGTTGGTGTAGGTCAAAGTGAAACAATAGTACGGGGAATGGTGGATTTCTTTTTATTATTAGCGCTCACAGGTGCAGGTGATGAACTGCAGGGGATGAAAAAGGGAATAATGGAGCTTGCAGATGCTATTATTGTCCATAAAGCAGATGGGGCAAATGAGAAGTTAGCGAAGAAGACAGTAGCAGAGTATAAGCAAATACTCCATTTTTTGGCACCTTCCTCTGCATATTGGAAGACTCCAGCATTAGCGGTATCTTCGCTGTATAAAATAGGCTTAGATAATGTTTGGGAGAATATACTAAATTTCCAGCAACTGATGAAAGAAAGATCTGTATGGCAGCAAAGAAGAAAAGAACAAACAGTAGAATGGTTTAAAACAATGATTGTGGATCGATTATATGATGAGTTTTTTTCTTCAATGGAAAAAAAACATTCTATGGCAACTTTAGAACATTTAGTGCGTGCAGAAAAAATAACGGTTTCCCAAGCGGTTGACGATTTATTTTCCTCGAATCCAAACCAATAATCTGATAAGATAAAACTAGTTTAAAAAAGGAGAGTGGCAAAATGAATATGGATTTTAATTTATATATGAATGATATACTTGTACAGGCTCGTGGAGAAATGGAAGCTGCAGGTTATGAACAGCTTAATACACCTGAAGAGGTAGACGCAGCATTTGCTCGTCAAGGAACAACATTAGTAATGGTAAACTCAGTATGCGGATGTGCTGGAGGAATTGCTCGTCCTGCAGCTGCAAACTCCGTACATTATGATAAACGTCCGGATCATTTAGTAACTGTTTTTGCTGGTCAAGACAAATTGGCAACTCAGCAAGCACGTAATCTATTCGGGGATGATCATTTACCATCCTCACCATCATTTGTTTTACTAAAAGATGGACAACCAATAGCAGAAATTGGCCGTCACGAAATTGAAGGTCATGCACCAACTTCTGTAATCACGCACTTACAAGAATTATTTGAAGAATATTGCGAAGAAGTATAATTAAGTAAAAAGCGCAAGTACCCTTTAAGTTAAAACCTGTTTCTATTAGTTTTGGCAGGCTTTTGTCAGTATTGAAACTATGTTATTACCGATTGATTTTTACAGAGGCTGGTCGTGACTGACGTCACAACCAGCCTCTATTTTGCGGCAATTTTATGGCGCTTGTCCCGCATTAACGGGCTGTATATAACTGCCCGTTAATGCGGGACGTAGAACATAGACGAAAAGCGCCACGTAGTGTGGCTTCGTCTATGTGACTCGCTTCCTGCGAGACTCGGGTCAACAGGATGTTGGTCACTCAGGCATTGCCGCACGACGTGGCGTTATTTGCCTGAGTTCAATTTTTCAATTAGTTGGGGATGAATCTCCACTAATTGAAGTTTCACTTTGTCTGTCCATCGCCCTTCTACAACTTCTAAAAATCTTAAAAGAAAATAAAAACCAGCGAAAGCATACAAATGCAATCGCTGGTTTTTATAAATTCTTAAAGGACGAAGCTTAAACCGAATAGTAATGTAGACATGACCATTACAAAAATCATTAAATAGACAATAACTTTACGAAATGTTTGGTTACGCATAATTTCTCTCCTTTAGCTTGTACCTTTATTTTAACAAAAACATAAAAATGCACAAGAGGTAGAGATTTTTTTTTGAAATAGGTACAATAGAACAAGGTACGCGTTTTAAAAAAGGGGTGTAAAAATGGAGAAAATTGATCATATTGGTATCGCAGTGAAAAGTATAGAAGAATCACTTCCTTATTACACAGATACATTGGGGTTAAAACTATTACATATTGAAGATGTTCCATCTGAAAGAGTTCGTGTAGCTTTTATCGATAGTGGCAATGTCCATTTAGAATTACTTCAACCGATCGATGAAACAAGTGCGATTTATTCATTCATAGAGAAAAAGGGTGAGGGAATTCATCATATTGCGTTTGGCGTTTCTGATATCCAACAGCGTTTGGACGAGCTGAAAGAAAAAGGCGTTCGTCTTATACAAGAATCGGCAAAAGCAGGTGCTCACGGTGCTCAGGTTGCATTTATACATCCAAAGGCGTCTCGTGGAGTACTTTACGAATTAGTCGATAAAACCGGGGGAGCGAAGTAATTATATGGATATTTATGAAAAAATCAATGACTTATATGATCGTAAACGTAAAATCGAACTTGGTGGTGGGGATGACCGAATCGAAAAGCAACACGAAAAAGGTAAGTTGACTGCTCGTGAACGTATTGAATTACTTGTAGATAAAGATTCATTTGTTGAGCTAAATCCATTTATCAAGCACCGTACTGTTGACTTCGGTATGGACAAGCAAGAAGGGCCTGGGGATGGAGTAGTAACTGGTTACGGGAAAGTAAATGGCCGTCCAATATATTTATTTTCGCAAGATTTTACTGTTTTTGGTGGGGCTTTGGGAGAAATGCATGCACTTAAAATTGCTAACGTCATGGATTTAGCGGCTAAAAATGGAGCACCGTTTATTGGCTTAAATGACTCTGGTGGTGCACGTATTCAAGAAGGCGTTGTTTCACTTGATGGATACGGTCAAATTTTTTATCGTAATGCTATATATTCGGGAGTAATACCACAAATTTCTGTCATTTTAGGTCCTTGTGCGGGTGGTGCGGTATATTCGCCGGCAATAACCGATTTTGTGTTTATGACAGATGAAACAAGCCAAATGTTTATCACTGGTCCTAAAGTGATTGAGACCGTTACAGGAGAAAAAATTTCTGCGGAAGATCTAGGTGGATCGAAAGTACATAATACAATAAGTGGAAATGCACATTTCCGTGGGAAAACAGAAGAGGAAGTATTAGAAAGCGTTCGATTGTTATTAAGTTACTTACCTCAAAGCTTTGAAGAAAAGCCTTCTATAGTTGATGTAAAGGCAGAAGACGATTATCGTTCTGATTTAGCTGATATTGTTCCTTTTGAAGCAATTCGTCCTTATGATGTACGAAAGGTTATTGAACAAGTCGTAGATACGGATTCTTTCTTAGAAGTACAAAAAGAATTTGCTAAAAATATTGTGATTGGTCTAGCTCGCATTAAAGGCGAGGTAGTAGGTTTAGTATGTAACCAACCAAAAGTAATGGCTGGAGGATTAGATATAGATTCTTCGGACAAAGCAGCGCGCTTTATTCGTTTTTGTGATGCCTTCAATATTCCAATTATCACTTTTGAAGATGTAACTGGATTCTTCCCTGGTATAAAACAGGAGCATGGTGGAATTATTCGCCATGGAGCTAAAATTTTGTTTGCTTATTCAGAAGCAACCGTACCTAAAATAACAGTTATTTTACGAAAAGCATACGGAGGCGCTTATGTTGCATTGAATTCCAAGTCCATTGGTGCAGATGTTGTTTTCGCATGGCCGAATGCAGAAATAGCAGTTATGGGACCAAACGGAGCTGCCAATATTATTTTTGCCCGTGAAATTGCCCAAAGTGATGATCCTGAGGCAGTACGTGCTGAGAAGATTGAAGAGTACCGAGAGAAATTCGCCAATCCATATGTAGCGGCTTCTATGGGAATGGTCGATGATGTTATTGACCCAAGGGAAACTCGCATTAAGCTAATTCAATCATTAGAAATGATGCGCAATAAAAAAGAAACGAGACCAAATAAAAAACATGGTAATATTCCATTATAAAAAGGAGACTTTTCAAATGAGTCGATTAATAGATGAATTTTTAGAGCTAGTTCAAATAGATTCTGAAACAAAGCATGAAGAAATAATTGCGCCTATATTAAAAAGTAAATTAGAAAAGCTTGGATTTTCAGTAATTGAAGACGATTCTGCTTCTAAAACTGGTCACGGTGCTGGCAACTTAATCGCAACATTAAAGGGATCAAATGATGATGTAGATCCAATATACTTCACTGTCCATATGGATACTGTAGTACCCGGTAAAGGGATTAAACCAGTTATTAAAGAAGACGGTTATATATATTCAGATGGGACAACCATTTTAGGAGCAGATGACAAAGCTGGAATAGCCGCTTTATTTGAAGCGATTCGTCGTTTAAAAGAACAATCAATTGAACACGGTGATATTCAAGTTGTTATTACTGCAGGTGAAGAAAGTGGTTTAGTAGGAGCAAAAGAATTGGATGCTTCTTTACTTACAGCAAAATATGGCTATGCAATTGATAGTGATGGGACTGTCGGGGGAATTGTAACAGCTGCTCCTTTCCAATCAAAACTATGGACAACTATTACTGGAAAAACTGCGCATGCTGGAGTTGCACCTGAAAAAGGTATCTCTGCCATTACTTTAGCTGCTAAAGCCATTTCTGCTATGAAGCTAGGTAGACTAGATGCCGAAACCACGGCTAATATTGGACGTTTCGAAGGTGGACAAGCAACAAATATCGTTTGCGATGAAGTGCATATTCTTTCTGAGGCACGCTCGATTAATAAAGAAAAATTAGATGCCCAAGTAGCGCATATGGTTGCAACATTTGCCGAAACTGCCGAAAAATTTGGTGGTAAAGCAGTGACAGAAACGCAACTAATGTACCCAGGCTTCCATTTTGACGAAGGCCATTCTGTCGTACAGATTGCTAAACGTGCAGTAGAACGGATCGGTAGAACTGCTGACATTAAAACTAGTGGAGGAGGTAGTGATGCCAATGTAATTGCAGGACTTGGTATCCCTACTGTCATCTTGTCCGTAGGTTATGAAGAAATTCATACAACAAATGAACGCATGCCTATTGAAGAGTTAGAGAAACTTGCCGATTTAATAGTAGAGATCGTTTTAGTAGCGGCAGAATAATATAGGAGGTGACTTTGTTGAACAATGAAAAAGTTGTAGTATTTCAATGTGGCAATGAAGAATACGCAGTCTCAATTGAACATGTAGTTTCCATTGAGAAATTAGAGCATATTAATCCGATACCACACTTACCAGATTATTTAATTGGTTTGATGAAAATTCGAGGGGAGCTAGTCCCAATAATCGATTTTGAACAAATTTTGTATAATCGTAGTGGTGTGGATCAGGAATTAGCAAGAGTAGTTACTATGCATACGAAAGATATGACGGTTGGTCTTCTTGTGAAAGAAGCGAAAGAGATTTTAGATATTGATCAGGACAATCTAAAACAAATTGGTTTAGTTAATTATACAAAAACACGTTATTTCACAGCAGTTGCAAACCTAGAAAATCGAATGATTACAATCGTGGACGCTTCTATTTTGGTAAGTTCTTTAGAAGGCTTTAATGATATTCAATCTTATGTAGAAGAAGTTAAGAAAGAAGAGACAATGAATAACTAGTTTCATGATTTAGTCAGGGAAGGTAGCTTATATAGCTACCTTTTTTGAAATAGTAAGTGTAAAAATCTATACAAAAATACTGCAGTTTTTCGTTTCAGACGTTACAAAGGAACCAATGCTAAGAGCGCCACCTCTTGTGGCAAGCCCTTGTGACCAACATACTGTTGCCTCCGCGAGCTAAGCGATAAATCCTTACCGCCACTAAGGGTACGTTGTGATGGTTCATCTGTTTCACTGACCCCGCCGGAGTCGCAACTTTTACGTCAATCAATAAAGTGAGCAGTACCCAATAAGGAGGTTTAGCATAAGTTATCTTTAAGATATTAGAATTATTTTAAGTAAATGTAGTGATAATAATAAGTGGCAATAGTTGTTTAATAGTGTCCGCTATTTTTAGTGTTAATAAAATGAAATAGTAAATGTGTACTTAGTAAAGAAGCGAAATAGTGAACGAAATTGTATCTTCGTGAGTTTTTTCTATAATATATCGACAAGTCTGCCCAAAGCTTTTCGAAAACAATAGATACCAGTTTTAACCTACAAGGGTTTTTGCACTTTTCTAATTAGCTAACTATGTTTATACATTTTATGAAGGAGGGGAATAGCTTGTCGGGAAAACATCGAATTATCTTTCACTTAGATATGAATAGCTTTTATGCATCTGTTGAACAAGCACATGACCCCTCTTTAAAAGGAAAGGCTATTGCTATCGCAGGTAATCCTAAGGAAAGACGGGGGATATTAGTTACATGCTCTTATGAGGCAAGGGCTAGAGGTGTGTATACAACAATGTCCGTGTGGGAGGCTAAACGAAAATGTCCTGAACTGATTTTATTGCCTCCTAATTTTGAACGCTACAGAATTGCCTCTAAAGCAATGTTCGAAATTTTAAGGTCCTATACTCATCTTGTAGAGCCAGTTTCAATAGACGAAGGGTATGTGGATGTTTCTGAAGTTGACATGGAGAACGATGCAGTAAGTTTTGCTAAATCTATTCAAGATCGTATTATTCGTGAGTTAGATTTACCTTGTTCTATTGGAATTGCTCCTAACAAATTTCTAGCTAAAACGGCATCCAATTTAAAAAAACCTATGGGTATAACCGTTTTACGGAAAAGAGAGGTAGGAGAAATTCTGTGGCCACTTCCAGTAATAGACATGCATGGGATAGGAGAAAGTACTGCAAGAAAGTTGGAATCCATTGGTATTAATACTATAGGAGATTTGGCCAATGCAAACCCTAATTTACTAAAAGAAAAACTTGGGAAAAATGGAGTCCGACTTCTAAATCGAGCAAATGGTACGGATAATAGAGAGGTAGATCCTGAATCTATCTATGATACAAAAAGTGTTGGAAATTCAACAACATTGCCTTATGATGAATCGAATATAGAGGACCTTGAGAAGGTATTTATTCGGTTATCAAAAAAAGTAGCTGCCAGACTTGATGCAAAAAATTTAGCTGGAAGGTCCATTACAATACATATACGGGACGCTAATTGGAAAAACAAAACGAGAAGTAAAACAGTATCTAACAGGCTCTATAAGGAAAAGGAGATATTTCAATTGGCATTAGATCTATTTCACACTTCTTGGAATGGCGATCCGATCCGTTTATTAGGTGTGACTGTAAATAATGTCTATGACAAGGGAGAATCGGTAGAGCAGCTATCCATTTTTAACTTTGAAGAACATGCCAAAGAGGAGCCAATATTAAGGCTTGTGGAGCAATTGCAAGGTAAATTCGGAGAAGATAGTATTAAGCGTGGAATGAAAATAAAAAAGAAACCTTCCTTGGATTCAAAAACAAGTTTTAGTAAAGACTTCTTAGATGATCACCATCAATAATGCTGATTCTGATGTACAAATGAATCGTTCAAATACGTTAATGTATGTATATCAGATGTAGTTGGTAATGCAAAATTTTGTTGATAATTTTCAATTCCTTTACCAGTAATAACGATAAAGTCATTATCTTGAGCATGGTCCCATGCGTACTGAATAGCCAAAGTTCGATCCGGAATAATCATACACTTGTTCAATGGATCCAGTGAAGTGAGTTCTTCTAGCATTTGTTGTGTTGGTACCCCATTTAAATCATCAAAAGTTAAGATACATGTATGACAGTTATCTAAAGAAATCTGCACCATATTTGTCCTTTTTTGCATGTCTCTATTTCCCCTAAATCCAAAAATATGAATGATTCTTTGGGGACTATATAAGTTAGCGGTTTCTAAAATGTGAGAAAAGGCATTTCCAGTATGGGCGTAATCTACTATGAAATTTGCTCCCTTTGGATGTTGAAACACCTCAAACCTCCCTGGAACTCCACTAAAATGTTGTAATGAATTCTCAATTTCTAATGGTTCGATATTTAAAGAAGCTGCTGTTGAAAAAGCGAGTGCGGCATTTTCTAAATTATGTTTGCCTTTCATGCGATTATTAATGGAGTAGCTCCTCGGATGTCGTTTACTCAACACTAACGATTCATTACTTATGATATGTGTAGGATCTGTCCCATTTAATTTAACAACTTCTCTATTCAATGAAGAGACATACTCACAAAGCCGTTCTCCCCATATTGAGTCGGATTTGATCACGGCAATTCCACTCGGTTTTAAATAGTTGAATAATGATTGCTTAGCCAAATAGTAGGATTCCATATTTTTATGGTAATCTAAATGTTCATAGTCTAAATTAGTGAAAACACAACAATCAAATCGTAGACCCTCGATGCGAGCCTGAGCCAAACCATGGGAGGAAACTTCCATTATGACAGCACGATCATTACTTGTAGCCATAAGCTGATTTAATGTTAAAGCATCAAGTGTTGTATGTGTAGATAAGTTCTCAACACCATTAATAATAGTAGAAATACTTCCAAATAATGAACATGAAACACCTGCTGATTCTAAAATATGCTTTAACATATAAGAGGTAGTTGTTTTTCCATTCGTTCCGGTAATTCCAATCATAATCTTGTGCTGAGTTGGGTTTTCATAAAACACATTTGCTAACAAACCTAATGCTTTTCTTGAATTAAATACTCGAATATAAGGCACACCAATAGATGAAAGATTTTCTTCACCAATGATAACGCAAGCTCCATTTGAGATTGCCTCTTCTATAAACTCGTGTCCGTCATTGAGAGTGCCTGATATGGCAACGAATATGAAATTTTTCTCTACCTTTGCAGAGTTAAAAGCAAGACCATCTATTTCAATGGATTCGTCTTCTTTACTTATGTTAATGCCTAAAGGCTTTATTAATGTCTCTAATTTCATAAGTTATGAACTCCTTTTGATTGTTTAATTATTGTTAGCAGTTTTGTTTTTTACATACATGGAATTTAGGGGTAGACTTATAATTACAATATGTCCTATTGAACAAAGGGAAGTGAGCAAATATGCAATTATTATTTTTAGGTACTGGAGCAGGAATGCCCTCAAAACAACGTAATACGACTTCTACTGTTTTGAAACTATTAGAGGAGCGAGGTTCTTTTTGGATGTTTGATTGTGGGGAAGCCACTCAGCATCAAATTTTGCATACGACACTAAAGCCTCGTAAACTGGAAAAACTATTTATTACACATTTACATGGCGATCATATATATGGGCTTCCTGGCTTGCTCGGATCCCGCTCTTTTTTAGGGGGACTGGAACCTCTTACAATCTATGGTCCAACAGGGTTGAAAAATTGGATTGAAGTAACTCTTGCTATATCCAATACTCATGTAAAATATCCACTTTCGATTATAGAGATTGAAGAAGGAATTATATTTGAGGATGAACAATTTATAGTGGAAGCAAAATTATTAGAACATGTAATGCCTTGTTTCGGATATACGGTCAAACAAAAAGCCCTTGCCCCTGAACTTTTTATAGAAAAAACAGATGCTCTAGGAGTTCCAAGAGGTCCATTATTAAAACTATTAAAAGAAGGACAAGATGTGGTGCTTCCGAATGGAATAATAGTAAAGAGTGAGGATGTAACTGGAGACCCAAGGGAGGGTTTTAAAGTAACAATACTTGGAGATACAAAATACTGTGAAAACTCTATTTGGTTAAGTAAAGATGCAGATGTCGTCGTCCATGAAGGTACGTTCGACGTAGATACAGCTGAGCTTGCGCGCCTTTATGGGCATTCGACAATAGTTGATGCAGCAGAAGTCTGTCAAAAAGCGAATGCTAAGCATTTGATCGTTAACCATATTAGTGCCCGGTTTCTATCAGCTGATCTAAAAAAAATGCTTACGCAAGTCGAAAAATATAGTTTTCCGGTTTATATCGCTGAAGATCTTGCAGAATATAATTGGGTAAATAATTCATTAATCAAATTATAAAAGAGATTCCGAATGAGTTGAATTTCACTCGGAATCTCTTTTTTTCTTTAGTATAACTAAACTCACAGTTGCAATTGGTCCTATAACTAATGATAGGAGGAACCAGCTGAGACCGCTTCTATTTTTCCCTTGTGCAAAATGCCGGCATTAATCCCGCATTAACGGGCAAGTATGTCTTCCGCGTAAAGGCTTGGTTCAAGCACCAAAGAATAAGTGGGAGATAACTGCCCAAACTGCCCGGATGGTTCAACTAATAATCATTGGGGAATAAGAACTCCCCAATGATTGTAGCTTCACTTTGCTAGTGTGCACCAGCCGAAAAAATAAGAATTGTCCATTACTTTTTCAAAACACCTTTTTAGATCATCTTATTATCACGGTTTAACAGGCAGTAAAACTATATAGATGAAAGCTTTCTCTTATGATGATTCATAAAGCTTCCCGAGTTCCCGTGATCTGTTTTGTGCAGCTTGGATGCAAGCAAAGATAGCCTCATTCACTTTATGCTCCATTAATTGCTCTAAGCCTGCTTCTGTTGTGCCTCCTGGGCTAGTGACTCTTCTACGCAGTTCTTCCGGTTCCACGTCGCCTTTTCTCAGCATTTGTGCTGCACCTTCCATCGTCTGTATAAATAATTGACGAGCATCGCCTTTATCTAACCCATGCTCAACAGCTGCAGATTCAAACTGTTCTGCGAAATAATAGAAGTAAGCTGGACCACTTCCGGAAAGTGCAGTAACAATATGTAAATCTTCTTCTGCTACGACTTTTACTGAACCAATCGATTCTAAAAGATCGATGATGAGTAGTTTGGATGCTTCTGAAATAAGCTCATTCCAGCATATAGCAGACGCACTCATTCCAACGGCTGCTGAAGTATTTGGCATAACACGTGCAATTGGTCTGTTGCCCAGAGAATTTGTAATGGTCTGGATATTGATACCAGCAATAACGGAGATTATCATTGCATCATTGTTTATATATGGTGCCAGATCAGTTAACGCATCATTCGCATCTTTTGGTTTCATGGCTAAAAAAATAATATTAGCTTCCGTTAAAGCTTTTTTCTGTTCACACATGATTTGCACATTGTACGTTTCTTTCAAATAGTTAAGCTGCTTTTCATCTGATTTATTCATGACATGAATAGAGGTAGTTGAAATTTTTTGCTCTTTTGTTAAGCCATTTATAATAGCTTCAGCCATTGCACCAGCGCCTACAAATACAATCTTCGTCATATAAATTCCTCCTTTTAGTAGTGCCAGAATTCCATTAAACTTCATGCAAGTGGAACAATATAAAAATAGAACAAAATAAAAAAGCGCTCTCGTCTCATATATAATAAGGACGAAAACACTTGTTTTCCGCGGTACCACCTAAATTTGCTGAGTATTTTCAGCACAACTTAATCCTTCGTATCGAGAAGGTACGACTATGTTTACATAGTAGCTCCGAAGTAGGTTCTATATACGAGCGGGAGGTGAAACTTGCAGCGGGTCATTTCACTCTCTTAACTCCATCATATATGTACTAATCTTCATCTTAGCTTTTATATTCTGAATTAATGAAATTATATGCATCTTATAAGAAAAAGTCAACCATATTTCCGTGACGACTTTCATAAATAAGAGTACAATGTAGTGAATGACTATTCATTAATGAGGAGAATTCAAATGATACATAAAATTATAATTCCTACTCCATTTGCTGTAGGGGATGTAAACGCCTATTTAGTAAAAGGCGATGCTCTGACACTGATAGATGCCGGACCAAAAACAGATGTAGCGTTAGCTGCATTAACACAAGGTATTAAAGAAGCGGGTTATGAGCTGAACGATATTGAACAGGTTGTTTTAACACATCATCACCCTGACCATGCTGGTTGGACGGATGCTTTTGAACAAGCTGCTATACTAGGTCATGAATACAATCAAGTATGGATGACTCGTGACAAAGAATTTTTACAGTACCATGATCGTTTTTATTTACAATGCTTAAAAGAAGAAGGGGTCCCTGAGGAATATTTTAATTGGGTAGAGAAGATGAGAAGACCTTTAAGCCTTCTTGGAAATCGATCGTTAGACACTTATTTATATGATAATGATAAATTGCCTGGTCATCCTGATATTCAGGTGCTTGAAACATTAGGACATGCACAAAGCCATTTGTCATTTTGGTTTGAGAGTTCGAAAGTTCTTATAGGAGGGGATCTTATACTTGAAAAGATCTCTTCTAATCCTTTAATTGAACCGCCACTAAATGCAAATAATGAGCGACCAAAATCGATGTTACAATACAATGCCTCATTGAAAAGAATTCAACAGTTACCTATTGAAAAGGTATATAGCGGGCATGGTAACGAAGTGTACAATATTCAGGAGCTTGTAACAACTAGACTGGAAAAACAAAAAGAGCGAGCATTTAAAGTATTGGATATGATGAATGATGGTGAACAAACAATTTTTGAACTAACCAAACAACTATTTCCGAAAATTTATGAAAAAGAACTTGGATTAACTCTTTCTGAAACAATTGGTCAAATAGATTATTTAATCGATGAAAAACTTATAACGGCAAAACGAAATGAAAAAGGAATTCTGTTATATGAGCAAAGCTAAAAAAATTCTAATTACTGGTGCTACTAGCGGAGTCGGACTAATGCTTGCGAAAACTTTACATAAAGCAGGGCATGAAATTTGGGCTACTGGTAGAAGTACCAATGTACTAAATAGTTTATCAGCTATAGGAATCCATACAATTGAAGCGGACTTAACATCTGTCCAATCCTTCGATTCCCTTTTTAAAGACATGGATACACCTGATACCGTTATCCATTGTGCTGGCGTTGGGACATTTTCATATGTATTGGATATGGATAACAGTGATATGGAGAAAATGTTACAGGTCAACGTATTAGCGCCTATGAAGCTTACGAAGTACTTTGCACAAAGGATGAAATCTCGCGGGAGTGGTCACTTTATATTTATTGCTTCTCAAGCAGGTAAAGTTGCTACTCCTAAAGCATCTGTGTATGCGGCATCTAAGCATGCTATTCTTGGATTTGCTAATGCTATCCGGATGGAACTGAAGGATTTTGGAGTTGAGGTTACGACTATTAATCCAGGACCAATTGATACTCCATTTCTCGATTTAGCAGATCAGACAGGTAATTATAGAGACAGTATGAAAAAACATCTGTTGACTCCAGAAAAAGTGGTAGCATCTATCGAAAGAGTAATTGAAAAACCAGTACGAGAGGTGGATCTTCCTTCTTACATGAGTATTACAAGCAAACTATATGCTATAGCCCCATCTATTGTCGAAACTGTTGGGAAAAAGTATTTTACAAAAAAATAACATTTTAAAAACCGATTTTTCCTCATGAATAAAGGAAAAATCGGTTTTTTTAGTAGAGTTAGGCAATGTTTTTTTCTTTGTATCTTTTTGCATTAGCAGAAACTAAGAAAGGTACCATTTAATTTCAAGTTCATGAAACTTTTCGTTGGTATCTATTTAGAAGTTCATCAAGCTCTTGACTGCAAGTAACGACAATTGGATGAGTAAAACCAAGAATTTTTGCCTTTCTATACATATCTTGTTTCTTTAGCTCAATTCGTAGCAATAATGCTTTTTGGTGCAAATGACTTTTCACAATATTTCCTCCGTAGTGTGTATTTAGCTTCATTTCTTGGAGTGTATATCTAGTAGGTTATGTAGCAACCTGCTTATTGTATAATAAGGAAATTGCAAAGATTGTCGGATTGTGAAAAAATTTAACTTTTCACAAAAATGTCACATTTAGATAGTTTTGAACATATTTATTGATATATTTTCACAATATTACTAGACATTTGTTTGTGCAAAGTTCTCAAAACGATTACATTATCTTTGAGCATAAAAAGATTAAAGGAAGTGGATGAAGAATATTAACTATTAAAGTCGAAATTATGAATATGAGGTGAAAATGTTGAAAGTATATTCAAACAAAAATCCAGTTATTCCGGAGCAATTTCAAAAAATAATTGGAAGCATTCAAAGGATTTCATACCCAAAAAGACAAGGTGCGACTTCAGAAGTGATATTTCTTTATACTGATCGAGGTAACTATGTTTGCAAACGTTCCTCTTTACCAAAGTATAGAACATGGCTATCAAAGGAAGCGAAAGTTATGGAAGTATTAAATGTTAATACTGCTTTATCAATACCAACCTATTATCACTATGTGGAAGAAGAAAATAATAGCTTCTTACTAATGAGTTTGGAGGAAGGTATTCCTTTAAGAGAGGCATTGATTGTTGCTAGAACAGATGAAGATAAAAAGAATCTTATTTATAGTTTTGGCACCCAGTTGAGGACTTTACATGAAACAGCCCCACCACCACATTGGCAGCAACAGGAAAGCTGGTTAGATATACAACTTAAGAAGGCTACTTATAATTTAAAAAACTATGAGGTGGATGGAGATCAACCATTATTAGATAGTTTGAAAATAAACAAACCGGTAGCTATACCTCAAATGCTTATTCACGGGGATTGTACGATAGATAATGTACTAGTGAAAGATAATCAGGTTCACACATTTATTGATCTATCTGAGGCTGACTTTGGTGATCCTAGGTATGATGTAGCGCTTGCTATTCGATCCTTTCTATATGATGAAGTATTATTAAAAGCCTTTTATGACGGATATAGGTTACAACAGATATCAAAAGAAGAATTTGCTTATTTTGATGGTGGACTTTACGAATTTTTTTAGCGGCATAGTTTATGGAAATGAGGTTTTGGAATTGATTAAAGGAGTTATATTTGATTTTGATGGTTTAATAGTGGATACAGAAACTACTTGGTATGAAGCATTCAAGGAAGTTTTTTGGGAAAGTCATCATCTAAATTTAGATTTAATAGGATACTCCCAATGTATTGGAACTGGTAACGATGTTTTATACCGTTACTTCCGGGAACTTGCTGGGGATTCAGTTGATTGTGAATTGCTTGAAGAGCAAGCAACAGTAAAATATGAAAACCTGATGAAAGCACCTGTACTTCGTGAAGGTGTTATAGAATATTTAAATGAGGCTAAACAAAATAATTTGAAAATAGCACTAGCCTCGAGCTCATCAAAGGAGTGGGTGCATACATACCTAAAGCAACTTAACATAATAGATTATTTTAAAATCATCAATACAAAAGATGATGTGAGCAATGTTAAACCTGACCCTGAACTATATGATAAAACATTGAAGGACTTAGGATTATCACCTAAAGAAACGATAGTATTTGAAGATTCTATAAACGGTTTGAGTGCCGCAAAAGCAGCGGGAATTCGCTGTGTAATAGTCCCAAATAGCGTTACAAAAAACCTGAAATTTGAGAACTTTGATGATCGGATAGACTCTATGAAGGAAATCACTTTAAGTGAATTATTAAAGAAGCTAGAACGTATGTAGTTTGAAATGTTGGAAGTACAAAAAGGAGTGTTAAATATGATATTAGAGGCAGTAATGTTACAAGTTAAATCAGGTAAAGAGGATAACTATGAGGATGATTTTCGACAAGCATCGAAAATTATTTCTTCTATGCAAGGTTATATATCTCATGAGTTACAGCGTTGTATGGAAGTTAAGGGGAAATATTTACTGCTAGTAAGATGGGAAACCTTAGAAGATCATACAATTGGCTTTAGAGAATCGAACGAATATCAAGAATGGAAGAAACTACTTCATCCATACTATGATCCTTTCCCAGTTGTCGAACACTTTGAGAAAGTGCATATATTCTAGAATAGAACATAGACTTAAGTCTCTCTAATTTATATAGAGAGACTTAAGTCTATTTTTATTTGTAGGCTTTTGCAAATCATTTAAAGATAAATAATTAGGTATAATTATTAAAAATAAGTTGTATTTATACAATTACCATGTTACATTATGTATATTAATACTAAAAAGTTGTATATAAATTCATTGGAGGGATATAAAATGAACAAAAAAGTTGTTTTAGCATATTCGGGCGGGTTAGATACATCAGTTGCAATCACGTGGTTAAAAGATGAAGGATATGATGTTGTAGCGGTTTGTTTGGATGTTGGAGAAGGTAAAGATCTTGCATTCGTAAAAAATAAAGCACTTGAGGTTGGCGCAATTGAAAGCTATATGATCGATGCAAGAGAAGAATTTGCAAATGAATATGCATTGATCTCACTTCAAGCACATACATGGTATGAAAATAAATATCCATTAGTTTCTGCTTTATCTCGACCACTAATTTCTAAAAAGTTAGTTGAAATTGCAGAACAAACTGGAGCAACTGCAGTTGCACATGGCTGTACAGGTAAAGGGAATGATCAAGTTCGTTTCGAGGTTTCTATAAAAGCATTAAATCCAAACTTAGAGGTAATTGCACCGGTTCGTGAGTGGAGCTGGAGTCGTGAAGAAGAAATTGCATATGCAAAAGAAAAAAATATCCCAATTCCGATTAATCTAGACAGCCCATTTTCTATCGATCAAAACCTTTGGGGTCGTGCAAATGAATGTGGTATTTTAGAAGATCCGTGGGCTGCACCACCTGAAGAGGCTTATGATTTAACAGTTTCGTTGGAAAATGCACCCGACACTGCTGATGTAATTGAAATAGAATTTTTAAAAGGAGTACCTACTTCGATAGATGGTGTTGCGTATCCATTACACGAATTAATACTTAAATTAAATGAGTTGGCTGGAAAACACGGTGTCGGCCGTATTGATCACGTTGAAAATCGTTTGGTTGGCATTAAATCACGTGAAGTGTATGAAATTCCTGGTGCGCATACATTACTTTTAGCACATAAAGAATTAGAAGATATAACATTAGTAAAAGAATTGGCACACTTTAAACCAGTAATGGAGAAAAAGTTAACGGAACTTATTTATGAAGGACTCTGGTTCTCTCCACTTAGAACAGCACTAGAAGCATTCTTAAAAGAAACGCAGCAATATGTAAATGGGACAGTGCGTGTCAAATTATTTAAAGGTCATGCAATTGTAGAAGGTCGTAAATCTCCGAACTCTCTATACAATGAAAAATTGGCAACATATACAAAGGATGATGAATTTAATCATGCCTCTGCTGTAGGATTTATCGAACTATGGGGTCTTCCAACAAAAGTTCATGCAATGGTGAACAAGGGAGCAGAGAAGGTGGAAGTATGACAAAACTATGGGGTGGCAGATTTCAAAAATCTGCCGAACAATGGGTTGATGAATTTGGGGCATCCATTGGATTCGACCAAACGTTAGTAAAAGAAGATTTAGATGGAAGTATGGCACATGTTCAAATGCTAGGGGACTGCAATATACTTCCACCTGAAGATGTTCAAAGTATTTTAGGTGGTCTTGTACAATTAAAAAAATTGGCAACTGAAAACAAATTAGAGTTTTCTGTTGCCAATGAAGATATTCACTTGAATTTAGAAAAAATGCTTATCGACTTAATCGGTCCGGTTGGTGGCAAGCTACATACTGGTCGTAGTCGTAACGATCAAGTAGCGACGGATATGCATTTATTTTTGAAAAATAGAGTAAATGAAATAATTGAGTTAATCGAGATTTTTCAACAAACACTTGTGTCACAGGCAGAAACACATGTGGAAACTCTTGCACCAGGATATACTCATTTACAGCGTGCACAACCAATTTCATTTGCGCACCATTTAATGGCTTATTTCTGGATGCTTGAACGTGACAAAGATCGTTTTAAAGATTCTATGAAGCGTATCGACATCTCACCACTTGGAGCAGGGGCTCTTGCTGGGACTACCTTTCCAATTGATCGCAAGATAGCTGCTGAGTATCTTGGCTTTGCGAAAGTTTATGAGAATAGTATGGATGCAGTTAGTGACCGTGATTTTATCGTGGAATTTTTAAGTAATTCTTCGGTGCTGATGGCTCATTTATCTCGGTTTGCCGAGGAAATCATTTTATGGTCTAGTGCTGAATTTAATTTTATTGAACTAGATGATGCTTTTTCCACAGGTTCTAGTATAATGCCTCAAAAGAAAAATCCAGATATGGCAGAGTTAATCCGTGGAAAAACAGGTCGAGTATACGGAAATCTTATGGGATTATTAACGGTCATTAAGGGGCTTCCGCTTGCCTACAACAAAGATATGCAAGAAGACAAAGAGGGCATGTTCGATACTGTACATACAATAGTTGGATCATTGAAGATTTTTGAAGGCATGGTTCGTACAATGGTAGTTCACTCAGAACGACTACATGACACAGTTCATAAAGACTTTTCCAATGCAACAGAACTTGCTGATTATTTAGCCGCAAAAGGACTTCCATTCCGTGAGGCACATGAGGTGACTGGGAAACTAGTTTTCCTATGCATCCAACGTGGTTATTTCTTACTAAATCTACCGCTAGAAGATCTTAAGGAAGCAAGCGATTTGATTGAACCAGATATATACGATGTATTATCGCCACTAGCCGCTGTGAGAAGAAGAAATTCTCTAGGTGGAACTGGTTTCGATCAAGTAAAAATTCAAATTACTGAAGCAAAAACTCGATTAGTATTATAAAACCTGTAGACACTTCGTATCATTACGAAACTGTCTGCAGGTTTTTTGCACTTTCTCCAGTTTTTTCATACTAATGCAAATAATCTAAATGCACTATACTATTTATTGACAATTTAGAATTTTATATTTATAGTTAGTTATGAAAAGGCTTACAATTATTTTATCAACTAAAACGTTTTTGAAGAATGTTCAAAATGACTTCTCCATAAACGTATTTTTTTCTATAAAATCTAAAACGTTTTCGTAAATTTTTACATATGCTTTCGGAAAGGGGAATTTAAGTCACATGATTAGTTATTCAATGGGTCAAGGGGATCTTGAAAATTGGCTTGTTTCAGAAGTGGTATTCCAACCTAAAGCACTTGGTAAAAGTGAAGCAATTATGTCCCTTGGGAATGGTTATATGGGATTGCGCTCTGCTACTGAAGAACCGTACCTGAAAGAAACTAGAAATTTATTTGTAAGTGGTACTTTTAATAAAGCCGAAGAAAATGAAGTAACAGAATTACCAAACATAGCTGATGTGACGAGGTTAGATATTCGGGTAGATGGTGATCGATTCAGCCTTGAATTTGGCAAAACAAAGGATTACATAAAACAATTAAATGTAAAAACAGCAGTGTTGAGAAGATATTTTGTGTGGACATCTCCGAGAGGAAAAGTACTGCAATTTGAATTTCAACGATTTCTGTCTCTAGATAATTTACATCTAATTGGCATGAAAATGTTTGTAAAAAGCTTAACAGATCCAGTTCAAATTTCTTTTGACACTGGAATTGATGCACAAATAAGTAATTCAGGCTCGCAACATTTTCTAGAAGGTGAACGGAGAATATTTGATAAAAAGATTATTCAGCTAGTCCAAACAACCAATGAGTCTAAAACAGATGTGGTGATCAACTCTTTCCACAAAGTTATTGTTAATGATGAAGAAACAATTGATGATCCAGAAATGAACATGGCCCGTAGAAAAGTGTGGCTTACCTATACAATTAATCTTCAACCTAACGATAAGATGGAAATGGAAAAACTAACGACAGTGCATACGAGTCGAGATAAGGAATTTGACAATACTGAATATCGTCTTCAGCGACTAAAGGATAGCTCATTAGAAGATTTACGAAACAGTTCAATAAAAGGTTATGATTCACTCCTTAATTCACATACAGTAGCTTGGAATAATAGCGTATGGAATGCATACAAATTAGAGATTAATAGCGATAATCCATATGATCAACTTGCATTGCGATTCTCTCTATATCATCTAACGATTATGGCTCCTGCACATGATGTGCGAATGGGAATTGCAGCAAAAGGATTGAGTGGAGAAGGTTATAAAGGGCATTCATTTTGGGATACAGAAATCTTCATACTTCCATTTTTCATCTTTTCCAACCCAGCAGTTGCAAAATCCCTATTAACTTACCGCTACAATGGTTTAACCGGAGCTAGAAAAAAGGCAAGGGAGAATGGATATAGTGGGGCGATGTTTCCTTGGGAGGCGGCTTGGCCATCTGACGGAGAAGTAACTCCGAAACTAGGAGACATTGATATTGTTACAGGGGAACAAACGAAAATTTGGTCAGGAATCATTGAACAACATATTTCAGCTGATATCGCTTTTTCCATTTACCAATACTTTAATGTCGCTGCTGATCATGAATTTATGGATCATTGTGGATATGAAATAATTTTTGATACCGCAAGTTTTTGGGCAAGTCGGCTTGAGTGGGATTCAGGTAAGCAAGAATACCATATTAATAAGGTGATAGGTCCTGATGAATATAAGGAGCATGTAAACAACAATGCTTTTACGAATTATATGGCTTTTTTTAACCTGAAACTAGCAATACGTTATTATGAATCATTGATGAAAGAAAACCCTAGATTAATAGAAGTTTTGAATAACAAATTAGATTTGAAAACAGCTTATCCTATCTGGCAATCAAAAGCTAAAAAAATCTATTTGCCACAGCCACGTGAAGAGGATTTGGTAATTCCTCAGGATGATACTTATTTAAAGCTTAAAGAAATTGATCTTACGAAATATAAAAATCAAGAAAAATTAAGAACAATATATCGTGATTATAATCCAGAACAAATTAATACCCTTCAGGTTACGAAGCAAGCGGATATATTACTTTTGTTTTACCTGTTAAACCAAACTTTTTTAAGGGAAGATATTCAGCTATCAAATGCTATAAAAGAGGCTAACTTCTATTATTACGAACCAAAAACATTACATGATTCTTCGTTAAGCTTGGCAACACACTCCATTTTAGCAAATGATATTGGTAACGCAGATTTAGCTTATTCGCTTTTCAGGAAATCTACAGAAGTCGATTTAGGACCCCAAATGAACACATCAGATGATGGTATACACGCGGCATCCATCGGTGGTATATGGAAAGCAGCCATCTTCGGCTTTGCTGGGATTAGACTTGTAGATGGGAAAATTACGATAAACCCGAAATTACCAAAGCAGTGGCATCATATGAAATTTACTATTCAATGGCAAGGTCAGCCAATCACATTATTCCTAACAAAAACTACTTTATCTGTAAAAGTAGAAAATAAGGAAAAAATAGAATTTGAGTTTCATGATCAAATCTATGCGTGTGATGATGAAATAACTATAGAGTTTGAAAACAAAAATAGGTAAGTAAAATTCTTAGTTACCTATTTCAATGTAAAACACGAATATTAATATTATATTATCCGATTAATTAAAATGGACTTCGTTGATTGGAGAGCAAGGCGTCGACTCCAGTGGGAACAGCGCGAGCTGAAAGCCCCGCAGGAACGAAGTGACGAGGAGATTGAATCCGTGCCCACGGAAAGCGTCCGCCTGAAGCGGAAATCAACATTAATCGGATTTTACTATTAATTAATCCATTATCAAATTGACTCAGGTAGTTATAAAATGAACTTTCATTTTATTTACTATAGAAATTCAAATCGTAGGGGGAGGAATTTAAATGAAGTTCCAAAAAAGAACGTGGAGTAGTCTATTTATAATCGCTTTGTTATTACTTTTAAGTGCTTGTAGTGGCAGTGATGAAGGTTCAACAGGAAAAGAAAATAGTGGGGATAGTGATGAAGCTTCTACCCAAAAAATTACTATCTTCCAAAGTAAAGTAGAAATATCCGATCAATTAGAAGCACTTGCGAAGGAATATACTACTGAAACTGGCGTTGAAGTGGAAGTATGGGGAACAACAGGTGATGATTACTTTGAACAACTACAAATTCGTTTGAATAGTGATCAAGGTCCATCCATATTCAGTCTTCAAAATGTAACGGAAGCTGAAAAAATGAAATCCTATGTAGCTGATTTATCTTCTGAAGCATATGCAAAAGATATTGCCCCAGGAATGGAGTTAAAAGTAGAAGACAAAATCGTAGGAGTACCTTATGGAGTAGAAGGATTCGGATTAGTTTATAACAAAGACTTAGTTAAACCAGAAGATGTTGCCGATTATGAATCTTTTGTGAGCACATTAGAAAAGTTAAAAGCTGAAGATATTACAGGATTAGGCCTTTCAAAAGAAGCTTATTTCTTAATTGGGCATATTAGTAACTATCCTTTTTCTTTACAAAGTGATCATTACGAATTCATCGATAAGCTAACAAGTGGTGATGTAACAATGGCAGAAACAAAGGAATTTCAAGAGTTCGGTAAATTTATGGAAGCTATAAAAGCAAACACTCCAAGTCCTTTAGATGTGACATACGATAAAGAAGTGGGTGACTTTGCAGCTGGAAAATCAGCAATGATTCATCAAGGTAACTGGGCTTATGGAATGCTTGCAGACTTTGATGTAGATTTTGAGGTAGGTATGCTTCCATTTCCATTAAACGGTACGGATAAATTAGCAGTAGGAGTAGGAAATAACTGGGCAGTCAACGGGAAAAAGGATGAAGCAGAAACGAAAGCGGCAAAAGACTTCTTAAATTGGATGTTTACAAGTGAAACAGGTCACCGATACATTGTAGAGGAATTTGGATTTGTTCCTGCGCTTACAACTATCGAAGCAAATGACTTAGATCCACTATCTCAAGACGTTTTAAACGCTTCCAATAGTGGTCAAACAATTCCGTGGGCACAAAATTATTACCCAGCTAATATTGTTCCGAACGATTTTGCTCCAAAAGCAGAAGAATTCTTTTTATCAAAAGATATGACTGGTGAGGAATTTATAGAAAATTTAGATGATGCTTGGAAAAACGCTGTAAAATAGTTTAAATTCACTAGGAAGATAGTTTAATAAAGGCTGGGCACACCATTTTAGGGGTGTCCAGTACTTACCTATTCGATCCATTTATAAACTATTAGAAAGGAGTGTTTTACATGCAAAATAAAAATAATAAAGGGTGGTATTTATTATTTACTGCGCCGTTATTTATTATTTTTTTGACAGTAGTAGTTATTCCATTCGTAATTGGAATATATTATTCCTTTTTTAAGTGGGATGGAATTGGAGCTAATCCAAAGGTGTTTGTTGGCTTTGATAATTTTATCAAGTTATTTGGTGATACACGCTTTCTTGAATCTACATGGAAGACAACTCTATTTACCATATTAGCCGTTATCTCCGTAAATATAGTTGGACTTGTTTTTGCTCTCTTGGTGACATCAAAACTTAGAACATCCAATGCTGCACGTACAATGGTATTTATGCCTTACTTGATAGGTGGATTAATATTAGGTTATATTTGGCAGTTTATCTTCTTAGATGTTTTTACATTAATCGGCGAAGTAACTGGTCTTGAAAATGTCTTTTTTAATTGGCTTATCGATATGGATTTTGCCTTATATGCTTTAGTTTTCGTTTTTACTTGGCAAATGGCAGGATATATTATGATTATTTATATCGCAGGAATACAAAGTATACCTAACGATGTAATGGAGGCATCTATGATTGATGGTGCGAGTTGGTGGCAAAGGTTAAAAAATATTACATTTCCTCTGTTAATGCCTGCTTTTACAATTAGCTTGTTTTTAACGCTATCATCAGCATTTAAAATCTACGATGTTAACCTTTCTTTAACGGGTGGAGGACCTGCAAATTCCACTGAAATGTTTGCGATGAACATTTATAACGAAATCTTTGGGTATGGTAATTATGGCTACGGTCAGGCTAAGGCAATTATTTTCTTCTTAATAGTGGCTGCAATAACACTGACACAAGTTTATATTACGAAAAAGAGGGAGGTAGAATTGTGATGAAGAAGTTTTATAAAATTCTAAAAGAGCTTTTACTCCTCATTGCTGCGCTATTCTTTCTATCTCCTATCTATATAATTATTGTCAACTCATTTAAAGATCGACAGGAATTATATGAAAATGTTCTAGCACTTCCTAAAGAGTTCAGCTTCCAATACTATATAGAAGCGATGGAAAAAATGAACTTTTTGAATGCACTTGCTAATTCATTATATATAACGATACTTTCTGTTCTAATTATTGTTGTATTGTCCTCTATGACTGCTTGGATGCTAGCAAGAACAGATAATAAGTTAAGTAAAATTATTTTCATGATTTTCATAGCAACCATGCTTATTCCCTTCCAAACATTGATGATGCCTTTAATGCAATTCATGAGCACTATAACTAATACGTTACATATTCCAATGATTAATACTCGTGAAGGTTTAATATTTATGCATATTGGTTTTAGTTCTAGTATATCCGTCTTCTTATACCATGGATTTGTTAAGTCTATACCAATTACATTAGAGGAAGCAGCTACAATTGACGGTGCATCGAAGTTTGGGGTTTTCTGGAGAATTATTTTTCCAATTCTAAAACCAATTACAGTTACAGTAATGATTTTAAATGTTATTAATATATGGAATGATTATCTACTACCTTCTTTAACACTTACTGATAAGGGACTTCGAACAATCCCACTATCTACTTTTTATTTCTTTGGTGAATTTACGATTCAGTGGAACTTAGCAATGGCTGGCTTGATGCTGACAATCATTCCTGTAGTAATTTTCTATGTTCTTGCACAAAAACATATTATTAAAGGTATTGGGGAAGGGGCTGTAAAATAAAGTATATTTTAAGTGGGAGGTAAGTAAATGCAAGGGTTTTCAGGTTTTACAGGAGCATTATACAGTACAACCGAATGGATTATGCGATTTTCTGTTGTTAATATTTTATGGGTGATGATCAATCTTCCTATTGCGGTCATTCTATTAAGTTTGTACGTTAATAGTTTCAGTATGGAGTTTGTACTTTACTATGTGCCTTTAATACTTCTAGTTCCTCTATTATTTGTCCCTAGCACGATGGGGTTATTTGCGATGGCCCGTGATTGGGTGTTGAAGATAGATCATCCATCTCTTATGAAAGCGTATTTTTCACATATGATATCTAATTATAAAAAAAGTTTTTTAGCTGGTCTAATGTTGACTTTTATATGGCTAATTTGGATAATGGATTTTTACTTTTTTGCTAATGAAAACGATTTATTGCTTGTGGTATTTTCAATTGTAGGAGTTGTATTATTTGTCTTTACGATTAACTTTTTTTCACTGAATGTGCATTTTCAAATGAACATTCGAGAATTGTCAAAGAACACGTTTTTTGTAACGATTGGAAGTCCGTTATTATTTTTTGTAATCCTTCTTAGTAATTCATTTTTGTTTTACTTAAGCGCTACAATGCTTATTGTATTATTTCCATTTTTTATAGGTTCTCTAAGTGCCTATTTATCTTTTGCTGTATTCTATAGATTTTCATTGAAGATGCAAGAAAAAGCTATTATTAATAAAAGTACTTAAGTAGCTCTCCGTAAAATAAAGGTTTAAACAATAAATTTAGGAAGTGAATTATAGAAGTGACTACTATAAAAGATGTTGCAAAAGAAGCTGGAGTTTCAGTAAGTATTGTTTCAAAAGCCTTTAATAATTATACGGACGTTAATGAAAAAACAAGACAAAGAATTTTCGAGATTGCCAACCAAATGGGGTATACCCCTAATTTAGTGGCTAAGAACCTTTCATCCAAAAAGCAAATGACTATTGGATTGATTTCATCCGGTGTTCTTAATAATAGTGAAAAAGATAATAATGCATTTAATATATTTAAGGGAGTATATACAGCCGTGTCGTCCAGTCAGTTTGAATTGTCCATCTACCTAATAGATTCCCTGCGTCAGAAGAAAAAGAGCTATGCTCAGTATTGTCGAGAACGAAATATTGGCGGTGCACTTTTACAGGGAATACGTATAGACGATCCATACTATATGGAGTTAATTGATACAAATATACCCTGTGTTGTTCTCGATATTATTCCTGAAACGAATAATGGACTAGTTGGAAGCGTATCGATTGATAACGTAAAAGCTAGCAAAGAAATTGCCTTGTATTTAATTGAACGAAATCACCGAAAAATTGCTGTCGTGGCAGGAAGAAAAAAGACGTACGTGAATTCAGAGCGGATTAAAGGAGTTACTGAAGCTTTTAAGGATAATAACATAGAGCTAAACACTGAGGAGATTATGTATGCTGATTTTTCGGAGCAGGAAGCATATGAATTAGCAAAAGAATTTTTGAAAACGAAGCGTCCTACTGCTTTTCTTTGTTTTAGCGATCTGATGGCATTTGGAGTCATGAAGGCAGTAAAAGAAGTTGGTTTGAACATTCCAGGGGATATATCTATAACTGGATTTGACAATTTAGTATTTAGTAGTTATACAGATCCACAACTCACAACAATTGGTCAAGATTTTTTTGAAATCGGAAAAGTGGCAGCGCAATTACTGCAAGACTTAATGGAAAATAAACTGGATCAGAAGCATGTAAATGTGGAACATCGATTAATAGAACGGGGAAGTGTCAGGACAATTTAGCTTTAGTTAAAACTTTCCCATTCCATCTAATAATTTTCGAAGAAAGGAAAGGATATAAATGACTCAGTACCCAAAAGCCTTTATATATGATTTGGATGGTGTTATTACGGATACAGCAGAATTTCACTATTTAGCATGGAAAAAACTTGCAGGGGAGCTTGGTATCTCATTTGATAGACAATTTAATGAGCGACTAAAAGGAATTAGTCGTATGGAGTCTCTTGAGCTAATTCTACAATTGAGTGCTTCTTTGTTAAAGATGAGTAATGAGGAAAAAGTAAGATTAGCAAGTAAAAAAAATGAATTCTATTTAGAATTAGCAAAATCAATAAATGAAGAAAACGTTTTACCAGGAATTGAGGATTTACTAAAAAACAATAAAAAACATAATATCAAAATTGCTCTTGGTTCAGCAAGTGAAAATGCAAAAAATGTAGTAGAAAAACTAGGACTCATTAGTTATTTTGATTATATTGTGGATGCAACGAAAGTTTCAAAGGGAAAGCCGGATCCTGAAACGTTTACATCTGCAGCTGATTACTTAGGTATTCCATATAAGGAGTGCATTGGAATTGAAGATGCAGCTGCTGGTATAGAAGCTATTAACAAAGCAAATATGTTCTCGGTTGGTGTTGGTTCACTAGAACATTTATCTCAGGCGGACTATTTAGTTGAAGATACTTCTAAGTTAGATTTTCAAGAAATAATGAAGAAATACAGCGAAAAAAATAGCTGAGGTGAAATTTAATGACCTGGAAACTAACTAAGTCAGAAATAGATAACCAAAGCCTTCTGCTAGATGAAAGTCTTTTGTCTATAGGGAATGGTTATCTAGGTGTTAGAGGAAATTTTGAAGAGGGCTATAAAAGTGTATATAGCTCTATTCGAGGTACATATATTAATGCTTTCCATGATGAAACGGAGATTAGTTATGGGGAGAAGCTCCATGCATTTCCAAATATACAACAGAAAATATTAAATGTCATTGATGCGCAGACGATAAATATTTATTTGGATGATGAGCAATTTTCGTTATTTGATGGGGAAGTAGTAAGATTAGAACGAAATTTGCATATGGATGCTGGTTATGCCGAGCGAATTGTACATTGGAAATCTGCTAAAGGCAAGGAAGTCAAAATTCATTTTAAAAGACTTATTTCGTTTGTTACGAAAGAAATTTTTGCGATAGAAGTCAAAATAGTGCCTATAAGCAATATAAAACGGGTTAAAATTGTTTCTGTAGTTGATGGTAACGTCTCCAACTTTGTGGATAAAAACGATCCTAGAGTTGCCTCTGGCCACGCTACAAGACTTCATATAGCAGAGGTTCGAAAGGATGGAAATTATAGCATTGTAAAAAATATTACGTATGCAACGAAGCTAGAAGTTGCTTGTGTAACCTCTTCTATGATTGATAAAGATGAATATGAATATTCGAGTAAACTAACTGATAGTAGTGTGGAAGAGACCTATTTATGTAACGGAAATAAGCCTATTCAATTTACAAAATATAATGTGTATACAGACACATTAAGGCATGGAGATGCTGTTATTGACAAAGCGCAGGCTATTCAGCAACAGTTAAATGGGGCATCTTTTGAAGGTCTATTATTAAAACAACAGGAGTACTTAAATAAGTTTTGGAGTACTGCTGATGTGAAAATCAATGGAGATGCTTCCCTTCAGGAGGGAATTCGTTTTAACCTCTATCAGCTTTTACAATCAGTTGGAAAAGATCCGGTAAGTAATATTGCTGCAAAAGGCCTATCAGGTGAGGGATATGAGGGACATTATTTTTGGGATACTGAAATTTATATATTCCCAGTCTTTTTAATGACGAATCCCGAAATCGCAAAAAATTTATTAATACAAAGATATTCTATTTTGGATAGCGCTAGAGCAAGAGCGAAGGAAATGGGACATAAAAAAGGTGCATTATTTCCGTGGAGAACCATCACGGGACCTGAAAGTTCTGCATTCTTCCCAGCAGGTACAGCACAGTATCATATAAGTGCAGATATAGCCTATAGTTTTATTCAGTATTATTTAGTAACAGAAGATGAAGTATTTTTAAAAGATTATATGGCCGAAATTCTATTTGAAACTGCTCGTTTATGGATTGATGTAGGGCATATGAAAAACGGATTTTTTAGAATTGATAGTGTAACGGGACCTGACGAATATACATGTATTGTAAATAATAATTACTACACAAATGTCATGGCAAAACATAATTTGCTATGGGCTGTAAAGGCATATAATCTTTTGAAAACAAAGGATAGCAATTTACTGAAACAACTGAGCGATAAACTAAATTTATCTGAACTAGAAGTTAGCGAATGGACAGACGCTGGCGAGAAAATGTACCTTCCATATGATGAAAAGCACAAAATCAATGCACAGGATGATAGTTTTTTACAAAAGGATCGTTGGGATTTAGAAAATACGTCAAAAGATAAATTCCCACTTTTACTAAATTATCATCCATTAACCCTTTATAGATATCAAGTATGTAAACAAGCTGATACAGTACTCGCTCATTTTTTATTGGAAGATGAACAGGATTTTGAAACGATGAATAACTCCTATAATTACTATGAGCAAATTACAACTCATGATTCTTCCCTGTCTTCCTGTATATTTAGTGCGATGGCTTCTAAATTAGGCGATAAAGAGAAAGCTTATGAATATTTTAGAAAAACAGCACGATTAGATTTGGAAAATACACATAGCAATACAAAGGACGGGCTTCATATGGCTAATATGGGGGGGACTTGGCTTGCAATTGTTTATGGTTTTGCTGGCTTAAGAGTGAAAGAGAGCGGTCTTTCATTGGCACCTTCTCTTCCTGAACATTGGGATTCACTAGAGTTTAACTTGCAATATCAAAATAGAACATTAACTATCAAAATGGAAAGAAGTACAGTAACCTATTCGCTAATAGAAGGAGATAGTTTATCCATTTCACATAATGGAGAGATTATTGACCTTGAAATAGGTGAAAATATGAAGTTGGCGGTATAAAAAGAAGCCCTAGTTGTGATGTAAAGCATAAATTTTCCTTTGGAAATTTTATGCTTTAATTTTTTTGTGGAAAACAAATGCTATAAAATTTGAGTAATAATCATTTGCAAAATAATTATAGTCACAAAACCATTTAAAATGTTGCTTTGTAATAAAGATTGATTATTTATAATTAAGATCGATTAAAATCATCTCTCCTCTGTATATTTCTTAGAGGTTAGATGATTTTTTATTGGATATTTATGTTAATGTAATTGTAAAGATTGTGAAGAAATGTACTTAAACTTATGCAGCAGTTTAGTTGAATAAGCCAAATGGATTTTTGCTTATTTTAAATGGTAAATTTATATAAAATTGGAACATCTATTTGTTTCAAACGTATTAAAGTAAAGTAGCAGGCACGAGGGGGAATTGAGTTGAAAATTATTAAAATAATTCTTGTTTTAATTGTAATAGCAACTTCAGCATACGGCTTAATTACAAAAGATTTTTTATATGGTCCAATATCATCTTTATTTCTTGGAATCTTTATTGCAATTATAGGAATAGAGGAATTTAAATATAAGGGTAAAAATAGTTGGGGGATGTTTTTTATACCAGTATCTCTATTAGTTCGGCTTTATTTAGTTTCTAATTAAATTTAGAGATGAATTTAATCTAATCAATATTATTTATAAGGAGGATTTTATGATTAAGTCTTTAAAAGGACAATTTATCTTATCTATATTTGTTGCTATTGCCTTTGTTTATTCTACTTTTCTTAATATTGATTTTACTGTTGACGAGAGGATTTCACCTGTTCGAATACTATTTTTCTTCATCATGATTTTATCGGTGTTTAATGCCGGATTATTAACGGAAAAGTACATTAAAACTAGAAAGAAGAAATAACTCTTATTCAAATAACGGTGTGCTTTAGCAAAAGATTCTGGGTTGCATATTTTGATTATTGAACACAAGACATATGGGTTTTTATGGTGATAACGGGGTATAAGGGGGGTATAAATGATGTTGTTCCTTCAAGCATTTATTAGTTCAATTGTAGTTCATGTAGTCTATTTTTACGGTATGATGTTAGTCGGTTATATAAAAACAAGAAATTATAAAACAGATTTTGCAAGTGCTTGGGATAATGTAGAGACACTTCAGAGTGAAGTGGTTTTTAGTAAGGTTAACTCTCCTTTTCTTTACCTATTCACATTTGTAGGAGTAGCTGTATTATGCGGAATTATAATAAAATTCTGTAAGGGGAGCTTTTTCTTATTGAACTAACGCGGCAGGTTAGTTTAAGAATATTGTTTAACTTGTGTTCAACAATCGGGCCAGATTGTTATATAACCATCTGAATAAACAAGCGGATTAGTATGAAGATAAAGGGGATTTATTATGAATACAAAACGTAAAAGGAAGGTCTGGGGGATAGGTTCAGGAGTATTTATTGTACTTGTTATAGCTTTCATATCTTGGTATTATCCTTTATCGCCTTTTAGCATCCATCAAAGCTTTACATATCATCCTGGTTCGGAAACCCATAATGGCAAAACCTACGAAGAAGAGATTGGCGAGTTTAAAGCTGCTTATGAGAAGGATCTAAAAAAGTATTTAGAAAGTGATAATTACAATCCTACGGTAAATCGAACTCAATTTATTCTTCCGATTTTTGAACAAGAATGGCTGATCGGCACGGACTCCAAAACAATTGATAAAGATAAACTGGATAGAATGCTTTTCGATGTACAACAGGCAAGAAATACCCTGTTAGACCTTGTTTCTGAAGGAGATTATTCCCGAGAAGAAAGAGTATACCTGGTTGACAGCATAAATAATTTCCTTAACTTAGAAGAAAGTATTAGATTTATAAGAAACGGAAAATATTTTTCGAGAAGTGATTTGCAAAGGATGTTAGGTAATTTACAAGGAGATTTCTGGGCAGGTTTTAATTACTATACCACCGTTTTTTATGATGTATCTCATATATAAAAGTTTGAAGCAATCGAGCGAGATTGTTTAATAAGCTTCGCTGTTCTAATTCAACTAACGGGTGCTGCTTTACTTCAAAAAGGGGTAAACCCTTTTTTTCTTATTGAACTAAAACAGCAGGTTAGTTTAATAAAAAGAACGATGTATCCGAATATATAAAATGTTACAATTAATGAAAAATAATACAGTTATTTGAGAGGGAATTAATCAATGGGATGGTTAATCATTATCGTTATTGCATATCTGCCAATTGTATATAGAATCCATAAACGTCTAGATTATTTAGAGAAAGAGGTCAAAAGATTAAATGGAGAGAATGATTTTTTAAGCTAACGGGTGCTTTAGTCAACCACAATCCGGCGCTTTCCCGGAAAACTAGGAAAGTGTCTTTGTCTTTATAGGACATGGTGTTATGGAAAGCTACATTCTTCAGGAGGAGGCATTGTTATGGAAATATACTGGGTTAACGGACAATATCAAGAAGATGAACGGATTTTTGATTCTCAGTTTGAAGTTTATGAATGGACGGACTCATTATATCAAGATTTCTCAAATGGCTTTTTGAGAAAAGAAAATATCGGTTATGCAACTCCTGATGTAAAGGTAATTGATTGTTTAACGGAACTAATACCACAATGGGCGGGATACACGAATGTAAATGTTACAATGCATAGAGATAAGATTGAGGTAGAAGGTAAAGATATAAATAGAATTTGGATATTGTATAGTAGATAAAGTTATTGCACAATCGGCCGCGATTGTGGAAGATTACTTTTCTGTTTCTTCTTCAACTAACTGTGTGCTTTAGTAAATATTCTATGATTGCTTAAGTAACTCTTTTCTCTTATTAGCTCACGGGGTAGTTTAGTTAAATAAGCTTTTATATAAATATGTTTGTTCGGTAAAGGAGAAAAAATGGAATATAAAGACTTAGCTGCATTAACAAACTGCTTCATTGGATTTATGCTTTATTAAATAGCAAAGAAACTTTCCAAGATATAGTGTAATTACTGTTACAAGTGATTAAGTAAAAACCTTCCAAAAGGTTTTTGGAGGGGTATTTGTCATGGATAAAATAGTATTACATAAGATTAATAGTAATTTTAAAGAAAAATATTGACATCCTATTAGCTGGTTTACTTCAAGAAGAGGTAAACCCTTTTTTCTTATTGAACTAACGAAGCAGTTTAGTTGAAGAAGGAAAAGTTTCTTAAATTGTCGAAATTAAAAATTGTAGGTATAATATTCTATTCTACAAATAACAATTTATTAGGAGGAATTAGTACATTGAAAACAATAGGTTTAATCGGTGGGATGAGTTGGGAATCATCAAGTGAATATTACCGTTTAATAAATGAAGAAATAAAGAACAAATTAGGTGGATTACATTCAGCCAAATGCATTTTATATAGCGTTGACTTTGACGAAATTGAACGTTATCAAGCAAAAGGTGATTGGGAAAGTGCTGGACACACTTTGGGGGATGTGGCAATCTCTTTAGAAAAAGCAGGAGCAGATTTTATTGTTATTTGTACAAACACAATGCACAAGGTAATAAATTATATTGAAGAAAAAATAAATATTCCAATTCTACATATTGCTGATGCAACAGCAAATGAAATAAAGAAGACTAATGTAAATTCAGTTGGGTTACTTGGAACTAAATATACGATGGTACAAGACTTTTACAAATCAAGAATTGAAGCTAATGATATAAAGGTATTAATTCCAGATAATGAGGATATAGAACTTATAAATGAAGTGATTTATGAAGAATTATGTTTAGGTAAAATCAATCAAACATCGAAAGAATATTTTAAAAAAGCTATAAAGAATTTAGTTGATAAGGGTGCCGAAGGGATTATATTAGGATGTACAGAGATTGGATTATTAATAAAACAAGAAGATTCTAAAGTTCCAATATTTGATACTACAGTAATTCACGCTATTGAATCAGTTAATAAGGCAATTGAATAATAAGGATATCTTATTCAACTAACGAGGTGCTTTACTTCAATAAGGAGTAAAGCCTTTTTTCTTATTGAACTAACGCAGCAGTTTAGTTGAAGAATAATTTAAAGATTTCAGGAGAAAATACTCATTAATTAAATCTATATTAAAGGAGCATTCGATGAAGAAAATCCTGGTAATATTATCTTTTGTTCTTCTTAGTATCCATGTTAATAACCATCAAGTGGTTGCGGAAAAAAACCCGAATGTGGACTTATACAAAGATGCTTTGTTAACATTAATTTCAGGAAATCTTGATGCCCAAAGTGAACAGCCTGATTATAAGCTTATTTATGATACTTTGATTACAACACTATTCCCCTCCGTATATAAAGAAATTATTAATTATTATGGCTATCGCAAACAATTTGAGGATGCTAAAATTCTGAGTATTAAAAGAGAGCATGAGGGCAGTTTTGATTTTAATGTAGAAGTCCAAGTCACAACATTTGAACATGCGCATAACCCTCCTAATGGTAAGGAAACAGTGACTTTTAATATAAGTCCATTTGGGGTTAAAACCATTAGCTTTAAACATGAGGGCGATAAATTAGAAAAGGATATAAATGAATTTTATAAAGCAACACTTTCAGATATAAAACAGTCTTTTAATTTGAATTTAGGGTCTTACTCTTCCTATACATACAATCAATTGCAATACCAAGCAGAAATAAATAACGAATTTAAATCTCTTTTTAATATTGCAGAAGAAATAGTAACCAACATATTGTTTCCTGAGAGAAAGATACCCAACAAAAATGTTATTGACCCTGTAACATCTATAAAAGACAACACGGGTTATATACTCTTTAAAAAGTCTGATGGGACAAATGTAAATTATAAAGTACAAAAGAAAGATGGTAATTGGATAGTAACAGACAAAAATAGTACACAAGGTAAGAAAATGGATTATAAAATACCATGGTATGTTTGGGAAAAAATTAAGCCTACTGATTAATTCAGTTAGGCTATTTTAATAATATAAAATGTTTGTGTATGGTTTCAGTGTGTAGTATTTGAAGCGGGCTTTCAAACTTTTTAGCGGAATTGAAAGATTTCGTGTCCTAATCCTTATTCAACTCCCATGAAAATTAGTTCTATGAAAAATGCTAATACTTAAGAAGACCCTTACTTAATCGTTAAAAAAAGAGGAGAGCGTAAATAAGTCTATGAATTACTGTTGACGGGGTTAAGGTCAGTAACAGTATTGATACTTCCTAACCATTTTCATTCTCTGTGGTGCAGCATTTTTTTGTGCCGCATGGATGGCTAACGGGTGCTTTACTTCAAGAAGGTTTACATTAGGAGAGACAATTGAGTATGAATATATATATTTTGTTATTAATTTCATTAATTTTATTATTTGTTTCTGGATATGCTTTTTATGTCACTTTTAAGAAATATGAAGAAGATGACGATTTTACTGGAGGAATAAATACATTTACTTTTATTGAATTCTTATTTGGTATTCTAATATTAATTTCCGAAAAATTCTTTCAGGAAAAATACCATATTGTTATCTTTAAAATTCTCTCCTTTTTGTTTGGAATATTTATATTAGGATTAACAGTTTTATTATTGATACTTTTCAACTAACGTGGTGCTTTACTTCAAGAAGGAGTAAAGCCTTTTTCTTATTGAACTAAAGAAGCAGTTTAGTTTAAGAAGAAAACATTTACTAGAAGGATTTACATACCAATAAATGAAATATTACTATTATAGTTTTTATGAGAAAGGAAGAATACGATATGTATATTTCAGTTACTAGGTTGCATTTAAAAGGTAAGCGAAAGTTACTTAGCTTTTCTTTTCATACAATTAAATCGATTATTCAGTCAAAAAAAGCAAAAGGATTAAAATTTTCTTCTGTTAACAAAGAAGGATGGGAAACATACTGGACTCTGACAGTATGGGAAAGCAAGGAACATATGAAGGTCTATCGAAATAATGGTAATCATTTAAAAGCAATGAAAATATCACGAAATATTGCAGATAAATTAGAATTAATTAATTGGGAAGCAGAAGCTATTCCTACTTGGAATGAATGTAAAGACAGATTAAATAAGAAGTTTGGCAGAATTGAGTGAGATTTAATTTTCTCAAACGAATAGGTGCCATACTTTAATATACTATCACCTGGTCCAATTCGACTAACGAAGCACATTGTGAAATATTTTACTTAAACTCCCATGAAAATTAAAAAATGCTCAAAATCTATAAAATTGCATAACAAAAGAGACTCAGAATAAGTTTTTTTTAAAAAAAGGCTGAGCCTTCAGAACGTTTATATGGAGTTAAATAGTAAATCAGATACCAACTCCATTCATCTTAGAATAAAGGCAGGCTGGTGCAATAACCAGAGTAGGATTAATCTCCCATGAGTGCTACTCGTATAGAGTGCGACAGTCTGTGATGCACCGTGGTCGTTGGAGTCAGACTAACGGAAGGGCTCTAAGGCACCATAGTTCATCGACCTTCTTCGCCAGCCATACTGAACTATACCCGTTCTGTAACAATTTTCATCCTCTGTGGTGCAGCGTTTTTTTTTTTGCTGCATGGGTGGCTAACGGATGCGTTAGTTTAAGATCAATGGGTATCTCCAAGTATTTATATAACAATACTTGGAGGTACATATATAATTGAAGACCGTGAGCACGACATTATCGGTACTGCAAAAAATAAAATCGATTCAATCGTTGTTTTGTTTTTATTACCAATTCAATTTGTTTACATGCTTTAAAGCTGTATTGATATCCTCATTCATTTCTTGTAAAGCAGCCAATACTGCTTGTTGAATAGTTTCTTTCGACTGTGCATTTGCTTTTTCATAAGCAAAAACAATACTTCTTGAGGCACTTATTAAAGCACCAAATCCATCCGTATTAAAAGCATTGGTGATATCTTTTCCCTTGCCACCTTGTGTACCATAGCCTGGTACTAAAAATAGTGACTGAGGCATTTTCTCTCGATATATGGCTTGTGATTCAGGATAAGTCGCACCAACAACGGCACCAATCGATGAATAACCGTATTTACCAATATCTCTTTGGGCATATGTATGTACTAATGTAGCTACATTTTCAGAAATGCTTCCATTTTCTGTGACTAACTCTTGTAACTCGCCTGAAGAGGGGTTACTTGTTTTTACTAAAATAAACAAGCCTGTATTTTTATCAAGTGCTCGTTGGACAAAAGGCTCTAAACTATCACTTCCTAAATACGGATTAATTGTTAAAGAATCTACAATTTTTGGTGTTTGCCACTCATTTTCGGTATCTCCAAAAAATGATGTAGCATAAGCAGTAGCTGTTGAATCGATATCGCCTCTCTTAGCATCAGCAATCAAAATAAGACCTTTATTTTGTGAGTATTCAACGGTTTTCCAAAAAGCTTCAATTCCTGGTGCCCCATAAACTTCATAATAAGCAAGTTGAGGTTTTACAATTGCTACGTCCTCGGAAATTGCATCAATAATTAATTTGTTAAATTCTAAAAAGGCGTATGCTGCACCTACATCATTTTTACCATATTTTTTTGAAGCATCTTCTAGGATAAAAGCTGGGATACGTGTAATGACTGGATCAAGCCCAACTACTGCGTGAGATTTTTTTTGTTGTATAGCAGAGCAAATACGGTCTGCAAAATGGATGTTTGTCATGAGTGCCCCCAAAATAATTAAATTTACTTTTCTATTATAACGAACAATTCAGTTAATATATATAACTCTAGATAATTGCTTTTTGTAATAACTTAACTTATTTTTTCTAGACAAAAAGTTTAACAAACGTGGTGCTTTGGTCAAATAGAGCTACGTCTAAGACGAGCTCCTTTTATATTTAAAAGTACTTCTGATAATACTCTTTTCTTAACCTTCCGCTTAGCTGAGCATAGATCTTGGTGGTTTCACTCTTCTCATGTCCCATAAGACTTTGTAAGACTTCAATAGGAGCTCCATTATTCATCAAGTGAGTTGCGTAGCTGTGTCTAAGTTGGTGTGGGTGAATCTCTTTATTAATTTCCGCACGATTGGAGATCCGCTTAATGATGTATCTCATTTGGGCAACACTCATTTTATGTGGCTGTCTTGCAGTTACAAAGATTGCTGGATTATGGTCATTACGGCTTTCCATATAGCGTTTAAGCCAAATATCACAACGTGTATTAAAATAAACTTCCCTTTCCTTATCGCCCTTTCCTCTCACAATCGCGGATTGATTGGACCAATTAATATGGTTCTTTTCTATGGAAACTATTTCGGCAATTCGACAACCAGTAGAAAACATGAATTCAAAAATTGCTTTTTCTATTGGGGAATGACAGGATTCACGAAGGTGTTCTATCTCCCTTTCGGTTAAATACTTAGGTATGCGCTTACCTACTTTGGGTTCTTTAATTTTGGAAGTTGGATTCTTACTCAAATATCCTTCTTCATGAGACGAACGAAAAAATGATTTCATAAAGCGGATACGATGTGCAAGACTGGCTGGCTTTAAATGTTTACAGGATATAGCAAGATATTCCTTTAGTTGATTTGTATCCAGCAATGCCATCTCTACATCTTTAAAATAATCAATTAGTAGTGAAGACTGTAACTGGTAGGCTTTCAACGTTTGTGGTGAAAAGCCCTCTATTCGCTTATCCGCTTCATACGAAGCCCATGCTTTTGACAGTAACAATTCCATTCCCCCTAAAAAGTACTATTAAAAGGATTATTGCCAACTTAATAGAATTATAGACATAGGGTATATTTTTACTAACGCAGCAGGTTAGTTGAAGAAAGTAATTCCGATTTTATACAGTATAGTAGCTTATAGATCAGAAATTTGCAGTATTGGAGGAGCAATACATGAAAATTAAGTTTAATAATTTTTTTAGAGAAGAGTTAACGATTAACGATATTCAAGCAGCTATCGAAAATGGAGAAGTAACCTCAAAAGAGTTGGTTATGTATTATCTTAGCCGAATAGCTAAGTATGACCAAGATGGTCGTAAGATAAATTCCGTTCTTGAAATAAATCCTGATGCAATTTTTATTGCCGAAGCACTAGATTATGAAAGAAAGACAAGGGGAGTTAGGGGGCCTTTACATGGGATTCCAGTATTGCTTAAAGACAATATTGAAACAAATGATTCCATGCATACCAGTGCAGGAACACTTGCGTTAGAAAATCATCTTAGCACCCATGACGCATTCCTTGTTGAAAAACTCCGCGTATCAGGTGCAATAATCTTAGGTAAGACAAATATGACAGAATTAGCTAACGGAATGTCAACTAAAATGTGGGCAGGCTATAGTTCCAGAGGAGGACAAGTATTAAATCCATATGGTGATGATGACCTTTTTGTTGGTGGATCAAGTTCTGGTTCTGCTGTTGCAGTTGCTGCAAATTTCACCGCATTGTCTGTTGGTACTGAGACAGATGCTTCCATCCTGAGCCCTGCGATTCAAAACTCAGTAGTTGGGATTAAACCGACAGTTGGGTTAATCAGTCGCACGGGAATTATCCCATTTACATACTCGCAAGATACTGCAGGACCTTTTGCAAGAACAGTTACGGACGCAGCTATTTTGTTAGGTGCTTTAACAGGTGTCGATAAATTCGATCCAGCTACTTATAAGAGTGAAGGTATTTCAAAACAAGATTATACAGTCTTTTTAGATTCTCAAGGATTGAAAGGTGCTAGAATCGGTATATATAATCAAGCTTCGGAGGACTATTATCACTCAGGAGAATACGATGAAAAGTTGTTTGAACAGGTCATTCAAACCTTAAGCCATGAAGGAACAGAAGTTGTCGATAATATCGAAATACCTTCTTTCAATAGGGATTGGAGTTGGGGGGTACCAATATATGAATTGAAACATAGCTTAGGAAATTATTTATCTCAATTACCGTATTACATACCAATTCATTCTGACACAGAATTAATTCAATTTAATAAACAGCATGAAAAGAAAGCCTTGAAATATGGTCAGAATATGTTGGAGTATAGAGAAAATCTACCAAACACTTTAAGAAATCCCGAATATTTGAATGCGAAATTAGAAGATTTGTATTTTTCTCAGGACATGGGGATTGATTTTACTTTAAAAAAGTATGACCTTGATGCTATAATTTTTCCATCTTATATTGGCTCGACCATATGTGCTAAAGCTGGCTATCCATCTATAGCTGTATCTGCTGGTTACATGGAAAGTGGAAGACCATTTGGTATAACTTTTGCAGGTACGGCTTTTAGTGAAGGTGTATTGATAAAACTTGCTTATGCTTTTGAACAAGCTACAAAACATCGAAAATGCCCGAAATTAATATAAAAAAAGACAAATGTTCTTCAACTAAGGGTGTGCTTTACTTCAAGAAGGAGTAAAGCCTTTTTTCTAATTGAACTAATGAAGCAGGTTAGTAGAACAAGAAGCTATCCAAAATGTATGTAAAATTAAATCTTTAACAGACTTAAATTTAGTTGGTTTTTTCTCGTTCTATAAAATTTACTCCATTTTCATTTGCTGATTTATAAATAGCTCTTTTTTCATCTAAACCAAATTGACCATTCTCTTTAATGAAAAATTCTTTATTATTATCAGTGATAAAGTAGTAGGTACCAACAGTCCCTACTTCATATTCGTAAATAACCTTTTGTATATCTTCCCACTTGTAAATTGTAGTAGTATGGTATTCTTTGGTAATAATTTGTGTTTTTTGGATAGCGGTATAGCTAAGAGTAGAGAAATATACTGACCCAAGACTTCCGATTAGTAACAGAATAGTTAAGATGTATGTAATGACACTCCGTTTGAACGCTAGAATTACTAATCCAAAAATAATCATCAATATAGCTATCAAAATTAGTAGAAAATTAATCTTTGGCGTAAGTAAAACAATATTCTCTCTATGAAAGTATAGTGTTTCAACCACTGCTATAGGAAAAAATAGAACTACAATTGGTGATAACAACAACAAAGCGATTACAATTACAACAAGAATTAACCTTGGTGATTTTTGATTTAGCATAAGCTTTTCTCCTTTTCGTTATAAAATTTTCACTGTACTTTGAAGAGGAAGTAAAGCCCTAATTTGTTATGTGAATTAAAGTTGTTTACTCACTGTAGTAATACGGACAATATACTGAAAAGTTTCAATTTTTGAGTTTTTCATTATAAGCCCATTTATTTTTTGGGGACGATTGTTACTCTTCTTCAACTCCCATGAAAATTAAAAAATGCTCAAAATCTATAAAATTGCATAACAAAAGAGACTCAGAAAAAGTTTTTTAAAAAAAGGCAGAGCCTTCAGATTGTTTATATTGAGTTGATGGGTAAATCAGGAACCAACTCCATTCTTCATAGAATAATGGCAAGGCTGGTGCAAAAACCAGAGTAGGATTAATCTCCCATGAGTGCTACTCGTATAGAGTGCGACAGTCTGTGATGCACCGTGGTCGTTGGAGTCAGACTAACGGATGGGCTCAATGGCACCATAGTTGATCGACCTTCTTCGCCAGCCGTAGTATCCTATACCCGTTTTTCCCATTTTCATTCTCTGTGGTGTAGCGCTGATTTTGTGCTACATGGATGGCTAACGGGTGCTTTAGTAAATATCATAGGGTTGCTTAGGCAACTCTTTTTTCTTATTGAAATAAAGGGTTAGTTGAATTAGAAAGCACGAAGAAGGTTGTGCCGCAAATTCTTCGTGCTTTTGATTTTTATGGAAATGGATTAATCGTCCAGCCTAATCCAAAGATTGTTACAACGAAAAGTCCAAGAAAGATACTTATACTCAATCCCCAAAAACCTAAAGTTCTACTTTTTTTGTTGAATACTGAAATAATTCCAAAGACTACAGAAATTAATACCCATGAAGTATTTGCTAAAGGAACATCGTATCCGGATAGCAGAGAGACATTGATAATAGCCAAGGATATAAGTCCCATAATGACACTTAGCCATCCTAATCCAGTTAAAATAGTATTTTTTATTGAGCCCAATTCCATAATTTAACCTCTCCTAATTTCAAATAACGTACCATATCCAATTCTCTAAGTGATTCGATTTCACTTTTTGGACCAGTGACGACAACTCCGTACGTTTCAAACCCATTTTTCTCGATGTAATTAATACGTTCTTCCAGTTCGAGGTTTTTATGGGATGAGACTTCTACAGCTAAATCTTCATAGGGTTGGAGGTCCTTTAACATTTTCAAAAAAGTCTCCTCGTGTGATTCAGAATCCCGGAAAGGGGACCAGTAAGTTTGATCGAGCTGAACTGGATAGCCGATTGGAGAAATAACTTCTCCATTGGAGCTAAGCATATTATCCTCCGTTCCTGTATAGATAGCTGCCCAAGTCACATCCACATTCTTCATTTCATTTTCCACTTCTTGAACTTGATAAAGATCGTCTAATGAGAAATAAGCCTCCACAACCGTTTCTTCCGGCAATCCGGCTAACATACGCCACTCTTTATCACTATTGAATTCAACGGATTGGTTTGGATGAGAGATCCATTGGTTTGTTTGTGTTGGATACTGAGGATATATTTTCTCTAACTTAGAAGTTGTTTCGTTATTCACTAAGTTATTGAGAACAAAATGTAAATCATAGTCTTTTGATGGGTAAAACTCATCCCCAATTTGTTTATATTGTTCAAATGATAAATCCATCGAGAAAAGAGAGAAGTCCATTTCGAATTCCATTTCTTCCAACGTTGTATTTGGCTCAGTAATATAGAGAGTAGTACTTGCAACGTCCATTAAAGTAGTAGATTTTGTTCCAAAAGCATAGTACCCAAAGGTCAACATATAGCAGGTAGGAACAATTAGAAGGATGACTGTTAGAGTAGAAAGGATCAATTTCCATTTAGACGAGTTGATTGCCCTTTTAATCTTTTTTGTACCGTCGTTACTAAGATGAAGGTCTTCCTTCTTTGCTTTATATATTAATTTTTCATATGAATCCATTATGAATCCTCCTGTGATAGTATTTCCCGTAACCTTTTTCTTCCACGTGATAAATGACTCTTTAAGGTATTTAACTTGATATTCAAAATATTTGCAGCTTGCTCATTTGTACAATCATGCACATCACATAATAGAATTGCCTGTTTTTCTATTGGTTTTATATAGTCTAAATAACGTAATAGTACTTTGAAAGCATCATTTTCAACCACAATATTTTCTGGAGTATTTGAATCAGAAATTGAAAATTCGTTCGTCACTACATAACGTTTATCTTTTCTAAAATGATCTATGTATGTGAAATATCCTACCTTAAAGAGCCAAGGTTTTATTTCCTTAATTTCATCGGTGAGCAATACAATATGTGCCTTTGCGAAGGTTTCCTGAAGTAGGTCTTCTGCTTCGGCATGGTTTCTCGAGAGAGAATATAAATAGCGATATAAGTCATTGAAATGTAGTGCATATATTTGTTCGAGTTCCATTACTTCCCACCTTTCACTCTAACCACGGATTAGAGGCAGAAAAAGTTGCAAAATAAATAAAATATATTATAAATGAAAATCTATAGAAGTATAATGGAGGGTTTGTATTCCTTTTGCTGAACTATTTTACTAAAGCGGCAGGTTAGTGAAAGAAGCCGTTGGAGATTTTATTTTTATTTCCATAGATATTTCCATATATAAACTGGTAAAATAATCAGAAACATATTAGAGGTGGAATTACAATTGAAAAAAAGATTAGGTTGCCTACACGCCCATTATTCAAATATTGAGTATATCGAAAACGCACTTTCCACATATGACATTGAATTAATACATTTTGTTGACCCCGCATTAATGTATAGGGTTACATCAGATGAGAATTTTAAAGTAGTAGATGCTCAAAACAAAGTAAAAGAACAAGTAGAATGGATTGCCCAATGTAATGTTGATGCCATTCTCATTACTTGCACAAACTATATTGCAATTTTACAGGAAGAACAACTCTCAATATCAGTGCCAATCATAAAAATTGATGAACCCTACTTTGAATTCATTTGTAATATACAGCAACCTCAAACAATCCTATTTACAAATCCTGCAACTGTTGATGGAACAATGGAGCGTCTCAACCAATATGCTTATAATCATCAAAAATCCATAGATATAGAGGTAATTGTCATTAACAATACTTTTGAATTGATAATGCAAGGTCTAAAACACGAATATAATCAAGAATTATCCAAATTCCTGAATACAATTATTAAAGAAAATAAAATTATCTCCGTTGCTCAATTATCTATGGTCGATGCATCCCAGGAAGTTGAATATATGACATCACAGTCTATAATTAACCCTTTGGATACATTAATTTCTTCCATAGTAAATCAGTTGAAAATAGACAAGAAAACAGTGGTAATCTGATTTTCTCTCTTCAACTAACGGTCAGCATTCCTGTTTAGAGGAACTTCGGGGTCTTGAACGAAGTAACATTGCCTAAACGAAACAAAAAGTTTGTGATGAATTACACTTAAACTAACGGTGTGCTTTACTTCAAGAAGGAATAAAGCCTTTTTTCTTATTGAACAAGAAGCAGGTTGTCAAGTTTTCCAAGCAACCTATATATTTTTTCTATATTTATAACTATATAAAGAGAGGTCGCAATATGAGAAAAATAGTAATTGGTATTCTGATAGTCTGTTTTTACTGCTTTCCTTTTGTTTATTTTTCAATGCACCAGGATTTTGCTAACCGTTCAGAGCTTGGCTATTTAACTAACGTCAACTTATGAGGCTAAAAATATCAGTATCCCGCTTATTAAGCTAACGGGTGCTTTAGTGAAGGATCATGTGGCTGCTTAGGCAGCTCTTCTTACTTGTTGAACTAACGCCGCAGTTTAGTCGAATAAGACATATGGATTATCATGGTGGTAAGGGGTAGAATTTAAATGAAATACTGGATAGTGATATTGTCTTCAATTTTTGTAATTATTGCTGGTTGTTCAAATGATTATAAAGAGAATAATAATGTTGTTGATGTTGACAGGTCAGTGACATATGAGGCAATCGTAATAATAAATGGTGCTGAATATCATTTTGTTGGTCCTGAAAATAAAGATGAATATACATTAGGCGAAGCAATTGGGAAGGTTAAAAAGCGTGTACCTCTAGAAGTTGGCCCAAGTGAAAATTTTGTATCTAATTATTTGAACGAAGGGACTCTAATTTTTTCTGTTATTGAAGATAGTGAAATTTATCTTGCTGAAACAGAAGATAGTGTCTATGAAATTTTTAGGAAAGTCGTTACAGATTAGCATTCAACCAAGGGAAGTAGGGATTACTCTGCTGGAAGTTAAACGAGTCAATTATTTTTACTGGGTTATAAAACGGAAATACCTTCTTCAACTCCCATGAAAATTAAAATCTTCGATTTAGGGAAAAAGGCAATACGAAATCTGACGCAGCTCAATAATTTTTTAAAAAAGTGCAGCGCCTATAGCAGAATTAAATTGTGAGTGGATTAGGAGGCATTTGGTTCAGTGATTGTAACGTTGTAACCTAAGTTTTCAAGTCTTCGGACAGAATATCGTACAATTGATTGTTCTTTTTGTTTGTCAAAGTAATCTTCCCCTAAGTCTACGTACATTTCTTTGCGAGTTAGGAGATAATAGCTGATTCTTAAAATGGCATGAGCCACTGATATCCCGGCACGCTTTTTACCCTTTCTTGATGCAGTGCGCCTATACAAGGCTCCCAAGTAGGTTTTGGATCCTCTAACAGAATGAGCCGCTTCAATTAATGCCGATTTCAAGTACTTGTTTCCTTTTTTCATGTTGGTTGATTTCCTCTTGCCCGCACTTTCATTATGTCCAGGTACTAATCCTGCCCAGGAACATAAGTGCGCCGAACTGGGAAATTGCTTCTCCACATCTGTACCGACTTCGGCTAAGATTTGTTCGGCCATTCGAGTGGCGATGCCAGGAATGGAATCCAATCGTTCTATATCTTCTTGATGGGAGGATAACCTTGTAGCGACCTCTTCGTTTAATAGCTCAATCTGCTCAGTTAGAAATTCTATATGAACCAGAATGGTTTTTAACATGAGACGTTGATGTGGATTGATATACCCTCGAAGAGCTAGTTCTAGTTCACTCTTTTTCTTCTTCATTGATCGGCGGGCAAAGCTGGCTAATTTCTCAGGATCATTTTCGCCATCGGCGATAGCACGAAGCATATCAAGCGACGAAACACCCATGATGTCGGAGACAACGGAACCGAGTTTGATATTCGCTCCTTCTAAAACCTTTTGAATCCGATTATGTTGTCTCGCACGCTCTTCAATAATACTTCGACGGTAACGAACTAACTCTCGCAATTCCCGCTGATTTCGGTCTGGAATAAAACTTGCTTTAAGTAGACCATGACGAAGAAGTTTGGCAATCCATTCTGCATCCTTTACATCGGTCTTGCGACCTGGTACTGCTTTCATATGTTGAGCGTTCACTACTAAAAACTCAATGCTCTCGGCTTCAAGCAAGTTAACAATAGGCTTCCAAAATACACCTGTGCTTTCCATTGCTACGTGAGTACAACCATGCTCCTTAATCCAGTCAATTAACTGTAATAGAAATACAGTTTTAGTGGAGAACGTTTGAATCTCCTTTCCTTTTGGCGTAATAATACAAGCAGTAATGGAATCCTTATGGACATCCATCCCACAAGCACGTTCAATGATTACTTCCATGGTAATCATCCTTTCTACGGCAAATAGTATTGGAGGCTGGTGCAATAACCAGAGTAGGATTAATCTCCCATGAGTGCTTCCCGTAAGGGAGCGACAGTCTGTGATGCACCGTGGTCGTTGGAGTCAGACTAACGGATGGGCTCTATGGCACCATAGTTCATCGACCTTCCTCTCCCAGCCGTAGTATCCTATACCCGGGTTTTCACATTTTCATTCTCTGTGGTGTAGCGCTGTTTTTGCGCTACATGGGTGGCTAACGGGTGCTTTACTTCAAGAAGAGGTAAAGCCTTTTTTCTTATTGAACTGAAGACGCAGTTTAGTTGAAGAAGGACATTTTCTTTGTGTTGTTAAATTATGTAAATTTATTCAAGGTAAAAATTGGAGGTGGTAAGTGTTATATGTCATCCACTTATATTGTTTACAACATAGTTCCTTTAGGGTTCCTAATTTTACTTGTATACATTTTTATAGATGTCTTACTTGATTATTTTAGAAAACCAAAAAGTAGTAATTTAAAAAGAGTTATTTTATACAGTTTTCTTTTTTATGTATTAAGTTTAATTCAAATAAAATTTGGAGGGATTACATTTCCCCCTCAAAACCCATCTGACAATATGAGTGATTTTATTTTTACAGGTGATTGGTTTGGAATATTTGATACAATGCACTTCAATATTTACAGTTGGAGCTTTTCAGCTGTATTTTATAATCTAATTTTATTTATACCATTAGGTATTTATTTAATAGTTCTTTTCAATATAAAAAGTAACAAGAAAGCAGTTTCTATTGTTGTTCTAAGTTGTGTTGGAATTGAAATATTCCTTCTTCTTTTTGACGAACTTGGTTTAGTGTTAGGAAGTACCAACTTGTTGACAATAATCAATTTGCTAACCAATACTATTGGAGGATTTATTGGATTAATAATAACAAGGCAAACACTGAAAATGTTTAACAGTAAAACTAAAGAAAAATTATTCAACTAACGAGTGCTTTAGCTAAGTAGCTGCCTGTATCGGTAGCTTTTTCTTATTGAACTAACGCGGCAGGTTAGTTGAACAAGGAAAATTAATTGAAGATGTCGAAATACAAAATAGGTGTGAATAAATAGGAGGTTGTTTAATGAAAGCAGTGATTATCTATTCAAGAGGAAAAGCATGGTTAAATGGAAAGCCTCATTGGGAACAAAAGTTAGTACCGCATCGCCATTATTTAGTCGATACCTTAAAGGATAGATTGGTGTCTGCTGGACCGTTTATGGACCATACTGGGGGGTTGGTAATTGTTGAGGTTGAAAGTATACAAGAAGCCGAAGAAGTTGCCAAAAATGACCCTGCTGTATTAGAAGAAAAGTTTGAGTATGTAGTACATCCTTGGGAACCTTTAGAAGGATTGTTCACAAAAAGAAAGTGAATCCTTATTCAACTCCCATGAAAATTAAAATCTTCGATTTAGGGAAAAAGGCAATACGAAATCTGACGCAGCTCAATAATTTTTTAAAAAAGTGCAGCGCCTATAGCAGAATTAAATTGTGAGTGGATTAGGAGGCATTTGGTTCAGTGATTGTAACGTTGTAACCTAAGTTTTCAAGTCTTCGGACAGAATATCGTACAATTGATTGTTCTTTTTGTTTGTCAAAGTAATCTTCCCCTAAGTCTACGTACATTTCTTTGCGAGTTAGGAGATAATAGCTGATTCTTAAAATGGCATGAGCCACTGATATCCCGGCACGCTTTTTACCCTTTCTTGATGCAGTGCGCCTATACAAGGCTCCCAAGTAGGTTTTGGATCCTCTAACAGAATGAGCCGCTTCAATTAATGCCGATTTCAAGTACTTGTTTCCTTTTTTCATGTTGGTTGATTTCCTCTTGCCCGCACTTTCATTATGTCCAGGTACTAATCCTGCCCAGGAACATAAGTGCGCTGAACTGGGAAATTGCTTCTCCACATCTGTACCGACTTCGGCTAAGATTTGTTCAGCCATTCGAGTGGCGATGCCAGGAATGGAATCCAATCGTTCTATATCTTCTTGATGGGATGATAACCTAGTAGCCACCTCTTCGTTTAATAGCTCAATCTGCTCAGTTAGAAATTCTATATGGACCAGAATGGTTTTCAACATGAGACGTTGATGTGGATTGATATACCCTCGAAGAGCTAGTTCTAGTTCACTCTTTTTCTTCTTCATTGATCGGCGGGCAAAGCTGGCTAATTTCTCAGGATCATTTTCGCCATCGGCGATAGCACGAAGCATATCAAGCGACGAAACACCCATGATGTCGGAGACAACGGAACCGAGTTTGATATTCGCTCCTTCTAAAACCTTTTGAATCCGATTATGTTGTCTCGCACGCTCTTCAATAATACTTCGACGGTAACGAACTAACTCTCGCAATTCCCGCTGATTTCGGTCTGGAATAAAACTTGCTTTAAGTAGACCATGACGAAGAAGTTTGGCAATCCATTCTGCATCCTTTACATCGGTCTTGCGACCTGGTACTGCTTTCATATGTTGAGCGTTCACTACTAAAAACTCAATGCTCTCGGCTTCAAGCAAGTTAACAATAGGCTTCCAAAATACACCTGTGCTTTCCATTGCTACGTGAGTACAACCATGCTCCTTAATCCAGTCAATTAACTGTAATAGAAATACAGTTTTAGTGGAGAACGTTTGAATCTCCTTTCCTTTTGGCGTAATAATACAAGCAGTAATGGAATCCTTATGGACATCCATCCCACAAGCACGTTCAATGATTACTTCCATGGTAATCATCCTTTCTACGGCAAATAGTATTGGAGGCTGGTGCAATAACCAGAGTAGGATTAATCTCCCATGAGTGCTTCCCGTAAGGGAGCGACAGTCTGTGATGCACCGTGGTCGTTGGAGTCAGACTAACGGATGGGCTCTATGGCACCATAGTTCATCGACCTTCCTCTCCCAGCCGTAGTATCCTATACCCGGGTTTTCACATTTTCATTCTCTGTGGTGTAGCGCTGTTTTTGCGCTACATGGGTGGCTAACGGGTGCTTTACTTCAAGATGGAGTGAAGCACTTTTCTTATTGAACTAACGCGGCAGTTTAGTTGAAGAAGGGATTTTAATGGAAATCATAGAATAGGTTACCTAATGAAGGAGGCGATAACTTGTTTTTATATCATATGTTCATTGAAAATGATAGTGACCCAAGTATAAGTCCACAAAGGGTTTTAAAAGAAGGATTAAATCATAAGACGGCAACCAAATGGTATTCTCCCATGAAAATTAAAAAATGCTCAAAATCTATAAAATTGCATAACAAAAGAGACTCAGAATAAGTTTTTTTTAAAAAAAGGCTGAGCCTTCAGAACGTTTATATGGAGTTAAATAGTAAATCAGATACCAACTCCATTCATCTTAGAATAAAGGCAGGCTGGTGCAATAACCAGAGTAGGATTAATCTCCCATGAGTGCTACTCGTATAGAGTGCGACAGTCTGTGATGCACCGTGGTCGTTGGAGTCAGACTAACGGAAGGGCTCTAAGGCACCATAGTTCATCGACCTTCTTCGCCAGCCATACTGAACTATACCCGTTCTGTAACAATTTTCATCCTCTGTGGTGCAGCGTTTTTTTTTTTGCTGCATGGGTGGCTAACGAAGCAGGTTTGTTGAGGATAGGTATAGAATTATAGAATTGGATATTGGTATTGGGGTGAGGAAATGAAAAATAAGAAAACTGTTATTGGTATTATTGTAGTTATTATTCTCGGAATAGGTTTGTACTTTTTTAATTCTGAAAAGTTTTATACTGCGGCAGATGTTTTAGAAGCTGTTGATTTTAGTGTAGAAGAACAATCTGTAGAGTTGACAAAGATTGTTATTGAAGTGGATGATGGAAAACTCGTTCCGATTGAGTTAACAGATACAACTCAGAAAAAATTGATAAAGGCTTTTGAAAAATCGAAATTTAAAAAAGACGAATCATTATCTTCCGATAACGATTACTACATGAAAATCACTTTGAACAGAGGTTATTTTATGTATATGGATATTACCGGTAAAAGTATAGCAGTTAAAGACAATAGTGGTGGTTCATACGAAGAATATTTATTTGAAGATGATAAAGGTTTTTTTAGTATTTTAGAGGAATTAGTAACAGAATAAATGAATTCTGGATTAGTATTCTAATTCAACTCCCATGAAAATTAAAAAATGCTCAAAATCTATAAAATTGCATAACAAAAGAGACTCAGAATAAGTTTTTTTTAAAAAAAGGCTGAGCCTTCAGAACGTTTATATGGAGTTAAATAGTAAATCAGATACCAACTCCATTCATCTTAGAATAAAGGCAGGCTGGTGCAATAACCAGAGTAGGATTAATCTCCCATGAGTGCTACTCGTATAGAGTGCGACAGTCTGTGATGCACCGTGGTCGTTGGAGTCAGACTAACGGAAGGGCTCTAAGGCACCATAGTTCATCGACCTTCTTCGCCAGCCATACTGAACTATACCCGTTCTGTAACAATTTTCATCCTCTGTGGTGCAGCGTTTTTTTTTTTGCTGCATGGGTGGCTAACGGGGTGTTTTAGTAAAATATGGCCATCATTTCGATGGTCTATTTTTATGACCAATATATTAAGTTGATCTCAGATATCATTTTGTGAAATGTTACACTTAAACTAAAGAAGCAGTTTAGTTGAACAAGGTAGTTTGTTAAAATTGTAATATATGTATGGGAGGATTAAATGTCCAGGTCGATACATCTGGTTTACAGGGAAAGGGGAACAAATATATGTCGATTTATCATAAAGTAATTGGAGAAGGATATCCCATCGTTATGTTGCATGGTTGGACACTTGACCATCAAGTGATGTTACATGCAATGGAACCATTATTCGAGAAACGAAGCGGTTGGAAGAGAATATACATAGACTTACCGGGTATGGGGCATTCCGACTCACAACCATCAATTCAGAACTCTGATGATATTTTAGAAGCGATATTGCGTCTTTTGGACGAGATTATCCCTGGTCAGCCTTTTATTATTTGTGGTAATTCATATGGCGGGTACATTGCCAGAGGCATAGTCCGTTCAAGGCAGGACACAGTTCGTGGATTACTGCTGATGGCACCAATGACTATACCTGAATTCGATGAAAGGATAGTACCACAGCAGACCGTTCTAAAAAGAGACAGCAACTTGATATCACATTTGTCACCAGAGGATGCTGATGAATTTTGCTCCATGGGAGTAGTACAAGGTCAAACTGAATGGGAGAGGTTTCGATATGAAATTTTACTTCCTTCTAAACGAACAAATTATGAATTCATAAACAACATTCGTCAAAATGGATATGGCTTTACCTTCGATATTTCGTCTAAACTTGAGTATCCCACGCTAATTATCACAGGGCGTCAAGACAATGTAGTCGGATACCACGATGCGTGGCGACTAATTGAAGATTACCCAAGGGCAACTTTTGCAGTGCTTGATATGGCTGGTCACAATCTACAAATCGAACAAACCAATGTATTTAACTCATTAGTTCATAACTGGTTAAATAGACTTGAGTCGGAAAATTTTTAACTGGTATGACTGTTCATAAATTTGGGTTCTTGTTGCACTAACGGGTGCTTTAGTAAAATACGGCCATCATTTCGATGGTCTATTTTTATGTCCTAAACATTAAGTTGTTCTCAGATATGCATTGTGAAATGTTACACTTAAACTATAGCGGCAGGTTAGTTCAATAAGAATGTTTTTGGGGAACACCCAAAATACTAATCGGGAGGTAATTTATTGGAAAGAAAATATAATCTATGGTCATTCATTTTATGTTTCTTTGTAGTAATGCTTGCATTACAAGCTTTATATGCGTCATTTAAAGGAACTTGGCAAGTGGCACCACCTACTTTGACTTTATTGTTACTCACCGTTATTACTTTCTTTACGGGTATTGTTGGATTTAAAGACAAAAGTAGTAGGCGAGCGAGATGGAGAAGTTGGCTGACGGTGCTAATTGCATTACCCCTTTCGGCAATTTTTCTATTAGGGGTAGCGGTTAATACATTTGCGAGAGAACCCCTTGAAACAGCACACTCACCTGACTCTAAAATCATCATCGACTTTTACACATTAAACGGTGGTGCGACTACTTCCATTAGTGTAACAGGAATTGTAAATGGTCCCCTTTGGTTTAAAAAGAGGATTTATTACCAAGACCCAATGCACAAGGTTGATGTGGAATGGACCAATAACCATATCGTCACAATTAACAATCATACATTGAACTTAAATAAAGGGGAAACCTTTTCGAATTAGTAATTCTTTTTACTAACGGGTGCTTTACTTCAAGAAGGAGTAAAGCCTTTTTTCTTATTGAACTAAAGAAGCAGTTTAGTTGAAGAAGATAATGTTTTCAACTTATGAAAATTGGAGGGCTTTATCATGAGATATAACATTAAAGGAATATGTAAAAATTATCATAGAGATGAGGGGTGGGGCTGGATTTCAATTGATGGAGAGGATGACGTATGGGTACATTTCAGTAGTATTCAAATGGATGGGTTTAAATCACTTACCAAAGGTGAGGCAGTATTGTTTGACCTTGAAGAAAACTCAAATTTAAAAGAACAATCACGTCGAGCTGTAAATGTTAAGAAATCCTAAATAAGTTCATCTAAAGTGGTGCTGTACTGCCAGGTTCATGAATATGAAAATGTCTATTTTAAGAGTACTGTAAATAAAGTTTGTAATGATTGTTCTTAAATTAATCTAAGTTAGTACAAATAGAATTTCAATAATAATCAAATATAATATTATCCTTTAAATCTAATAAGAGCATATTTTGATAAATTTTTATCAAAATATGCTCTTTCTAATTGTTATTTCAAAGCTGATAGGGCTGATTCAATTAAATAGTTAGAAATGAATAATATAACATCTTTTAGATAGCTGAAACTTTATTGTAAATATGCTTGTTTAGGCTTCTGTTCTATTGTTTATGGCTGGTTTATATAAAATTTTCTTTAGTTTCAAATAAATTGGTTGCACGAATGTTTCGCGTGTGTATATAATGTGACTATAGTATATATACATTATATAAGGATGTGAGAAATTATTTGGAAATTGGTCTTCGATGATAATTCACGTTATTGTTATACTAGCAAACTATACAGGGTATTATTTCAAGTGTGTTTTCAAAAAAGTAAAGAAGAGGTATTGGCATGCAAATAACTATTTCCAACAGTTCAAAGGAACCGATTTATGAACAAATTACGAGTCAAATTAAATCGTCTATTTTAGCAGGTGAACTACAGGAGGGGGAAGCAATACCTTCCATGCGTAACCTCGCAAAGGAACTGCAAATTAGTGTGATAACGACGAAGCGTGCCTATGAGGAATTGGAGAAGGCAGGCTTTATCTACTCCATTGTCGGAAAGGGTTCTTTTGTTGCAGAGCAAAATTTAGAGGTTATAAGAGAAAAGAAGCTGAAGGTTATTGAGGAGCAACTGAGTGCGGTCATAACTAATAGCAGAGAAATTGGCCTGTCATTTGATGAACTGCAGCTGTTATTAAAGATTTTATATGAGGAGTGATAAGAATGGAGAATGTGGTTGAATTTAAAAATGTAACGAAAAAATTTAAAGGTTTTTCCCTTGAAAATATTGATTTACAAGTGAAGCAAGGTTTTATAACGGGGTTCATTGGAGCGAATGGTGCTGGTAAGACGACAACGATAAAAATGATGATGAATTTATTAAGACCAGATGTTGGGGAAATTAAGCTCTTCGGATTGGATTACATGAAACATGAGAAGGCAATAAAAGAGCGTATTGGGTTTGTATACGATAGCAATGTTTTTTTTGAAGGGCTGAACTTAAAAGATATAAAACGCATTGTAGCACCGTCTTACAGAAACTGGGACGATACATTATTTTATCGATATGTTGAAAAATTCGAATTACCACTTAATAAAGCAATAAAAACTTTCTCGAAAGGGATGCAAATGAAAGCGTCATTGGTGATAGCACTATCACATCATGCAGAGCTGATCATTATGGACGAACCTACAGCAGGCTTAGACCCCATTTTTAGACGAGAGCTGTTGAATCTTTTACAGGAATTAATGATTGATGGAAATCGTACCATTTTCTTTTCTACACATATTACAACTGATTTAGACCGTATCGCAGATTATATAGCTTTTACTCAGAGTGGGAAATTAGTATTTAATCAGTCTATTCACGACGTAGTTGAAAACTATGCCCTCGTCAAAGGGAGATTGGATCTTCTAGATAGAGACACTGAAAAGGCATTTATTAATGTTCATCGTGCAACAACAGGATTTGAAGCATTAACGGATAATATTAAAGTAGTGAAAAATATCTTCGGGGACACAGTTGCCATTGATCACGCCTCTCTGGAAGATATAATGTTTTACTCGAAAGAAGGTATACACCATGTTTAATTTAATCAGACGTGATGTCATACTACAGAAAAAGCAACTAATACTCTTTATTCCTTTTATTGTATTCTTTATCATTATGGAAGCAAATCCAACTTTGATTTTTATCATTGCCAGCCTTATTATTCCATTTAACGCATATGTTTATGATGAAAAAGTAGAGACAAACATATTATTAAATTCCTTACCTTACACTCGTACGGAAATTATAACATCACGCTATCTTGGTGCTATTATTTATATGGTTTTAGCAATCATGGTAACAAGTCTAACATTGTTTGCTTTCAATAAACCTTTTACGATGAATGATATTGCGATTAGTTGTTGCTTATTCTTATTATTTGCTGCGTTTACCTTTCCATTATTTTATATATTTAAACCAAGCTATATTTTTCCGGTCATAATTATTAGCTTTCTCCTTTTAGCAGGGATAGGACCGAATATTGTGTTGTTTTTATCTGAACATTTAAATGCAATAACCGATTTTATTTTTAATTTATCCGTCCCTGTTTTATATACAGGAGCAACACTTGGTATCATTGTAGTCTATGTTATTTCTTGGGGGATTACCAATATCATTTACCAACGAAAAGCGTTCTAAGTGGATTAATTGTACATGCTAAAAGATCAAGAGATACATTTAGAAATAATCTTATTCAAGAAAAGAAGCTTTAGTGAAAGTAGTATAAATTAATTTTGAGACTGAGATTATGTTCTAATTATTCAACAATCGGACACGATTGTTGAATAAGCGTCTCGATTCTTCTTAAATTAACGGGTGCTTTAGCAAAATATGGCCATCATTTCGATGGTCTATTTTTATATCCAAAAAATTAAGTTGATCTCAGATATGAATTGTGAAATGTTACACTTAAACTAACGGTGCAGGTTAGTTCAATAAGAGATTTTATTTAGAAGCAGAACTGGAGAATATATTTGCATCCTTATAATATGAAAAAGAAGCATTCTATTGTATCGACTACTATTTCTATAAATCGAATTTATACCTTCCCTTTATAAAATAAATGCATTTAGATTTTTTGGTTTTTTTGTGGTATATATGTATCTAGTTACTATTCCATTTAAGCCACTATTGTGCACTAGATACCGAAAGGAAGAAAAGATATGGAAGTTGGACAGCAAAGTACACAAATTAGATTTGATAATCATGAACATTTCCACAAAATACAAACATGGGTACAAGATAGCAGACCTTATGCGAACTTAGGGAAATGTGCAAACTATATACCAGCTTTAGAAAGAGCGAATCCTTCACAGCTAGGTATTTGTATCATTGGTTCAAATGGTACGATGGTAAAGACAGGTGATTTTGATACCGCTTTTACCTTACAAAGTATATCGAAGGTAATTGGCTTTATAGCTGCATGTATAGATTATGGTATTTCTTATGTGTTAGAAAGGGTGGACGTCGAACCAACCGGGGATGCTTTTAACTCGATTATTCGTCTAGAAGTTCATAAACCTGGAAGACCTTTCAATCCGATGATAAATGCTGGAGCAATCACTGTTGCATCATTACTAGGTGGACGAAATCCTGTTGAAAAAGTAGAATCTATATGCCTATTAATAGAAAGAATCGTAGGGAGACGTCCAACTATCAATGAGGAAGTGTTTCATTCTGAGTGGCAAACGGCTCATCGAAATCGAGCTTTAGCTTACTATTTAAAAGAGATGGGATTCTTAGATTGTTCTGTAGAAGAAGCTATAGAGGTATACTTAAAGCAATGTTCAATTGAAGTAACTACAGAAGATGTAGCCATGATTGGCTTAGTCCTTGCAAATGACGGATATCATCCTATCCGTAAGGAGCAAATCTTCTCTAAGGAAGTGGCCAGATTAACAAAAGCGTTGATGGTAACATGTGGTATGTACAATGCTTCCGGTAAATTTGCTGCATCTGTAGGTATTCCTGCAAAAAGTGGTGTATCGGGAGGAATATTGGCAGCAATTCCTCCGCGAGGTAGATCCGATGATTCCCCATTTATGGATGGCTGTGGAATAGGGATTTATGGTCCTGCCATTGATGAATTTGGAAATAGTGTTGCAGGTGTTATGCTGTTACAGCAAATCTCTAGAGAATGGGATTTTAATATTTTTTAAATGTGTGTGCTATCACAACAATGGAATAACAAATCCAACAAAAGAAAATTACGCTAATTGTTAACTTATTCTTCAACTAACGGGTGCTGGTTTAGTTGAATATTCGATTTCCGAAATGATTAATCTTATTACAAAAAGCCCTATACAGAAATAAAAAATAGCCCCTACTTTGATCGATATTTGTTCAAAATAGGGGCTATAATTTTCTTTAAGAATCATCATCTATAGCTGCGTTTTAATCAACCTTTGTTCCAAGTCAACATAAAACTCTGTAGTATATTTGGTCCTTTGTGGACAATGGTTTTCTCTACTTAATACGTGAGTTGAAAATAGTAAACATTATTTGGTTGTATTAAAAAATAAATTCTTTCACTTTACATACCTAACTAGGGTATGGTAAGATGATGTCAAGTTAGGAGGTTGAGCAAATGGAAAACTTAGTGGAAGAGCTATCTGGCCATACAGAGGTTGTTACATCTTGTCGAAAAAGTCATCACCCAGAGCGTGTGAAAAAGGATTTAACAACAAGATTAAATCGGATTGAAGGGCAAATTCGAGGTATAAAAGGAATGATAGACAAAGATGTTTACTGTGACGATGTAATCACACAACTGTCTGCGACACAATCTGCTTTAAACAGTGTAGCTAAAATCCTTTTGGAAGGTCATCTAAAAGGTTGTGTGGTAGATCGCCTTTCAGAAGGTGATGAAGAGGTATTGGACGAATTAGTTGTGACGATTCAGAAGCTAATGAAAAAATAATAACGATATGATTCGCTAAAAATATAAAATATTTTTTTAACTTATATATACCCCTATATCGTATGATAGGGTAGATGAAAAATTCAATCAGAGGAGAGAAATAAACATGAAAAATATAACATTAGAGGTACAGGGAATGTCATGTGGTCACTGTGTAAATGCTATTGAAGGAAGCGTTGGCCAATTAGCAGGTGTAGAACAAGTAAATGTAAACTTAGCGGATGCTCAAGTAAATGTAGTATTCAATGAAGAAAAAGTATCACTTGATAAAATTAATGAAACAATTGAAGATAAAGGTTATGAGATAGTATAAAGAGAAACTTCAATCAGTGGGGATTCTTCATCCCACACTGATTGTTGGCCTAAACCATTCGGGCGTTTACGGGCAGTTATTTGCCGCTTATGCTCTATTGCTTAGGTCAATGTCAATCTTTGAGGTGGGAGTATTACCACCCGTTAATGTTTATACGGGATAAAATGGAGTGAGTGCTTCAATAGTACTCTCCTTATTTTCAAAAATATATACCCCTAGTTGGTATGAAAGAGGTGGAAGTAACATGAGTACAGAAGTCAAAGAGGCTAATTTGCAAATTACGGGGATGACATGTGCAGCGTGTGCGATACGTATTGAAAAAGGGTTAAATAAAATGGATGGTGTCGAACAAGCAAATGTCAATTTAGCACTTGAAAAATCATCGATTAAATATGACCCGTCCAAACTGAGTGAAGCCGATTTTGAAAAGAAAATCGAAGCACTTGGCTACGGCGTAGTAAAACAAAAAGCAGAGTTTGATATTACAGGTATGACGTGTGCAGCATGTTCTACTCGTATTGAAAAAGGGCTAAATAAAATAGAAGGTGTTGCATTGGCGAACGTCAATTTAGCGCTAGAAAAAGCTACAATCGAGTATAATCCATCAGAGGTAACAATAGCAGACATTATTGCAAAGGTAGAGAAGCTTGGTTACGGTGCTCATCAAAAGCAAGAGAATACAAAACAATTAGACCACCGTGAAAAGGCTATTAAAGATCAGAAACGTAAATTCATTATTTCGGCTATTTTATCGTTACCATTGTTATGGACGATGGTAGGACATTTTTCCTTTACCTCATTTTTATATGTACCTGACTTCTTCATGAATCCATGGGTACAACTGATTTTGGCCACACCAGTACAATTTTTTATCGGGAAGCAGTTTTATGTCGGTGCTTACAAATCATTACGAAATGGCAGTGCGAATATGGATGTACTGGTTGTCATGGGTACTTCCGCAGCCTACTTTTATAGTGTGTATCAGGCAATTATTACAGCTGGGACAAATCACAGCCCACACTTATACTTTGAAACAAGTGCAGTATTAATAACACTTATTATTTTGGGTAAGTTATTTGAGGCAAAAGCTAAAGGTCGTTCATCTGAAGCGATAAAAAAATTAATGGGACTTCAAGCAAAAACAGCAATCGTTTTACGTGAAGGTATTGAAAAGGAAATACCATTAGAAGAAGTAGTAATTGGAGATACAATCTTAGTTAAGCCAGGTGAAAAAATTCCTGTTGATGGAGAAGTAATTGAAGGAATGTCAGCTGTTGATGAATCCATGTTAACAGGCGAAAGTTTACCAGTGGATAAAAAAAATGGCGACGTTTTATACGGTTCAACCATTAACAAAAATGGTTTTATCAAAATGACAGCGACAAAAGTAGGTCGTGACACAGCGTTAGCACAAATCATAAAAGTAGTAGAAGATGCACAGGGGTCAAAAGCACCGATTCAACGTATGGCAGACCAAATTTCAGGTATTTTTGTACCGATTGTAATAGGGATTGCTTTTGTTGCCTTCCTTGTTTGGATTTTATGGGTACAACCAGGTGAATTTACACCAGCACTTGAAGTGTTAATTACAATACTCGTGATTGCGTGTCCATGTGCTCTAGGTCTGGCTACACCAACGTCCATTATGGCGGGTTCTGGTCGTGCAGCTGAGTTTGGTATTTTGTTTAAAGGTGGCGAGCACTTAGAACAGACACAAAGTATTGATACAGTGGTTGTTGATAAAACAGGTACTGTTACACATGGTAAACCTGTGTTAACAGATGTTGTGCTAGTGTCCGGTCAAGATGAAGCGAAATTCTTATCCTTAATCGGCGCTGCAGAGAAACAATCGGAACACCCATTAGCACAAGCAATCGTTGAAGGGATTCAAGATAAAGGCATCGAGCTTGGTAAAGTTCAATTTTTCGAAGCAATCCCAGGTTATGGCGTGCAGGCAACCGTTTCAGGTCAAGCTGTTGTCATAGGTACTCGCAAACTCATGCAACAATATGGCATAGAAATACAGACAGTGCTTCCAACGATGGAAAAATTAGAAAGCAATGGTAAAACAACGATGTTAGCTGCCATTAATGGACAATATGCAGGGCTAGTTGCTGTAGCTGATACTATCAAAGACACATCGGCGGAAGCCGTTCGTCGTTTACAAAAAATGGGTATTAAGGTCATCATGATGACTGGTGATAATGAACGAACAGCACAAGCTATCGGGAAAGAAGTGGGCGTTGACGCAGTCATTGCTGAAGTACTTCCTGAAGGAAAAGCTGAAGAAGTGAAGAAACTGCAGGCTGCAGGTAAAAAAGTAGCGATGGTCGGTGACGGTATTAATGATGCTCCTGCTCTTGCAACAGCCAATATCGGGATGGCGATTGGTACAGGTACTGACGTAGCGATGGAAGCAGCTGATGTGACACTGATCCGTGGAGATTTAAACAGCATTGCAGATGCAATCTTAATGAGTCGTAAAACAATGCGCAACATTAAACAAAACCTGTTCTGGGCATTTGGCTACAATACACTTGGTATTCCAATTGCGGCAATGGGATTACTTGCACCTTGGGTTGCAGGCGCAGCGATGGCATTTAGTTCTGTGTCCGTCGTATTGAACGCTTTACGTTTACAAAGAGTGAAATTAGATAAGTAAGAATAACTGTAACCTATAGAGTGAACTATGTTCTAAACTGTTTACTCTATAGATTACTTATACTTATTTAGTTCGAATATACCTAACTGTGGTATGGTAATTTATGTGAATAAGAAATAATGAGGTAATTTAAAAGACAACTAAAACACTTAACGTAAAACATATGTCTTACGGATATTGCGAGAATTCTATCGTAAAAAGTGTAGGAAAATTGAACGGTGTTGAAATGGTAAAAGTAAATGGAGGAGGAAGAGAGAATGGATTATAGTAAACATGATCATCACCATGACCATAGGATCGAATCTGATGTCAGAACACATGTGACATACAATAATGGTAAGATTTTGATTAAATTGGAAGACAATAAAGGAATCCCACCTGAACTTACCATACAGCATGAAAAAGAGATGCATTTCATCATTGTCTCTAATGATTTAGAGGAGTATTATCATTTGCATCCCGTGGAGGAACAAAAAGGATACTATGCTGTAAATCTTCCTTTAAATAATGGTACCTATCAAGCGTTCATTGACATTGTGCCAAAAAATAAGGCGTACCAAATTACACCCAATAGTTTACAGATTGGAACAGCTAAAACTAGTAAAGTTAAGCTTGAAGAAGATACCTGGACGAAAGAGCATAATGGGAAGACAGTCACTTTATCTTCAGTGGACGCAATTGTCGGGGAAGAAGTATCATTGACTTTTGATACACATGGGGAGAAACCAGATCCATATTTAGGCGCCTTAGGTCATGTGATTATTGTAGATGAGGATGTAAAGCAGCATATTCATGTCCATCCTGCCTCAGAAGATACAACTACCTTTAATGCGCATTTTTCTAAACCGGGTATGTACAAAATCTGGGCAGAATTTAAGTTTGGCGATAATGTAAATGTCTATCCTTTTATCCTAAAAGTGAAAAAGTAGACAAACTCATACTATTCCTTACAAAGAATACGATTTAGAAAAAGGTGGAAATGAATATGCATAACGATGTTAAAAAAATTAAAGTCGCGATAAATGGCGGAATAGGGTTTGGAGCAAAGTTGAATGTAAAACAACTTATGACAATCTCCAAATATATGAATGAAGGTGATCAACTTGAATTAACCACATTTCAACAACTCTATATAGAAATTCCAGAGAATAGAAAAGAAGAAATCATAGATGAATTTGAACTTGTTGGGTTGGCGTGTTATCCAGTAGGAAACTACGTAAAGAGTTTAAGAACTTGCAATTTTTGTAAGGGAGAAGAAGAGGAGGGAATGCCAGTAGCAAAAGAGTTAAATAGACGATTTGCTGGAAAACCTGTACCGTTCACTCTAAAGTTTGCTTATACAGGTTGCCCAATTGGCTGCGGTGAACCAATGTTAAGTGATATAGGAGTAATGAAATTTAAAGATAATTACAATTTATATGTTGGAGGAAAAGCAAAAGGAAAAGACGCCGAGATTGGATTCTTACTGAAGGAGAACTTAACACCAGAAGAATTGTACGATACCGTAGATAAGGTAATTGTTACCTATTCACAAATGGGCAAAAAACGTGAGACATTTTTTAAATTCTGGAAGAGGATTGGTAAGGACCAATTGATAAGCAAATGAAATTGCTTTATTCGTTATGGATTAATAAATAGGTAAGGGAAAATAATTCATCTTTTCCTAGACGGTCCATTATTTTAGATCAATCAAAAATTAAACTGTAATATTGGAGGTGAAATAATTATGTCTACACATGCACAATCAATTTCACTGCCTGATCCTAAGCGGTGGAAAGCACTCGTTTTATTGTGCTTTGCGAATTTCCTTGTCATGATGGATTCTGCGATTATTCAGATTGCACTACCATCTATCAAAGAAACACTCGGTTACAGTCAAGAAAACTTACAATGGGTAATGAGTACTTTTCTGATTTTCTTTGGAGGATTTCTACTATTGGGCGGAAGATTAGCGGATTTATTCGGAAATCGAAGAATTTTTAATTTGGGTGTTATCATTTTAATTGTGTCATCTATGTTTGCAGGTTTAGCTTGGAGTGAATTGAGTTTAAACGTGTTCCGGGGAATTCAAGGATTGGGCTCTGCTTTCATTGCACCGGCAGCACTATCCCTTATCATGCTCTTGTTTTCTTCCAATAGTAAAGAAATGGGTAAAGCACTTGCTTTCTGGGGACTGTCTGGGGCAGCAGGTGGTGCTTTGGGGATTGTTTTAGGTGGCGTCATTACAGAAGTTCTTGGTTGGCGCTGGACATTATTGATTTATGTTCCATTTGGTATTATCGTACTTATATTGTCTCCAAAGCTTTTACAAAAAGTAGGACATAAAGCAACGGGGCGTGTTGATTATATAGGTGCCATTTTAGTAACTATTTCTTCTATTTTAATTGTGTATGGAATTGTAACAGCAGAACATAGTGGTTGGCAGTCGTTCAATACAATAGTTCCCTTAGCTGTTGGTGCTGTCTTGCTTATTATTTTTCTTTTGGTACAGTCCAAGAAAAAAGAACCACTATTACCACTCAATATATTCAAGACACCTAATTTAGCTATAGGAAATATTTCCGTTTTCTTAATTGCAGCATCCTGGTTTCCGCTTGTATATATACTTGTTTTATACTTGCAACAGGTTTTACAGTTTTCTCCGTTTATTGGTGCAATGGCAATGTTGCCCATGCCAGTATTCATGGCGATTTTCATGATCGTTTTAGCGGGAAAAATAATGGATAAATTTGGGATAAAGATAACCATGTTTACTGGATTTATCTTACTTGGGGCCGGAGCCATTATATTTTCTCAAACAGCTACAATAGAGGGAAATTATTTGACTAATGTGTTTTTAGCTTCGCTAATAGCATCTTTAGGAAATGCACTTGCTTATTTACCTGCTACTACGGCGTCAGTTTCAGAAGTTGAATCGGAAATGTCAGGAATTGCATCTGGTTTATACAATACCTTTTACCAAATTGGATCAGCGGTTGGTCTAGCTGTAATAGTGGCAATTGCAGGGGCAATAACTGCTTCCAGTACAGCACAATCATCGGTAGTTGCCTTAAATGACGGTTTTCAGCAGGCATTTTTCTGGTCAGGTATAATAGCATTTGTAGGTGCTCTATTAGTGCTTCTATTTGCCCGCTCACCGAAATAAGGAGAATCATTTCCATTTGTAAAGTCCCGGATTTTTTGTTCCGGGGCTTATTTTAATATGTTTTAACTATGAATAAAAACAGACAGAAATGTATTTATTCAGTTTGTATTTGCGCTTAAGATGAGTATGATTCGCCGTGGTCTGGTGGAGCCTTATCCACTTCATAGATATCTTCTTCCCAACGAGCGTACCGCCTTCTAGCTTATGTGTTGAGATTACTTCTTGAACACCTTCATACCAAACAGTATCTCCTGCTAGATATAAAGTTTTTTCTTTTGGATGTTTGAAGACAACTCGGGTATAATATGTCATCACTAAAAGATATTTTAAAATTTAATGGTAGATTCGTTGAAAAAAGGGTTTGAGCCCTACATCACAACAAAATATCCGAATACAAAGATAGTTGTATTATCTTGAATGGATTCACGCCTTGTTAACAAGATACAGTGTAATGAAAAAGACTATCCAGAAAAAATTACATCTGGACAGCCTTTCACATTTATCCCGCATTAATGGGCAGTAGTACTCTCACTTCATGGCTTGGCTATGCAACAAAGCATAAGTGGGAGACAACTGCCCGTAAACGCCCGAATGGTTCAACTAACATTTAGTGGGGGATGAAGAACCCCCACTAATTGAAGTTTCACTTTATTTATTCTTTATGATTTATTATCTTCTTACTTTAGGAAATCTTCGGTCGATTTAACATCACAATACATACCGTTAACTGCGCTAACGAACGCATAATGAACTTGATCAGCTGGAACGACTTTACCTTCATAAGACAAGTCTCGTGTTGCACATGCATCTTCAATAAGTGTAGTTTCATAGCCAAGATCCACTGCAGCTCTGACTGTGGCATCAATACACATATGTGTCATCATACCCACAACCACTACCTTAGTTATTCCTTTTTCTTTTAGTTTGCTTTCTAATTCAGTCTTTAAAAAGCTGTTAGGGAAATGTTTGATAATAATGCTTTCATTCTCCAATGGTTGAACAGTTTCATGTATTTCAGCACCCTCCGTATCCGGAAGGAAGAATCCTAGTGCAGGGTCAGCCGCGATATGTTGAACATGAAAAATGTTATCTTTGTTATTCTGTCTAAACCATTCAAGTACTTTCGCAGCACTAGCGGCCGCTTTTTCAGGGTTACTTAATTCCATATTTCCTTTTGGAAAATAGTCGTTTTGAATATCTACAATAATTAGAGCTGTGCTCATTTTTCTCCACCTCATTCAAATTATTTTGTTACACTATAATCATAGAACGTTTAATAGTTTTTATCGATAGGTTGACGAAACACTTTTATCTCTAAAAATTTCATGATGAAAGGAATTTATAATGGAACTTGATAATATTGATTTTCAAATTCTTCGGTTATTATCCGAAAATTCACGTGTTCAATGGAAAGACTTAGGTGAACAAATTCATATGACGGGACAAGCAGTAGGGAATCGTATAAAAAAACTAGAGGATAGTGGTGTAATTAAAGCTTACTCTTTAATAGTTGATGAGATGAAATTAGGACTTACTTATACTGCGTTTGTTATTATTTATATGAAAACGGCAAACCATGATTCGTTTATACGATTAATGAATGAACGAAATGAGGTAGTGGAGGTTCACCGCGTATCGGGAGAAGCCTGTTACCATATAAAAATAAAAGTCAGTTCTCCAGAACAATTGAATCTTTTTTTGGATAAAATTCTTGAGTATGGGAATTATACTGTACATTTATCCATCCAGGAGATTAAACTACAGAATCCGTTGACTGCTACATGACAAAAACGTTTTCCTTTTTCTAGGTGCATCGTTTCTATATTATTCGGGTGGTACTATTAGATTATAATAAAAAAAGCAACTTTCGGTTAGAAACTGAAAGTTGCTTTTTTTGTGTAAATTTTTTAATTTAGCATTTTCTAATCTGTTATTTTTCTTTATTATGCTCTCCCCATTGGCACATTTCTTGAATAAGAGGCCAGAGAGTTTGTCCTTTTTCAGTAAGGCTATATTCGACCTTTGGCGGAATTTGAGGATATTCCTCACGATGAACTAAGCCATCATTCTCCATTTCTTTTAATGTCGAACTCAGAGTTCTATAGGTTATTTTGCCTATCATACGTTGAAGTTCATTATATCGTACGGCACCATTTTTGGATAAATAGTAAATAACGAGCAGTTTCCATTTACCGTTGATAATAGAAAGTGTGTAGCCGAAAAAAGTCTCTTCGTTGTCTGCGACTATAACTTTGGATGTTTTCATAATTACACTATCCTCCTTGATAGTATGAGTCTAAAAAGTGCATACTTGTTTGTGTAACTATATGTACTATATAATACATTTAGATTCCAGTAAAGCCTGTATCCAACATACAGAATGGATACATTCCACGAGGATAACGACACCTATATTACCATGAATAAAGGTAGAAGGTTTCATATTCCAGATGTAATAGCTGCTAAATCTATTGGCATCGCCGGTGATATTGCGGAAGTGTTAGAGCAGTTAGTGCACAAGAGATAAGCTAATATAAAAGAAAGATAAATTATTATTAGAGGTGAAATTATGAAAAAATTTGATATATCTGTTTTATCAGTTGCACCGTTAAGACAAGGAGAAACAATGAAACAAGGGATTGATTCTGCGGTGTTATTAGCCAAGGCTGTAGATAAAATGGGCTATAAACGGATTTGGTTTGCGGAGCATCATAATCACGATGCTTATGCAAGTGCTGCCACCGTTTCGATTGTACAACATATACTAGCTAATACAAAAGATATTCGCGTAGGTTCAGGAGGTGTTATGCTCCCTAACCACTCCCCATTAGTAGTAGCTGAGCAGTTTGGAACACTAGAAACATTGTATCCAAATCGTGTAGATTTAGCACTTGGACGTGCGCCTGGAACGGATCAAAAAACCGCCGATGTGATTCGTCGATCGAATCATAATGGGGTATTTTTCTTTGAAAGAGAAGTACAAGATATTTTGCGTTTTGTAGGGGAAGAGAGTGTGCAAGGAGAGGTACGAGCTTATCCAGGTGTTGGAACGAATGTACCGGTTTTTGTATTAGGCTCCTCTACGGGTTCAGCAAAAATCGCTGCAAAACTTGGGTTGCCTTATGCATTTGGTGCTCAATTTACACCTCATGCGATGGCAGAAACGATCGCTATATATCGAGAAAATTTCCAACCATCTGCATATCTACTAGAGCCTTATGTGATAGCTTGTATTAATGTGATTGCAGCAGATTCAATGGAAGAGGCAACATTTATTTCTGCAAGTCATTTGCAGGTGTATATTGATATTTACACAAATAATTTAGGCCAGCTGATTCCACCAACTAAAAACTTCCTTGAATCGTTATCACAAGCTGAACTAGAGATTCTTCATCATCGATTAGGCTATACAATCATGGGGGATGCAGAAACTATTCGTCGTGATCTAATTGACTTTCAAGACATGTATCAAGTAGATGAAATCATCGTGATTTCTAATATTTACGAATCGAAAAAGGAAATTCAATCTTATGAGATTTTAAAACAAGTAGTGGATGAGCTATTTGAATGAACAATAGAGCTACATTAGAAGTACTACTCAGTTGAAGTCACCTACCAATGCTGAAGAGGCTGGGACAGAAGTGAAAATTTTATTGGATAAGGAGAAACCTTTACTAAATAATGGATATTTAATAAAATTGATTGGAATGGAGGGGCGACTCCTACGGGAATAGCGTGATGCCTGAGACTACAGGCTCAGGCCACGCCCGTGGAAAGCGTCCTTGGAATGGAAATCAATTTTGTGCACAGCAAAAAAACAGCATTTTTCTCACAGAGAAAAATGCTGTTTTGGGGTTCTGTCCCAGCCTTTTTTCAAATTATTCGAAAGCCTTAATACAAGTGTTTCCCCACAAACTTTTTCCACTTTATCCAAGAACCTTCATCTTCGTATTTTTAGGCTAGATAAAACCATAGATACCAAATATTTTGTGTTTAGGATGTGCAATCACAGTGGCTTGAGTTCGTTCGCATACAATCTTGGATTTAATGAGCCCGTAATACCACTATAGTTTTGGACATTGGCAAAGTTTATATGACTGGATAATCCCTTCAGATAGGGCTGCAAAATTAGAGGATAACGGAGTGATTGATGGTATATAATTAAAGTAAATCAAGATAAATTAGGATATTATATATTTGCTTTTATTACCTTTCTTAGACAATGCACTTATCATCAATCTTATTTAACGTTTATTAAAACACAAGAAACATACATAAACCATAACTATAAAATGAGAGGTGACGGTTGTTATCTTCTCGGATACAAATTTCTATTTTATTATATATTAGATAGATTTCTGGAAGACTTAAACGAACATGCAAATTATCCATTGTCATCAATAAGTAGTGTTCATCAATAGAGTAAGCTCATTTGTCAATGTTGACAATATACCAGAGAGGGTATATCATACAGCATGTCAGTAGTTTTGTGATTAATAGAGAGGAGAATTCCATGGAATACAATGATCAAATGAAAAACAGAGTAAAGCGTATGGAAGGTCAACTTCGGGGAATCTTGAAAATGATGGAAGAAAACAAAGATTGTAAAGAAGTCATTACGCAGTTGTCAGCTGTTCGTTCAGCAGTAGACAGAACAATTGGTGTGATAGTGAGTTCAAACTTAGTTGAATGTGTTCAAGATGCCGGAGTAAATGGAGAAAAAACAGACGAAATGATTAAAGAAGCTGTCAACTTGCTTGTAAAAAGCAGATGAAACTCAAGGGTTGACATCTTTTTTTTCTTTCGTTATGATACCCATAGGGGTAATTGTGAAAAGAAAAGGAGGAATAAAAATGAATGCTGATAAAGTATTAGATGCAAAAGGATTAGCATGCCCAATGCCAATCGTAAAAAGTAGAATGGCCATAAATGAACTTGAAGGGGGGCAAATACTAGAGGTTCACACAACAGATAAGGGAGCTAAAAACGACTTTCCAGCCTGGGCTAAATCTGGTGGGCACGAGCTTCTGAAACATGAGGAAGAAAATGATGTATTAAAGTTTTGGATTAAAAAGGGCTAATTCTATTTTTTTATACAATTTTATACCCATAGGGGTAAATAAACAATGTCTATAAAGGTGGTAAAGATTTGGAATACGCAACTTACATCGTTATTGTTCTTATATTGCTTTTCATCTTACAACGCGTTCTACCAACAAAAGGTGTTAGGCATATTTCAACAACTGATTTAAATGAGGAGTTAAATAACAAAAATAAACAATTTGTTGATGTACGAACACCTGGAGAATTTAAAGGAAATCACATTAAAGGCTTTAAAAATATTCCTCTCCATCAACTTTCTCAGAAAGCGGAGAAGGAGCTTTCAAAGGAAAAAGAAGTGATTATCATTTGCCAAAGTGGAATGAGGAGCCAAAAAGCCAGTAAGATGCTCCAAAAAATAGGCTTTACAAAAGTGACAAATGTAAAAGGCGGCATGAGCAACTGGAGATAGTAGAATAAGGGGGACTTACAATGAAAGAAATGACTGCAAAAGAAGTAGAAACTTTAATAAATGAAGGAAAGCTATTAAATATCATCGATGTGCGTGAGGTAGATGAAGTAGCAGAAGGGAAAATTCCTGGAGCAATAAACATTCCATTAGGATTAGTCGAATTTCGTATGCATGAATTAGATAAATCAAAAGAATATATCATAGTTTGCCGTTCAGGAGGAAGAAGTGGCCGTGCAACACAATTCCTTGAAGACCAAGGTCATAAAGTGATCAATATGCAAGGTGGCATGCTTTCTTGGGAGGGCAATATAGAGTAAAATTTTTTAATAGTTTTAATACCCATGCCCGTATTAAAGTAGTGGTATGAAAAGGATTTATAAATAATGAGTGAGGAGAGATTTGAAAATGAATTCAGTAACAGTTTACACAACAACACAATGCCCGTATTGTGTCATGTTAAAGAACTTTTTATCAGAACAAAACATCCCTTTTAATGAAGTGAATGTTGAAACACAACCTGAAGTTATGCAACGACTTGTTAAAACGACGGGGCAAATGGGGGTACCACAAACTGAAGTGAATGGTCAATGGATTGTAGGCTTTGATCCTAATAATATCATGACCGCATTAAGAAATCAGGGGGAAAAATAAATGAATAAAAAAGTAGCAATTATCGCAAGCAATGGTGGATTATTTGATGCCTACAAAGTGTTTAATATCGCAACTGCAGCTGCAGCAACAGATCAAGAAGTAGCTATTTTCTTCACATTCGAAGGCCTAAACTTAATCCATAAAGAGGCTAATCAGCAACTTCCGATGCCGGAAGGAAAAGAGCATTTTGCAGAAGGATTTACGAAAGCTAATGTTCCAGCTATCCCAGATTTGCTTGCTATGGCAAAAGAAATGGGTGTTACATTCATTGGCTGTCAAATGACAATGGATGTTATGGGATTAGATAAAGAGGATTTTATAGATGGAATTGAAGTAGGCGGTGCTGTCACATTTTTAGAATTTGCTAAAGACGCGGACGTAACATTGACATTTTAACTTCATTCAGTAGATGTCTTCTACTTCTAAAAATAGAGGGTGTTAACGCTATTTATTATAAATTTTAATGGAGGAATGGTATAGATGGCTGATATGAATACAAATGTAAATATCGTTTGGCATGGTGGAGCAACAGGGAATGGGATGCTTAAAGCAGAGTATCTTCATACAAAAGTTGCTATTCCAACCTCTTTAGGGGGCAGTGGGCACGGGGCAGATCCAAAAGAGCTACTCGTTTCTTCAGCAGCAACTTGTTTTATAGCAACTCTTACTTATATGCTGGAAAGCAGAAAACTACCAGTAGTAGAACATACAATAAATTCAGAGGTCATGATATCAAAAGATGGGTTTAATATAATTCACTATCCACAAATCATTTTATCTGCGGATGCAACAGAAGCACAAATTCAATCTGCACAAAGAGCAATAGATGGAGCAGATAAAGGGTGCGAAGTCGGGAATTTATTGAAAAAAGCAGGTGTTACTATTGAGGTACAGGGTAAAGTTTTTTTGAAATAAAGACGCATTATAACTTGAATATTATATTTTTTTGTAAAAATATATACCCTAGGAGGTAAAGGTATGAGTATAAATACTATGATTTCAAAAGAAGTAACTAAAAAAGTAGTTAACAAAGAAGAACTATTTATTTTAGATGTTCGAAATGCAAGTGATTTCGCAGACTGGAAAATCGAAGGTGAAAACTTTGTTTATCTAAATGTTCCATACTTCGAATTAATGGATGGTGTGGAAGGAATCCTGGATGAGATTCCTACTGATAAAGATGTACTTGTCGTTTGTGCAAAAGGACGTTCATCTATCATGGTTGCAGAGATGCTAACTGAGGCGGGACTTTCTGTTTTTTCCCTAGACGGTGGAATGAAAGCATGGAGTGAATATTTATCACCTGTTAAAGTGGGGGATCTAAAAGATGGGGGAGAGATTTATCAGTTTGTACGTATTGGTAAGGGGTGCTTGTCTTACATGATCGTCTCAAACGGTGAGGCAGCCATTATCGATTCGGCAAGAACGACGGATATCTATCTTGAATTTGCAGATCGTATTGGCGCAAAAGTTACACATGTATTTGATACACATCTACATGCCGATCATATTTCTGGTGGAAGAAAGCTTGCTGAAAAAACAAGCGCAACCTACTGGCTTCCCCCAAAAGATGCTGTAGATGTAACATTTGATTACCAACCATTAGAAGATGGAAATGAAGTGACAATTGGTAATACTTCTATAAATATTCATGCATTATATTCACCAGGTCACACAATCGGGTCAACATCCTTTGTTGTGGATGAAAAGTTCTTACTATCCGGCGATATTTTATTTATCGATTCAATTGGTAGACCAGACCTTGCCGGTTTAGCAGAAGACTGGGTAAAAGATTTAAGAGAAAGTCTCTACGCAAGATACAGAGCATTATCTGGGGAGCTAATCGTTTTACCAGCACACTTTATGATCATCGATGAATTAAATGCAGATGGAAGTGTATCTGAAAAGTTAAGTACACTTTACGAAACAAATCATGGGCTAAATATAGAAGATGAAAATGAATTTAGAAAGCTTGTGACTGAAAATTTACCGCCCCAGCCAAATGCATATCAAGAGATTCGAGAAACGAATATGGGGATATTGAACCCTGATGAAGAAAAACAACGTGATATGGAAATTGGACCAAATCGTTGTTCGGTTCGTTAAAGTAATCAGTTTCTGATAAGGTATTTTCAAAAGAATTACAGGGAATCAAAGAGGGAGCCGCAACAGGTTCCCTTTTTAAAAGGAGGAGGAAAATGGATATAGGTTTTATTGTTACCATCTTCTTCATTGGATTGATAGGCTCGTTTATTTCTGGAATGTTAGGAATAGGTGGATCCATTATTAATTTCCCGATGCTGTTGTATATCCCTTCTGCACTTGGTATTGCCCAGTTTACAGCCCATGAAGTGTCAGGAATAACTGCCATCCAAGTATTTTTTGCTACGATTGGTGGAGTCTATGCTTATCGAAAAGGTGAATTTTTAAATAATAAATTGATTGCTTACATGGGTGCTAGTATTCTAATCGGTAGTTTCTTTGGGGGATTAGGTTCTACGCAAATGCCTGAAAGTGGAATCAATTTCGTATATGGAATTTTGGCAATTATTGCGGTCATCATGATGATAATACCTAAAAAAGGACTTGATGACATACCCCTTGAACAAGTAAAGTTTAATAAATGGCTTGGTGCATTGCTCGCATTAATCGTTGGAGTTGGGGCAGGTATTGTCGGTGCAGGCGGGGCGTTTTTGTTAGTACCTATTATGCTTACCGTTTTAAAAATACCTACAAGAATGACAATTGCTTCTTCCTTAGCGATAACACTTATTTCATCAATAGGTGCCATCGCCGGAAAAGTATCGACTGGGCAAGTGGAATTCTTACCATCACTTATCATGGTGGCTGCTAGCTTACTTGCCGCACCACTTGGGGCTATGGTTGGAAAAAAGGTAAATACAAAAGTGTTAAAAATGATTTTAGCAATATTAATATTTGTAACGGCAGTTAAAATTTGGATAGATATATTAGTTTTTTAAAATTAATAAGCTCCTTTCATGGAGGAGGATTATATATGAATTCAGCAATGGTGATTAGATGAGCACAAGGTCTAAACTAGCTGCTTAGGTGGCACTTTTCACGCAGTCCATTCGACGCTAGTTGGAATGTTGGAGGTTAAACCACATATGAAACGGATAAAATCGATAGAAGCTTGGCGAGAGTTATTGGAAAAGTCCAAAGAACAGCCATTTCTTCTATTTAAATTCAGCAAGACATGTCAAAGCAGCTTATCAGCTATGAAAGAAGTACAAGCGCTTGAAACAGAACTTCCTAAATACATAGTCATTGTACAGGAGGACAGAAGTGTTTCAAACACGATAGAAAAAGATCTCAGGGTAAAGCATGAGTCCCCTCAACTTCTAATCTTGAAAGATGGAAAAGGAATTTGGCAGGCTACTCACTACAAAATAAAGAAGTCTCTATTAAACGAGGCAATAAATACGTATGTTTGATTAGTAGCGCCTATGACTGTTCAAGAATTAGGTCAGCTCTTTTATGGGGGTTGAACAAAATATTAATAGTGACTGAGAATCACAAAATTATTCCTCTGAAAAGAAAGGAGAAGATATGGTTACATTAACATCGATCAACTCAGTAGAAAAGTTTATCGAAGACCACAAGTTTAGTTTTTTATATGTATCAAGAACTAATTGTGGAGTTTGTCATGCTATACTGCCTCAGCTGAAGGATTTACTGAAAGAATTCCCACTAATACAGCTAGGGCATATAAATGCAGATGATGTCGAAGAAATAGCTGGATGTCTTTCGGTTCTTACTGTACCAGCACTACTATTATTTGTAGATGGTAAAGAAATTTTAAGGGAAGCACGATTTGTTCAAATGCAATCTTTGCATGAAAAAATAAGCAAAATTTATAACATGATTGTTGAGGAATCGGATTGATTTTAGTTCATTCAGTTTCATAGAAAACATTTAACTTAACGTTTAAAGATACAAAACTATACATGAAAGGATGATTAAAATGAACCATTGGAATGAACGTTTTCAAACAGAGGATTATGTTTATGGCAGGGAACCGAATGCTTTCTTGACGGAATTTCAGAAGAAAATAAAAGTTTCGGGTAAGGCTCTTGCCATTGCTGAAGGGGAAGGGCGTAATGCGGTTTACTTAGCGGAGCAGGGAATGAAAGTCACAGCATGGGATTATGCGGAATCTGGGCTCGCGAAAACAAATAAGCTCGCAGATGAACGTGGGGTAGCGGTCACGACTGAGCTTGTAGACTTAAACGAAGCAAAATGGAGTAGAGCTAATTGGGATGAAATTGTATGTATCTTTGGTCATTTCCCGACAGAGCTTCGGCACAAAACACTTCAAGGTGTAAAAGAAGCTGTAAAGCCAGGTGGTTATTTTCTGACAGAGGTGTATTCACATTATCAAATTCCTTATAAAAGTGGCGGGCCGCAAGAGCTAGACTTTTTATACAAACCGGAAGAGTTTTTGAAAATCTTTGCTGAATGGCGCATTGTTCACTTTTTCATGGGAGAAGTTGTCCGCCATGAAGGAGAATTCCATAATGGGGAGTCACATGTAATCCAATTTGTTGGGCAAAAACCAAAGGAGCAAAGGAATTAAAGCGAAAATATTGGGGTTGGAAATGATTTGATATAGTTAATCAATAATAAAACACGACTCCGAAAAATTAGTGCGAGTCGTCTTTTTTAATATTGCTATTTAAGCTTATTTAATTGAATGAGTACTCAATTTCATCAGACTTTCACAAAGCTTTAGTAATATAGACAGGAAGCAATAAGTCGGGAGGGTTTAACTGTGACACTGTCGAGTATACAATCTTCAATTGCTATTATCATTTTAAGCTTTAGTATGGGATTTCTCACTTACTACTTTATAAGTGATTTAGCAAAAGAAAAGAAGAAAATTCATATGGAAGAAACGTTGGATCAACTGATAAATTTTGTTATTTTTATTTGGGTTGGAAAAATCATTTTAAACTTTTCGATTTTTATAGTTGATCCGATGGCCATATTGTCTTATCCAAGTAACTCACTTGCATTTTACTTAGCTGCTCTATTTAGTGTGATAACAATTGTGATTCAATCTAAACGTAGAAGAATTGATGTGCTACCATTTTTTAATGCATTTATACAAATATTTTTAGTTACTTCATTTGTGTATGAATTTACTCAAATAATTTGGAATGGCAATACATATTCAATTGGCTATATGGGTTTAGTCGCTTTGTTATTAGTTGTATTTGTAATCATGCGCGATCATGTATCCCCACACTGGTTGAATCTATTCATATTCCTCGGATGGACCATAGGTAGCTTAGGTTTGGCAGTTAAGATGCCAATCATGATGGTGTTTGGGTATACTTTGGCACCATGGTTTTTAGTTTTAATGCTCCTTATAAGTTGTCTACTAATTATTTATCAGAAAAAGAAAGAGGGTGCCATAAGTGGGGGGAATTGAGACAGATACGATGTTAGGGTTAGGGATGTTTTTAGCATTAGGAGCAGGGGCATTATCTTTTTTATCGCCTTGTGTGCTACCGATTTTTCCCGCGTACCTATCCTATATTACTGGAATCAGTGTCAAGGAACTGCAGGGAAATCATGATAATACAATACGAACTAAATTATTAAGTCATTCCGTATTTTTTTTGTTAGGTGTATCCCTTGTTTTTATTGGCTTAGGCATGGGAGCTTCTTATTTAGGGCAATTTATTCAAACATTATTAGTAGGTGATACTGGGCTCCTTATTCAACGTTTAGCCGGAGTGTTAATTATCTTCATGGGGCTTTTCGTTGGAGGTTGGATTAATATTACAATGCTAATGAAGGAAAGACGTTTTCAATCTGCAAAAAGACCAGTGGGCTATGTAGGTACTTTTTTGGTGGGCATGGGTTTTGCTGCTGGTTGGACACCGTGTATTGGGCCAATCTTCGGTTCCATTTTATTCTTGGCAGCCAGTAATCCAGCTCAAGGAATTATATACACGGTAATGTATGCATTGGGGTTTGCATTGCCATTTCTTCTCTTGACGTTCTTCCTAGGATCAACCAAGTGGATCACTCGACATAGTCAAGTAATAATGAAAACAGGCGCGGTGATTATGATAATTATGGGATTGATCTTATTTACTGGTCAAATGCCGCGCATCACTGAGTTTTTACTGAAACTAGTGCAAGATACATGGTTTGATAAATTAGGATGAAGGAGGTAATGAGAAATGAAAAAGGCGATTCTTATTATTATAGTAATGGGGATGCTTGGTTGGTCAGTCTATGAGTTTCTATTCGCTTCAAATGAAAAAACTACTCAAGAAGAGAATAAACTAACAAACCAGCAGATAAATAATCCAGTAGAAGTGGAAGAATCCAATGAGGTAGGAATTCGTAAAGGTGAGATTGCCCCTGATTTTGAACTCACTACATTAGATGGTGAGACAGTCCAGTTGTCAGATTACAAAGGTAAGCGAGTCATGCTGAACTTCTGGGCAACATGGTGTCCGCCTTGCCGCGCCGAGATGCCTGATATGGAAAAGTTCCAGAAAAATAAGGATGTACAAGTTTTGGCTGTGAATTTAACCGAAACAGAATCGAATCAGGATAATGTACAAAAATTTGTAGATGAATTGAACCTAACGTTGACAACTCCATTAGATGATCAATCTGCTGTTTCAAACGAATATAAGGTTATGGCTTATCCAACTACCTATATGATTGACTCGAATGGACGCATTCAATTTATCACGATGGGTGCAATGAATTACGACTTCATGGTACAGCAATTTGAAATGATGCAATAGGTTTCTTCCATCGTATAAAATTAGAATAGCAATTATTCTTATAAAACAAGGATCGTTGATGATGATAAAATGTAGAGATATTTATGAATTGATATTCTATTGTAAACAACACCGCTCATATTAAATAACGGTGTTGTTTGCATTTAAAATAATAGAACAATCTAAATAATAACCAGATATGTGAGGAATTAATGTTATATCGAATTTTGTTTAGTAATTAATGTATGACTAATTGTTTTAGTTAAAACTCCCCCATTAAAGTCAAGCCACTTTTCTTTTTCTCGCTCTACTGCCCGATTTTGCCATTCAAACCAAATGAATGAACATTCACTACAATGACTCTCTACACCACTATTATTATGCAAATCTCTACGTATAAATAAAGTCCTTTTGCGACAGCAGTAGCAATAAATTATTTTCTCATCATGTTTTATTATCATAATAATCTTCCCCTCCAATATACAATATTAATTGTCTATTACTTGGAAATTTATTCTTAAAACAAAAAAGACTGTAGATAAACTCAATTTTACCGAGTTTATCCACAGTCTAAACCGTACATTAAAAATACGCTTATACGTTTTTCTAAAACTAGTCATCTGGATTTAGGTTATTTTGCATAAGCTCCTGTACTTTGTCAACCTGCTCCTTAGATGCAAGCTCGGTCTTATACCAGCCTTTGTTACTCATTATCTTAAAAAGCAGATAGTGGTTGGAGCTCGCATTTTCAAAACATTGTTCATAAATTTCACGTAGCTGCTGATGTGTGGTCTCTAATATTGTATTGTTAATACTGCGGCAGCGCCCCTTCTCCAGCTCTAGACAAAGCTGAAGCATTTCACGGTCTGTTAAACCACGTCCTGCGATATTATTTGGCATATGAACCCACCTTTTGAAGTTATTGAGTGTTGTTAGTACGATTAAAGTATTGGGAGAGGCTAGCAATTTTTAACTGGTGTTTTTCCGCTATTTCTTCCATTATTTTTCTTAGCTCTTGGTCTTTGCATTGTGTTGCACACCAATTCATCGTTTTCGCAATTATTTCCTCTCCACGTATTTCATCTTCCATAAATGCCAATTCTTTCATCGTTAGAACGGTCACTTTATTTCACCTCCCAAACAATTAATAGTAAAGTTAGTATTGTTTGTATTTATCTATTTTATCCTTTAAAAAAGTCTTATAAATTTTGATAATTAAATACATCTTTAACGACCACGACTAATAATCTAAGCTTGGTTGATTAATTATCCTTGCCAGTAATTTAAAAAACTAGGGCGTTAGAATTAACGTGTGTTGGCAGAACTTCCTCATGGTCGTTTTCGGTATAGAATTCTTCTCGGATAGCAATATTTGCTTCAGCTGGTTCCAAATCTAAAAAATCTTCTTTTTTCAACCTTTTCCCCCCTTTAACTAACTATCAGTATGAAACAAAAATGGAGAAAAATTCAGTATCTAACTTAATTATTAATACATTACTACATAGCTATTGTGAAGTAGCATTTGTTCTATCCTTATCTAGTTTCATTAATCATAATTTAATTGTATAGTATTGGTAATAGATAGAGATAAATTCTTGGATTGTAATTCTTTTTGAAAGAAGGTTGTATAATGATTAATCAATTAAGAAAAATTTACTCGTCTGTAAAAGTATATAAAGACGGTTCCGATGATTTAAGCATAGATTATAAATGGTTTACCACAGACAAAAATGAAATAATTGGTATCCGTAATGACGAATTAACCTCAAAAGATATCTCGTTATTAACTACTTTTCTATCTCCGTATAATGTGCAGTTCCCGACACCAACAGAAGCAGAAAAAAACTGGAGGAAAATTATTTTTTCTGCAGAATTGATGGAAGAAAAGGATTGGAAACCGAGTAACTCTTTTCGGTTCGTTTATTTTTCGTTCAATAAAAATCAAATTGAACCCGTTTTGTTTAAGGATGCCATAGAGGCACTTTTTGATAAGCAAGTACCTATTTTATGGGAGAGCGAGCACGAAGGATTTATCATAGAGCAACAAATGCAAGAAGAGGAAAGTATTTCATATGAGCAGATAATCGATATTTTAATGAGTGATTTATATGTGAAAATTAACTTTTTTGTAGGACCATACAAAAAGGATATAGCGGATATTACACTTCACTATAATTCATTGACCAATGTGGCCAAACGCGTTTTCCTTTATACGAACAAATCGGTAGTGACGTATGTGGAAGCTATACCGTTTATACTTACAAAGCAGACCGAGGCTGAATTACGATTGGATATTTCTAAAACTATATTGCAAGAGTACATACACGACGCAGAGACGATTAAAATGATTGAGACTTTTTTAAAGTGTAACTTAAATCTTTCAGAGACTGCTAAAGTACTCCATCTGCACCGCAACAGTCTTCAATATCGATTGGAGCGTTTTTTTGATAAGACCGGGATCGATATTCGCCAATTCCATGATGCAATGACGGTATCCTTGGCATTAATAGCTAGAAAATGATTTTTGGTAAACATACACTAAATTCTTCTTTATCTTTGTGCACTATTCCCATTTCTTGAAAATTTAAAATATAGTATTCTATTAGTAATGAAAGCACTTTCAATTCAAGGGGGAAATAGGATGGCTGAACTTAAATTAGTAAATATTAAAAAGGTATATGACAATAACGTAGTTTCTGTAGAAGACTTCAATTTGGAAATACGAGATAAAGAATTTTTAGTATTAGTTGGTCCTTCTGGTTGTGGTAAATCGACGACATTACGTATGATTGCTGGATTAGAGGAGATTTCTTCAGGGGATTTATTTATCGGTGATAAACGCGTAAATGATGTACCACCAAAAGATCGTAATATTGCGATGGTATTCCAAAACTACGCGCTATATCCACATATGGACGTTTATAATAATATGGCTTTTGGGCTGAAGCTTCGCAAATTTAAAAAAGATGAGATTAAAAAACGTGTAGATAATGCTGCAAAAATTTTAGGGCTGGAGAGCCTATTGAATCGTAAGCCAAAAGCTCTTTCTGGTGGTCAACGTCAGCGTGTAGCGCTTGGTAGAGCAATCGTACGTGATGCGGAAGTGTTCTTAATGGATGAACCACTATCTAACTTAGATGCAAAGCTTCGTGTGCAAATGCGCGCAGAAATTCAAAAATTACATAGTCGTCTGCAAACGACAACTATTTATGTAACGCATGACCAAACAGAGGCAATGACAATGGCTACGAGATTAGTAGTTATGAAAGACGGGGTCATTCAACAGGTTGGTGCACCAAAAGAGGTATATGACGAGCCGGATAATGTATTTGTTGGTGGATTTATTGGATCTCCAGCGATGAATTTCTTAAATGGTAAATTGGTTGGTAATTATTTTGTGATGGATGATGTAAAGTTACTTGTTCCTGATGGCAGACTTAAAATTCTTAAAGAACGTGGGTATGACGGAAAAGATGTTATTCTTGGTATACGTCCAGAGGATATTAATGACGAGCAAGTTTTCTTAGACTTCTCTCCTGAAACGAAAGTGAGTGCATCTGTAGAGGTTGCTGAGTTAATGGGAGCAGAAATTATTCTTTATTCGCAAGTGAACAATCAAAACTTCGTTGCTCGAATTGACTCGCGTTTCAATATTTCAGCAGGAGATACAATTGACTTAGCATTTGATCTTAGTAAAGCACATTTCTTTGATAAGGAAACGGAACAACGCATTAAATAGAAACCAAGCCGCTAAGGAGTTAAATTCCTTAGCGGTTTTTATCATTCAACCTGGGTAACATTTCTCGTGATCAAGCTTGTTGTGACTCCCACAAAAAAGATCGTAATAATCGATAGGAGTAGCGTATCGGTAGACAATAATAGCCCGCCACATAACACCACTATAGTATCAATGATAAAGATAAGTATACCTACATTTATATCCGTTTTTTCACTAAGTAATTGAGCGACTAAATCTGTTCCCCCGGTACTTGTCTTAAACCTCAGCATCAAACCAATACCAACACCAACAAAAATTCCGCCTGAAATAGAACTGTAAATCGAACCAATATGTATGAATCTAACCAATGGCTGAAACAAATCTATCAAAAAGGAGGAGATAATCATCCCGTGTAAACTATTATAAAAATATTCCCGATAATTGAACCATGCGATGATAAAGATTGGGATACTAAAAAGAATAATCATTAACCCGGGCTTTAAAGCCCAAAGATAATTTAATATTAGTGCTATGCCGATAATCCCACCGTCTAATACCTTATGAGGTATCAAAAAAAGATTAATACCTAATGCTATAAAAATACTTCCAATCAGTATAACCAAGCCTTTTTTCATCCAATACATCTTTTCAACTCCCAAGGACATCCATGTATATACATTATGAAAAAATAGCAATGAAAATGTAAAAAATATTGCTATGTTAAAGGAAAAGGTTGAGTTATTGTAGAATAGAATTATAATTCTTCCTAACTTTTACTGTTGTTACTTGGAGGCTACTAATGCAAAGTTCCCCAAACAAACCAGTCCTGCGAGTGTATTCTTTTCCACCAATACGTTCATAAAAACATAGAACAGATTTACTTTGTTTCTTTAGCTTAACCATCAAAACGATATAATTTGAAATGTAATACTTAAACTAATTGTAGGTAACTTAAGAAAATTTGAAGGTTAAAAAAGGGGGATTATTCAATGAAAGATTATGGGGATGATTTATTTAAAGGCACAGCTTGGTATTATTCACGATATAGACCAGTATATTCCGCTAATCTAATCAGATATTTAAGGAATAAGTTTTCTTTAGATGGAAATGGTAACATGCTGGATTTGGGCTGCGGTGATGGGCGTTTATCATTAAGGTTCTCTGATTGGTTTGAAAAAATAGTAGGGTTGGATACTGAGTCTGAGATGATCCAGGAGGCTGAAAGAATCAATAAAGAAATTAGAGTTGAAAATACAGAGTGGTTTCTTGGTGATGTTGAAAAATATAAACGTAATAACAACATGACCTTTAGATTGGTAACTATTGCAAAGGCATTTCACTGGATGGATAGACCACGGATTCTTGAAAGTTTATATGAAATGGTTGCTGTTGGTGGAGGAATAGCTATTATAGATAATTACTCTCCTAATGAAACGCTTTTGCCATGGCAACAGACCGTTCAAGAGGTTGTAAAGCATTGGTATGGGGATGAAAGAAGAGCAGGGAATATTACATACAGTCATCCAACAGTTAGTCATCAGGATATTATAGCAAATTCAAAGTTTGACCTAGAAATTCATCAAATACCTTCTTATGAGCACATATGGACATTGGACTCTATAATTGGAAATCACTATTCAACTTCCTTTGGTGCTAAACGTTTTCTAGGAGAAAAAGTGGATTTATTTGAAAAACATTTAAAAGAGGAATTGTTAGCTATTGATAAAAATGGAGTGTTCAAAGAGCAAATAAAAACATCAGTAAAACTTGCTCTGAAAAAATAATTCTATCCTTTAGTTAAACAAGGCAGTCATTTCGATGGTCTATTATTAAGTCCAATACATCAAGTAGATTTTGGTGGTCTTCTGTGAATTTACACTTATTAAGAGACTCATTAATAACATAATATAGTCAAGAGTATAAGTATGGAACAATTTAATATTCAAGTTTTCCCTTACCTTTTTCCACTTTTTTTTGAATTTGCAAAAAATTCTCTGTTTTTCATTTTCATTATGTTATGATGATTTTATCATGATTTTCAGGCAGCAGGGGGATTTTTTGTGAAACGTTTTATGCAGTGGGTGCTACGGTTAGTTGTTGCATTCATCGGTATTTTGCTTATTAGTGGATTGCCAATTCTTATTAATGGTTTTCAAAAAGGGGAGTTTTGGTGGAGAGAATATGGGGAACATTTACTCGTTCTTTTCCCACTGAAGCATTTCTTAGATACATATTATAGTAGTTATATTGGAGAATATATATTTTATTCACTTGAAGTATTATTTCTAGCACTTTTTGTTGCAGTTGTTTTCGCTTTATCATTTACAGTAATTACGATGCTTTTTAAAGAACGTGCACGACAGCGCATCAAAACAATATTTTTCTTTTTGGAATCATTGCCGGATATTTTAGTTATTTTACTTATTCAATTACTAGTTATCATTGTCCATAGACATACGGGTGTTTTTATGCGAATTGCATCTACTGGTGGAGAGAAAATCTACCTGCTTCCTGTTTTTTGTTTAATGATTTTGCCGATGGTTCAGCTTTACCGCTTAAGTATGCTGACGTTTGAAGCAGAGGAAAGAAAATTGTATGTAGAGCTCGCTAGATCACTTGGATTTAATAAGGTCATCATTTTATTTATACATATTTTTCGTAATGCTATCATTAGTATTTTCTTTCAGTCCAAAAAAACGATGTGGTTTATGCTATCCAATTTATTCATCTTAGAGCGAATGTTCAATATGCCGGGTATTATGTTCCACTTAAGTGAGCATTTATCTGGAGAGTTATTTTTAATAACTGTATGTAGCTTTTTCATACCAGTGTTCATCGTATATAGCTTTTTTGAGTGGTACTTTTTACGTCGGACAAGCCGTGGAGGTGCTATATTATGAAATTGCTATGGAAACAACCTTATTTTGTATTTGGTTTTCTCATATTAGCTTTCTTTCTTATCGGAAGCTTTGTATTTGAATGGATAAATGGTCCAGACCCGAAGCAAACCTATTTTATAATGGAAAAAGGGAGAGTTATCGAGGCCGCACCGCTTTCTCCAAGCTGGCCGCATCCGCTAGGGACCGATCAGTATGGCTTTGATATGTTCGCTAAAATTATGCTCGGAGCAAAGTATACGATTATTTCAGCTATGGGTGTCGCTGCAGTACGGATGCTAATAGCCGTACCATTAGGATTTGCAATCGGGACCTATTGGCAAAAACGTCGTAGAACGATTAATAGTTTCATCGATCCTCTTCATTATGTACCGATGACTATTTTTTCCTATTTAATGCTCTATTCGGTGTTATGGGAGCCGATGGAAGGATTCTCCACAACTGTCTGGGAGCGTATTGTTATTCAAGTAGTATTAATGGCCATTATTACAGTACCGATTGTTTCTTCTCTTATTGGCAATGAAGCGAACTTATTGTATCAGCAGGAATATATTCTTGCCTCCAAAACTCTAGGTGCAAGTAAGTCCCGAATTATTACTAGACATCTATTCCCAATGATGCGAGAAAAGCTATTCGTCTTATACGGTCAGCAGGTCGTGGAAACCTTAGTCGTCTTCACTCATTTAGGACTTTTACAATTGTATATTGGAGGGACAGATGTCAGCTATGATCCAATGTTCGGTGATCCACCTAAATCGATTGCATATGAATGGGCAGGTCTTTTTGGGTCTTCCTTCCGTTACTTGCAGGGAGTTCCTTGGTTGCCACTTGGTCCAGCCATTTGCTTCGCACTTGTCATTTTAGCAATTGCTGCGATGATAGAAGGTTATACAAGAGCAGTAAGCGGTCAAGTGAAAATACCGAAGCGCAAGAAAGTTTCTTTGGTCTCTGACAAAACAGTGGAGTGGAATCAACAACAATTAAAAGAAAGAATGCAGCTACTATTTAAGGATAAACAAAAACTGTAGAGTGTAATCTGCAGCTTTTGTTTAGCTACTTTTATTCTTCTACTTTTTTACCTCTTGTCAGCTTCTCAAATGGTTCCATTTCTTTATCTCGTTTTGGAAAGTAGTTGAATGGATTTCTTTCTTGTGCAAATTCTTCTTTTGCATTCAATTGAATACCGATTTTAGCACCAGCAGTTGCCGCTGGATCGTTTATTATATTTTCTTTTTTACCATCCAAATGTGGTGTGGGATTCACATGTGGATTGTCACTTCTTCGTGGCATTATATCATCTCCTTTGTAGTTAATATGACAAAGGAGAGGTGGTTCTATTCGAGGTTTGTGTTTTCCCTTTTTACTAAGCAAATTTATTTTACAAATGAATCGAGGTTTTAACAATGACGACTATGCCAATTATTGAAACGTCAAGATTATTATTAAGAGAAGTTACAAACGAGGATGCTTCTGACATGTTACGCTATTTGTCAGATAAGGATGTTGTAAAACATATGGGATTGGAACCTTTTCAATCTGTAGAAGACGCTCTGGATGAAATCAGTTGGTATCAGTCTATCCGCAAAGATGAATCTGGCATTAGATGGGGAATTACGCTAAAAGATGCTGGCAAGGTTATCGGAAGCTGCGGATTTCTTAATAGGAGCACAAAAAATTACCGTGCTGAGGTGGGATTCGAATTAAGCAAAGAATATTGGGGAAGAGGAATAGCTGGGGAAGCATTGGAAGCAGTTATTAAGTTCGGTTTTGATCATTATTCATTCGAACGAATCGAAGCCTTAATCGAACCGGCTAATGTCCCTTCACAAAAATTAGTGGAGAAGCAAAGATTTAAAAGAGAGGGTTTACTAAGACATTATGAATATACTTGTGGAAAATTTGATGACTTGTATATGTATTCTATTTTAAAAGATGATTGGGGTTGTTGACACAATTCTGAATCTCTTGTACGATATGTAAAATCATAAAGTTAAATTCGTTGAAGAAGAGAGTAATCGATACGAGACTGGGAAGCGAGTTAGGGATGGTGGGAGCCTAATACAAGAAGAATCGATGAACCGCACTTTGGAGAAATGTCCTGAAAGTCTAGTAGGGAAAATCGGGGAAGGCACCTCGTTAAGAACGGAAAAGCGGTCACAATTGTGGCAACTAGAGTGGTACCACGGGAATTTTAGCTCTCGTCTCTTATTTAGAGACGAGAGCTTTTTATATGGGAGGAAAATACATGAACCTGACAAACCAAATCGCAAATGTCATTTCAAAGGCATTAGAAAATGAATGGACTGTTCAACAAATAGAGCAGTTACTAGAAAAGCCAAAGCAGACGGAACTAGGTGATATTGCATTTCCTTGTTTTACACTGGCGAAAAAATTGCGTAAAGCTCCACAACAAATAGCGTTAGAGTTAAGTACTAAGTTAGAGGATAAGTTAATAGCCAGCGTTCAAGTCGTTGGTGGGTATGTGAATATTTTCTTCAATCGGACGCTAGTTACAAACCAAGTTTTACAATCTATTACGATGGATCAACAGCAGTATGGAAGTAAAAATAAAAAGCAGGAAAAAATTGTGATCGATTTTTCCTCGCCAAATATAGCAAAGCCTTTTTCAATGGGGCATTTGCGTTCAACAGTAATTGGTAACGCTCTAGCGAATATTGCGGAGAAAAATGGGTATGAAGCTATTCGCATTAATCATCTTGGTGACTGGGGCACACAATTTGGCAAGCTTATAGTTGCTTATAAATTATGGGGAAATGAGGAGAAAATCCTTGCAGCACCAATTGAAGAGTTATTAAAGATTTACGTGCATTTTCATGATATGGCAGAAAAAGATGACTCTTTAAATGAGCAAGCTCGTGCAGCTTTTAAATTACTTGAAGAAGGAGATGAAGAGGCTCTCTCTTTATGGAAATGGTTCAAAGAGGCTTCTTTAAAGGAGTTCCAAATAATCTATGAACTTTTGGGTGTTCACTTTGATTCTTATGCTGGTGAAGCTTTTTATAACGATAAAATGACTAATGTAGTTGACGATTTAAAGGAAAAAGGATTATTAATTGAATCTGAAGGTGCTTTTGTAGTAGAGCTTGATGATATGCCACCAAGTCTAATTACTAAAAAAGATGGGGCGACCCTTTATGCGACACGCGACCTAGCAGCAGCTTTGTATCGTCATCAAACATATCAGGCAAGTAAAACATTTTACGTTGTGGGAAATGAACAAACACTACACTTTAAGCAACTATTTTCAGTGCTACAAAAAATGGGGTATGAATGGTCCGACCAGCTACAACATGTTCCATTTGGAATGATGCTCAAAGACGGCAAAAAAATGTCTACGCGTAAAGGCAAAGTGATCTTGCTTGCGGATGTAATAGCTGATGCTATTAAAACTGCAGAGCATAATATTTACGAGAAAAATCCAACATTAGAAAATAAAGGTGAAGTCGCAAAGCAAGTAGGAGTAGGAGCAGTTATTTTCAATGATTTAAAAAATGATCGCATGAACGATATTGATTTTTCATTGGAGCAAATGCTTAATTTTGAAGGGGAAACAGGACCTTATGTACAATATACGAATGCTAGAATTAGTTCATTGCTCCAAAAAGGTAACTTTGGGGCTGAAGCATTCACTTTTTCACCAATTGGAGTTGAAGCGTGGCCAATTATCCAGCTACTCGAGGATTTTCCACATGTGGTAGAAAAAGCTTTTGATCATGCAGATCCATCTCAAATTGCGAAGTTTAGTTTACTGCTTGCACGCCAGTTCAATAAATATTATGCTAGTACAAAAATTTTAGCTAATGATGGAACGACAGCTTCTAAGTTAACATTTGCCTTTGCGATATCTGTTGTCTTGCAGGAATCCTTACGACTATTAGGTGTACCAGCTCCAAAGAAGATGTAATATCGGAAATTTTAGGAACCAGGTTCTCAAACAATTCAGAATTCAACGAGAACCTGGTACCTTTCACTATAGTCTAACCTTAACCTCAGTACCGTCACTAGCTTTGACATCTACTAGCACGATCCCCTTATAATTTTTCAGTTCCTTGAGGATAGGCTTTAGCGTATTTTTGTCTACTAGTGGAATGGTAAAGTCCAGTTTTCTTTTTTTGAAGTGTTCTTTTGTCCATTTGTTTACATTTTGCTGAAAAAATTTTGAAGACAAAATTGAAATAATAATGTTTATAATAGTATATGGAATTGGAATGGTAAACCGAACGTCTTTTACTTTCACTTTTACATGCAACATAAGCAAATCACTAATCAATGATGATCGAAACGGTATCCCCGTTTGCCGATTTAATATCAACAATTTGGCCATCTAATTCGCTTTCGATTGCCTCAATAATTAGGCTAATATCTACATCTTTAACGTATTTTTCCGCTTGAGGAATACTTGCTGCGATACTGTGTCCAGCCATTATTACTGCCTTGACAAGTTTTATAGGCAAATTTACCGTGACATTATCATTTTCGGCTGATATAACACGAATTTTTAATATTTTATCTAAATATTTAGTCGGTTTTTCAAAAAGCTTATTACCTGTTTCTTCTTTCTCTTTTAATACTTGAATCAGTTCTGATCCCTTATCTGGATCAATCTTACCTTCTTGGACCATGGTTAACACTCTTGTAATTTCCTCTTTCATGATAAATTCCTCCCTATTCTTCTTTTAAGAGCTTAATGGCTTCTTCTGGTGTGATTTCGCCATTTTCCAACATGGTGACAACTTTTTTCTCATCTACTTCATTTTTCTTTTTCTGCACATATCCAAGGAATGAAATGATGTCTGTTAGCTTACCTCGAACCGTTGGATACGAAATTCCCAGTTCCTTTTCAACTTCTTTGATATTCCCTCTGCATGTTAAAAATACTTCCACAAAATGAAGCTGATCCTTTGATAAGGACGCTAGCTTGGATAATTCAAACTCATTTTCAATCGTAGTGTGACAATGAGAGCACTGCAACTTCGTAATTTTCAATGTTTTACTACAAACAGGACAATTTGTGATTACTTTATAAGCCATAAGAAATTCCTTCCTTTTAGTTTATTTGATTATATAACAAGGGAAAGAAAAAATATATAATAAAATTTAAAAATTTCAACAAAAAAATTAATAATATTAACTCGATGTTTAATATTATTAATTAATCTTCTTCATTATTCAATTAAAACTAGATATCAGGTTCTCAAGCAATTCAGAAATCAATGAGAACCTGGAGCCTTTCACTATCTATTTTTCCGAAATCAAGCTCTCTTTTTATATTTAAACCAAGAAACAATAATCGCCGCAATTAAAAGGAAGCCTAAATATCCTGTGATTGGATAGACAGTTCCGACAAGATTAACAAAGCCTAAGAAACTAGCGATAAAAGCTATTACTCCAAATAGAATAGTAAATGTCTTAAAAGTTGGTTTTTCTGGTTTCATGATACGTGCAGAAAAGGCATAAAGCATTGCAACTGCTGTATTGTAAATCATGCCAATCAGCACAATTGCCATCAAAAAGCCAACAATAGGATGTATTGCATTTGATAATGTAATCATTGGCATGGCTACATCAGAAACTTTTTCCAGTTGCGTTAACATCGAGATGTTTATTAATAATATTAATAAACCTAATCCTAGACCACCGATAATTCCGCCACGACCCGCTACTTTTTGATCTTTTACTGTTCCGCCAATTACTGTAATCATCGCAACTCCTGCTGCGATATTATAAGATACATATAGTAATGCACCCATTATCCAATTGGAAGCCGCAGGAGATGTTTTGGCTACAGCCGCATCCATATCCATAGAAGAAGGATCATATTGGAATAAAGAATATCCGGCTATCAAAATAACCAACACAAGTAAAAATGGAGTAATTGCACTAATCAAACCAATTATTTTCTGTACATTCAGCGTAACAGAAGCAATCGTTATGACTGCCATAAAGAGACTTCCTGCAAATGCGGGTAACCCAAATTGTTCTTCAAAAATTGCACCCGCTCCGGAGAACATAACAACAGTTACTCCGAACAAGAAAAACGTGATAAGAATATCGACAAAAATTCCTAAATATCGACCGCATATATGGTATATAACATCTTTATGAGACGACGTTTGTAAACGACTTCCTAACTGGGTTAAATTCATACCAAGGAAAGCAAAAAGAATGGCTGCAATT